>CAVTUP010000012.1:0-371653 GCA_963737915.1 uncultured Acidobacteriaceae bacterium | reverse complement strand
GTGCCCGGCCAAGAGAAACCTCCCGTCTTCCTGCTCGACGCTATGTCGTTCATTTTTCGCGCTTATCACGCGATGCAGCGCAGCCGACCCATGTCGACGCGGTCTGGATTACCCACGGCTGCTACCTATGTCTTTGTGAACATGATCAAGAAACTGCGTCAGGATTTCGCGCCGCGTTACTTCGCTGCGGTCTTTGATGTCAGCGGCGCCGTTTTTCGCGATGAGCGAGCTCGGTCCATTGGCACCTTGCGCAAGTGGAACTCCAAATCTCAGAGCTTCGAGGAAGTCAGCTACGACGGCTACAAGGCCAAGCGCGAGTCCATGCCTGAGGATCTCCGACGTCAGGTCCCTTACATTCGACGCTCACTTGAGGCGCTACGTATCCCCATCATCGAAGCGGTCGGTTTTGAGGCCGATGACGTGATTGGCACGCTTGCTCGCGAGGCTGCCGAGCGTGAGCACGAGGTTTTCATCGTCTCTGGCGACAAAGACATGATGCAACTCGTCACACCGCATGTAAAAGTTCTCAACCCGCAAAAGGACAACCTCATTCTCGATCCAGCCAAGGTCATCGAGACGCTTGGTGTACCGCCAGAGAAGGTGGTGGATGTGATGGCGCTGCGAGGGGACACGATCGACAACATTCCCGGGGCTCCGGGCATTGGCGATAAGGGAAGCGTCGAGTTGATCGTTCAATTCGGGACAGTAGAGGCAGTGCTCGATCGAGCGGCCGAGGTCAAGCGCAAGAGTTATCGCGAATCGCTTGAGCAAAATCGCGACGCGGTACTGCTCTCGAAGGAACTCGTTACGATTGACTGCCATGTGCCGTTGGAACTGGATTTGGGCGCGATGGAAACGCAAGATCCGGACGTGGAGGCTTGCCGCGAGCTATTCACCGAGTTGGAGTTTACGTCGATGCTCCGCGACCTTGCGCCATCGACTTCGGGGCCGGCCGCAGAACTGATCGACCAGCCAACCGACCAACAGGCGGCGGAGTTCTATGCGGCTGCGCGTCAGCATGGATTCGCATTCGCGCTCGATGCGTCGGAGCCTGTTGAGCAGGAGACAGAAGAGGATGCGCCGCAGCAGACACTTTCATTGCTCGACGTCGTCGAAGAGGCTGAGAAGAAGACACGCTCCAGCGTCGGGGTTTGCGCGGAGCCCGGCAAAGCACTGTGCCTACCGCTTACACCGGAGCTACGGTCTCTGTTTGAAGACCCCACCGTCCCCAAGCGGGTGCATGACTTGAAACTGGTTCTGCATGTTCTGTGCGGCCTCGAAGTTGACTTGCATGGCGCCGTGGATGACAGCATGCTGCTCTCCTATGCGCTCAACCCCACGAATTCAGCGCAGTCTTTGGCCGATGTGGCTGCGAGGCACAGCCAGGCGCCGCCGTCCACTTTGCCCGCCGGCGCGGCATCTATTCACGCGCTGGTCACGCCGCTGCGTGAGGAGGCGGAGCGATGTGGAGTGACCCGTGTTTACGAAGAGATCGACCTGCCGCTCGCACCAGTTCTCTATCGGATGGAAAAGAAAGGCGTGCGCATCGACATCGGAGTGCTCGATGGACTTTCGAGGCGTTTTGCCCAGGAACTGGATCGCGTTGGCGAAAACATTTTCTCGCTTGCGGGACGTCGCTTCAACATCAACTCACCTAAGCAACTCGGCGAAGTGCTCTTCACTCACATGAATCTGCCGATGCCGGTCGCCTATGGCAAGGGAAAGAAGATCTCCACAGCGCAAGATGTACTTGAACAACTTGCCGAAACCAACGATGTTCCGCGGCTTGTTCTCGAATACCGCCATCTTTCAAAACTCAAATCCAACTACGTCGATTCTCTGCCGTTGCTGGCCGACTCTGAATCGCGCGTGCATACAACATTTCAAGCTGCGGCAACAGCTACGGGGCGGCTCTCGTCTGTCAATCCGAACCTCCAGAACATCCCGATCAAGACCGAACTTGGCCGCGAGATTCGCGCTGCTTTCACGTCTGCACCGGGCACCCAACTTCTATCCGCCGATTACTCGCAGATCGAATTGCGACTGCTCGCGCACTTTAGCGGTGACCCGTTGCTGGTGCGTGCCTACCAGGAAAACCAGGACATCCATACCCTCACGGCCAGCGAGGTGTTTGGCGTTCCCGCTGACACCATGGACAAAGAAACGCGTAACCGCGCCAAGGCGGTCAACTTCGGAATTGTGTATGGGATCTCCCCATTTGGTCTGGCTGCACAGCTTGGAATTCCTCAAGCCGAGGCGCGGGCCTATATCGACCGCTACTTTGCGCGCTACCAGGGAGTGAAGGAATTCATTGAAAGGACGCTGGAAGCAACCCGCCGTGAAGGCAGTGTGCGCACGATGTTTGGACGCGTCAGGCCGATCCCCGACATTGAAAGCCGTAACCCCAACCAGCGCGGTTTCGCTGAGCGCACTGCCATCAATACTCCGCTGCAGGGCACCGCCGCGGACCTGATCAAGCTGGCCATGATCGCGCTAGACCGCAAACTAACGGAGCGCAAGCTTAAGACGCACATGGTTCTCCAGGTTCACGATGAGTTGCTCTTCGAAGTTCCTGCCGACGAGAAGGCTGAGGTGGAAGAGTTGGTCCGCACTGAGATGGAGGGTGTGGTAAAGCTGAATGTTCCTCTCCTCGCCGACCTTGGCTTCGGCCCTAACTGGCGCGACCTTTAAGCAGGTAAATCATTGCGAGGTCGTTCGATAAGTCGAGGGGCTACGGCATATCACGGAATTCCCATCCCTTGCTCCCAGGCGACAGAACTAAAGTTATATTCGAGTTACCAATCATTCTACAAAGTTGAGCTCATAGCGATTTACTCTAATAGACTCTGGCCAGAGGAATCTAGAACGAACAATTCTAGTTGCACCATTAGCAAGCACATCCATAAAGGTAGTCACAGGAAGATGTGAATCATCTCGTCTACGATGCAGGCAATGAAGTACAGCCTCCAAGGTTCGGTGCAGGGCAATGAAACAAGGAAGTGCAATTATCATCGGGGCTGGACCAGCGGGACTAACTGCTGCGATCGAACTGCAACGACGCACCGGCATTAAGCCCATCTTGATCGAATCCGGCAGTCAAGTCGGGGGCCTTTCGCGCACTGTCTGCTACAAAGGCAACCGCATGGATATTGGCGGTCATCGGTTTTTCTCGAAGTCTGACCGAGTTATGAATGGTGGCTCGATCTGATGCCCGTTGAGGAAACTTCTGGTGGAGACGGCTATCTCCGCTATCAGGGCCAGCAGCGCGAAATTCCTGCGGGCAGGGATCTGGATCCAGCGACTCAAGATCTGGTCATGTTGGTGCGGAACCGAAAGAGCCGTATTTATTTTTTGCGCCGCTTCTTCGACTACCCGATCCGCCTCACGGGCGACACAATCAAGAAGATGGGTTTGGTTCGAACGCTGCGCGCTGGATTCAGTTATATGCGTTCTGCGTTGACTGCCCAGGCGTAAAGAGCGTTCTCTGGAAGACTTTCTCATAAACAGGTTCGGCAAACAGTTATACCTGACTTTCTTTAAATCCTATACGGAAAAGGTCTGGGGAGTTCCTTGCCACGAGATTAGCGCAGAATGGGGCGCGCAACGCATCAAGGGGCTATCGCTTAGGGGAGTGGTGGTTCACTTCCTTAAAAAGACATTCGGTAGAAGGCATACACAAGACATAGCTCAGAAAGAAACTGAAACGTCGTTGATCGAGAGATTTCTTTATCCCAAACTGGGTCCGGGCCAGCTATGGGAGCACGCTGCCGAGATAGTCTGCAAGGCAGGCGGCGAAATCCATCTTTCCACGTCGGTAGATCGCATCAATGCTGAAGAGGGCAAGGTAGTTTCAGTCGAATGTGTGAACGGAGCGGGAGAAAGAATCACGGTTGCCGGTGACTATTTCTTTTCGACAATGCCCGTCCGCGACCTGATCAGGGGGCTTTCGGTGCCCGTCCCTGATGAGGTCAATGAGGTCAGTGAAGGGCTGATTTATCGCGATTTCATCACCGTTGGATTGCTGGCCAACAAGCTTAAGGTGACCGAGGAAGACGGTGGGATTCTCAAAGATAACTGGATCTACATTCAGGAATCCGACGTGCTTGTCGGGCGGTTGCAAATTTTCAACAACTGGAGTCCATGGCTGACCGACAGTCCAGACAAAGTGTGGCTCGGCCTTGAATATTTTTGCAACGACACAGATCCCATTTGGAAGCTTTCCGACGAAGAGATGACCACTTTTGCAATTAGCGAAATCGATAAGATCGGCATTGTGGACGGCGAAGACGTGGTGGATTCCCATGTCGTTCGGGTTCCAAAGACCTATCCTGCCTACTTCGGCAGCTACGACCGGTTCGATGTTATTCGTAACTACATCGATCGGTTTGAGAATCTCTTTCTAATCGGCCGCAACGGAATGCACAAATACAATAATCAAGACCACTCAATGTTGACCGCTATGACCGCCGTCGAAAACATAGTGAACGGGGTCAGATCAAAGGACAATATCTGGGCGATCAACACTGAAATGGAATACCAGGAAGAAAAGTCCGCCAGCTAGATTCCAAGCTCGTTCCTAATTGCTTCCGCAATTGCGTCTGAGTGTCTCCGCATTAATTCTTCGCTCTCTGCCTCGATCATCACCCGCGCCAGAGGCTCTGTCCCAGAGTAGCGAATTACCACCCGGCCTGAGTCTTTAAGCTCTTCCTCTGCTGCGCGAATTCTTTCGGCAATTGCGGGAATCGCTTCCAGCGGTCTGCGTTCTCGCACTCTGACGTTCACGATGATTTGCGGGAACACCTTCAGATCCGCGGTCAATTCGTCGATACTTTTGCCGCTCCTGGCAATCAGGTCAAGAACCACGAGAGCCGTAAGCAGACCGTCGCCGGTTGTCGCCAGGTGAGGGAAGAGAATATGGCCTGATTGCTCTCCGCCCAATGCAGCGTCATGTTGCTGCATTTGCTCGAGAACGTATCGATCACCTACGGGCGCACGTAGCATACGAATGCCCGAACGCTTCAGCGCAGCTTCGAGTCCCATGTTCGACATGGTCGTGGCCACGACGAGATCGCCTGTGAGCTGTCCACGTAGTTTCAGATCGCGAGCCGCCACGAGCAGGATGGCATCACCGTTGATCACATTTCCCTTTGCACCAGCCAACATGCAGCGATCTGCGTCTCCGTCGAAGGTGAGGCCAATCTCTGCTCCGCGCTTCCGCACTTCGTCGGCTACCCATGTCGGGTGGAGCGCCCCGCATTTGTCGTTGATGTTGCGCCCGTCGGGCGAAATATTCAGGAGTGCAAACTTGCCGGAAGTGTCGGCGCCCAATTGCGCAAAGAGTGCAGGCGCCACGGCTGCCGCGGCTCCGTTTGCACAGTCGGCGACAATGTGCATGCCATCCAACCTGAGATCTGGTACGCAAGCAATCAGGAACTTTACATAATCCGCCCGAAGCTCGAGATTGTCTTCAATGAAGGGCAGCTTGGCAGGGTCAGGTGCGACGGCATCAACAGCGTGACGCAGAATTTCATCTTCAATAGCCAACTCGACAGCGTCAGCCAGCTTAAATCCGTCTGCGCCAAACAGCTTGATACCGTTGTCGCGCCACGGATTGTGTGACGCCGAGATTACCACTCCGGCATCGAATCCGTGGGTACGCGCCAGAAAAGCGACGGCCGGCGTAGGTACAACTCCCGCGCTCTCAACACGAGCTCCTGCGTCTCGCAAGCCGGCAGCAAGCACGGCCGCAATCCAGGGGCTCGATTCGCGGGTGTCGCGCCCCAAGATCACTTTCGGCTCAGTCGCGTTGCGCAGTGAATGTCCCATCGCCAATCCTGCGGCGTAAACCGTCGTCGCGTCCAAAGGCGCTTCGCCCGCGATGCCGCGAATTCCGTCTGTCCCAAAAAGTCTGCGTGCAGTTGCTGTGCTCATAGCCTCACTTCTTGTTGCGCTTTTTTCTGTCTGGCGTTTCGACAACACTGCTGAATTCGCCATCGGTCAGTCGCGTTGTAACATGATCGCCGCTCGCCACTTGGGCGATGGAGCGAATCACTCTGCCGTCGGAGCTTCGAACCAAAGCGTAGCCGCGTTCCAGGACTGCCAGGGGAGACAGTGAATGCAGCCGAGCATGGAGCGCATGCAGCCGTGCGTCTGCGGTTCTCAGTGAGCGTTCAGCAGAGTGATCCAGGCGGGCAGTCCGAGAGCTTAAGCGCTCGCGCGTACGTCCCAGCTGTCGTCTCGGATCATGATGCAAAACAGCCGCCGTTAATTCAGCCACTTCGCGTTGTCGCTCGCGCATGATAGTCCGCACCGATGCTTCCATGCTAAATCCAACATCGTCGAGTCGCTGATTCAAACGATGCAACATGGTTGTAACGCGACCTTCGGCGCGAGCTACTGGCAGCGCGTCAAGTCGTTGTCGACCATGTAGCAGTTGAAAGCGTGCCGCCCGATCAAGGCGGAGCACCTGGTTCGACACACGTTCCGCTACACGATGCTGTGCCTCGGTGATCAGTTCCGCGGCGGCTGAAGGCGTGGGTGCGCGGAGATCCGCGACGAAATCAGCAATTGTAAAGTCGGTCTCATGCCCAATCGCCGACACCACCGGCAATCTGGATGCCGCGATTGCGCGAGCGACACGCTCACTGTTGAAGGCGTTGAGATCTTCAAGCGAACCTCCACCGCGCGCCAGCACGATCACCTCAACCAACCCGCTTTCGTTCAGAAGTGCGAGGGCGGTCTCGATTTCGCCAGCCGCTTGTTCGCCTTGGACGGAGACAGGGAACAGGAGGACATTCAGACCCGAATGACGCCGGCCGATGATGTTGAGAAAATCGCGAATCACAGCACCGGTTGGGGACGATACGATCCCGACGGTACGCGGGAAGGGTGGCAATGGACGTTTTCGTTCCGCGTCAAAAAGCCCCTCGGTCTTGAGCCGCTGTTTCAGTTGCTCGAAAGCCAATTGGAGGGATCCGGCACCCACCGGTTCGATGGTTTCCCCCACCAACTGCAATTGGCCCCGCTGCGCATATACGCTTACTCGACCACGAACGAGCACATGCAGCCCATCCTGAGGAGTGAAGCGCAGCAGCAGTGCCTGGCGGCGGAAGAGCACGACGGGCAACTGTGCGTCTGCATCCTTCAGTGTGAAGTAAAGATGCCCCGATGGCGCCGGACGGAAGTTGGATATCTCGCCCTCGACCCACACATCGGCGTATTCCTGCTCAACCTGCTCACTAACCTGCTTCACAAGATCGCGCACTGGCCAAACACGGCGCACGAGCTGCGGCGCCTCAAAGCTGAGGTCAAGCTGCTGCGCAGATGGATTTTGCCGAATCACCTTTGAAGAGTGTAATTGCTGACGAGCTTTGTAGTTGTCCTGGGAAGATTGACTATCTCCTGCCGGCGAGCAAGGCCCTCAATTGAACTGCGATCTCCGCAAGCCTAGCTGCTGCGGCTGGATGTGATGGCAGATCTCCCTGATAGGCAACTTCGGCTTCGCGCGCGAGTTCCGTACCTTTGTGCAGTCCAAAAGTGCCAAGTACCCCGGCCAGCTTATGCGCATTTGCACTTGCCTCTTGCTGGCCGCCCGCCGAGAGGGAACCTGAGGCAAAGTCCGCAGCGGCCATTTCAAGAGAGGCCACCCGCTCTTCCAATTGCGGCAGAAACTTGACCCACAAGCGGTTTATCGCCTCGACAAGCGCGGGTTCTGGTGACTCTCCCATGGCTTGGGCGCTTAGCTCCAACCCAAGACTTCTGCCACTTGAACTGACAAGGTCAAAGGATCAAAAGGTTTCACAAGCACCGCCTTTACGCCGAGGTCCGCGAAGCGCGTCCGATCGCTGGCTTGCACCTTCGCGGTGAGCAACAGCACGGGGATATGCGCTGTCGCCGGGTTCTTGCGCAGCTCGCGAAATGTGGCTGGTCCATCCATCCCGGGCATCATCACGTCGAGCAGAATGGCGTCTGGCTGGTAGCTGGACGCGCGGATTAGTCCCTGAGCGCCTGAACTGGCGACCATCACTTCCCATCCAGCTACGGTTTCAAGGCTGAGCGCGGCTACCTCGCGAATATCATCTTCATCATCAATAATAAGAATGCGGTGCATTTTATTGAACTCCCCAACGTCGCCCTGTTAGCTTAGCTCGCAGAAACCTCGGGCAAAGATTCCTCGATCTCCTGTGAACTCCGAAGCATTGTAAGTACCAATGCTTCCAGTTGCTCAGGTTCCACGCTTGCTTTCGCCAGAAAATGTGTAAGTCCCAGGACAAGTTGCATGCGTTCCGCCTGCGTCAAGCCGTGGGCCGAGTAGACTACTAACGGCATGCGACCCAGATCTTCATGCTGTCGCAGCCAATCTACTACATTGAAGCCGTCCCCGTCGGGCAGACCTATATCCAACACAAGCATATGAGGTTGGAAGGTGAGGCACTCGTCGAGCGCCCCCTGGCGCGTGTGCGCCACCCTGACACTGGTTGTCTCGCGATTGAAGATTTCGGAGATCACCTGTCCGAGATCCAGATCATCTTCGACCACAAGGATGCGCATCGTCTCGCCGGGCACGCAAAGTGTCTTCGTCAATTCGTGCAGGAGGACATCATCCGTGGGCCGCGGAAAAAGCCCATCCCCTTTACCGTTTAGCTCTGCCGCATTCTGCGGGTTTGCGACACCTACCAGAACCACAGGCGTGTGTGCCTCGGGATCTTCGCGCCGGAGCATGGGTAGAATCTCCCATCCATTGAATCCATGGAGCGTCGTATCGAGAACGATTGCGGAGACTCCGTCATGAGCCACGGCTACCGCCTGGTCCACAGTTGTGGCTTCAACTACTCGATATCCGAACCGAGCAAGCTGCTCGGCGATCAAGGGTCTCGTGCCTCCGTTCGTATCCGCCACAAGCACTGCACCGTGCGTAGTCGGATTAATCTCTCCATCCTCGCTCTTCACTGCGGCCGGTTGATACGGCAGGAACACTCTGAAGGTGGATCCTCGCACGGGATTCCGCTCGGCCCAGATTCGCCCACTGTGCTGCAGGACGATGGCGCGACAGATGGCCAAGCCTAGTCCACTGCCGCCCTTCTGGCGTGAATCTGAGGCATCGACCTGTTGGAATCGACCGAAGATGACCTCGAGCTTGTCTGCGGGAATGCCGCGACCCTGATCGATCACAGAGAGTGTTACGCCGCTTGCACCCGAACGCAGCATCACCGAGATAGCAGAGTTTTGAGGAGAGAACTTGATTGCATTCGACAACAGGTTGGTCACAACCTGTAGCAGTCGGTCGGAGTCTGCGGTGATTTCAACTTGCGTTTTATCGTGAATAAGCAGCACGCCTGCCTCTTCGGCCACGGGTTGCATACCATCGATTGCCTGCCGCACGATCTCGCCGAGTTGCACGGGACGAAACGCCAAAGGTTCCCGGCCGCTTTGGGTGCGCTCCAAATCGAGGATGTCGTTGATCAGGCGCACCAGTCGTTCAGAATTGTTGAGGGCGATACGCAGCAGGTTGGCCGCTTTTTCGTTGATGCTTCCCAGCATGCCCGACGAGAGCAGACCGAGCGCTCCGCGAATTGAGGTCAGTGGTGTGCGCAATTCGTGACTTACCGTGGACACGAATTCATCCTTCATCCGGTCGAGCGCATACCTTTGGCTGATGTCCCTAAAGCTAAGCACCGAACCTGAGAATCTGCCCTGGTCCAAGATCGGATTGAGGAAGAACTCAGCAGGGAAGCCGGTGCCATTGCTGCGAAAGATCGTGCCTTCGCCCGTCACTGATTTCCGTTGACCGGATGCGCGGCGCAATGGGCAGTCGTCGCCGCATTTCTTGTCCGGTGGGGCGGTTCCATGAACAAGTTGGTGTATCGGTTTGCCAATCAGATTTGCGGGACGTGCTCCCAGGAGTCGCGCGGCTGCGGGGTTCGCAAAGCGCACCAGCCCGTTCCGATCCACACCGCAAATCCCGTCAGCCACAGATCCCAGCAAGATTTCCTGCTGCCTGCTTAGTTCTTCCGCGCGTTCCCGCTCGCGTGTTCGTGCCAGCATCTGTCCCAACGAACCAGCCACGGTTTCCATCGCTGCGGTGGTTTCGCGGTCCTCGCGGAGCTTGATGTGGCAATAGAACTCAAGCACAGCCAAAACGTGGTTCCCGACTTGTACCGGGGCGGCCCAGCCCGAGGCCATCCTGCTGCGAAGAGCAGTCTGCACTCGTGGTCCAGTTGGCAGGGCAGACAGGTCTGAGGCCCACACCAGACGTCCTTCTTTCCATGCTCGTCCTGCCAGGCTGGCCCCCGGGGTCATCGTAATGCCCATGCTCTCTTGAATCAGAGCCTCTGCTTCGCGGCCTGGAACACCCCACGCGGTACTGAACTCAAGGCGATTCTCTTCGGCGTTAACATCCCACTTCACGGCCACGTCCCACCCCTGCGAGATGCAAAGGGCCTCAAGCACGCGCTTGGTCGCCACCTCGGCCGAAACGTTTTCACCAACGATCTGGCTGACTACGAGTTGCAGCGCCAGGCGATGCTCGCGGTGCTTCTGCTGTGACACGTCGTGGAGCAGGCACTGCACCGCCAGAGGCTTACCTGCGCGACGGCGCTGGTGCAGGCTCATTTCCAATTCCAGCAGCCGCCCGTCCGGCGTCTCGGTCCGCAGTGGGGCGCGGTCGACGGTCACTCCCTCCAGAGCCTTTTTCAGTAACGCGGCAGCCTCTTCACGGCAACTGGGCCCAAACACGTTTGCAAAAGACTCTTCGTCCAGTTGAGCATTCCGGTCGAGGCGGAAGCACTGTCGCCAGGCTGGATTGGCATAAAGGAACTTGCCCGACATGTCGAGCGTCGCAATCATCTCGCTGGAGTTCTCAAAAAGATCACGGTAGCGGTCGCGAGGAATCCGCATGCCCTCGCCATGTGCTGCTGTGGTGGATTGGTCCAGCGCGACTGCAACGAGTCCGGTGGGCACGCCCTCTCGGTTGCGAAGGGTGGAAATGTGAAGCCGGACTGGGAACAAGGACCCGTCTTTGCGTCGCAAATGTGTTTCAAAGCTTGGAACTTGGCTCGGAGCGAGCGATTGCACGACCTCCGCGTAAGTTTCGTGTTGCCCGCCTGAAGCATCTGCTGATGACTTTGGGATCGCGTAGAGGCGCTTCACTTCCGACACCAGGCGCTCTTCCTCGCCAGGAGCCAGAAGGTCCGTCGTCGTCTCTTGATTTACAAGTTCGGCCGCATGATAGCCCAGCAGGCGTTCGGCTGCGGGGTTTACGTAGTTCAGTCGGCCATCGAGACCGATGCCAATGACCAATGTGCCTGCCGAGTCCAGGATGTCCTTCAGGGGATCGCCAGCGTACTTTGCCTGCGCTTCACGCTCAGCGGTATTGTCGGCGAGCAGCCGCATGAGCACTGCGGCTGTTAAGCCCATCGCAGTCATCAGCAGCAGCCAGTCGTATCGTGGCCCCGCTTCCAGGCGCGCAAGAATTCCTCCTGCCGCCATTGCAACTGCAAGTACCGACAGCGAAGACCATATTGAAGGGGCGTCGTTTTCCCCTTCGCGCTTAAACTGCCTGGCTTCGCGTGTGTCCATCCCTTTGCCGCGCTCCTGCATTCGACCCGATGCTGGCCGCTCCCATTCCTTCGGGAATCAGCGCATGCACCTCTGTTGTTGTCCGCCGCACGACAGGCTATCAATCGCACGTGCTTTTGGGGCGGAATGCGGAAGTGCCCCGCGCCCCTTAATGTCTCGCACTCTTAAAGCGAGAATACATCCGCACTGCTGCGTCTGTCCCTGTCTCAGCGCGACTTGACGGCGCGCGCAGTGAATACACAAAAAGGCTTATCTTGCACCCTCCCACAATTCGGGATGCTTTTCAAGCGTATGTTGCTGAACAATCGATGACTTGAACCCCTAATGGCACTCTCAGACGTAACTCCGCCAGGGTGGCAACGAGGGTACCAGCGACACTCGGGCCTGATGTCTGTTTCGTATACTGGCTTCATGCTCCGCATAGATAAGCGCCACATCATTGTTATTTCTGTCTTTATTGTCCTTGCAGGTGTCATTTTCCAGCCGCAAACCGCATGTGCCTGGGGTAACGAAGGTCACCGACTTATCAATCGTTTAGCGATTAACAATCTGCCCGCCGACGCGCCGGCGTTCCTTCGCTCTGAGGCGGCCCTCTCAGAGATTGAGTACCTCGGTCCAGAGCCAGATCGCTGGCGTTCGCCTGCCGAGCCGGAGTTGGTTGCCGCGCAGGCTCCGGAACACTTCATCGACCTTGAACCTGCCGATGCTCTTGGTCCCTTGCCACGCCGCCGCCTCGACTTCGAGGCAAGCGTTTTTGCGTCGGGTCAACGTCCCGAAAAGGTCGGCCTGCAGCCTTGGGAAGCCACCGAGGTCTGGGAGCGTCTCAAAGCGGCGCTTCGTGAATACCGTCGACTTACGACCGAACACCAAGATACTCATTCCGTAGAATATGCGGCCATCTTTTACGCCGGCTGGCTCGGGCACTACGTCGGAGATGCATCGCAACCGCTCCACACCACCGTCCAATACAACGGCTGGAGCGGTCCTAACCCAAACGGGTACACCACGGACCATAAGATTCACTGGCAGTTTGAAGGGCCATTTGTGGCTGCGAACATTCGTGTGCCGGAAGTGCAGGCCAAGATGACTCCCCCTAGCGCCATTCAGGGCGATATTTTCGCAAACTACGTGGCTTACCTGCGGCATACCGCCACCTTTGTTGAGAGGGTTTATCAGTTGGAGAAGGCGGGAGGATTCAGCGGCGAAGGCACTCCGGAATCCCGCGACTTTACCGCGGATCGCCTTGCCGCCGGGGCCAGCATGTTGCGCGACATGGTCTACACAGCGTGGCTCGAGAGCGCCAAGCCGGTTCCGGACCCATACGCCACTGCGAATTAGGCGTTTGGTTCAGCGTGTGACAGATTGCAATACGAAGGCGGCGCATCGGGCACTACCGAATGGAAAGCCGGCTACGGACAGGAAACTGCCGGTGGCTGGCTCTGCGATGGGGTCGATTTTCTGATCCTCTCTGAAATGTTCGCCAAGAAATACCCCGCCGGAAGAAGAGAGAGCCAAAGCACAGGTACTCGATACCGAACGTCGCTAACAACGATGTAGTACATGAGCGGATAAATGGCGAGAACGAAGAGAACGAATGGAGTGACCCTTTCGCGCCGGTAAATCATAAGCAGGATCCCAGGGATGGAGAGCAAGGTTGCGATCCAAATGGCGACAGATTTGAATGGATGATCTTCCATGGGGGGGAACCAGAAATCGCGGAAGCGAGCCATCGCAAGGCGCGCGAAGGACGAAGGGTCAGACCGGACCCATGCTTTTGTGTCTCGAATGCGCATGCGATCATATTCGATTTCACCCAGGAGCCGAAGACGTTCCGCCTCCTGGAGGCTCGTGTTTGGGTGATGCGACTGATAACAATTTGTCCGTTCCTCATCGATCAAGCTAGAACTGGCGCATTCGTTATTTGACGAGTACAGCGTCATTCCAAGATTGGTTCGCACAACGAATCCGCCGAGCTGTTCGTGGTTCCGGAACATCCAACTGAACGTCACCAGGAAAAGCACTGCGAACAAAGCAGTACAGTATGCCAAGACATTTCTCAAAGAAGTGCGGCGTTCAAACACTAGATATGCAATCCAGGGCATGAAAATCAGGATTGTCGACGGGTTGAAAAGAAACAGCATTCCCGCCAGCAAGCCAGCCGCAAGGCCAGAAAAAAGGAAACTCCCTCGTCCCATAGTTTTGTGGGTTAGCAAGCAGAACAGGAGCAAGCTCGCGGCGGTATAACCTGTGTCCCAGCTTGGCATCAACGTCGTAGAGATGAGCCAAAAGATTGATGCTGCGATCCCGGGGCGAACATCCCGATAAAACATCCATGAGACTCGCGGTAGCCATGCTGCAGTGAACGCGTTGACAAGTATGTTCAACAGCGTTGCAGCGAGCGTAACGAACGTGTCAGTCCGGAGGACTCTGAAGACTAGAGACAGCAGGAACGGGTACAAGGGCGGATTCGCGGCTGTGGCTCCGGTGTCGAGGACACGGAAGGGATTAATGTATGCGCCATGCAGCGCAAGATTTTTTGCCAGGGCGACCATCTCAAATCCCTCACCGAAGGGGATCGTCGCCGAGACCATGTTGACTAATCCAACGGCTCCGCCCAAAGCGAAAAAAAGGAAGGAAATGTTGGCATTGCGGGCAGCATCGGCAGGATTGCTTTCAGGATTTGTCACAAGTCAACAAGGTCCTATCTGAATTCACTTGAAGTCGCTATGAGCAATCAAAATGAGGAAATGCAGCGGCTCAGTCCAAGTTAAATTTTAAAGGCTCGGGGACTATTATGCCCGAAACCGTTTCGTAGATCGGTAGTTGCCGCTCCTTCGGAATCCCGGTTGTGCATGGCTGAGGGATCGTAATGGAGAGAAACAGATGCGTCGTCGAGTTCTGAGGTCTTCAGCCTGCGGGTGAATCGAATCGTGCAACTGTTCTCAAGAACGAGAAGCTTCCTTTAGTTCTCGGACCGCACGGCAGCCATCTGCGGCACTTTCCTTAGTGCCGCCGTCAGAAGGAGGGTCATTAGCGCAACCATGGGGACGGCGATCACAAGCCATGCCGCCACTGCCTGGCCCGCCAAACTACCAGACGCCCAAAGCAGATTGAGCGCGGAGCCGTGCATCAGAGCGTCGGCCGTCAGGCCGGTGCGAGGGCTGGAAGCAAACATCCAGCCTCCCAGCCGAGCGAATGGAAAAATCAGGATCACCTGGAGAGGCATTGCGGCGTAATTTGCCGCTTGCATCGCCGGTACGTTCATTCGCAGAGGCAGCGCCACGAGGAAACAGAGTGCGGTCGGAATCCCCAGCACGGGAATGCAGCCGATGGCGAACCCCAAGGCAAGTGTAAGCGCCAGGCGCTGCGGGGAGATGCCTGCACGCATCCACCCTTCAGCCTTGAGCCGCATTGCTTTGAAAGATATGCTCATCGTCAGTCCTACGCTATCGGTACGAAGGGGAGCGGCATTTGGATCCCATGTAAATTTTCAGGAACGGGCCGCATCCCATACTCGGAACGAGAATAGCCTTGCGGAACGAAGAAGGGATGCTCCACTTTCGCGGTAGTCTGACCCACCCAAAGTGGGAAACGAGGCATTAAATGACTTGAATTGGTTATCTAGGTAACCGCAATAGGCCTCGACTACGCATCGCCGACAGAACCTGTTCGACTTTCCAGTCGAGGGCTGCTGTTCCATCCACGATCAGGTGGGCATTCGACGCCGAGGGGCGCACAAAGGCGATGCATGAGGGTCTTACCGACGTCTCGTATTGCAGCCGCACCGATTCGACAGAGCGTCCGCGTTCCACTGTGTCTCTCCTCATTCGGCGGTCAAAGCAGACGTTGTCGGGCGTGTCTACATAAACACATAAGTGATAAAGAGGAACCAACTCAGGGTAATAGATCGCAAAGAGCCCCTCGACGATCACGAATGCGCGCGGGCGCACTCTGTCTGTCCGACCTGAAATGCGGCTATGAGTCGAAAAATCGTACAAGGGCCGCTCGATCTCTTCGCCGCGCGCCAACGCCGCAACGTGGAGTGCAAGCAGGGAACTCTCAATCAGTTTTGGATCGTCGAAGTTGGCCTGTACGCGCTCTGCCATCGGCAGATGAGACAAGTCGAAATAATAGTTGTCGAGCGGAAAGTGGATTCCGTCCAAGTCGCGGGCCAATTCGGCTGCGAGTGTGGTCTTTCCCGATCCAGAGGCTCCGGCAATTCCAATCACGACAGACGACGAGGGCAACGATGCCATTGAGTGCTGTTCCATGAAGCCTTCATTGATCACGAATCCGAATCCACGAGCGAAGCAATCCACATGGCCAATTGCTCGAGCAACTCGGTCAATTTGCGCTCGACCTGGCGTCCCGCTTCAAACACTTCACTGTGACTCAAGGGAGTCGGGCTCAACCCTGCTGCCAGATTGGTCACGCACGAAATTCCCAACACTTCCATACCCATATGTCGCGCCACAATCGTCTCGGGCACCGTCGACATCCCAACCAGTGTTGCGCCAAGAGAGCGATAAGCTCGAATCTCTGCGGGGGTCTCAAAGCTTGGTCCGCTCACTGCGAGATAGATGCCCTCTTCCAAAGTGCTGCCTTGCTGATCAGCCGCCTGCCTGGCGATCGTACGGAGCCGCTTGGAATAGGCATCGCTCATGTCAAAAAATCTTAGGCCTGCTCCGGCTCGATCAAATCCGAAACGAGCCTCGTTGGGCCCCACAAGGGGATTCCAACCCATCATGTTGATGTGATCAGCAATCAGAACCAATTGCCCGACTCTGTAACCTTCGGCGATTCCCCCGGCGGCATTTGTGAGCACTACGGCTTTCACCCCGAGCGCTCCCATGACTCTCATCGGGAACGTAATTTGTTTGAGGGAATAGCCCTCGTAGAAGTGCACCCGCCCTTGCATCACGATGATCTGGGCTCCGCCCAGGAAGCCTGCCACCATTCGCCCAGAGTGGCCCTCAACCGTGGATTTCGGAAAGTGCGGGATCTCTTCGTACGGCACGCTAATGGGGTCGTGAATGGCATCCGCTACCGCTCCCAACCCCGAGCCAAGCACAATTCCCACGTGCGGTCGCAGGTTCCCCAATTTGCCGCGAAGGAAGTCTGCGGCCTCTGAACAATGATCAAAGTAGGTCATATTTGCACAGATGATTCCGTTCCTGAGATTCTACAACCGCGATCTGTGCACGCGTACCACTTGACAAAGCAGCGCATTCCTCAGCGCAAACATTTTTACCAGAGGTAAGGGAACATGTGCCGAAACATCAAAATGCTGTTCAACTTCGATCCGCCTGTCACTGAAGATGAAATTAGAGCAGCGTCCATTCAATTCGTGAGAAAGATCAGCGGCTTCAATAAGCCATCCAAAGCTAACGAGAGCGCCTTCAACTTGGCGATCGATGAGATCGCCGGCGTTTCCGCGCGTTTGCTTGCGTCTCTTGAAACCAATGCTCCGGCAAGAACACGCGAAGAAGAAGCGGCGAGAGCCAAGGCTCGCAATGCCGCGAGGTTTCCAGAAAGATCTCGTCAATGAAAGAGATTGTCGCCGTCATCTTCGGATTGGGGTTACTCGGCAACGCACTGCTCTTCGTACCTCAGGTGCTCGCTGTCTGGCGCAAGAAAAGCGACGAGGGCATTTCACTTGTCACGTTCGGAGGCTTTAGTGTATTGCAGGCCATCGGGATTGTTCATGGCCTCTATCAGCATGACCTCTCCCTGATACTGGGGATGGCGGCGAGCCTGCTCAGTTGTGGCACGGTCACGGCATTGACACTGCTTTACCGCGTCAGGCGTCTTCGTGCATCCGGCGCATAGGAATTGTGGCTCCCTGATTGTCTGAGCAGAGCTCTGCGTGAAAATCTATCGTCACTCCGCATTGTCGTTCCCATCCGCACTTACGCCACTTGCATCCAAGAGTATGTATGCATGGTGGTCACATCCCGCTCAGGATTGGTCGTATTCTCTCGGTTGTTGCAATCATCCTTGCATCTCAACGAGCCATCTATTCACAAAGTCGCAAAACAGATCGTTCAACAGGCAGTGCAAACGGAAATGTCGGCTGCTCAAAATGACCACAGTCGGTGGACCTACTTCGAATCCAACCGAGACGAGAAACTCACAGTCAAGCAGTGGGTCGCAGAAACGCAGGGGGGCAGCCTGAAGCGCGTGGTCGAGAGAAACGGTCAGTCTTTGTCATTAGCGCAACAGCGGCAGGAGATGGATAACTTCGTAAAGGATGGCAGAGCACAAGCCAAACAGCGTAAGGGCGGGCAGCAAGACGACGAGAAGGCGGCGGAACTGCTCAGGCTCTTGCCCAATGCTTTCATCTGGACGAGCCGGGGCACGCAGGGCAGCAATATAATTCTCCACTTCAAGCCAGATCCCCAATTTCGTCCTCCCGACATGGAGGCTCGTGTCTTTGCAGCGATGGAGGGAGATATGGCGGTTGATAGTTCGCAGCACCGGATCGCCAGCCTCAAGGGTCGCTTGATTCGCGATGTAAAGATTGGCGGCGGCCTGCTCGGGGAACTCAAGGCGGGTGGCACATTCGACGTGGAACGCCGCGAACTTGCGAAGACTGTTTGGCAAATAACAGAGACGCATGTTCACATCCAAGGCCATGCGCTGATTTTTAAAAATATATCCGTCAATGAGGATGACGAGAAATCCAAGTTCAACCAACTCACCCAGAACATCTCATTGCAGCAGGCTGAAATGGAACTTCTCAAAGTCGAGCGAGCCCAGAAGTAAAGCCATCGCTTCTCGCCTAACGCGAGACTCCAAACGAAGGAGAAGAAATAGGTTTACTCTCAGACTTTCGGGGCATGAGTTTGCGGCCGCAAGCCTCTGGCACGTTCGACATTTGCTTCAAGAAGACGTGGTTGCCGGGCCATCCCGGCCGCAACACAGACCAGTAGCTCACTTTGCTCAGCAGCGGTCGTTGATGATTGATAAGCTGCCTCTGCAGGATTTTGATTCCGCACTCGAGATTGTTTTTAGGGCGCAAGATCGTCTTGTCTGGATCGTGTTCATTCAAGTTTCGATCATTCTTCCAGTCGAAATCGCACCCATATCGAACGGCATCTTGATACGTGAGTTGCAGCAACCCCTCACTACGTACCATGCGATGACTGACACGATCTGTCACCGCCACCTCGGGTTCAGTGTGTTGCACATTCGAGGCTGCTCGCAATCCAGACTCTGCGCCAGAAAGCGCCTGAAAGACATAAGCCCAGTAGGCGCGTTTATCCGCTTCGCTCATAGCCTGGAATCTCGGGCAAAATTGTCTCACGCCTTTCCCAGCACTCGCTGAGAGCAACTCGGGAGTAAGCGCCTTCTCCACGATCCCATCCCATTCGGACTGCCAGGTTTCTTCGTCGCCAAGTTGAGCTTTCTCCTCGGCAATTGGCGTGGAGGGCGCGGGCTTCAGCACTGGCTCTGGCGGCACTTTAGATGAAGGCTTTACCGCATCTGCGGGGCGAGAATGTGCATCCTCGCTGCGAGACCCAACCAGTGCAATCGCGCCGAACGCCGCGGCGAGACAAAGCGCTATCCGCATTGTTGGCGAAATTGCCATTCATAGTGAGATGCGCGCTCAGGCGTATGCGTTTGATCAACTCGATCGCGCGGATGCAACGTCATTTCTACGTGCCACTTGCGCGGAGGCATCATTTGCTGTGTGTCAGATCCGACGTGACCTTGTAGCTCCCAGGCCCGCCTGTAACGGCAATTGGCACTAAGGCGCCCACGTGATTTTTCTTGAAGAAGGGAGCGAGCGGTTTCAGGAGCCAGGACTTGAAACCCGTCGAGGTGTGAGAGATATCTTCGTCCATCTTCAGATTTCCCAGAAGGTGCACGCTCTGATTGTGGAAATTAAAGGTCCCCGCCAAATTTGCTTGCGCGCCAGGAATTTGGAAATCTAGTCGCTCGGTCGATGCGATGCCATCGCGAATCGTTACGGGGCCTTTCAGAGAGGAAAGCGCATCCGCTGAAGAACTTTGTGGCCGGTCGTCTTGATTGGCATTCGCATTGTCCGTCTTTTCCCCTTGCGCTCGTCGGCTGAATTCCGAGAGGCTCTTTTGCGTTTGCTTGTCCAGGATCCGCTCGGCGGGTACGTTGAAAACGCCATCCACACGCAGACGTTGAAGAAATCCTGCACCATTCCCGGCGGGGCCGACATAGGCGTGACCATGCAACCACACTGGCCCTGCGATGGGGACATCTTGATGAACAAAGGGCCGCAAAACATCCTCTGCCCGTCCACGCGTCACAGCAAAATCCAAATTCGCTGTCTTTGGGGAGCCTGTGATCGTTCCTTTCGTGAGGACTGACGTCCTTCCGGTTGTTACAACGATGCTCGAGATGTTCAAATCCCCGTTCGTAGCGTCGATGGTGCAGTGAATCGTTCCCCGCACGGAACTGTGCTGTCCTTTATCGACGGCAAAATTGGGAGTATCCGCAGTGGCGTCAGCCTCGATCGCTCCCAGCGTACCTTCGAACTGCCCTCGAGAGTCGAGAGTTCCGCTGATGTCGCCCACGTCGTGCAGTTCGACCGACGAAAAGGTGAACTCGCCGGAGACAGGGGTAGAGCCCATATTGTTTGGATGCATCGGCCCCAGTCCGCCATGCGCTCGAATGCGCCCTGTCGGCTGCGCATTGCGCATGTCGACCGCGTACGTCATCGCCTCGCCCTTATGCACACTTCGCAACTCAAGCTGCGCGATAGGAAATGAGAGGCGATTGCCGTCCGCGCGCATGATATCCAAAAGGCTTTTGTGGACCACCATTCGATCGATCTTTGTTGTTGGCCCTTCAAAATCCGCGCTGCTGCCTGGCGGAAAATCTTCGTGGTTCTCGCGGCTCCCGATGGCCGGCACGACGATGTGCAGGCCGGTGATGTCAACCAATTGCACGCGGTCGCGGAGCATCACCAGGTCGAGCCAACTGCCTTGCACCACCATCGATTCCACTGTCCCAAGCGGCGGAAGATCTGGCGCGGACTTGCGGCGCATCGTAATCCCGGTCGCCATGAAGCCCGGGTGAGGGAAGTATGTGCGGTGATACCGCGAAATCTTGACCTGACTGGCAAGGACGTCTTCGAGCATCGGCTTGATCTTGCGATACCGATACGGCCAGTTCGTGCTCACAAAGACAAACCCCGCAGCCAGCACCAAGGCCGTCGCAACAACGACGATATGCATCCAAAGAGGAGCTTTGTGCCACAGACTCCTGGGCGAACGCACAGCCGGCGATACGGAAACGTTGGTCATAATCTATGTTCTTGGGAGCAGGAATTCTCGTCGCGATATATATGAACCTTCCTGGTATTCAGCGCACAAAATCATGGCAAATCCCAAGCAGGACGGAACTCATGGCCCAAGGCTTGCTGCTTTGAAGCAAGAGTCATCGGAGAACGTTGCCTGAATTCTTTGCAGCAATTGACTTGGCTTAGCCAAGGAACATCCCTGCGATCGAAGCTGAGATCAGATTCGCCATTGTTCCCGCGAGCATGGCTCTTACGCCTAAACGTGCCAAATCGTTGCGGCGTTCCGGCACCAGAGCACCAATGCCGCCGATCTGCATCCCAATGGATCCGAGATTCGCGAAGCCGCAGAGCGCGAATGTCGCAATCGTGAACGATCGCGGTGCGAGGATCGCTTTCTGTGCGCCAAGAGCAATGTATGCGATTACTTCGTTCAAGGCCATGCGCGTGCCCAGCAGATTGCCAATCATCCCGCAATCATGCCACGGCACCCCGATCAGCCATGCCACAGGCGCAAATACAAATCCAAGAATCTCGCCGAGACTGCCCGGTATCCAGTGCAATCCGTTGTGCAGGTGCACCCAGCCAAGCAAGCTATCGAGCAAGGCCACCAGCGCCAGGAAACTTATCAGCATGATCGCCACGTTCAACGCAAGCTTGCCGCCATCAATCGTGCCTCTTGCGATCGCACCGATCAGGTTTTCGTCTTTGTGCTCCTCGTCCTTGGGGATGACAACGCGGCCTTCAGTTGCCGGCACTTCGGTCTCAGGCACCAGCATCTTTGAAATCAAAATAGTGCCCGGAGAAGTCATGATTACAGCCGAAAGCAAATGTCGTGCTTCGATGCCCTGTGCGATGTACATGGCCATGATGCCGCCGGACACATGCGCCATACCGCTTGTCATGATCGTCATCAGTTCACTGCGGGTCGCGCGCGAAAGAAACGGCCGGATCGTTAGCGGAGCCTCTGTCTGCCCCATGAAGATTGAGGCGGCGACATTCATACTTTCCGCTCCCGAGATGCGCATCGTCTTGAGCATCACCCACGCCAGAGCGCGAATGATGATTTGCATCAAGCCAATGTGATAGAGCACGGCGAAGAATGCAGAGATGAAGATGATTGTCGGCAAGACTTGGAACGCGAAAATGGATC
The DNA here is from genome assembly GCA_963737915.1 of uncultured Acidobacteriaceae bacterium. Lineage (GTDB taxonomy): Bacteria > Acidobacteriota > Terriglobia > Terriglobales > Acidobacteriaceae > Telmatobacter. The sequence goes on along the minus strand of CAVTUP010000012.1, from coordinate 349,646 downwards.
CGAGGGAAGTATTCGGCGTGCCCAATGCACCAAACAGCACCTTAGTGCCGGCCGCCGTTGCGCCGAGCATGTGATTCACAACATCCCCGGCCCAAGCCATTGCGCGCTGCCCAAAATCAAACCGCAGTACCAGGAAGGCAAAGATGAATTGCAGGCTCAGCCCCCATACCACTGTCCGCCACCGAATGCGCATTCGATCCGTCGACCCGAGCCACGCCGCCAACAGCACTGCCACTATCCCCAGCACTCCTGTAAATCGCCCCAAACCAATCTCCTTGCAATGTAAGCTTGCAGTATTGCCGCACAATTCTGCTGCGACAGGCACACGAATCAAAGCGTTAAGAAAGCAAAAAGCTGTTTCTCCTTACCTTAGCGTATCGCGCAGATACGCCTCCGCATTTTGGCGGGCAAAGATGTGGCTCACCAGCGGTATTTTTTCTTCAAGCGGCTCCTCAGAAAAAGTGATGGCCCTCTGGATTCGGCAGATAGGCTCAGCCAGCAGGTCCTCTCTTGTGGCATACAGGGTTGCGAAGGGCTGCCCCTTCTCTACATGCGCACCGCGCTTCGCGTGAAATTCAATTCCCGCATGCGGATCCACAGCTTCGCACGCGTTTTCTCGTCCTGCGCCCAGCCGCTGCACGGCCCATCCCAAATCCATCGTATCCATCGCGCGCACGTAGCCACTCTTCCAGGCCTCGAGCACCTGCGTAACTCCCGGCCGATGAAATCCCTTCAAATCGTCGAATATGCGTGCATCGCCGCCCTGCAATGTCACCATTTCCAGAAAGGTGCGCAGGGCCGATCCATCGGCCAGAGCACCCGCCGCAGCCCAATATCCCTCCTCGGCCGTATCCGTTTTTCCGCCCAGATGGATCATCCATCCGGCGAGTCGCAGTGAAAGCTCGCGCAGGTCCTCGCTATCCCTGGGCCACTCGCCGCGCATTAACTCCACGCACTCTGCTATCTCAATCCAGTTGCCGGCCGTGTGCCCGAGAGGCTGTCCCATATCGGTCAACAACGCAACCGTACGTGTTCCCGCAGCCTCGGCCGTCGCCACCATGAGTGCGCCGAGGTACTCCGCATCTGCTCGCTTGTGCAGAAACGATCCCGATCCCGTCTTCACATCGAGTACCAACGCATGCAATCCCGCCGCGAGTTTCTTGCTTAAGATCGACGCGCCAATCAGCCCCGGATTCTCAACCGTACCTGTTCGATCTCTCAACGCATACAGCACGCGATCCGCCGGCACTATCTTTGGCGTCTGACTGATAATCGCGGTGCCACACTTCTCGAGCACACTCTCGAATTCCTTGAGTGACAGCGCTGTACGAAATCCGGGGATGGATTCCAACTTGTCCAGCGTTCCACCCGTATGTCCCAGTGCGCGCCCACTAATCATAGGCACGGCAAGCCCGCAAGCGGCGACCAGCGGAGCCACGAGAAAACTGGTTTTGTCGCCTACCCCGCCGGTCGAGTGCTTGTCCACCGCAATCTTGCCCAGGTGCGAAGGATCGAACTTTTCGCCTGAATCTCGCATCGCTACGGCCAAAGCGCGTGTTTCTTCCAGTGTGACTCCATTCAGCCAGGACGCCATCAGCCACGCTGAAAGTTGCTCCAGCGGAATTGACTCATTTGCTGCTCCTGCCACGATGAACCCAATTTCGCTGGCATCGAGTGCTCCGCCGTCGCGCTTTTTCAAGATGAGGTCAACCATGTGCAGCGGAGGTGCTTCTCTATCGTGTGGCAACATGTCTATCTGCTTCTTCACAACTCATGCCTCACTTTGCCTTCATCTCGAACGCCAGCGGTAGTATCTGAGAGAAGGTCATGACTCTAGCCCCGTCGGTCGCGGGGAAGATCACCTGCGCTTCCGGCAAGATGAACTCCGCCAGCATCTGCCTGCATGCGCCACACGGAGGGCTGGCCACGCCATTCAGGTTCGCAATCGCAAGCGCTTCAACGCGAATCTCCGGTCCGAACTCAGCTACTGCTCGCACTAAGCGCAGCCCGTTCCGCGCAGATGGTCAGGCCGTAACTCACGTTTTCCACGTTAGTCCCGGTCACAATTTCACCGTTTGTCAGGCGCAGCGCAGCGCCAACTCTGAAATTCGAATACGGCGAATAGGAGCGGGAGGCCACCTCGCGAGCTAGCTCCATCAGCGCCTCAAGTCCTTTTTCCAGTGGACCTGTGGACCGTGCCGCATTTTTATCCGCAGAATTCATGAAACTAGAGGCTAATCCATTTGCCCGCCACTCGCTTAACCATTGCATAGGGATCAACTTCGCTGGCGCAATTCGCCGCCGAATGCGGGTCTGCAAGCCTATTCGCACCAGAAAGTTGTCGAAATGGTGTCTAAAGTAACATCGCGCCTTCCCACAAAAGTTGTATTCGCGGGGTTAGAATCGTGTGGTGTGCAGAGTGACCGGGACTCGAATGGGATCTGGCACATGAATCGATGTCGTTCCGCTTCCCCAGTGGCGAATGGAAACGAAAGCACTTTTCGGGGGGTTCATGAACTCATCACATAGCCGCATGGATACACCGGCATCTCACCAGCCGCAAAGAGCCGAAAGACGTAGTTCACCCGCTCTTGCCGCTTATCATTGGAACGGCTCCATACTTCATTTGAATCCGGTCCGAGATATCAGTTCAACCGGGGCATACCTCCTGACTCAAGAGCGTTGGGAGCCCGGCGAAATGATCACGCTGACATTGCAGAGATCCGGTCCTCTTGAGAGAACGCGAGAAAACTTCATCGCCGTGCAAGCCCGGGCCGTCCGGTGGGATGATCAAGGCGTCGCAGTTTCCTTCGTTCTGCCGCCAGGCGCCGACCTGCGTTTGTGGCAAAGTCCGCTAAAGAGCGCATCGGAACAAACCGAGCCAGAAGACATTCTGCGCGAATTCAGAGTCGCGCAGGCTATTGCATTTTTGGGCCGAGTCTCTCCGAGCAACTCCCAGGAAATGAAGAGGCTCCTTCATCAGGAATTGAGCAACTATCGGCTCGATTGTTCCGTTGAGATTGCGCTTCAGGCTGAAAAACTGATCAACGCGAGCATCGACGCGGAGAAGATGCAAGCACCCGCAAAGATCGTCAAGCGCATCATCGAGGACGGGTCGTGGTCTGATGACCCCTGGTTGCTGCAGTTCTGGGCAGGTCTCCTGGCGACATCCTGCACCACAAACGGTGGCGATGAAGCGAATATGATCTACGTCGATCTGCTTTGCCAACTCAAGGCACTTCACCTGCGCATTCTCGCTGCCGCGGCTACAAAGTCCACCAAGCTCCTCGCAGGTCTCGGACGCATCTCATCGCGTCCCGTCTCATGGACCGCGTCAGATCTGAAAAAGATCACTGGTTCTCACGACCTGATCAGAATCGAACGCGATCTCGAACACTTGAACGATCTACGATTGATCAGCGACAGGGTCAAATCCACCTTCTTTTCGCCCATCTCCGAAACCAAGTTCATCCCGACGAGCCTCGGCCTCGAACTGTATGCGCGTTGCAACGGTTATCGCGGAACGCCGCAGGGCTTCTACGGCCTGGGCACGGTTGCCCCGCCACCCATCTCGATTGATCTGTAGTTTGCATGCGTCCGGCATGGCGAGAGGTTGCGAGACATACTCCGCGACTCGGACCTGGATTTCGGGTTCAAGCCACTGGCCGCCGAACAGGCGGCCGGTCCTTTCTGGGATAGCTAACACCGCACGTCCATCTGAATGTGGACTTGCTCGTAACCTCATGGTTCGGCCCAAATGCGAGGCGCAGCACTCACTCTGAGAAGTGACTCGAGTCAAGGAGTGTGCCACATTCGCACGAGCTTGCTCGCATCGTAGCCCTTAGGCAGAAGGCGGCCCGAAATCTCGGAATATAGCTATCCGGCGCGCAGCCCTAGACCCATAGATACTTCCGGCGAGGGTCGCCAACCATAGCTAAAACTCTAAAGAGGCCAGAAAACATGTTTCCCCGGGGCATTGAGTTGGAGTTTATGAGTTGTAACTGATTCCTGGGCTAACTCCGAAGTTTCCGTAACTGTTCTCAGAGAACAACTTTTATAACCTGGCAAGTGTGATGCCAGACACAAGCAAGGTGGTTCTCGTTCCCTACAATCTCAATTTGATTGGCGTCTCGATCTGTTGTCTCAATCGATCAACGTGAAGTTTGACATGCAGGAAACAGGCGGGTTCTCGACACGGGGGCAAAAATTGAGTTTACGGGACACACTGTCGAAAAAGTCGTCGCTCTTGGACCGCAGGAAAGCAGGACGGCGCGACACTCCATCTCTTGCTGCCTACCATTGGGACGGGGCACTTGCTAAGCAGAGCAGTATTCGCGACATCAGTTCGACTGGGGCCTTCGTGCTTACCGATAAGCGCTGGTCCCCAGATCAGGTGATCTCATTAACCTTGCAAAGAAAAGGCCCACTGGCGAGAACGCCGCAACATCGCTATGCGGTACAGGCCAAGGCCGTGAGATCCGATAAAGAAGGCATTGGTGTCGCATTTCTCATGGGAGAAGATAGCGACTTGCGGCTCTGGGAGAGTCCTCTCAAGGCAGCAGAGGATCAGACCGAGCCCGAGGATATTCTGAGTGAGTTTCGTGCGGCTGCCGCCATTTCATTCCTGCGTCGCAAGTGTCCCGGTGGGGCGAAAGAGATTCGCGAGTTGCTCCGTGGCAGACTGAGCAATTATCGACTTGAAAGTGCGATTGAGATTGCTCTCCACGCGGAAGAAATGCTCGTCTTCGAAGCCAGAAACGGAAAATTGACCGCTTCTCGCTAATATCGTTCTGCGCATTCTTGAAGACGGTTCATGGGCGGAGAATGAGCAGATCCAACAATTCTGGGCCGGGCTCCTTGCCACGTCGTGTACGACCGATAAAAACGACCAGTCGAGCATGGTCTTTGTTGATATGCTCAGCCAACTGACGGCCACTCACTGCCGTATCTTCGCCACTGCGTGTGCCAATGCCGATGTCTTCGAATCAGAACATGGCACAATCCTCTCCCATCCCCTTAACTACAGTGCAGAAGAGATTATTCGGATTGCGGGAATACATGACCTTGTGAAGATCGACCGCGATCTTGAGCACCTGGCAGACCTCGGATTGCTTGTGAGGCGGAGCAGATCAAGATTTTTTTCGCAGATTCACGATGCAGACATTGCTCCGACAAATCTTGGCCTACAGCTCTATGAGCGCTGTAACGGCCATCGCGGTTCGCTCCAAGACTTTTATAGTGTGGCTCCGGCAGCTGTCTCGTCTCTCGTAGCCGACTGAACGCTGCCGCTTCATCCAGGCCCATAGGTTTCGATGGCCGTCTCCGACGGATCGCTCGTCGACTTCTAGATTGCCTTGAACGACTACCCTGGCAGCAAGTCCATTACACTACGGTCGCCCGGCAATGCGCTCAATCCGTTGATCTCGGCAAGACAAAATCGGACTGCAGGGCCAAAACTCAAGACGGCCTCAGAATAAATACTCCCAAAGTAATGCCGCCGGACGTTACGATGAGGGAATTGCGCGACTACGATGCTCTAGGAAACACTAATGTGCCATCAAGGAATATGAATCGCTGCGAAGCATGAAACTCACAAATTCGCAGCTTCAATGATTCTGCAAGTTCAATTTCAGACTGTGAGGCTACATGCAGTCACTCAAAAATTGGTTCAAAAAGACCTTTCCCGATGAGCCAACCCCAAGAGCCGAACGAAGGAACGTTCCGGGTCTTGAAGCCTTTCACTGGACCGGCAGTTCGCCAGGTTTGGACAACATCAAGGACATCAGTTCAACCGGCATCTACTTGCAGACCAATGAGCGTTGGCCTACGGGCGAAATAAATCCCATCAGGCTCACGTGTGAAGATCTTCCGGTCGAAGCCCCCGGTCACGACATCGAGTTGCAGGCGAAATCTGTTCGATGGGGCGAAGATGGCATGGGCCTTGCCTTCGTTTTGCCGGAAAGCATGGAACTCTGGTTGTGGAGGACGGATAAACACATCGATCCGGCAGACATCGTCAATGAGTTCCGAATCGCTAGAGCCCTGGCGTTTCTCTGCCGTATTTGCCCCTCAGCTACTCAGGAACTGAAGCTCTTCTTTCGCGAAGGACTGAGCAACATACGCGTTGCAAACGTGATTCAAATTGCTCTCCGCGCTGAACAGATGCTTGCCCGTGATTTCAACGCAGACAAAATGTCGATTCCAAAAGAGACTCTCATTCACATGGTGGAGAAGGGGTCGTGGGCTGAAGACGATTTGACTCAGCAGTTTTGGACCGGGCTTCTGGTTACATCCTGCACGAACGACGGATCCGAAGAGCCGAATTCCGAATATGTTGAAATACTCAGCGAACTCTCGACGATCCTTACCCGCATCTTTCATGCTGCTTGCACGAGAACCAATAAGAACATTTCGGATTCAGGCACGGTCACAGCAGATCCAGTTTCCTGTACCGAGCAGGAGATCATCGAGATTGCAGGCGCGCACGATCTGCTCAAGATCGACCGGAACCTGACCCTCCTATTCGACCTTGGGCTGATCGGACCGCGGATTGAAATCGAAATTCTTTTCCTACAACGAAGACGTGATATTGGTTCCCACAGAGCTCGGGCTGGCCATGTATGCCCGTTGTCAGGGCCATCGTGGCGCTCCGCACGAGTTTTACCGCGGGTCGCATCCAATCAGCGCGGTTGAATGGAATCAGAAATACCGTCGTCTATGAGTCGTTCAGCAGGCTGTGCACTCGGTGACGCAGCTGATCTGGAATTACGTCGATCGATTCTGGATCGTTGGACTGTTCATCAGCGCTTCGACCCTCGCGTGAAGCCGAGCGGTAATTTCTGCTTCGCTCTCCTCAGGCCGAAACACTAATGGAGAGCCCACGCGCACCTCGATCTTTCCAGAGCGAAACCATCCACGTCCTCTTGTCTTCAACTCCCCCAGCCCTGAAATCGCCACCGGCAGCACCGCTGTTTGGGACTGCTTTACGAGCAACCCAATCCCTGCTCGAAATGGCGCCAACTCCCCCGCAGCGGAGCGCGTTCCTTCTGGGAAAACCAATACGTTGTATCCGGAGTCCAGCGCCTCTCCCACGTGCGCAAAACTTCGCTGAAAATCTCTCTTTCGCGGCAAGGGAAAGACGTTGTAGAGCGCTGTCAAGAGCAAATACGCTATCGGACCAAACAGCATAAACCGCTTCTCACCCGACCTGCGATCTGGATTGCGAAAGTGGCGGAAATCCTGCAACATCTCTCCCGACATAGCCGCCGCCACCCGTCGGCGCATGCGCCCAGGCAACGCGTACTGGACCAGGGGGCCGTCGTATGCTGTCACGTGATTGCATACAATCAACATCGGCTCGGAACCTTTACCGAGGCCACTCAAATCCGACGATGGTTCCACACGAGGCTTAGCGAGAAACCACACGAGTGGCTGCGCTATCAACTCGAGAAATGCCACTCTAACCGCCTGCACTACTCCGAACCAAGGCCATCGCGGAAAAACATGCTCCGACCTGTCCCGCTCGACCTGCGAAGTGTCTCCAGCGACGACCGCGGCACTATTTGCACCGAGCGCGCCACCGTTTCTCAAGTCTTTAGGAAGTCCACCCTGATCGACCGGTAACCCGGGTGAAGGACTCGTTGTCCCCGTTGACATGTCCATGACGCCGAAGTGACCAACCGAAGGACCTGCCTTTCCTCCATCTGCCAATGCCCCTTGCGCACCTCCGGCCCCGACCAATCTCCGCAGGTCCCCCAAAGTCCGTGCCGCATCGACCGCTCCCTCACCTGGAGCATCAGGCAGCCGCTCCTCCAACGCAGCAGCAAGCTGAACCCGCCCGAGGCTGTCGAGGTGAAAATCCTCGCTCAGCCGCAAGTCATCGCCCCTGCTTGCCGGCTTCTCACCCGAAATCTCTGCGACTAGCTTCCATAACCAATCTCCACTTGGCGTGGCGTCGGAAACTGTCTTCGGCGCCAAGCCCTGTTGCTCCAAAGCCCACTCCGCGACCACCTTGCGCTTCACTTTTCCGGTGGAGGTGCGCGGCAAATCCGGCTCAGGCCAAACTAACCATCTCGTTACACGCTGGAACTCAGCAAGCCTCGCATTGGCCCGTTCCACGGCATTAGTGACGTTCGTTTCCGAGCCTCGAATCGCCAGCACTGCGCACGGCTCCGGCCCGGTGTTCGTCTCGATTGCTACCACCGCACTCGCAGCAATCTCCGGCTGCTCTTCCAATGCGGTCTCTAAATCTTCGGGGTGAACATTCACTCCTGCCGACGTCACGATCGTCTCGCTCTTGCGCCCCATAAAGCGCAGTTCCCCCGTCGCCTGAGTCTCGGCGAGATCGCCGGTTGCCAGCCATTCGTTTTCGCGAACTCGCAGCTCTCCGCCGCTCCATGTCGCAGCAGAGATCATTGGGCCGCGCACGAGCACCTCTCCGTCCGGACCCAGCTTTACCTCGCGACCCGGCAGCGGTTTCCCAATCGTCCCCTTTGCCACATGAAACGGGTGATTCAGTGTGATTAGCGCAGTCGTTTCTGTCATGCCATAACCCTGCACCACGACGAATCCGAGGGCGTTCCAGAACTGCTCGAGCGGCCCTGCCAGTGCTCCGCCGCCCGAAATGAGCGCCCAGAATTTCAGCCCCAGCGCCCGGTGAACATCGCGAAACACCCACCAGCGTTTCCAGGCCTTCATCCCTGCTGAAGCGGCTACGCGCTCAGCCAATCCGGGCGTCTTCGCCTCAAGGTGCGTCTTCAGTAGCGCCATAACCCGCGGGACTGCAGCAAGCACCGAGATCCGTTCCCGCCTGATCGTGTCGATCAGCCGAGGGGCCACGAGCCGGCTCTCAAAATGCACCTCCGCCGCAAAGATGGGAGGAATCCACAACCCCATCGTCTGACCAAATACGTGGCTCAGCGGCAAGGTGTGCAGAAAACGCAGGGGATGAACGTACTTCTCATAGCGCAAATAACCCTGCGCCGCTTTTTCAATCGGGCCTACGCTTGCCAGCACGTTTCCATGCGTATGCACGATGCCCTTGGGATCCCCCGTCGTTCCCGAGGTGAACAGAATCTGCAGTGGCGTCTCACTCGACAGCCCGGTTACCGCTGCCGCCTCGCGCGCTGGCAGGGAACTACTCCAATCCTCAAATGCGACGTGCTGAAACTCGTCGGACAGCTTTCGAAGCAGCAGAGCATCCCCAACCGCCAACTTCGGCCTCACATCCTTTGCAACTCGTCCGGCAAAATCCGCGCTCCCAAACGCATCCAGCGGAACCACCATCGCCCCGCGCAGCATGCACCCGTAAAACGCCGCCATCCACTCAGCGCCGTTCTCTGCCCACAGCAGCACACGATCGCCCAGCCCGACTCCACGGTCCTGCAGCAGTGCTGCAAACCGCCCTGCCAGCCGTGCGAGTTCCCCGTAGGTAGTCATACGCCGCCGATTTCCCTGATAACGGATCACCGCAATCTCTCGATCGAATTTTCGAAAGTCGTCCAGCAGCGTAGCTAGATGTTCCCGCAAGGCTTATCTCCTGAACGAAATCCTAGCAGTGCCCCACGTCGAAACGTGGTGCTGCGCCCGCAACCTCGGCTCGCAGTGATCGTTTCGGCGCCATGCTTCATCTAAATCTATGAAGTGTTTATGAATGGGTTTATGGCCAACGGTCCCATATTGAGCCAACTATGATTCCAAGATTTTCGCCTTCTCTTCACCGCCAGGCCGAGCTATTCTCAAAGAGTTGAATTATCGATGTCCCCGCTCCCACCCAAATCGCCCGGCATCATCGCGCCCAAAGTCCCCGAGGTCGACTCTCTTGATTGTTTCCATCCGGTCACTGCTGAGTGGTTTCGAGCAGTTTTTGACTCGCCCACCGCTCCACAGCGACTCGGATGGCCTGTAATTGCGCGCCGCGAAAGCGCCCTGATTCTCGCCCCGACAGGCACAGGCAAGACGCTGACCGCCTTTCTATGGTGCCTGGATCGACTCATGCTCCATGACCTGCCCGATGTGTCAGGTCAAAATTCGCTCCCGGCTAAAAAGGCCGTCAAGAAGAGGGAAGAATCTACCGACCGGCGAGGATACTCAACAGCGCAGCCTAGGCTGCCGCATCGTTTACGTCTCACCCCTCAAGGCTCTGGCCGTTGACGTTGAACGCAACCTTCGCTCGCCCCTCACAGGCATCGCCAACATGGCCCGCCGCAAGGGTGTGCCTTTCCACGATCCGACGATCAGCGTTCGTACCGGCGATACTCCCCAAAGCGAACGAACTCGCTTCCGCCGCGATCCAGCCGACATCTTGATCACGACTCCGGAATCGCTCTACCTGCTGCTCACTTCGCAAGCCGCCGATGCCCTCCGGACGGTCGACACTGTGATCATCGATGAAATTCATGCGCTGGTCCCGACCAAGCGGGGAGCGCATCTTGCTCTGACGCTGGAGCGCCTTGAAGCACTCACAAAACGTCCACTACAACGTATCGGCCTCTCGGCCACGCAGCGCCCATTGGAGGAAGTAGCTCGCTTTCTCGGTGGTGTGGCAGTGGCAGAATCGACGCTGCTCGCGAAGCGGCAAACGAATGAATTAACACATGACGGTTCATCAACGTTTGACGCAATAGTTAAAGTTAGAAATGAGGTTAGCGAGACGCAGATTCCGTTCCCGGCGGCAATAGCTGGTTCAGAGCCCGAGCGGGGTGGCGGTTCTGTGGAGGACGGCACCATCGCAGAGGATTTCAGGTGCTCAAGCAGCGGATGGAATTACCATCATCATGGTCGAGCGATCTCGTTGACAGTGAGTCCCTGCGATATCGGCCAGTAACCATCGTCAATGCCTCTGCTCCCAAGCAGTTAAGGCTTAAGATCGAAGTTCCAGTTGAGGATATGGCACGGCTCCAGACGATGGAAGAAATTCCTTCCGGCCCTGCCTCTCAATCTCCGCGCCGAACATCCATCTGGAACGCCATTCACCCGCGTCTTCTCGAACTCATCCAGGAACGCACGTCGACCATTCTTTTCGTCAACAGCCGCCAGGTCGCCGAGCGTCTGGCCGGTGCTCTGAATGATCTCGCCGGCGAAACTGTCGCCCGTGCTCATCATGGCTCTCTCGCCGCCTATCAGCGCTCCGTCATTGAGGAGCAACTGAAGGCTGGCCAGATCAAAGCCCTCTGCGCCACCTCCACGCTCGAGCTTGGGATCGACATGGGCGCGGTCGATCTCGTCATCCAGATTGAAGCTCCGCCATCGGTCGCCAGCGGGATGCAGCGGATTGGCCGCGCCGGACACCATGTAGACGCTGTCAGTGAGGGTATCCTCTTCCCGAAGTACCGGGCCGATCTGGTGGCCTGTGCCGCCGTCACCAAGGCCATGCACGAAGGCCACATTGAGTCCACGCGTTTCCCCCGGAATCCGCTCGATGTCCTGTGCCAGCAGATCGTCGCTATCGTCGCTCATCCCCCCGGAGTCGCGCATCCCACCCGCTCAAGGACCCTCAAGCATATTCACCGAGTTTCGGGCCAGGTCTTCAAGCGCGATTTCTACGACCCCGATTCGAGTGCCTACACTCCGCAGGAGTCCGAAGAATTGAAGCCGGAGGTCAACGTGGATGGCCTCTACAACCTTGTTCGCCGCGCCGCTCCCTTTGGCGCCCTGGCCCGCTCGACCTTCGACGGCGTGCTCGACCTGCTCAGCGGCCGCTACCCTTCCGACGAGTTCGCGGAGCTCCGCCCACGCCTGACCTGGGACCGCATTCGCAACGTCGTCACCGCCCGTGACGGTGCCGCTCGCCTCGCCATTCTCAACGCCGGAACCATTCCTGATCGCGGGCTCTATGGAGTCTTCCTCGCTCACACTGAAGGCAAATCGGTACGGGTTGGGGAACTGGACGAGGAGATGGTCTTCGAGTCGCACCCTAACGAGACATTCATCCTCGGCGCCTCGACCTGGCGCATCGAGGACATCACGCACGACCGCGTTCTCGTTTCTCCGGCTCCCGGCGAGCCTGGCAAGATGCCCTTCTGGAAAGGCGATGGACCTGGCCGCCCGCTCGAGTTTGGCCGCCGTATCGGCGCACTTGTCCGTGAACTGCGGGCAATTCCTAAACCAGCCGCCCTCACCCGTCTTGTAGGGGAGCACGACCTTGACCCCGGTGCGGCCGAGAATCTGCTTCAATTCTTGGCCGACCAGGAAGCCGCGACCGGCCAGGTCCCCGATGATCGCACGATCGTCATCGAACGGACCCGCGATGAGCTCGGCGATTGGCGTGTCTGCGTTCTTACTCCGTTCGGCAGCCGCATCCATATTCCCTGGGCCATGGCAGTGAGTGCTCGCATCAGGGCTGCCGGTGGTCCTGAAGTTGAGACGCTCTGGGGCGACGACGGGTTTGTGCTTGCGTTTTCCCGATACCGATGAGCCGCCTGATCCCGATTGGTTCCTCGTCGAATCTGCCGAAGCCATGCAAATGGTATTGCGTCAACTCGGTTCTACTGCGCTCTTCGCGGGTCGTTTTCGCGAGGCTGCGGGACGCGCTCTTCTGCTGCCGCGCCGCCGTGCCGACCAGCGCTCGCCACTTTGGCAACTTCGCAAGCGCTCTTACGACCTTCTCAGCGTCGCCTCGCGCTATCCGTCATTCCCATTGCTGCTCGAGGCCTACCGGGAGTGCCTCCGCGATGTCTTTGACATGCCGGCCTTGATTGAAACGCTCCGCGCGATCGAACAGCGACAATTGCGCGTCCATGTGGTCGAAACTCACAAGCCCTCACCGTTTGCCGCTTCGCTGCTGTTCAGCTATGTGGCCAATTTCGTCTACGATGGCGACGCGCCGTTGGCAGAACGTCGCGCGCAGGCTCTGACCATCGACCAGGACCAGTTACGCGAACTCCTCGGCGAAGCGGATCTTCGTGAACTGCTCGATGCCGACGCGATCGCCGAAGTCGAAGAAACCGCCCAGTGTCTCGTCGAATCGCATCGCGCCCGTTCCGCCGACGGCATCCACGACCTCTGTCTGCGCCTCGGCGACCTATCGCGTGCTGAGCTTTCGCTTCGCGTAACCGACCCATCCCTGCTTGAATCGGTTGACCGGCTTGTCCGTGCGCGCCGGCTGCTCGAACTGCGCATCGCCGGTGAGCGCCGCCTGATTGCCGCTGAAGATGCTGCGCGTTATCGCGATGCACTCGGGATTCCGCTCCCACCCGGACTTCCGGCTTCTCTGATGGCGCCTGTGGCGCAACCCGTTCTTGAGCTTGTGCGCCGCTACGCCCGCACGCACGGCCCGTTCACGGAAAGGGACGCCGCCAATCGTTTTGCGCTCGACCCTGCAGTTGTCGAAAATGCGCTGCGGCTGCTCGCGCATGAGGGCCGGGTGCTTGAGGGTGGCTTCCGCCCTGGAGGCTTGCATCGCGAATGGTGTGACGCGGAAATCCTTCGCCAGATCCGGCGGAAATCGCTCGCCAAGCTGCGTCGTGAAGTCGAGCCGGTCGAGCAACACACGCTTGCGCGATTCCTTACGCATTGGCAAGGGTTGCTCTCGCCACGCCGTGCCTCTGCGGGGCACCTCGACGCGCTGCTTGATGCCATCGAAAGCCTGCAAGGCGCACCACTGCCCGCATCGTTGCTCGAGACTGCGATTCTTCCCGCGCGCATTTCGGGGTACGATTCTGCCGGCCTCGACACTCTCGTCGCAGCAGGTGAGGTGGCCTGGGCGGGCGTTGAGCCGATCGGGGAACGAGACGGGCGCATCGCGCTTTTCCTCGCCGACAAACTTCCCTTGCTGGCGCAGGTGCGGCCTCTGGTCGAGTCCCTGACCGAGCGTGAAGAGAAACTGCTCGCTGTGCTGGAATCGACCGGCGCGAATTTCTTCGACTCACTGCACCAGGCGGCAGGCGGCGGTTATCCCGGAGAGTCTATCGACGCCCTGTGGAGTCTGGTCTGGCGCGGTCTCGTCACCAACGATTCGCTTCACGCGTTGCGTGCCTACACTCTCCGTCCCGAAAGCGCTCGCGCGCCCCGCCGTGTGCAAACAGGAGTGGTCTTTCGCTCACGCCGCACCACTCCACCTGCTGCGCAAGGGCGCTGGTCGCTCTTGCCTTTGCGTTCCCAAAAGGGGAGTGAAGCAGGTGCGACCAACACGGAGGCGCGTCACGCGCTCGCGTTGCAGCTTCTCAATCGCTATGGCGTGCTGACGCGTGAGTCTGTCGCAGCCGAAAATGTACCTGGTGGGTTCAGCGCCGTTTACGACGTGCTTAAGGCGCTCGAAGAGGGAGGCCGCATTCGTCGTGGATATTTCGTCGCCGGGCTCGGCGCCACGCAATTTGCGCTGCCTGCCGCAGTCGACTTGTTAAGACAGCTGCGTAACGAGCCAAGTGCCGAAAAGCCGGAGTTCGTTCAGCTGGCAGCAACGGACCCGGCCAATCCCTACGGCTCGGTTTTGCGCTGGCCCGACCTTCCGGTTCTTGATGAAGATTCAGAATCCGCACCGCGCATTCTCACGCGCGCTGCCTATGCTGAAGTGATTCTGCGTAACGGCCAGTTGGTCGCATGGCTTCGCCGCAGCAACCCCAACGTCCTCGTTTTTCTGCCGCCCGACGAGCCGGAGCGCTCGCAAGTAGCGGCGGGCCTGGCTCATTTCATGTGCGCGCGAGGCCAGGAACGCATGCGCGGCGGCGGTCATCAGGGAGTGCTGATTACCACCATCAACGGCCAGCCCGTGGCATCGCATCCAATGGCGCGGTTTCTCATGGATGCTGGTTTTCATCCTGGGCCTCTCGGCATGCACCTGCGGCGCATTCCGCTCGCGATCACGCACCACGAACCATCGCAACACGACGCCGCCTCAGAGGAAATTCAATAAGCCATGCCTGAGGGCGATACCATTTTCCGAACTGCACGCGCGATGGGCCGTGCACTGGCCGGCAAGACCATCACCGGGTTCCGCTCCACCTATCCTCTGCTTACGCGATTCAACGACGACACGCCACTCGCCGGCCAGTTTGTTGACTCGGTTGAATCCCGAGGCAAGTGGCTGCTCATCCATTTCTCTGGAGGAGGAACGCTTGCTACGCACATGTTGATGAGAGGCAGTTGGCATATCTATCGACCGGGCGAGCGATGGCAAAAGCCAGCCAGCCAGATGCGAATTGTGCTCGAAAATAGCGACTACCAAACGGTCGGCTTCGATGTCCCGATAGCGCAGATGCACACGGCGCGATCCCTTGCCCGCGACAAGCGAATTCCGCAACCTGGAAGCGACATCCTCAGCCCCGACTTTGATTCCCTCGCGGCAGCAATGCGTTTGCTCGCCCGTTCAAACGAAGAGATCGGCGAGGTGCTGCTTCACCAGGCGGTGCTCGCGGGAGTGGGGAACATCTTTAAGTCCGAAGTTTGCTTCGTTGAAAAAGTAAACCCGTTCTGCAAGGTCTCGGCGCTCAGCGAAGCCGCAGGCTTCGGCTTTGATTCGAACCGCGCAAAAGCTTGTTTCCGCAAATGTGCTGGAAGACTCGGGCAACATGATCGTCACCTATCGCGGACAACAGCGCCGCACTAACCATCAGTCAAGTCCGCAAGATAGCTTGTGGGTCTATGGCCGTCGTGGCGCGCCGTGCCGACGCTGTGGCGACCCGATTCGCCAACGCATTCAAGGCCCCGACGCGCGAGTAACATTCTGGTGTCAGACCTGCCAGCCCATGCCGGACGGCAGCGACATCGATGGCTAAAGCGCCGCGCATGCAGGCATTGGGTTAGTTTCCGCTTTTGCCCAGTCCGAAGATCTTTTGCAGGATGTTGCGGTGGTCGGCGGGGTGATCGCAGGTATCTGTTGGCGCGGTGCCCATCATGAAGGCCGCCATGTAGCCTGCGGGGCAGGCGTCATCGCTCAACAGATTGCTGACCTTGTCGATCTTTACAACCTCGATGCCATCCGGGGGTTCGAAGATTTTCGTGTCAGAGTATTGCGGTAACTTCACCGCGCGATTCATAAACTCGGCCCAGATTGGCGCGGCAGCCGTGGCGCCAGCGAGCTTCACATCGGTGTAATCGTCGTTACCGATCCATACAATGCAAAGAAGATTGCTCGTGTATCCGGCAAACCAGGCATCATGCGAGGTTCCCGTCTTTCCCGCCGCGGGCTCCATGAATCCGTGGCGGCGAACCTCGTATCCGTATCCGAAGTTCATTACCCCTTCCATCAAATTCGTGGTCAGATAGGCCACGCGCGGGTCAAGGACCTGTTTCGATGTCGGAGTGAAATCGGTCACGACGTCTCCAGAGGGAGTGCGCACGCTGGCAAGCATCCATGGATCCAGATGCAGACCGCCGTTGGCAAAGATTGTGTAGGCGCCCGCCATATCGAGCGGTGTCGCGTCATAGGCTCCAATTGCGACGGATGGTGTGGCTCGCGCGTTCTTCACACCTGCCTCACGTGCGAGAGCTGCGACGTTATCGAATCCGACCTCTGCGGCGAGCGAAATGGTTGCGTTGTTCAGGGAGTGAGCCAACGCGAAGATGGCGGTAACCTGGCCATGGTACTCGTCTTTGTAGTTGCGCGGGGTGTAGTCCGGCAGGCCGGCAGTTTCGTACGTGGTCTGCTCGTCGTTGAGCATTGTCACCGCTGTGAAGGGCTTGTCTTGTCCCGGTAGCGTGGCGCCGGCAACGGTTGAGTTATAGGCGGCCGCGAAGACAAAGGGCTTGAAGATGGACCCGGTCGGTCGTTTTGCAACAGCGTGATTCAACTGACTGTTGCCGTAGTTGCGCCCGCCGATCAGGGCGAGCACCTGACCGGTGTGAGGATTGAGGGCAACAAGAGCCACTTGAGGATAGAGAAATGGAGCCGTGGGCTTCGGCGGCGCCGTACTCTTGGCTGATCTACGCGGCGTATGAAGCTTGAGTACCTGCTCATCGACACTGCGCATGCCTACCTCGACCGCTTCTGCGGCGGCCTTCTGCAAATCAACGTCGAGTGAGGTGTAGATGCGAAGTCCCTCGCGGTTGAATTCCGTCTCGCCGACCTTCTGGTTCAACTGGTCACGCACCAGGTCGACAAAGTAGGGAGCCTCGCTTGCATCCACGCTCTGCGTCGAGAGGTGAAGGGGCTCTCTCTTTGCGCTCTCCGCCTGATCCTTTGTAATCGCGCCGGTCTCAACCATACTGTCGAGCACAAGGTTGCGCCGATCGATGGTGCGATCAGGATGACGCCAGGGATTGAAATAGTTTGGTCGCTGAATAATGGCAGCGAGCATGGCGCTCTCAGACAGATCGAGTTGCCGAATGTCTTTGGCAAAGTACGATTGCGACGCTTCTCCAAAGCCGTTGATTGCGAAGCTTCCCCGCTGGCCAAGGGGGACCTGGTTCGCGTACATCGCAAAGAGCTGCTTTTTGGTGAAGCGATGTTCAAGTTGAAACGTGATCAGAATCTCGACGACCTTGCGTTTGAATCTCTTTTCCGGCGTGAGGAAAAAGCCGCGCGCCAATTGCATGGTCAGAGTGGAACCGCCCTGCGCCTTCTGGCCCGTTGTCACATCGCGGACGCCGGCCTGAAGCAATCGCCAGTAGTTCACGCCACCGTGTTCAAAGAAACGCCGATCCTCGATCGCTAACACCGCCTGCACGAGGTTGGGTGGGATTTCGTCGTAGGTGACCAGTCTCCGCTTTGTTCGATTGACGTCTTCACTGAGGCCCGTGATGAGCAAGGGCTCAAGCTCATAGCTTGAGAGGGACTGGCCGTGGTCATCCTTGATTGATTGCACCACGCCTTCTCGAGTGCTGATCGTGGCGGCGTCTGGCGAATGATAGGACTGCGCCCCGGGTCGGACCATGATGCTTGACCCGTTTTCAACGAATGTACCCATCTCTGATGGATGTGAGACCCCGTCGACGCTGTAGCCTGCCTCACGCAGTTCATTTGCGATCAGTCGGGCGGTGAGCTTTTGCCCCGGCCGTACCTCGCGAGGCGCCGCATAAATTTTGGCGGTGTTCGCGAAAAGTGGTTGCGTCAGCCGTGCGTCAACGATGCGCTGGTACTTGTTGTAGTAGTGAGAGAAGACCGCAAAGCATATTACGATGATCAGCCCGACAGCCACCACCGCACCGCGCAGCACGAGCGACGACCAGGAAAGCTTCCACTTTGGCCATTTCAGTCTGATCTTCAACGCCATTACTGCTCCTTCGCCCTGCGTTATCCTTCGACGTTTCCCAGCAGAGCGTCTTCCTGTACGCGCTCCTTCAATTTCGCCAGCACATCCGTCAATAAAACGTCGACGCTGGTCGAGGTAGCTCGGGTTACCAACTCAACGGACCCATCCGCGACCTTCTTTCCAACATTGATTCTGTAGGGAATCCCGACAAGATCGGCGTCTTTGAATTTGACGCCCGCGCGCTCGTCCCTGTCGTCCAGCAGCACGTCTAGACCCGCCATTTCAAGTTCTGAGGCGATTTGTTCACCGGCCTTGCACAGTTCCGCGTCACGCACGTTTGTTACTGTCACCACCACGGTGAAAGGAGCGATCGAGGCGGGAAGCCAGAATCCATTTTGATCGTTCGATTGCTCGATGGCGGCGGTGAGAATGCGCTCGATTCCGATGCCGTAACTGCCCATAATCGGCGTTACTTCTTTGCCGTTGGGATCAAGGACACGCGCGCCCATCGACTCGGAGTATTTGTATCCGAGCTTGAAGATGTGTCCAACCTCGACGGCCTTGCCCACGACGAGCTTGCCCGCACAATGATCTAATGGACACGCCTCGCCCTCGTTGACACTGCGGATATCAGCGGCCAGGGTCCACGTGAAATCGCGGCCCGGGACGACATTGCGCAGGTGATAGTCCTGCTTGTTGGCGCCGGCCACAAGGTTCTTGCGGCCTTCGAGGGATTTGTCCACGATCACGGTGAGCCCATCCCCGAGCGGCTTTTCATCATGCCTCAGACCCACGGGGCCTAGATAACCCGCCGGGCCGTTGAAGTACTTGGCGAGTTCCTCGGCCTGCATCGTTCGCAGTTCCGCTGCAGAGATTGCGCCGAGCAATTTCGTTTCGTTGACCTGGTGGTCGCCACGCAAAAACGCAGCGACTCCGTGCCACGTATCGGGCTTTCCTGCTGCGCCGCGCTTCAACGCCATGTAGGCCACGCACTTGATGTCCGATGCGGGTGAGATTTTGAAGAACTCGGCAACGTCTGAAATAGCCGCGCAACCCGGAGTCGAGACCAACTCCGGCTTACCGTCTCCCGTTGGCTCCATTTCCACAACAGGCTCAAGCTTCGATGTTGCTTTTTCAAGGTTGGCCGCGTAGCCGCATACCGGGCAGCTCGCGATCAGGTCCTCGCCCGCGTCGGTGTAGACCATGAACTCCTGGGACTGCGATCCGCCCATCGCTCCCGAATCAGCCTCGACAGCGACAAACTTCAACCCGCAGCGCGTGAAGATCTTGCGATACACCGCATCGTGCCGGTCAAAGCTCTGGTCGAGCCCAGCCTTATCGATGTCAAAGGAATAGCTGTCCTTCATCGTGAACTGGCGCACGCGCAGCAATCCCGCCTTGGGCCGCGGCTCATCGCGAAACTTCGTCTGAATCTGGTACCAGATCTGCGGCAGTTGCTTGTAGCTCCGCAGCTCGCTCCGCGCAATCGTGGTCATGATCTCTTCATGGGTCATGCCGAGGCAGAGTTCCGCTCCCTTGCGATCCTTGAGGCGAAACATGTTGTCGCCCATTCCTGTCCAGCGCCCGCTCTGCTCCCATGGCTCTTTGGGCAGGATGGCAGGCAGGAAAAACTCCTGACCGATCTGGTCCATCTCTTCGCGAACGATGCCGATGATCTTGTTCAGCGACCGCTGTCCGAGAAAGAGGTAGTTGTAGATTCCCGCACCGAGCTGGCGAATGTAGCCGGAGCGGATGAGGAACTTGTGGCTGGCCACTTCGGCGTCCGCCGGGGCCTCGCGAAGAGTGGGAACAAAGAGCTTAGACCAACGATGCATAGAAATGGGCAGGCTTGCTTTCCCGTCCGGCGAAGCGGACGCACGACAATCTGGAGCAGAAACCATTCTAAATGTTCGGGTAGTCGACTTCGGTTCGTGGGTCGCGATTCTGCGCGCCACGATTCTCAAGGACCTGGCCCGCATCTTTGTCGCCGCTTCGCGCGTCATGGCCACAGAGAATGCAAGCTAGGCGGCCAATTGGGGGCCATTGAAAGTAAAAGACCTATGCTGCACGCATGCGTATGCGCCGTGTCAGCGGAGACACGCGGCGTGGATTGGGTGACACGCTGAGAATGGAACCAGCAATCAGACTTGGGAAGTCAGTGACAATCGAGGAAGTGAAGGGGAAACCGGCGCCAGAGCCGAACGACCTGGCGCCGCAGCTTTCCTCAGAGAATGATGGGCAGAGACACCAGGCGGCAGCGCCAGTCGATCGACACGGAAGGTGCCGCGGCGCCGTTGGCGTCCCACGCAAAGAGCGTGATTTGCAGATCGTTATTGGAGGACGCGTTGTTCGGGTCGGGCACCAGCGTAACCGTTGTGGTCACGAAAAACGGCTTGGTCGCGCGAGGGGTTGCGAGAATGCTGATCGGCGCAGTGAATGCGCGAACCAGCGGGAGACATACAAAGTTGCTGAGCAGGAACGTGACCTGCCCGTTGGCTCCCGTGGTGGTCACTCCGCTCGCATCCAGCAGGTTGGCGTCGGTGCAGGTCAGGCCTGGCTGCGGGAAGAAGATGCTTCTCCAGGCCGATGATCCCGGCGTGTAATCGAACGCGCCGACGGGGAATCGAAATGCAATCAGTTGCTCCGCTTCAATGCCGGTGCCGGCGATGGACTCAAGCTGCTGTTTTGCCTCCGCAGCGGAGGGCTTCTTTTCCGATGATTTGTTCATGATTGTCTCCTTCAGGGGATTGACTCGACCGTGCGCCCCGGAAGGGGCAAGTCGCTTACTGGATAGTGACCGCCGAAGGAGAAGCGTTACATTTCAATCCCGGCCGGAAGCGAAGTCCGAAGCCAGGAATGCGACTATGGAGACCCTACTTGCCCAACCCTGTGTTCTTCATGATGAGGCGCTCAAACAGGGACCAGGGCAGCAACTTGCGCAGCAACAGCCCGGCCTTTGCGTCGGTGCCCACCACGTAACGCAGCCTGGGCCTGGGATTCTCAAGCGCCGCGACGATCGTATCTGCCACGACTTGCGGGTCTGCCTTTTTGCGTTGTCCCTCTACGCGGCTGCGCCAGGCCGGTATTCGGGCTGCATTCGGCGAGTTCGGATCGAGCAGCCCGGCAGACAGCTTCGCATTGCGCGTCCAGATGTCGGTTTCAAATGCGCCTGGTTCGACCAGCGCGACCTGGATCCCGAGAGGCTTTAGCTCATACCGCAGAGTTTCGGTCCAGCCCTCCAGCGCGAACTTCGAAGCCGCATAGCTGCCAACGCCGGGAAATCCCATTCGCCCTGAGATGGACGAGATCATCACAATGTGTCCCGAGCCTTGGCGACGCAACTGCGGAAGAAAAGCGCGCGTCACTGCCGTCGCTCCGAAAAAATTCGTTTCAAACTGCTCGCGCAACTCCGCATCGGTGATGTCGTCGGCAAAGCCCGGAAGTGCAAACCCGGCATTGTTGATCAGCGCGTCCAGTGGCGTGAGGCGCTGGCCAATCTCATTTGCTAGCGCGGTGATCTGTTTCGCATTCGTCACGTCGAGAGCGTGGAATTCGATGTTCTGGAGCGCTCCCGCGGCCTTGGCAGCCGATTCCAACTTCTCGCGCCGGTTCAAGTCGCGCATGGTGGCGAGCACGTGCCATCCGCGGCGAGCAAGCGTGACTGTGGTCAGCAGGCCGAAGCCGCTGGACGCGCCGGTGATGAGTGCTGTTTTCGACATCGCAGATTCACCTCGTCCTTCATCCCCGGCGCATGCAGTCGCTTCAGATCAATTCCACTCCCCAAAGATCGTGCAAGTGCACTACGCCTTCGACGCGGCTGTCATCATCGACGACAATGAGCGAAGTGATCTTGCGCTCCTCCAGAATCGACAATGCTTTTGCAGCCAACTCTTCCGCGCGAATCGTGCGCGGGTTTGTATTCATCGCTTCGCCTGCCGTTCTGCTCAGCGCCGCGCCGCCTTCCCGCTCCAGCAGTCGCCGCAAATCCCCGTCGCTGATCACACCTCGCAGACGGCCATTCTCCTGCACAGTGGTCATGCCGAGCTTCTTTGACGACATCTGGTAAATCACATCTGTCATCGGTGTCGAGGTTGCGACCACAGGCATATCGCCGCCGGTGTGCATCAGATCGCGGACTTTTGCCAACTGCTTGCCGAGTTTGCCGCCGGGGTGCAGCTCCGCAAAATCTTCGGCGCGAAATCCCTTGCGCAGACTCACTGCGACCGCGAGCGCATCGCCGAGGGCGAGCATCGCGGTCGTTGATGCCGTCGGCGCCAGGTTCAACCCGCAAGCTTCGCGCTCCACTCCGCAATCGAGCACCACATCGCTGGCCTGGGCCAACGTCGAATCGAGACGGCAGCAGAAACTCACCAGGGCGTCGCCCTTGCGCTTGAGCGTTGCGAGCAGGCGCAGAATCTCCTCTGTCTCGCCGCTCGCGGAGAGCGCAATGACGACATCGCCTGGCATCAGCACTCCAAGATCGCCATGGACCGCTTCAGCCGGATGCAGAAACAACGCCGCCGATCCAGTTGAACTTAGAGTCGCCGCAATCTTTTGAGCGATGATGCCGCTCTTGCCCATACCTGTTACAACAACTCGACCGTTGCCTTCGCCGCAACGCACGATGAGATCGACAGCCCGCCCAAAGTCCACAGCCATCGGGCCTTCGAGCCGCGCGGCCAGCGCTTCCAGCGCGGCAGCCTCGGTACGAACGAGACCCGCCGGGGTAAAGTCTCCTTGTTTCTCCTGAGGATTCATTGGTTTCTGATTGTATTCCACCACCACGGACGAAGGACCTGTCCGCAGGGACCTTTGGACCATTTCGGCCGTGCCTGATCGCCGGGAAATGGAAACACAAGTCTCTCCAACCGTACAATGTGAACAGAGGTCGAAGCCCGTGAAGCGCAACACGATTGTCCTTACCGTCGTACTGTTCATCCTGGCCATCTTCGCCTGGGCTGGATGGGCCAACTGGAAGTATCGGCAGCAGGCAGCCGAGCGGGCTCTGGCATCCGCAGCAAAAGGCGAGCTTGTTGCGAACGCATCGGGGAATGCGCCCCAGTATGTTTCGCCGTTAAAGGGCAAGCCCGCGCCCGACTTCACGTTGCAGGACCTGAGCGGGAAGAAAGTTTCGCTGGCCGACTTCAAAGGCAAGGCGTTGCTGATCAATTTCTGGGCGACGTGGTGCGGCCCCTGCAAGGTTGAAACTCCCTGGCTGGTCGAACTGCGCAATCAATATGCGGCCAAAGGATTTGAGGTGCTGGGCATCTCCGCTGAGGGCGACGATCTGCAACCGGGCGATAAAGAGGGTTGGGCCAAGGACAAGGCGGCCATCGCCAAATTCGTCAAGGAAGAGAAGATGCCGTACCCGGTTCTCATTGACGGCGACAGCATCAGCAAGCCCTATGGCGGAATCGACGCCATGCCAACGTCGTTCTATGTGGATCGGAGCGGAAACGTCGTCAGCGTGCAGTTAGGTCTTACGTCGAAAGATGAGATGGAATCCAACATCCGCAAATCGTTGGGAGAAGGGCAGTGAGCCCGCTCCGACTGTCGGTATTGTGAAACCGAGATATATGTTTCACAAAGCGCCGATATAATCTGCAAATTTTTTGGAAATATTTTTTTAGGGGGGGGTGGTATGGTCCGGAAGCCCCCTGAACGAGATCCACAGTTTTACCTCTGTGAATGATTGTGCGCCTATTGAAGATAATTATCTGCAAAATGGCCCGATAAAAGATTCAAGTTCTCAAGTTCGGGCAAGCAGGGAAGCCGGAGAGGGGAGGAGCAAATGATGTGCACGATGCGTGAAACGAGCGGAGTCGTGCTGGCGATCACGATTGCGGCCTTCACTGCCTCGGCGCAGGCTCCGCTGACAGAGTCGCCGCATCGCTCGATTACCAAGACCGAAGCCGTCGAGTATCTTTATCCGGAGCAAGTCACGGTAGCCGCCGCAAAGAGCAGCCCTGTTACGCTTCACTTCCGCATCCGCCCGGACCTGCACATCAACTCGCACACGCCAAAAGACAGCTACCTTATTCCCACCGTGTTTTCGATTCCTGAAGATTCCGGAGTCCGGCTCGAAGGCGCCACGTATCCGGCGGGCTCGGAATTCACGATTCCCATCTACCCGAGCACAAAACTGAGCGTTTACACCGGTGAGTTTGCGATCCGCGCACGCATCGTGGCTACGCCCGGCAATCATCTTGTCGAAGCCAAGCTTCGCTACCAGGCCTGCGACCAGAGTGTCTGTCTGCCGCCAAAGACGATCGCGGTGCCGATTGATGTGATCGGGAAATGAAAGAGCAGCTTCAGACGCCTGAAACAGATAGTTCGATCAGTTCCTCAACAACACGATTTCCAGCGTGTCTCCACGTTTGAGGTTTACGTCGCCTCCGTTGGAAAAGAACGCCAGCGTGACGCACGAGATCGGAATCGCATACCAGGACTTGTACACGGCCCCCGACAGCCCATCGGTGATGTCCTTCACGCCAATCCCTACGCCGCCTGCCATTAACATGCTGGCGATCTGTTTGCCGCGCCCTGGCTGGATCTTTCCTTCGTCTGTCGTGTTCTTCGGACGCAACGTAACGGGCTGATCGAACCTGAGCATCATGTGGCCGCGGCGGAAAAAACGACGCGCTGGAGTCGTTACCAGGGTGCCCGAATAAATTCCCGAGGGACACATGACTGAAAACGGCGTCCCGGTGGCCATCCACGAGGAGGCGTAGGTTTGGAGCGTGCAGGTCTCTGCGAATGCTGCACTGGACATCAGCAAAATCAAAAGAGCGAAAAGCCTTTTCATCTAAGCCTTCTGAAGGAAACTGCAATTTTTGGAAACGACGCATTACCGCCGCGGGGACGATTCAAACTGATTATATTTGGGTATTCCGCAGCACCCGCCGACGGCGAGCCATGAGATGGGCACAGGCTCTATTCTTCTGATTTCTTCTCGATCGCCTTACACATCGTGATAAAGGCGGTAGTGCTCGCTTGTAATCGCGGGGAAAGATTTGAGCCGTACCGCGCCACCATCCGTGGCCACCTGCCAATCGAGCGGAGCCCGTTCCGACCTGCTGCGCCGCCAATCAATTGAGCCTTCGTAGGTCTCTTGTTCCCGGGCTCAATGGCAAATAGCGCGACCGGTCCATGCAGCAGAGCAACGGTGTTCTGGTGTTGCGCGTCTACCGGAACTAATCGTAGCGGGAAGTCCAGGGAGAACTCGATGCGGTCGGCGTCCTTCCAATCGCGTTCAATCTCTGCCCAATTGCCCGGCCGCGCTGTAACGTTCGCCGCCTTACCGTTGACGCGGATGGTCGATCCTGCTCCGGCCCAAGAGGGCACACGCAAAGCAACGACGAATTTTTCCGGCCGGTCCAACTTCAACCGCAACGAGGTTTCGTTCGAATTCGGATAATTCGTTTCCTGTGTCATCGAAACCCGTGCACTGCCCTGCTTCCATGTCACCCGCGACGGCACAAAGAGATTTACATACAGGCCTCGCGCGGAGCGGAAATACGTACTGATCCCGTAATCCGCTGCGAGTTGCGGAAAGGTTCCGGAGCAGCATGGCCACTTGTCGCGGTAGTCGCCTTTCTGGCCATCCATGTTGTAGTCGGAGTAGTAGAACGTTATGCCGTCACGCCGGGTCGGGCGCGCTCCCAAAATCGTGTTGTAGAGCACAGCTTCCATGCTGTCGCCGTAGACGCTCTCTCCTGTCACCCGCATGAGGTATCGGGCGATTTTGAACTGCCCGTAGGCTCCGCAGGGCGTCTCGAAGCTTGCATGTGTCGAGTGCAGGGAATTCGCCAGTTCATCCGTTCCCGGCTTGGTGAACGCTTCCTGCGGTCCCCAGCCGCCGGTAGCGTAACTCTGTTCGAGCACAAAACGGAACCCATTCTTCGCCGCCCTCAGGTGCATCTCGTTACCATCCGTCAGGTAAGACTGCATCGCTGAACTCAGGGCATTGACGTGGCTGTATGCGTGCTGACCCGGCAGCACGTTCCGGTTTTCAGCCAACGGCCCGAAGTAGGTATCGTCCTGGAGAAAGCGCCTCGCCAATTGCCGGTAGCGATCGCCAGCTCCGCGGTGATACGCCAGATAAAAGTTTTCAGGAAGCGTATAGGTTTCGTCCCAAGTAAATGAAATGTTCTTGTGCGGACGCGCCATCATTTCGTCGCGGCTCAAGGCCTTCTCCGGCAGCCACGGCAGCACCGCGTCCGTAGCCTTGTTTAGAACTGCCAGCGCGTTCGGATCGCCGGCGAAAGAGTGGGCGTCGATCAGGCCACAGTTTGTCTTATCAAACGTGTAAGCCGGAATGCAGTACCCGTCGTAGAACTTCGTCGTCACGGTGGGTGCGAAACCTTTTACCAGTCCCTGCACTTTGGCCTGTGTTGCCTTGTCTCCTGTGATCGCGTAGGCGCGCGCTAATCCAGACAAATATTGCCCGAAACTGTGCCCCGGAATATACCCCGTCATGTTGTTAGGCGGATCGAAGCTGTTCGATGGCGAATACCAGCCACCCATATCTTCCCCTGGGGCCGGCCGCCCGGCCAGTTGCCGGAATGGCTTCAACAGATCGTCGTCAGGCAGGCTCAGAAACAGCGAAACATTGTTTTGGAACTGTTCGAGCATAGGCCCTTCGAGCAGTTGCACGTCGCCATACTCGAACTGCGAGAGCTTCGTTGGCTTCGAATTGGCCACACCCGCATCCATCGCGAGGGAGCTGTTGCGGAGCACCGCCATCCCTGCCGCCAGTGCAGCACTGTCTTTCAGGAAATCCCGCCGTGTCCCGCCCATATATGTCTCCTTCCTGCGTCACAAGATTAAACGATCGATGTTCATCATGTCGGTTGACCGTCTTGACGAAGTGTTGAGAATTAGATTTCCCGGATGGTCTTGATATGGAGTAGTTTTGGTGAGCAGGGCTACCGTGATGGAGCGACGCCTCAAAATCGCCATCCTCATCTTTTTATGGGCCGCGCTGATGGAGGACACGTGTCTGTTTTTGATGGCGTGGCTTCATCCCGACGCCTGGTTTCACCACTTACATGGTGTCGCTCCTGTGGGTCTGGACGTTGCATTTCTGCGCCGGTCAGCGGGGCAATGGGCGGCGTTCGCACTCGCTCAAGGCATTGCGCTCTGGCGCTGGAAGAAAGAGCCACTCTGGCTGGTCATTGTTGCTGGGGTGCGTTTTTCTGACCTCTTTACAGACATTTCGTACGTTATCTCGGTGCCGTCTCTAACAGCACTCGGCTGGGTCTGCCTGCTCCCTCCGCCGCTTCTCAACCTGATTGGCGTGGTAATCATGCTCCGCGGCTATAAGGAAAAGCGCGGCGTGAGGAGCGTCTTGACCCGTTCAGCAGGGTAATCGGGGAGTCATGAAGATGGCACAGTCCTTTTGGTCGACGGATTTGATTTGAAGACTTTTCCACAGATTAGATATATCGATTTACGAATCCAAGCGCTCGCTGCATGAATCCGCTCATACGTAGGGCACGCACAAACTTTTCTTTTCTTTGCGATCTCACTAGTGCGGTGCCTGCAGTCTCCTGGACTCCACAAGAAAGCTGGGGGAGGGCAATGGCAGAAAACAAGACAGTCATCGTAACCGGGGCCTCACAAGGCATCGGAGCTGCCGTTGTCCAGGCTTTTCTGGAACGCGGATATAACGTCGTTGCAACTTCGCGCAATGTTTCCGGAGCCGGCTTCACACCGTCACCAAACCTCGCATTGGTCGACGGGGACATTGGCCTTGCATCGACGGCTGAGCAGGTCGCGCAGACCGCAACTGCCAAGTTCGGCTCGATCGACCATGTGGTCAACAATGCGGGGATCTTCGCAGCCAAACCTTTTTTGGACTACACGATCGATGAGTTTCGCAGTTTCGTTTCAACCAATCTCGAGGGGTTTATCTTCATGACGCAACGCGCAGTGAAGCAGATGCTCATCCAGCGTACGGGCGGGAGCGTAACGAGTATCTCGGCGTCGCTAGCCGAGAACCCGATTGCGGGCCTTCCGGCGTCGATTCCGATGATTACAAAAGGCGGGCTGAACGCGATTACCCGCAGTCTGGCGATTGAATATGCGAAAGACAGAATCCGCTTCAACGCGGTAGCGCCTGGCGTTGTGGACACGCCGCTGCACAGGAAGAGCCCAAAGGACGTCGTGGAGCCTCGTTCCCCGATGGGAACAATCTCTGACGCGAAGGACATCGCTCAGGCCGTCGTCTATCTGACTGAAGCTGGTCACATCACCGGGGAGGTGCTGCACGTGGACGATGGTGCGCACGTGGGCAAATGGTAAGCGCGACGGGTTTGCAACCGGATGGCGCAGAACGCAGGTTGCAGGAACTCGGTATCCAACTGCCACCTGCGCCGACGCCCTTTGGCACATACGTCGAGGCGCTTCAGACCGGCAATCTACTCTTCCTGAGCGGGATGTTGCCGGTTGTGGACCACAAGCCGAAGTATGTTGGCCGCCTTGGGAAGGAACTCGATATCAATGCAGGGCGCGACGCCGCCTACACGGCCGCACTGAGCGCACTTGCCGCGGCGAAGAAACATTTGGGCTCACTCGATCGAATTACGCGCGTGGTGCGGCTGGGAGTTTTCATTGCAACGTTCGGGGATTTCTTTGACCAGCCCAGGGTTGCAGACGCGGTCTCTGACCTGTTTCGCGATCTGTTTGGTGCCGAGAAGATGGCAGTTCGATCGGTCATCGGCGTTGCGAGTCTTCCCCTGGGGATGCCAATAGAACTCGAAGTCATCTTCGAAGTCGCGGGGTAGTTCGGAGGATGTATGGGTGCGACGAAATCGGTCGTTCGAGCCCTGGCGACTGTCGTCGCTGTGGTCGCCGCCACCTTGAGCATGGATGCAGAGAAGAAGGATAAAGCGATGGAAGAGCAGGTGGCGTATCGGACGGTGAAGGTCGATGGTCTTACGATTTTCTACCGGGAAGCGGGGCCGAAGGATGCGCCGACGATTCTGCTGCTGCACGGGCTTCCGTCGTCGTCGCGGATGTTTCAGCCGCTGTTGACGCGGCTCTCGGACAGGTACCATCTCGTAGCTCCGGATTATCCTGGCTTTGGACACAGCGACTGGCCAGACCCGAAGGAGTTCTCTTACACTTTCGACCGCATCGCATCCGCAATGGACCACTTCACCGAGGCGCTTCGCCTTTCGCACTACACGCTCTATATGCAGGACTACGGCGGACCGGTTGGTTTTCGAATGGCATTGGCACACCCGGAGCGAGTCCTGGCACTTATTGTGCAGGATGCGGTGGCCCATAACGAAGGTCTCGGTGTGAACTGGGCGACGCGCCGGGCGTTCTGGGCCGATCGGCCAACTCACGAAGAGAAGTTACGTACAAATCTTTTGTCGCTAGCCACGACGAAGACTCGCCATATCGGTGACGACCCGAATGTCGAGCTCTACGATCCAGATCTTTGGACGGATGAGTACGCATTTCTGAATTCGCCGGGCCAGGCGCAGATTCAGAGCGATCTCTTCTACGACTACCGCACCAATGTGGATGCTTATCCAAAGTGGCAGGCATGGCTCAGGAAGACTCAGCCGAAGCTTCTGGTCATCTGGGGCAAACACGATCTCTCATTCGACCCGGGCGAACCGGAACGTTACCGCAAGGACGTACCGAACGCGGAGGTGCACGTGCTCGACGCGGGTCACTTCGCGCTGGACACCAAAGCAGATGAAATTGCAGAGCTGGTACGTGCGTTTATGAAGGCGCAGAAGTGAGCGGCGTTGTCCGCGTTCTATCGGGTCATCCGGTCAATGACCCACATCGTAGGCGAATGACCGGAATGCCTCAACGACCTTCTTTGGCAATTCGTCACGATTCTGCTTGGTTAAGAGCTCGTGACCTGCACCGGCGATCGGAAGCAGTTCGGTTCGCGCTCGAATGAGGCTGATGGCCGCCTCCATTTCGCTCACGGAGCCGAACCCATCCCGAGTACCGTGAACGAACATCGCAGGGGTTTGGAGAGTTGGAAAATGCCCCGTCCGCAACTCGCCGGGTTTTTTTGGCGGGTGGAGCGGGTATGAGAGCAGAAGGAGCCGATCGACGAGACCGGGTTCAGTGGCGGCGAGCATCGACGCCTGCCTTCCTCCATACGAGTGACCGCCCAGGAACATGCGGCCGGAAGTCTGGCTCCGCATGGCCCCAATTGCCGCTCTAAGTCCCAGTTGGTCACGTTCGGCACTGCCACGATGGGGTGGTCCGTGCGATCGCAATTGACGAAAGGGCAGATCGCAGCGGAGAACGATCCATCCCGAGGCGCAGAAGGCATCTGCCAACGCCACCAGTAGCGAGGAATTGCAGTTCGCTCCGGCGCCGTGCGTCAGGACAAGGCAATCCGCGCCCGGACCGGTCGGGATGTGCAGGAATCCTCGAACGGGAACTTCATTCGGCGGAGCTTCGGAGAACTCTCGAAAGTTGCTCATGACCTGAGCATAATGCGGCATGGGTTTTCATCCCTAGAGGAGTGTGACCAACGTAGTTCGGACTGGTTGTTCTGACAGTTTCAATCCTGCTACTTGCCGGATATTCTTCGCGAGTTCCCGGAGCGAAAGAGCATGCACTCGGCCACTACCCAGTGTTGGACAGAGCAGCCGGCGACTCGGACTAACTATTTTCCAAATTGGCCGATGGAACTGCTCTCGACCAAAGGGTGGTACGGTCGCGCCGCCGGCGAATGCAAGGAGCGTGGATGCCAAAAGAGATCAAGAAGATTGCGATCAACACGGGAGGCGGGGATGCCCCGGGCCTGAATGCGGTCATTCACGGGGCTGTATACGCAGCCCGGAGATTGGGCTGGGAAGTTGTTGGAATCCGTGGCGGCTATGACGGAATTCTGAGCCCGGAACTGTATCCAGATGGCGGCACGGTGGAATTGCGTCGTTCCAAGGTGCGCGAGATATCCCATTTAGGGGGGACGATTCTCGGGACGACGAACCGTGGAAACCCGTTTCACAGTCTGGTCGAGCAGCCGGACGGCACCAAGGTGGAGACGGACTGTTCCGACAAGGTGATGGATTATTTTCGGGACAATCGGATCGATGCCTTGATTGCGGTGGGAGGCGATGGAAGTCTCGCGATCGCAAACCAACTGCATAAGCAGGGCCTGTGTGTCATTGGAGTTCCAAAGACCATCGACAACGACCTTAAGTCGACCTTCATGACATTTGGTTTTAATACTGCAGTTTCTTTTGCCACGGATTGTCTTGACCGCTTGCACTCCACCGCCCTGTCGCATCAGCGCATCATGGTGGTTGAGGTGATGGGAAGATATGTGGGATGGATCGCTCTGCATTGTGGAGTTGCGGGCAGGGCTGACGCCATTCTGATTCCGGAGATTCCATACTCCATCGATAAAGTTGCGGCACACCTGAAACGCAAACATGAAGGGGGCAAGCCGTATTCGATTGTCGTGGTGGCCGAAGGAGCCAAGCCAGTTGACGGAGACGTGACGGTGAAGAGCCGCGAGCCCGGACGTGTAGAGCGCCTGGGCGGCATTGGAGAAACGATAGCGGCGCAATTACAGGAGATCACGGGGAAAGAAACCCGCAGTCTTGTACTCGGCCACCTTTTGCGTGGAGGATCGCCAACTGCATGGGACCGCAATCTGGGCGTGACGTTTGGAGCGGGAGCGGTGCACGCACTCTCGAAAGGAATGAATGGCGTGATGGTTGCGCTAGTGCCGCCGAAATTGGCATTCGTGCCGCTCGAGGAGGCAATTGCCGAACTGAAGGTGGTGCCGCTCGATAGCGAAGGTGTGCTTGTGGGCCGATCCATCGATATCAGCTTCGGAGACATCTGAACGGGTTGGTCTGCCGGGTGAATGACTGTCTTGGAAACAGCCAGGGAAAGGAGTCAAAGCGATGGCAGACGATCATGCGGATTTAGTAAGGGAAAAGGCTTTCTTGCCGAACTTGTTGGGTGGGCTCATGGGCACTGAGAAGCAGTTTCTCTCGGGCAAGCGCGATCGCGGAGCCGATCTCGAGAGCGCCGTGAAGATCTTTCTGGAGTTTTTGCACGGGTTTGAATTCTTTGGCGACATCGATCGGCCTTGCGTGACGGTGTTCGGGTCTGCGCGATTTGCACCGGGGCATCGCTATTACGAGATGGCACGCGAATTGGGATTTCACCTGGCGAAAGATGGCTTTGCCGTGATGACGGGTGGCGGTCCCGGAATCATGGAGGCGGCGAATCGCGGTGCGCGCGAGGCCGGTGGGGTGAGCCTGGGATGCAACATCATTCTTCCAATGGAGCAAAGCGCGAATCCATACCTGGACCGGTTCATCGAGATCGATCACTTCTTTGTGCGGAAGGTGATGCTGGTGAAGTACTCAAAGGCGTTTGTCGTAATGCCGGGTGGATTTGGCACGCTCGACGAGGCCTTCGAGACGCTGACGCTGGTGCAGTGTCACAAGGTGGATAGCTTTCCGATGGTGGCGATGGGCAAGGAGTTCTGGGGTCAACTGAGCACGTTTATACGTGGCGCGATGGTAAGCGAAAAGACGATCAGTCCCGAGGACCTGGAGTTGTTGCGGACTACGGATTCTCCGCAAGAGGCGGTCAGCATGATTCGAGAGGGTGTGGCGCGGATCAGGCCGATTGGGGCGATTGATTAGACCGATCGTGCCAGCCGCGGCAGAGGCTGGCTTTGGAACTTGACGTTAATTTAACGTATCTTAGCGCAATCAAGAGAACGCTATATACATGACGCGCTTAGCTGGAATCCATTACCAAAATGCGGATTGGAAGCGAGGCAACCTTCAGGAAACAATTGTGTTCTTGGATAGAATTGGTATCCATGGACACAGCTTCGTTCGGCAGCGGGTTCGAGGGCCGGGTTGTCGAGGGGAGGTTTCCGCTCCTGGAGAGGCTGGAAGGCTCAGGGAATTGTGTCTCGTTTCTTACCCTCCTGCAAGGATCCCAGGAAGCCGTGATTCAACTGATCTCGCCGGATAGCACCGAGGCGGACGCATATGTTGCTCAATGGGAATTTGCAAAGGCTCTGTCCCATCCACATTTAACAAGGGTGTTCGAAGCGGGTCGATGCGTTATCAACGGCGGTGACCTGGTTTATGTGGTCACAGAACGTTCCCACGCGACACTTTCAAAGATCGTTAGAAGCAGAGCGCTAAGTGCCGACTCGGCAAGAGAAATGTTCAGGCCCGTTCTCAATGCGCTCGCCTACCTTCACCAGAACGGAGTCGTGCACGGTTACATCAATCCAACAACAATTCTGCTTGCCGACCTTGAGCCAAAACTCTCCGCGGCAAATTTCGTGAGGGCGGGCTCGGCCACCAGAAGCATTTCCGGATCCGGCGATTATGATGCGCCTGAGTTGAAACATGGAGGGGTCACAGGGGCGGCGGACATTTGGTCCATCGGCATCACGCTGTGGGAAGCCATGACCCAGTCTCTGCCGCGTTGGGACTCGTCGGCGAACGCCGAACCCGTCGTCACGGAA
Source organism: uncultured Acidobacteriaceae bacterium (assembly GCA_963737915.1). Classification (GTDB taxonomy): domain Bacteria; phylum Acidobacteriota; class Terriglobia; order Terriglobales; family Acidobacteriaceae; genus Telmatobacter. The sequence continues at coordinate 316,019 of CAVTUP010000012.1, read as the reverse complement.
TCGCTGCCGAGTCCAATTCGCGAGATCGTGCAGGACTGCCTTCGAGTAGACCCACGGCGACGATCCACAATTCTGACCATTCTCGAACGACTTGGCGAAACCAAAGTTGACAGCGAAGCCAAATCTGGCGATGAAGGCAAATCCGCAGGTGAAGCGAAATCCGTAGATGAAGCCAAACCTGTGGATGAAGCTAAACCTGTCGATGAGGCCCAGTCTGGAGATGAAGCCAAACCTGCAGGTAAAGCCAAGCCTGTGGACGAAACGGAATCTGTAGGCGAAACGAAATCTGTCCCACTTTCCAGCGGGCCGACCCCCCTAAAGATAAACTGGCCTCGGCGTGCTGAAAGGCCAAGTCCCGCGGGCAAAGTTTCGATCAAGGACAAACCCGAGCGATTCATCTTTCCGGACGAAGAGTTCGAAGATGAGGATGAGTTCGAAGATGAGGAATCTCCCGAAGCACCCCTCTTCTCAAGATCGATCTCACACCTCGAAGAAACACGCCACACGCGGTCCTGGGTGATACTGCTTGTCGTCGTGCTTCTCGCTGTCACTGCGTTTCTGTCGGTTCGCTCGGTTCGAGAACGCATAAGAAAGACAGCTTCAGCATTGGAGAATCAAAACGCGCCTGCCCGAAGTGAGCCCGCGCCGCAAGAGCAACCGGCTGCTCCCGCCCCGCCGGTCGCAAATCCACCAGAGCCTGCGAACAGTGAGTCCGCGTCAAGACCACAACCTGAAAGCACTCCGCAGGCTGAAACTCAAAGCGCACCGTCCGTCGCCGAACCTGTGCCGGAGCCGCCAACCGAGCCGGAAAAGGCACCAGCTAAAGCAAACACACAAGGGCTCGTTGCGAAGCAGGTGCTGCCCACCGTTTCGCCGGGTGCACGTCACGGAATCCGCGGGACTGTAGAGGTCATCATTCGTGTCTCGGTGAACGAGGATGGCGCGGTTTCAAACGCTGCGTATGTTTCGCCGGGTCCGGGAAATTATTTTGCCAGGCTTGCCCAGCGAGCTGCGCTGTCATGGGAGTTCACACCGCCAAAACGGAACGGCAACCCAGAACGCAGCTTCTGGACACTCAGGTTTCAATTCGGGCGAGAAACGACCGAGGCCGACGCGACCGAAGAATCAGCTTCGCGCCAATGATCAGCGATTTCAGTTTGGCTTGCTGGAGCGGTTCGCCCATTTCGTCCACATCTCCGGGCTGGCAAGCATTTTGATGTAGACGCCACCTACTACCGACCTCGCTTGAAATCCGACCTGCTTCGCGCTCACCGTGTCGTACCAATCGGTCATCGGTACCCGATCGGGAGTCTGATTGAGAAACTGATCGATGGGTTCCACAATCGCCTGGAAATCCGCGGGGTTCGCCGCAAGCGTCGCAGACCAAACTGTCCAGTCAAGCTTGGTGTATGTGGCGCGGTTATCGAGCGGCAGCCCATATGGTTTCATGTGGGCTTTGTAAAACACCACTTCGCGCTTCGCCACATCTGGCGGGAACAGATGAAGCCCGAGAATGGTGTCCCAAACCAGGTTGTATTTCTGGCTCCAGGTGCCTGGCTTATCAAATGCAAGCCGGTAGTGATCTCCATCGGCCGCAAGGCCCGCCCACTTGGTTGCCATATTTTTGGCGGCGCTGCCGTACTTCTCCGCGACCGCATGGTTACCCAGCTTTTCTGCGAGTTGCGCGTAGGCCGCGAGAGCTTCGATCGCCTTGATTGAAAGATTCGTGTTGTGAGCGAGGTGGCCGGCAAAATCATCGGTGCAGAGCTGCTTCTCCGGGTCGAACCCTTTTTGCAGCAGAAACTCGGCCCACTTCGTCAGCAGCGGCCAGTGGCGCCCTGCGTATGCAGCATCGTTTTCGGCATGCGCAAGCGCGGCGAACATCAGAATCATATTGCCCGACTCTTCCACGGGCATCTGATCGTCTTCGCTGACTTCGCCTCCACCGTAGAGTTGTCCGTTTGCCAGCGGATAAATACCCAAATCGTGCGGGGCAAATGGAAACTTCCAGTGACCGGTTTCGGCATATCGTGCTACGGGCTCAAGCTGTGCCTCCACCAGCTTTGGATTCAGGAGCAGGAACATCGGCGAAGAGGGATACAAGACGTCGACTGTAGAAATCGAACCGTTGCTGAAGTTTTCCTTTGGCATGAAAAAAGCAATGCCAGTGTCGTCCTGCACCAATTTGTGAGCCGCGATCGCCTGGCGGAATGCGAGCGTCGCGAGGGCCGCGTATGCTGGCCCGCCCGTCTGCTCCAGATCTTGCGTCAAAGCCGCATCATATTTCTCTGCGCGCTGCCGCAGGGGAGAGTAGTCTCGTTCGGCACCCTGCATCAGCGCACTGAAGCTCGAGAACTCCTTGCGCCAGTACGGCAGCAGTCTTTGCCGCATGTATTCCACCGAATAGACATCGTCGTATGCCACCAGCACGTGACGCGTTACAGTTGTGGGCCCAACATCACCCAACGGCAGCACGACGTTGAGCGTGGGTGGTGAGGGATATTGGCTTTGCGGCATCCGTGGCTGATCCAGATCATCGTCGGTGGGAATTTTTCCGGTCTCCGCAAATTGATCGCGATATGTCCGGTTTCCCGCGGCGTACTCTGCATTCTCTCCGCTGGGAATCGCGAAGTAAAAGTATCCCCAGTTGATCCGCACGTCGTCTCCGTAATCCTGAAGGACAGGTTGCTTCGAACTGCCCACCCGCAACAAATGCAATCCTTCAACCTCCGCGCGCGACCACGTCACTGCTTCGTTAGGGTGATTGATCGCCGTGTCCCCATCTGCGTCAAGATAGATAGCAACCTTGTGTGTCGCTCCGTCGCGCGCCTTCACATCCCAGGTCACGTACGTGACGGGCCGCGACATCACCGCCATATCGTCGGGAAAGGCCGGCGTCAGAAACGTCAACTTCAACTCGATCTCGGGCGACTGCAATGTGACAATTGTGCGCGTAGGCGTGATCGCGCGATTCGTTTCTTCCATTGCCGGAATCTCATCGTCAGAGTTGCCAAGATAGCGAAATGTTTTTCCATCAACTCTGACCAGGCCGTTCAGCGACTGCGGAGCTCCCGTCCAATGGCGGGTCGAGCTATCGGTGATCCGGTTTCCCGTCGACCAGATGCTGAAATAAGGATCGTGCACAATGAGCGGGGTTGCAGGAGCTCGCAAAGCCGTGGTTTTCTTCTGCTGGCCCAGCAGTGGGCTGGCTGTTCCGCTGATGAGTAGAACTATCGATGCCGCTATCGAAATAACAACCTTCATTGAAAATCTCCCCATACGCGCAGCCCTGGATTGAGCTTCAGAATGTTCATCAACCAATCTTAGCGTCATGTGGTTCCGGGCAGATTAGCGGCTGTCCTTCCTGGACACGGTCATGGGGAATCCATTCGGATTTGAGGTGAATATTCGTCAAGGGGAAGTATCGCCGACGAATCACCGGAAATCCGAGAAGCAGATGCGGCTAATGAGCCAATCGTTCTGAACAGATTTGAGTTGACCGTTTATCTTCAGATTGAAGCGCGGAGCAAATTTAATGAATCGAGTACCACCATGGTTTGTCACTTTTGTTGCCGTGTTCGCCCCAGTTGCAATTGCACAGGCAACGAAAGAAGTCACCATTCGTGAACCGGGAAAGTACGAATTCGCGGGAGATAAAGCCTCCGGTTTTGGCGTTCAATACCTAGTGGGTCCAAGGGCAACACTGATGCCAAAGGGAGCGTTCTTACTGATTCGGAAAGGGACAGAGCATTGGCGCGGTCCGATTCACTAGCATCGAGCTGAGTAATGAAGTGGGAGTGGGGAAGGCGACGTACGAGTCGTACTTCCAGAAGGACATCGCGAGATCTCTTTTGGATCAGGGTGTGGTGAGGAAGACCGGCTTGATCGATCTAAGGGCGCTTGTGGGAATAGGACACTTGGCATTCCAGCGAGGGCAAGACAGAGTTGAGGTTGGCCCATGGTCCTTCGGTTGTTCGCATCCGGGGCTGCTCAATATGTGGCCATATCGCGGGGAATCGAAGGACTATGGCTACGAGTTTGCACCAACGTCAGCCCAAACATGTGTCGGAGATAGATGTCTCGGACAAACGACTTCAATGGTTTAAGTTCGATCCAGAGGCAAGTATCACTCTCCCACTATCCGAGCTCCCGAAGTAGATATCGATCCGAGGCCGATACTTAGCCTCTCATCCAAACCGAGGATTGCCCAACGATGCAGGCCTACTCTATGCTCCTGCCTTCTTCTCGATCTTGGCCCAGGAGTCTTTGAGCGATAGAGTTCGGTTGAAGACCAGATTGGCCGGGTCGATTCGGAGTCGATCTGGGTCGAGTCTGGGTCCAGGCAGAAGTAGCCGACGCGCTCGAACTGGTAGCGATCTCCAAGCTTGCGTTCGCGAGAGACGGCTCAAGCTTTGCGCCGGTGACGATCTCGAGGGAGTTGGGATTGAGGTTGCCGAGGACGTCCTCGCCTTCTGCAACGTCGCTGGGATTGGCCTTGGTGAAGAGCCTGTCGTAGAGACGGACTTCGGCGGAGATGGCGTGGGCGGCCGAGACCCAGTGCATCGTCGACTTGACCTTGCGGCCGTCGGGAGAGTTGCCGCCGCGGCTCAACGGATCGTAGGTGCAGTGGACCTCGACGATGTTGCCGGCCGCGTCTTTCACAATGCTCTGTGCGGTGACGAAGTAGGCGTTGCGCAGGCGCACCTCCTTGCCGGGGGAGAGGCGGTAGTACTTGGGCGGAGGCACTTCGCGGAAGTCGTCCTGCTCGATGTAAATCTCGCCGGAGAAAGGAACCTGGCGCGTGCCTGCTGAGGGATCTTCGGGATTGTTGGCCACCTCGACCATCTCCTCCTTGCCTGCGGGGTAGTTGTCGATGACCAGCTTGAGGGGGCGCAGCACAGCCATGGCGCGGGAAGCGCGGTGGTTGAGGTCGTCGCGCTGGTAGTACTCGAGCATTTCGATGTCTGTTGTGCCGTTGGTGCGCGAGGTGCCGATCGCGGCGCAGAACGCGCGGAGTGCCTCGGGGGTAAAGCCGCGGCGGCGAATTCCGGCAGAGGGTGGGCATGCGCGGATCGTCCCAGCCGCTCACGCGATTTTCCTGCACGAGCTGGAGGAGCTTGCGCTTGCTGAGCAGCGTGTAGGTGAGGTTGAGGCGGTCGAATTCGATCTGCTGCGAGGGGAAGATGCCGAGATTCTCGATATACCAGCGGTAGAGGGGCTGGTGGTCGGCGAACTCGAGGGTGCACATGGAATGGGTGACGCGCTCGATGGAATCGGACTGGCCGTGGGCGTAGTCGTACATCGGGTAGATGCACCACTCATCGCCGGTGCGGTGGTGCGTGGCGTGCAGGATGCGGTACATGACCGGATCGCGCATGTTGATGTTGGGCGAGGCCATGTCGATCTTGGCGCGCAGAACGCGGCTGCCGTTGGGGAACTCGCCCTGCTTCATGCGGGTGAAGAGGTCGAGGTTTTCTTCGACGGAGCGGTTGCGATAAGGGCTGTCTTTTCCGGGTTCCGTGAGGGTGCCGCGGTGCTCGCGAATCTCATCGGCGGTGAGGTCATCGACGTAGGCCTTGCCGGCCTTGATGAGCTTTAACGCCCACTCGTAGAGCTGGCCGAAGTAGTCGGAGGCGTAACAGAGGCTCTCCCACTCGAAGCCGAGCCAGCGAACGTCCGCCATGATGGAGTCGACGTACTCCTGCTCTTCCTTTGCGGGATTGGTGTCGTCGAAGCGCAGGTTGGTCTTGCCGCTGAACTCGTCGGCGAGGCCGAAGTCGAGGCAGATGGCCTTGGCGTGGCCGATGTGGAGGTAGCCGTTGGGCTCGGGAGGAAAGCGCGTCTGCACGACGGCATCGCCGTACTTTTTGGTGCGCACATCTTCGGCGATGATGTCGCGGAGGAAGTTTGGAAGAGTGGGTGCGGCCGGGCTTTCCGGATTGGAGTTAGTCATTGTTGCGATTCCTTATGTGCGAATAGGCTGTGCTCAACCGAGCGATTCAAGGTTGGCTTCGGCCTGGCGTATGCGGGCGAGGCAGACGTCGCGGCCAAGCACGACCATGGTTTCAAAGAGCGGGGGCGCGTTCTTGCGTCCGCAGACGGCGACGCGGATGGGCTGAAACATCGGACCGGCCTTTAAACCCAGAGACGTTGCTGCGGTGCGCAAAGCCTGGTCCAGCGAATCGTGATCGAAAGAGGTTGTGGCGAGGACCTGCTCGGCGTGCTGAAGAACCTTGAGGGCCAGGGCCGCATCGCCCTTTTGCGGAATCAGTTCGGCAGGATCGTAGGGCGCGAGTTCAGGGAGAAAGAAGAAGTCGGCGGCACCGACGCCTTCGCGCAACAGCTTGATGCGTTCGCGAATGAGCGGGGTGACGGCGAGCAGCTTTTCGGGCGAGGGATGAAAGCCTGCCTGTTCGAAGAAGGGCTGAAGCTGGTGGCTGAGTTCGTCGACGGGCAACGCGCGGATATGCTCGGCGTTGAGCCAGACCGCCTTGGGATCGAAGGGGTCTTCTTCAGTGAAATTTACGACGGCATTGGCGCGGTTGACACCCTCGAGAGTGAACAGGGTGGTGAGCTCGTCAAGAGTGAGAAATTCGCGATCGTTCTTGGGCGACCAGCCGAGGAGGCAGAGGAAGTTGATGAAAGCCTGGGGCAGAAAGCCATTATCGCGATAAGTGGTGACGCTGACGACGGGCCCGTGGCGCCGCTTGGAAAGCTTGGTGCCGTCGGGGGCGACGAGCAGCGGAAGGTGAGCAAACTGCGGTGGCTCTGCTCCGAGGCCCTCGAAGATGAGCAGGTGCTTGAAGGTGTTGGTGAGGTGATCCTGGCCGCGAATGATGTGGCTGATGCGGAGATCGGCATCGTCGGCGCAGGAGGCGAGGTGGTAAGTAGGCATCCCATCCGACCGAAGCAGCGCGAAGTCCTCGATCTCGTCGGCGAGTTTGGACTGCTCGCCGTAGACGCCATCGGTGAAGCGCAAGGTCCGGTCGTCGCCCACGGGGAACGCGATAGCGAAGGGCAAAAGGCTCGCCCGCGGCGGCGCGGCGGTCGCTTTCTTCCCTCGACAGTTCGCGCATGCCGGGGTTGTAAAGCCAGGCGCCCTGCGAGGAGGACTTGTCTTCATCGCCCTGATGGGCCGGGGTGAAGTCGCGATAGGCAAGGCCCTTGGCGAAGATGGCCTCCGCCTGCCGGCGGTGCAGCGCAAGGCGTTCGGATTGTTTGTACTCTTCGTCCCAGGAGAGGCCCAGCCAGCGCAGCCCCTCGAATATGGACTGGACGCTGGCCTCGGTGTTGCGCTCCACGTCGGTATCGTCGAGGCGCAAGACCATGGTTCCATGGTTGTGGCGGGCATAAAGCCAGTTGAATATGAACGTTCGGGCGCTGCCGACGTGCAGAAAACCGGTGGGAGATGGCGCGAAGCGGACGCGAGGAACTCTAGCTTGTGAGGGAGTCAAATCGGACATCGTGTCGGTTGCTTTCCATTCACGATGCTAGCATCCGCTCCCTCTCAGCGCAGAATGCATCACGCCTGGGGCGGATAGGGTGGCTGCGGAGGGTATGGCGTTGGCGGTTGCCATCCGGCCTGAGGCGCGGGCACGACCTTCCACTCGGCAAATGCCAGCACATACAGCAGGACCAGCACGCCAAGCGTCGGGATCAGGCACAACAGGCAAAGCCACGGCGTGAATCCAGCCTTCTTCAAGATGAACCAGGCGGGAATCATCACAACAGCGATGCCTATGATAACCAGGATGGGGATAATGGCCATCGCGGCCACGACCAACTTCTGGATCGCCTCCTGATTCGGTGCCTCCTGCAAAAGCAGAGCGATGCTATGCATAAACCACACTCCCAAGTTGGAATCGAGACTCTGTGCCAAGCTAAGGCCAAAAAGTGATTTTCGCAATCACATTATTTTGCCGGGGGATGCCGAGGAATGGCGGATCGTCCGCCTGTTCGCAGGTGCCGCGAGCGCTGGGGGCCTAGTTTCGGAACCTAGGCGACTTCGGATTTCAAAGGCTTTGCGCTGACTTCGCCCTGCTTTTCCTGGATCATTCGCGCAATCGCCAGCACTGTGATGTCATCTTCCTGCCCGAATATCTCCGCTGACTTGACGACGAACGAGGCGGGCAGGTGACTGATGGAACGCGCGCGGTTGAAGCCGAAGAGCTCATTCTTCTTGTTCTTCGCTTCGATCACGCCGTCGGTAATGACGAGCAGGCGATCGCGGTGCTTCAGATTCATCGTGATCTGCTCAAAGCGGAGGGTTTCGCTGAGACCGAGGGGTAGATTGCCGGCCAGGGCGAGTTCCTTGCCATTCAGATACGGCGCGAGGTGCCCGGCATTGGCAATGGTCGCTTTGCCATCCGCCGCGATGTGGAGGGCCACGCAGGTAGCGTAGGACTGGCTGCGGTTGCAGAGTCGCCGGTTAAGTGACTCAAGCACAACCTGGGGCTCGTGGCTCGTTTCCACGATGGTGCGAATCGCACCCACAATCAGGGCCACCTGCATGCCGGCCTGCAAACCTTTGCCGGTTACGTCTCCCACAATGATCAGCACGCCTCCGGCATTGTCGGGAATGATCTGGAAGAAGTCGCCGCCTACCTGTTGCGCGGGGCGATATTCGCTCTCGAGCACGAAGCCGGGAATCGTTGGAATCGCTTCGGGAATCAACAACTGCTGAATCTGGCGAGCCTGATCGATCTCAGCTTCCCATTGTTCCCGCAGCCGCAGGGATTGCATGAAGCGCCGCATCAGCAATACGGTGATGATGTTCAACGACACGATGACCGCAATCTGGGCGATACCTACTGCAAATCCGAATGGGAAGAAGCTTAGCGGCAGATGAAGCACGATCAGTTCCTGCTGATAGAGGGAAACCGCAATCAAACCTACCGCCGGCATTGCCAACCAGGCCCCGGCGTGGTCTTTACGCATTCCTTCCCACGCGACCCATAGCAGAAGGGAACCGAGCAGCATCTTGAGAAATGCGGAAAGCGGCGCGAGCCAGAGAATCGCCTGCAGGGGGATCACGTGGCCGTAAAGCGGTGCCCGAAGCATGGCCATGGTCAAGCACAGTGCCAGCGCCATTCCCCAAACCATTTTTTGAAGCCGCGGCATGCGACCCAGGCGGAACCAATATCCCCAGAAGAGAACCCACAAAGCAATGACGACGGGAACCAGCACCGCGTCGCTCAATAGAAAGATGACCGACGCTGGAATCCAGGTGGTGTAGTTTCCGATCAAGGTCAGAACCGCCTGCAGCGTCACGCCCAGGCAGCTCAATGACAACCATAAATAGGCTTGCTCTTTGCGTGCGAATCCGAAGAGAATTGCCGACACAATCATGGCGAGCAACAGAACGGAGATCTCGATAAATCTGCTCACCTGCGAGCGGTTTGTTGCCGCCCAATCCAAGCTAAGCATCGCCTCTACGGCCTTGGCGTGCCCCAGTACCGGCGGCCCATGCAATCCGCCCGTGTCGGGATTGGTAAGGGGAGTGGAGGGGTCCATCCAGACGCGAATGGCAATCGTCATCTCGCCGTCTTTGATGTCAGCAGGCAGCGCAAAAGAGCGCGGCACGGTGAGATACGACGTGATGCCGTTTTTAGTGAAGTGGCCGAACTCTCCGATAAGCCTGCCGTTGACGTACACCTGGTAGGCATCGTCTACATCGTTCGGCATTTTGATCCGCAGGCCGCCCTTCGCAAGCGCGGCTGAATCAAACTGGACATTTACTTTCAGGCGATACCATGCGTATCCGGAGTAGCCTCCGCTGCCAAGCACGGTCCAGCCAGGTACGAAACCGCTCGTGCCAAGAAATGGGTCGTACGATCCTGGAGGCGGTGTCAAATCCATCGCAGCCCAGCCGGAATCGTTGAAATCCTGGCGAGCCCAATCCATGTTGTCGCCCTTGTGGAATTTCCACGGGCCGGTCAACTCCATTGTGGAGGAACCAAGGAACACTTGTTCTGCCCAATGCGAAATGGGCGCGGGCGGCGGGGTGTTTTGCGATACGGGCGGAGCATCGGCGAGACACACGAAGGGCAATGTCGTCATGCAGACCGCTACGAGCAGCCCGCGTCGAGCGATGTGCTGAACCCGACTGAGCCAGGATGGCACCGGCAGATTTCGCATCAAAGGTGAGGCCTCGCGAAGGGGAGAAAGCTAGTTGAAACACCCGAGTGTATTCCGGGAGCATACGCGCCTAGATACCTGTACCGCAACACTTTTTGATTGCCTGGAATTATTGGTACCCAAATTTTTTCGGCGATCGAATCTTAGGTAATCTCTTCTGTATCGTAGACCGGAGTTACCGTGCGTTTCTTTGGTACCCCATGCACTGAAGTCAGTAGATCTTCGACTACGTCCTCGAGCTGGCGCTGATTTTCGATTACAGCACTCATCTTTTTCAGCTCATCGGTTTCCATCGAACGCTCCACGAGGACAATCGCATGGCACTGAGCTACATGGTCCAGACCTAGTCCTTCAGGGGTTTTGGCCTTGATGCTCACCTGCTCCATCTCGATCCCCAGCAGGTCTGCGACGCAGGAACGCATCTCGCCGGCTATGGGTCCTATCTTTGGAGCAGTCAGGACCAGGGTGGTATCCACATTCACGATCCGAAATCCGGCGTTGTGCAACTCCTCGATTGCCAGATTGACGAAGATTGCGGAGTTGGCGTCTTTCCAGCGCGGATCTCCCGGAGGGAAGAAGCTGCCGATGTCGCCAGCGGCCACGGCGCCCAGAAGCGCGTCGGTAATTGCGTGCAGCAGCACATCTCCATCGGAGTGACCTGCAAGGCCTTCGGGGTGATCCAGCGTCATGCCGCCGATGCGCAGCGGTACGCCCGCCTTAAATGCGTGGGAGTCCCAGCCAAATCCGATTCGTGTTTCCATGATCTCTGTGCCTGCTTTTAGTCCAGCCGAAATTAGTGAGCGCGTTGGCTCAGATAAAACTCGGCCAACTCCAGATCGCCCGGCTGGGTAATCTTCAGATTAACCTGAGAGCCGTGCACTACCGCCACTGGCAAACCAGCACGTTCCACAACAGAAGCCTCGTCGGTGCCCACGAAGCCATCCGCGGTAGCCTCAGCCATCGCCTGTTTTAGCAGTCCGTAGCGAAAGCCCTGCGGAGTCTGCGCCAACACGATGAACTCGCGTGGAATCGTCGCAGTAATAAGTGCACCATGCGCGGTGCGTTCGACCTGCTTGATGGTGTCGACGGCCGGCAGCCCGACGATCGCCGCGCCGTGCTCCACTACTGCATCGATGGTGCGGTCAATGGTGGCTGTATCGATGAGCGGTCGCACCGCGTCGTGCACCAGGACAACATCCTCGGCCTGGGCTGGAACTGCGGCCAGCGCATGAACCACGGACTCCTGACGGTTGTCGCCACCCTCCACAACATGCACGCGGCTGCCAAAACCGTACTCAGCCACCTGGGCTTGGACGCGCTTGATTTCCGGTTTGCGTACGGCCACATAGATCGCAGTTACGCGTTCGACGGCGGCGAATGCTCGGAGCGAGTGAATCAGGATGGGAACTCCATCGAGGGCTAGAAACTGCTTTGGTTGCGGCCCGGCCATGCGTGTGCCAAGACCTGCCGCGGGAAGAATTGCAAATACCTGCATGACTCGTGGAGTATACAACGGCGGCGGCCAAAATCGCGCCATTGACGGCTCATGGCCAGTTTCCATCGGCTGCAAAGCTGTGGCGGAGGGCGGCTGGCGAAGATTTGCTCTACAATGTATAGATAATGGCAGGTCGCGACTATCTCGGCGAGTTCGAGCACATCGTTGTACTCGCGTTGTTGCGCCTTGGCGACCAGGCCTACGGAGTCACCGTCCGTCAGGAAATTGAGATTCGCATCAACCGGGAGGTCTCGATCGGCGCCGTTTATGCCACCCTGGATCGGCTGGAGACGAAGGGCTGTGTCAAGTCCCAACGCGGTGGTCCCACTCCTGAACGCGGCGGACGCGCGAAGCGGTTCTTCCGGGTAACAGCCAAAGGAGTGGCGGCAGTGAACCGCACGCACCGCGCTCTTCAAATCATGACGGAAGGCCTCGGCTTTACAAGGAGCTACGCATGAAGTCGCCATCAGAATTCGCCCAGCCGCCGCGCGTTGCAGTATGGCTCCTCAATCTCTTCGCTCTTGAAGAAGAGGGGGAATCCATACTGGGCGATCTGCTGGAAGAATTCTCACTCCTGGCATCGAAATCGGGCATCGCCTTCGCCCGAAGATGGTATTGGCGCCAGACAGTCAAAACCCTTCCGCAGCTTGCGGGTGTCGGCTTCAGGAGTGCTCCATTGCTGACCACGACCGCCATCGTTGGAGGATTTCTGCTGAGAAAGCTCGTTGGTCCCCTGGTCGGGCCCGCGATATTTGCTGTGCTCGAGTGGGGCAAGGTCTACGATCATCATTTCACGACGTATCTGTTCTTCGCCCAGACAGGAATCGACATTGCACATCTTATAACCTTTTCTGTGATTGGCTTCGTCGTCGCACTCGCCGCCAGGGAAAGGGAGATGGTAGCCACTATTACGCTTGGCTCCATCTTTGCCGCGATGGCTGTTGTGGCTTTCGTCTATATAATCAGCGGCGCCGGAGACAGCGCCGTGCTGTGGAGGCTTCCGTGGTACGCCGGCGATTCTTTCGCAATCGTGATCGCGGGCGCCGTGGTCAAAACACGCAGACTGGGCAGGGCGGCCGGTCCGATCAAGGCATGATCTGCTTTTGTACTTCGAGGCCGGTCAGGCTTCTTCCGGTGTTATGAAGAGCATTTCGTTCGCAGCGTAAAAGCCGAGCTTCTCGTAGAGGGGTCGTCCGGCGTCTGATGCGTGCAATGCTACGACGCGAATGCCCCTGGAACGTGCTTCGGTCAGGCAGATATCCATCAGCGCGCGAGCCAGACCGCGCCCCCGGTACTCCGGCTCAACAAAAACGTTCAATATATATCCGCGATGCTCCCCGGTCGGGTCAAGGAAATGCGGCGCCCAATCGAGCACCAGCAGTCCCGCCGAGGCCACTGGGCTATCGCCGTCGCTCGTAATCCATCCTGCATACTTGTTTTCGCGCAGCATCCGCCGTACCCATGGCTCAAAGCTCTTACTCATCGCTTCGAGGACATCTTCAGGGGCATTGCGGGCATCTGCGAACATTGCCTTTCGATGGCGGGTGATCAGACTGGAGTCATCCACGCTCGCCCTGCGGGTGTTGAGCATGGCGCTGAGTATATTGGATCGGCAAGCGCCAGCTTCCGGCCAACCTCTCCGTCTCTCCAAACTCAGGTCGAACGCCTTATCATCCTCTGGTGAGACCTCCCACTCAGCAGGCGCTGGATCTTGACGCATCGCTTCTCAAGCCTGGAATGCGCCTTGCGGTGGGCCTATCGGGGGGTGCGGATTCGGTGGCGCTTTTGTGTGCACTGGCCGAGCGCAGCAGGGAACTGGGCCTGGTGCTTCACGCCGCCCATCTGCATCACGGCTTACGCGGGGCAGAAGCCGACGCGGACCTTGAGTTTGCCCGCGAACTTGCAGGGCGTCTCGGGCTGCCCTTTCACGAAGCGCAGGTCGACACTGCTGCCGAAGCTCGGGTCAACCGCGTTTACGAAAGGGCTGGCGAGAAGGAAAAATAACAAGGATAATGTCGACAAACCAGGCGAATCCATCGAGACCGCCGCACGGCGGCTGCGCTATCGATGGTTTCGCGAACTGATGGCCGCAGGCACCGTTGATGCCGTCGCCACTGCACACACACGCGACGATCAGGCTGAAACGGTGTTGGCCAAGTTCCTGCGCGGAGCATGGACGGAAGGGCTGGCGGGTATTCATCCAGTCATAGAGTTTCCTGAAGGGCGCATCCTACGCCCGCTGCTTGGCGCGACTCACGGCGAAGTCGAGGCTTTTCTCCAGGCGCGCGGCCAGAACTGGCGCGAGGATTCGACGAATCGCCATCTGACTTTTACCCGCAATCGTATTCGCCACGAACTGTTGCCCGAGCTCGAGAATTGGAATCCGCAGCTTCGCGAGCATCTGGCCCAAATGGCAGAACTCGCCCGAGACGAAGAATCCTGGTGGGCCTCTGAGCTTCCTCGCATGGCGGCGCAGTTAACGATGCCTGGCCGGCCGGTCCGTGGGGGCGGCCGGGCTGCTGCCGATGGTGTGGCCCTGGATCTGGCAAAGCTTGCCGCGCACCCAATCTCTGTGCAACGCCGTCTCCTCCGTTATGCGGTCGAACAGTTGGGCGCAGCGCTGGATTTCCCAGGCCACCGAAGCAATGAGATCGCTCGCGCTCACCGGTCGGGCCGGTCAGCGGCTCGAGCTTGCCCAGGGCCTCCGCGCCGAGCGGACTCACCGCGAATTGCGTCTCACCCGGGGGGCGATTTCGCCATCCGGGCCGACGGGTGAAGGGAATCCCGCACAGTACGAATGTGTCATTCCCGGAGAGCTCATGGTTCCGGCGTGGAACTTGCGCCTCCAAATCAGCCTCGATCATTTGGCCGCCGGCAAAAACTCCCCATCCGGCCTTCCTCTGAAAGCGGTGTTGCGCCCGTGGAAGCCGGGTGATCGCGTTCGTCTGCGTTATTCCGGCAGTCCTCGAAAGGTTAAAGAAGCTCTTGAACGAATGAAGGTTACCGGGACGGAGAGAACAACTTGGCCTGTCCTCGAATGCGACGGGTCCATCATCTGGATGCGGGGAGTCGAGCTTGAGCCGCAGCCTGGAATCCATGTAGTGGCGACCCCTCTCGCATAGGCATGCATCGTCCTTGCGGGGCCCCTTTTGTTGATCCCGCGAAATATCCCATTTACCGTCCGGATTCCCACCTTTGGGGTAGTCCGGGTCGATAGGAGATTGCCCTGGTTCGGAGTACAATCGTTGTTACTGCACATCCGCGCGGAGAGCTAGAAGTGTCTCCCGCATGAGACACAGTACTTTCTGTGACTTCACAGAAGTCTGGGACGTCTAAGGATGATGTGGGCGGTGTTGGAGGTCCTTGCAAGCGGCTTCTCCCCCGCCGGGAAAGAGGAATCCTGGTGAATTCGACCGTCAAGACGATCATGTTCTGGGTCTTTATCCTCGTCTGCCTTGTGCTGCTTTGGAGCGTTGTGCAGCGTGGCGCGGGAATGGGTAAAGAGCCGGAGGTCCCCTACTCCGATCTGTTTGACAAAGTGCAGCAGGGATTAGTGATGGATGCGGCCATTGAAGGCAACGAGCTTCGTGGTCATTTGAAAGCTTCTCCCAAGGAACAGTTCCACACCACGGTTCCTACCAACTATCAGGATCTCGAAAAGGCTCTGCTCGCAGCCAAGGTCCAGTTCTCCATCAAAAAGGAGCAGGGAAATCTCCTGCTGCCCATCCTGTTTAATGTGGGCCCCTTCATTCTGCTTGGCGCGATCTGGTTCTTCATGCTGCGGCAGATGCAGTCTGGCGGCAATAAGGCTTTGTCGTTCGGCAAGAGCCGTGCCCGCCTTCTGTCGATGCAGCAGAAAAAGATCACCTTCAAGGATGTGGCCGGCGTCGATGAGGCCAAGGAAGAGCTGAAGGAGATCATCGAGTATCTGCGCGAGCCGCAGAAGTTCCAGAAACTCGGCGGTCGCATTCCCAAGGGCGTTCTGCTTGTCGGACCTCCGGGAACCGGCAAGACGTTGCTGGCGCGCGCTGTCGCAGGCGAAGCCAACGTTCCGTTCTTCTCGATCTCCGGTTCGGACTTCGTGGAAATGTTTGTCGGCGTGGGCGCAAGCCGCGTCCGCGATCTGTTTGAACAGGGCAAGAAGAATGCGCCCTGCATCATCTTCATCGACGAAATCGACGCAGTGGGCCGTCATCGCGGCGCTGGTCTTGGCGGTGGACACGATGAGCGCGAGCAGACACTCAATCAACTACTGGTTGAAATGGATGGCTTCGAGTCCAACGACGGCGTGATTCTGGTGGCTGCCACCAACCGTCCCGACGTTCTCGATCCCGCCCTGCTGCGTCCCGGCCGCTTTGACCGTCGCGTAGTGGTGGGTCTGCCCGACGTGCGCGGTCGCGAAGAAATCCTTCGCGTGCACGTGAAGAAGGTTCCGGTTGCCGACGACGTCAACCTGAATATTCTGGCTCGCGGTACGCCGGGCTTCAGCGGCGCCGATTTGGCCAACATGGTCAACGAGGCCGCGCTGAATGCTGCTCGCGTGAATCGCAAGCAGGTTGTGATGTACGACTTTGAACTGGCGAAGGACAAGGTGCTGATGGGCGCCGAACGCAAGTCCATGCTGCTGACCGATGAGGAGAAGCGGGTTACCGCCTACCACGAGGCCGGGCATGCGCTGGTGTCGTTCAGGCACGAGCACTCCGACCCGATTCACAAGGTCACGATCATTCCTCGTGGCATGGCTCTGGGCGTTACGATCTTCCTGCCCGGTGACCGCCACAACTACACGCGTGAGTATCTCGAAGCGAATCTTGCTATCGCATATGGCGGCCGCGTGGCTGAGGAGATCTTCCTCAACCAGATGTCGACCGGCGCCGGTAGCGATATCGAAAACGCCACCGATCTTGCTCGCCGCATGGTGTGTGAATACGGCATGAGCCGCCTCGGTCCGCTCACGTTCGGCAAGAAGGAAGAGCAGATATTCCTTGGACGCGAAATCGCACAGCATCGCGATTTCTCTGAAGAGACGGCGCGGCAGATCGATCTCGAGGTTCGCCGCCTGATCGATGAAGCCTACCAGTCTGCGCACGGAATTCTCGATGCTCACAAGGAAGCGATGCATCGCCTGGCCGCGGCACTGCTTGAGCGCGAAACGATCGACGCCGAGGAAGTGAAGATGCTCATCGAGGGCAAGGAATTGTCACCGATGCGGTCTGCTCTTGCTTCGCCGAGCGATGGTAGCGGCGGTGATGTTCAGAAAGTACTTAAGCCCGAGACCCGAGGCGGTCCCAACTACCCAGAGGGTTCGCCGTCCCCGGCATAAGCAATCGAAACAACTGTTTCATTGAGAGCCACTCCGTCGGAGTGGCTCTTTTCTTTTCGATTTGAATTCAGGCACGCGCCATGCTTGATTAAGCCCGATGTGAGGTCGCCCTCTGTCAGTATTGCCAGTTTCAACGCACGACGCTGGCAACTAGTGTTCGGACGATGCAAGAGAGCCTCCCACGACTCTTAGCTGAAAGGGCGAATCCATGAGTACTCCAGAAAACATCTCACGCACAGTTCTTCCAATTCCGCACCAGCCGCGCACCGGTTTGATCACTTACGACGCGAAAGATCCCGACACTCATTTCCCGCCAATCGAACAGTTGCGACCACCGGCGGGCGCTCCCAATGTCCTCATCGTGCTTATCGACGACGCTGGATTCGGCTCGTCCAGCGCATTCGGCGGCCCCTGCCAGACACCAAGTGCTGAGAAACTTGCTGCGGATGGCCTGCAGTACAATCGCTTTCACACCACGGCTCTGTGTTCGCCGACTCGTCAGGCACTTTTGACCGGACGCAATCATCACTCCGCGGGTATGGGGTGCATCACAGAGATCGCCAGCGGTGCGCCGGGTTATAGCTCGGTACTGCCCAATACGATGTCACCGCTCGCGCGGACCCTGAAGCTCAACGGCTACTCCACCGCTCAATTCGGCAAGTGCCATGAAGTGCCAGTATGGGAGACAAGCCCGATCGGACCGTTTGATTCATGGCCAACTGGCGGCGGCGGCTTCGAGTATTTCTACGGATTTATTGGGGGCGAGGCAAACCAATGGTATCCGACGCTATATGAAGGTACGGTTCCCGTGGAGCCCGACAAGACACCGGAAGAGGGCTATCACCTTGTGGACGACATGACCGATAAGGCCATCAATTGGATCGGTCAGCAGAAGGCTCTCGCACCCGACAAGCCTTTCTTCGTTTACTTCGCGCCTGGAGCCACTCACGCTCCGCACCATGTGCCGAAGGAATGGGCTGACAAGTATAAGGGCAAGTTCGATCAGGGATGGGACAAACTGCGCGAGGAGACCTTCGCGCGGCAGTTGAAGCTCGGCGTGATTCCTCCCGACTGCAAACTCACGGAGCGCCACAAGGAGATACCGGCATTCGACAACATGCCAGAAGCGCTTAAGCCGGTGCTTCGCCGCCAGATGGAAGTCTATGCGGGTTTCATGGAGTATGTGGACCACCATGTCGGGCGTATCTTCGACACGTTGAAGAAGCTCGATATCCTCGACGACACCCTTGTGTACTACATCATCGGCGACAACGGCGCATCGGCTGAGGGCACGCTCAACGGCACATACAACGAGATGCTCAACTTCAACGGAATGGCAGCGATCGAGACGCCGGAGTTTCTCACCGCCCGGCTCGACAAACTCGGTGGCACCGATTCCTACAACCACTATGCGGTAGGCTGGGCGCACGCAATGGACACACCATACCAGTGGACCAAACAGGTAGCTTCGCACTGGGGCGGAACACGGAATGGAACCATTGTTCATTGGCCGAAGGGCTGCAACTCGAAGGGTGAGATGCGGTGGCAGTTCCACCACGTCATCGACGTTGCACCGACAATCCTTGAAGCAGCGGGCCTTCCCCAGCCCCTCTTTGTGAACGGCGTGCAACAGCACCCCATCGAAGGCGTCAGCATGCTGTACTCCTTTAACGATGCGAAGGCGGCAGAGCGTCATGAGACGCAGTACTTCGAGATGTTCGGCAATCGCGGTATCTACCACAAGAGCTGGACCGCGGTAACCCGGCACAAGACTCCATGGCTGCTCGCGGGCGAAAAGACGCCCGCGTTTGATGACGATGTTTGGGAGCTTTACGACACGGAGCACGATTGGAGCCAGGCGCATGATCTTTCAAAGGAGATGCCCGAGAAGCTGCACGACCTGCAGCGCCTCTGGCTTATCGAGGCGACCCGATACAACGTGTTGCCACTTAACGACCAGTTGTTGGAGCGGATGAATCCAGATACAGCCGGCCGGCCGATTCTGATCAAAGGAAAGACCCAACTACTCTTTGGAGGCATGGGGCGACTGTCAGAGAACTGCATCGTCAGCATCAAGAACAAATCGCATGCCGTCACCGCACAAATTGTGGTTCCAGACGGTGGCGCGCAGGGAGTGATCATTGCTCAGGGCGCGAACATCGGCGGCTGGAGCCTTTATGCGAAGGACGGAAAGCTGAAGTACTGCTACAACCTCGGCGGCGTGAAGTACTTCTACGTCGAGGCAACTTCACCTATCCCAACGGGCGAACACCAGGTCAGGATGGAATTTGCATACGCTGGCGGCGGACTGGGCAAAGGCGGCAAAGTGACCCTCTACACTGACGGCAAGCAAGTCGGCGCTGGAGAGGTGCCGATGACGCTTGCAATGGTGTTCTCAGCCGACGATGGATGCGACGTCGGCGTGGATACCGGGGCCCCGGTATCAGAGGACTATGGCGCGCATGGCAACAAATTCAACGGCAAGGTGAAAGGAGTTGAAATTGCGATTGCCGATGCAGCCGAGAATGCCGATCACCTTGTAAATCCCGCGGAGGTTATTCGTATAGCCATGGCGCGGCAGTAGCAGGCCCAGAAAATAGTGGGGCGGCCGCAATCACGACCGCCCCGCATAGATCCTCATTATTTTCTGCATGCGACAAAATCAGAAGATCTTGTAGCCAATCCCAACGCTTGCGCCGTAGGGCTTCAACGTTCCGTTAATCCAATTTGGCCAGGTCTGATATTCGAAGTCGAAAGCCCGGATACTGATCTTCCTGGTGACCTGCAAGTCGACACCGCCGCCATAAGCAATGTCGGTGAAGTGCCCATAGGCTTCGTTGAATTCAAATGTCATCTTTCCCATCCCGAACAACACCTTGCCGTAGGGCTCGGCGTGTAAGAAGTGGAACTGATGAATTGGAACCCTGGGGCCGATCAGGTAGTTGTCTTCCGTGATGTCGACGAAGGAGTTGAAACGCAGCCAGCGGGCCTCGCCTTCCACCTGAACCCAGCGCGTAAATTTCATGTCCACGTAAGCGCCCATGCCGTAGAGTCGGTACGGACTGCCGCCGGGAACGCCGCCACCCGCATAATCAGGCTGAAAGGCGGAACCCAATCCGCCAACGGTGAGTGACATTTGGCCGCGGTATGCGGACGGTTCTACCTGGGCCCGGGCGCACAGGGTTCCAACAGAGAGCAAGCAAAAAAACGCAACAACTTCAAATCGTCTCATGGAAAAGGGTTCATCCAATTCTGGGGAGATTCGTTAGTGCGTGCGGCTCAGCTGGCCTAAGTATAAAGGCCCAGAATGGATAGCATCACTTGCCATCCATCCTGAGCCCGATAATTCAATTATTGAGGATTAGGAGTACCACCAGTAGTTTGCTGCGTCTGCGGACCCTCATTCTGCTGCGAAGCTGCAGGTTGGTCCGGAACTGCTGGTGGGTTGCTGGTGCCCGTAGTTCCCGGTCCCTGGGCAGGCGGAGCCGCGTTCTGGTCCGGGGCAGGTGGAGTAGCAGGCGGATCGCCCGCGGGTTGAGTTGGAGCTGCCGTATTCGGCTTCGCTCCAGGCACCGGTGGCGCGTTCAGCTGAGCTTCGTCATAGCGCTGCAGTCTGAAGTAGAGAGGCGTGACTTCAAGCGGCATCTTGTCGCGAGCATTCAACGGAGCATAACGCTTGGCGTTGAGCATCCGCACCTTGTCGTCCCATGGATCGACCTTGAGCCAGCTTCCCAGGGGCAGAGCGGCGACTTGGGTCAGGTCATCCCAGTTGATCTTCGGAGCGCTGTGGGCCAGTTCCGCCATCCAGGGCGTCCCATCCGGCTTTAACAGTGAGTCACCCAGTTTTGGCGTGTTCAGGGCTTTCAACTCCTTGCCGCGATCTGCGAGGGCGGCCCAGAAAAGACCGGCTGTAGGAAGCTTGTCTTTATACATGGACGCTTGCAGATAGACCATCCCCTGCTTGGCTGCGGAGGCGTTATCGAGGTCGGAGTGGTACATGTTGATGCGCTTGAAGGTCGACTCATCAGGGAAGAGCAAACGATCATTGAAAGCGTAGCGAGTGTCAATATGGTGACCCAACGCGATGTGCGCCAACTCGAGAGACACCACAGATGCGATGGCCTCTTCATTGGGCAGGGAATCGATAAGGCCCTTGCTGATCAGAATGGTGTTGCCAACGGTTGTGGTTTCCACCGTCGTTGTCAACAAAACGCGACAGTGAACCGGGTCAGACAGAGCGATATTATTCGGCACCACCAGGTTCACGACAATCTGGTCGAGGATGGTGGTCTCGTAGCCGCCTTGGGTCAGCGGAGCAACGAGGCCAGCCTGAACCAGTCTGTCGATGACGTTATTCTCGGCTTGCGACACCCAGTTGCGAGAGGCTTGTAACGGGCTTACATCCTGCGAGTCGTCGCTCTTGTCCTCGGCGTCATCCACTTTCACGCTGACGTTCTCGCTGTCGCGCGTGGGAAGTTTCAGCGAGTAGCCCCAGAAGTGAGTCTGGGCCTTCAGGCCAACCTGTTTTTTGTCATCCGAACGATTTGACTCTTCCACGTAGATCGCAACAGGCAGCCAGGTGCCTGGCTGAACATTCATCCGCCAGCTATCGAAGTGGAAGTAGTATCGGGAGTCGTCTTCAGATTTCGGGCCGGTGTAGGTTCCGTTGAAACGGACTACATTCCCGTCCTGATCCTCAATCCATACGCGGCCGTAGAAACGGCCCATGCCCGGCACTCTGGGATGCGCATCAAATACCCATGTGCGCACCGACCCCAGGAATTCGCGGCGCACATAGCTGAACACATAGTGCTGCTGATCAAAACCAGTAGGGTCGAGAAACATCATCTGCATAAAACCGGTCGGATTATATGTAAATCTCTTGTCCAGGCCGAGCGCCTTGGTCAAGCCGGTGATGGCAGCCATTGAGCCCTTGAACCAGTGCTTGTTGTTGTTCGCACCCCGGGGCTCGTAGGTTTTATCGAAAAACCCTTTGCCGAAGTCGACGCGGCTCAAGGTGTATTGGTCGGAGATGGGTACCTGATAGAGCTTTTGATCGGGTCGGGTGTCTTGAATGTAAGTTTCAACCAGCGGCGTCCGTTGCTGAATCGCTCGGATCAGCACCTTCTCCTGCCCAATTGCCTTTTGCACTAATGCGGCCTGATCTGGAGTAAGCGGTCGTGTTTTTTCGTACTGTGGAACTTTTTTTGCGTACGCCCAAGACACTCCCATGGTCAAAACAAGGAGGGTCAGGGGGATCTTTCGAAACTTCATGTCATCTCCTAGGATGAGTTCCTTCTGTCGTTCTAAGACAATGAGAGCATTTCTGGCAAATCACTCTTCCCCATCGCCTTGTTCATTGGTTCAAATTTGACGCTAGGCCAATTGAAACGTGATGGTTATGTTGGTGGTCATGTCAACCGCCTGACCATTTCGGGTTGCGGGCCTGAAGCGGATTTGTTCCGCGACGCGACGCGCTTCTTCATCAAGACCGTGGCCCAGGCCATGCACTACGCCCTTGATCAAAACCTGTCCTGAGGCGGTAAACGTCACACGCAAAATTACATCCCCTTCGACCCGAAGCTGACGCGCTTCGCTGGTGTATTGCACGGGGGGCTTTGAGAGAACTTCAAGATTGGTCGCTGCTGGCACAGCCGTGACCTTGGGTGGAGCAACCGTCGTGGCCATTGATGCAGGGATGCCTGCGGATGCAACCTTGCCTCCGCCATAAGCGTTGCCCGTGGGCGCCGTGCCTGTGCCGCCTGGAATGCCGGCCGAAGCTACTTTTCCTGCTGTGCCGGCGTTCGACCCCGATTTGAGTCCGTTTCCAATGCCTGTCGATCCCACAACACCGTGCGGTGCAACCGAAGGACCCTGCATTCCGCCGTAGGGATTGCCGATCGCCGCGACCGTTGCAGGCCGGCTTGCGTTGGGATTCGGTGTAACTCCGAAAGTGTCGCCGAGGTGAACGGGCGCGGTCGAAGGCTTCACCGTGTTCGACTGGGCGGGCATGGCTGCAGTGAGAGCAGCCTTCGGCTGAGGAGCCAAAACGATGGCGGGCTTGGCAGCCTTCATCTGCGGCGTGTTCAGCTTGGCTTCCATCTCGATCGGCTTCATGGCCGGCTTCGGCTCAACCTTGGGCATGTTGATCTTGGGCGCCTCAAGCTTCACCTCGGGCTGCTTGGGCGGCTCCGGAAGCTTTGGCGGCGGGGGGACTTTCACTTTCACCTGCGGAGGTGGCGTGGTGGGGAAAATCAATTCCGTCTGCTCATACTTGTGCTGCTGTATGACTTTCTTGGCAGTTATCCCGATGTAGAGGACTACGGCCAGAATTATCAGGTTGACGGTCGCGCTGGTGATGAACGATGTAGACCGTCCCTCTGGCTCGGGGAGCAAGCCAAAACTCGTTGGTCCTGGGTAGCGGTTCATCTGCATAGTAGTCATACCTCGGGCTTAGCCATGGGAACGGCGTAGACTGCCAGTGAAAAACCAAAAAAAACGCCGTAAATGAGGGATGCGAAAAAATGGCTCAACGTTGCCACTGGAGGTCGTCCCGTTCTCCCGGCATAGGGAATCTGTTCAAATCGCCTGAAGCATTGCTTTGCTCCGGCTGCAAGTGGCTGATCCGATTGGTCAAATCTTGGTAGCTGTGCGACAAAGCCGAGCAAAGGGTTTTCGATGCCAACGAGCTTCGCCAGATTGTTTTGACGGCGCCCATTCGGTTTCGGAATAGGCGGGGGAATAAAGATTGTATTAATGGTATCGGATTGGGAACCAGCGTGGCCAGTTTCCTGAAATACGTGCCCCGTTTTGAGACTCTCAACAGTAAACGGATTATCCGGCACAACCAACCGCGACATCGGGGCGCTCCAAGGTCAAATCCAAAGCAATCGAGCAGTCGATCACGCAGTTCCTCTCATCGAAGGGAGAAAATTAACATCCACAACCGGACGCGCCAGCC
Source organism: uncultured Acidobacteriaceae bacterium (assembly GCA_963737915.1). GTDB lineage: Bacteria > Acidobacteriota > Terriglobia > Terriglobales > Acidobacteriaceae > Telmatobacter. The sequence goes on along the minus strand of CAVTUP010000012.1, from coordinate 292,103 downwards.
TTGCGATCTGCTCGCGCTTTCTCCGGGTAAACAGGCACTTGGAGCCGCCTTTGCGACGGTCTTCCAAAGCTTCATCCGATGCCTGGTGTAATAGACTCTTACGGTAACCCAAAGCGTAACGAAAGGACAGTATTTTTGTGAGGATCCTGGTTACCGGCGGTGCAGGGTATGTCGGTGGCACAGTTGCGGCTTTTCTCGCCGCGAAAGGGCACCAACCCACAGTTTTCGACAACCTGAGTCATGCGCGTCGCGAGATGGTTCCAGAGGGCGTGGTTTTTGTCGAAGGCGATATCGCTGACCGGGCTCAGATTGAAAACATTTTCATATCAGCCAAAGAAGAAAACCGTCCCTTTGACGGAGTCCTTCATTTCGCCGCGCTGATCGAAGCCGGCGAATCCATGGTGCGGCCGGAGATCTACTTCCGCAACAACACCGCCTCGACCCTGGCGCTGCTCGAAGCGACGCTGGCCCATGGACCGCAACGCCTTGTCTTCTCCTCAACCGCGGCAGTCTACGGGGAACCTGAGTCGGTCCCGATCAAGGAAGACGCGCGACTAAAGCCCACCAATGTCTACGGGGAGTCAAAGCTTCTGGTGGAACACATGCTCGGCTGGTTTCATCGCATTCACGGACTTCGGTCGGCATCGCTTCGCTACTTCAACGTAGCGGGGGCGCCGGAAGGTCCGGACGGAGTTGCGCGTGGCGAAGCGCATGAGCCCGAGTCTCATCTCATTCCGTTGATTCTGGACGTGGCTTTGGGGCGCCGCCAGTCGATTCGCATCTATGGCGATGACTACCAAACACCGGATGGCACTTGTATTCGCGACTATATCCACGTCTCTGACCTGGCCGATGCTCACCTGCTCGCTCTGCGCGCGCTCGAAACGGAACAGGCAGCAAGAGATCGGCTCATCTTCAATCTCGGAAACGGTAAGGGCTTCAGTGTCCGCGAGGTCATTGAGTCTGCGCGCCGCGTTACCGGGCATCCGATTCCCGCTGAGACTCACCCGCGGCGTCCCGGCGATCCCGCGGTGCTCGTGGCCAGTTCAGAGAAAGCCATTCGCGAACTCGGCTGGAAGCCTCGATATGCGCAACTCGACGACATTGTCCGGACGGCGTGGATCTGGCACCAGAAGCGATACAAGAGCTAGAGACCCTCATCGATGAAACGAATCCCAACCAGGCAAATTGTTGCATGCGCTTTCGACATTGTCAGGACCATCGGGCTCGAGTTGCCAGGCGTCGAAGCAACTACGAAGTACGATGGATCACCCGTGCTGAAATTGGATGGGATCTTCGTGGCCGGCCTTGCGATGCATCCATCTGCCGAACCAGACACACTTGTAGTCCGTTCTGAACTTGATGACCGCGAAGCGCTCGTGGAAGATGCGCCCGAGACGTACTACCTTACGGACTACTATCGAAGCTATCCGCTGGTCCTGGTGCGTCTGAAGCGAGTTGAGCCAGACGCTTTGCGCGACTTGTTATCTGTGTCATGGCGCATGACGATGTCGAAGACGCAGAGGCGTCATCCGCCGCAGGCCGTCCGCGATTCGTGCGTTTAGAATTGGTCTCGGATTAGCTGAGAGGGGGAAGAGTGTCGCAAATATCAAGAAGAAGATTCATCAAGACGGCTTCGTCGAGTGCGGTGGTGGGCACGGTAATAGCGAAAGGCGGGCGTATGGTTCGTGCCGATCCTCTTGGCTTGCCTCTCGGATGTCAGACATGGCCGGTGCGGGAGATGATCGCGAAAGACTTTCCCGGCACGCTCAAAGAGCTTTCGGCTACTGGATTTCAGACGGTCGAGTTGTGCTCCCCCTTGGGGTATGCGGACTCCGGGTTTGGCGGCCTCGCAAAATACAAGGGATCTGAACTTCGGAGCATCCTGCAAGACGCGGGCCTCACTTCCATCAGCAGTCACTTCTCTCTCGATGAATTGAGAAAGAATCAGGACGACCGCATCTCCTGGGCAAAAGAAGTCGGCCTGACACAAATGCTGGTTGCGAGTCTGAACGGACCGAAGAATCCCACGATGGATGATGTGAAACGAGCAGCCGACGAATACAACAAAATCGGCGAGCGGGCTGCAGCGGCAGGGATCGTGCAGGGGCTTCACAACGAAGATTTCGAGTGCTCAAAGGTGGACGGCAAGCGGACCTATGACGTGCTGTTTGAACTTCTCGATCCCAGGTTCGTGAAGTTCCAGTTCCAGGTCTCCACGATCAGCGAAGGCTTTGATGCCGCCGAGTATTTCAACAAATACCCGGGACGCTTCATTTCGATGCACGTTCAGGGCTGGTCGGCGAAGACTCATGAGATCACCCCCGTAGGACAGGGCACGCTCGATTGGCCGAAGATTTTTTCAGCGGCAAAAAAAGGCGGCGTCAAGAATTACTTTGTCGAGATGGCTCTGCCGTTGATGAAGGCCAGCGTTCCTTATCTTCATCAGTTGCAGGTGTAATAGCAGCCGCCATTTTTCGGGGCGAGGGCCTGCTCAAATTGTCGAAGCGCCGTTACACTGTCTTCCAAACCTCGAGGAGCGAAACGTGAGCCGAACCGACACCTTTGAACCGCGCGTCGACGCATACATCGCCAAGTCGAAACCCTTTGCGCAGCCCATCCTCACACATGTTCGCGAACTGATTCACAAGGCCTGTCCCGGTGTCGTCGAAACCATCAAGTGGAGCCGTCCGTTCTTCGAATACAAGGGCGCGATTCTCTGCAACATCTCAGCATTCAAAGAACATTGCACCGTTGGATTTTGGGGTGAAGAGATCTCCGCCGTATTGCGCGACTCCGAGATATTGCAGCCGGGCGCCATGGGTTCGCTCGGGCGCATCACGCGCATCGAAGATCTGCCGCCAAACAAGCAGATTCTTGGCCTTCTTCGCCAGGCTGCAGGCTTCATCGACAGCGGCCAGTACACCAGTCCGATTTCCGCCCGAAGCAAAGTAGTCAAAGCACCAACGCTCGCTCTCGAAGTGCCGGCTGAATTCACCAAAGCGCTCAAGGTGAACAAAAAAGCCTCCGCGGTTTTTGCCAAGTTCAGCCCGAGTTGCAAAAGGGAATACGTGGAGTGGGTCGCCGAAGCCAAGCGTGTCGAGACGCGGGACAAACGCATCGCTACCGCGGTCGAATGGATCAGCGAAGGCAAGCAACGCAACTGGAAATATCAAAACTGCTGATTCTTCAGAACGCCGGAATCTCCCATCAGGGGAGCACTTCGACAGGCGTGACCTCTGTCCCTGACCGTCTGAATTGAAATTGCAGAACCCAGACGCTCGCTACCGGGCGACCGTCAACCTGCGCGGGCTTGAATCGCCAGCGCTCCGCAGCCTGCATGGCCACTTTAGCGAAATACTTGCTAGGCCCCTGGAAGTCGAAGATCGCCTTCGAAACTGCTCCGTTCGCATCGACCACAGCCCGGACTTGCACGTTGACCTTGCCTTGAATGGTCCCAAGCGCACTGGCAAGAACGTCAGGCATAATTCGCTCGGCTACTTCACCCTTCACAACGCCTTCGGCTGTCGATGTCGAAGCAGCAGGAGCTCGCGGCCGAGGCGCGGCGGCCTCAGATGCAGGTGGCTGGCTCGAGGCCGCAGATGGTGGGTTCTCGGGCGCAGATTGTTGGCTCGCGATTGGCACCGAGGGATCAGCGTGGTGAGATCGCATCATGAGAATTGCGATCAATGTAACCAGCACAAGCACCGCGCCAACCAGGGCAGCAACGCGGGACTTGGGCGGCGTCTTGTCGTTTAATCCGGCCGATTCAGGCGGAACAACCTTGCGGACCGGGTCCGTGTACAGGTCTGGCACAGAGCTTGCAGGTGCGAGACTATTTTTGATATCGCTCAGCGTGCATCGACGCTCCGGATCTCGTCTTAAACACTCCCGTGCGATCGTGGAGAACGGTTGGGGAATGGATTCAGCCAAAATCGGGTCCACGTTGGAAGATCTTTCCCAGACCGGCAGATGTTGAGTTAGAGACTCAACCAAAGTGACGCCGAGCGACCACACGTCTGAGGCAGGAGTAATCTTCCCGGTGGCGCATTCTGGCGCGTCGTAAATTCTTAGCCCCTCCACGCTCTTTTCTTGCTCGCCCACGCCATGAACGTGATCTACCGAAAGCTTGAGCTGTTCGCTGACGACCATGATGTTTGTTGGTTTGAGATCACCGTGCACGAACCCTTTGCCGTGAAGATAGGAAAGAGCGTCGATCACCGGGTCGAGCATCTCTCTTGCTTCGGGTGGCGTGAGCGCTCTCTCCACGAGAATCTGCGCGAGAACCTCGTCGGCGTACTCCGTGACAAAGTAGGCGAACGGGACATCATCGATCTGCGAACGTCCCGCGTGGTACAGCAGCATGAGGTGAGGATGCGAGAGAGCGGCGGCCGCAGACCAAGCGGCGATCCGGGCCTCCGCGGCTGCACCGTCAGCAGGGACGAGTTTGATGGCGGCTTTCTGCGATCGATTTCGAGGCTGCTCCGTGAGGAAAACACCGCCGCGTTCAGAGCCACCCAACCATTGCAGGAGAGTGAATCCATCGACGACGCGCCCAACCCAATCGCTGCGAATTGTCGCTGTGTCCATTGCGCTCACCATTCTATCCGGAATCCTGAAACTGCCTTGCCAGCTTTCCAATGCCATTTGTCATCAGCTCAGTCGCGGGAATTCGCGAGTCCGGCGAAACCGAATTCCGCCCGGTGACGTAAAGCAGTCCACACGCCGGGATCTGGCACCTGAAGCTTTACATCTGAGCCGCAACAGAGAAAAGCATCGTGATTGCCTAGCCTGTGCGCTCTGCACAGAAATTAACTTGACATTCTCGCTACGCCGCCAGCAACGTAAGTTGTTCAATCCATATTCCCTGCCGACACGGCTTGAATCCCTTTGAGCTGAACCCGCGGCTAGCCGAGAGGTCTCGCGTTTCATGGTTTCTGGTCCTTCTTCAACCGTTGGCGCGACCGGCGCCAACAGTCTCACTCGTGTGATCCTCGGCTCTGCCACTGGCACCATGATCGAGTGGTACGACTTTTACATCTTCGGCTCGCTTGCAGCGGTACTCTCCGTAAAGTTCTATCCACCCGGCAACGATACATTCGCGCTCATCGCCTATCTCGCCACATTTGCTGTCGGATTCCTGGTGAGGCCTTTTGGTGCGCTCTTCTTTGGCCGCATCGGCGACCTGTTTGGCCGCCGTATCGCGTTCATCATCACGCTCACCATCATGGGCGCGTCAACGGCTTCGATCGGTCTTATGCCCACATTCAAGACTGCCGGATGGTTTTCGGCTGTCACTCTCATCGTGATTCGAATGCTGCAGGGCCTCGCCCTGGGCGGGGAGTATGGCGGAGCCGCCGTTTATGTCGCGGAGCACGTTCCAGACAATCGGCGCGGATTTTATACCAGCTTCATTCAGATCACCGCGACGCTCGGCTTATTTGTGTCGCTGGCCGTCATCATCTTCACGCAGCAGAGCATGAGTCCAGCCAAGTTTCAGGATTGGGGCTGGCGCCTCCCGTTCCTGCTGTCCCTTGTCCTCGTGAGCATCTCTCTCTACATCCGCATCCGGATGAAGGAGTCCCCGATCTTCACACAGATGAAGGCCGCGGGCATGCACTCAACGAAGCCATTAACCGACGCGTTTACCAAATGGTCGAACCTCAAGCAGGTGTTGATCTCGCTGCTCGGCGCTACCGCGGGTCAGGGCGTCGTCTGGTATACCGGGCAGTTCTACGCGCTCTTCTATTTGCAGACGATTCTCAAGATCAATCCGCGGACGGCGAACATCATCGTCGCCGTCGCCCTGCTCGGATCGATGCCATTCTTCACCGTCTTTGGCTCTCTCTCTGATCGCATCGGACGCAAGAAACTCATGATGGCTGCGCTGCTGATCTCGGTGTTGGCCTATATCCCGATCTACAAAGCAATGCAGCATGCAGCAGGCAACAACGTGGTCTCGGTCAGCTCAGTTAAAGACAAGGTCACCGGCGCAATCAAACTCACGCCGCTTACACAGGATCCCGAAACAGGGAAGCTGGTTCCTGCCAAAGAAGCCGTCAACGCCAACCAGCCGATGCTTATGCTGCTGATTTGGGTCCAGGTCCTCTTTGCCTGCATGATCTACGGTCCCATCGCTGCCTATCTCGTTGAGGCCTTTCCGGCCAAGGTGCGCTACACCTCAGTCTCGCTCCCCTATCATCTTGGCAACGGAGTCTTCGGCGGCTTGTTGCCGCTCTTTGCTCTCGGATTGTGCGCTTCAACGGGAAACATCTATGCCGGGCTCTACTATCCCATCGTTGTTGCAGGCCTCTCCTTCGTCTTTGGGATGATCTTTCTCAAGGAAACCCACGGCACACTGATTTGGAGAGAAGCGGAAAAGTCTCCGAACTGAAACCGTCCACGAAGTTCTCTTCCCCAAACTTCGTTACGAATCCGGACGAGGCGCATCCGTGATTTGCCTTGACATGTATCTATCCGGCTCGGCACAGTTGCCTCACCATCGTCGGTTCTGAAGCCTCTTGTTCGCCAGGCCGCTACCCCATACTCGCCCCGCGTGGGCGATTTGTCAGCGAGGTCGATTCCGGATGTCAACCCTCGATTTCGCGCGTGGCCGTGCAGTCAATCAGAACTCTCTCATGCGCGTCGTCATGGGCTCTGCCACCGGCACCATGATCGAGTGGTATGACTTCTATATTTTTGGTTCACTAACATCCGTTCTGGCCGTCAAGTTCTACCCTCCGGGCAACGACACATTTGCTCTCATTGCGTACCTGGCAACGTTCGCAGTGGGATTTCTCGTGCGGCCTTTTGGCGCCCTCTTCTTCGGCTGTGTTGGCGATATCGTCGGCCGAAGAATTGCATTCATCATTACTCTCTCCATCATGGGCGGCTCCACAGCCGCTATCGGACTTTTGCCAACATTCAAAACCGCTGGATGGTTTGCACCCATTGCGCTGATCGTTATCCGCCTGCTTCAAGGCCTCGCGCTCGGCGGAGAATACGGAGGGGCAGCCGTCTATCTCGCCGAACATGTGCCTGACGGCAAGCGCGGTCTCTACACAAGCTTCATTCAGATCACAGCGGGACTGGGGTTTGTCATCTCCCTCGCGGTCATCCTCATTACGGAACACTTCATGGCCGGCCCAAGTTTTCAGCTTTGGGGCTGGCGTCTTCCGTTCCTGCTCTCACTTGTCCTCGTCGGCATCTCTCTCTATATCCGCATTCGGATGAAGGAATCGCCCGTCTTTTTGCAAATGAAGTCCGCCGGAACGCATTCCACCAGGCCCCTCAGAGATGCGTTCGGCAACTGGGCAAACCTGAAACTGGTGCTGATCTCGCTCTTTGGCGCTGCTGCCGGTCAGTCAGTGCTCTCCTATACAGGAATGTTTTTTGCGCTCTTCTTCATGCAGAACATTCTGCGGATAAGCGCGCACACGTCAAACGTCGTCATGGCCATCGCGCTGATTGCTGCGATGCCGTTCTTCACCGTCTTTGGCGCACTCTCAGACCGCATTGGGCGCAAAAAGCTCATGCTGTCTTCTCTCCTACTGGCGGCCGTCTTTTACTTCCCGATCTACAAGGCCATGCGGCAAGCCGCGGGGAACAACGTGGTCACCGTCAACTCCATCAAAGACAAGATCACCGGCGACATCCGGCTCACGCCGCTGACCAGCGACCCCGTCACTGGAGACCTGGTTCCCGCACCTGAGGCAGCCCGTCCCAACCAGCCTGCGCTGGTCTTTCTCATCTGGCTTCAGACCATCTTTTCCTGCATGATCTATGGACCCATTGCCGCATACCTTGTTGAGGCATTCCCTGCCAAGATTCGCTATACCTCCGTCTCCCTGCCCTATCACATCGGAAACGGGGTTTTCGGTGGACTGCTCCCGCTCATCGGTGTGAGCTTGTCTGCCGCTACCGGCAATATCTACGCCGGACTTCTTTTCCCCATCACCGTTGCGCTGCTCACCTTCGTTGTGGGTGCGATTTTCCTCAAAGAGACCCACGGCACCCTGATCTGGGACGAAGCGGGAAAATCTCTGAGCTGAAACTGCTGTTGAGGTTTGTTCGCTGACGAACATAAGAGGTTGATCTCTGAACGGTTTGTGTTGCAACTCTCTCCGAGCACACAGGGCGTCCATGTCGGGGACGTTCAATCTGCCCTTGTTTCACTGCTTAATCACCAAATCAGCGAAATAAATTTGCTTGTCACGCCTCCAAAATTTTTGGTAAATCTACGCAGCGTGAAAACGCACGATCCACGCAGCGTGAAAAACGCACGATCCCACTCACGCAGAAAATGAGAGAGGGTCAAAATGAATCAAATTCAAAAATTCTTTCTGATGTCAGCCGCCGTGCTGACTGCAACCACAGCAACAATTCCAGCCCCAGCACAACTCTCTTCGAATGCTCACGTATGGGTCACGGGCCTGAACGGGCCGCGCGGACTCAAATTCGGCCCAAACGGAAGCCTTTACGTCGCCGAGGCCGGCACAGGCGGCACTATCTCGACCGTTGGCAGGTGCGGCCAGGTGATTCCACCCGTTGGTCCTTACAAGGGTGGAAATACAGCTCGCATCTCCCGCATTGACTCTGCGGGGCAGCGAACTACGCTCGCTTCAGGGCTCCCATCCTCCGTCGATGCGTTTGGAGATCTCCAGGGTGTCGCCGATCTCGCATTCGTCGACGGCAAGCTCTATGCGTTGTTGGGGGGCGCCGGTTGTTCGCACGGCAATCTTTTCCCGAACGCGCTCCTTAACGTGAATCTGCAGAACGGCTCCTGGACGCTGGTTGCCAACCTGAGCAATTTCATCAAGACGCATTCGGTGAAGTTTCCCAGCCCCGACGATTTTGAACCGGACGGAACCTTCTACAGCATGATTCCGTTCAATCATCGTCTGTATGCTGTTGAGCCTAATCACGGCCAGATCCTCTCCATCGGGTTAGATGGTTCGGTGCGCAGCGTCATGGACGTCTCCGCGACCCAGGGGCACATTGTGCCTACATCGCTAGCCGAACGAGGCGGCGAACTGTACATGGGCAATCTGAATCTATTTCCGATTGATCCCAAATGGGCTCGCATCCTTACCCTCTCCTATGCGGAGTGCAACCACATCGCCGCACCGGGACTAGACGATGAAGGGGCTCTTAACCAGCTTCACGTGCTCGGCTCGAAGGCAGGATTCACGACCGTGGTCTCAGTTGCCTTCGGACCCGACGGGCTCCTCTACGTGCTCGAGCTTTCCGATGCCGCTGGGAATCCAGCGCTCGGCAAAGGCAAGGTTGTGCGCGTCAAGGCAGATGGCAGCATTCAAGACGTCGCAACCGGACTGTCCGTTCCGACCGCGATGACTTTCGGCCCGAACGGCGATCTCTACGTCTCGAACTTCGGCGCAGCTCCAGCGGGCCTCGGCCAGATCGTCCGCATCGACATCCCCTAAGCAAGACAACATGCAATTTCCTGATCACAAGTAGCTAATTCCAGAAGGGCCCCCTGCCAGGCGAAGCGCGGGGCCTTTCCTTTTTCAACAAGATGATCAGATTTTCTGACGTGTGCCTGGGTCTAGTTCCGGCGTAATTTCTGCCATCACTTGCCCCTCATGCCCCCGTCTCGATAAAGTGACCCAACACGCATTGTTCGCGGACAGGGGCTCCATACCGTCCGTTTTTGCTGTGGCTTGCACCTTTTTTCCCTGAAGGGGACTCATTCATGTCTTCCACGCACGTTCCGGCTGTTTCCAGTTCGGTCTCATCCCTTTCCAATCAGGATTTGGATTCCACTCTTCGAGAATTGCGGGTCTTTCCGCCACCGGAGGAGTTCAGCCGCAAGGCCCACATCAAGAGCCTCGAAGAGTACGAGGCGATGTACAAGAAATCCATCGAAGATCCCGAGGCCTTCTGGGCCAGTATCGCGAAAGATCTGCACTGGTTCAAAACCTGGGACAAGGTGCTCGAATGGAACCTGCCGTCTGCAAAATGGTTTGTCGGCGGCAAGCTCAACCTGAGCTACAACTGCGTCGACCGCCATGCCTTGGGAGCCCGTGCCAGCAAGACCGCAATCATCTGGGAGGGGGAGCCGGGCGAGATTCGTCGCATGACCTACGCCGAGTTGCACGTCGAGGTGCAACGATTCGCAAATGCGCTTAAATCACTGGGCATCAAGAAGGGTGACCGGGTCGCCGTCTACATGGGCATGACGCCGGAACTGGCGATTGCTCTGCTGGCCTGCGCGAGGATCGGCGCGGTCCACTCCGTGATCTTCGGCGGATTTGCGGCCAACGCGATCGCTGATCGCGTCAACGATTCGGGATGTGTCGCTATCCTGACGCAGGACACGAGCTACCGCCGTGGCGGCGAGATTCAACTCAAGCGCACCGTGGACGAAGCCATGCCCGCATGCCCGACGGTCAAGCATGTGGTTGTCTACCGGCGCACGGGATCGCCCGTAAACATGGTGGAGGGTCGTGATCGCTGGTGGCACGATCTTGTGGCCAATGCGCCAACAGCGTGCGCTGCCGAACCGCTCGACTCCGAAGATCCCGCTCTACATCCTCTACACCTCCGGCACAACGGGCAAGCCCAAGGGGCTCGTTCACACCACCGGTGGCTACGCGGTCCAGACCTACATCACGACGAAGTACGTCTTCGATCTTCGCGATGAGGATATCTACTGGTGCACGGCCGACATTGGATGGGTCACCGGGCACTCCTATGTTGTCTACGGCCCGCTGCAGAATGGCGCGACCGTGGTGATGTATGAAGGCGCGCCGAATTGGCCTGACTTTTCACGTTTCTGGAAGATCGTGGACGACCACAAGGTCACCGTCTTCTACACCGCGCCAACCGCGATTCGCGCTTTCATGAAATGGGGCAATCAGCATGTAGAGAAACACAAGCTCGATTCGCTCAGGCTGCTCGGGACAGTAGGAGAACCAATCAATCCTGAAGCGTGGATGTGGTACCGCGAGAAGATTGGCCACAACCGTTGCCCGATCGTTGACACCTGGTGGCAGACCGAAACCGGCTCCATCATGATTGCGCCGATTCCGGGCGCGGTGCCGGCGAAGCCCGGCTCGGCGACGCGGCCGTTTTTCGGCATTCAGCCCGAGGTTGTAACCAGAGAAGGAAATCCTGTTCCCGCGGGGCACGGTGGCCTGCTCGTGATTCGCAAGCCATGGCCGTCGATGGCACGAACTGTATATGGCGATCCGGAGAGGTTTCAGAAAACCTACTGGAGCGATGTGCCTGGCTGCTACTTCACTGGAGATGGCGCCCGGATGGACCCCGATGGCTATTTCTGGCTCATGGGCCGCGTCGATGATGTCATCAACGTGAGCGGCCATCGCCTTGGAACGATGGAAGTGGAATCCGCCCTCGTTGCACACCCGAAGGTGGCGGAAGCAGCAGTCGTCGGCCGACCCGATGAGTTGAAGGGCCAGGCAATTTCAGCGTTTGTCTCGCTTGAGGGCGGCCATCAACCGAGTGAAGAGTTGAAGGACGAACTGCGCAAGTGGGTTTCCAAAGAGATAGGGTCCTTGGCGCGGCCCGATGATATTCGCTTCACCGAGGCATTGCCAAAAACGCGGAGCGGCAAAATCATGCGCCGCCTGTTGCGCGAACTGGCCACACACGGCGAAATCAAGGGTGACGTGACAACGCTGGAAGACTTCACCGTGATTGCGAAGCTGCGCGAGGCAGAAGAAGGATAGCGGCAATGACAAGCTACTCGAAACGCAAGCTACGTTTCAGTGTGGCTATGAGCCTTGACGGCTTCATCGCGGGGCCGAAGGGGGAATACGACTGGATCATCCAAGATCCAACCATTGATTTCAACGCACTGTTCCGGCAATTCGACACTGTTGTGATGGGCCGCCGGACCTACGATGCGATGCTCGCCCAGGGTCATTCTCCGCGACTGTTTGGCATGAGGGTTTTCGTCGTTTCCTCCACCCTTCATCCGAACCAGCATCCCGATGTCACTATTCTGAGATTCAAGGTTGCAGAGGCAATCGCGGAACTCAAAGAGGAAGAAGGCAAGGATATTTGGCTCTTCGGCGGCGGCATACTCTTCCGCAGTCTGCTCGATTCGGGATTGGTCGATACCGTCGAGCTTTCCATCAGTCCAGTCTTGCTTGGCGATGGCATTCGTTTGCTACCGAAGGGAGGTCGCTGGCCTCTGCATTATGTTGAGAGCAAGCCTCTGCCAAGCGGCATTCTGACCATTTCGTACACGGCTTCGCAAGCATCGTAATGCTCTGAATTTTCGCGGCCAACGTGCAGTCCGCATGCAAGAAAGCGGAAACCGCAGCGAGCCGATACTTGCTCTAAAATCTTGCCGAGGGCGATTGCAGCTTGGTAGTTTGAACCGAACCGAATATGCGACGAATTCGTTACAGTGTGGCCATGAGCCTCGACGGCTTCATCGCAGGCCCAAAGGGCGAATACGACTGGATAGCGGCTGATCCGTCGTATGATTTCGACGCGTTGTGGAATCAGTTCGACACGCTGCTGATGGGCCGCCGCACCTACGAAGTCGCACTTACGCGCTTCGACTCCATAGAAAAGATGGGCAAGAAGGTCGTTGTCGTTTCTACGACGCTTGAGTCCGCACAACATCCCGGCGTCAGCCTTATTCGCAGCGATCTCTCCTCAGCGATCGCAACGCTCAAGGCTCAGCCCGGCAAAGACATCTGGCTCATGGGTGGAGGGGTGCTGTTTCGCAGCCTCCTCGACGCCGAACTCGTCGACGATGTCGAGTTAGCTGTCATACCGGTCCTGCTCGGCGGCGGAGTGCCGGTTTTGCCTGAAGGAATTCGACACCAATTGAAGCTCGTCGAACTAAAGCGATTCCCCAACGGCACCTTGTCGCTTGTCTACTCGGCTGCACCGCAATCGACGCCCAAATCCGCGACGACTGCGCGGAATTTCAAACAATCTAAAACCAGACCTACTCCAAAATCTCCAAACACAAAAAAACGGAAGCCGTAGCCTCCGCTTTTTGAAGATCGCTTTCAGCTTAGAAGTGGTAGACCGCGCCTACTCCCGCGCGTGCGTTCCAGCGAATATGCGGTGAGAAGCCGGGCTGAAACGGAGTCAGAGTGAAGGACGAGGCGATGTCATCGCCGTAGACGCGAAACGACCAGCGCGGGTTTTTGTTGTAGTCCAGGCCGAGTCCGACGCCGCCGGCAAACGACACGTCCGGTTGGATTGCAACACCGCCTGTGTGAGCACCGCCAATCAGCACATGGGCGAAGCCCCCGATCTTTTCAAAGAGACCAGCTCGAAACACCGGGCCGGCGAGAAACAAGTCTACCGTCGGACTGCCTTCGTTCGTCGCCGAGACATCCCAGCGATAGGAGCCCCCGTCAAAAGCGAGCCCGAAATGTTCGCTGAAGTTGCGGGTGTAGGAGTAGCTTAGTCCCTGCAAACCACTGCGGGATTGACTGACCTGATTGAGACTGGTGTAGCCCCATCCGAGGTACGCCTCGTTCTTGTACACGGGCCCGGCCGGTTCTTTTGGGACACGATCTGGGGCGACCTGGCACGTGGCGGCTATGGGCATATAAACGGCCGCAACCATGATTAAGACAAAAAACAGGAACTTACTCTTCAATTGAAATTCTCCTGAACACCGAACGGGAACTGTTCAGCCACCTGGGGCCGTTGCCCTTGAGCGGGTGCCGTAACTCAAATCCGGTACCCTCATAGACTACCTTCTCGCCCCCTGTTCCACGAAGCGCGGACAGCCCGTCGGGGGTCAACGCACCTGCACTGCAACAGTGGCGGGTAATCGCATCAGACTGCCTGATTTACCTGTTATTGTGACGGCCGTACCGCCGGGAAGAAAGCGCGCCATAAGCTCCGGCTGCCACCAGTCGAGCGACCACCCGTCTTGAATGGCGACGAGGGTGTACTGGCCGGGTGCCACATTGCGTAAGGCGAAGCTGCCGTCGGAGTTCGATTGATCGCGTCGGGCGAGCGACTGCCAGGCGCTCGTGTCCTTCGGAAGCATCACCACCATCGCCCCCGCCCACCCCTTGCCCCCCTTGGAGGCGAACCCTTCGACCCGCGTCTCGGCCTGGCTCACGGTCACCACGAGATTGAGGGGTGGTCCCGCACCGTCACGATGTTCCCGGCGCGCTCTGCCCGGCCGGTAATTGTTGCCACCACCGACAGTGGCTTTGTCGCCGCTCGAGGCCCAGAGAGTCCATGAGCCGGGAGTGACGGTATCAAATTTGAAGCGGCCCTTATGTGCCACCGCGACAAGTTGACCCGGACCAGGCTATATTGTCGAGGCGATCGAAGGTGAGATTCACTTCGTCCGGAGGAGCCAGGCCCGAATCGAGTTGCAGCGTGCCGGTCACGGCCGCGGCTGGATTGCCGACATTGGGATCGACTTGCAGGCTGGCAAGCAGGTCGAGATCGACAACTCGCGGGGGATCGCCCTGGATGAGTTGGTAGTGGCCGGGAGCGATGCCACCCATTTCCACTTTGCCGCTCTGCATCGAATCAAGAAAGCCGGCGCTCTCGGCGGTGACCACGGTGCCGAAGACGGTTTTCTGCAACTCGGCGCGTGCGATTGAGCCGTCCTGTTTGCGCGGCGTTGCAATGGAAAGATGCAAGGCTGGAACTGCGTGCAGGTTGACGTTCGCCTCTGCACGGCTGCCTGCGGTCAGAACAATCGGCGATGCGGCTGCTTCATCTGCTGTCGAATCGAAATAGGTGACGGGATAGGCGACGTCCAGTTCGGTGTTGGCTTTGGCCGCGCGCGGGCCCCTGTCGGAGCCGTGCTGCGCGTACCAAGGCTCAGCGACGACGGCGAGCAGATATTCACCCGCCGCCAGATTGCTGAACTCGTATGCCCCGGTATCGTCAGTGACAGTCGCATCCACTTGTGTAGTTCGTTCTCCCGGGTCGTGATGTTGCGGGCGCTGAAACAGCAAAACCCTGGCGCCGTCCACGGGGTCGCCGCCATCGCCTGAAACAGCTCCCCGCAAAACCGCATTGGGAGTCAATCGAAACACCAGGTGGGTCGTGTCCTGATCAGCGCCGGTCACGATGGCGCTGCTGAACTCATCGTGTTCGTCAAAAAATCCGCTGCGGAATCCGCGCTTCGCAGCCGTCAACTGATAGCTGGCGGCGGGCAGTCTGTCCAACGAGAACCGGCCCTCGCTATCGGACACGACCGAAGCGATGGTGCGGCTGTTGCTCTCAGCCAGCACAGACACGGTCGCGCGTCGTACCGGCTCGCCGGTGACGGAGTTGACCAGTAAGCCGGCAACTCTGTACTGCGTCGGGGCACTCGAAGAGACGGCGTGTGTTCCGTCGGAGTTACCCGATTGCGAATGCGCTGCTTGAGTAGCGCCGCAGATGCAGAGGCTCAGCGCGGCAAGTCCCATCCAAACTCGACGCGTGAAATTGAGCATTGGCCGGTTCACGGTTGCGGCACTCCCACCACGAGGTCAGTGTTCGCACCGGGTGACAGCGTTACGGTCTGTCCCACGTTCGCCAGTCCCGCAAGCGCGGCGGGATTGCGGTACTCCAAAGCCACCGGTCTGTCGAATGCGTAAACATGGTAGGGTCCCGGCGTTAATCCGGTGAGAGTGACCTTGCCGCCCGTCGAGGGGCGAAGTGTTTGAGGCACGACGTCTGAAGTCGAATCGAAATCGGGCACCGCATATACGGTGTAAAACTTCTCGACACCGGCCACATTCCCGGCCACCGCGGAAGGCAAAGAGAGTGTGAGGCTCGCGCAATCGTCGCGAAGAGCCAGGCTCAGCGTGGCTGATGCACCGGCGATACCAACGACGAGAGGCTCGCGTGCCAGGCTTGCGCCGCCCGCCGTGAACGAGGCTTCGCAAAGAGATTTCTGCGCAATGGCAGAGTGCGCCCAATACGAACCAGGCGGAGTGTAGGACGTCTCAAGTGGGCCGGCGCTCGTCCCCTGCGCGTAGCTGCTGACGATGCCATCGGAGATCCACCCTCCGGTCTGGCTCAGCGTAACGAATACACCCGAATGAGGCGCCTGTGTGCCTGTGCGCATCACATTCACCTGCACGGAATTGCTTTGTGAGGACGCGATGGGAACACGGAGGTTTGAAACGGCGCGGCCCGCCACCGAGACAGCGACCTGTCCCAGCATCGCCATCTGGGCTCGGAACTTCCTGAGGCTGTCGGAGCTCGAGAGGCGCGATTGGGCTCCGACCGCTGTGACGAGAAGCGTATAGCTTCCGTCAGGCAAGAACGTCTGAATCGTGTGCGCCGACTCATCATATTGCGCCGTGTAGGGAAGCGTGTGTCCCTGGCCGTCCATCACAACCGCCGAAAAATTCATTGCGGATTGTCCCGAGGGAGAAGTCGAGTTGCGATTGCCGTCCTGGAACCCCACCGTCGCTGTCACAGAACGAAATGGTTCAAGAGTCAAGGACAAGTCAGCCTGCGCTTGTTCGCCGCCAGCCAGCTTAATCTTTGCAGCTCCCGCCAACTCGTGCGAATCGGGATAGAAGATGCTGGCGTAGCCGTTGCGCGCCACGTTGCCGCCTTTTCCGCTCGCAACCAGGTTGGTAGCCGTGTCGCTATCCATCGCAGGCTCGGTATAGACGGCGTACAGACCATCGACGAGACCGCCGAAGCGATAGAAGCCTTCGCTGTTGCACTTTGTGTTCGTTGCCGACTGCCATACCGCCCTGCCGTCCTGCACCGTGCGCTTGAGCAACGTCACCTGGATGCCTTGTGCTGATTCGCCCGTGGAAAGCTGGATCTGGCCGCGAATGGAATTCACTGGTGTCATCGAAAAGATCACGTCGGGCATGCCCGCCACGACGATCACATTCTGCGCATAACTGTGAGGGTTTTCCCACAGGCCGTCTGCGCTCGCTGCCGCCTGATCCACAAATCCGGGTTTAAGAATCTGAAACTCCTGTGGGCCGGCGGGAACACCTTGAATTTCGAAACGTCCATCCCCATCCGTCAATGTCCCGGTGGATGCATCGCCGTTGATCCGCACCAGCGCACGGGAAAGCCCTTCGCCGGAAACACCATTTCGCACGATTCCATGCACGGTTGTCAGCGGCCCTTTAGCGGCCGTCGGTGCAGGAAGCTGGATTTGTTCCTGTTGCTCTTGTGATCGAGCCTCCGCGACGACGAAAGGCGAAAACCCGAGAGCGGGAATTAGAGCGCCCGCGATAACCCACGTCCGAAGGGTCGGCCACAGTGAGATCTCTGGCGGATGCCGTCTCACGCTCGCACGCTCATGCATCTTCTCAGGGACCACTCTATTCTGACGGGGCCGGGTCGGGAAGGGAATCGGAGTGCGAGGATGCGGGCGCTATGGCCTTCAGTGCTGGTCCTGCTTCTGCTTTTCGATGAGAGCGTTCTTCGCCTCGATGTATTGCCAGAATGTCAATGAAAATATCGCGCCCAGGACGATGACGAGGACGAGCATCAGCCAGTTTGGAAATCTTCGATGGGGGCGATTCTGGTTCACGAAGGAACCTCCAGGTTCTTTTGCAGTTTAGCTCAGATGGCCCGGGTTCAAAGTAGATCGCTGCGGAGCCACCTCACACGAGCCGCTCTGCAGAATCTGGGATGCTGGACAGAGTTCAATAACCGCCATTGGGTACTTTGCAGCAATCTCCAGCAGCCGCAGGTTCGTTGGCACCGGCATCGAGAGCAACTTTCCAACTGCCATCGGCCTGTTTGCGCCAGACGGTAATATAGCGCCCAGTTGTCTTCGCAGGATTGCCGGCTGCGTCTTTGCTGACTCCTTCAAAATGACCCCACGTGTATCCCATGTCGCCGGACGGACCCATCTGCGCGTCAGTGGGAGTCCAGGTGAGTTGATAGTCTTTAGCCTTCCAGTTCGCGGATTTCGCAATCGCGACCCTGCCGATTGACGGTGCCTGGCCGTTGTTCAGCGCCACTCCATCTTCGGCAAACCAGTCGGCAAAGGCTGCGCCGCCTCTCTGCAGCACATCTTTGGCGAATCGGGCTTCCAACTCGAAGAGGAGGACTTTGCCCGGTTTAGATGTCGGATCGGTCAGGGGATTAGGCGCGCTGGACTGCTCGCCCTGGAAAGGGAGCTGGCTCAAAGCTGCAACCGGGCAAAGAACCGCTACCGAAAGGGCCAGGATCACACCCTTGAAAAGACCGTTATTTCCTCGATTCACGTTCCACCCCCTCCGCTAAGTGCAGCGGCATTCCAAGATAATCCTACACACTTGCGGGGAGCGAACTGCAACCGCCTCAACGCTCCCCATGCCATACCCGATACCTCGGTGCCGCTCTCTCGTCTAATCGCTCAGCGCCAGAAGTGCCCCATTGGTATACTCTTGGTTGGCAAAGCTGGCTGAAGCGATGGTCCGGAAGGGCTTTTTGCCAATTGCGTGGCTTTTCGCGGAGAAGGGTTGCAAATGGGAGTACTGCTGGAGACCATCCACTCGCCGGCCGATCTTAAGCGGCTTAACCCGGCGCAGATGGCCGATCTGGCAGAGGAAATCCGCGCATTTCTGATTCAAACCCTGGCAAAGACCGGCGGACACCTGGGGCCGAATCTGGGTGTGGTCGAACTGACGCTGGCGCTCCACACCGTTTTTGATACCCCGACCGACAGGCTGTTGTTTGACGTAAGCCATCAGGCATACATCCACAAGATTCTCACTGGCCGTCTCGATCGCTTTGACACGATCCGCCAACCCGGCGGATTGAACGGTTTCATGTTGCGCACCGAGAGCGAGCACGATTGCTACGGCGCGGGCCACGCAGGCACAGCTCTCTCGGCTGCGTTGGGAATGGCTGTCGCGCGCGACCTCGTCGGCGGCAGTGAACACGTCATCGCGGTTGCGGGCGATGCTGCTTTTACCAACGGCATTTCGTTTGAGGCGCTCAATAACATCTCTGAACAGACCAAGCGCCTGATCATCGTGCTCAATGACAATGAGTGGTCGATCGATCGCAACGTGGGCGCCATCGCGCGCTACTTCCATCGCATCGTCACCAACGAGCACTACAATCGCCTGCACGATTCTGCCCGCCGCATCGTTGAAAAGATCGGCGGCAAAACTGCCGTCGAGGTGGTTCGCCGTGCTGAAGAAGCTGCCAAGAGCATGCTCTGGCCTTCGATCCTCTTCGAGGAGTTCGGCGTGCAGTACTACGGGCCGATAGATGGCCACAACCTGCCGCTCCTGATTGAGACGTTCAAATTTTTGAAGGCTGAGAATCGCCCCGTGCTGCTGCACGTGCTGACGCAAAAGGGTCGCGGATTTCAGCCGGCACTCGACGGACAGAAAAAGTTTCATGGTCTTGGACCATACGATCCCGAGACCGGAACCACCAAGCCCGCAGGCGTTCCGACATACGCTGAAGTATTTGCGAATACCCTCGTCAATCTGGCCAACAGAGATGAGCGCGTTGTTGCGATCACCGCAGCGATGCCCAACGGCACCGGCCTCGATCTCTTCCGGCCGCATCATCCCAAGCGCTACTTCGACGTCGGCATCGCAGAAGAGCACGCCGTAATCTTTGCCGCGGGCATGGCGACGCGAGGCTTGCGCCCGTTCTGTGCCATCTATTCGACCTTCCTGCAGCGGGCATTCGATCCGATTGTCCACGACGTCGCATTGCAAAAGCTTCCTGTAGTTTTTTGCATGGATCGCGCCGGACTCTCAGGCGATGACGGCCCAACGCATCACGGACTGTTCGACATCAGCTATCTGCGCGGCGTGCCGGAAATGGTTCTCATGGCCCCGAAGGATGAAGACGAACTGGCCGACATGATGACCACTGCATTGCAGATCAACGGACCAAGCGCGATTCGCTATCCCCGCGGTGCAGTCGCATGTGTGAACTGCAAGACCGAACCACAGGTGCTGCCCATTGGCAAGGCTGAGGTGCTGGCCGATGGCACCGACGTTGCCATTCTTGGACTCGGCCCGATGATCACGATGGCCAGGGAATTGGCAGTGCAGCTTGAGAGCCAGGGCTTCTCCTCGGCAGTGATCAATCCCAGATTTATTAAGCCCATCGATCGCGAGATGCTCGCACAGTACTCCCGCCGTGTCGCTGCCTTCGTCACGTTTGAAGATCACGTGAAGATGGGCGGCTTTGGCTCCGCGGTGATCGATGCGCTGCAGGAGATTGGCAGTGCTGTTCCGGTGGTACGTATTGGCTGGCCCGATCAATTCATCGAACACGGCAAGGTAGAAGCTCTCCGCGCTAAATATGGTTTGAGCGCAGAAGCGGCGCAGGCCCAGGTGATGCCATTGCTGAGTCAGCGCAAACGGCGCACACTCGTGGCCAGCTGACCATTGCTTCAGCGAGAAGCATTCCACCCGAAGACCATAGTGCTTGAATCTTTATCCGATTCAGTCACAGAAATTGTGCCGATCAGTGCGGAGTTGATCGTTGAGCCCCTGTCAGATGCGCCTGTGCGACAATCCAGAGGGCATAATTTTCATATGCGATCGCTTCGTTTCGCTCTGGCATGGATGTGTGTTTCGCTGTTGGCCGGCATCTTTGCGTGGTCGCAGGCTTTGTCACCAATTCCTCCGAATCCCGGATCCGTCCCCTTAGTCCTCGCTGGTGGGACTGTTGTTGACGTTACGGACTGGGGCCACTCGGCCAAAGACGTACAAGACGCCATCGTGATTGTGCGTGACGGTCGAATCGCTGAGGTCGGCTCCCGCGCAATTCCCATTCCAAAAGGCGCGCAGATAATTGACTGTACAGGGAAATATGTCATACCGGGCTTGATTGACGGGTTTACGGGATTAAACAGCCAGGGCCAGGCGAATGCCTATTTGTACATGGGCGTCACCACTGTCGTTGCCAGCAGCGACAATCGTCGCGGGCATATCTACACGAGTGCCAATCCGAGCCCGCACCTCTACCTGCTCGATTCCGTTGGCTCAACCGACAACTGGAGCCTGCTTATAGGCCACTCAGACTGGACCGCCAAACTGAGAGAGGGCGCTCACCCCGCTGAATTGAGCACGGAAGACACAGCGCGCCAAATCGCCGATGAGGCTCACCTCGGCATACGCGTCCTATGGCTCGGTTGGAACCTCACCGCGGCAAATACGCAATGGATCATCACACGTGCTCACCAGCTCGGGCTCGTCACCTACGGAGAGTTCATTTCCACGCCCTACAAAGTAGGAATCGACGCCGGTGTAGATGCCCTCCTTCATATGAGTCGCTACGAACTCGGAGTGATTCCCGATGAACTGCAGCGACCGCTGGTTGACGATCCATTCGGGTCATCGGCAAACACGGCCTACGATTACTCGGAGCATCTGCCGCCCACCGATCCGCACTTCCGCACGTACGGCCGATTCCTGGCCGCACATCACGCCGCACTGATGCCCACCTTCAGCATGTTCTTTCTCAATCTGCCGGGGCATCGCAATCTGTGGCGCGAGCCTGCCGCGGCCCTTCTCGAATCGGCGAACATGTACATGCCACCCGATCCCGTGACCGGCGAATTAACCTATCCACTTGCGCCGTGGATGCGCCATATGCCCAGCATGACGCAGCGTTGGACGCAGGAGAGTCAACGCAAGAAGGCTGATCTGTCTGCGACCCGCCTCTGGCGCATCAACCAATCTATATTTTCCGGTTCTCCACACTACCTCGCGGCATCGGGAGCAGCCGTTATGGGAACCATGCCAGGCATTTCTCTTCACACGGAACTGGAGATGCTGGCTCGCATCGGGCTCTCCCCTCGCGAGGCACTGGCTGCGGCAACCAATAATTATTCAATTCAGTTCGGATGGAACGAACTCGGACAGATCGCTCCGGGACGTCGTGCCGACATCCTGGTTGTTGATGCCGACCCCACCGTCAGTGTGTGGAACGTGCGCCGCATCTCTACAGTGATTCTGGAAGGGAACGTCGTAGATCGCGAAGGCTTCCTGCATCCCAGGAAATAGCCAAATTTATTCCGGCGCAAAAACCCGACTCATCGCGCTTTCTACAGCAAGCAGTTTCGGCAACTGCTTTTGCCGTTCTTCGAACGACCGCGCCAGAAGCCGTTGCACAAACCCATCGCCAAGCTGCCCCAGCAACCCATACGGCATCACGTACTGAATGTCATCACTGATGAGTGTGCCCACGCGGCCATAGCGGGATTCGACGGTTATGCCGTGGCGATGCCGAAACTCGCGGAAAGGCCCATGCACCTGTTCATCGCGAATATAGCTGTTCCATTCAAAGTCGATAACTCGCGCCGTCCAATTCACGCGCTTCTTCGACCACGAGAAGGGGCTGAAGCTGACTTGGATCTCCGAGCCCACACCCGCTGCCGAACTGATTCCACCGTCGATGTTGCGGAACAGTTGCTCCGAAGACGCAGGGAGTTCAGGCGGCAATGTCAGGCGGGCTTCGTCGATTCTCGTTTTCATCTGGTCCGGCATCAGGCGAGGCAGGTTTGCCGGCATCGCGAAGAATGCGAACACCTGCTCCACCGGAAATGGAACCCACTGGCGAGTTTCGAATCTCTCGGTCATGAACAATCGTCACCCGGCTGCGAAATCGCTCTATCCCAGTGCAAACGAGCAGCCGGAAGCCTATTCAATAGTAAATTGCGCTCACTGGTAACGACCTGACCGGCTTGATGAGAATCCAGGTCCACAAGTCGTCAATCGGTCAGTAGCGCGGAATCGTCGTACCCGGCCAGAGCGCTTAGGTACTTTTTGCTTATTTGCAGCATCACAAATATTGCCTGCGGTTGGGGATTTGACTACCCTCATTGAACGCGCCGGTACATCGGATGGATTCGGGGATCAGGCGGCACTTTGACACAATCGACAAACCAATTCGACTTTGTGGGTCCTGACAAGTCAGGTGTACGCCCAACCGATGTCGTTGCCCTGCCGCACCCCGGCGAACTCCCGCGCCTCCGCTCACGTAAGATAAAGACGACGGTTCAAGCAAGTTCCGAACTGCCGGAGAACATGACAGATTCCCCCTCGCAGCTTGACCCGGCGCGCCAGCATCACGACAAGGGACTGGTCATTATTGCCGGCTACAAGTTCCTTCTTGGGCTAATGTTCATCGGCATTGGCATTGGTGCCCTGCACCTGCTCCATAAAGACATTGAAGATGTCCTCACCCAGCTAGCCATCGCTATCCGATTCAACCCCGAATCGCGCATCGTGAACTTCCTTGTGGATAAGGCGTCGTTCCTCGACGACCATATGCTTCGGCGTATTGGCGCCCTGGCCTTTATCTACTCAGGTGTTTGTGTTGCGGAGGGAATCGGTCTCTATCTTGAAAAAGCCTGGGGTGAATATCTGACTCTGGCGATCACGGCCTCATTCCTGCCGTGGGAGATCTTCGAGATCATCCACCGGGTCACATGGGTCCGGATCACGCTCGTGGTGGTGAACGTCGCCGTGTTTATCTACCTCTTCAAGCTTGTCGTCGCGCGCCGGTGGCGGCCCAAATCCCAAGTTCAAAGCTAGATTCGCTTTTTCTTCTCCTATAAGCCACAGATGGATTTTTGCCTAGTGCCTGATTCGCACCCGGAACCGCATTGGTAAACACTGCCTGTTGTGGTGTTCGAACGCTCATGCGTCCCTATTAGGCGACTTGAATGTCACGGCTCAGCCCGTCAGGGGACCGTAACCCACGAAAGTTGCAGGGTTTCAACAGATTTATTCGTTTGAGTGGAAAACTCTATGGGCTATTATCGTGTCTGAAGTGGAGTGAAGTGGAGCAAAAGGGAACCAAGCATCGGTTCTTGAATCAAGAATACCCGCTTTCCCGCTGCTTCAAAAGAATCAGGCGCAAAGAAGTCGCTTTTGGAACCTGCGCAGGCAATTGGATCTGGAACGAAAGGCAAGTCAATGTTTCGTGGCAACCACCCAGCGAAGGTCGACGAGAAGGGGCGCTTGAAGATGCCCTCCGCCTTCAAGCAGCTGGTGGATGCCGCAAATGTGACCCAGTTCTACGTCACCAGCACCGACGGCAAGAGCGCAGAGATCTGGCCGCTCCCCGAGTGGGAAAAGCGCGAAGAGCAGTTGGCCGACTCCAGCACCATGGACGACGCCGTGAAGAAGTACCTGAACGTGACCAGCTACTACGGCCAGCAGGTGGAGATGGATAACCAGGCACGGCTGCTGCTTCCCCAGATTCTGCGCAGTTCGGCCCGGCTTGATGCCGAAGTAGCCGTTTTTGGAATGAGGACCTACCTGGAAGTCCACAACAGGGAGATCTTCGAAGGCAATCTCGCTGCCAATGAGTTGACGGCAGACGATCGCAAGGCAATGGCGGCGATTCTCAGCCGCAAAAGTTAATCCGGGAGTTGTAGCCCGGAACTCCAGCCGCAAGTTCGCTGGGGATTCACCCCCCAGGGGGAGCGCATGACGAAGCAGAGCGAACGCCATGTGCCAGTTCTTTTAAAAGATGCGATTGAGTTTCTCAATGTGCGCGTAGGCGGTACTTACGCAGACTGCACGCTGGGTTTGGCGGGTCATTCAGCAGAGATTGCCAGGCGGCTCGGACCAAACGGCCATTTGATTGGCTTCGACCGGGACCCCGAAGCCCTGGAGCTTGCAAAAGGCAGGCTTGACGAGGTCAGGGAAGAGCTCGGCAGCGAGGCACCGCAGATCACGCTAATAGGCGAAGCGTTTAGTTCAATAGCCGAACACGTAAAGCCGGCTTCGCTGGATGGTTTGCTGGCGGACTTCGGCGTTAGCAGTTTGCAGTTGAATGAGGCGCACAGGGGATTCAGTTTTATGGCGGACGGCCCGTTGGATATGCGTATGGATACGCGCTCCGAACCGACCGCCGAACAAGTGGTGAATGAGGCGGACGAGAACGAACTGGCCGACCTTATTTACGAATACGGAGACGAAAGGAGATCGCGGAGAATCGCCAGAGCCATTGTTCGCGGGCGGCCGGTGACAACGACGGGGCAGCTTTCCCGGATTGTCGCCTCAGCCGCCCCGGCAATGAAACAAGACAAGATTCATCCGGCAACAAGAACTTTTCAAGCTCTTCGGATTTATGTGAATCGCGAGCTGGACGAAATCAAGGCGCTGCTGGAGGCCGCACCAAAATTGCTTAAGCCCTCCGGACGACTGGTCGTCATCAGCTTTCACTCTTTAGAAGATCGCATCGCAAAAGACAGTTTGCGCGACGGAGCACACCAGGGAATCTGGGAAGTTTTGACAAAGAAACCGGTAACGGCCAGTGACGAAGAAACAGACCGCAATCCGCGGTCGCGAAGTGCAAAGTTGAGAGCGGCACAGAGAACAAGGAGTAGCCGCTAGTTTTCAGCGAGAAAGAGAACCGATTTCAGAGCGTTTTGTAACAGGGCACGACTTCAGTCGTGCCGACAAGGCCCAAAAAACAAGAGGGCTTTAGCCCCTGAAGTTTTCAGCAGCTATTTACTTCGGTGAGTCGAGTAGAGAAATTCAGCGGTAAGAGGACTAGCGGCTAGGAGCTAGCGGCTAGAAGCTAGGAGAAAGACGATGGCTGCATGCACAACAACATATTTTGAAGCAGGCCAAGGCTGGACGGCCCGTGTTGCCGAGCGGAACGCTGCCCTCCTGGCGCAGCAGGCCGCGCGCCGTCGCGGCGTTCGCACACCCGAGGTCATTTTCCCGCGGCACATCGACAACTCGCGCCTGGTGAAGGCTTCTGATCCGGTGCGCGCGCGCCAGATGCGCATCTTCGCAGCTGCAGCCACGGTGCTCTTTACGCTCATCATGATCTATGGCCTGCAACACTTCAGCGCCATCGAGGGTTCCTACAAGATCGAATCTGAAAAGCAGGTACGCGATCAGCTGCGCGAAGACAATCGCCAGTTGCGACTCGCCGAGGCACAGCTTTCACAGCCCGGCCGCATCGACGGAATGGCCCGGCAACTGGGTATGGCAGAACCGCAACCTGGTCAGGTCGTTCACGGCAATGCCCGTCCGGAAACCAGCGCTCCTGTGTTGGCGCAAGTAACTCCGCCGTCCAACCCCGCCAACTGATGCATCTTGAAATGGCGCGGCATCAGCCGCGCCGCAACTGGAATTCCCCCTGAGTTGTCTTCTCATAGACATCGAGCAATTCGCCCGATGCGCGCGAGTCCCGGTGTTCTAATCTGAAAGCTGAGCCATCTTCATCCATGCAAGCGACACTTCGAGCCGTCCGTCCCCGCACCGTTGCACCGCGCGCCACGCCGATGAGGCTGGCGCGTTTTTGGCTTGTTTGCGGCTTCTTCTTGTTCTGGGCATGCGCAATCGCCGCCCGCCTCTTCTGGCTTCAGGTCGTTCATCATTCCGAATACGTCGAACGCGCTCAAAAGCAGCAGCAGCGCACGTTTGAAGTCGCTCCCCGCCGCGGTGTTCTGTACGACCGCAATCTCCACGAATTGGCAATGACGGTCCTGGTGGACTCCATCTATGCGGTGCCCACCGAGATCGACGAGAAAGACAAACCCGACGCGCGTAAGATTGCCGCGGGTAAGCTCGCCGCAATCGTGCACGTCGACCCAACAGACGCGCAGACCCGCGAAGATCAAATCGCCGATCGCATGGAAAAGGGGCGAGGATTCGCCTGGGTGGCGCGTCGTGTCTCCGCGGAAACATCCGCCCGCGTCAAGGCTCTTAACCTCAAAGGGATTTATTTCCAGAAGGAATTTCAACGCTTCTATCCCGACAACCAGATCGCTGCGCAGGTGCTGGGCTATGTGGGCCTCGATGACAACGGTCTCGGCGGTCTCGAGCAAAAATACGATTCGCGCCTCCACGGCGTATCAGGCCGCATGTTCACCGCAATGGATGCTCGCCGCCGGGTCCTTGGATCCATTGCACAGGAGCCGGAGCCCGGTCAGAATCTGCAATTGACGATCGATGAAAATATCCAGTTCATGGCTGAGCGTGCCCTCGATCACAACATGGAGCGCACCCACGCCGACAGCGGCACCGTGGTTGTGCAGGACGTGCACACGGGCCAGATTCTTGCGCTCGCCATTCGCCCCACCTTCAACCCAAACCAGTTTCGCCGTACCACTCCCGCACTGCTGAAAAATCATGCGGTGAGCGATGTCTACGAGCCGGGATCGACCTTCAAACTGGTCACCTACTCGGCGGCTTTGGATTCGCACGTCACCAACCCCGACGACATGATCGACTGCCAGGGCGGTCAAATCAAGATGGCGGGCGGCCGCATCATTCACGATGACAAGGCCGATCACTTTGGCGTGGTGACCGTGCACTATGCGCTCGAACATTCGAGCGACGTGGCTGCGGTAAAGCTCGCGCTCAAAATGGGCCCTGACAATTTCTATAAGTACATTCGCGACTTCGGATTTGGCAGCCGCACCGGCACAGAGCTTCCCGGCGAAACGCGGGGCCTCCTGCGTCCCGTAAAGAAGTGGGGCTCTTCCTCAATAGGATCGATCGCGATTGGCCAGGAAGTAGGCGTAACGCCCCTGCAACTGGTGTCGATGGTTTCGACCATCGCGAATGGCGGTGTCTATCTTCCGCCTCACGTGCTGATGTCCAGCCAGCCAACAGCCAATGCACTTGACCAAAAGACTGCCGCACCGCAGATGGCGCAGGTGCCGCTGGCGGCTGCGCCCTTCAGGGCGGGCGGTGACCTTCCCGATCCGCTGCCGACCGGTGCACATCGCGTGCTCACCACTCTCACCGCCGCACAAATGCGCAAGATGATGGAAGGCGTCGTCCTGTTCGGCACCGGAAAAGGCGCGCAACTCAACGGATACTCCTCCGGCGGCAAGACGGGAACCGCGCAAAAAGTGGATCCGGCAACGCATCTCTATTCGAAGACCATGCACGTGGCCTCCTTTGCGGGGATCGCACCTATCAACAATCCGGTCATCGCCGTTGCTGTGATCATGGACAACCCCAAAGGCGCGTCCTATTACGGAGCAGCCGTATCCGCCCCCGTTTTCGCAGAAGTGGCGCAGCAGGTTCTTGAATATCTCAACGTGCCCCACGACATCGATGTGCGCCAGGCCAAGACGTCGTCGAAGCCCGAGCCCCCGGTGCACGAGGATGAAGCCGCTGCAGAGTCTACTGACATCAACGAGCTGTTCGCGGCGGTCAACGACCTCCCGGCCGATGACCCGCTTCGTCAGCCTGTGAACCAGCCGCAAGTGATTGCGCAAGCCGCGGCCCCGCCTGCGACGCCAGATAATCCAGCAAAACCAGTCGACGAAAGCGCTTCCGCCGCGGCCATCCCGGCCGATCCCGCTCCGGCTCAGGCGCCTCCGCCACCACCCCCGAGGCAGGTCACCATCAGCGACGGCAAAAAACTGAGCGTGCCATCTCTCGTTGGATTGCCCGTGCGAAAAGTGATCGAGATGACGTCCGCGGCGGGCCTTGAAGTGCAAATCAATGGCAGCGGCACCGTGCGCGAGCAGGCCCCCGCTGCAGGTACACAAGTCCCCACCGGCACCAAAATCATCGTGCGCTGCGGGCGATAGGGCGTGAACTAGAAAGACCGTGATGACCATCCATTATTCGCTCACGCGTATCGAAATTGCCCGGACTTTTGTAGCTGTATTGCCGCAGTCTCCTAGAATCCTCACAATTGTATTCGTCGCTTCAGCGTGGCCCGGGTTTGTGTTTCTCTTCAGCAAGCACGAATTTTCAAGCGGCCTCAGCGTTTGGGACTTTCTCGCGGCGTTGATCTTTGCGGCCTTAGCCTTTCTCTTGCTTCTCATTTGGGTCTTTCTCCACGCCAAGACTAAAGAGCGGACGTTGAGCATCTCCGAACAGGGAATTCAAACTGAGATAGGGCGAATCAAGGCAGACTATCCGTGGACCAAAGTGAAGCAGATCAAAGACGTCGGGCAGTATCTGCTCGTGGTGAACCGAGCCGGAAACGCATTCTTCATTCCCAATCGTGCCTTCACTACTGCGCAAGCTAGAACAGAGTTTCTTGAACTCGCGAATGAATGGTGTCGTACCCGCTGATTACGCCATCGCACCCTGACCGTCCCAACAATCTACAATCACCTTTGACATGAATTGGAAAGATCTAACCGCTGAAATCACAGCCGTTGGAGCCTCCGGCGACTCCGCCGAGCCCATCACCGGCATCGAATACGACTCCCGTCGCATCAAGCCCGGCGCAGTCTTCGTCGCCATGAAGGGCGGCTCGACCGACGGCAATCGTTACATTGACAAGGCTCTCGCCTCCGGCGCGCTCGGCATCATCACTGACTCCTCGCCGACCTTCGACCATCTCCTCGTCTACAACCCCGAAGCTGCGGTCCTCGAAGTCGAACATGGCCGCCGCGCACTGGCCGAAGCATCGGCCGCTTTTTTCGGCCATCCCGAAAAACAACTCGCCGCCACTGGAATCACCGGCACCAACGGTAAAACGACCACCGCATTTCTCTGCGAAGCGCTTCTGAACGCCGCCAACCGAAAGACAGTCCTCGTCGGGACCATCGAATATCACGTTGCGGGAGAGACTCGACCGTCGGTCCACACCACTCCTGAATCGCGCGATCTCTTCGAACTGATGGCCGAAGGCGTCACCCGCGGAGCCACCGAACTCGTCACCGAAATCTCGAGTCACGGTCTCGATCAAGGCCGAGCAATGGGCATCAGTTTCGACGTTGCGATTTTCACCAACCTCACACGCGATCACCTCGACTATCACGGCACGATGGAAAAGTACTACGCCGCCAAGCGTCTCATGTTCGATGGCACCGTCTATCCAGCACCGCGCGTGGCAGTCATCAACACGCACGACGAGCGGGCGAAGCAACTCGCCGCCGCTGCCCGTAAAGCCGGCGCTGAAGTTCGCACCTACGGTATCGGCCAGGGAGAATGGCGTGCCGCGAGCCACACGCTCATGCCCGGTGGCGCAGTCCTTGATCTGGAAACCCCAAAGGGCTCAGCCCGTGTCACCTCCCGCCTCGCCGGAGAAGTAAACATCCTGAACCTGCTTGCCGCCTTTACCGCAGCCCACGCGCGCGGCGTTGCCTTCGACGACCTCGTAAAATTTGTTCCTCATCTTCACCCCGTTCCCGGCCGCTTTCAGCCCGTTGACGCAGCCCAGCCATTCACGGTGATCGTGGACTACGCTCACACCGACGATGCTTTGCGCAACCTTATCGTCCTGGCCCGCCAACTCACCGCGCAATCCTGCGGCCGCATCATTACGCTCTTTGGATGCGGGGGCGACCGTGACCGCACCAAGCGGCCAAAGATGGGCAAGGCGGCGGGCGAGGGAAGCGATTTCGTCGTGGCCACCAGCGACAATCCCCGCTCCGAAGATCCCCTCGGCATTCTTGCCGAGATTGAACCGGGCCTCAAAGCGACTGGGGTTCCATACACGGTGGAACCCGACCGCGCCGCAGCAATTCGCTTTGCTCTCGAAGCCGCAAAGCCCAACGACGTCGTTCTCATCGCAGGCAAGGGCCACGAAAAAGAACAGATCCTCGCGGGGCGCACAATTCCTTTCGACGATGCCGAAATTGCTCTCGCCGCGTTACACAAATTGGGATACGGTGGAGTGCAATGAAATTGACGCTCGCAGAGGCGGCCATTGGTGCAGGCGCGGTGCTTGAGGCGCCAGCCAGCATTGCTCAGGCGGGGACCATCACCGTCAGCGGCTACTCGATCGATTCCCGCACCGTCACCGCCGGGGAACTGTTTTTTGCAGTCCGCGGCGAACGCCTCGATGGGCACAATTACGTCGCGGCTGCTTTCGAGCGTGGTGCGGTGGCTGCGGTTGTTTCCCGCTCACGTGTCGCCACGCTGCCAGACGCGGCTTTGGCCATGCCCCTTCTGCTTGCTGAAGACACATTGATTGCCTTGCAGGCGCTCGCTGCCCATGTTCGGCGTCAGTGGGGCAAGCGCCTGGTGGCTGTTACCGGCTCGGCGGGCAAGACCACTACCAAGGAAGCAATCGCCGCGGCTCTCGGCGCAAAATTCAACGTGCTCAAATCGCAGGGAAATCTGAACAACGCATTTGGGTTGCCGCTGCAGTTATTACGCCTCGAGCCCGAGCATGATTACGGCGTCGTCGAAATGGGCATGAATCATTTAGGAGAGATCGCCACGCTTGCCCGTATCGCTGCTCCCGATTGGGGCGTCGTAACCAATGTAGGCACGGCGCACATCGAGAATTTTACCGAGGGACAGGCTGGAATCGCACGAGCAAAGTTTGAACTTGTCGCGGCGCTCCCCGCCAACGGCGTAGCGTTCCTCAATTGCTCTGATCCGTATGTGTCGCAATTCGGGCGCGATTTTCCCGGCCGCGTCGTCTACTTCGGTCTCGGCCCCTGCGCCGATCCGCAGATCAGCGAGACGACGGAGGACCTAGACGGGCTGCACGTTCGCTATCGCGCCGGTCAACACGAAGGCAGTTTTACGCTGCACCTTCTCGGTGCTCACAACGCTTCCAATGCAACGGCCGGGCTCGCCGTCGCTCTCGAAGCTGGAGTAGACATAAAGGCAGCCATCGCCGCCCTTGAGGCGCTGGAGCCGGGAAACAAGCGCGGTGAAGTCCTGGAGATTGCCGGCGCCACTTTGCTTAACGACAGCTACAACTCAAATCCCGAAGCGCTGCGCTCGATGATTCATACACTTGCGACTCGTCCCGCGAAACGCCGGATTCTGGTCGCGGGCGAGATGCTGGAATTGGGGGAACAAGGGCCTGCCCTGCACGCAGCATGTGGCAAGGCGGCTGCTGAAGCCAAACTCGATCTCGTCGTTGGAGTGCGCGGTAATGCACAGCATCTGGCTGCCGCTGCCTGCTGGGGAGGAGTCGCTTCGATCTTTCTTCCCGATGCCGAGGCCGCCGGAGAATGGCTTAGCAAGAATCTTGGTAAAGGCGATGTGGTGCTTGTCAAAGGTTCTCGCGGCGTGCAACTTGAACGCGCAATAGAAATCTTCAAGACTAGTGCCCAATCGAAAAAGGGAAATTGATGCTCCCACTGCTGCTGTTTCGCTCCGCACTTTTACTTGGCCTTGTATCGGCCTCCCAATTCGCACCCCAGGATCACCCGGCGTGGACGAATTCCTTTCCTCCATTCCGCATCGCAGGTAATCTCTACTATGTAGGCAGCGAAGATCTCGCCGCCTACCTCGTCGTCACGCCAGAGGGCAACATTCTCATCAACAGCAACCTCGAGTCGTCGCCCGCGCAGATCAAAAAGAGCATTGAATCACTCGGCTTCAAATACACCGACACCAAAATACTTCTCATCAGCCATGGCCACTTTGATCACTGCGCGGGAAGCGCCGAAATCAAGCGGGCGACCGGCGCGAAGTATGAAGTCATGGATGCGGATGTCCCCGTGGTCGAGTCTGGCGGCAAAAACGACTTCCAGTACGCAGCCGACAAATCCATGCACTTCCCGCCGACGAAGGTAGACCGCGCTCTGCACGATGGGGAACAGGCAAGCCTTGGCGGCACCAACCTGACCGCTCACCTTACCGCGGGCCACACGAAGGGTACGACGACCTGGATCCTCGATGAGACGGAAAACGGTCGTACCCTCCATGTCGTTATCGTTGGCAGCCCCAACGTCAATCCCGGCTACAAGCTGGTTGCCAACCGTGCCTATCCGAAGATCGCCGAGGACTACGCCCAGGAATTCAAAGTGCTCAAGGGCTTGCCGTGCGACATCTTTCTCGGCGCGCACGGCGGCTATTTCGGTCTCGCCGAAAAATACTCGCGCTGGAAAGCCGGAGACCACAATGCCTTTATCGATCCTGCTGGTTACAAGGCATACATCGCCGATCGCGAACATGCTTTCAACTCAGAACTCCAAAAGCAATCCTCAATCAAGCACTAACCCGGGGTGCCCCATCCTTGCAAAGCAAGGGTGGGAGAGCAGGTTGTCGGCAGACCAGCACAGGTTCCATTCACTTCCCAGATTCAATACCGGCTGATCCACACCCGTCCGCACACCCGCCCCTAGTAAAATCAACCTGAAACTTGCACCGATCCGGAGTCCTCTTGCTCTACTGGCTGCTGTACGAAAAGCTGTTCCCGTTCTTTCACCCCTTCCGGATCTTCCGATACCTCACGTTTCGCACTGTCTTCGCATCCCTGACCGCGCTGTTGATCGCGATGTTTATCGGCCCCTACGTCATCCAGAAGCTCCGCGAATTCCAAATCGGCCAGTACATCCGCGAAGACGGCCCGCAGTCGCACATGAAGAAGTCCGGCACGCCCACCATGGGCGGGGTGCTCATCGTCATCGCAATTCTGCTTCCCACCGTGCTCTGGGCCGATCCTGCAAACCCGCTGGTCTGGATCGCGGTTTTTTCAACCCTCGCCTTCGGAGCCATCGGATTCGCCGATGACTACATCAAGGTTGTTCAACGCCGCAACCTCGGCCTCACGGCACGCGCCAAGCTGTTTTGGCAGGCGGCCGCCGCGGCAGGCGTCGCCATCGCGCTCGCCGAACTCTCGCAGTTTCGAATGTTCTCCACCGTACTGACGGTGCCCTTCATCAAGGTCCTTCGCCCCGACATGCAGTGGCACTGGGCCGCAACGCTGCCGCACCTTGGCTTCCTCGTCTTCTTGCCGTTCATCGCGTTCGTCGTCTTTGTGCTGATGGGTTCAACCAATGCCGTCAATCTGACCGATGGACTCGACGGGCTTGCCATCGGCTGCACCATCATCGCCGCCGCGGCTCTTGCTGTGCTCACCTATGTCAGCGGCCACGTGGTTTTTGCCGACTATCTCGAACTGCAGCGCATGCCACTGGCAGGCGAGCTGACCGTCTTTTGCGGATCGATGGTGGGCGCCTCCATCGGGTTTCTGTGGTACAACGCTCATCCGGCCGAAGTTTTCATGGGCGACGTTGGCTCGCTCGCCCTTGGCGGAGCCATCGGCACAGTCGCCGTGATCATTCGCCAGGAACTCCTGCTGCCCTTCATCGGTGGCATCTTCGTCATCGAGGCAGTCTCCGTGGTGCTGCAGGTAGGCAGCTACAAGCTCCGCAAAAAGCGTATCTTCAAGATGGCGCCCTTGCATCACCATTTCGAGCAGTTGGGCTGGCACGAGTCCAAAGTCATTGCGCGTTTCTGGATTCTTGCCCTTGTTTTTGCATTATTTGCACTTACTACACTCAAACTTCGTTAACCTCGCTCCACGCGCTGCCTTTTGACGGTGCAAAATATAAAGAGGCGCGAAGCGGTACAGCCTTTCAGGACGGTTCGAATGATGGAACTTAAAGGCAAAAAAGTGCTGGTCGTGGGACTGGGAAAATCCGGTCTCGCCGCGGCGTTGTTTCTGCGTCGCCGCGGAGCACAGGTCACCGTCTCCGACATTCGCAGCGCCGAAGCGCTCGCCAAAGACATCCCAGCCTTGCTCGACGAAGGCATCAACGTCGAGGCCGGCGGCCACGGCCTGCTTACCTTCCGCCGCCAGGACCTCATCGTCGTGAGCCCCGGCGTGCCTCTGGAAACACCGGAACTGATGCAGGCCAAGAGCTTTGGCCGCCCCGTCATCGGCGAACTCGAGCTCGCAGCCCGCTTCCTCAAAGGCAAGATCCTCGCCGTCACCGGCTCCAATGGCAAGACAACCACCACCTCACTCCTCGGCGAAATCCTCGAGAAGGCCGGATTTCCCACGCTCGTCGGCGGCAACATCGGCGTCCCCGTTATATCGCTTACTGAAGAGAGCACCGACAGCACGTGGTCCGTTCTTGAAGTCTCCAGCTTCCAACTCGAAAGCACCGAGCAGTTCCACCCATCCATTGCCGTCATCCTCAACATCACTCCCGATCACCTTGATCGCCACGGCACTTTCGAAAACTACGCACTCGCCAAAGAGCGCATCTTCGCGGCCCAGGATGGAAACGATTTTGCAGTCCTCAATGCAGACAACGTCCGCGCCGCAGCGGCAGCCGCGCGCTCCAAAGCGCAGGTGTACTGGTTCTCCCTCGAACATCCGGTCGACCAGGGCGCATGGCGCGAAGGTGCATCGGTCCTCTATCGCGCCTCAGCCTCTGCCGCGCCGGAAGTCGTGATGCCCATCAGCGGAATTCCGCTGAAAGGCGAACACAACGTCGAAAATGCCCTCGCTGCGGTCTGTGCGGCGCGCCTCGCAGGAGCCTCCGTTGAGGCGATCCGAAAGGGCATCGAAGGATTCAAAGCCGTCGAACATCGCCTCGAATACGTGGCGACCCTCAACGGCGTCGAAATCTACAACGACTCCAAGGCCACCAACGTAGACGCCACCGCAAAGGCCATCGCCGCATTTCCCTCGGGCATCCACCTGATCCTTGGCGGCAAAGACAAAAACTCCGACTACACCCAACTCGCCGATCTGCTCCGCTCCCGCGTAAAAGCCGTCTACACCATCGGCTCGGCGGCTGAAAAGATCGAGTCGCAACTGCGCGGCGTCGTCTCCATCCACTCCTGCGAGACCCTTGAGAAGGCGGTGGCCGTCGTGGCCAAGGCCGCCCATCCCGGCGAGGTAGTACTTCTAGCGCCCGCCTGCTCCAGCTTCGATCAGTTTGAAAGCTACGAACACCGCGGCCGCGTCTTCAAGGAACTCGTCAACGAGTGGCGCGGTTGGAAAGTCTGGCAGAACGCGTAGGAATGAATCGAAGCCTCGCTGAGCGTGAAGCACATGCCACTTCCCATTCCGTCTACCTGAGCATTGTCATCCCGAGCGCAGTCGAGGGATCTGCAGGTCGTATTCCGCGCATCCACCAGCAATCAGACTCAAGAAAGAATGCGATTCGTTGCGCGCTTGAAATCGGCTGGTTCATACTCAAACCAATCGCTGCTCATGTCGACCCACGCCGGATTCATCCGTTCAATCAGCGCGATCTTCTTTCCACGGCTCCATCTCTTCAACTGCTTTTCGCGAGCAATGGCTTTTGTAATCTCCTGGTAGTGCTCAAACCAGACGAGTCGATCGCAATTGTAATGCTCGGTGAACCCATTGCGTTCCTTCCATTTATGCTCGAACACCCGCTTGCGCAGGTCTCCCGTGACGCCGATGTAAATCGTCCGGCTGCGGCTGGCAACAATATAGGTTGAGTAGAGACGCTCACCCATCAGCAGAATCATCAGCGATCTGGCTTTTCTTTTACAGTGACGGGGAACAGGGCTGAATGGAACTCCGGCTAAACCCCAGAATCCTCCTGCAGATCCCTCGGCTGCGCTCGGGATGACAAGCTCTAATTAACAACTTTGATTCACACTGTCGCCCACCCTCGAATCTCCACAGCCCGCCCATGAAACCATAGCGTCAGGACAATCGATGGCAAAGCGCGTAGGTGTCGACAAGTGGATCTTCTTTACAACGCTGGCGCTTGTCGTGGTCGGGCTCGTCATGGTTTTCTCCGCGTCAGCCGTCGTCGCACAGGAGCGCTACCACTCCCCCTACGCCTTCGTCGGCCGCCAGGCAGGTTGGGCTCTGGCTGGCCTGCTCACCATGACGATTCTCATGAAGCTCGACTACAGCCGCTACAACTCCCCGCGCTTCATCTATCCCGCGCTCTCCGTCACCACCATCCTGCTGCTGCTCGTCTTCTTCTTTCGCGACTCCCACAACACGCATCGCTGGATCCGCTTCGGAGGCCTCTTTACCTTTCAGCCCTCTGAAATCGCGAAGCCCGTCATCATTCTCTTCCTGGCCTGGTTCCTCTCCACGCGTCTCGACACTATCCGCGACTGGCGACACACCCTGCTGCGCGCCGCCATCATGCCCGTCGTCTTCATGCTGCTGATCGTCAAGCAGCCTGACCTCGGCACCGCTCTCGTCGTTGGCGGAGTTACCGCCATGATGCTCCTGCTTGCGGGAATGGAATGGAAGTACCTCGTCCTAGCCGTCGCCGCCGCGGCGCCTCCGCTCGCAGCGCTGCTCTTCTGGGTCCCGTGGCGTCGCGCGCGCATGCTGGCGTTTCTGCATCCCGACCTCGACCCCCAGGGAGCGGGCTTCCACATCAACCAATCCCTCATCGCCGTCGGCACCGGCGGCTTCATGGGCCGCGGCTACATGGAGGGCATGCAGAAGCTCTTCTACCTCCCCGAAGCCTCCACAGATTTTATTTATGCCAACATCGCCGAAGAACTGGGCTTCCTCGGCGCCATGCTCATCCTCATCCTCTTCGCCGTGCTCGGCTATCGCGGTCTGCGCACCGCCTTCCGCTCCACGGATCCGTTTGCGCGCCTCACCGCCTTCGGACTCACGACCGCCATCCTGCTTCAGGCCTTCTTCAACATCAGCGTAGTGCTGTCGCTCCTCCCCACCAAGGGAATCCCACTCCCCTTCATCTCCTCCGGCGGCACAAGCCTCTTCTTCACCCTCACCGGAATCGGCATCCTGCTCAACATCTCCAAAAAAGTTGACTAAACCATCGAAGCATGGGACCGCGTGCCGGAGAATGACGAACATGTGCCCCATTCATCGCAGCTTTTCGCGATGAGTGGGTATATCAACCTCCACGTGGCAGTTCTCACTTGTCGGACCATTCAACCCTTCGGAGGATGGTGAGCGAGTGGGTCTCTCAACCTTGCCGTCCACTCCGACTCGATTTCGACCACTCCTCGAATGCCGGTCGCGTAATGGCTAAAGCTGCTCCATTGGTACTTCCCAGGAGATGCCACCAGTCCTCGCTTCACTGGGTTTCGGTGGATGTACCGGATCACCTCAGAGCGAGCTTTTTCGCCGCGGATGTTGCGGTCAAAATAACGGTCCTGCCAGAACCGTTCGCGATCGCCCTTCAGTTCCCGGGAAGTGGTCTGCTTTAGAACCTTCAGAAACTGCGCCAAGAGGATCGATGGCGGCTCGTTGATGAGCAGGTGGACGTGTTCGGGCATTAGGACGTAAGCGTAGAGCCTGGACTGGTGACGCGCCCGAATCCGTTCCAGAACAGCCTCGACCGCGTCTTTGGGGCCGGGTGCTTCAAGAAGCGCGAGACGGTGAAAGCAACTGAACGTGATGAAGTGAAGAGCCTCTGCTTTCTGAAACCGCTTCAAACCGTATGGCATGGTCTCATCGTAATAGTGCCGCAACCTCATCCGAAGACCCGCTCATCGCGAAAATGCCGCGATGAACGGGGCACACCTTCTTGAACCACCGCGTCGTCCAAAGTCTGACTCGATGAGTGGGCCACCTGCCTGGAAGTAAATACCCACCTCTCAAAGCCGCCCCATCAAATCCAACAGACCAAAGAAACGTAATATCCCTCTTCGCCACCATTGATGGGCAGCTAAGACAGTGCACATCACTCAGGTGTCTCAGGCTTCGCTTGTGAGACCGGGGAAAACAATCTGAATCCGACGAAACATCGCCGGAGTACAATCCGCCACGAAGGGAGATTTCCTATGCACGATTATGTGATTTACTGCTACCGGCTTCCAGCGGGATCCGGCTCCATGTTCGCGATGGGCATCTCGGTCCCTCAGTTCATCGGCGCTATCGGTCTCTTGAACTACGACGATGAAGCATCTCTGCGGCAGTCGCTGGGCGTGATGGGCCTCACCGCCGCTCAGCAAAACGAACTCATCGCCGGCGTTGCCGCCAGCGGAGCAATGTTTGTCATGTCCGGCGTAAGCATTGACAACAACGTCGCCGCAAATTTTGGAATCCATCTGCACGACGGCGAAATGCCCAACGAGTCAAACGAGATTCAGTTCACAAAGTGCGGCACTGGCGCGGGTTTGATGGTGAGTATTCTGCTCAACGATCAAATCATGCCCGCTCCCGTTCAAGGCTGTTTCCACTGGAACAAGGTTCGGCAGTGCCTGATCGACTCCGGCGTGTTCACCGCGGCGCAGGTCGACGCAATGAAACAGAAGATCGAAACCACCGGTTCCGACACGGAGGATTGGAAGGGCGTCAGCACCGCAATCCTCAGTTGTCTGGGATAGCCGACTACCCTCGTTTGTACGCAGTTTTGTCCGATAGTCGAACAGAACGCTATGTCGGATAACGCACATAGCATTACCGTTAACTCGAGCAAACGTCTTGACCAGGAAAATTGAATCGGTGTAATTTTTCGCTATGAAAGGGATCCCGCATCCAGCGAAGTTTCGAAACAGGCGGAAGGTGGCGCCATGCTCGAGTTAGACACCCGTCCTCATGGGGTCGTGAAGATACCCCCGCAACATCGATCATTTATCAACCAGGTTCTTGCAGACCTTGAAAGCCTCGACGCGGACAAGGCTATAAAAATCACCATTTCCGAGTTGCCAAGTTCCGCGGCCAATGCCCTCACACTTCTGCATACCGCAACCCGCAACAGGGGAATGTCTATCGAGATGCACGCAGACGACGATTACCTCTACATCTGGAATGCCGTTTAGATCACGTCTTGCTTCGAAGACATGGTGGTCGTCGCTGCGCTTGCTCGCGCATCCATGCAGCTCTTGCTGATGGCGCAATATTCTAAGCGAGAATCGCCGATTCGTTGTGCGAAATCAAATCGTCTAACCACAAAGG
Source organism: uncultured Acidobacteriaceae bacterium (assembly GCA_963737915.1). Taxonomy (GTDB): domain Bacteria; phylum Acidobacteriota; class Terriglobia; order Terriglobales; family Acidobacteriaceae; genus Telmatobacter. The sequence continues at coordinate 252,707 of CAVTUP010000012.1, read as the reverse complement.
TCTCTCCAACAAAATCGGCGCTCAAGCTCGTACTCGATCCCGCGGGGGCAACTTGTCCACGTTCCGCGTGATCTCGACTTCTATTTGTTGAGGTCGTCGTCCTTGTAGTACTTGGTGCCCTGCAGAGTCAGTTGGAGGGCCAGGCCGTTCTTGGTGATCTGGTAGACGTAGACATCCGGTGCAACTTCGACCGCTCCTGACACGGCTCCACCGGAACTTCCTGCCTTTGCAGCAGCATCCGCTTGCGCTGAACCCGACCAGCCCGAGGTGAGGAATTCATTGAAAGCCTTATCGGACGTAAACACGAAGATGACTCGAAAGTCCTTCACACCTACGCCCAGCCCGGCGCCGGCCGAGATCATCTTCATGAAGGTATCCTGCTTGCTCTGATTATTGGTGGCAATGCCAGAGCCACTCGCCGTGCTGACCACCAGCAGGTTCGTCCCGAAGTTCTTGAAGACTGCGTATCCGGCTGCCTTCTGAATGGCGGCCTGGGCGCCGGGTTGGAGCTTGTACAGATCCTGAAGCGTTTGTGAGACTCCCTGGCGGATCTTTGCCTTCTTTTCATCCGGGCTGTCAGCTGCGCAAATGGTGCTTACCGACAAAACGGCAAGCGCAAATACAGAAGTGATCATCCTGAACTTCATAGAATTCATCTCCTTTGTGAAATCGCACCTTCCGGCACGCACGAGATTTGAGCACACACCGGTGTTGTTCGGAACTGTCACTTTAACCAGCGCAACTTGTTCGGGCGGCCCACAGCATTACCCCGTCAACTCGGACACTTCTCCTTGGCGCAAGACCACACTAGGTGTGCTATCTATAGGCAGAACCATAACTTGCCGAGTGTAGTTCAGCCACGAGTTGCATCCCGGCTGCGCAAGTCCTGGCTGTCCTCCGCCGGAACGGCCCAGGTCTCGGAAACTGGACGCTGATCCCACTTCGTCGAGTATTCTTTGAAAATGCAATCGGGAGCCGCAACGTGTGGGCCTCGATCATGCTCGATCAGTGGAGGTTCGTCGGATGAAAATCAGCGCGAGGAATGTCCTCCCCGGAACCGTGAAGAGCGTGGAAAAGGGTGCGGTCAATGCCGAAGTCGTCCTGACTCTATGGGGCGGTGAAACGGCCGCATCCATCATCACCAATGCCAGCGTCGACGCCCTTCAACTGGAACCGGGCAAGTCCGTCTTCGCCATCATCAAGGCTTCTGAAGTCATGATCGGGAAAAACCTCGAAGGCGCAAAGCTCAGCGCCCGCAACATTCTAAACGGCAAAATATCCGAGCTGACCGATGGCGCGGTCAACAGCGAAGTGGGCATCCAGTTGCCCGGAGGAACCACGCTGGTCGCCTCCATCACCAAGGCAAGCGTCAAGGCGCTCGATCTGAAGCAGGGCGACGCAGTCTGCGCAATCGTCAAGGCATCCCACGTGATTCTCGGCGTCTGAAACATCGGTCTTGAATCAGCATCCTGAGATCCGTGAAGCTAGAGGCTGAAAGCTAGGAGCTAGAGGCTGTCTTTGCGAACCACCTGTTCGCGTCTCGCCCCAGCAGCACCCAGCCAAACATCACGAGAAACGCGACGTGAACCGCAAGCTCTCCTAACGGGTGGAACGCGCTCAGCACCACATGGAAAGCGATCCACGCAAGCGCGAGCCAGCGCGCCCAGTTTTGCCCCCTCAGCAGGAAGATGCCACTCACCAGCGCCAGCAACTCGGTGATCTCGATCGCCCATGCGTCGCTGTGTCCCGCCAGCAATTCCTTGAAGTGAAAAACAAAGCCGACAGTTCCCACCAGGATGTATAGGCAGGCAACGATCAAGACGGACACGGGGCGTTTCTTTTCGTCCATTGCAATGCCTCCAGTATGCCTCGGCCGAGTGCCCAACGGACACTTCTCCCGCCGAAACCGGAAAATCTCCTCGGCCCTTCGCAATGTCAAGCCTTCCACCCCGGCGAAAACAAGCTAAGAGCTAGAAGCTAGAGGCTAGTAGCTGCCCTTTGGAATTTGCAGATTATTTCCCTCGATTCCTCCATAATTGGAAATGTCAGGTCCACAAAGAGCACCTTTACTAGCGAACTGCAGCGGACAACAGCAGACCGTCCCGTAAGTTCTTTTCTGAGAGGATTCTGTGGCTAAGCCCCTGCGCTGGAGGATTTTGCAGCGCAGCTTCTCCCGTAACCCATTGAAAAGAAGTAATTTTCTTGCAAAGTATGGGTGGGGGTACCTCGAGCGACGAACAAGCGAATTCGGCCATCCTCCTTCCCGGAATCGACAGCATCGTCAAACGTGCTCGTCTAGACTGGGTTCAACGCCGGTTATCGCCCGCTCTCTTCGAGGAGTCGTCCTGACCCCACCCGTCCATGACTTCGCCCGCGTGTTCATCGAGTTGGGCACCGCCACCATCGGTCTCGCCCTCCTCGGCCGACTCGCCAGCCGCTGGGGATTCTCCTCCATTCCCCTCTATTTGATCGCCGGGCTCGCTTTTGGCAACGGAGGTCTCGCTCCGCTCAATCTTTCCAAAGACTTCATTGAGATAGGCGCCGAAATCGGCGTCCTTCTGCTGCTCTTCATGCTCGGCCTCGAATACTCCGGCGAAGAACTGAAGCAAAATCTGCGCGGCGGTTTTCCGGCTGCGGCGATCGACTTCCTGCTCAACTTTCCGCCGGGCTTCGTCGCCGGACTCCTGCTCGGTTGGAAACCACTGCCTTCGATCCTGCTCGGCGGCGTCACCTTCATTTCCTCCTCCGGCATCATCGCCCGGGTGCTCTCGGAGTTGGATCGCATGAGTTGCCCTGAAACCCCAACCGTGCTCTCCATCCTTGTCCTCGAAGATCTCGTGATGGCCCTCTATCTTCCACTGGTTGCCGTACTGATCGCCGGGGGCGGCCCCACCAAAATTCTCGTTTCTGTTGCCATCGCTTGTGCGACCGTTCTCATCGTGCTCTTCGTCGCCATTCGCTACGGCAACTGGCTGAGCGGCTTCCTCGCGCATCAGTCCGACGAGATCATCCTCCTCACGACTTTCGGCACCGTGCTTCTGGTTGCTGGTCTGGCCCAGCGAATGCAGGTTTCGGCTGCCATTGGAGCGTTCCTCGTTGGCATTGCGTTCTCCGGCCCCATCGTCCAGCAATCCCACCGCTTGCTTTCTCCGCTACGCGATCTCTTTGCTGCCATTTTCTTCTTCTTCTTCGGCCTTGAGATTGATCCGAAAAGCCTGAGGCCTGTGCTCGTCATCGCGCTCCTGCTGGCCGTTGCCACAACGCTGACCAAGACTCTGACAGGCTATCTGGCTGCTCGATCGTCGCGCCTTGCCTCGACCGCCCGTCTTCGAGCCGGACTTACGCTGGTGGCTCACGGAGAATTCTCGATCGTCATCGCCGGCCTTGGTGTCGCGATTGAGCCGCGCCTGGCCTCTCTGTCCGCTGCCTATGTCCTGCTGATGGCCATTCTTGGCCCCATCAGCGCGCGCATCATTCGCTAGACGAGACTCTGCGGCGGGATCTTCGTACCGTGGCATTTTTCGCCGGATTGTCCTATCGTTAGCGCAAGTGGGCGTTTTCCGGTCCAATCCCCAGGAGGTTGAAATGGCCACGTCGATCACATCAAGTCAGGAGAAACCCCTCCGTCCAGACATGGAAGAGTGGGACGAATTTCTTCAGGGTCGATACAAAGAAGGAAAGTCGGAGGAGGAGTTCCGGCAGTATGACGAGAAGGCCGATCCAGGCGTGGCGCGCTTCTACCGCCTCAACCACGAGAACCAGACCGTTGACTATGTCCTCGCCAAAGAGAAGGAGTACTTTCCTCTGCAGAAAGGAAAGAAGTCCATCTGGGAGGCCGCCGAGTTTCTCAACACGCTTGTTGACGACAGCGATCCTGACACTGACCTGACGCAGATCGAACACCTGCTGCAAACTTCAGAGGCAATTCGCGCCGACGGCCATCCACGGTGGTTCGTTCTTGCCGGATTCGTTCACGATCTCGGCAAGGTGCTGTGCCTATGGGGTGAGCCGCAATGGGGAGTTGTAGGCGATACATTTCCGGTCGGCTGCGCGTTTTCAGAGCACATCGTATTCCCTGAATATTTCGCCAACAATCCTGACCTGCATCATCCGGTGTACTCCACCAAATACGGCATCTATAAGCCGAATTGCGGCCTCGACAAAGTGCACATGTCCTTCGGTCACGACGGCTATATCTACGAGGTAATGAAAAACTATCTGCCCAAAGAGGCTCTCTACATGTTGCGCTATCACTCCTTCTATCCAGCGCACAAACATGGAGCGTACCGGCATCTTATGAATGACGAAGATGTCGCGATGCTTTGCTGGGTCAATGAGTTTAACAAGTACGACCTCTACTCAAAGGGCCATGCAAAGCCGAAGCTCGCGGAGATCAAGTCGTACTACGACGAGCTGTTTGCGGAGTACTTTCCGCCTGAGATTGCCTGGTAATTTCTCATCGACCGTGTTTATTGCTTTTTATAGGGAACGGTGTTGATCGTTAGTACGCCGTCGCGTGGAACGTCTGCGGTGATCGCCGACTCCGGCGCATTGCCTCCCATTTGGATGACGAGTCTGCCGTTGTCCACGGTGTAATGGCCCGAGTTTCCTGGATCGAATCTCGAAGCAGCATCGAAGTCGAACCGCGCGATGTCTCCCCCTGGCACGTCGAGCTTGTCGTATGCCCTGTAGACGCGGCCATCGGCAGAGAACAAATAGAAATGCAGTGCGTTTGTGTAGTAACCGGAGCCGGTCACGTTGACCATGGTCGCCATATATTTCTGTTTCATTCCCATGTAAAGACCGGCAACACCGCGCCCCGCGGCTTGAAGTGAGTGGAGCGGGCCCGCGCACTGCCTCAACGCGAAGAGTGCCCGCCATCGCATTCAAGGCCGGCAACGCCATCTGCCAGCTTTGCAGAGTTCCGGCTGAGGCATCGACAATCGCAGCTTCGCTGCCCGCGATGATCACCATCCGCATGTGCGGTTTCGGTAGGCCAACGATATTCTCAGCGAAGCTTGCCGTCACCACCAGCTGCGCGCCAGGAATTTCCAATTTCTGAAAAGTTGGTTGTCCTGCAACGTTTTCTTCCTGATGCATCGGAGCGATCCAATCGCGCAGCAGAGTGGTCTGGAATGTCTGCACAATATTTCCGCTGAACGGCCGGAATTGGTAGATCTGCACAGAGGCGTTAAATCCATTGAAGGAATAGTCCTCCGATGGATCGATGCCCGCCCGAAATGTGTTTTGTGGTGGAGTGTAGCTCAATCGATGCGTCATGTTCTGCCCCACTGCCGCAGACGCAGCAATTCCCAACAGCAACGCGACCAGGACCAGCCGCATGCCGATTGCCGCAGATCGGCGGGAACGCAACTCGATTAACCCCTGGCCGATTTCGGTCTTAGCCCTCATCGCGTCTCCGGGTGAATTACTGTACCTCCACTCACAATGAGAGTCCAGCAGAATTGCTCTCTCCAGCTCAGGCGTAGTCTGGCGTCCTCAAGATCAGAACCCTGAGCATCAGTGGAAGATAAGTACCTGCGCACTTACAATGGAGAGGGACTGTCAAGCATGAAAGAGGATTGTTAATGCCCGCTTACGAATACTTATGTGATTCTTGCGCCTGCCACTTCGAGCAGCGGCAGAAGATGTCTGACGCTGCCGTCGAACACTGCCCCCAGTGCGGAGGAACCGTAAAGCGGCTAATCAGTGGTGGGGCGGGCGCGATTACGAAGGGGGGCGGTTACCACGCCGACGCAGCGCCGCCGTGTGCCTCGGGCGGTCCCTGCTGCGGCCAGCGCGCCTGCAATAGCATGTTCGGCGAAAACTAACTAACGGATAGACCGCTGGCACAGCTTCACGAGACGAAGCGCGAATATCAGCGAACGAATCTCGACTTGACCTGCGCTGACGTCAACAAATACGGAATCAACGCGCCGGCCCAGATAAGGGATCGCACCAGAGCCACATAGCTTCTTCCCAGGTTCGCGTCCGGAAACATGTTGTTGACCGCAGACGTATCCGCCACGAGAAACAGAACTGTTGCTGCAATATAAGCGATCATGTAGGTCGGGAATGCCTTGCGTTTTGTGTAGAACAGAAAATTCAAAACCAGCGCACTTACTATCAGGATCCCATTCATCGCGATGCGGAAATAAAGGAGATTTACAAGCCCTGGATGGCTCGCGAGGTACGCCTGATATTGCTCCCCGTAAAGATTAGGAATCTCAATTGAGAATATCGAATTCAATCGGAAGATTGGTGTCGCAACCAGGCTGATTCCCAGCACCACCATCCATTTCGACGAGCCGCCGCTACTGGCGCCGAGGTAAAGCGGAGTGGCCACCGGGGAGGCCGATGCAGCGCTTGTTGATGCTCCGCTCACCATAGCCCCGGCCGGTTCCGTCGCTGTAACCAAGCCGCCGCACATTGAGCACTTCCGCACACCATCAGCGATATGCAGACCACACCTCTTGCACATGGTTGCCACTGAAAATCTCCCTTTAAGAAGTTTTGTCGATAATCCGATGAATTCTTTTCAATGTCAATAGATCAAAAGGCAGGTTCCCGGCGGGCAATTTTCATGGTTACCTGCCAGCATTGGTGGCATCATAAGGGGTCGTGTTCCGCCAGTCATTGGTCACATTTGGCGGCGCAAGTTCCTCAAAGGCGCAGAAAGGGTGCGAGGAATGTTCGCTTCTATCGCCAAGGGAATTGCGGCTCTTCTAGTTCTGATCGCGTTGTTCGTCGCATATTCCGCGGCCGATTATCTGCTATTCCAAAAACCCGCATACGAAGATGCCTTGGCCAAAATCAACCACAGGCGTGGAGCCGAGACCTGCCAGAGCATTCCCGCAACAACCTACGAGACATTTCTCCTCTTCAATCCCTCAAATCTGCAAACCTACTATTTCCGGTCCTCTTGCTTTCAAGAGGTCGCGGTGCAAACGCGGGATGAGAATCTGTGCGATCAAGTAAAAGAGCGCAAGTCGATTTTCTTTAATGGTTCCGGTGTGTCTCCAACAGCCTGTCGAAAGGCTGTGGCCGACATCAGGAACAAGGATTTCGTAGAGCGCGTCAGACCTGAATCCGTCCACAAAATAGAGAGCATCAGAATTGACTCCGCTCCTTCAGGCGACATCGAAGTCAGATTCGTTCCGGCCGGAACCGTTTGGGGAACGTATCGATTCACGATTTCCCTGATAGATCATTCCGGCGCAGACCTGGGAATGCTCTATGACCTCGAGACCCATTTGAGCGAACGGAGAGATCCGCTTTACGCGTCCCTGCAGCGCCGAAAGATCCAGGCACTGACTGCTGGACGAAATGGCTGCGGAAAGATCTTCGCCCTCCGGATCGATCTGAAACTGCTCCGCGATGACCATGGGCAACTACAACGAAGCAATCTCTCTGCGAATCAGCTTGAAAGCACGGGAACGCAAAGCCTGCCGCTCAAAACTACGCAACCGGCAGATTGTCCCTAGGCACGAAGTGCTGTTCAGCGCACGGAAAGTACCCGGTTTTCACGATTCCCGCATCGTCGCGTGCCCAAGTACACGCCGTGCATATTGATCGATTGTCGTGAGGACGATCCCGAACCTTTCCTGGATTGACTTCATGTCGATCGCATCCCCTGCTGAGTACGCAAGCATCAAGCCCGCGAAGCTCTTCTGCATCGGATCGGTTGCCCCTTGATACTGGGCGCGTAGCGCGTCCTCAGGAATATGTTCGCACTTGAATCGCTTTCCACCAATTGCTTCGAAACGCGCTACCACTTCGTTGGGGCTCAGAGCTTCCGGGCCCCCAAATTCGATGACCTTACGTTCTGCCGCGGGATTTCGCAGAGCCAGGACGCACATTTCGGCGACGTCCGTCAGTGACACCCAGCTGATCGGCCGAGTACCGGGTCCATAGATACGAGCCGTCGCATTTGCGTAGTCGAACCCAAGCATTGGGCTCAGCCACACTTCCATGAAGTAGGTCGCCTGAATAACAGTGAAGTTCATGTCGGCAATCGCATTTTCAACCTGCGCCTTTGCGTCTGCTACCGGAAATGAGATGCCCGAGGAACGGCGAAATGACACAAAGACGAACCGACGAACTGCGGCGCCCTTTGCAGCCTCTACAAGGTGTAACTGCCCCGATTCGTCGACCGACTCGATCGAGTCTCCAGGCTGCCGCGACAGCGTCGAAGACGCTGTCGAGATGACCGCATCTACATTGCGAAATGCGACGGCCAGCGAGGCGGGGTCTTTCAGGTCGCCAATGCAGAGTTCGATACCCAACCTGCGCAGTGATTCGACTTTCTCGCTCGAACTCGTGAGGCGGACCAGTCCTCTTACCTTTTCACCTCGCCCCGCGAGCTTCTGGCATATCTCGCTTCCCAACAGGCCGGTAGCACCAACGACAAGAATCATCTCAATCGTCCTCGACGACCAAAGCTTACGCCCATCGAGTTGCAGAAGTGGGGAAAATTCTGCCATGCATGCCTCGATCCGACGAATCGAGAGTGCACACTCGCTTCCACACGAGCACAATTCGGGCTAGTCTGCGAAACTGTGAAAGATATCCACCCGAAGGGCAACATCTTGGCCGAATTGCGCGTACTCATTGCTGGAGGAGGCACTGGCGGGCACATCATTCCCGCGCTCGCCGTAGCCCGCGAACTGGTCGCGCGCCACTCCGCTGAAATCCTCTTCGTAGGCACCGCCCGCGGCATGGAGTCCCGCCTCGTGCCCGACGCTGGATTCAATCTGCGCCTCGTGGATGTGGGCCCGCTCAAAAATGTTTCGTTGATGACGCGGCTCAGCTCCGGCTTCGCGCTGCCGCGCAGCATCTTTGCATGTATTCGTATGATTCGCGAGTTTCGCCCGCAGGTGGTGTTCGGCGTAGGCGGCTATGCCTCAGGGCCCGGGATGGCCGCAGCTCTCCTTCTGAAAGTGCCCACGATGGCCTTTGAACCAAACGCCATGCCCGGCCTGGCGAATCGCCTGATCGGCAAACGTGTTCAGGCGGCGGCGGTAAATTTTCCGGCAGCGGCAATCTACTTTCAAAACGCTGAAGTCACTGGCATTCCCGTGCGGCCTGAGTTCTTCAAGCTTCCGCCAACGACCGGACCGGCCCCGCACCTGCTAATTTTTGGCGGTTCGCAGGGCGCGCGACTCTTCAATACCATTGTTCCCAGCATCGTGCCCGCTCTTCTCGATGCCGTGCCCGGTCTGACCATTCTTCATCAGAGCGGCGCTCGACATGCCGACGCCACCGATGCCGCCTACAGAGCAAGTGAGGCGGATCCAAACCGCTGGCAGGTGAGCGCATTTTTGGACGACATGCCTGCCCGGTTCGCGCAAGCGAATCTGGTCATGGCGCGTAGCGGCGCTTCCACCGTGGCGGAGTTGGCGGCCGCCGGCAAACCATCCTTATTGGTTCCATTCGCCGCCGCGGCCGATGATCATCAGAAGCGCAACGCCGAGGAGATGGTCACTGCCGGTGCTGCAGTCATGCTTGAAGAAGCGGATCTGCACACCCCGGGCAAACTGCTTGACACCCTGGTGGAGTTGCTCACTTCTCATGAGCAGCTCGCCGCCATGGCGGCTGCGGCCCTGACCCAGGCTCACGCTGACGCCGCGCAACGCATTGCCGACCGCCTTGTCACACTTGCCAACCGTTCGGCTTGAGACTCCATGCACAAAAATGAAAAGCCCGGCCGCCAAAGCAGTCGGGCTTTTCCTCTCTAATTTAGTTTTACCGATGACCGCCACCCCCATGGCCGCCACCGCCGCCGGCATGTCCACCACCGCCACCGCTAAATCCGCCGCTGTGGCCTCCACCGAACCCACCACCGCCGCCGCGGAATCCGCCGCCGCCACCGCTCACGTGGTAACCGCCGCCATAACCGCCACTACGATATCCAGCGCCGCCGTATGCTGCGTGCCCGCCGCCACTGTATCCACCACCTGAACGGCCGCCATATCCCGCGCCACCAGCATATCCACCGCGATTGCCTCCGCCGGCATATCCGCCGCCGTATCCACCATGGCCTCCGTTCCCGCCGCCATAGCCACCGGCGTAATGTCCGCCGGATCCACCATGCCCGTTGTATCCACCATGGCCGCCGTATCCGCCATGCCCGCCGTAATATCCATGGCCGTGACCGTAATAGGCGTGGCCATAATATCCGTGGCCGTACCACCCATGATTCCAGCCCCATCCATACCAGGGCCCGACACCAAGGAAGATGCCGCCGCTAAACCATTGCGGACCGTAATAACCGTAGGGAGCGCAGTCATAGGGGTAATAGTTGTAATAGCCCCAGTCGCAGACCGGAGGTCCGTAAACCGCAGGCGCAGGAACCACTGCCGGTCCAACACCGATGCCCACCGCAACCTGGGCTTTGGCGCTAGCGGCGAACGGTAGAGCGAATAGTATTGCGATCAGAATCCATCGAAAACTCTTCATGACTTCCTCCCCAGTGCTGCCCGTCGTGCAATTCATGGGTAGATCCAGCTCAGCACCTGCTGGCTCGAACTGTTTCTCTTGTACTGAGCCAGCGTATGTAAGTTCAAACAATACATCCGCAAATAAGTTGCGGTACACCTGAAAGATTCCTATCCCTGCAGAGAAGTGCCCACGGACCCTTCAATCTGCACCCCATGCGAAACGGCCTCCCCCGAAGGAGAGGCCGCCGAATGGCCAGCATTTGCAGGAGTTACCTGCGGAAGTGATCGCGATCCCGGTCATGTCCGCGATCCCGATCATAGTGCCGATCGCGGTCTCTGTCGTGATCCCAGCGGCCGTCCCGGTCCCGATCATAGTGCGCGTATCCATAGCCATAGCCGCTGCGGTAACCGACAAAGTTCCAGCGCCCCGGGACCCAGTAGCCGCGGTTGTAGTAACCGGCCACCCAGGAATACCCCGGTCCCGGGCATGGAGGAACGTAGGCCACCGGCCCACCAACATAAACCCGAAACTCAGCTGCCTGGGCCTTTGTAGCTCCCAAGCCCAAAGCGCCAGCCAACATTGCTGCGCCAAGTACCAACTTGCTCATGTTGCTCATATATCCTCCATCCCATTCGACCGAATCTTGCGGTGGCCGATCCGGCTTCGTCCATTTGAGGCTTGTCTCTGGCTGCCTCCCTGGTGCGCCGGTTATGTGTAATGCAAACACCGCTCAGTCAGAAGGTTGCGGCGTTACCCGCAAAATAAATTGCCGCAACTTTCTTTCGATTGCGGTGTCATACGCGCCCTTTTTGCTTTCCCGGAGAGGCTCGGATCGGTCACATGAACCTAAAAAATGGTGTAAGATGAGACCATAAGAGGAGGCGATTATGAGCGAGATTCAATCCACGCAAAAAGCACCCGAAAACGATCGCCTGAAGCAGCCATCGCAGCATCGCCGGGTTTCAGCGGCGAAAGAGAAGCCGCGGCCAGGCTCGCCGCGAAACCTCGTGAGGCAGGCTTTCGAAGCTCATCGCGGTTTCTCAAAGGCTGACGCCTCCCGGCTGTTTCAGCGCGTGGCGACGACCTCCACCCTGCCGGCCGGGAAACTGAGAGCCGAATTGATTCCGGATTCAAGCTGGAAGAGGGCGGGGAAGACGCTTGGACCGCAGGCCAGCCAGACTACGGCGCGGCTCAGCCACATTCTTTCTATCGCGGAACGCATTTGGGGCACTGAGAAGGATGCAACCGAGTGGCTCAATGGATCCCACCCCGAACTACAGGGGGCTACTCCCATTTCGCTCTTGCGCACCGAAGCCGGTGGCCGCGCAGTTGAGGCATTGCTGGGCGCTCTTGAATTCGGATTCCCGGCTTAAGCGCAATGAATGTCTTCCGAATGCATGCGACCTCGCATGACGTCTTCGACACCACGGGAGCGTTTTTGCAGCCGGGCCGGTGGCACTCCGCTGGAATCCGCGTGGTCTACGCGGCAGAGCACGCCAGCCTCGCGGTGCTTGAGACGTTGATTCATGCCGGTGGTCGCAAAATTCCTCCCCGTTCCCTGACGCGAATCACGATCCAAAACGACCTGACCATCGAGTCGGCGCCGTGGATTGAGATGCCAGCTTCACAAGCTTTCGGTGACGCCTGGGTGCGCGAGGCACGCTCTGCTGTCTTGCGGGTGCCCAGCATTGCCGTCAATCTGATGGAATCAAACTTCGTATTCAATCCGGCACATGCGGATTTCGCTCGCATCGGGCACGCTCCATCGGAGGAGTTTGTTTTCAATCCCCGGTTCTTTCTTGTCCCTTGACCGTGCATGATTCCACCCCGGATATCGATGACCAGCCGCCGGTGCTAACCTGAATTTCACTTCATGTTCGCTACTTCGCAGCACGCGCACTTTATCGGAATCGGTGGAATCGGCATGAGTGGCATCGCCGAAATTCTGCTCAACATGGGATTCAAAGTCTCAGGCTCCGACCTGCGCCGCGGCCCCGTGACCGACCGCCTCGCGCAATTGGGAGCGACCGTCTGCGAAGGTCACAGCGCCAGCAATGTTGCCGGAGCGACCGTAGTGGTTACCAGCTCGGCGGTTTCTCCAAACAATCCGGAAGTGCTTGAAGCGCGTGCTCGCAAGATCCCTGTGATTCAGCGTGCTGAAATGCTCGCAGAACTGATGCGGCTGAAGTACAGCATTGCCATTGCGGGCATGCACGGAAAGACGACCACGACATCCATGGTTGCGTCGGTTCTTGGCGCCGGGGGACTCGATCCAACTGTCGTGGTGGGCGGCCGCGTGGATTCACTGGGATCGAATGCCAAGCTCGGCACAACGCAATATCTCGTGGCCGAGGCCGACGAAAGCGACCGGTCCTTTCTGAAGTTGTCTCCCATTCTGGCTGTGGTCACAAATCTCGATCGCGAGCACATGGATTGCTATCGCGACATGGACGATGTGGAACACGCTTTTCTGACCTTCATGGATAAAGTGCCTTTCTATGGCGCTGTCACAGCCTGTATCGACAATGAGGCACTGGCGGCAATTTTGCCCCGGTTGCACCGCCGCGTCTTCACCTATGGAGAAGCAACGGGGGCAGATTACCTCCTGAAGTATCTCGACACAGAACCGGGAAGCTTCTCCCGCTTTCTGGTCACGACGTCGACTCAATCTCTCGGTCCGTTTGAACTCCACGTCCCCGGACGACACAATGCACTGAATGCAACAGCCGCAGTGGCGATTGCCCACCAGCTTGGAGTGCCGGGAGAGAGGATAGCCGACGGTCTGCGCAGTTTTCGCGGTGTCGATCGCCGCTTTCAGATTCGCGGCACAGCCGGTGGCGTAACCGTGGTCGACGACTACGGCCATCATCCAACGGAGATTCGCGCCACGTTAGCTGCTGCGCGCGAGTGTGGACACCGTCGTATTCATGTTGTCTTTCAGCCGCATCGCTATACCCGCACACGCGATCTGCTTGATGAATTCGGCGGAGCCTTCACCGACGCAGACAGCGTGACGGTACTGCCCATCTACGCCGCCAGCGAAGAACCGCTTCCCGGCATAACAGCGGAGTTGCTCGCGGCCCGCATCAAGAGTCCCCACGTGCGGTTTGCGCAAGACTTTTCAGCAGCCTTGGATGCGGTGGTGGCAGAGGCGAAAGAGGGCGACATGATTCTCACCCTCGGCGCCGGTAGCGTAAGTCAGATGGCTCCGCAGATTCTAGCGTCGCTCAAAGAAATCTGATCCTCGTTCTTTCACATTTCCCACTCGCTATTGCTGTTATTTCATCTCCTGCTCAAACGGTTTACCGAGACGCTAGGCTCTGCTATTATGCGGCGGACATAGAATTATCTGTCGCAAGGAGCACGAATGAAAAACCGTACACGCAGGGGATTTTTGAAGGCAGCCTCAGCCACGGCGGCCGCAATGGCCATCTCGAACAGGATGCCGGTATGGGCAGCGGAGACAGTAGGCCCCGTAAAGGTGTGGGCCACGTTTCGCGACCGGCGCCATGCAGCGCTTGAACCTCTCGCGTGGAAGCCGGCGACCCAGGTCGCGGCCGATGCAATCTCGCTTGAAACCGGCACGCCTCGGCAAGAGATGCTGGGCTTCGGTGCGGCCATCACGGAGGCATCCGCCTACGTGTTGAGCAAGATGAACGACGCAGAACGGCAAGCGGTGATGCACGATCTCTTCTCGCCGGACGAAATGGCATTGAATGTCTGCCGCACGTGCATCGGGTCGAGCGACTACTCGACGAAGGTATACAGCTTCGACGACAGTACGGAGCCCGATCCTGAATTGAAGAAGTTTTCCATCGATCACGACAAGGCCTACTACCTGCCCATGCTGCGCGAAGCTCGCAAGGCAAATCCTGACCTGTTTCTTTTCTCTTCGCCATGGAGCCCGCCGGGATGGATGAAGGCGAACAACTCGATGCTGGGCGGCGCAATGCGCAAGCAAAACTTCGAGCCCTATGCGCGCTACTTCCTGAAATTCCTGGAAGGCTACAAAGCCGAAGGCGTCGTCATCAATGCTGTGACGGTTCAGAATGAAACCGACGCCGAGCAGGAAGGCCGCATGTCCGCCTGTCTCTGGTCTCAGGAACAGGAAATCGAATTTGTAAAGGGCTTTCTCGGACCCGCCTTACGCAAGGCCGGCCTGCCCACGAGGATCTGGGTGCTCGACCATAACTACAATCTGTGGGGCCGCGCCGTTGATGAACTGAGTGATCCCGCAGCGTACGAATACATTGACGGGATTGCCTGGCACGGCTACGTCGGCGAGCCGACAGCGATGAGCCGCGTGCATGATGCGTTCCCCGCGAAGCACGCTTATTGGACAGAGGGTGGACCGGACGTCACCGCGCCCGATTACCAGACGGACTGGACCAAGTGGGCCGATCAGTTCAACGGAATCCTGAACAACTGGGCTCGCGCCATCACCGCGTGGAATGTGGCCCTCGATGAAAAAGGCAATCCGAACGTCGGGCCATTCCCGTGCGGTGGTGTGATCACGGTCGAGAACGCAACGCACAAGGTAACGCGCAGCGGACAATACTGGGCGTTTGCTCATTACTCGAAGCATGTACGGCGCGGCGCTCGTGCTTTTGCAACCAACGCAGTCGGCAATTTAGGCGGCGCAGCGGTGTCGCATGCGGGGTTCCGGAATCCCGATGGCGGCCACATCGTCGTACTCGCGAATACGGGTGCCGCAAAGCGTGTGCAACTGGTGCAGGGCAATCAGGCGCTCGACGTGGATCTTCCCGCGGACTCCGTGCAGACGCTTCAATGGTCGTAGTGTTGCGGTCGGGCGGTTAGGCTCGCATGATTTCTCCTGCGTAGGGAAGTCATGCGAGTGTTGCGTCGCTTTTCAATAGATCGCTCCGTCAGTCTGCGTGGATCGCAGCTTGCCAGCTTCGGCATACAACTTGTACGTGATCGAATCCCCAGCCCACGATTTCAAATAGAAGGATTCACCAGGCGCGACTTTTTGCACGTCAAACTCGCCGAACGTCAGAGGCTTTCCCTTTTGAATCGGCCCGTGAGCCTTTGAAGCATCCACAAAGTAAGCATCGCCAAATCCCACAACTGTCGCCTTGCCGTCAGGATCCACGAGTACCGCCGCGCGCTCTTGTATGCCGAGGCCGCGAATTCCGACGGGCGTTGCGGCAGGCTTGTTCTCCGGCGCGTTGAGCCTCGCAAGAAACACCAGCAGGCGTCCCATGCGGTCTCGTCGTGCAAAATGCGTGTCCATGATGATGGATTGCAGAATCGGAATATCGAGAAATCCGCGAATCAGCGTGATGCGCGGACTGAAAGGATCGGCGAGAGCCGTCTTCCCGTCGAGGTTCGGATCGTCGGGTTTGTCGCCTTGCGCGGTATAGGAGTATTCGCCCATTACCGCGAGACCTGCACTCGTGCCGCCGATGGGCACGCCGCGCTTG
This sequence comes from uncultured Acidobacteriaceae bacterium, assembly GCA_963737915.1. Lineage (GTDB taxonomy): Bacteria > Acidobacteriota > Terriglobia > Terriglobales > Acidobacteriaceae > Telmatobacter. The sequence continues at coordinate 236,823 of CAVTUP010000012.1, read as the reverse complement.
ATGGCGTCATTCAAGGCAACCTGCACCGGAGTCCCCATCCAAAAGTTGATGTAGTTGGCCTGGTCTCCTCCGGAGATAAAAAGCGCACTGGCATGACTGATTGCAGTTGCGACAAACGGATCGAGCGCAGCTTCTCGGCTTGGGATAACGAGGGTTGCGACCGAGTTCAATTGGCACATGCTTTGAACGTAGCGGTTGTACTCGCCCGTGCCCGACGCGCGCAGCACCAGAAAGTCTCCGCCTCCTCCCCGAATGCACAGCCATCGGAACGCCTCGTCAAGATCCTTTCCTCCGCCCATCAAGGCAAAGCCGGCCCTCGGCACGGCCGTGACATCCGCCTCATTCCCCACGCGAAAATACTTGTAGGCGTGCTTTTGCGATGAGGCGGGAAGAGCGCTCCCGATCATCAGGAGGCTTAGCCACAGGATCTTAAAACTCTTCATTTCGTTAGCTTATTGCACGCCGTTCCATTCGCCCCGTTACGCTACGGATTCCCCTTGCAGCGCTTGCGGAAAAAAGCCTCTGACAGCGGGCTATAGTTGAGCCTGGCGATTCTCCCGATCAAGATCAGGCGTGGCACAACGCGATAATAAAACCCGATCCCTCGTGTGGGAAGAAGACACGGCTCCAGAGCCTCGATTCCGGCGCGCTCAGCCCGGTGTGCCTCTATCGGGACGCGGACTGCCCGGCATGCCGTTGGAGATGGACGATCCGGCTGGCGACGGTCCGTCTGGTCGAGGTAAATTGCGAAAATTCTCTGACACGCCGATCAAGCCCTGGTGGCGTCCTGTGACTCCCATCGGCCGGATCTTCATGGGTGCTGGCGTTTTGGTTGTTCTCTCCACCTTCACGGTTTCGGTATTTGCCGTGAAAGGTTTCCTCCAGCGCGACTCTCGTTTTCGTATCGCAGGCACGAGCAATATTCAGGCAACCGGCCTGGTACAAGTAAACCGCTCCGAGATGCTGCCGGTCTTCGGAGAAGATGTAGGAAGAAACATCTTCTTTGTTCCCCTCAGCGAACGGCGTAAGCAGTTGGAGCAGATTCCCTGGATCGAGCGCGCAACCGTCATGCGTCTGTTGCCCGACCAGATTCGTGTCTCGGTAGTCGAGCGGAAGCCGGTGGCCTTTGTACGTCAGGATCAGAAGATTGGCCTGGTCGACGCCAACGGAGTTCTGCTCAGCATGCCCGCGGCTTTGATGTCTCAACATCACTACTCGTTCCCGGTTGTTACGGGCATCGACAGCAGAGACCCACTGAGTTCTCGCAAAACAAGAATGGCCGTCTATCAACGCCTGGTGAGCGAACTGGACGGGAACGGCCAGCATCTCTCCGACCAGCTTTCAGAGATTGACCTCATCGATCCTGAAGACGCAAGGGTGCTGATGCCCGAACAGGGCAGGGACATCCTCGCGCACTTCGGAGAGGATCATTTCCTCGATCGCTATCAGCGTTACAAAGCCCACATCGCTGAGTGGCGTCAGCAATATCCAAAGCTGGCTGAGGTTGACCTGCGCTACGACCAGCAGGTGGTTTTGCAGATGACACCGGGCACGAACACACCCGCAGCCACATTGAGTGCCAGTGACGACAATCCCGAGGCCGCAAATACTTCGAAGCCTTCAGCCAAGATAGAGAAAACGAAGATAGCGTCCCCAAAGCATGTGCAGAGCAGCAAGACTGCGAAGCCGCATTCAAACCCAAAGCATTCGACAAAGCCGAAAACCACGAAAAGCAAAACAACGCAGAAGAAGACTCATGCCACCTCAAGTCACGCTGCGTTGAAGCTGAACACACCCACTCGAGCCGCAACCGTGTACCCCACCGCACCATCAGCCTTGGGCCAGTGAGTATTGGACGATGAGCGAGAAGCAGGACAACCTGATTGTGGTGCTCGACGTGGGAAGTTCATGGACCCGCGTTCTGGCGGCTGACGTCAACGAGGGTGCGCTTCGTTATCGTGGACACGGACTGGTTGAATCGGCGGGAATGCGGAAGGGGCTCATCTCCGACCTTGGCCCCGCTGCCAAAGTGGTGAAGTCTGCCAACGAGCAGGCGGAATGGATTGCGCGGGCAAACATCGATCAATGCGTGGTTGGCGTAGGCGGTCCGCATATTCGCGGGCTTAACACCAATGGCGGGCTCGATCTTGGCAGTCGAATGCGCGAAATTACCCGGGAAGATGTCCGCTCTGCCGTGGAGCGAGCACGTGCCGTCGAGCGCCCACCCGATCGCGAGATTCTCCACCTGCTTCCCCGGCAATTCATCCTCGACGAGCAGCCGGGCATCTTTGATCCCGTAGGCATGGTAGGCGCGCGGCTTGAGGTTGACCTACACATTGCAACCTGCTCCGGCAGCGCCCTGCAAAGCACCGTGACATGTGCAAACAGGGCGGGGCTCGAAGTGTCCGAGGCCGTGCTCGAATCTATCGCCGCGGCTGAGTCCACGCTCTCGGCCGACGAGCGCGAACTTGGCGTTTGCATTCTCGACGTTGGCGCGCACTCCAGCGATCTGGCAGTTTTCTTTGAAGGCGCAGTCGCTCACACGGCCTCGGTTCCCATCGGCGGAGCTCACTTTACCAACGATCTGGCTGTGGGCCTTCAGATGCCGGTGGCGCAAGCTGAGGAATTGAAGCGCCAATACGGACATGCGGTTGTGACCGCCGTGCCCATTGAAGCGGAGATTGAGATTGCCAATCCGGATCCTCAAAGAATCGCTCTGCGCACTTTGGCTGAAATCCTTGAGCCACGCGCGCGCGAGCTTTTGTATTTTGTAAAAGAGAGCCTCCGCCAGGGCGGTGTACTCGACGCGTTGGGAGCCGGTTGCGTACTCACAGGCGGCGGAGCGATGCTTCCGGGTATGCTGGACATAACGGAAAGCCAGCTTCGTGTCCCTGCCCGCACCGGAATGCCTGTGCGTCTCTCGAATATGCCTGGCGAACTCGTGCACCCCAGCTTTTCTACTGCCATCGGAATGCTCTTGTATGCTCATCGCACTCGAGTCACCCGAGCGGCTGAAAACAACAGTCTGCGCGCCAAGTTGCGTGCCATCTTCGCAGCAAGTTTCTAGCAAATGAGTCGGGAGGCGGAAGCCGTTATGGATCAGCAGATAAAAGAAGCCGGAGAGATGCGCATTCAGTTTCATGAGGAAAGCCCGCGAGGCGCACGCATCAAAGTCATCGGCGTGGGTGGCGGCGGCGGCAATGCAGTCAACCGCATGATCCAGGCGAACCTCGAGGGCGTTGAGTTTATCGCTGCCAATACCGACGTGCAGGCGCTCAAGCTGTCGCTCGCCCCGATCAAACTTCAGTTAGGCGTCCGCCTTACCTCCGGACTTGGCGCAGGCGCCAATCCCGACGTGGGCCGCCGTGCCGCGCTCGAAGATTCCGAAAAGATCATCGAGGCGCTTGAAGGTGCCGACATGGTCTTCGTCACCGCCGGATTGGGCGGCGGCACGGGCACCGGCGCAGCGCCGGTGATCGCATCGTTGGCCAGCGAAATGGGCATCTTGACCGTCGCAGTCATCACGCGCCCCTTTGCATTTGAGGGCAAGCGCCGCTTGCAGCAAGCTGAACGCGGCCTCAAGGAGCTTCTCGAGAGTGTGGACACGATGATCGTGATTCCCAATGAGAAACTGCTTGCGGTGGCTAAAGACGCCGGGTTCTTTGAGAGTTTCCGCATCGCCGACGACGTCTTGCGGCAGGGTGTTCAGGGAATCTCCGACATCATCACGATTCCGGGAATCATCAATAGAGACTTTGCTGACGTAAAGACCACGATGGCTGGCATGGGTCACGCGGTCATGGGTACCGCTGTTCGTTCGGGAACCAATCGCGCTGTCGAAGCGGCGCAGGCTGCGATGGCATCGCCATTGCTCGATGCCGGGGCAATCGACGGAGCACGCGGCATCCTCATCAACATCACCGGCTCAAGTTCGCTCAAACTTTCCGAGGTCAACGAAGCCTCTTCGCTCATTCAATCCTCTGCCCATGAAGACGCCAACATCATCTTCGGCGCGGTTCTCGACGAGCGCATGGGTGATGAGGTGAAGATCACCGTGATTGCCACCGGCTTCCGCGATCAGATGCCTGAGCGCCGTGCGCGCATGCTGAGCGTTGAGGAATCTCCGGTCTTCTCTGTGCCTGTGGTTGCGCCCGATACGTGGCTGCGCGAGAGTGCCGGTCCTCCGCCCCCGCCCCCGGCGCCGCCTGAGCCGCGATTCATGAGCGAAGACGAGGATCCGCAAGAAGAGGCGGAGAGCGACGTTCCGGAGTTTGTTACTGCTTCGAGCCGCCAGCACTTCGCGGAAATAGCCGAAGAACAGATCTATGTGCCGCTTCCGCGAGACTACGCGTCTGACTTTGGTAACGGGGGGCGCGCGCCTGAACGAGCGGATGATCAGAGCATGCAGCCGGCTGTAAGTCCTTTATCCGGTGCGGTTGATGAGCCCGAGAGAGACCTTGATGTTCCGGCTTTCATGCGCCGGTTGAAGTTCTGAAAACACGTGCCTGAATTAGGCACTTGCCTTAAAACGAGAGAGCGGTATAGTTCTCAATAAGCTTCACAAAAACAGGCTCCATCGAACTCACATCAGAGGTTTTCCCGTTTTTTCTGGTATTGTCGATGTAGTTAACAGTAATAGGGCTCCAGAGTGACATTGCTCACATACCCGCCACCAGAGCGCGTGGGATAACAGGTAGGTCTTAGGCAAGAAGTGCGCCTCCGCTGGACAGACGCATGGCACGATATCCATTTTTTTTTGAAGGGATTTTCTGGATGAGATTGTCTTGCTTTTTTGCCTTGGCACTCACGGTAATTGGGCTCGGAGCCGGGGCCAATTCTGCAGCGGCGCTCAACGTTCCACCGAAAGTACACCGCACAAAATCTTCCAGCCAGCACCTCACTACCACCAGGCACTCCAAGACAACCGTGACGCGTTCTTCAACCAAGTCTCGTCGTCGCGCGGCGTCTTCTACAACTCGTCGGAGTTCGGTCACAACCTCTGCGACGCCAAGATTGAGCCGTACTGTCCTTACCCATCGCCGCCATCGTTTCTTTGAACGGTTCACCGCGAGTTCCTTTGCCAAGGGCGATATCTTTGAGGGCGACATCACCACCGGCGAAGATCCGATAGTTCGCCAGGCCGCAATCGACGCCCTGGGCGGCATGAACGGCACAGCCGTCGTGATCGACCCCTCCAATGGACGCATTCTGGCGATGGTCAACCAGAAGCTGGCGCTCTCGCCGGGAGCTGAACCCTGCTCCACCATCAAGCTTTCCGTAGCATTGGCCGCGCTTTCTGAGGGTCTTGTTACGCGCGACACTCCGGTCCAGCTTGCCGGCTTCCGCATGAACATGACGGACGCGCTGGCCAAGAGCAACAACCTCTACTTCGAAGAACTCGGCCGCGAACTTGGTTTTGAACGCGTACGGCACTATGCCACGCAGTTCGGCCTTGGCGAACTAGCCGGATATCACATTGAAGGCGAGCAGCTTGGCATCTATCCCGACTCCGTGTTGCCCTCTTCAGAGGGTGGAGTCGGCCGCATGTGCAGCTTCGGTCAGGGCGTTTCCATGACCCCGCTCCAACTCGGCGCGTTCGTAGCTGCAATGGCGAACGGCGGAACGCTCTTCTACCTTCAGCACCCCACCACACCAGAGGCAATCACCACCTTCGCTCCCAAAGTAAAGCGGACTCTGGACATCGCTCGCTACGTGCCCGAGATGCAGGACGGCATGGCCGGCGCCGTCGAATACGGAACCGCACGTCGCCTCCGCGCCAACTTCCAGGAGTTCCCCGTGTTCGGCAAGACTGGAACCTGCTCAGACAAGGGAACCCGCTTTGGCTGGTTTGTCTCCTACTCCGAAGCGCCGCAGGGCAGCCTGGTTACCGTCTTTTTCCTCGAGGGTGGACGCCCGACCTTCGGTCCTCGCGCCGCCGAGCTGACCGGCGAGTTTTACAAGAATCTGTGGGACCGAAATTACTTCGCTGAAAAGGGATCCCAACAGGCACATGCCGGTCTGGAACTCACGGGCACTGCAACCACTCGGTAAGGGTTTCAGACGCTTCAGAACGAAAAGCCGCCTGCTGGCGGCTTTTTTCGTTGGAGGCCTCGTCGAATGCGTTTAGGCTGAAACGAATTCGCCGCAGCGACATCAGATAGACTGAGGTTTCCGGCAAATGGTTCTGCGCGACACCGGCAGAGGCTCACGATAGCCCACCGACCCGGCACCGATTGGACTTCCCCTTATGGCTCTACCGACGCACATTCTCCTCACGTACGGCTATCTGCTGCTCTTCGCCTGGGTTCTGGTGGAGCAGTTCGGCATCCCCCTGCCCGCCACACCAGTTCTGCTGGCTGCGGGCGCATTGTCTGCCGAACATCAGATTAATTTCGGCGTTGCGTTCGTTGCCGGACTCATCGCCTCTCTGACCGCAGACACAGCCTGGTTCCTGATCGGGCGCCGCTACGGTCACCATGTTTTGCGCATCCTCTGCAAGCTCTCACTTGAACCCACCATCTGTGTTCGTCGCACGCAGGATTCGTTCGGCCGCAGTGGTCGCGCCGTAACTCTCATGTTTGCCAAGTTCGTTCCGGGACTAGCCACCCTCGCGCCGCCGGTCGCCGGCGAAAATGGCATGGGATACCTGCCATTCCTGTTCTTCGATGGAATCGGAGCCGCTCTGTGGCTCGGGACCCTGCTTACCGTGGGCCGTCTGTTCGGCGATGCTCTGAAGCGAAATCCGAGCCTGCTGGACTGGGTCGGCCGATTTTCAGGCGCGATCCTGCTTTTGGCGATCCTCGGCTTCTTTCTATATCGGCTTTACCGCCGTCGCCTGGTCCTCAAGAGCCTCGTGGCTTCACGCCTGGAGCCAGAAGAGCTAAAGCGCCAGTTGGACGATCGCGAGGAAGTTTATATCGTCGATCTTCGCCATCCGCTTGAGCTGCTTGTGGAACCCTATACGCTGCCCGGCGCGCTTCACTTCTCGCCTGATGCGCTCGCCGCGCGTCACCTCGAGATCCCGCGAGACCGCGATGTCGTGCTGTTCTGCACCTGCCCCAGCGAAGCTACCGCAGCCAAGACCGCCATGACCCTCTATAAGTTGGGGATTGAGCGCGTTCGCCCGCTGCGTGGCGGTTACGACGAATGGAAGAGGCTCGGCTTTCCGATCGATGCGATCACTCCGTTCGCTCCAGATGATCAGATCGTACAGATCGGGCGCTAAGACTTTACCTTCGGGATCACGAAGATCTTTGCAAGGCTTGTGCCGATAGGCGAGCCAAGTCCGCTGCATGGATCAGGCCCGGGCGCGGCGCTGTAGAGGCCGTTTTCCCCGGTCGTGATGTCGTGAAAGGCTTTCGGGTTCTTCCACAACACAGGGGAAACAAACCCCAGCTTGCTGCCGAAAGCGGCAAATAGGCCTGCATACAGCGGAGCCACCGCGCTGGTTCCGCCCACCACCGCTTGCGATCCGTGCACGATGATGTTGTAGCCGGTGTTGGGGTCGGCGTCACCCGTGACGTCGGGAACCATTCGTCCTTTGGCGGTGCTTCCCGACGGCGGTTTTGGCGCGCCAATCTGAAAGGCCTCCACGGGAAAGATGGTTGAGTATCCGCCGCCGGTTCCCTCGCCGTCGGTCTTTCCAGGATTGTCGTTCCACACAGTCTCTTCGGTTGCAGTTTTATATGTTCCGCCGCATCCCACCACGTGCGGACAGGATGCGGGCACGTCGATGTTCGCCGGAGTTGCTCCGCCGTCGCTCGAGTCGTTATCGCCTGATGCCGCAAATACCACCATGCCCAGATCCGTCGCTGTTGCCGCAGCCGATTCCATCTCCTGAGCAGGAGTTGTTCCCCACATTGCTTCATCCGCTCCCCACGAGATAGAGCACACGGAACATCCATCCTCCGCGGCCTTCTGCACGGCGGGAGCGATGTCTTTTGCCCAGTAAACGCGAATGGTCGCGGCCTTTCCCGTCGCGGCGAAGTACGCTGCTGCCGACACCTGGATATCGAGCGCCACCTCGTAGTCCGCATCGTTGGCAGCTCCCACGTTTTGATTGGGCGTGTTCTTCGTTCCGTCGACGGACACATCCGTGATCTGCGGTGCCGGCTGATTCAGCGACGTGAAATACAAATCCATGTCCGGCTGAACCCATCCTCCGCCGAGTTCTACGATGGCAATCACTCCGCCTCCTGAGAGGCCTGTGGGCCACTGGTACGCAGCGCATAATGCGGGAATATCCCAAGGAGCGGGGGCTTCTATACCCAAGCGAAATTGTGGTGTGAGCCGGCGCAGTTTGAAGTAGGGCTTGCATTTGACCAGGGGGGAACGGGGCATCGGGGATCCTTTTCAACATGCGAGCTTCATCTTCCTTGGATGCGAATTCCTTGGATGCGAAAAGTCTTGCCATGGCCATGCGGCGTGCCTCGAGAATCGCGAAACACCTTGAAGCCCGAAGCCTTACTATGAGTGGGGAGCGGCGACGCCGCCCGGAGAAATTTCTTTGGCTTACGACGATCTGCGCGAATGGATCAAGACACTCGAAAAACATGGGGAACTCAAACGCATCCGTGAAGAAGTGTCACCGGACCTCGAGATTACCGAGATTACCGACCGGGCGAGCAAAATTGGGGCAAGATCTGAAAAGGCAAAAGATTCTGCGGTGAAAGGGAACTACGCGCCCGGTGGACCCGCGCTGCTCTTCGAAAACATCAAGGGTCATCCCGGACAAAAAGTTCTGATCAATCAGTTCGGCAGCGAACGACGCATGGCTCTTGCGCTTGGTGTCGAACGACTCGACGAGATTGCCCAACGGATCACCGGCCTTATGAATATCAAGGCGCCCGAGAGCATGCTCGACAAGCTCAAGATGCTGCCGCAACTCGGCGCACTTACGAGCGCATTTCCCAAGACCGTGGCCGCCAAAGACGCTCCGTGCAAAGAAGTCATCTTGCGCGAAAATTTCGATCTCAATCAGTTTCCGATTTTGAAGTGCTGGCCGCACGATGGAGGTCGCTTCATCACCCTGCCTTGCGTGCATACCCGCGACCCGCGCACCGGCAAGCGCAACATTGGAATGTACCGCATGCAGGTCTACGACGGGCAAACCACCGGCATGCACTGGCAGCGCCAGAAAGTTGCGGCAGAGCACTATCGAGAAGCCGTTCGCAACGCGGCGTCTGCTTCGTCCGATTCCGATTCGAAAACCGCACGTGTCGCTGCAATGGCCGAGTCGGCAGGCGGAGCCGTCTCAATTCCCGACGGCCCGATCGGCGGCCTGCCACAGGTGGCGATGGGCAAGCTCAAAGGCTCGCGCCTTGAAGTCGCCGTTGCCATTGGCACCGACCCGGCCACAACGTTTTCGGCAATCGTTCCCGCGCCGCCCGAGGTCGAGGAATTCATGATTGCCGGCTTCCTTCGCGGCAAGCCCATAGAGATTATCAAATGCGAAACCGTAGACCTCGAAGTTCCTGCCAACGCGGAAATCATTCTGGAAGGCTACGTAGAACTCGGCGAGTTGCGAAGTGAAGGCCCCTTTGGCGACCACACCGGCTTCTACACCATGACGGACGAGTACCCCGTCTTCCATCTCACCTGCATCACGCATCGCAAAGATCCCATTTATGCAGCCACCATCGTGGGCAAGCCGCCCATGGAAGACGCCTGGATGGGCAAGGCCGTCGAACGCATCTTTTTGCCGGCGATGAAGATCACCATTCCCGAGCTTGTCGACATTCATCTTCCGGTCGAGGCCGTCTTTCACAACCTGATGCTGGTGTCGATTCGCAAAAGTTATCCCGGCCACGCGCGCAAGGTCATGAACGCCATCTGGTCTCTCGGTCAGGCCATGTTTACCAAGTGCATCGTCGTTGTGGATGAAGACTGCGATGTGCAGGATGTTGGCGAAGTGGTTTTGCGGGTGGCGAATAACATCGATCCCGAGCGCGATATCCAGTTCATGCTGGGGCCGGTCGATTCGCTTGATCATTCCTCTCGTCTGCCCAATTTCGGGTCGAAGATGGGCATTGACGCAACCCGCAAATGGAAGGCGGAGGGCTTCGAGCGCCCCTGGCCCGCCATGATCGAGATGGACCGAGACACGAAGGCTAGAGTCGACGCTCTGTGGGCGAAGCTCGGACTCTAACCATCGCTACGCAATGACACGGGACAAGTCGATTCTGATCAGTGGATTTGATGCTGCCGAACGCGGCCTCCGACGGCTCTGGAATGGCGGTCGAGGTTCGGGTTCGGACTGGCCGCATGCTAAACTGCGACGCACGGGCGTTGCTGTGAAGGATTGGCTATTAGTCGCTGTCGTGGTATTCCTCGGCGCCGGGATGGCGAGCTACGAGGTCTACCTCTATAAGCAGCGCCACGATTGGGACACTGTCTACGATCGCGTTCTTTCAAGCTACAAGCTGGCTTATGCTCACCGGGATGATCCTGGGAATCTGAACGCAGTCGCGCCATGGCGGGAGTATGAAGCTGCGGAGAAAGAGCTGGAAAATATCCCGATGAACGATGCCGACAAACTCCAGAAATATAAAAGCCTCTACGACTGTGGGCTGAGCCTCAAGGCCTATCACGATCTGAAAATGAAAAATTTCGTCAACACGCATTTTGAGAAAGATGCAGCCGCATGTGCGCAATAGGTCCTCTTCCTTGTACATGAGGAACAGCGCAGGAGCGGACACCCGATACGCTTTGTAATACTAGGGTCATGTTGCGTCTCTCCCGCTGGTCGGCGGCCTGCTTCCTCTGGATTCTTCTTGCCGCCGTGAGCAGGCTTTGCTCTGCGCAGGCGCCCGACTCATTTCGCTGGATCGACTTCCATTCCCAAAAAGACCAGGACGTGATTGTCTGGGTGACTCGTGCGCTGGACGGTCAGCAGTGGACAGCCATCCGCGAGATTGGCGTGCAATACGATGCCGCGCTGGTCATAACCACGCTTCGATCCACCCCTCAATCGGCGGCCAACCAGGACACGTTTTCGGTCTGGAGCGTTTCGATTGCCAACCGGATGCTCACCCCGATTCTTAAGGGGGCAAACCTGCATCTGCTTGACTGGATGCTGTTTTCCATCGGCGGTTCGCGAGAGTTGGGCGCGCTCTACGAAGACTGCCACGAGTGCGAAGCAACGACATTCTTCACCGCGTTTTACTACGACTTGAGACAACAAACGTGGGCGGCCCGCTGGATGCGCGGCGGGCAAGGTGTGCCGTTATGGACCGCGAATCCGCCCTCGGGCGTTGTGCAGACGCGCGTCTACGCGGCCTTTGCCGATGGCAGCGGCCGCGAAACTCTGGGTACGTGGAACCATCTCGACTACGGCAAGCAGAAGGCCGCGGAGGACTTTGTTTATCGCTACGACCTGGACCCAGTCAGCGGCCTGGAGCGAACCCAGTTGCTCTCCGGGAAAGACTCTGACGCGATGAAACAACGGCTCTGCAGTGGCCAGGATGCCGTCGTTGGGCTCACCCGGGGACAGGATTCATCGCTCTGCCAGCCCTTCCAGAAACCCCACTGGGAGCGAAAACCGGTCACCACTCCTCCGGCCAACAACCAGGGCCAATCGCTCCCGCCCGGTGCGCGGCGCTGAGGATAACAAGGCGATTTCGACCGGCGTTTTCGTCTCTGTCACGCGTTGATAACTTAATAATTCTAAAAAAGATAATTCGCTACGTACCCCCAAGTTGACCCGGACGGACAAATCCTTCGTCCAAGGCGGCATCCAATGCTGCTGATGAGGATATTTAAATGAACATCTCTCCAAGAATTACATTCTTCATGTCGCTATCTATTGTTCTTGTCACGAGTGCTGTTGGATGTAGAAACAGCCAGACCCCTGCAAATACAAATACAGCAACGACCGAAAATCAGCCGCTGGATCAATCTCAGCAGGATCAGTCACAGGACCCAGCCTCCGCGAACATCGCGCCAATCTCAAATGCAACCACGGGCGCACCTGACTCGGGAGGACAAACATATAGCCAGAGCGCACCCCCTCCGCCGGCGCAGTCAACAGACCGGCGGCGAAGAAGCACCCCTGCTCGCGACTACGATCGCTACCCAGCCAACCAATATGGCAGCGCCGGAGACGAGTACGACAACTCCTATCCCTATGACAATTACGACTCCTATCAACAGCCAGTTGCCTATGCAATTCAACCGCCGCCGCCATTGCCCGAATATGACCAGCCTCCTTGCCCCGGTGAGGGATACCAATGGACTCCGGGTTATTGGAACTACGCCTCAAATGGCTATTACTGGGTGCCTGGGGCGTGGGTATCTGCGCCGTTTCAGGGGGCGTTATGGACCCCCGGCTTCTGGGACTACGACAACAACAGGCGGCGCTACGCGTACCACCGGGGCTACTGGGGTCGTCACGTCGGCTATTACGGAGGCATCAACTACGGGCATGGCTATTCGGGTTACGGCTATCAGGGCGGCTATTGGAATGGCGATCGCTTTGATTACAACCGGTCTGTCAACAACGTGAACCCGACCGTCGTGCATGATGTTTACAACTACACAGTCGTCAACAATACGAACACAACAATCAACCGCGTCAGCTACAACGGGCCGGGTGGAGTTCAGGTAAAGCCCAGCCCAGCCGAGATCGTCGCGATCCACGAGCAGCATGCTCCTCCCATGACCGCTCAGCTGCAACAGGCGCAAGCTGCGCGCTCAAATCGCGGCAATTTCGCCGCCGTGAACCAGGCGCATCCCGCGGTCGTGGCCGTTGCTCATCCGCTGCCCGAGGATCACAATGTCAAAGCACCACCACCGGTCCCAATGAGGACCCAGCAAGCGCCTCAGACCCCAGCGCAGCAGCCGCATCCCAACCAGCCCCAACCAGCAGCCGCGGCATCACAGCAGCATCCGCCGGCCGTGACGACCCCGCAACAGCACCAACCAGCGCCCGTCCAACAGCCGGTTCGTCAGCCTGCTCCGGGCCCATCCGCAGCCGCCCCGCAGCACCCGCAACCGGCGTCACAGCAACAGCAGCATCCTGCATTCGCTCAGCAACAGCAGCCTGCCGGAGCTCCGACTGCGCAACACCAACAGCCTGCCCCTCCCGTTCAACATCCGAGTGGCCAGCAACCGGCGTTAGCACACCAGGCTCCAGCGCAGCACCAGAAGCCTGCGCCAGAAAACCAGGCTCCACAGCAGCACGAGCACCCTGCGCCGCAGAAGCAGGCTCCCGCGCCGCAGCATCAACAACCCATACCGATGCAGCAGCAGCACCCTGCGCCGGTCGCGCATCCAGCTGGCCAGCCTCCCGCGGCCCAACGGACGGAGCCGCGGCCACCCGCTACGGTCCAGCAGCACCCCGCGCCAAACAAGCCTGCGCCTGATGCCAAAACCGCGCCGGAGAACAAAAATCACCCGGCCCATCCTGCACATGCCACCCCTCAGAATGAGAAAGACAAAGAGAAACATCCGCAGCAATGAAGCAACAAATCCGCCATGCCGCAAGAGCTCTCCCTCAAGGCTAAGAGAGCCCATGCGGCTGGCAGTGGTTTCACTTTTACCTGAGAAGCGACTTACTCAGCGCTCATGATCCGAATTGAAACAACGTCATGCACCCATCGTGCCGGTCGTTTTTCTCCGGTCAATACAAGCTGAAGGGGACCGTTATCTGCGAGCGGCTTTCCATCCATGAAGTCGGCTAGCAAAACCGTGGCTTCATGTACGTCCGGCGTCACCTCGCCGATCGAGTAGACCACCTTATATCCATCCCGCCCCTCGGCGATCAAATAAAGACGAAAATCCTTGCCTTTGGGCTTTTCCGGCACTCCGACTTGGGTCAGCAACTGGATCAGCGGCACACCCGAGAATGTCTGGTCTATGTTGGAGTGACTGTTGTGGACCGTGATGCTCTCATGCGGCAGCTCCGCCAGCTTTGGCGCGGTCCATTCGGCCGTCTTTTTGCCGTAAGAAATCTTGAGCGGCATCAACGCGGCGTCTCTCGCCTGGTCAGCCTGCTGATGCATGTGAGTGGTATCCGGCGGCGGCGGAGGGCGCAGCGGCATTCCATTGGGTCCTACTTGCCCTTGAGCAACGATTGTGATCAAACACAGTCCCAAGACGATTCCCATATCCCTGCACGACACCATGTAGCCCTCCCGGCATCCATCGTATACTGGGCTCATGTCGATTGTGCGCAACATCGCTGCCATCGCCAAGGGCATGAGCATCACCTTCGGCGAAATGCTGCAGCCCACGCAGGTCGAAAACTACCCTGACGGTAAAGGCCCGCTTCGCGGCGCGGTCCTCGAGCAGCGGTTTCGCGGCGCACATGTGCTGCAACGCGACGAGAACGGGCTGGAAAAATGCGTTGCCTGCTTTCTTTGCGCGGCCGCGTGCCCGGCCAACTGCATCTTTATCGAGGCCGCGGAGAATACCGAAGAGCAGCGCATCTCTTCCTCTGAACGCTATGCCAAGATCTACAACATCGACTACAACCGCTGCATCTTTTGCGGCTATTGCGTCGAGGCCTGCCCCACAGACGCCATCACCCATGGCCACGGTTTTGAGCTCGCCACCCTGAACGCTACCAACCTGGTCATGCGCAAGGAAGACATGTTGGTCCCATTGAGCGCTCTGACGGCGGCAAAATAGAGTCGCAATCGTTCCGCGGTTTCGAACATCCAATTAACAATTGCTCAGGTTCTCTTCGCAGTACGCGAAAGCGTTTCATAGGCTTGGGCTTCTAAGTCCAGCTATTCTAAAGTGTTGGTCGCATTCCCCAAAGAGCATCGGCGACCGCAAACAAGGGAGCGATTTTGGCAGACTTTCACGAACATCCTCTTCATCAGATCCTCGAGTCGCGAATCGCGATCATCGACGGAGCGATGGGAACCACGATCCGCACCTATGGCATGAAGGAGGCGGACATTCGTGGAGATCGTTTCCAAAACTCGACGAAGGACCTTCTGAACAACGGAGACATCTTCACCCTGACCCAGCCAAAGATGATCGGCGACATCCATCGGCGATTTCTCGAGGCCGGGGCAGACATCATCGAGACAAACACCTTTGGCGCGACAACCATCACTCAGAGCGAATTCTTCGTGGACGATCCGCGGGAGCACGGCGGCCGCAAGGATCCAGAGTTCTACCAGAAGGTCATTGACGACTCCTTTCTCAAGGGTCTGGCATGGGAGATCAACGAGCAATCGGCGCGTCAGTGCAGGGAATGGGCCGATCGTGTCGGCTCCGCGACATCGCGCCGCCGTTTCGTGGCAGGGGCTATCGGACCTCTCACTGTCTCACTCTCCAACTCGCCCGATGCCAATGACCCGGGCTTCAGGGTGGTGACCTTTGACCAGGTCAAGGCAGCATACAGCGAGCAGGTGCGCGCTTTGATTGCCGGAGGTTCAGACCTGCTGCTGGTAGAGACAATCTTCGACTCGCTGAATGCCAAGGCTGCACTCGTCGCCATTCGAGAAGTCTTCGATCAGGACGGCCTCACCGCAACCGGTAAAGAACTGCCGGTGATGATCTCGGCAGCGGTTGGCCGTGGCGGTGAGACGCTCATTTCCGCGCAGACGACCGAAGCGTTCTGGAACGCAGTGCAGCACGTCAAACCATTCTCGGTGGGGCTCAACTGTTCTCTCGGTCCCGACCTGATGTATCCATTCTTGAGTGAATTGTCAGAAAAGGCGGACGTCGCGATCTCGTGCTATCCGAATGCAGGTCTGCCGAACCCTCTTTCGGAAACTGGTTTCGATCTGGGACCGCCGGATATGGCGCGTTACCTGGGCGACTTCGCTCGCGGCGGATTGATCAATATTGCAGGCGGCTGCTGCGGCAATACCCCAGAGCACATCGCGGCGATTGCCAAGGCACTCGAAGGTCTTCCTCCACGAAAGCTGGAGAGGTCGGCCGCTACTGACTCATCTGATCGTGAAAATCTCGTCGATGCCGAGGCCGCGCGATGAAGCCTTTGCGTCTATCAGGATCTCAGCCATTCACGCAGCAATCCGGCGTCTACATCATGATTGGCGAGCGAACGAATGTAGCCGGTTCGCCAAAGTTCGCCAAGTTGATCAAGGCCGGCAAGTATGAAGAAGCGGTAAGCGTTGCGCGGCAGCAAGTTGAAAATGGCGCCAATGTTCTCGACATTTGCATGGACGAGGGCATGATCGACGGGGTTACCGCGATGACGCGCTTCCTGCAGTTGCTGGGGAGCGAGCCTGAAGTTGCGAAGGTCCCGTTCATGGTCGACTCCTCGAAGTGGGAAGTCATCGAGGCAGGGTTGAAGTGCCTGCAGGGTAAGGGAATCGTCAATTCCATCTCCCTCAAGGAAGGCGAAGAGAAATTTCGCCAGAATGCCGCGACGGTGCGCAAATATGGTGCCGCCGTAGTCGTGATGGCATTCGACGAACAGGGTCAGGCCGCTACGTACGCTGAAAAGATACGCATTTGCGAGCGCGCATACAAAATACTCGTGAATGACGTAGGCTTTCCGCCGGAAGACATCATCTTCGACCCGAACATCCTTACGGTTGCCACCGGCATGGAAGAACACAACAACTACGCGGTCGACTACATCAACGCGACGCGATGGATCAAGGCGAACCTCCTCGACGCGAAAGTGAGCGGTGGCGTTTCGAATATCTCGTTCAGCTTCCGGGGCAACAACAAAGTTCGCGAGGCAATGCACTCCGCGTTCCTTTATCACGCGATCGCGGCGGGCATGGACATGGGCATCGTGAATGCCGGGATGCTCGAAGTGTACGAGGAGATTGAACCGGAGCTGAAAGTGTTGGTTGAGGATGTACTCCTGAATCGCCGCCCCGACGCGACCGAGCGCCTGGTGGAGTTTGGAGAAACGCTCAAGGGCGCCGGCGCGGTTGTGAGTGAGAAGAAGGCCGAAGAGTGGCGCCACGGCACGGTCGAGGAGCGCCTTTCTCATGCTCTCGTCAAAGGCATCGATACCTACATCGACATCGACACCGAAGAAGCCCGCGCGAAGTTGGGGCGGCCCCTGTTGGTGATCGAAGGTCCGTTAATGGACGGCATGGGCGTCGTGGGCGATCTGTTTGGAGCAGGAAAGATGTTTCTGCCCCAGGTGGTCAAGTCCGCACGGGTGATGAAGAAGGCAGTTGCGTATCTCACGCCCTTCATGGAAGCAGAGAAGGCTGAGATGATTGCAGCCGGGCATGAGGTCAAGGCGCAGGGAAAGATTCTGCTTGCCACAGTCAAGGGTGACGTCCACGACATCGGCAAGAATATTGTCGGCGTAGTGCTCGCGTGCAATAACTACGAGGTCATCGACATGGGAGTCATGGTCCCTGCCGAAAAAATTCTGGAGCGCGCAAAGACCGAGAAGGCAGATATGATCGGCCTCAGTGGTCTCATCACGCCGTCCCTCGACGAGATGGTTCACGTGGCACGCGAGATGGAGCGCCAGGGTTTCAAACTGCCGTTGCTCATCGGCGGAGCAACGACAAGCCGGGCGCATACGGCCGTCAAGATCGCGCCGCATTACAGCGAGCCGGTGGTCCACGTGCTCGATGCGAGTCGTGCGGTGCCTGTCACCACCAGCCTTCTGAGCGACGATGGCAAGGTGGAATTTATTGCCCAGCACCGCGCCGACTACGAGGCGGTGCGCAAGGCCCACTCCTCGCCGCGCCAGAAGCTCGTTCCGCTTGATGTTGCCCGCAACAGGCGAACGCGGATCGACTGGCGCGTCGAAGATCTGCCGGTGCCGGAGTTTGTCGGCGTACGCGTGCTCAACGATTTTCCCCTCGCGACATTGCGCGACTTCATTGATTGGACGCCGTTCTTCCATACCTGGGGCCTTAAGGGCGTCTATCCCCGCATCCTCGATCATGAGGAGCACGGCGCACAGGCGCGTCAAATCTTCACCGAAGGCAATGCGCTGCTCGATCGCATGATCGAGAAGAAGTTGATCACAGCGCGTGGTGTTTATGGTCTCTTTCCCGCCAACGCAGTTTGTGACGACGTCGAACTCTACGCCGATGAGTCACGCAAAAATGTGTCGGAGCGCTTCCACTTTCTGAGGCAGCAGGCGAACCGGGAAGGCAGCGAGCCCTGTAGATCACTCGTCGATTTCATCGCGCCCAAGGCAACCGGACTGCGGGATCACATCGGTGCTTTCGCAGTAACCAGCGGCATCGGCCTTAAGGAACTTTGCGACAAGTTCAGGGCTGAGAACGATGACTACAACGCAATCATGGCGGAAGCCCTGGCCGATCGCCTTGCCGAAGCCTTCGCGGAATGCCTGCACAAGCGCGTGCGGGATGGGTGGGGCTACGGTCGCGACGAAAACCTGACCAGAGCTGAGTTGATTCAGGAAAAATACCGGGGTATAAGGCCCGCTCCGGGATACCCGGCATGCCCGGACCACACCGAGAAAGGCACGATCTGGCGTCTGCTCGATGTGCAGGCAAATACCGGGATGCTGATTACCGAGTCGTTTGCGATGTGGCCCGGCTCGAGTGTGAGCGGCCTGTACTTCGCGCACCCCGAGTCGCGATATTTCTCACTCGGCAAAATAGACCGCGATCAGGTAATCAGCTACCACGAACGCAAGGGGATGAGTGTGGCAGAGGTCGAGCGATGGCTTGGGCCGAACCTCAACTATGACCCTGCGGGATGATGCATCGCGCCCCCGCGAGTCTCCAGATCTGATGTGGGCTGTTCCCGATCTCCTGTGCTCCTTGTCACATCCCGTTCAAGCATCGATGTTTGACGCTATCAGACGCTGGATGCTTTGATGGGAGCCGCGAAGCTGAATTCGCTTCTTCGGCATTCAAATGGAGATTTCGCGTGCGTATGGGGATTGGAATGTTTTCCGTTTTTGTATTGTCTGGTGCTTTGATTTGTGGATGCACGATGGGACCTGGAGTCAATGGACCGGGAACTCCGACGACCCCAGTCACTGCCGCACCGGCGGCTGCTCCGACCATTGTCTCGACCGATGCCCAGAACAACGCTATTATCGTGAGCCTCGCAAGCACCACCAGCGGAGCCACGATTTACTACACGCTTGACGGAAGTACGCCATCGACTAGTTCACAGGTTTATCAGGCGCCATTTTTGGTATCCACAAACCTGACCGTCAAAGCCCTTGCGACCGCCTTCGGCCTCATGGCAAGCTCTGTCACCACCCAGGCACTCACACCCAATGTTCCGCCCAACACGCTGGTTTGGAGCGACGAGTTCAGCAATTCCACGAGCGCCAACGCTCAGCCCAACGCCATGGTATGGACATACGACACCGGCAGCAGCGGCTTCGGCAACAACGAGCTTGAAAACTACTGCGCGTGGGGCTCAAACGCCGCTCCGTGCGATACCGCGAATCCCAATGCCTACGCCGACTCCGCCGGAATTCTTCACATCGTTGCCCGCAAGCCTGCGGCGGGTGTCTACACGTCGGCTCGCTTGAAGTCTCAAGGGCTCTTCAGCTTTCAGTACGGACGCATCGAGGCGCGTATGAAACTGCCTGAGGGGCAGGGAATGTGGCCCGCTTTCTGGCTCCTCGGAAACAACATCACCACTATCAACTGGCCCGCCTGTGGCGAACTCGACATCATGGAGCACATCGACGGCAACAATCCCCCGGCGTATGTCGGAGCACCGCCGCCGGGTTATGACTGGGTCGCGGGCTCCGTTCACGGAACAGGCCTTAATGGGACCAATCAGTTTCATCCGGCCGGTTTTGATGCAAGTGCCTGGCACGTCTACGGCATGATCTGGTCGAAAGGCAAGATCGAGTTCTACGTCGACGATCCAACCATCCCCAGCAATGTATACGCCACTTTCACGCCGAGCACGCAGCCCGGTACGTGGCCCTTTGACGACGGACCGCAATTTCTCTTGCTGAATCTTGCTGTCGGTGGAAACTGGCCGGGGAATCCCGATGCCACCACCGTGTTTCCATCAGAAGTTCAAGTCGACTACGTGCGGATTTACAGCAACTAATTCGATTCTGACCTGCTTCCGTTTTGGACCGAGGCCGATCTGCATTATTCGTGTAAGTTCCGCAGACGAGGCAAGGCAAAACCTGTAAGATTCTCCTTCGGAGAAAGCAATGTCTCGTCTATTCACTCTGCTGGTAGTCTCGCCCATGGTCCTCCTCGCCTCAATTGCTCAATCACAATCGTCAGGTTCAACTCCGCTCACGATTTCATCGCCCAGCGGTGCGATCGTTCTTCATCTTTCCACCGCAAAAACCGACGCTGCGGCAACAGACAGCCTTAGTTACTCCGTCGATTTTCGTGGCAAGCGATTGATTGACGACTCGCCACTCGGTCTCAAGCTCGAAGGCCAGCAGCCGTTGGGTCCAGGCATGCATTCGGTTGGCGCAAAGCCTGGAGCAATCGACGAGACCTATACCATCCCCGTCGGCAAAACCAGATCTGTGCGCGATCACTGCAATACTCTGCATGCGGACTTCGAAGATGCATCCGGGCGAAAGCTGACAATTGAAGTTCGCGCTTTCGATGACGGAGTCGCCTTTCGCTACATCGTTCCAGCGCAATCCTCATCCTCAAAGATTCGCATTGAACACGAATTTACAGAGTTTCGCTACACGCAACGACGCAGCACTCTACCCGCTGATCCTCGAGGGCTTCCAATCTTCCTACGAAGACGAGTACCAGTTGCGTCATGTCACCGGGATCCATCGCGACTGGCTCATTGGTCTTCCCCTCCTTGCTGAAGTGCCAGCCGTAGGTTGGGTGGCAGTGACTGAAGCTGATATCGACAACTACGCGGGTATGTATCTGCGCAAAGGCGAGGCTCCTCTTGGGTTGCGCGCCGAACTCTCACCGCGTGTGGACGCACCGACGATCGCTGTCGAAGGCGACACATCGGTTACCAGTCCATGGCGGGTTCTCATGATCGCAGATGATCCCGGCCGCCTGGTTGAGTCCAACATCGTGCTCAATCTCAATCCGCCGTCAAAGATCGCAGATACCTCGTGGATTCGCGCCGGCAAGTCGGCGTGGGACTGGTGGTCGGGACAAGCTGCACCGAGCGTGAAATTCAAACCTGGCATGAACACTGCCACCATGAAGCATTACATCGACTTCGCATCTGCGTCGGGGTTTGCTTACATGCTCATCGATGCCGGTTGGGCGTGGGCGGAGCGTAAAGGGCCGCAAGACTATGCCGCGCTCGCCGACATAACGCGCATCGATCCCGGAATCGACATGCCCGAATTGCTCCGCTATTCAAAGGAGAAGCACGTCGGCATCTGGCTATGGTCGCACTGGACCTCCGTCGACAAGTACATGGATCAGGCTTTTCCCTTGTTTGAGAAATGGGGAATCGCGGGTGTCAAGATCGACTTCATGAATCGCGACGACCAGCAGATGGTCAACTGGTATCGCCGCGTTGCGGAGTCAGCCGCGCAGCATCACCTGCTGCTCGACTTTCACGGCGCATACAAGCCCGATGGCCTGCGCCGCACATGGCCGAACGTGCTCACTCGCGAAGGCGTGATGGGTAAGGAATACCTCAAGTGGAGCGCGCGCACTTCGCCGACCCACAATACGACGCTGGCCTTTACGCGCATGCTCGCCGGCCCGATGGATTACACCCCCGGCGCCTTCGGCAACAGCAACCGCCAAAACTTCGTCGCCCGAAATCTGATGCCGATGGGACTCGGCACCCGTGCCCATGAACTGGCCCTCTATGTCGTCCTCGAGAGCCCGCTCCAGATGGTCTCCGACTATCCGGAACACTATGCCGGTCAGCACGACTTCGAATTCATCAAGCAGGTTCCAACCACATGGGATGAAGTGCGTGTGCTCGCCGGCCGCCCCATGGAGAACATCACCGTTGCGCGACGAAGCAGCAAGGACTGGTACATCGGTTCAATCACCAACTGGGATCAGCGCACCCTGAAAATGCCGCTAAGCTTCCTGGGCGAGGGAAAGTATGTAGCGGAGATCTACTCCGATGCACCGGATGCCGCGGTCGACGCGACTCATACTGCCTTCTCAAAACAGCCGGTCGACCGAAGCACCGTTCTGGACATTCGCATGGTCTCCGGCGGAGGCAATGCCATCTGGATCCATCCGGCGGAGTAGCCAAGGGCAGGCGCCCCTACGGTTCCGGTCGCCTTTACGCAGATCAACAGGCTTTAGCTACCGTTCGCTGTCATCATGCTTGCGCTCCAATTTTTGGTGTGGTAAAAACTAAACATTCATGTTTGCCCCCAAAGGGCAAGCCTGAGTTTCATGCAGAGTGGCTGAGGGACGAGCCCTGTGACGCCACGACAACCTGCCTGGGCAAACCAGGAGTATGGTGTCAACTCTTGCCCGGAGACGGGGAACATGAGATTCGGGGGCTGCTTCCGCACTCTTTGCGTAGGCGGCTTCGCAAGTGGTTTCGAGTCATTTCACGTTCGCTTTTTCGGGCTGGTCACGCGCTCGTATTTCTTGTGCCACTCGCGCATATGCGAGGGACTTTGTGACGACTGCTTACGAATTGCGATGTCGGGAATGCGGCAAGACTTATGGTCTCCAGCCGCTTTCCATCTGCGATGAGTGTTTTTCCCCGCTTGAGGTGGCCTACGACCTCGAGTACGCGCGCACCCGCTTTACCCGTGAAGCCATCTCACAGGGTCCCCTGAACATGTGGCGCTACCGGGCGTTGCTGCCTGTCGCCGATAGCTATGTCCCGCAGACTCCATCCGGCCTTACGCCCCTTGTGCAGGCGCCTCGACTCGGTGTCCAGATCGGCGCCCGCAATCTGTACATCAAGAATGACGCCGTCTGCATGCCCACGCTTAGCTTCAAAGATCGCGTGGTCGCCGTCGCTCTTGCCAATGCGCAGGCCTTCGGCTTCGATACCGTCGGCTGCTCCTCCACCGGCAACCTGGCGAACGCAGTGGCGGCACACGCTGCGCGGTTGGGGCTCAAGACATTCATCCTGGTTCCGGCCGACCTTGAGCCCGCCAAGATCCTCAACACCCAGGTTTACGGAGCCACTCTCGTTCGGGTCGATGGCAATTATGACCACGTCAATCGCCTCTGCTCGCAGATCGCTGATCGCTACAACTGGGGCTTCGTTAACGTCAACCTCCGGCCCTATTACGCTGAGGGATCGAAGACCGTTGGCTACGAGATCGCGGAGCAACTCGGTTGGCGCCTTCCCGACAACGTCGTGGTCCCCATGGCAGGCGGCTCGCTCATCACCAAGATTCGCAAAGCATTCAATGAACTCATTGAACTCGGCCTCGTCGATGACAAGCCGGTCCGATTCTTTGGCGCGCAGGCGACCGGCTGCTCGCCCATCGCGAAAGCCGTCAAGAACGACACAGACATCATCGAACCTCAGCGCCCCAACACCATTGCGCGCTCGCTGGCGATCGGCAACCCGGCTGACGGCCTCTATGCTGCGCGAGTGATTCGCTCAACGGGCGGATGGGCCGAAGACGTCTCCGACGTCGAGATCGTCTCCGCAATCCAGGAACTGGCCGAGACGGAAGGCATCTTTACTGAGACTGCAGGCGGTGTCACCACGGCGGTCACTGCACGTCTATACGCTCACGGCCGCATCCAGCCCGATGAGCTTACCGTCGCCTGCATCACTGGCAATGGATTGAAAACCACCGACTGCCTGAGCGGGGCGTACGAGCAGACCAAAGCCATTCGTCCGCGCCTTGCCGATTTTGAAACCTTTGTTGAAGAACACGCCGTATCGAGCCAGGCGTTAAGCCTGGCAGGGGAGAGCAATGTCCGTTAGAGTCCTGTTACCCAATGCGTTCCAAAAGCACACCAACAACGTCCGCGAAATCTCCAGCACTGCCGCGAATCTGCCCGAATTGGTGACTGATATCGAAGGCCGTTTCCCCGCTCTGCGCCAACACCTGCGCAGCGAAGACGGCTCGATCCGCCGCTTCATCAACTTTTATGTGAACGAAGAGGACATCCGCTTCCTGGGCAATGAGACATACAGTTTTAAGGAAGGGGACGAAGTATTGGTTATCCCCTCCATTGCCGGCGGATGTTGCTAAGTAGTGATGTAAATCAGATATAGCGACGAGGCTCTCCCCGTGGGTGAGCCTCTCGTGATTTAGAAGGTCACTTCAGTGAAGTAGCTCAAGCTATATACGTAAGCAGGTCCATTAGAAGGTTGCTCCTATGCGACGACCCGCGGAGCGGCCGCGGACCCTCGGATTACGAGACTCGTCGATACCAGGAACTCCCTCTTCGACTCCGCCTTTTCCGGATCTTCGACCTGCTGGCGGAGTGCCTCAAACGCAGCGTGCGCCAAATCTGCTCGCGAAAGCCGTATCGTGGTCAGCGGTGGCAAGGTGAACTCCGCAAAATCGATATCATCCAGGCCGATCACCGACAGATCCTGCGGCACGCGCAGGCCCTGCATGTAAGCGGCTCGCAACACGCCAATAGCTGTCATGTCGTTGGAGCACAGCAGACCAGTGGGGCGCGATTCAAGCGCCTGCAGCTTATCGAAGCCGGCGACGCCGCCCTTGAGCGTATGGTCGCATTCGATGACCCAGTCCTTCTGCACTGGGAGTCCCGCCTCTTCCATCGCCCGGTGAAAATCATTTTCCCGCGTAATCGCGGAGTGAAGCTTGCGAGGTCCAGCGAGGTACCCGATTTTTTTGTGGCCGAGTCCGGCGAGATGATTTACGGCTGCGCGGATGCCCGTAGTGTAGTCAAGAAGGATGGTGCTGGCCTTGGGGTCAGTCAGCTTGAACTCCGCCAGCACAATCGGAACATCGTGAAACGCCAGTTGATCCAGTACCGGTTCTTCCTCGCCGAACGTCAGAACCGCTACGCCCTCTACCTTGCGCTCAAGCATGCGTCGCACACATGTGGTCAGGATCGCCGGATCGCTGTTCGAGGAACTGACCAGGATCTCGTAGCCGTGCGCTACAGCAATTTCTTCGAAACTCTGGATTAGTTCCGGGAAGAATGGATTTGTAATGTTCTCGACAATGATGCCCAAAAGGCGGCTGCGTCCGGAAACCAGTGTGCGCGCATGAGTGTTAGGAAAATAATTCAGATGTTCAATTGCCTGCCACACGCGTTTCGACAGCCGTTCACTCACCACCGGCGAACCGTTGATGGTCCTTGAGACTGTAGCGATCGAAACCTTTGCCAAAGCGGCCACAGCACGAATGTCAGGCGTCTTGTCGGCGGTCCTGCGGGTTCCTTTACGAGCCACGAGTCTTCCTTATGCACACTGCAAGCTAAATTAACGTGAAATTACATCATAGTCCGATTTCATGCCGGGTACGAATGCGCAACGGCAAGTGCAATTCTCTTCAAGAATTGTCCGCAATCAGCAACCGAAGATCGCGCAGATTGTGTTCGGTAGGCCCGGTAACGACCGCATCCCCCAGCGCCGTAAATAACGGGCAGGTATTGAACCGGCGCAATGACTCCTCTGGATCGAAGCCGAATGCAATCGCGCGAGCCACAGTTGTGGGGTCCGCGACAGCGCCTGCATTTTGGGTATTGCCGTCGATTCCATCGGAGCCGGCGCTGAGCACGGTCAACATCTCTCCCGGATGATGGGCGAGTTCCAACGCGCAGGCCAGCACAAATTGCTGGTTGCGGCCACCTGCTCCTGGGCTTCGATCCAGGGTCACCGTCACTTCGCCACCCGAGATCAGGCAAAAACGCCGATGGCTCGCGCGCAAATCATGAAATCGATCGAGCAGGTACCGCGCGGCATCCGCGTAGTCCCAATCGTCACAGGAATTGTCGACTGCGACGAAGTATCCAGCCTTCTGAGCCATTGCTCGAGCGCTTTCAACCAGGTCATGGCCCGAAAGAAGAAGTTCAAATACGGAATCACGGAAAGCCGCGTCCTCTCCGGTCATGGTGATTGCAGCAGTCACACGACGCGCCTGTGCCGCCGCCCCGAACTTCGGAAAGAAGGGAGGCCGCCAGCCCTTGTTTCCCGGCGATTCCGGAAAATCCGCGCGTTCAAAGAAATTGCGCACGGAAGCAGGCAGCTTGCGCGATAGTTCGTACTTCTCCAGAATTTCGTGCACTTCTTCCACGGTCGAATGGTCAGGCGACGTCGGTCCCGAGGAGAGAGCATCCAGGGTGCGCAACGGCACGTCCGGCACAAGAAGAGAGACCTTGAGAGCCTCCGGAGCGGCCATCGCTAACCGGCCGCCTTTCACCGCCGAGAAGTGCTTGCGCAGAGTGTTGATCTCATTGATCGGCGCGCCTGAAGCGACAAGAGACTCGTGAAAGGCGATCGTATCTTCGAGCCCAATCTGCGGGTCCAGCGGGAGGTCAAACATCGCCGATCCGCCGCCCGAAATGAGAAAGAAAATCAACGTATCTTTCTTGGCCTTCTTCACCATTGCCAGTGCAGCGCGAGCGGCAGCGAATGAGTCTTCGTTGGGAAGCGGATGTCCGCCCTCGAAGTAGCGGATTCTCCAATTACGCTTCTTCGGCAAATACTTCGTACAGCAGATCCCGCGCAATCCTTTGCGGCGGCTCATCCGATCCAGCAGGACCTCGAGCATTGGCCCCGCAGCCTTCCCAAGCGCGATTACAAAGATGCGCTTATATTGCGAAAGATTGATTGTCTCGGGGCCGCTGCCGTCAGGAAGCAGGCGTTTGAGCGTGTTCCCCTCAAACCGAATGCGCCGATCGAACGCAGACGCGATATCGCAGGCTTCTAAGGCGCCCGTGAAGAGTTCGGTGGCGGTTGAGTGCAGGAAGTCGAGAACGGAGTCGCTGGCGGGAGTCATTGCACCTGCTCCTTAAGCCAACTGGACAGCGCGCGCTGCATGGCGTCCAGTTGACCGGAAAACGAATGATCGGCGCCAGGGATAAGCACCATCTGCTTGGGGTCGGCGGCTGCATCTGCCAACTGCTTCAACTCCGAAGCGGGCGCGAATTCATCGCGATCACCGCTCAGAAAGAGTTTGGACAACCTGCAGCCCGAAAGATACGGATAATGAAAGCGAGCCCCGAAACCGTGGATAGGCAATCCCAGGGCTGCCAATGCTCGAACATTCGCTCGTGACGATGCATCCGAATGACAATCGCAGCAGGCGGCTAACGCCATCGCTGCGCCAAAACTAAATCCAACGACAACTACCGGCTTTTTGAACTGGCCTTCGAGCCAATTCAGCGCCGCAACCACATCCGCCGGCTCTGCCGCGCCGTCGTGGTCTCCCTCGCTGAGTCCTGCGCCTCTGAAGTTGAACCGTAAAACAGGCCATCGCAGGCCCCAGTCAGGAGCGTTCAAAACCTTCATGGCGTGGTAAGCCACCTTGTTGTGCATTGTGCCGCCGCCCAGCGGATGAGGATGGCAGACCAGGGCCGCATACGGAGCGCCAGCAGAGCCTTCGTTCAGAAGCGCCTCGAGTCGGCCCGCCGGCCCTGCTAACGTCACGGCTCGCAAAGCTGCTTTCTCGGGTCGCGAGTCAGCAGCCGTCAGGGTGGGTACTGATGTCATTCCAAACTCTATTTTATTCCCATTCCACGGTGTGGAAGCTCTGCATATCGTGGAAGTAAATCGCTAAAGGAAGTGACAGATTTGGCCAGATGGCAGCCGCCACAATGGCCTCGATATCCCATCGGCTTGTCATGGGGGCTCGAATTGCTTCGTAAGGTATTCTGGCAACACCATGACCGACCTTCCGCCTCTTGATCCTGTGCGTTTCACTCGCGAATTATGCGAAATTGAGTCGACCACCTACAACGAAGGTGCGATTGGCGATTTTCTCGAAGAGTTTCCTGAGCGGACGCGGCTGGACGGTGGAGAAAACTCCGGTTCCCCAACCCCTCGAGAGTGAAAACACGAGCGCCCGCTGGAACATCTATGCGGGCAGGGAAGGCCAGACGCCGGACCTTGTCTTTTCCACACACATGGACACCGTTCCGCCCTACATCCCTTTCAGCGAAGACACGGAGTTCATGTATGGACGGGGCGTTTGTGATGCCAAAGGAATCATTGCGGCCCAGGTTGCTGCTGCTGAGGCTCTTCGTGCTGCGGGCTTTCGCGTGGGACTGCTGTTCGTATCGGGAGAAGAGCGGGATTCAGCGGGCGCCAAGGTTGCCAATCTTGCGCCGAAGGGAAGCCGCTTCTTCATCAATGGCGAGCCGACTGACAATCGCCTGGGGCTGGCCTCGAAAGGTTCATTGCGCGCAGTTCTCACGGCCACCGGCAAGATGGCCCACTCCGCCTATCCCGAGCTCGGCGATAGTGCGGTTCACAAGCTGGTCGAGGTACTCGGCAAGCTGCTTAAGCTCCCTCTTCCCGTGGTCGACGACGTCGGTCCGAGCACGCTGAACATCGGTCAGATCAACGGCGGCCACGCCCCCAATGTGATCGCTGACAAGGCAGAAGCGCAGGTACTGGTTCGGCTGGTTGGCGATTCGGCACCGATCCGCGCCGCTCTTATCGAAGCGGCTGGAACTCTTGCCGAGGTCGACTTTACACTGGAGATTCCATTCGTTCGACTGCGAGCCGTTGACGGTCTTCCAACCATGATCGCGAAATTCACCACAGACATTCCACAACTCTCCAATTGGGGAGAGCCATTGCTTCTTGGCCCTGGGTCGATTCATGTAGCCCACACACCATTTGAGAAGTTAGCCAAGAAGGAACTCAGAGAGGCCGTTGAGTTGTATATTCGAGTCGCGAAGCAGTTGCTGGCCTAGATTGACCAGTCCCAATTCCCGTAAAAGCCACCCAGTCCTTGAGGAGAAGTTCCATCATGAGCGCATTGGTTTATGACATTCCCGTTCAAAAAATCACGGGCGAAGATACATCTCTGGCTGAATTCAAAGGTAAAGTTCTGCTCGTAGTGAACGTCGCGTCGAAGTGCGGACTGACGCCGCAATACGAGGGGCTTGAAAAAATCTATGAGCAGTACCGCGGCCAGGGCCTCGTCGTTGCCGGCTTCCCGGCGAATGATTTCAAGAGCCAGGAGCCGGGCACAAACGAGGAAATCCAATCCTTTTGCACCACAAACTTTGGCGTGAAATTCCCAATGTTCAGCAAGATTACGGTAGTCGGCGCTGAGAAACATCCGTTGTATGCTGCCTTGATTGCTGCGCAGCCAGAAGCCGTCAGCGTTTCCGAAGTACCATTCCGCGAAAAACTGAATGGCTATGGAATACAAACCAATCAGGATCCGGAGCTTCTTTGGAATTTCGAAAAGTTTCTCGTCAGCCGCGAAGGAACAGTGATTAAGCGCTTCGCTCCTGATACCGAACCCGACGCACCGGAGTTGATCTCTGCAATCAAGAAGGAACTGGACAAAGATTGAATCTGCGCGCCGAGCGGATCTACTGGACGGGATGCCCCTCTGCCAAGGTCGTGTCAACCGGGAAGAATAGACGGAACACCGTTCCGCAACCCAGCTTGCTGCGCACGGCAACCGTCGCGTGATGCTTGTCCAGTATGCCCTTTGACACCCACAATCCCAGCCCCGTCCCCGCCTCGCCCTTCGTCGTCACAAAGGGGTGAAAGAGGCGCTCGAACATATGCAGGTCCATGCCGCTGCCGCTGTCTGCTACGGTCACGCTGACGCCCTCCCGCCCCGCGACGTCCGTGGCCGGCCGTACCGCGACAATCAGCCGCCCCTTGGCCTCCAAAGCATCGAGAGCATTCGAAATGAGGTTGGTGAACACCTGTTGTAGTTCGCCAGGCTGGCACAGAACCAAAGGAGCCGGGCGATAGCGGCGGTCCACCCGGATATTGCGCAGCCTGATCGATGGATCGTGGAAGAAAACAACTGAATCGATCACTTCATCCAGCGATGTAGGAGTGGGAGCAGTGCGCTGGCGGTAAAACTTAAGGCTCCGTGCCGTGATGTGCGACAACCGCTGCAATTCCTTATCTGCAATTTCGAGCAGGTCCTTCGAGCTATCGGAAAGTCCCACATCTGTCTTCGCCAGGAAGAGAAGATTTGTCACGGCCTCAAGCGGATTGTTGATCTCATGAGCGATGCTTGCCGCCAGCCTTCCAGCCGCCGCAAGCTGCTCCGAGCGGCGCAATGCCTGCTCGGTTCTCCGTGTATCAGTGGTATTCCGCGCATACAAAATGACACCTTCGCCCGGCTGCGGATAAACATAAAATTGGAACCACACCTCGCTTTCCGGACCCTGAAAGTACTGCTCGAACTCCACCGAAACCCGCTCTTCCATTGCACGGCGGAAATTCGCCTCGACCGGGCTGCCGATCAGGTCCGGGTAAATGTCCCAGAGACTTTCGCCCAGGTGTCGTTTGTCAGTCCAGGAGGCTACCTGCAATGCGGCGGCATTCATATACGTGATGCGGTAGTCGCGATCGAGCGTGCAGAACGCCACAGGCACATGCTCCAATGCCTCTCCTGCAAGTTGACGTGCGCGATCAATCTCGCGAGTGAGCTCAATCCTTTGCTCAATTGCTTCTCGCCGGAGCCGAACCATCTTCAATTGGGCTTCTACGCGAGCCACCAGTTCCCGGGCGCTGAATGGCTTGGTTAGATAGTCGTCCGCGCCCGAGTCCATGCCCTCGATGCGTGCCTCTTCTCCTGCTCGTGCCGACAGCATGATTACCGGAACCACAGACGTTGCCGGATTTCGCCGCAACGCGGAGAGCAGGGCAAATCCATCCATCTCCGGCATCATCACATCCGTCAGCACCAGGTCGGCGGAGCGGCGCTCGGCCTCCTCAAGCGCGATCCTGCCATTCGCAGCCGTAACAACGTCGAAGCGTCCTCCGAGCAATCCGCGCAGGTACTCCCGCATATCGGCGTTGTCATCCGCCAGGATGATGACAGGTTTTCTTTGAGATGGTGGGGCCTGCATCGTCCCTTCATCGCGGTCGCCGGGGATGGTTCCTGTGACCACACCCTTCAACGTGTCATCGCCGGGCAACCAGCCCAATGCTTCTTGAACATAAGCCACAGCAGAGCCTTGCAGCACGACAGGGTTGATCGAAGTCGTCAGAACATGTTCCGGGGCGAGATGCGTTTGTCCAAACGGCAACTCCACCGTAAAAGTCGTGCCGGCGCCCAGGCGGCTCTCTACGGCAACGGACCCGCCATGCATATCCACAAGCTCTTGCACCAGCGCCAGGCCTATGCCACTGCCTTCGTGGCTTCGGCGGCGAGCATTTTCAATGCGCCGGAACCGCTCAAACAGATGGCTAAGCTCCTGTTCGGAGATGCCAGTTCCGGTGTCGGCAACCTTGAGGAATGCTCTCGCGCCATCCGTCGAGATCGACACTCGTATCTCGCCTTCGAAGGTGGACTTCAACGCATTCGAGAGCAGATTGAGAACAATCTTTTCCCACATCTCCCGGTCTAGATAAACAGGTTCGGGCAGTGGAGGACACTCCACGATCAGCCGCAACCCTGCCCGTTCAACTGCCGAGCGAAAGACGCTTGCTAGTTGTGCGGTGAACACGGAAAGATCCGTCGGTTCAAAGGCCGCGTGCATGCGGCCGACTTCGATCCGCACGAAATCCAGCAGCCCATTCACGAGCTTTAAGAGGCGCAGAGCATTTCTGTGAAGCATCTCCAGCGTCTCAGCGGAAGGAGGAATCTGGTTGGCCAGAGCATCTTCGACTGGCCCGAGGATCAGCGTGAGAGGGGTGCGCAACTCGTGGCTTACGTTGCTGAAAAAAGCCGTCTTCGCGCGATCGAGATCGGTCAGAACCTGGGCGCGTTTTCGTTCCGCCTCGTAGGCTTCAGCGCTGGCGATGCTTGCTGCTATCTGACCGGCAATCAGGTCAAGAAATCCTGCATAACTTGAATCGAGTTGACGGTAAGGATTGAGCGCGGCAATAAAGACGCCCGCCGGCTTTTCCTGTCCCTTTCGGGAAATCGGCACGAGGCGCGCCTGACTGGGAGGCTTGTCCCAAACTCCGGTCGGCAGTTCACTGAAAAGCTCGGCAAGGTCCGAAACATTGACAGCTTTCTCTGCAGTCAGCAATTCATTCACCGGCCAGGGTGA
Organism: uncultured Acidobacteriaceae bacterium; assembly: GCA_963737915.1. Taxonomy (GTDB): domain Bacteria; phylum Acidobacteriota; class Terriglobia; order Terriglobales; family Acidobacteriaceae; genus Telmatobacter. Next base: position 204,883 of record CAVTUP010000012.1, on the reverse strand, counting down.
TTTCCCGAAATCAATTCCAACTTCCCTCCGTGCCGCCGGGTGGCCAACTTCAATCCCGCTGCTGGCTGCCAGTCTGAGCGCGGTACCGCTCTCATCAAAGAGGTAGATCAGCGCGAATGGAATATCTCTCTGGTTTGCCAGTCCGCGTTCAATCGCATCAAAGGTCTCCTGCTTTGTGTTGCAGTCCACAAGGGCTGACGCCAGCGTGGTCAGAGAAGAAAGCTGCCTCTCTCCAAGCACCCGCGCAGTGTCCTCCATAACCACGCAGAGCATGCCTTCGATCACTCCCTCAGAGGAGGCGAGCGGGCTGTACGAGAAGGTGTGATACGACTCTTCCGGATATCCGCTCCGCTCGAGGATCAACGGCAGAGTCTCATCCCACGATGCCTCTCCGGTTTTGAGAACACGCTCGATGCGGGGCCCGATGTCGGTCCAGATCTCGTGCCAGACTTCGGTTGCAGGTCTCCCCAGAGCCCAAGGATGCTTCTTGCCCAGCGTCACCCGTGCGTAGGCATCGTTATAGAGAACGGTGAGCTCCGGTCCCCATGCCATCCACATTGGGAAGCGGGAGGTGATCAGGATCCGTACTGCGGCCTTCAGGCTGTCCGGCCAGCCTGCCACATGGCCAAGCGGAGTGGCAGTCCAGTCGTGGACGCTCACCAGGTCGCCCATCGTCATGGCCTGCATCACCGTCTCGGTTCCCGTGGACTGCCCGTGGGAACGGGAGGTTTTATCTTGCACCGTCTTACCTCCGAGCTACGCTCCGTCCACGTGCTACCCGCGTCGCCGACAACTAATTCCCGGTCCAAATGGAATTGGGCCCGTGGCTCTCTGCAGCCTTTTCATCACTCTGTCAGTATTCTACGAAGCCTTAGATGCCCTTGGATTGGCCGGTGTTGCTTGCCTAAATGCAGACAGCTTATCACTTAGGCAAGTCGCGGGTATCTGTCAGTCGGAGCAGTTCCTCTCAGGCCTGGCAGGGCCCAACGCAATCAATGTATCCTCGGCCCATGCAGGCAGATTCCTCCACAACGCCGGTTGCCACCAACAATCTCGAAAAAGCGGCCTCTTCTTACTTGCGCTCTGCGCGCCATCAGCCCGTGCAGTGGCACGCCTGGGGCGAGGCGGCATTCGCGCGAGCACAGGCTGAAGACAAGCCCATCCTGCTCGATATCGGGGCAGTCTGGTGCCATTGGTGTCACGTCATGGATCGCGAGTCCTACGAGGACTCTGAGATGGCGAAAATCATCAACGAGCATTTTGTAGCGGTCAAGGTGGACCGGGATGAACGGCCCGACGTGGATACGCGTTACCAGGCTGCTGTTTCTGCCATCAGCGGGCAGGGAGGATGGCCTCTCACAGCATTCCTGACACCCGATGGCCGGCCCTATTTTGGTGGCACCTACTTTCCGCGGGATGATCGCTATGGCCGTCCGGGATTCGGTCGCGTGCTGCTCACTATGTCTCAGGTGTGGAAGGAGCGACGTAACGAGGCGCTCGAGTCAGCAGCAAGCGTAATGGCTGCCATCGAGCACAATGAAAGCTTCTCTTCCCGTACAGGGGAGCTATCGCTCGCTCTCGTCGACAAGATTGTCACTTCGGCTCTGGCTCAGTTCGATCTGCGAAATGGCGGCTTTGGCTCACAACCCAAGTTTCCGCATCCCACGGTTCTCGATTTGCTTCTTCAGACAGCGATGAATCGCGGCAATCCCCGGGCCGGCGAGGCCTTCACCGTGACCCTTGAAAAGATGGCGCGCGGTGGCGTCTACGACCAGCTTGCCGGCGGCTTTCACCGCTATAGCGTGGATGAGCGCTGGGTTGTTCCGCATTTCGAAAAAATGCTATACGACAACACCGAACTCCTGCGCAACTATGTGCACGGCTTCCAGAGCTTTATCCGTGAAGACTTTCGCCAAACAGCGAAGGAGATCGTGGCCTGGCTTGACGGAGTCATGACCGATCGGGAACGGGGCGGATTCTACGCTTCGCAGGATGCCGATATCAATCTCGATGACGACGGCGACTACTTCACCTGGACACTGGGAGAAGCCCGCGCTGTGCTCGATGCCGCCGAACTGGACTTTGCCACGCGATATTGGGACATTGGCGAGCTCGGCGACATGCACCACAATCCCGCCAAGAATGTGTTGCACTGCAAATTCTCAATGGAAGAACTCGCCGCCCAAACTGGCGGACCGCTTGATGAGCTTCAACGGTTGCGCAATTCAGCCCGCCGCAAGCTCCTCGCCGCCCGCGGCGAGCGTCCGACGCCCTTCATCGATCGCACGCTTTATACCTGCTGGAATGCAATGGCTGTAACGGCATACCTTGAGACAGCCCAGGTCTTGCGTTTGGATTCGGCTCGTAATTTCGCTCTGCTCACACTGAAGCGTCTTCTCGCCGAAGCATGGGACGGGGCAGATTCCCTGCAACATGTCATCGCCTATGACCCATCCACCGGAGCCGAGGGCCCTGCCGAAAGAATCCCAGGCACGCTCGACGACTACGCATTCACGGTCCATGCCTGCGTCGACGCCTGGCTGGCCAGCGGAGAAATGATCTATTACGCCGCCGCTCGCAAGCTGGCGGATGCCATGGTCAACCTCTTTCACGACCACACTGCGGGCGCGTTTTACGATACCGCCATCCCCTCCGGCAACACCTTGCCGCTTGGGGTGCTCGCAGCGCGCCGCAAGCCGCTGCAGGACTCGCCAACCCCAGCCGGCAATCCCACGGCGGCTGCAGCGCTCCTGCGCCTTGAAACTCTCAGCGGCCGGGCCGACTATCGCGATGTCGCCGAAGACACCCTTGGCTCATTTACCGGCATCGTGGAGCACTTCGGGCTTTACGCCGGCAGCTACGGCCTGGCGCTCGAAAGATTTCTGCTCGATCCTGTGCAGGTGGTGATTGTTGGAACAGGATCCGAAGCGGACCACCTCGAAGCGCTAGCCGTTGCCCGCTTCGCAGTCAATAAAAACGTGATTCGAATCGCGCCCGAGCGAATGGTTCCCGAAGAACTTCCGGAGGCCCTTGCCGAGACACTTCTCAACCTACCCAAACCCGAGGGAGCCGCGGCCTGGGCTCTCGTTTGCCGTGGCCGCACTTGCTTCCCCCCTCTTACCGACGGCGATGCTCTTTTGAAGACCCTCGATGAAGTTCCCATTCAGGGCTGACTAAGAATTCCCGCTGAACGGGTTGGACTCTTGCGGCTTGATCGTCGTCGGATCGCGGTCTGTCTTGACTGCTGCGGCCAGCGCAATCGAGGGTCGCGCATCCGAGCTCTGACCCGCGTTGTAGACGCGAAGCGGATCTCCCGGCAGCAGGTGATTCTCCTCCAAAGCGATCCGAACCCGGCGCCGGAACTCCCGCACCGGTCCGTGTTGTTTAAGGGGCCGCGTTTTGAATACAACCGGAAAAATGAGTTCCGAACCTTTCACCGAATCCACTCCCAAAACCTGGGGATCGGCAATGAATACGTCCCGGAACTCATCGCTGTTTCGAATCTCCATTGCGACGCTCCTGAGCAACTCGATGACTTGGTCGGGGTTCGACGAGAAATCCACGCTCACATTCACGGTGGCCGCGGAGTAGTCGATGCTTTGGTTCGCCACCGTGGTGATCTGCGAGTTCGGTATAACGTACAGCGTCCCATCGCTATCCCGGATCGTGGTCTTCCGCAGGGTTATCGCCTCGACAACTCCGGCAACACCCGCAACCTTCACAGTTTCCCCGACATTGAACTGGTCCTCGATCAGAATGAGTACGCCGTTAAGCATGTCGCGGACTATGTTCTGAGCTGCAAGGCCGACGGCAACCCCGGCGACTCCGGCCGAGGCCAGCAGGGGCGCAAGATTGATGCCCACCGATGCCAGAAACTGCATCGTAAATATGGCGCCGATGATGGATAGACCCGTAGCCCGGATCACTCCGGCCAGGGTTTTAACCTGGGCCACGCGATTGTGCGCTGCAGCGTGCTCCTCCGCAATCCGAATCATCCTCGCGGTAACAAGAATGAGTAACCTGTACAGCCCAAACGCAATAATCGCCGCCACGATCAAATGCGGCAGCTTCGAGTGGAGAAACTCTTGCGTATCGGTGATCCACTCATCCAACACCTTGCCCATGAATCGGCTCTCGACAAACAAGCCCGTCCTTCCGGCCAAAAGAAATGGGTGCATACTTTTCTCCTCGTTCCTATCTATACTGTGCGCAGGCTCGACCCAGACCAGTTCTTGGGACACCTTCATACGCAGAGATGCACTTTCCGCATAGCACTGCCAGGTCTGGAGGTCCCTAATGCAGTCAAATCGGAGGAATCGTCAACTCATCCTCGGTTGTGACCACCCGTTTGCCTTGTCTCGGTTGCATTGGGTGAGGGGCATCGCCTGCGTCGCCGCAATGACTGTCCTTGCGGGTGCCGCTAAGCCCATCCAGGCTCCCGGCTCGCAACCTCAATCAACTCCCAATCCCGACAAGCCCTGGCTCGCTCCGGAAGCCAATCGCCTTCCCGGCACAAATGATCAGATGCGCATGCGGGAACAGAAGCTCAGGCAACAGAATTTTGATGCTGTTAACTTGATTCGCAAGAAACAGATTGCGGACGATAGTTCGAAACTGCTTACATTAGCTATCGAGCTTAAAGCCGAGGTGGGCGATCCGAGTGATGGTACGGTGTCCTCCGACTCGGTGAGGAAGGCAGATGGCATAGAGAAACTGGCTCACAACGTGAAGCACAAGATGGAACTGGACGTAGGAACAAACTGACCGAAACATGCCCTTCCGAAACAAAAGGATGCACCTTCCACGGGAAGGGTTAAGAACGGAATCCTCAGAATACGAAAGACAGGGGGTTTGCAAATGGAGTTTCAAAATAGTCTTGACAGCGGAAAACGTGCCAGGTGGGGCCAGGCATGTGCAAGTCTCGCGTTCCTTGCGGCTTTCACATGTGTAGCTCAGGACAGTCGACCGGCCGGCTTTCAGCCCGAGAAGGCTGATCTTCGCTCTCCGATCAACCAGCTTCCCGATGCCAACGCACAGATGGAAAACCGGGAAAAACAAACAAAGGCACAAAAATTTGAAGCGGCCAACGGCGAGCGCAAGAAGCAGATCTCCGAGGACAGCACCAAGCTGCTCAATATGGCGATGGCGCTGAAGGCCGAGGTCGACAAGACAACAAAGGACACGCTCTCTCTCAACGTCATTCGCAAGGCAGAGGAAATCGAGAAGTTGGCACACAGCGTGAAAGAAAAAATGAAGCTCACCGTGGGACCTGGATAGATCGAATCTGATGGCGCGGCTCTCCCCAAGCGCCGTCCCATCTTGATGAACAGTCAGCGGAAGCACCGCTGGCAAACAAGGAGGTCACGATGCAGATGAGCCAGAGAAGAGTGCATGAGCCGAGATCGACAAGTCCAGCAAATCTCCAGTCACGGTCAGGAATGCGATTCGCGCGTTTGGTTTTCGGTCTTGCAACTCTGGCAATTCTCTCCGGGTTCGACGGACGCGGCCAGCAGGGGCCTCCTCCCCGCACGCCTAAACCACTCCTGCTGCCTGAGGCAAACCACCCGCCCGACAAGAACGATCTGATGGTATTGAATCAGCAAAACCAGAAAAAGCAGAACTTCGAGGCAGCGAATGTCGAGCGGAAGCGTCAGATGGATGACGAGAGTGCCAAACTGCTGCTCTTGGCCAAAGACCTCAAGGATCAAACCGATAAGCTTGGCGATCGTCCGTTACCACCGACAGCTGTTCGCGAAGCCGAAGTCATTGAGATACTGGCCCGCGATTTGAAAGACAAGATGAAGTTAACCGTGGGGGGAAACTAGGAGACAGAATTGATGCGCCGCAACCGATCTTCTGCGCGAACGGTATGCAAGGCACTCTGGCTCGTTCCGCTGTTGGCAATTTTCTACGTTACAACTGCCGTTGCCCCCGCAGTTCAGGCTCCGTCTCTCAATCCGTCCTCCCGTCAACAAGGCCCGTTTTCAGAATCTGGTGACTCCGGTCCTTTTGATGTCGAAAAGCAAATGCGAAGACTCAACGACGACCGGCATAAAACCATCGTTTCTGACACCAACAAGCTCGTGAAGTTGACCCAGGAGCTGGATGCGGAAATCGCAGCGAACAGCTCAGATACGCTAACTCCTGAAGAATTGCGTAAGCTTGCCACAATCGAAAAGCTCGCCCATAGCGTAAAAGCAAAGATGGTCCTATCGTTTGGCGCGGGTCCGCAGTTTCACGAGCCGACCTTCCCCTCGCGCTATCCGGGGGGTCCATCGCAAGGTCCGGAATGATTGCTACAATCAGGGTTGGTTTTGACTAAATAGACCGAAACCTAGTAAGAACCCGAATTGGGGAGTTAAGCAAATGGGAGTTGCGGTTTCCACCGCTCAAGTGCTTTCGTCGGCCAATTCCGCTGGCAGCCTGAGTCCTCAGCAATTGATCGAGATCTACCGGCTCATGTATCTTTCCCGCCGGCTGGACGACCGCGAAATTCTCCTGAAACGCCAGCAAAAGATCTTCTTTCAAATCTCAGCCGCCGGACACGAAGCGCTCCAGGTTGGTGCTGCCCTGGCGCTTAGGCCTGGGTATGACTGGTACTTCCCCTATTACCGCGACCGCGCGCTTTGCCTCGCGGTTGGCGTAACCCCCACCGACATGTTCCTGCAGGCCGTCGGCGCCGCTACAGATCCCGCAAGCGGCGGACGTCAGATGCCTACCCACTGGAGCAGCCGCTCTCTGAATATCGTGAGCACTTCCTCCTCAACTGCAACGCAGGTGCTGCACGCCGTCGGCTGCGCCGAAGCCGGACGCTACTTCACGCGCCATCCCGAGGCAGCCACGCGCGTCGAGGGTGACTACCGTGCGTACCGCGACGTGACATTTCACGGCGACGAAGTCGTCCTCACTTGCCTCGGCGAAGGCTCCACCTCGCAAGGGGAATTCTGGGAGGCCATGAACACTGCCTCAAACCAGAAACTGCCCGTCATCTTCTGCGTCGAAGATAACGGCTACGCCATCAGCGTGCCGGTCGAGGTCAATACACCGGGCGGAAACATTTCAAAACTGGTCGCGAATTTTCCCAACTTCCACTTCGCCGAAATCGACGGAACGGACGCGGAGGCTTGCCTGCGAGCGTTCCAGGCGGCAGCCGAGCACTGCCGTGCCGGACTTGGTCCCGCGTTTGTCCACGGACACTGCGTGCGCGTTTACTCTCACTCGCTTTCCGATGACGACAAGCTCTATCGTTCTGCCGCCGAGCGCGAAGCCGATGCCATGCGCGATCCGCTCACCAAGATGCAGATGCGCCTGCTCCGCGAAGGAATTCTCACCGCGGAACAGATCAACGAGCTTGAGCAGGCTGCGGAACGCGAAGCTGCCGAAGCCGCGGATCAGGCGCTCGCGGCTCCTCTTCCTGAAATCTCCAGCATCCCCCGCCATGTCTACTCTGAGGATCTTGATCCAACCTCGGCAGCTTTCGCCACCGAGCGTGAGGAGTTGGCCGGTTCCAACCCTGGGAAATCTGCCAGTTCGAAAGGCAGCGCGCCTCACACCATGGCCGATCTGATCAACGCCTGCCTTCACGATGAAATGCGGCGTGACCCACGCATCGTCGTTTATGGCGAAGATGTTGCCGATGCCAGTCGAGCAGAGGCTCTCTCTGAGGTCAAGGGCAAGGGCGGTGTCTTCAAGCTCACATCAGGCCTGCAAACGGAGTTCGGCTCGGAACGCGTGTTCAACTCGCCTTTGGCTGAAGCCAACATCGTGGGTCGCGCAGTGGGATACTCCGTCCGTGGCATGAAGCCAGTCGTCGAAATTCAGTTCTTCGATTACATCTGGCCTGCCGTGCACCAGATTCACAATGAACTCGCGCTGATGCGCTGGCGTTCCAACGGCGCATGGGCCTCGCCTGCGGTCATCCGCGTGCCCATCGGTGGCTATCTTACTGGCGGAGCAATCTATCACTCGCAATCCGGCGAAAGCATCTTTACACATATTCCCGGTCTTCGTGTGGTCTTTCCGTCAAACGCTCTCGATGCCAACGGACTGCTTCGCACTGCCATCCGATGCGACGATCCCGTGCTCTTTCTCGAGCACAAACGCCTTTACCGTGAAACCTACGGTCGTGCTCCGTATCCTGGGCCCGATTTCTCCATTCCCTTCGGCAAGGCGAAGATCGTACTCCCCGGCAATCACATCACGCTCGTCACCTATGGCGCGCTTGTCCCGCGTGCTCTGCAGGCGGCAAAAACAGCAAAGCGCGAAAAGGGAATTGAAGTCGAGGTCCTTGACCTCCGCACCCTCAGCCCTTACGACTGGGAGGCTATAGCCACCTCCGTCCGCAAGACCAGCCGCGTGATCGTGGCTCACGAAGATATGCTCAGTTGGGGCTATGGGGCCGAGATCGCCGCCCGCATTGCCGACGAGCTCTTCGACGACCTCGACGCCCCCGTCAAACGCATCGGTGCAATGGATACGTTCGTGGCGTATCAGCCAGTGCTTGAAGACGCAATACTCCCTCAGCCCGATACTGTCCTCAAAGCAATTCTTGATTTGAGCGCTTACTGATCGCGGGATAGCAGCAACACATCCACGGCTTCTGCAAGGGACGAGTAGCGAAGATCCGCCAGCTTTCGCGCGTCCTCCGCGCTCGGAGCCTGTCGCCCGGTATCTCCGTCGATGAAGACCGTCAGCATTCCCAGCCTCCGGCCAAACTCGATATCTGCCAGGGAATCACCAAACATCACGCTGCTGGCAGCCGTAATCTCAGGAAATTCCCTTTGTGCCTGCAAAAACATTCCCGGCAAAGGTTTGCGACAGTTGCATTCGAGCCTGTCATGGGGGCAGACATAGAAGGCGTCAACACGGGCTCCCTGTTCCGCAAGCAGGCCTTGAAAGCGAAGTTGAATGGCCTCAACATCCGCCAGAGAAACCACTCCCAACGCAATGCCGCGCTGATTTGAGACCACAATGACCCGCAATCCTGCGTCGTTCAGGCGAGCAATCGTTTCCGGCACACCCGGCAAAACGTGAAACTCCTCCCACGCCGAAACCCATCTGCCTTCCGGCATCTTTTCATTGAGCACGCCATCGCGATCCAGAAAGATGGTCTGAAGGTTGCCCTTGAATGGATTGTTTCCCGAGTCGCCCACGCCGTTATGATAGCAACAACCTTCCGCAAGCCCGTCGAACCGCCTGAAAGCAGAAGGTTGCCAGTGAAGGAGACGCGGTGATCGGCCAGTTGCACCAGGTAATTCAGGAGATCGAGCACGAATGGAGCAACAAACGCTTGCTGGTGGTGGGCGATGTAATGCTCGACAAGTACATCTGGGGCGAAGTAGGCCGCATCTCGCCTGAGGCGCCGGTGCCCGTGGTGCGCGGCATCCATCAAAACGAGAAACCGGGTGGAGCGGCCAACGTAGCCATGAATATGGCGCATCTTGGCGCGCAAACCGTTGTTGCCGGATTCACGGGGGACGACGAGAATGAGCGCCTTCTTGCCGCCAGCCTTTCTGCCAATGGCATCGCCTCTCATTTCCTCCAGTGCGAGGGGTTTCCGACCATCACAAAGACCCGCATCCTCGGCGGCCGCCAGCAGATGTTTCGCCTCGATTTCGAACGCGTTGAGACCCGCACACAAGTCGACTATGACCGTCTCATTGAAACCGCTCTCACGTTGCTGCCCGGCTCCGACGCTCTCGTGATCTCTGATTATGCGAAAGGCGCAATCACTCCTGAGGTTTGCCGCGCCCTGATTCCCGCAGCGCGCAAACTCGGCATTCCTGTTCTCGTCGATCCCAAAAATCAGGATTACTCTCACTATCGCGGCGCCACCACCATTTGCCCAAACCTGAGCGAACTGGCGCGCGCCTTGCGCCTCGATCAGGAGAACCTTGATGCACTCCTCTCCGATGCAGAGTCTCTCGTCAGCGCATTGGATATCGAGTTTCTGACTGCCACCTTGAGCGAGAAGGGAATTGCCGTCGTACGCCCGGGCAATCGCTTCATTGCCCCGGCACAGGCACGACAGGTATTCGATGTCTCCGGCGCTGGAGACACCGTCATCGCCGTGGTTGCCTTGTGTCTTGCCTCGGGGCTGCTACCGGAGACGGCGGTGGAACTCGCAAATCTTGCTGCCGGTATCGTCGTCGCGAAAGTCGGTACCGTCCCTGTCGAAAAACATGAACTGCTCGCGGCATTGAGTCCCCAGATGGCCCTCGATGCCGAAGGCCGCGTTCTCACGCGTCCGGAACTTGTGCAACGCGTGGCCCTATGGAAAGCCAATAGCGAGCGAGTTGTCTTCACCAATGGCTGCTTCGACCTGCTTCACATTGGACACATCACGTTGCTCGAACAAGCCCGTCGATGCGGAGACCGGCTCATTGTCGCGATCAATAGCGATGCCTCGGTGAGTTGCCTCAAGGGACCCACTCGCCCGATTGTGAGCCAACGGGAACGTGCTCGCGTTCTGGCTGCACTCGCAGCGGTCGATGCAGTCGTGGTCTTCGACGAGCCAACGCCGCTCGAACTCATCGTCGCTGTCCAGCCCGACGTTCTTGTCAAGGGTGGAGACTACAGCGCCGAGTCTGTCGTCGGTGCGCAAGAGATGAAGTCGTGGGGCGGCGAAGTCAAGATTGTTCCCCTCGTAGAAGGCTTCTCAACCACGCGCCTCATCGAGAAAGGCGCGAGCCAGTAGAAAGCCCCTCACTCGGTCGAGCCCGGTGGGACTTCGTTCTTTCGATCTCCGGTCCTGTGATCGTCGATTTGGAAGTCCAGAAACTGGTGTATCGCCGTCCGTGCAGCCGGGTCCGAAGTAGTGATCATGACCCTCCCTCCGCTGGGCGTCGGTTCAAACAAATAGGAAATCAAATCGCGTTTGGATTTCATGATTAGAACGCCTGGAGGGGTCACATCATGAATGAACATGGGCGTCTGAAAATTGCCCGATGCGAACATCTCCACGATATGTTTCAGATGAGACCGGATTTCATCGCGCGTCACCGTATCGCCTGCATCCTTCGCGTCAACCTCGATTGCCCCTCCAGCCGGAAGAATCCTGAAGTGATGCGCCGATCTATCATGGGAAAAGCCCATTGCGTGGTCTCCGCGGGAGTCCACTGCAGCTGCGTGCTGTTCAGCGCCCTTCTCGCTTGGATTGTGCATTGGGCACGAGGTTACGCTTTGCCCGCAGGCAACTGCCGGAATCGCTAACGCGAAGAAAACCAGTCCCAGCTTCATCAGCCGCTCCTCTCTCATTCGTAGAATTCTGGTTGATATCCCTGCCCAGAGATTCAAGCAGACCCACTCGCCCGTTCTTTGGAACGCGATCCACAAGGCGGTTCCATTCCTTCACTTTCTCCTTCAGTGACTTTCTGAGTCGCGTGAGCTGCGCTATCTGTTCGTCGAGTTTGAGCACTTTCTCGGCGGCAAGTTCAACTACCTGTCTGCAAGGGGCGCCACCCCTGTCTCGCACGGAAAGAATTGATGTGAGCTCCCGTAACGAAAAACCCACGGCAAGCGCGTTCTGAATCAGAAGCACTCGATCCAGAGCGTCGTGTGAATACACGCGATACCCATTGCTCGTGCGTGGCGGCTTCTTCAGAATCCCAAGGCGCTCGTAGTGCCGAAGCGTATCGGGGCTTACCCCGGCCGCATGGGCAAGATCTCCCGATCGAAGACCGCCATTCAGGTTTCCAAATGCCATCACTTCGCCATTATGTGCCCTGGAACCGATTCCAGGGTCAAGCGAATTATCTCCCGGCAGAAGCCGGTCATTCATCAATGCCCATCCTGTTGAATCAAATCGTTCGAAACACGCGGTTGCTGGACTACCCAAAGATCCATCGATCCGTGCTCGCCAGATACAATACGGGGATGGGCTTCCGCACCTATCCTTGCGTTTGGCGAGGCCGTTTCTACCGGCCGGCGGGCGGGTCCGCATGAAGGGGTTTTTCCGTCTACTGCGCTATGGTCTCCCCTACACGTTGCAGTGGGTACCGGGCGTCCTGTTACTGGCGGCCGTTGGTGTCCTCGACACTTTCCGCATTCTCCTCTTCCAGCCCATTTTCGACCAGGTCCTCAGACCTGACGCACCCGAAGGCCCCATTCTCCTCGGCCTCCCCAACAGCCCATGGCATTTTGACCTGAGGAGTTTGATTCCACATTTCCTGCACATGCACAACGCATGGACAGTCGTAGCCTGCGCGCTGGTGGTCTCAACCCTTGCCAAGGGTCTCTGCGACTACCTCGGCACCTATCTGGTCAACTACGCCGGCTTCGGCATGATCACTGATCTGCGCAATCATCTCTACGAAGCCACCTTGCGCCGCTCCTCAAGCTTCTTTCACAAGCACGCTACCGGAACCATCCTTTCAACCCTCATCAACGATGTGGACAGAGTGCAAACTGCCGTCAGTTCGGTGATCGGAGAGTTCCTTCAGCAGTTTTTTACCTTCCTTGTCGGAGTCGCTTTCGTTATCAAACTTGGCGGATATCTCAGTTGGGCGCTGGTATTGTTCATTCCAGTGGTCGTCACTTCAGCTCGGAAGATTGGCAGGGAAGTCCGCACCCGCACCCGTTCCGGGCAGGATAAACTCGCCGAAATTCAAAATATTCTGCATGAGACTGTCACTGGCAACCGCATCGTCAAGGCGTTCAACAACGAACTCTGGGAAGTGCTGCGGTTCAAAAAAGCTGCCACCCGTCTTTTTCGCGCCAACCTCCGCAGCGTGCGCATTCAGTCCATCAGTTCGCCATTGATGGATACCATTGGCGCGATTGCCATTGCCATGTTTCTGTTCATCGGTCGAAACGAAATCATGCACGGCCGCATGACAATGGGCCTCTTCGGCACATTCATCTTTCTCCTCTTCAAGCTCTACGATCCGGTCCGTAAGTTTGCCTACTTCTACAACAGCTTCCAGCAGGCCATGGGCGCATCCTCTTCGATCTTCGCCTTCTTCGATGTGCAGGACGACGTCAAAGAGAAGCAACACGCGGTCACGTTGCAGCGCTTCAACAAGTCCATCCAGTTCCAGAACGTGGGGTTCTCCTATTCCACCGAAAAGGGAGAGCACCAGATTCTGCATCACGTTGACCTTGATGTGAACGCCGGCGAGGTTCTGGCCCTGGTCGGACCGAGTGGTGCCGGAAAATCAACGCTGGTCAATCTCATCCCGCGCTTCTTTGATGTCACGTCGGGCCGCATTCTCATTGATGGTCACGATCTCCGCGAACTCACCCTCGGCTCCCTGCGCCGCCAGGTCGCGCAGGTCACTCAGGAAACCATCCTTTTCAACGACACGGTGCGTCATAACATCGCTTACGGCCAGCCGGATGTGAAACACGCGCTCGTGGAGCAGGCCGCGCGCAACGCCCTTGCCCACGACTTCATCATGCGCATGCCGCAGGGCTACGACACCGTCATTGGCGAGAAGGGCTTTCGCCTCTCCGGTGGTGAGCGCCAGCGTCTGGCCATCGCGCGTGCGATCCTCAAGGATGCGCCAATCCTCATACTCGATGAAGCCACTTCTGCACTCGACGCCGAGAGCGAATCGCTGGTCCAGGCCGCGCTCGCCAACCTGATGCAGGACCGCACGGTATTGGTGATCGCTCACCGTCTCGGAACCATTCGGCGCGCCAACCGCATTGCCGTCCTCGAAGACGGCCGTATCACTGCCATTGGCTGTCACGAGGAATTGCTGACCACGTCGGCAACCTATCAGCGGCTCTACCAATTGCAATTCATGGACATGCCGGAGCCTGCAGAGTTGCTCGATCCAATATCCCCAGCGCCTGAACGAATTTTTGAACCTGTACTTTCCAGTGAGGCAGAGGAATAGCAAGTATGCCGATTTATTCGATGACCGGCTTCGCCCGTACGCAGGTTCGTGTGAACGATCAACTCGTCTACACGCTCAGTCTAAAAAGTGTGAATCACCGTTTTCTCGATGTTCAGTTGCGTATCCCGGCGGGTCTCGATGCACTCGAAATGGATCTGCGCCGTGCGCTCAAAGAAAATCTGGTCCGCGGTCATGTCGACCTCACCCTTTCCGTCGATCGCTCCGCTCAGCAAAAGGCTGGATACAACCGCGACCTTGTAGCCGCATATCTTGAGGCATTCAGGCAGGCTAAGGAAGAGTTTCCCGTCAACGGCGAGCCGGACCTGAACGTGGCTCTGCGCATGCCGGGTGCCCTGCAAAGTGAAACCCGCAACAACAATGATGAAGACTTGGTCGCGTTGTGCGAAAGCGCCATGCGCGAAATTGGACCTCTCCTGGCCGAGCTGAAAACGATGCGGGCCCGTGAAGGCGAAGGGCTTGAAGCGATTCTGCGAGCATCCCTTGGTCGCCTCGCTGAAGCCGTTCGTGGAGTTGCAGCCTTGCGCCCTGAAGTCGAACAGCGCTACCAGGAGCGCCTCACGCAGCGCTTGATAGCGGCCACTGGAAACGAATTCAACCGGCAGCGTTTGCTCGAAGAGGTCGCAGTGCTCGTAGACCACAGCGATATCTCAGAGGAGTTGGAGCGCATGACCACGCATATTGGCCACTTCCGTGAGTTGCTGACCGCGGGTGGCGAGGTGGGCAAAAAACTCGACTTCCTCCTGCAGGAGATGAACCGCGAGGCCAACACCTTGCTCTCCAAAACCGGTGGCGTCGGCGGCAAAGGTACGCGGATCACCGAGCTTGGCCTGGCGATGAAGGCGGAGATAGAGAAAGCCCGCGAACAAATTCAAAATGCAGAATAAGCAGCACAGTTCACGAGTCGTCATTAGAACGGCGAAGGGATAATCCCAAGTGGCAGGAATTCTTTTCATCATTTCGGCGCCCTCAGGTTCGGGCAAGAGCACTCTCGTCAGCGAGCTTCGCAAACAGGTCAGCGGGGTTGATTTTTCCATCTCGTGGACAACGCGGCCGCCCCGCGGTTCTGAAGAGCATGGCCGCGAGTACTACTTCGCCAGCCGCGAAGAATTTGAGCGCATGCGCGACGCCGGCATGTTCCTCGAGCACGCTGAGGTATTTGGCAATTACTACGGTACTGCGCGCCAGTCCCTTGAAGACGCACGCCGCATGGGCCACGACCTCTTGCTCGACATCGACGTGCAGGGAGCGCTACAGGTTCGCAGGGCAATGCCGGAGGCGGTCAGCATCTTTGTACTGCCGCCGACCCCCAAGGTTTTGCGTACCCGCCTGCGCAATCGCAGCCGTGCCGAAGGTGTTGTAAATGAAGCGGAACTCTACCGCCGCCTTAGTGAGGCAAGCAAGGAAATTGAGAATTATCGCGAATACAGCTATATTCTCATCAACGACATCCTCGACCGAGCGGTAGCACAACTTGAGGCAATTGTGCTGGCAGAGCGTTTCTACCGAAATGCCGAGCCGATCGCTTACCGTTCGAGCAGGGTGTTGGAGGTCGCCGCGGCCTGTCGCCAGTCCAATTTGCGGGAGCGGCTCAAACCTGTGCTGGAGGCCTTTGGGATCGATGGAGCCTCCCCACAGCAACAACTTCCCTTTGGAGAAGATCCGGATGACGATTGAGTACAGTTTCGATTCGAACTACCGAAAGGTACTTGTGGCGGCTCGCCGTGCACGTCAAATTCAGAGTGGTGCTGCAGCGCTCGTTCCCAGCCACTCCACCAAGGCATGTCGAATTGCTCAGGATGAAATTGAGGCCGGAAAGATCTCGTACGTCAAGAAAGACGTGCCGGTCGTAAAGCCGCTCGTTGCAGAAGCCGGCATTCCGATACTCTAGGGCGGGCATTCGTCTTTCTAATGCCTGAACATGGGCTGCCCATCCGTGCGACACGTTGCATCTCATGGATGGGAACGCACCATCGTGCGATCTCTCTCGATAGGTCAAGGTCGCTCTCCGTTTACAGATCCCCGCGCGGTTTCCCTGATCGTGCGAACACAGCGCCTTGGCAATCGAAACGGTCTACAATCGAGCCATGAGAGTCACGGTCGGCGTCTCCGGAGGTATCGCTGCTTACAAAGCGGCCGAATTGGTGCGCGCCCTGCAAAGGCAAGCCCTCGAAGTTCACGTCGTCATGACCGAATCGGCGACGCGGTTCATCCAACCGCTCACCTTTGCAGCACTTACCGGCCATAAAGTCATTACCAATCTCTGGGACGACGCCGGCACCAGCGAGGGCGCATACGAGTCCTCCATTGAGCACATTGGCGAAGCACAGTGGACAGAAGCGCTCATCGTCGCTCCTGCCACCGCCAACATTCTCGCCAAATTTGCTCATGGAATCGCAGACGACTTCCTATCCACTCTCTATCTCGCAACCACGGCGCCCGTTCTCGTCGCCCCCGCAATGAATGTGAATATGTGGCAGCACCCCGCCACCCAGGCAAACCTGGATATTCTTCGCCAGCGCGGTGTGCGCGTCATCGAGCCGGGCACTGGAGACCTGGCCTGCGGCACCGTCGGTGTCGGACGCATGGCCGAGCCCGAGGCAATCGCAGATGTGGTGCTCAATGCGCTGGGTCGCCGCCACGATCTCGCCGGCGAAATCGTGCTCATCACTGCGGGTGGAACGCGCGAGGCTCTTGACCCCGTTCGCTATCTCGGTAATCGTTCCAGCGGCAAAATGGGCTACGCCCTTGCAGATGCCGCGCAGAGCCGCGGAGCAAAGGTCATTCTCGTGAGCGGGCCCTCCGCATTGCATCCCCCTTCGCATTGCGAGCTCATCAAAGTGATCACGGCAGAGGAAATGCGTAAGGCTGTCCTCGAACGTATGGGTGAGTCCACTCTTATCATCAAGGCCGCGGCAGTTGCCGACTACCGCCCTGTAAGCTTTTCAGGCCACAAACTCAAGCGCACCGGCCCGATTACGCTCGAGCTCGCGCCCACTGAAGACATCCTCGCTGAAGTTACACGCCAGAGACGCCCTGGCCAACTCATCGTCGGCTTCGCCGCTGAGACAGAGAATGGATTGGAAAACGGCCGCGCCAAGCTACTTCGCAAGGGTGTCGATGCCATCGTTGTGAATGATGTCTCCGGCGAGGGGGTCGGAATCGATGCCGATCGCAACGCCGCCACGTTTCTAACGACCTCCACGTCCATCGATTTACCTGAGATGCCGAAGCGCAAATTGGCTGATCGCATCCTCGACGAAATCGTTACCCTTCGCCGCCCACGTTCGCTCATGGTTGAGATCGACGAAGAAGAAAAGCCGCAGGAGAAAGTCCTGAGCCAGTCCGTCTCCCCGTCTGCCGCGCGCCGACAGTTGATCGTGGAGTAACCGGCGTGACTCATATGCTCGACTCAGCAACCCGGGAAGCCCTTGAAGCGCGTCTGCGCTTCTATCGCGAACTCGGCCTCACCGAGTTTTATCGCCGGCCAGTCGATCTCGCAATAATCTCCACTCAGACCCTCATCTCTGAACAAGAGAGCCCATCGAGTGTTGCCCAAACCTTGGGTGCCCAAGGTCTCGCTTCTGAGACCTGGGAAGGACCTCGCCCAACAACCCTTTCCGAGGAGAATAATCCCATCCCGCCGCGCAAGCCGATCTCCGCACCGCCGCAAATCGCCTCCGCAGTTCCCGTTGCAGACCGCGAAAATGCTCTTCGCATCATTCGTGAGGACATTGGCGACTGCACTCGCTGCGCTCTCCACAAAGGCCGCAACAAAATTGTCTTCGCCGACGGCAGCGCCAACGCACGCATCATGTTTGTCGGTGAGGGGCCTGGCGCCGACGAAGACGCGCAGGGCCTCCCTTTCGTTGGCCGCGCCGGTCAGTTGCTGAACAACATGATTGCCGCCATGGGGCTCAAGCGCGAAGAGGTCTACATCGCAAACATCGTCAAGTGCCGCCCGCCCGCTAATCGCACTCCCGAGCCTGAAGAAGCAAACACGTGCTCGCCATTTCTCTTTCGCCAGATTGATGTGGTGCGTCCCGAAGTGCTTGTCGCTTTGGGAGCCACTGCGGCTACTTACCTCCTGGGGCAGCGCCAGCCACTTGCCGGACTTCGTGGCCGCGTTCACTCGTTTCGTGGATCTAAGCTGATCGTCACCTATCACCCGGCATTCCTCCTCCGAGATCCACGGCAGAAAAAGGAAGCGTGGGCTGACCTCCAAATTGCCATGAGTGAACTCGGCTTGAAGTTACCCGCCAAAGCGTAACCGCCCGCGGTCGGGGAACCGTTTGACCCTGGAATGCGTCAATACATAAGCACGCACACCCGGAAAGCCATGCCTCGGAGGCATGCGCTGGACAGGCGCGCAGGGAACGCGTAGCGAAGCGTGAGGTCAGCATGTCGCCAAAAGCGATGCGGCACGAGAGTTCCCTGTGGCTCAAAATTGTGGGCTGGACGGGAATTGTTGTGGGATTGACCGGGCTAATCCTGCCAATCATCCCTGGAATCCCCATTCTCATCGCTGGATTGGTGACTCTCTCCACGCAGCATCGATGGGCTCGCGCCCTCCTGCTTTGGGCGAAGAGACGCTTTCGTAGCCTCAGGACCGCAGCGAAAGACCTCGGAAAGCGGCGCGCGGTCGGCGAGACCGACTAACAACCTATTTCCTGCGCGACTTTGCGCGGATGCGAGCCAAAGCGGGGCGCGGACAAAGCGCCAGCAGAATCGCGACCAAGGCCACACTCAGACCGAGCATTCTCTTCAATCCCCCTCGTTGGAGTGAATTTGACGACGTCTGAAGAATCAACCGTCCCGCATCAGGCGAGCCATACTACTTCCAGCCAAGGTAATCACAGGAAGGTTGCAGGAAGAACTTTCCTCAAAGTCCGCGCGTATCTATTCTTCTTTCCCGATTAGAGGGCCGCACGAGCCTATGGCCCTCTCGCTTCTGAACTAAACTGAGAACGCGCATGAAAGTGGTCAGAAAAGCAGCCGCAAGATTTCGATCACGGTCAAGCCTGAAACGGCTCGCCTGCCTCTGCGCATTAAGCCTTCCCCTGGCCGCGCAACAAGCGCCAAACACTGCACCTGCTCCCGTTAGCACCACTGCAAACAGCCAGGTCCCGGCCAGAATCCATGGCGTCATGAAACTTGATGGCCCCTGGCGATTCCAGGTCGGAGACGATCCTCGCTGGGCTGAACCCGACTTCGATGACTCTGCGTGGCCAACCATATCCCTGGACCAGACCCTGACGGAACAAGGTCTCGATTCCTACTCCGGTTATGCATGGTATCGATTGCGATTGCAGCCGCAGCAGCTTTCCCAGATAAGCAAGCCGCCCGGAAACCAGCCATCCGGCCTGCTTCTCACCAGCGACTCAATCGGGCAGCTTGCCGCATACATCAATGGAGTGGAATCAGGCCATACGCGCGGAATGACGGATCGTCCCGCAATGTATCAATCGCCGCCTTTCATCGTGCGTCTGACTCCCGCCCTGGCCAACGGCACAATCCTGCTGGCTGTTCGTACTTGGGCCGGACCTGAAACCACCATTAAGCGCAGTCTGCTCGCAAATGTCGAACTTGGCGCCCTCGACGACATCAACGACAGGCTGAATCTTGCGATAGAACGCCACTGGGATCAGCATGTAGTTGCCATCGTGATCGTCAGCTTTCTTTTCTTCTGTGTCGCCGCGCTCGGGGCCACCCTCTACCTCGCCCAGCGTCATCATTCTGAATACCTGTGGCTTGCTCTGCTCTGCCTTTCTGTGGCCGTCACAGGAACCGTCGAAATCGCATATGGCCAGGCGCTTATCCCCCTGTCGATCTTTAGCGTCCTGAATCTCTGGACAGGTCGCATCTTCATGGCGGTGACTCTCGAATTTGTTCTCCGCTTTACAGCCAGTCAGCATCGCAAACTCGTCCGCGGCGTTCAGATTGCCGTCTTGGTGTTGCCGCTGCTCGCGCTTTTAAAGCTGGAGGCCATCTATCAATTCTTTTCCATCTCTGCCGAGGTAGTCTTCTGCGTCCTCATCTCAGTCCTGCTCTTTCGGGCCTGGCGGCGCGGTCGTCGTGAGGCAGGAATAATGTTGCTGCCCTTCTTCCTTGCGTCCACAGCCGATTCTGTCGATTCAATTCTCGATTTCGCCGGCAGCAAGCACTGGATCGCAGAGGGCCTCGCTTCTACGCATTCTCATCTCGGGCCAATTGAATTCAGCGCAAGCGCCGTCAACTACACGGTCTTTCTCGCCAGTCTCATTTCCGTGATCCTCTACCGGTTTGTCCACGTTAGCCAGGAAGAGCAACGCTCCACCGCCGAAATCGAAGCCGCACGAAGCGTGCAGGCCATGCTTATTCCCACGCAGCTTCCATCGAACCGCAACTTCATGCTCGAAAGTGCGTACCTCCCCGTCAATGGCGTCGGTGGAGATTTCTTTCAAGTGCTCCCCCTCAAAGACGAATCCCTTCTCATCGTCGTGGGCGACGTAAGTGGCAAAGGCCTGCAGGCTGCAATGAATGCCAGCACCCTGGTGGGCGCACTGCGCAATGAAATCTCGCACGATCCTGCGACGATCCTCAACCATCTCAATCTCGTGATGGTCGGTGAAGATCTGCGGCCCAGCGCGGGGCGTAACTCAAAAGCAGTCCTGAGTTTTGCAACGTGTCTCTGTGCGCGAATCTATCCTGATGGCGCCATGACCATCGCCAACGCGGGCCACCTGAGCCCTTATCGCGATGGTCGTGAGATGGAGCTGGCATCCGGGCTTCCACTCGGCATCACCTCGAGCATCCGCTACGAACAGGCCGACTTCCGGCTCCAGCTCGGCGACCGCCTCATCTTTCTCTCCGATGGAGTTGTAGAGGCCACCAATCCTCGCGGCGAGCTCTTCGGATTCGAGCGCACTCAACAAGTCAGCAATGAATCCGCCCGCTATATTGCCAATGCGGCTCAGCGTTTCGGCCAGAATGACGACATCACCGTCGTCTCCCTTTATTTCGCCTTAAGCACCGGCCAACATTCCCGCATCGAGTAAATTTCGCGCGGCTCTATCTTCTGATCCGCAGAGAAATTACACATAATCCCTCAAATGCGCGCTCCATTCCAGGCTGCGTCAGCAAGTCAGAATCGGAATATCCTCAACGCGGAAATAGACTGGCAATCCACGCTCCGATGCAAGACGGACGTCTTCATCAGCGCCCTTCGATTCTCCCTCAATGCGAAGTACTGCGTCGCACCGCTGAAGCAGGCGGTCGGCAACAGGGTAGAGGAACTGCTCCGAAACTGCGTCGCCAAGCGATTTCGAACCTGTCTGCCTGACGATTGGCAGCGCGACCCATTCTCCAATCAGCGGAATGTGCCCCGCCTTGTAAATGGGCAGCGAGTACGACTCGAGCCTCTCGAGATTTCTTGTCGATCAGCTTTGGATTGTTGTCCAGTGCCGGAACGATACGGTCCGGCTATCAGGATCAGGAGCGGTTTGGATTTGCTCATACGACCTCCATGTCTGGACAATATCAGAACGTGCATGTTTGTGCAATATCGTGCAATTTCGTGCACAACGGTTAAATTTTATGCGATAGTTATCCTGTGCTTACCAGCCAACGCAAACAACATATTCTCGAGACGCTCCGACGATCCGGTCAGATCATCGCAAAGGACCTCAGCCAGGAACTCGAGATCTCAGAAGACACGATTCGCCGTGATTTGAGAGAACTTGCGGCTGACGGCCTCTTGCAGCGTGTACACGGAGGCGCGCTTCCCGCATCCCCTGCCATGGGCAATTTCGCAGCCCGTCTCAATGTCGCCACCGATGAGAAAAAGATGATTGGGCGCGCAGCCGCCGCAATGGTTCAGCCGTCCCAGGTCGTCATACTCGACGGAGGAACAACAGCGATACAAATCGCGCGAAGTTTCCCACCCGAACTCAAGGCAACCGTAGTGACGCATAGTCCCACCATCGCCGTCGAACTCGTCGATCATCAAGATATTGAAGTGATCCTTATCGGCGGCCGTCTCTTCAAGCATTCCGTCGTTGCCGTCGGCGCTCCCGCAATCGAAGCAATCAGTCGCATCCAGGCCGACATCTACTTCATGGGCGTAACCGGAATCCACCCCCGCAGCGGCCTTACCACCGGCGACTTCGAAGAAGCGCATATCAAAAGAGCGCTCAGCGCCAGTGCGGCCGAAACAATTGTCCTCGCATCTTCAGAGAAACTGAACGCCGTATCGCCATTTGTGATCGCCCCAATGTCAGAGATCACAGGCATGATTGTCAGCGCAAATACCCCGCGAAAAGTGCTGTCGCCATTTGTGCGGCTCGGAATCACCATCACCAAAGCGCGGCCTCACAACGAGAAATCGTGAGGGCCTCAGCCGCACCCGCGCTATCCGTTAGGTCGAAACCGTCTTGCCCGCCATCGCAAACACGATGCGCGATCCTTCAACGATCGTTCGATGCGAAATCTCGGCCTCCGCGTGTTTGGCACCGTTAATCGTCACAGCCTCAACATAAACGTGCTCACTGCTGTTGTTTCGTGCTTCGATGGTCGTTACGTTCCCATTGCCCAGCGTCAGCACTGCCCGATCGAAAAGCGGGCTTCCGAGAACATACGAAGCTCGTCCCGGACACACTGGATAAAAGCCCAGCGCACTCAGCACAAACCATGCCCCCATCGAGCCGGTATCCTCATCTCCAGCAAAACTATCGGCAGAATACAACTCATTGAGAACCCGCCGTACCCAGTACTGCGTGCGATCCGCACGCCCAGCCAGCGCGAATAGATACAGCACGTGATGAACCGGTTGATTGCCGTGCGCATACTGTCCGAAATTCACCGCGGCCATCTCAGACATTTCGTGGATCTCTTCGTTGTAGACTCCCACCTTGAACCTGGGCTCCGTCCTCAGCATCTCCTCAATGGCGATCGCCATTCGTGAATTTCCGCCCAGCCCGGCCGCAAGCCCTGGGATGTCGTGGGGCACCGAAAAGCGATGCTGCCAGGCCGATCCCTCAACATACGGACTACCCCAGACAATCGGATCGAATGGCTCCAGCCACGCTCCGTCGCGATGCTTGCCTCGCATGAATCCGCTCTTCGCATCAAATACATTCCGCCAGTTCTGGGAACGTTTTTCAAACATTGCAGCGTCGTCGGCCTGGCCCGCTGCACGCGCCACTTGCGCAATGCAAAAATCTCCGTAAGCGGAGTCAAGCGTCTCTACTGCGGACTGCTCCACGTCCTCAACCGGGATATATCCAAGTTCGAGGTATTGCGTGACTCCACGCCGCCCATATCCCTTGTCTGGGGAACCGACCTGCGTGGCATGCTTGCGCAGTGCCGCATAGGCAGCGCGCACGTCATAGCCCTTGATATTTTTTGCTGCGGCATCTCCGAAAGCGGAGTCAATCAGGCTCCCCGTCATACATGCCCTGTAGCCCGGGCAAGGGAACTGCGGCAGCCATCCACCTTCCTGCGAAGCATTCACCCACGCTTGCAGAATCTCTCCCAGCCGGGCCGGGTCGAGAATGGTCATCAGCGGATACCACGCCCGATATACGTCCCAATATCCGTGGTCGGCGTACATCACACCCGGCACGACCTTCCCGCTGTAAGCGCTCATGTGGTGGAAACCACCCGCGCCGTCCGGCTCATGCCAAATACGTGGGAAAAGCGCGGCCCTGTACAGCGCAGAGTAGAAGATCCGTTGCTGTTCCTCTGCTGCCGCCCTCCACCTTGATTCGATTCAGCGTCTGCGTCCACTTGCCGTGAGCTTCCCCTGCAATCTGGTCAAACGGCTTCGTTGAAATCTCCGCTTCGAGATTTCGCGCCGCCTGCTCTGCCGAAATGAATGATGTCGCGACGCGGACAACCGCCGTCCGGTCAGCAGAGCGAGCAAATGTGACAACTCCCACCTTTCGATCCGCCAACTCCTTCACATCGAATCCAGACAGGGCAGAATCGAATCGAAAAACATAGTACGTCGCAAAGCCGTCAGGAACTCCGCCCGAGTTCGCTCTCGTAATCCCGTTCACAACCCGGGTCTCACGATCGAAATGAAACTCCGCATCCTTGCCCGGCAAATCGATCATCAGGCCCGAAGAATCGTCTTCAGGAAACTCGATACGCAACACCGCGCCGCGTTCTGTCGGCGTCAGTTCTGCCACTAAACCATAGCGACGCAAGTTCAGCTTGACGAAGTGCGGTTTAAAGACCGTGTCGGACGGCCGATAGGATGACGCTCGTTTTGCGGGCTCGGAAGAAGGGTTTCCAGTGAACGGCAGCAAAGTGGCATAGCCATAGTCGTCCAGCCACGGACTCAATTGGTGCGTGCAGCGAAATCCCTCCGTGCGTTGATCCGCAGGGTCAAAAAACCACGGACTCCTTGCGATTGCGGTCTGAATCGTCCAATGCGCCATTCCAAACGGCAACGCAGCAATCGGCAGTGTGTTCCCCCGCGAAAACAGGCGCGTCGAATTTGTACCCTGAAAGCAATTCACCTTATCGACCGGTTCCGCTGAAGGTGTTGCTTGCGGATCAGACCGTCCCACAGTCGCGCCCTGTGCCAACGTAACGGGCTCTGCCGCGGCAGCAGCGACACCTGCGCCCAATATCTTGAGAAACGTCCTGCGGCTGGCCTGCGCAGTTGACGCAGTTTCCCCCACATCGTTCTTGTCCGATTCGTTGAACCCGTCAGCAGTCATAGTCCCTTTCGCGGCAGTCGCGTCCCTGATCAAGCCAATTTCTTGAGTTCCGGGTATCGCGCATAAATCCGGTGCTGGTCTTCTGAGGGCAGATTATGCAGCGGCACTGGTTTGTCCTGAGGCCGGGTGCCTTTCTGATTCAGCACATTCATCAGGCTCCACTCGCGCTGCAGACCCTGTGGCTCGGCCGCTTTCAGGTCATAGCGAGTGAAGTCGATGACCATCGGCTGACTCTCTTTCTCCCAATTCCGCAGCAACGCCAGCCGAAAGTCGCGGTTCATAAACCACTTGATCTCCAACTCCTTTTCGGAGCCTGGCGCGCCAGTCCCTTTGGCATCGAAGCGATAGTTGAGCTTCGAATTATTCGGCGAATGCTTGCGCCACTCCAGCCCAAACGCTCCTTCCGTCATCACTTTCGTGTCGGGCCATCGTTCGCGAACCGCCTGCAGCCAATACGTCAAGTCCTCATCGTGACCGATGGATGTCTCCCAGATTGCGGTGACCCAGCCAAAGCCGTTCAAGGCGTATCCGGTGTCGTAATGCATCGCAGTCGTATCCATCATCTCTTTGCGACCAACCGCGGTGCCCAGGTTCCCTACGGCTTCAATCGGGCCCACCCCCAACCGGCTATTGAATCCTCCTTGAAACCCCTCTCGCCGCGCCGCGAGAAAGTCGCAGGTCCATCCGTCCAGGCAAACGCAGTCGATGAAATCAGACTCCCCCTGCGCTGGCTTCAAATAGTGCTCGCGACTCGGGTAGTAGGGATAGCAAATGCCCCCATCGCCATCTCCATTGTCGATCCCGTGCTGGCTCCAAATCTCGCCCTGGCAAACGTGAATGCCCTCGTCCGAGGCAAGATACCTCTGGTTTTCTGCATCAAGAAACCCTGCAACCACACACTCGGGCCTGTATCCGCCTCCCACGACCTGGGAGATCAACGCGAGCGCCTCGTGAATCGTCTGCCGAACGTGGTCGCGACTGTCATACATTGGCGCGAAGTAGCCACCTGGAATGAAAGTGATTTCATCCCCGTAGCGATCGTGATAGCCGGCAAGCATGCGTCTTGCCTCTTGATATTCTTTCCGGCTGTCATGGAGCGCGAGCCAACTGATCGCCCAGGTCATTTTGCCTTCGGGGCAGCCTCTCGCAAAGGCGTCACGCCTTGATCGAATCCGCTCAGGGCGGTTATCAACAGCTTCATCTTCCCCGATGGATCGGTTTGGTGTTACCTCGATCTGGTTCACGCGCACTACCGAAACGTGCGTTAGAAACCTTCCCCGCAAGGCAGCGCCGTTTGCCTTTGCAGCGCCCCTCATTTGTGGCGCGCCAACCGCGAGAGAGGCTGCCGAAATCGCTGCGCCGCTCAGAAACTTTCGCCTGGTCCAGTCGTTGCCCATGTGCTTTCCTATCTCTCGCCAAATTCCGGCGCCTGCAGCCTTGGGATATCCGTCGGCAAAATCATACAAGGTACATCCTCAGATGCATGACAGGCCCAAGGATCAAAACATTATTCAGCCTTCCCGACGGAGTGTTCCGCATAGGATTTTTGAAAGAGAAAAAACGACTGCTTCTTCTTTCCGTCTTCCGAGATCAGACCCTTGCGGTTATATCCATCCTGCAACTTCGGAATGTTTCGAGTCGGAGACCTGAAATCCATCAGAATCCAGGGCGTCGCGCCGCGGAGTTGAGGAATCTTGTTGAGCATCACAAGTTGGTGCTGCAAAACATAGACCTGCTGCTCCTCCGTCCACCGCTGATTGACGGCTCCATGGTTGCCAAATTTCGCTTCAGCGCCGAATTCACTCATAATCACGGGCTTCTGCGGAAACGTCCAGTGGATCTTATCGGCGTCTTCCGGAGTCATCTCATACCAGCCGATGTATTCGTTCTGTCCGATCACATCCAGCACATCGCAGAGAGGATCATCGTTGACCATCTCCACCCCGTTCGGCTTTGGCCCAATGATCGCGGAGGTGATAAGACGCGTTGGATCGAGCCGTCGAGCTTCGTTCGCAAGATCGGTCAGAAATTTGGTACGCGTTGGATTGTTGGGAGTCTCGTTCGACACAGACCAGAGAATTACAGAAGCCTTGTTGCGGTCGCGCCGAATCATTTCTCTCAGCATGGCGACATCCTTCGCGTAGACCTCCGGCTTGTCGAAGGAGATGTGCTGCCAGTTGGGTATCTCTGACCAGATCATGATCCCATCGCGGTCACCGGCGCGCTCCATTCGCTCGTCATGCGGATAGTGCGCCAGCCGGACGAAGTTCGCATGCATATCTTTCAGGTAGCCGAAGATGGTGCCCACGTCTTCGTCACTGTAGGCACGCCCTCCACGCACAGGCGCTTCGGCATGCATGTTGGCGCCCTGCAAAAAGACTGCCTTCCCATTCAGCAGGATCCGCGTGCCGTCCACCCGGATATCGCGAAAGCCGATATCATCGGTCAACTTGTCATCCCCGGCGGTGAGGCTCACCTTGTAGAGCTTTGGAGACTCGGGCGACCAGAGGCTAAGCCTCTGCGCCTTGATGCTGAAGGTCGCATTGCCCTCGCCGTCAGTCTTTCCTGAGGTTTTGAGGCCTGCTTCCGGTATCTCGATCCCGACCACCGTGCCCGCTGGCGCATCGAGCACATGAACATAGCCGGAGATCTCCGCATTGTCCGGATCGAACCTGACGCCGTGCGTGAGGTGAACGTCGTAGTCATCGATGAATGCCTCGGGAACCGTGACCAGCGAGACATCGCGGGTTAACCCGCCAAAGTTAAACCAGTCGATTCCGACCGAGGGAATCCCGTCGACGAGGCGAGTAGCATCCACCGCGATCACAACAAAGTTGGAACCGGGATGCAATACGGCGGTCACTTCGCAGTCAAACGGCGTATAGCCGCCCTCATGATCGCAGACCCGTTTCTGGTTCACCCAAACGTGCGAACGATAATTGGCAGCGCCGATATGGAGAAATGTGCGCGTGCCCGCCTTGGGCTGGGCGTCAAAGTCACGCTCATACCAAACCACGCCCTCATAGTTGAAGAGCTGTGGTACCTGAGTGTTCCAGTCGCCCGGCACTTTCAGCGTTGGCGCGGTCGAAAAATCGTATTCCTGGTTGTGCTTGCCCACGATGTTCGGGCGCTCATTCATCGCGTAGCCCTTGTCGTTGATCTCACCGCCCGCCGTATACAAAGCGCGCCCTGGAGACTGGTCGACCAGGTAGTGCCACTCCCCGTTCAGACTCGTGACGGTGCGATGATCGATGCCGACAAGAAGTGTCTGCAGCGGCTTCTGCCCCGCTGCGCACATCATCACGGTGAAAAAACCAGCCCAAGCGGCGCTCCTCAGGGAACACATGCACAGACCAGGTATACGACCGGAAGACAAGTACATAGAAAGGAAATACCTCGGAATCGAGCTTACAGCTTTACGGCAGTGCCATGACAATGTGATCTTAAACACAATCTGTATCTTCCAAGTACTCAATCGGTAAACCTGCGCGGAGATTTCCCTCATGCGCTCGTATAATACTTGCCGAAAGCTGCGATTCGTTTGCACGCAGTAGGACAGAAGAATCGGGGGTGAATCATGGTCAGTTTGCGTACGGCATTGGCGGCGGTTCTGCTGGTGGTTGTCATTGATTCAGCACGCCCCTCTGAGGGAATAGCAAAGACAGGGACGTCGACACCGCAAAGCAAGAAAGAGGGAGCCAGTTCCACACAAAATGATTTAGTGCTTCGGCTGGATGTTCGGCGCGTTCCCGTAGATTTGGTCGTGACCGACAAGAATGGAAATCCGGTACAAGGACTTCGGAAAGAAGATTTCATCCTCAAGGAAGACAACAAGACACAGCGGATTCTCACCTTCAATTACAACGATGGATCAACGCCCAGTTTTATTCCTTCAAATCTGCCGCCCCTGCCCGCAAACACGTTTGTCAATATCCCCAAGGCGCCGGAACGGGGACCGCTCTACGTCCTCTATTACGACATGGTCAACACCCCGGCACCAGACCAGATGGCCTTTCGCAAGCAGCTTCTTGAGTTTATTGATAATGCTCAATCCGGGGCCCGCATTGCTTTGTTCGTGAACGCCGGCGGACTTCATTTGATCCAGGGCTTCACCAGCGATCACGCCCTCGTTCGCACGGCAATTCTCTCAAGCGGACCCGGGCCGCACGTTCCCAGGGTCTTCATCTTTGGCGAGGTCTACGGATATGAAGACTCTGGCGCAGCCTTGTCCAACTTGAGATTCATCGCTGAATATCTGCGCGGCATACCCGGCCGTAAGAATCTGATTTGGATGTCAAGCGAGTTTCCGATTCCCGTTGGTCCATCGCAAAAGGGCTCGAATTCCTCAATGCGAACGAGCCAGGTAGGCCCTTATCTTCTTGATCTGAGCGAATTGCAAAGGGATGCTATCAGGCGCACCTATTCTGCCATGATGCAGAGTCAGGTCGCTCTCTATCCGATAGACCTGCGTGGCGTGGTGGGCGGCGGCGACGTCATGACGGACCACCAATACGAAGAGGAAATTGCAGCCGCAACCGGTGGCCATGCATTCTACAGCGACAACAAGGTGAAATATCTGATCGACAAGGCGATCACGCACGGAGAGAACTATTATTCGCTGAGCTATTCCCCGACCAATACGAAATATGACGGTTCGGAGCGACACATCGAAGTGACCCTGGCAAAGAAAAGCGAATACACGCTCACCTACCGGAAACTCTACTATGGGCTGCCCGACGATTCCAGCCAGCCGGCGCGCAAGGCCGAAATCCTGCAGACTCGTTTTGTCGCCGCCAAGTCGGCAGACACACTCTACGCCAACATCGAACACGGTGCGCCCATGTTGCATGATCTCCTGTTCAGTACACACCTCGCTGCCGACGGTGCACCGGAGATGGCCACGCCGGCGCAAATGACGGAGCTGGAGGATTCCCCGACATTCTTCCGAACGCGCAGCAGAAATCGCCCCCTGAAACCCCTGACACCAGTCAAGCTGCAGAAGTACGTCATCAACTATGGAGTCTTCGATCCGCAATTGAAGTCAATGGCTGCGAGCGGAGGAAAGACCCCCAAACTGGAATTCGCTGCGGCAGCCTACGACGCCGATGGGCGCTTGCTCAATAGCATATTGAACGAGGGACTGGCCTCGCCCGATCCTGCTTCCAATGGAAAATCCGGTGCACTGTTTCATGCTCAGCAGGAACTGCAGGTACCCCCAGGCGCCGCGTATATCAGGATGGCTGTTCGCGATACCTTGAGTGATCGCACCGGCACGTTGGAGGTGCCTTTGCCCTTGGCAGGCGGGACAACATTGCACTAGTCCTGATCATTTGGAACGGAAGAACAAGAGATATCGAGCTCCTCGTCGCGCCTGGGTAGCAGTTCGCCACAAAAAGCCTCTCAATCAGGTGCTCGCCGTTCCTCTCCGGTAGTAGCATCTACCCACGGCGTTGACCAATTCGTCTGTTCCGACGTCATTCCCTCAAGGGTGGACCGTGATGCAAACCTTGCTGCGCGACTTTCGCTATGCGATGCGTCAATTGAGCAATTCGCCGGGATTCACCATCACTGCCGTCCTCACCATGGCGCTCGGCGCAGGAGCCACCACGGCCATCTTTAGCTGCGTATACTCCCTCCTACTCAAATCGTTGCCGTTTGCCGAAGCCGACCGCATCGTGGCCATTGCTGAGACCCACCCCCAGGTCAAAGGCGGCATCGAAGCCACCTATCCTGACTACCAGGAATGGCGTCGACAGCAAGGCAGCTTTACCCAGGTGGCTGCTTACTCTGTGATCAATCCCAGCACTGTCTCGCTCCTTGTCGACGGGCACTCTGAGCAGATCCATCGCGTGCTCGCATCCGGCAATTTCTTTTCACTGCTGGGAGTATCGCCCCTTGTTGGGCGTGTCATTGACGAACAGGATGACGTCTCGGGCCGCGATCATGTTGCGGTGTTGAGCGAGTCTGCGTGGAATCGCTATTTTGGCAGGGATCCACGCATCGCCGGACGCAGCGTGACTCTCAACGGCTCAAGCTTCACGATCATCGGCGTGCTCCCGGCTGGAGCCTCGTTTCCTGCCGACGGCGATGTCTGGCTGCCCCTCTCGCTCCTCGACGATGCAACCAAAGCCTCCCGTGTATGGCACTCGGTCAACGTTCTCGGACGTCTTCGCACCGGTGTCCAGTTTTCGCAGGCAAGGATTGACATGCAGACCGTCGCGCAACGTCTCGCGGCCGCGTACCCGGCGACAAATCGGAACGTCGGTGCTGTTCTCTCCTCCTTGCGCGATAAACTCGTCGGCACCCTGCGCCCCGCCTTGTTGAGCCTCATGGGAGCCGTGTTTCTTGTGCTCCTGGTTGCGTGTGCCAACGTCGCCAATCTCCTGCTCGTTCGGGCTACGACCAATCAGCGCGAGGTCGCGATTCGCCAGGCGCTAGGCGCAGATCGCAGACGTTTGTTTTCCCAGTTTCTGACACAAACCATGCTCCTCTGTTTCGCGGGCGGAGCCCTCGGCATCGCACTCGCAGCCGGGGCACTTCCTCTCCTGCGCGTGGTCCTCGCTCACACCAACGGGCTCGACGCGGCATTGATCGGATCCATTCGCCTCAGCATTCCCGTGCTTTTGTTTTCGCTCGGTGTATGCACCATCACCGCCCTCCTGTTCGGCATGCTGCCCACGCTGAAAATATCTCAGCGCATGTCTGAGACGCTTCGAGCGGGAGATCGTGGCAGCAGCGATCAACACCGCCGCAGCCGCGGAGCGTTTGTCGCCGGTGAAATCGCGGTTGCTGTCATGGTGGTCTTCCTCGGCACACTTGTGATTCGCAGCTTTCAAAAGCTCGTTGCCGTCGAACCAGGATTTCGTACTGACCATCTGCTCAGTGTTGAAGTCACGTTGCCTGAGCCGCGATATGGAGACACAAGTCCCGCGACGAATCACTTCTTTGAGCAGGTCCTCGACAATATCGCGCAATCGCCAGGCGTCGTCTCCGCTGGTACCACGACGATTGTTCCACTCAGACCTTCGCAGGTGATGACGCGTTTTCTTATCGAAGGCGCGCCGCCATTGGCTCCGGGCTCTTTTCCCCTGGCACAGATCCGTTATGTCAGCCCCGCCTTCTTTCAGACGATGGGCCTTGGCGTTCGTGAGGGCAGAGTGTTCAAGACCGAAGATATCGAGAGCAACCTGACCCGGGCGATTGTCAACGAAGCATTTGCTCAACGCTACCTCACTGCCAGGCGCCCACTAGGCTCCAACATCCTTCTCGGTGTCATGACACCGCAGCCGCAGAAAATACCCGTGATTGGCGTAGTCGCCAACGCTCGCGATCTGGGAGTGGATGCGGAACCACAGCCCGAAATCTACCTTCCAGGATATGGACTCCACGAGGTGCTTCTCGTGCGCTCCTCTCTGGATGCGCAGGGCATCGTGTCCATCGTGAAAAATGCCGTGCACGCAGTCGATGCAAATCAGCCCATCTACAACGTTGAAATGGTCGACGGGTTGTTGTCTGACTCAATGGCCCGCCAGCGAATGACCGCGACCTTGCTCGGCATCTTTGCGATCGTCGCATTGGTACTTGCTGCCATTGGGATCTATGGAGTGCTGTCCTATTCCGTCGCCCAGCGCACCCGGGAAATCGGCGTGCGAATTGCCATCGGCGCAAATCGCGGCGATGTTCTCAAACTGGTCTTGCGGCAGGCCGGCACATTTACCGCAGTTGGAGTGGCAGTTGGCCTGGCCGTGGGAATGCTTTCTGCGCGCCTAATCAACGGCTTGCTTTTCCATGTCAGCGCGGTCGATCCGCTCTCAATTTGGATTTCAGCCGTTGCGCTCACCGCCGTAGCGGCAATCGCTGTAAGCATTCCGGCCGCGCGCGCTGTCTCCGTGAGCCCCAGTGAGGCATTGCGGGCAGAGTAGATCAGCCAGCCGCGCGAATAGTCATCGTCAGCTTTAATCTGCAATCCAAATTCAGTCAGGTTCCGCCATAGCCGGTACAATTCGAAATGGCCGATGAAAAATGACGGGTCCCCAAAAAAAATCAACACTGCCCGCCAGGTCCTCTTCGCCAGCCTGGTTGGAACAGCAGTTGAGTTCTTTGACTTTTACATCTACGCCACGGCTGCGGTCTTGGTGTTTCCGCGTCTCTTTTTTCCGTCTTCCGATCAAGCCACGTCAACGCTGGCGTCGCTCGCAACTTTCGGCATAGCCTTCCTCGCGCGCCCCATCGGCTCCGCAATCTTTGGCCACTTCGGTGATCGTATCGGCCGCAAGCGAACGCTCGTAGTCGCCCTCTCCACCATGGGTATCTCAACCTTCGTAATCGGAGTGTTGCCCGGATACAACGCGATCGGAATCGCGGCTCCATTGATGCTTGCTCTCTGCAGATTCGGGCAGGGAATCGGTCTCGGCGGAGAATGGGGCGGCGCGGTGCTCCTTGCGGTCGAAAATGCTCCCCCGAAGAAGCGCGCCCTCTACGGCATGTTCCCGCAGCTCGGAGCGCCCATCGGATTCCTGCTCTCCGGCGGCATCTTTCTGCTGCTGTCGCGCTCTCTCACCGACGAACAGTTCTTTGCCTTCGGTTGGCGATTGCCTTTCCTTGCCAGCGCGGTACTGGTGCTGCTGGGCCTTTACGTTCGACTCACCATTACGGAAACACCCGTCTTTCAGGCATCGCTCCAGCACGCCCATCGCGCCGGCGTCCCGATCTTTGTGGTCTTTCGAAAGCACACGCGACAACTTGTCGCCGGCATGTTCGTCTGCCTCGCAACCTTTGTCCTCTACTACCTGATGACGGTATTTGCGCTCTCCTGGGGAACCACCGAGTTGCACTACGACCGGGGTAACTTCCTCATCATCCAACTGGTCGGAATCCTGTTTTTCGCGCTCACCATCCCCATCTCCGCACTGCTCGCCGAGCGAGGCCGCCGCCCCGTCATGTTCTCGGTCACAATTCTGATCGCAATTTTCGGCCTGGTTCTGGCTCCGCTCTTTACTGCCGGGGCAACGGGAGCCCTGCTGATGACGATCCTCGGTCTTGCCCTGATGGGACTAACCTACGGTCCGCTCGGAACAGTTGTCTCAGAGCTCTTTCCGACTGCCGTTCGATACACAGGCAGTTCGCTCGCCTTCAACCTCGCGGGAATTCTAGGCGCCTCGCTGGCTCCCTACATCGCCACCTGGCTCGCAAAGACCTACGGTCTGCAATACGTCGGCTACTACCTCACGGCCTCCGCAATCCTCAGCTTCGTCGGCCTGCTCATGATCCGCGAAACCAAGGATGAAGATCTCAACGCACCGCCCGATTGAAAGTGCGGTCTACTGCCACTCCCGCCACAATGCTACGCCGCCCAGCAGGCCCGCCTCATTCGAAACGATCTCGATATTCTTCCCGGGCTTGAAGTCGATCTTCTTAGTGTTGCCGCCGCCGAGATAGAGGTGATCCCAGTTAAACAGCTTCGCTGTCTGCTCGATGGCCTCCTGCAGAAGTTTGTTCCAGCGCTTCTTGCCGAATTTGTCGAGTCCGCGACGGCCGAGATAGTCTTCATACTCCCGATCCCGCTTCCACGGATGATGGGCCAGCTCAAGTCCCGGGCACAGCCGCCCGTTGGTGAACAGTGACGAGCCCAGCCCGGTCCCCAGCGTAAGCGCCAGTTCCACACCATCGCCCTTGATCGCCCCGTATCCCTGCACCGCGGCATCATTGGCCACGCGCACCGGCTTCTTCCAGATCTTTTCCAGTTCCGCCTGCAGCGGATAGCCTATCCACGCCGGATGCAGATTGGCCGCGGTCCATGTTGTCCCGCGCTTGATCACTCCCGGGAATCCAACCGAAACGCGATCGAATGCCGGAATCGTCTTCCGTAGCTCTTCCAGTCCGCGCAATACACTTCTTGGCGTCGGCACGGCAGGCGTTGCCAGGCGCACCCGCTCGCTCACCGGCTTGCCGGCGGCGTCAAGCAGCATGGCTTTGAGTCCCGATCCGCCGATGTCGATGGAAATCGTGATGGGGTTGGATGTCTTCTTAACTGCGCGGGGAGCGGAAGTCGGAGCCTTACGGATTTGAGTGGTCATCAGCAGGAATTGTAATGCCTGCGGCCCGCTTTGCAACGGGCCGCAAAACCGGCATCTATTTGCCGCCCGTCTCCGCTGCTTGAAACTGCTCATTCATCCAGTTGCGAAGCGCATCCATCTGTTGCGGACGACCCAGGAAATCCTTCACAAGCTCCGTCGCCGGTTTGCTCGCTCCCGGGTCAAGCACGCTCCGCCGATAACGCATCGCCGTCGGTCCGTCCAGCAGGCTTTTCTTGTCAAACTGCGAGAAGAAGTCGATCGCAATCACCTTGTCCAGAACGTAGGTGTAGTAGTTCGAGGCATACCCGCAGATATGAGTGAACGCAGCGAAATTGTGTGCGCCTTCAACGGTCTTGAAAGGGCTGAATTTCTCGGTGTCCGCATTCCATAACGCATCAAAATCGATTCCGGCGGGCGCCTGGTTATGCACCTGCAGAGCGAACGAGGAATAAATCAGCTGCCCTTGCAGCCACCGTCCGCGACCATAAGCACTCGCCGCATTCATCTTTGCTATCAGGCTTGCCGGCAGCACCTCTCCCGTCTGATAGTGCTTGCCAAACGACTGCAGGATGGCCGTGTCGTGGAACATCTCTTCCAGCATCTCCGACGGCGATTCCACGAAGTCCCCTTCGACGTTGAAACCGCCCGCTGCCGACCACTGTCCCTGGCTCCCGAGAATGTGGTGCATCAGGTGCCCGAATTCATGGAAGAACGTCACCACTTCGCTGTATTGCATCAGCCCGGGATCGCCCGCCTCCCCGCCTGAGAAGTTGCAAATCAACATTCCCTCTGGCAGTTGTTTTCCCTTGATGCCCGGCGTGACTGATCCTGACGAAAACCACTTGTCCTTGCCCTCGCGCGGATGCATGTCGAGGTAGATGCGGCCCAGCAATTTGCCCTGCGAACCCTCAGCCGCGTCGACAACGTCGAAAGTGTCCACCGACTTGTCCCACACCACCGCGTCCTTCACCGGCTTGAAAGTCACGTGAAACAGGCGCGACGCAGTTTGCAGAATTCCCGCCTGCACCGCGTCATAAGGGAAGTAGGGACGCACGCTCTGCGCGTCAAACGAGAATGTGGCGCGCCGGTACTGTTCTCCCCAATAACCCGCGTCAGACTCGCTGATGCTCTGAAGCCCCGGTTGCTGTTTTTGCGCGAAAGCAAGCAACAGCGCATACTCTTTGGTCGCGGCGGGACGCGAAACCTCGTCGACTTGATTGATCAACTGCTCCAGCTTCGCGGGCGATTCAATCATCTGGTCTGCCGTCGCAAGATTCGCGTAATGCGCATAGCCAAGCGTCGTCGCCAATTCCTGCCTTGTTGCCAACAAGTCTCGCAGCACCTGGGTGTTTTGGGGATAAGCGCGAGTTGCGTACGCCAGGAACATTTTGCGCCGCAGATCCGGGCTCTTTGCGAAACTCATCACCGGCATCACATCCGGCTGTTCCGTCGTCAGGGTATAAGTGCCATCCGCGGCCGGCTTATGCCGCGCAATATAGTCCGCGGGCAGCCCCTCCAACTCAGCCTTCGTCGCCGTGATCTTCAATGTCCCATCCGCCACGTTGCGGCCGAACTTCAGAGACAAGTCAGTAACCTTGTCCTGCAATCCGCGAATCTTCGTGCGCGTTGCCTCGTCCTTGTCGACTCCCGCAAGCCGATATTCAAGCAAGGTCCGCTCGAGATAATGCCGGGTTGCTGGATCATCCGTCGGCAGCGGAATCGCCGCCAGTGCCTTATAGACCCCCTGGTTCAAGCTGAGCTCTGTGTTCGCGGTTGAGATCTTCGCCGACATCGCCTGACCCTTGTCTCGCAAAGCCGCGGCATCGGCCAGCGAGTAAAGCAGAAAAGCATTGTTGCCTGCGAGGGAGAGCTGATTTTCAGCGTCATCGAAAGGCCGCAAAGTGTTCTCAACCGTCCTCGGACCCTTCACCGCAAGCAGCTTTTCCAGGTCAGTCTTTTCCTCGTCCAGCCGCTGATTTACCCACGCCTCCAGCATCGCCGGGTCGTTCCCCTGCACCCACTCGTGCAGCGGGTCTGTTTTGGATTGCGTTGTTGTGTTGGTTTGGGCGCCGGCAGTCAAGGCGAGCAAAAACGCAAGTGCTAAAGAGGAGATCTTGAATGTGGTCATCGGTTGAAATGATACGCGATTGAAAATACAACTGTGCGGAATTTGGGACGAAGCGTCGCCGCCGCGAGACTAACGTGTTCATTTCATGCCTTCCAGATCGCTTTCCACATGCCCAGGCTCATCTTCAGCCCATCCCGGTACACTGGGAGTTGCCTCCCATGCCTGCCTTTTGCGAAGTCGCGCTGCCGGTGCCGCTGGACCGCACATTTACTTACGCGGTGCGCGACGAACGGCAGCCTGCGCGCGGTGCGCGCGTCATTGTGCCTTTTCGCAATGAGAAACTCATCGGCGTCGTCACCGTTGCAGACTCCGTTGCTCCCGTTGACTTCGAAGCAAAGTTTCTCGATGCCGTGCTCGATGAGGAGCCGCTACTCAGCGACCATCTACTCTCGTTGGCTGAGTGGATCGCCCAGTATTACCTCGCACCACTCGGCGAAGTGCTGCGCGGCATGTTGCCGCTCATGGCTGAGGTGCGGCGGACTGTGCTCTATCGCATCACCGATCTTGGCCGCGATGTTCTCGCCGGCAGTCTTGATGGCGACTCATCCAGTCGCAAGCCGCGCAAACGTTCTTCAAAGCGAAGCGCCAATCCGTCAGACGTAAATCCCGACACGCAAGAACCCGACACGCAGAATCCCGACACGCAAGAAATGGCTCGCTGCGTTCTCGAGCGCCTCTCCGCCGGTCAGCCCGTTAAAGTCTCCGTCCTGCGCGCCGCTACTGAGGCCCCGCTCTCTGTGCTCGCATCGCTGACCCGCAAGAAATGGATCGCTCGCGAAACCGCAGCCGTCGAACGAGACGCCCGGCGCACAGAACGCTTCGCTGTGCTCATTCCCGAGGCACGCCTGCCCCGGTTGACCGAGAACCAGCAGGCAATCCTCGCAGAACTGACCGCGCGCGGCAGGCGAGATGCCCCTCGCTGATCTGCGCCAGAAGGACCTGTCTTCATCGACACTGCAAACCCTCGTTCGACGCGGCCTCGTGCGCATCGACGAACGCCCGGCCGTGTTTCGTCTCGGTGGTATCGACCCTTCCTCTGGGCCTCTCTCGCTAAACGAATCCCAGATGGAAGCACTCGCCTCCATCGTTGCGGGGCTCGGGGAATTCCATTCCTTCCTTCTCCACGGCGTAACAGGCTCGGGAAAGACCGCAGTCTATCTCGCCGCCATGCAGCGGGCTCTCGACCGGGGACAGGCTTCGATTCTCCTTGTTCCCGAGATCGGCCTGACCCCTCAAATGGCCGGATTGCTCGACGCCGCATTTGGCGCCCGTGTCGCCCTCCTGCACTCCGCGCTGACACCCGAGGAGCGAACAGAGCAGTGGCGCCGCATCCATCGCGGCGACGCACCCATCGTTGTCGGCACACGATCTGCAATCTTTGCTCCTGTGCCGAATCTTGGCCTCATCCTCGTCGACGAGGAGCACGACCAGAGCTACAAACAGGAAGAGACACCACGCTACAACGCGCGCGACGTAGCCGTGATGCGCGCCAAACTCGCCAACGCCGTCGTGGTGCTTGGCTCAGCGACGCCGTCTCTCGAAAGCTGGCAAAACTCCGTCCAGGGCAAATACACACGCATTGAGATGAACGACCGCGTCAAAAACCGCCCTCTGCCCGAAGTCGAACTCATCGACATGCGCAGCGAATTCCAGCAAACCGGGCAGGAGCAGCTTTTCTCCCGCTCCCTCGTCGACCAGACTCGCCAGGCTCTGGACCGCGGCGAGCAGGCGCTCATCCTCCTCAACCGCCGCGGCTACTCCTTTGCAGTCATCTGCCGAGCCTGCGGCGAAAAGCTCGAATGCCAGAACTGCGCCATCGCTCTCACCCACCACAAGCCGCCTGCCGAGGATGCCGGCATCGCCCGCGCCGGACAGCGCCTCGAGTGTCACTACTGCGGATTTCGCCGCACCGTCCCTCCCCGTTGTCCCAAATGCGACAGCGAGCACCTCTACTATTTGGGCGCAGGCTCACAGCAGGGCGAGGAACGGCTAGCCGAAATTTTTCCCGGCGCGCGCATCGGCCGCATGGATCGCGACACCGTCCGTGGCCGTCATGATCTCGAACACCTGCTGGCCCGCCTTCACTCCGGCGAAATCAACCTGCTCGTTGGCACGCAGATGATCGCCAAGGGCCACGACATTCACGGTGTCACCCTCGTCGGTGTCGTAGGCTGCGATCACGCGCTTTCCATGCCCGATTTCCGCGCCGCCGAACGCGTCTTCCAGTTGATGACCCAGGTCTCAGGCCGCGCTGGCCGCGGAGATCTGACCGGCCGTGTCGTTGTGCAAACCTACTATCCCGACCACTATGCAATCGTTGCCGCCAGCACGCACAACTACGCTTCCTTCGCCGAGCGCGAACTGAAATACCGCCGATGGATGCATTACCCGCCCTTCGGTGTGCTCGCCAACATCCTTGTGCAATCGGAAAAGCTCGAAGAAGCGTCAGGTTGGTCCGCTGAAATTGGAAAGTGGTTTCAGAAATCCGCTCCCGAAGGTGTGCGCGTGCTCGGCCCGTGCACCGCGCCCATCGCCCGCATCAAGGGAATCTATCGCTTTCACCTGATTCTGAAGGCAGCATCGCGAAAGTCCCTCAACGCCGCTCTGC
Organism: uncultured Acidobacteriaceae bacterium; assembly: GCA_963737915.1. Classification (GTDB taxonomy): domain Bacteria; phylum Acidobacteriota; class Terriglobia; order Terriglobales; family Acidobacteriaceae; genus Telmatobacter. Next base: position 165,506 of record CAVTUP010000012.1, on the reverse strand, counting down.
GCGCTGCTCTCGCACACGCAGAGTCCTCCGCCATCCCGCGCAGAAACATCGTGATAGATGTCGATGCGCAGCGCCTGATGTAACTCCAACTCATTGTCTTGCGAGCAGGGGAGCTTGCGGGCTACTTGTCAGTCTTCGGTGCCGAGCCGTCCGTCAGCGTATGCAGTTCCTTGCCTGGCTTGAACCTTACTGCCTTGCCCGGCGTGATGCTCACTTCTGTGCCGGTGCGGGGATTGCGCCCAATCCCGGTTTTGCGGGCCCGAACGCTGAAAACGCCAAACCCGCGCAGTTCAATGCGCTCACCGGCTGCCAGGGCCTCTTTCAGGCCCTCAAACACAGTATCGACCGCCGCCTCAGCTTTCGTGCGGGGCAGGCCTGTGCGCTCGATCACATGGTGGACGATATCCTGTTTAATCAAAGCGGTCACCTCGCTGGCGCGAACTGTTTTCGACTGTACCACGCGCTACCCGGTTGATGTTACAGGTTTTGCCTCATTTGTAAAACACCGGATTGCACCTTTTTCAAATTTTGTGATGAGGAAAACCCGCCCTCGGCACCACCCGACAGACGCCTCTGGGGGTGTTTCTGCTCACATCGACGCGATCCCGGTTGTCATCGTCCCGCTGCCTTTCGTAAGATGAGCTTTCAAGCGACCTACAACTGAACCACAGTGGATCTCGCCTGAAAACGCTCCGGCCGCACGGCTTTTTCCGTCACAGATGACCGGTTTTTGCCGCTGCGACAAAACGAGTCAACACGGCAAGACTTCCTTCGCAATCAGAGCTGAATTTCGTCAGAAAACAGGAGACGCATGTCCATTCAAAGTGATCGCTGGATTAGAGAACAGGCCATCAAACACAAGATGATCGAGCCCTTTAGCGAGAAGCAAGTTCGCGAAGGAGTCATCTCCTACGGCCTTTCCTCTTATGGCTACGACCTCAGGGTCTCCGACGAATTCAAGATATTTACCAACGTCAACAGCGCCATCATCGATCCCAAAGCCTTTGACGAGCGCTCGTTCGTCTCGGTTCAGGCGGAGTCGGTCATCGTTCCGCCTAATTCGTTCGCACTTGCCCGCTCGGTCGAGTACTTCCGCATCCCGAGGGACATTCTGACGATTTGCGTAGGCAAGTCAACCTATGCCCGCTGCGGAATCATCGTAAATGTCACGCCCTTCGAGCCCGAATGGGAGGGCTTTGTGACTTTGGAGATATCCAACACCACTCCGTTGCCCGCTAAAGTCTATGCGAATGAGGGTTTATGCCAGATACTGTTCTTTCATGGTAATGAGCCTTGCGAAGTCAGTTATGCGGATCGCAAAGGCAAATACCAGAAACAACAGGGCATAGTTCTACCCAAGCTCTAGACGCTCCAACAAGCGGTGCGCCGGGCTGGTTTGAGGTAGGGATTCGCCACCTCCGGTGTCCACATGCTCGTTGAACCGTCTCAAGTTAGGGGACCCGATGTCCGTCGCAGAAACCGAAAGTCCGATCCAGATTGGCGTTGTAGCCAGCGAGCCAATGCGCCTTGAAGGTCTCGTAAGTATCTTTGAACGCACCGCCTCAACCGAACATCCGCCGCTGGTTCCAGTCGTGGGAGCACTTGAAGAGCATCTCAATAATAATGAAATTGAATATCTAATCATTGATTGGGATTCGTCCCGAAGGCTCGGCATTCTCGAAGGTATCCGGCGCAAGCGGCCCAGCCTCCGAATGGTCGTCATCGGCCCTGAAAACAGCGACGACATCGTAATGAACACCATCATTGCCGGCGCCCGCGCCTACCTCGATCTCGGAGCCGGCCCGCGAATGGTAAGGGAGGCACTCGACGTCGTGATGGCAGGTTCAATCTGGGCTCCACGCAAGCTGCTCTCGAAGCTCATTGACAGGCTCCTTTCCGGCGACGACGCAAGCCTCACCAACCCTCGCCCTCATCTCACGACCCGAGAAGACCAGGTTTTGAAGCTCCTCCTCATGGCCCGCTCCAATCGAGAAATCGCCACCGAACTCGGCATCGAGGAACGCACCGTGAAAGCCCATGTCGGCAAATTGATGCGCAAGATCGGCGCCGAGAATCGCATCGAGCTTTCCATGAGAGCGATCAGTGGTTCCTACGATCTGCCAAGAGGCGGTCCGCAAGAAGCCCTCGCCTAGCGCTAAAGTTACCGGGGTAGTGGTTACTAAAATCGTAAAACCTAAGTACCGTTGTGCTATTTCGTCACATCGGTCAAACTCCTTTCAGAAACAACGCAGATCTGGGGAAGGAGTTCCCAGGCGGCATGTCAAACATGGTGCCTTGGAACTCCTCTTTTTTTGTCCCTGCGCACTCTTCCAGCCCCCAAGCTCCCATGAGCTTTCCCACATCAGTCGCTCGCTACCCATTGCTTTTGCGGGTACCACCTTCAATCCTTCCGCTTCTTACCCCGTGTGCGCCTGTTTGCATATGCGTTACGCTGAATGTGCAAGCTGTTGCGTAGTTTTATACTGGGCATGCAGATTCCATTTTTCTCAGGATTACTTCGCAACCCGGGACTCGTCTTTGGGTCAGACACTAATAACCACCCGCGCTTCCCTCGACGCGGTGAGTGAGAGGATCAAGAAGTATGAAAAAGTTAATTGCTTCCCTATCTCTATGTCTTATAGCCACATGCAGCGCATTCGCGACTTCCTCGCGCAGCGATCTGCAAGATCGTATGGATGCCGCCAAGACCGTTCTCGACCAGATTATGGCAGCGAAAGACCACACCATCCCCATGAATATCCTTCAGCAGGCCACTTGTGTCGCCATCGTCCCAAGCATGATCAAGGGCGCCTTCGTCTTCGGCGGACAATACGGGCAAGGCGTGGTCACCTGCAAGACAGGTCATGGCTGGAGCGCACCGGTCTTTATTCGCATGGCGGGTGGCTCGTGGGGCTTCCAAATCGGCGGTCAAGCCACCGATCTCATCCTCGTTGCTGTTAACGACCGCGGCATGCAGGCTCTGCTCAAGAACAAGTTCAAGATCGGCGGAGACGCTTCGGCTGCCGCCGGCCCCGTCGGTCGCGCCGGCCAGGCATCTACCGATTGGAAGATGAGTGCGGAACTGCTCAGCTACTCCCGCAACAAGGGCCTCTTTGCCGGAATCAGCCTTGACGGTACCAGCGTCTCCCAGAATGGCGACGACACTCAAACCTACTACGGCACCCGTCAGAACTTCGACAACGTGCTCAAGGGCAACGTTCCAGTGCCAGCCTCAGCAGTCCCATTCGTTCGCGGCGTCGCGCAACACTTCGCGATGGCAAAGAGCGAGTAGGTAACGCCTGTCTTCAGCAATCCATCTCTCTCAAAAAGAGCGAAAGAAGGGCGGCCAGCCAGGCCGCCCTTTTTCACGCCAGATCCCTGCTCCCAGATACTCAAACTCCGCCGCCCGTCGATGCCATACACTTGAAGTTGCATTCCGACATGCGGGAGAAGTTAGAGTATTGGCTCGTGCTGGCCGTGGCACGCACTTTGGGCTTGATGCCGCGAAGCCTGGCGCGTCTGTTTTCAGGCGTTCTGGCGTCCCTGGCCTATCACCTGCTTGGCCGATTGCGGCGAGTGGGCGAACGCAATCTCGACCTCGCACTCCCCGCTATCAACTCCAAGACGAAGAAAGCCGAGATTCTCCGCGGCGTCTATCGCCATCTCGGTTGGCAACTGGTTGAGTTTTGCCGCATGCCCCGCTACACCGCCCGCAACACCGAGGGCTGGATTCGCACCGAAGGCCTCGAACACTATCTCGTCGCGCAGGCAAAAGGCAAAGGTGTCCTCGTCCTCACCGGCCACCTCGGCGCGTGGGAACTTTCCAGCTTCTACCACTCGCTCATGGGCCACCCTATGGGCCTCGTCATTCGCCGTCTCGACAATCGCACCCTCGACGAGTTTGTGAACGACATCCGATGCCTCCACGGAAATCGCGTACTCCACAAGGATGATTTTGCGCGCGGCCTGCTCACTGCCATGCGCGCCGGCGACACCGTTGGCATCCTGATGGACACGAACATGACTCCACCCCAGGGTGTATTCGTAGATTTCTTCGGCCTCGCCGCCTGCACAGCCTCAGGCCTCGCGCGCGTCGCCCTCAAGACCGGAGCCGCGGTCCTCCCCGGCTTCATGCTTTGGGAACCCGCCGATCAGAAATACGTGCTTCACTTCGGCCCCGAACTTGTCTTCGCTGAAACCGACAACAACGAAGCCGACATCCTCGCCGCCACCCAGCAGTGCAACGATGTCCTCGAATCATGGATTCGCCGCTACCCCGACCAGTGGCTATGGATTCACCGCCGCTGGAAAACCCGTCCCCCCGGCGAACCCGCACTCTACTGACACCAACCGAAGCGGCATCCAGAATCAAATGAAACGACGTGTCACCCCAAGCGGAGCGCCTGTTTCTGCATTTCGAAAACGGTAGTGTCATCCAGAACGGAGCGCAGCGCAGTCGAGGGATCCGCAGTTGCTTTTCGCTCAAGCCAACTATGTGTCTGCCGTTCGCCACCAACCTAGGTAACGTTTGACGTCAGAGTGGTGGCGATTTGCGAGAATGCGCTGTTGATGCCGGCGGCGAGGGTTCCCAGGCTGGCGATCGCGCCAAAGGCGATCAAAGATACAACCAGGGCGTACTCGACGAAATCCTGGCCCTCTTCACGCGCTACAACGTTGCGAACGTGAAAATACAAATTCGAGGCAAGTGTGTTCATGTTGACCGCTCCGGGGAAGATCGGCGTTGGGCTAATCGTACCGCGCTTCAGCAGCGAAATGCCACTTGGGAGCCATCAAGACTGGCCCAACAAAATTCTCCGAACTTTGCAGTTTATTTCTCGCGTTTCCTCATAATGGAAATAGAACAGCTCTTCGCAGAAGACGATAGCTGCGTAGACTCCCTTCTCAAGCCTGTAACTCCTTACCGGAGAGGAATCTGCGGGTAAGTGCTTTCGTTAGAGAAATTTGCAGCGCGCCTCTTCTCCCAACCCATTGAAAACAGGAAACTTCTTTACAGAATCCGGGTGGGGAGCATCTCACCTTCAGGCGCCGAACGCGTTACCCTTCCTGTGGAGCATTCCTATGACTCTTGGCGAACTCATCGAAAAGCTCGGCGGCAACTTGATTCAGGGCGACCCCGAATGGATCGTCGAATCCGTCAACTCCTGTGAGCGTGCGAGTCCGTTCGATCTCGCCTTCGCCGACTCCCCTGAATCAACGACCGCGGCACTTTCAGGTCATGCTGGGGTTGTCGTCCTCAAGCCGGGCGCTGCCCCATCCTACCCGCGCACCAAATCCGTCGTGGAGATCGAACAACCGCGTCTCTGGTTTGCGCGCGCCGCCCGGTTGTTGAGCAAACCGCTCACCACCTCAGGCATCAACCATGCGGCCGTCGTCTCGCACGAGGCAGTCCTGGCTCCCGGCGTCGTGGTTGGCGCAGGCGCCGTCGTCGCATCGCACGTACACATCGGCGAACTGACCCGCATCGAGGCCGGCGTCATCCTCTCTGAAGGCGTAACCATCGGGGCACACTGCCACGTTCATCCCCGAGCTGTTCTCTATCCCGGCACCACGCTCGGCGATCGAGTCGTCGTCCACGCTGGCGCAGTGCTCGGAGCAGATGGTTTTGGTTACGTGCGCGATCCCGCCACTGGCACCTACACGCAATTCCCACAGCAGGGAACTCTTGTCATTGAAGACGACGTTGAGATTGGCGCCAATTCCACCATTGACCGCGGCGCCCTTGCCGAAACACGCATTCGCCGCGGCACAAAAATCGACAACCTCGTTCATGTCGGCCACAACTGCGACATCGGAGAAGACGTCATTCTCGTCGCTCTCACCGGCATCTCCGGCTCCAGTTCCGTCGGCAATGGCGCGGTCATCGCCGGCCAGGTTGGCATCGGCGAGCATGTCCATATAGGTCCCGGCGTAATTTTGGGCGGTCAATCCGGAGTCTTTAGTGGTAAAACGGTCACCAACGAAGGTCTCAGACCTGGCACCGTTCTGTTCGGAACGCCCGCCCGTCCCCTCAGGCAGGTTCTTCGCGAACAGGCAGTCGTCGCGCGTCTTGCCCGCCGTGGTGGGCGAAACGAAAAGGACACCAGGGAAAGCGACGAATAGTTTCATTCGCTATAGAGGAGGGCCCATCGAATGATCAAACGCGCAATACCCTTGCTGCATGTATCGAACGCGGCTGCGGCTGTGGAGTTCTATTGCGACGGCTTGGGCTTCCAACTTGAGTTCGAGCACCGGCCCGACGGTGTCAAGGCCGACCCTTGCTACATGGGCCTCTCCCGCGACGGCGTGTGGATCAACCTCTCCTCATTTAGCGGAGATGGTGCTTTCGGCGGCGTCATCAACCTCATGGTCGACAGCGTCGATACCCTGCACGAGGAATTCCTCGCCAAAAACGTCGGCATTGATGTCCCGCCCGTGGATCAAACCTGGGGCAGCCGCGAAATGTACGTGAAAGACGCAGACGGCAACTCCGTTCGCTTCATCGAGTAGCTCAACGCAGAGTTTCAGCAGGGAGAAGACGCGCTATTGCCGATCATTGTTGTAGGTGGAGCGACCAGGGGAGTGGGTAAGACTTCGCTCATCTGTGCTCTCATCACTGCCTTTCCTCAGTTCCCATGGACAGCGGTAAAAGTGACGAGCCACCACTACGGCCAGCGGGAGCCTGTCTCAGAAGAGACGAAGCAGCCGGCAACTCAGGCAGAACAGGGAACTGACACCGCCCGCTACCTGGCCGCCGGAGCCCGTCGCGCGATCCTTGTAACAGCGTCCACAACTGGGCTCCCCCTCGTAGATATTCGCGCCGCTCTCGGTCGGACACGAACGTAATCTTCGAGTCCAACACGATCATCAATTTTCTAAATCCTGATCTCTGCCTCGCGATCGTCGGTCACTCGCATTTGGATAGCAAGCCATCATTTGAGCCTCTGATGCAGAAAGCTGACGCCCTCGTCTCTTCTACAGAAACAGGTACAGAGCCTCTCAACTTGTTGCCATCGGGGCCGCAATTTGCCCTGCCTGCTCCCGATCGCATCTCGGCCGAGATGCTTGCATGGCTGCGGTTGCGCCTTGGCACTGCGTGAGGCTGGTTCGCGCGATTAGTCCTTCTTGTCCGGCGGAAAGGGCTCCATCTTGAGAGACCCGTCACGCTGCTTCACAAGCATCTGCACCTTTCCCTCGGCAGCGTCCAGTTCCTTCTTGCACGCCGCAGAGAGTCCAACACCCTCTTCAAACAGCTTGAGGGAGTCTTCCAGCGGCAGGTCACCCTTCTCAAGTTGATCTACGATGCTTTCGAGTTTCTTGAGCGATTCTTCAAACGATGCCATTCCGCCTACTCCGTAACCGCGGCGCCCTGCGGCAGCACGCTGGCAATCACCTCAGCCGCGGCAATGTATCGCCCAAACGGCGCGCTAACTTGCACGCCCTGCACCATCGGCCTCACCGCCTCAAGCATCTCCTGCGCGATCAGGATGCCCTCTTTGCGCGCAGCATCGGGCGAATTGGTTTGCGCCATTCGCAGCATGATCTCCTCTGGCATCGACACACGCAGATCGTTCTTCATGAACTCGGCATTCCGCAAGCTCGTCAGCGGCCAGATACCCGCAATCACCGGAATGCGAAATCCTTCGATGCGATTGAGAAACTCCTCCAGCAGTCGCAGGTCAAATACCGGCTGCGTGATAGCGTATTCCGCGCCCGCCTCAACCTTGTACGCAAACCGTCGCAACTCATGCTCAATATCCGGAACGCCCGGATTGGCCGCTACGCCGATCGTGAAGTTGGTCGAAGCGCCAATCGAGTTCGATCCGATGTCAAGTCCATGATTCAGCCGCCGCACGATATTCACCAGCCCGATCGCATCGACGTCGAACACCGCTGTCGCATCGGGATAGTTGCCCAGCTTCGGCGGATCACCCGTAAGGCAGAGAATGTTCTTGAGTCCGATCGACGAGGCCCCCAGCAGGTCCGACTGAATGCTCAGCACATTCCGATCGCGGCACGTGTAATGCAGGATCGTCTCGATGCCCGTGTGCTGCTGAATCTGAATGCTCAGGCTCTGCGCGCTCATGCGGGCAGACGCACGCGGAGAATCAGGTACGTTGATTGCGTGCACGCCAAGCTGCGCCAGTATCTGCGCGCCCTCGATTTCTTTCGTGCAATCGATGCCTTTCGGCGGCACAATCTCCACCAGCGTTACAAAACTCCCCTGTTCAACCAGCGATCCGATCCTTGACCGTTGCCCGAGTGGAACGGGCGGAGTTTCGGTCGACAACTCCGCTCTGGCGCCGCCTTCCGCAACCCGCGCCTGCGCATCAATGGCACGCATGGCCGACCGCATAGCGCGAATGTGGTTCGGTGTGGTGCCGCAGCAGCCGCCCACAACCTGCGCTCCGGCAGCAATCGCTTTGCGCGCAAAACTCGCCATGTACTCCGGAGAGCAGAGGTAGATGTTGCGCCCCTCCACGGCCCGCGGCATGCCCGCATTGGGCATTGCTGCCAGCGGCAATGTGGTAGCGCTCCGCATGGCTTCAATTGCGGTAAGTACCGTCGTTGGCCCAGTCGAGCAGTTGACCCCGATCGCGCCCGCGCCCCATTCCGTAAGCAGCGCAGCAGCGTGCTGCGGCGACGAACCGTCGAGGCAGTTGCTGTCGTCGTCCACCGTCACCAACACCAGCACCGGCAAGTCCGGAGCAGTTTCCTTCGCTGCCAGCAGCGCTTCTTGCGCCTCGTTGAGCGCCGGCATTGTCTCGATGATCAGCAGATCGACTCCCGCGTCCGCTAACGCTCGTATTTGCTCAGCAAAGGCCGCACGGGCCTCCTCGAGTCCAGTCTTGCCCAACGGTTCAAGCCGTACGCCAAGCGGTCCGACAGAGCCAGCCACCCAGGCCTCGCCCGCCTGTTTCTCCTTCAGGTGCGCAACCGCCTGCTTGGCGAGCTTCACACCTGCACTGTTGATTTCGGCTACTTTGGCGCTCAATCCGTGGCGCGAGAGCCGGAATCGGTTGGCGCCGAACGTATTCGTCTCCAGAATCTCGGCACCGGCCTGAAGGTACTCCTCATGCACGGCCAGAATCATACCCGGATCCGACAAATTTAACTCATCGAAGCAGCGATTGATGAAGACGCCCCGGGAGTAAAGAACGGTCCCCATGGCGCCATCGGCAAGTACAGGACGTGCGGCGAAGATGTCCGAAAATTGAGCCATTCTCCTGTCATGCTATCGTATCGCCGGGAATTCGCGCTCCGCCCAACGTCGGAGGCGTCGTCGTTTCGAGTCGCCGCAGAAACCTGGGTAGTCATCGACCCTCGCTCGCTCAGGCATGCGGCTAAGGAACCAGCAGGGTGGGTTGCTTTGTTATACTTCGAGAGTCAAAAGCTATGCAGGAACTGGTCCTCGATGAGCCTTTTTCATCAGACCGCGCATGGGGCAACCGCCAACCTTTCATGCACTCTGCGGCAGCCGCAACGAATTGAACCCGCGGCATAAACCGCGCTATCTGTCGAGGTAAGGGATTTTGAAGAAGAGAAGTCTTTGGTTTAGCGCCGCCGGAGCCCTGGTGGTTGCAATTGCGTTGGCAGGATGCGGTACAACTACCTATTTTGCGGGGCGCGAACTGCCGCCAAGCGGGTTGCCCAACCGTGTACTGATTGCCGTTCAGAATCCCAGTGCCTCGGTCCGCGGGGGACTCGTATTTGTCGACGCTTTCTACGACATTCGCTACAGTTACAACCAGAAAATTCCAGGATTCAGCATCGCGGGGTTTTCCGGCGCGCTTCCCACAACGATCCAGAACATGCCTGAAGAGCAGGTCGGTGCTGTCTATAGTTCGGGCGATGGTTCCTTTACAACCGTCAATTACGCCAAAGAATCGTCCGGCGGTGGACAAAAAGGTTTGAACGGCCCGTCCTCCAGCATTTTCGTGACGCGTAACCGTTCTTACACATTTGCCGCCAGCCAGGCAGCGCATGTGCTTACCGTGCTCGACCAGACCAACGGCGGACAATACGCACTGAACCTGCCAGGTATCTATCGTGTCAGCGTGAACCCGGGCGGCTCTGTTGCTTTCGCATTTGTCCAGAATTCCAACTACCTCTACTACACGCGCAAGCTGACCGCCTCGCAGGGCATCGCCTACTCCGGCGGTTCCAGCACCTGGCCCAGGGCCGCCGTGGATTGCGAACCGCAAAACGCTCCCGGCTGGTGCCTCTTTCAGGCCCAAAGCCCCGACGCAGTCGACTCGACCGGCAATCCCTATGGCACCCCTCTGGTCTTTGACCGCCCGGTGAAGTCCGTCTTTTCGTCCGATGGCAGCACCGCATATGTGCTCAACTGCGGTCCAGAGTGCGGAGGCTCCGTAGCGTCTTTATCGATGGTCCCTGTAGCATCCATGATCTTTCTGGCCGGCCAGCAGTCCGGAGCATTGCCCACAAACACCACTCTGCACTCCGATTGCTCTTCAACACCAAACGTGAGCACCTGCACGCTTCCCATTCCCGGAGGCGCAAGCAACGCCTTGGTGAACACGTCAACGATGTATGTAGCAGGGCAGCAACTCCAGACCGACGGACTTTTTTCCGGCAACGTAACCGTTGTGAGTCTAACGGGAACTGCCACGAGCACCATCTCCGCTTCGGGACCTGTTTCCATCAGTGACGGCTCACCCGGTGCAGTGAGCCGCATGATTATCGCCGACGACAACACGCTTTGGATCGGAATGACCAAATGCACCAATGGCGAGCGCTACGCCAAGGGCCAGCCGTATGGCTGCCTCACGATGTTTAACACCACCACCAATTCGGTCACCATGATCGAGCCTTACCTGGGTGACCTTACTGGTATTGCCGCTGTCGTCGGGCTGCATAAGGTGTACGTAGCGCAAGGCGGCCAGGTGTACATCTTCCACACCGTCGACGGCTCCTCAATCAACAATCAGTATGTGACCGTCACCGGCACCGCCTACGACGTTGCATTCATGGACGCCCACTTTGATAGCAACAACACCGTCTACTGAGCACGATGACTTCCGGTGCGGGCAATGACGCGCTTCCTGCTGACGTACTTGCCATTGCTGCGCATCGCGACGACGTAGAGCAGACCTGCGGCGGGACACTCCTTCGCATGGCCGCTCGTGGCCTTCGCACGGCAATTCTCGATCTGACCAAAGGCGAGTCTGGAACCAGGGGCACCGCCGAAGATCGCGAACGCGAAGCCGCCGAGGCGGCGCGGTTGCTCGGCGTAAGCTGGCGTCAAGCCCTCGACCTGCCCGACGGCGCAATCGAAAATACCCTGGAGAATCGTCGCAAAATCGTTCGCGTTTTACGCGAGATCCGGCCTCGCGTTGTCATCCTGCCCTACTGGCAGTCGCGTCATCCCGATCATGCGATTGTGGCAACTCTCGGCTATGAAGCCTGTTTTCTTTCCGGACTGGCGAAGATCGAAACGGGAGCCCCGCCGCACCGCCCCTTCAAGATCATTTACGCCAGCCTCTACGCCGACGTGCGCCCTTCTTTCATCGTTGATATCTCCACGTTCATCGATCAGCGTCACCAGGCGCTCATGGCTTACAAGTCGCAGTATGCGAATCAACAAACTGGAAGCGCGCTCTTCGTTCCCGAAGAAGAAATTCGCGAACGCACCTTGGCAGAAGCCCGCCACTACGGCCTCCTCGCCGGTGTCCGCTACGGCGAGCCCTTTGTTCAAAAAGAAGTGGGCTTGGTCGACGACCTGACCCTCCTGCCAGTTCAGTCGATCTGAGCAAACTGCCAGGCCGCCGCGCTTGTGTCGTCCGTCACGTTCGATCCCGAATCTCGAAATCCATAATTCCCTTCGTACATCAAAGGGGAATTCTTTGCGCAAATATCTGCAATTCTTCTTGCCTGTTGTCGGGGCCGTGATGGCTGCATGCATTGCCAACGGTCAGACCTTATCCAATGCCAACAACGATCCACCTGCGCTCATTGGAGTATCCCGGCCCATTGACTTGGCAGCACTCAGCTGAAAAATGGCAGATCGAGAATGGAAGCACCCTTTCGATTACAGCGGGAAAGGCGACGGACTGGTTTTCCTCTCCCATGGGCGACGAGCGCAGAGATAATACTCCACGCCTCTTATTCAAACCGGCTGAAGATTTCGTGCTGAGCGCCAAAGTGACAGTTGCCTTTCAGTCACAGTGGGATTCTGGCGCCCTCGTCCTTTATGTGAACGACTCGCTTTGGGCCAAGCTTTGCTTCGAGATGACAATCGAGAAGCGTCCAACGATCGTTTCGGTTGTTACGAGAGACCTGTCCGATGACAACAATTCCATTGCGATAAACGGCCCCTCTGTCTATCTCAAAATCGCCAAGGCGGGTCAGGCGATCTTCTTCTATGCTTCCGAGGATGGCCGGCATTGGACCATCATCCGCTCCTTCAGTTTGGGGAAGAACACTCCCGATCTGCGCGTCGGATTTTCCTCGCAATCTCCCGTAGGAGGTGGCTGTACATCCAGATTCAGCGAGATCATGTACGCTTCCCGGCGCGTCGATCTCTGGTCGGGTCAATAACCAGACAAGCAAGTTCCGAAAATCGTCGACCCCGCTAAGCACAAGAAATTGCGAAGAGCCGGTGAAGTGCGCCGTCGCGCGTCGCGCCACTCATAACAGAATATTATTGCCATCCAAAACATAATAACTTTGCCTTATGTACCCAACTGTCTGACACTGAAGGTGGAGGTGCAAGTGACGCAGACTTGGGATCCTCAGGCATACGGGCAGAACGGTGCGTTCGTGCACACCCTTGCGACTGGCGTACTCGAATGGCTGGCCGCCAAGCCCGGGGAATACATTCTCGATCTGGGCAGTGGAGACGGACAACTCACCGGGCGCATCGCCATAACGGGAGCGACCGTGCTGGGTGTCGACGCCTCCCCCGAAATGATCGCCTCCGCCCGCGAACGGGGAATCGAGGTCGAACAGGCGAACGCTGAAACGCTTCCGTTCGGCCCCGCGACGTTCGATGCCGTTTTCTCTAACGCAGCCCTTCACTGGGTTCGTGATCAGGATGCGATGCTCACCCAGGTCCGGCGTGTACTTAAGCCCGGTGGCCGCTTCGTTGCCGAGATGGGCGGTCACGGCAACATCGCTGCAATCCGCGTGGCGCTGATGGCAGTGCTTGAACGTCATGGCGTCGGCGACCGGGAAGACGGCGTCAACTATTACCCGACTCCGGAGAGTTATACACAGCGGCTGACACGCCATGGATTTCGAGTGCAGCAGATTTTGCTGATACCGCGTCCAACGCCATTACCCGAGAGCGGAATGGCTGGCTGGCTTCGGACATTTCGTCGAGGCGTCCTTGATAGTGTGCCGTCACAGTTGCGCGACGTTGTTGTCGAAGAAACTGTCGCGCTGCTGGCCAGGGCTCTGCGCGACGAAGATGGCAACTGGATTGCCGACTACGTACGTCTGCGCTTTATCGCCACCGCCTGCTGAACGCCGCTGCTACCGGCTGAACCACATGCGTCCGCCGACCGCGATCAGAGTGATGGCAAAAATCCGCCGCAACCACAATTCCGAAATGTGCTGCGCGCCCACTGCGCCAAAATAGCCGCCGATCAGAAATCCGAGTCCGAGCAGTGCGGCTACGCGAATGTCGGCGTTGCCCTTGCGGTAGTACTCGAAGAATGCGAAAAGGCCCACCGGTGCCAGCAGTGCGCCCAACGAAGTGCCCTGTGCCTTGTGCTGATTCATACCCAACAGCCAGACCAGCGCCGGCACAAACAAGATCCCGCCGCCAATTCCCACAACGCCAGAGAACACCCCCACCACAATGCCCACCAGCAGCATGATCCAGCTCATGCATCCTCCATCGGGGCAGTTCGACCATGTGAGCGTGCCCGTGCCTCCAGCCTAAATCATGCAAGCGTAGCTCGGTGCGCGAGCCCCCTGTCTATCGCGATGAGCGCCAACTTAATAACATCGAAAGATATTTTTCAGGATTATCTGCGAATAGCTTGCCTTTTAGATTCGACTTATGGCAAAGTACTAAGTGCGTAGGAGAACGCCCGATGAAATACAGAACGCAAATCTCGATGCGTAGGCTGGGATGGCTCGATAAGAGCTGCACCGGTCGCCGGGCGCACTTCGTCAATTTCGAATAACGCTCTCAGCGTCTCTATCCTACGCGCGATTCACACACAATAGCATTCTACCGAGCGGCGAAGAAGGCAGTTCCGTCGATTAGCAATCGAAAGATGCTGTCCGTATTTGTTCTCTTGAGAAAGCCTGGTCGGAGTTAGTAAGTTCATGCATTTCTGTCGCCGCGATAAGAAGTCCGCGGCGAAGGGGAAAGCTATGTCTCTAACTCGTGCCGATAAGTTAAATCTGATAAGTTCAAATCGCCGGTGGCGAAAGAGAAGAGTTACTTCCTTCCAAAGAAAGCAGGGTCAGGAACCTTGCCGGAACAGCTCACATCGCGGAGCGAGGGCGCAGCCCTGATGCAAAAGGCACCGCGAAGCCGAGATTCCGACACTCTTTTCGCTCATTCCCCGGCGAGATTTTCAGGAAGCGCAATTTTTAATCCACCTTGGCCGGTGGTGTAGGTTACGGATACTTCGCCTCAGGAGCCGGTGACGCGGGTTCGAATCCCGCCCGGAGCGCAAACTCCGGTAGCTCAAGGGTAGAGCACCGCAAAAGACCGTTTCCGCTTGTTCCCCGGCCTTGATTCATCGTGCAGCTCAGTTTGCTGCACATCAACATCCACCTTGGCCGGTGGTGTAGGTAGCGGATACTTCGCCTGTGACGCGGGTGACGCAGGTTCGAATCCTGCCTTGAGTACGAACTCAAGTCGTCTAATGGGCAAGGACACCTAACGTTCCGCAACCGCTTGTTCCCCGGCCTTAACCTCCGGCTTGTCCGGTTAGAAAGCAATGTCATGAGCAAACTGAACGTGAAGAATGGAACCCCGGTAGGCAACACGCACCTGTGCAGGAGCTGCACCTGGGGACAGATCATGACTGGCTTCCGAGAATCGGACCTGATCGTGATCTGCACTAATGTCAGCCCGAACTTCGTCGTCCCGTTCACTGTGAACGAATGCAGCGAATTCAGTGACAAGTTCAAGCCGACGTGGGATCAGATGACCAAGCTGGCCATCGAGCTCAATCCCGCGAGGGTTTCGGCCAAGACTCGCGGCTTCCACGCTTCGACGAAAGTACAACCTGTCCGAGTTGGCGACGACGAGGACGACGACCAGGACGAAGCCGCAAGCGTCCTCTAACTCGACACAACGCCTGCCGGTGGCGCAGGGTACGGATACTTCAGTGGTAGAGCGCCGCTTTTAAGCGGAAGTCGCGGGTTCGATTCCCGCCGCCGAACGCAAGTTCGACGTAGCTACCGCACCCGACTTTTCCCCGGCAGGGATTTATTCTTGCAGTCGCATGAAAGGAGGCGCACCATGCGCCTGAACATTTTGAAGCACTATAAGCGTCCGCGTCTGCGCACTCACGAGGGCGCGCCTGCAGCAGCCATCACGCCTGAGCAGGCCCTCCGTCGCTCCGTCCTCTCCTGCATGTTGTGGGAGGGAGAGTTCTACGAGGATGGCGTTCAGATCGCAGGCCGCATCCGCGAGCTTGTTCCTCAGGTTCTCGCCGAACGCGTTGCCGCATTGGCTGTTGAGGCACGCGAGCACATGAAACTGCGGCATGCGCCTCTGCTTCTGGTGCGCGAAATGGCGCGCCTCACAACTCACCGTGCCCTCGTGGCCGATACGCTCGCGCGCGTCATCGAGCGCGCCGACGAACTCTCTGAGTTTGTCGCCATCTACTGGGCCAATGGGCGTCAGCCACTTTCGGGGCAGGTGAAGAAGGGCCTGGCCGCTGCATTCGTTAAGTTCGACGAATACGCACTGGCCAAATACGATCGCACCGGCGCAGTGCGTCTGCGTGACGTGCTCTTCCTTTCGCATGCGCGTCCTGTCGATGAGTCGCAGGCCATGCTGTGGAAGCGTCTTGCCGCCAACGAACTTGCCACACCCGACACCTGGGAGGTTGCCCTCTCGGCAACGGGACGTGAAGAGCGCGTTGGCGACAAGCGGCAGGTTTGGGAGCGCCTGCTCACTGGGCGAAAGCTTGGTGCGCTGGCTCTCTTGCGCAACCTTCGCAATATGCACGCTGCAGGGGTAGGTGAAGAGCTTGTCCTCTCCGCGCTCGCCGCCATCAAAACGGACCGCGTTTTGCCGTTCCGGTTTCTGGCAGCAGCGCGCAGCGCTCCGCAGTGGGAGCAGCCGCTTGAGACCGCCATGTTCCGAGCACTAGAGGGCCGCACCGCTCGCCTGCCCGGACACACGGTGTTGCTGGTCGACGTTTCCGGCTCGATGGAGGTTACACTCTCACACCGCTCCGAGATGCGTCGTACTGACGCTGCGTATGGCTTGGCAATCCTGCTCCGGGAGATCGCGGAGAAGGTAACGATTTACACCTTCTCCAACGATGCCAGGCTCGTGCCGTCGCGTCGTGGAATGGCGCTGCGCGATGCCCTCGACAAGTCTCAGCCTCACGGTGCGACTTATCTGGGCAAGGCGCTCGATCAGGTCGAAAAGGCGTGCCGCGAGGGCTACGACCGACTCGTGGTAATCACCGATGAGCAGTCGCACGACCACGTTCCCCCGCCACACGGGAGAGGCTACGTGATTAACGTAGCCAGCAACTGCAATGGTGTGGGCTACGGCGAGTGGATGCACATCGATGGCTGGTCCGAGGTCGTGGTTGAGTTCATCGCGGAGCTTGAATCAACCGATGTCCGTCCCGAATGAACCACAGACACGTCAGGGAATTGCCCTCAATTTAAGCAATTCCCTGACATGCTTTCCAATTAATTTCTCAATCTGCTTCCAGAGCCTTCGTGCGGAAGAGCAGGCCCGCCACAACGCCTGCGATGCTGGGAACCAGCAGAAAGAGCCAGACCTGCGACAACGCCTTTCCTCCAACCAGCAATGCTGGTCCGAGGCTACGCGCTGGATTCACGCTCACGCCTGTGACGCGGATGCCGAAAATATGAATCACAACCAGTGTGATTCCAATGGCCAGCCCCGCGAAGCCCGGAGCTGCCGCTTTCTGCGTCGAACCGAGAATGACGATGATGAAGATCAACGTCGCAACGAATTCAAAGAGGAAAGCCGAGGTGAGGTTGTATTCACCCTGATAGCCCGCGCCCCAGCCGTTTTGACCGAGTCCGGCCACCCCGATGTCATAGCCGGCTCCAACGCCGCGCGCGATCATATACAGTACCCACGCTCCGAGGAAACCGCCGATGAACTGCCCCACCCAATATCCGATCATGTCCTTGGTTGTCATCCGTCCTGCCGTCCAAACCCCCAGGCTAACCGCCGGATTAATGTGGCAGCCAGAGACAGGCCCGATGCCATAAGCCGCGCCGATCAGCGCAAGACCGAAAGCAAAGGCGATACCCAGGACCCCGACCTTGTCGCCGGAGACCACGGCTGTTCCACACCCAAAGAGCACCAGAATGAATGTGCCCACCAGTTCTGCCAGGTACTTTTTCATGATTCCTCCTTATTGTTCACGCAGCTCCTGAATCGAAGGCGGCAGTGAAGATTGCGCAGCTTTACAACGTCAGTTGGGAACGGCTCAGAGCGAGCGAGGAAAATCCGAACGGCCGCAAAGCGCTAAAAACTGCGGCCGCCAGGATGAGCACGGAGTTTGGCAGAGGCTCATCGATCCCGTCAACCGTCAAACTTGACAGGTGGGCCCCTCCCCAAATTCATCAAACGTTTGCAATTTCTTTGCCTGCCTGAATTACTCTGTTAACGATTCCGCGCGGCCTCCGTAACCGAAATCCACTGGCCGCCGGCGAAAGGCATTCCGGTTGAGCCAATCCGTATTTGTTCTGGAAGACGAAACCGACATCGCGCGGCTCGTACAGCATCATCTTGAGGCCGCAGGATTTGCACCCCGGCTATTCCTCACACCAACAAATCTCATTCCCGACGCAGAACGCCAGCCACCGGCCCTGTTTCTTCTCGACATCATGGTCCCCGGTGGCGATGGCCTCGACGTTTGCCGCAGGCTTCGTGCCCACGCCGCACTATCAACTATCCCCATCATCTTTCTAACCGCGAGAGCCGGTGAAAATGACCGGGTTCTGGGCCTTGAGCTCGGCGCAGACGACTACATCACCAAGCCCTTCGCCACCCGGGAACTTGTGGCTCGCGTCAAAGCCGTCTTGCGCCGCTTCGAGCGCCCCACCACGCCATCCGTCATCTCCTTTGAAGAAGTGATCATCGACGCCAACGCCATGCAGTTGAAGGTCCGTGGCGAACTCACCACTACAACGGCAACGGAGTTTCGCCTCCTCGACTACCTCGCACGACACCCTGGCCGCGTATTCAGCCGCGACCATCTGCTCGATTCCGTGTGGGGCGATGCTCGCTTTGTCACTCCCCGCTCCGTCGATGTTTATGTGCGGCGCATTCGTGAGAAGATCGAGGTCGACCCGGAAAACCCCCGCTATCTCAAGACAGTACGCGGAGCCGGCTATCGATTCGAGCTTCCCAAAGGTGACTAAACGCCGATCCGGCGAGTCTCTACGACCGGCTGAAATTGGGAGCAGGCTACCTTGACCCGCAAAGTATTCACAAAATTGCTTGCCCTGTTCGTGCTCCTGCTCGTCTTCCAGATGGCTGCGATGGAACTCATCTTCCGCAGCCTGATCCAGCGAGCTGCGGACGATACGCTCCCTCGTCTTGGTCGCGAGGCTCTGTGGTCCGGCCTGATCGCGCTGGCCGTCGCGCTGCCCCTCGCTGCGTGGGCTGCCAGTGGCATTACCTCGAGGCTGCAGCGCGTCGTCACATTTGCCCGCCGCATGGCCCAGGGTGACCTCACCGCACGTCTCGCGCAACACGGAGGCGATGAACTCGCCGCGATGGAAGCCGCTCTCAATCAAACGGCCGAGCGACTGGGTCAAAATTTTGCCGAGATCGAAAGCCGCCGCAACGAACTCGCGACCATGCTGGAGTCAATGCAGGAGGGCGTGGTCGCCGTCACCGCTGAAGGCCAGGTACGCTGGTCAAACGCCGTGATGCAGCGCATCGCCGGCACCGAAATTCACGCCGGCCGGCCTCTTGTTCATTTCGTGCGCGACCCTGAACTTCTGGCCTGCATCCACGGCGCAATTGAACAGATGGAAGTGCGCTTCGGTCGTGCCAGTTCTTTAGCTCCCGGGCGCGTCTTTGAAATCAACGCCGCGCCTTTGCCTGCTGGTGGTGCTATTGCGGTCCTTCATGACGTAACGCGCATCGAGGCTGCCGAGCGTTCCCGTCGCGACTTCATTGCCAATGTCAGCCACGAGCTGCGTACGCCGCTTACTTCGATTCAGGGATACGTTGAGACGCTTGTCGAAGACCCTCATCCAAACCCCGTCACTACCTTTGAATTCCTGCAGATCATCCTCAAAAATGCAAATCGGATGAATCGTCTCACCGAAGATCTGCTGGCTCTTGCCAGTGTTGAGAGCCCCGACTACAAGCTCGCGACGCAACCCATGCGAGCCAGTGCGTTGGTTCGCGACGCTTGTGATTCCCTTGGTGGAATCGTTGTTGATTCGGGAATCGAACTCGAGTTGGAAGGTGCCCCAGACACTCTTGTGATGGTAGATCCAGACGCGATTAACCAGGTGCTCGGCAATCTCATCGAAAACGCAGTCAAGTACGGAAAGTCCGGACGACTCATTCGCGTTGGCGCACGCTCCGTGCCCAACGAGGTTGAGTTTTTCGTGCGCGACTTTGGCCCCGGCATCGCTTCGGAACATCTTGAGCGCATCTTCGAACGCTTCTATCGGGTTGACAAGGCACGTTCGCGAGAAGCTGGAGGCACTGGTCTTGGCCTCGCGATCGTAAAACACATCGTTCAAGCCCACGGCGGCCGAGTCCGGGCCGAAAGTGAACTCGGCTCCGGCACTACATTCCTCTTCACGCTGCCCGCCGCGCCCGAGAAGGTTCGCAACGACGAACACGCCAATGCGCCCCTGGCCGCCACAAAACCGAACTAGCCGCATTTCCTTTGGAATCTCCAGATACCTTCCAACAAAAACGAAATTAGATCCATAATTCAAATCCCCGTAACATTGCCCGTAGACAATTGCTTCAGGCAGTGACCCTGCATGGAGCGATACGTGAAAAAGACTTTGATTGCCGTAGGTTTGTTGGTTGTGGCCCTGGGCTCCGCTCAGGCTCAGAAATTAACCGCAGCCGGAGCGACATTCCCATATCCGATCTATTCCAAATGGTTCAGCGAGTACAGCTCAGCGCATTCCGGTGTCGAGATCAACTATCAATCCATCGGTTCCGGTGGCGGAATCGCCCAGGTCACCAAGGGCCTTGTGGATTTCGGCGCCTCTGACATGCCGATGAACGATGACATGTTGGCCTCATCCCCAATCAAGCTCATCCATTTCCCCACCGTCCTTGGGGCGGTCGTTCCTGTCTACAATGTTCCCGGCGTCGCCGATATCAGGTTCAGCGGTGATGTGCTGGCCGACATCTACCTCGGGGTGATCACAACCTGGAAAGACCCCCGCATTGCAAAGGACAATCCCGGCGTTAACTTGCCCGATCAAAAAATCATCGTCGTGCACCGCTCCGACGGGTCAGGCACCACGTTCATCTTCACCGACTACCTGAGCAAGGTCAGCAAGGAGTGGGCAAACGGACCAGGCAAAGGCGCCTCTCCCGCATGGCCCGTCGGTGTGGGCGGCAAAGGCAATGAAAATGTCGCTGGTCTCGTCCGCCAGTTGCCCGGCGCTATCGGCTATGTCGAGCTGATCTACGCTTTGCAAAACAAGATGTCCTTCGCCTCCGTTAAAAATGCTTCAGGCAATTGGACCAAAGGTTCAATCGAGGGTGTTACCGAAGCAGCGGCCAGCGTCAAGCAAATGCCGGCCGACTTCCGTGTCTCAATTACCAATGCTCCGGGAGCCAACGCTTACCCCATCTCCAGCTTCACCTACCTGCTGATTCCGGTGAAGGGCACCAACGCTGCCAATCGTGCCGTGCTCAAAGACCTGCTCAGTTGGATCGCCAAGTCTGGCCAGAGCGAAGCTCCGGCGCTCTCCTATGCTCCACTTCCACTGAGCGTCGTAGAAAAGGAACTGAAAGCGATCTACGCGCTCCAGTAGCGGCCAACCTCACGGGGTTCGGCATCTTTGTCGAACCCCGAGCCCTCCCCCTGTTCACATCCAAGGTCCCACGATTCGGAGAGTAGAATTCCTCCCTGAGAATCTATTCGAATTCTTTTCGAATCAAGGGACCTTCCGATGCGAGTTCGATCTGCATTCCTCTCCTTCTGCATCTTGCTTTCCTCCACTTCCAAGTTTTCCTCCGCTCAAACAGCCTCCTCCGCGTACGATTCCGTCGATCCAATCATCGGCACCGACGGAGGTGGCAACACCTTCCCCGGAGCGACTCTGCCATTCGGCATGATCCAGTGGAGTCCCGACACCAACACGGACGCGTGGTACTACCACAATCAAGATCGGCTCTACGGATTCAGCCTCACCCACATCAGCGGCGCAGGCTGCCCGCTCTACGGCGACTTCGCGGTTCTCCCCAAAACTGACCAACTCATGATCAGTCCTGGAACAGTCGCTACTTATGTCCCATTCGACCGGCGCGACGAGCAGTCGCGCCCGGGCTACTATGCCGTGACTTTGACAGACGGTGTGCGCGTCGAATTGACCGTGGCAGAGCGCGCCGGCATAGCCCGGTTCACGTTTCCCGACGGTGTGGATGCAGGCCTTACTGTGAACGCGGGCAGCAGCGCAAACTCGATCCCCAACAAAGATACGAAGCCCCACGACCTCGATGCGTTCGCAAGCAATATCCGCGTTCAACCCGACGGCAGCTTCACAGGTTCGACAAGCGCAGGCCGATTCTGCGGAAGTGACTCCAGCTACAAGTTGTATGTGGCCGGTCGATTCAACAAGCAGCAGCAGGACTCGGCTTTGCTTTGGCAGGAAAACTCCCTCGAGAAGAACGTGGCAACAGGCAAGCATACAGGCGCGTGGTTTAGATTCGGCAAACAACATGAAGTCCTCCTCAAGGTTGGCATCTCATTCGTGAGCGAAGAAGGTGCGCTCAACAACCTGGAGAAAGAAATTCCCGCATGGGACTTCGATCGCGTTCACGCACAAGCCCGCGCCACCTGGACAGAGTTACTCGATCGCATCGCCGTCGAAGGCGGAAGTCCCGATCAGCGCAAAATCTTCTACACGGGCCTGTACCATTCCTTCCTCTCGCCCAATTTGTTCAGCGACGAAGATGGCCAGTACATCGGCTTCGACAACAAGCCGCACTCACTTGTAGGCACTAAACAAAAAGCGCAGTACGCCAACTTCTCTGATTGGGATACCTACCGAAACACCGTCCAACTCCAATCGCTCTTCGAGCCCGAGCACGAAAGCGACATGATGCAGTCGCTCGTCAATGATGCAGTCCAGAGCGGTTGGTTTCCGCGCTGGCCCGCTGCCAACGATGTCACCTACGTCATGGGTGGCGACTCACCGGTAATTCTGCTCTCGTCGGCCTACGCATTCGGTGCGCGCAACTTCGATGCCGAAACCGCTCTCAAATACATGGTCAAGGCTGGCTCCCAACCCGGCAACGGTCCGCACAACAACGCCGAGCGGCCCTTCCTCGCGAACTACCTCAAACTCGGATATACGCCCATCGAGAAGGACCACATCGCCGCGTCCCGTACACTCGAGTTCGCCAACGCCGACTTCGCCATCGCGCAGTTCGCCCGCAACACCGGTCATGATGCGGAATATAAGTCCTTCCTCAAGCAGTCCGAGAATTGGAAGAACCTCTTCGACCCGGAGACGCATTGGATTCGCCCTCGTACCAGTGACGGCAAATGGCAGGTAGGTTTCGATCCTGAGCGATCACTTCCCAAACGCTCCGACGCATCCGATTCGACCGATCAGGATGGCTTCGAAGAAGGCAACACCTACCAGTACACCTTCATGATCCCGTTCGACTATCCCGCGCTGTTTGCAGCCATCGGTGGCGATGCCAAGGTCGAACCTCGCCTTGATAAGTTCTTTTCCAAACTGATCTGCTGGGGCGAACCATGCTTCAACATGGCGAACGAACCCGACTTCGTTACGCCCTACGCCTACGTATTTGCCGGTCTTCCATGGAAAACGCAGGACGTAATCACACGCATAGAGAAAGAGACATTCAAGACCACACCCGACGGCATTCCCGGCAATGACGATCTAGGCGCAACGTCCGGCGTCTACGTGTGGAATGCCCTTGGTTTCTACCCCGCAGTGCCCGGCGTCGGCGGCATCGTACTCGGCACTCCCATGTTCGATAAAGCAACCTTGCGCCTGGCCGGTGGCCGCACTCTCGTTGTTTCGCGAGCGGGTGAAGGCATTTACGTCCAAACCGTCTCCGTAGATGCTGCGCCCTACGCCAACTCATGGCTGCCAATCAGCACTATCCATCCCGGTACCACAACTCTCCACTTCGACATGAGCACCGCGCCCAATAAACAGCGTGGCAGTGCAATCCAGGATCGACCCCCGTCATTCCGATAACGGCGCAATAAACACGGCGCACTTCAAATAAATGCAAAAATTCTTCGCCATTTTTGCAGGGAATTATCGGTCGTTGGAGCACAATCATGAAGGCCAAATGTTTTTTGAGAGTTCCGCTGAGAAGGAGAGAGGTACCTACCCCCCTAAAAATATATATGTATGAAGATTTGCAGATTATTTCCACGAAGTGTGATTTGAGCGATTCACCACCGGAACAGAAAGGTACCCACCCCCCCCCGAAAGAAATATTTGTATAAAGATTTGCAGATTATTTATACGAAGTGTGATTCAAACGAGCACCAATAGAACAGATGATCGGCCGAGCCCGCATTTATCCTCGGCCATTCTCTTCGATAAGCCTGTCCACAAGCGGAATCAGCTTTTCGCCGCTTCGAGGCAGAATAAACGCGCCTGCTGTCGCATCCCAGTCCAGCTTGAAGCTGGTCGAGAGTGCAGAGATCCAGATCTGTCGCACCGGAGTATTCGGCGTAATCACGAATTTCACCGCCGGTTCCTCGAACACCACGTTAAGGACGCCGTTTTGCTCCTCAACCTCAAACCCGGCTTCGTCTTCTTCTTCGCGCGCGATCAAATGCTTTTTAAGTGCTTCCAGGGCATTTTCAGCTTGCCTACGGAAATCCAGTTCGTCCAACATGGCATCAGTCTAAATGGGGAGAGCACGATTTGACCCATAAGCTCCGGTCCAACTCGGCGGAAATTGTGACACTGCGCCCCACATCTGCCCGGTTATGCACCCTCCGTACTTCAATAGCCTGCATGATCTGTCTTCTGCCGGCGATTTGTTTTGGCCAATCTCACCCACCGTCCGTTCCAGCCGACCAGTTGGTGCGCGAGGTGGTCTATAACGAACTCCATGACCACAACGCGCATGGTTTCTGGCGCTATTCCATTGAACAAAAAGTCCAGGATGAGACCCGGCTCGTCGAGCAGATTGAAACCACCGAAGGCCCGGTTGGACGACTGCTTCGCGCCAACGGCCTTCCTCTCGATTCAGCCCGTCAAGAGGCGGAAAAGGCTCGCCTCGACCGTCTTGTTTTCTCGCCCTCTGAGCAGGCCCGAAACCACCAGCAGTACGTTGATGATGAAAAGCGGATCGGCCGGATACTGGCCATGTTTCCAGATGCCTTCTTGTTTGACTATGTCGGCGATGAGGACGGTTGCCACCATTTTCACTTCCATCCCAACCCGAACTACTCAACCCACACCATCGAATCTCGCATCTTTCACGCGATGGCAGGCGAAGTCTGGTTCGACGCGCGCTTGAAACGCCTAAAACGAGTCGAAGGTAGCCTCCAGAACAACGTAGATTTCGGCTTCGGTTTTCTTGGTCGCCTCAACAAAGGAGGATGGTTCCGACTGGACCGCACTCCGGTTGGCCCGACGGAGTGGAAGACCCAAAGCCTCGAAGTCCACCTCAATGGCAGCGCGATGCTATTCAAGTCCATCGGCCGCGAAACCAGCGAGACTCGGAGTGACTTCTCCGCGGTCCCGCCCGGTTTGAATATTGCGCAGGGGATCGACCTGCTTCGCTCCCAAAACGTAGTAGAGTTCCAAGCCGACCCGGTGCTTAAGCACCGGCGCGCTTATGCGAGAGGTCACTAGTCGCGTTTGCCATTGGGCCAATCACGCGGTTTGAGAATACGGCTCGCGGGCTCGAGCGTGGCTTAGCGCAACCGCCCACCATTGCAGCCTCCGCAGCATTACATCCATAGACCTCTCCGCGCGCTCCGGGTTGATCAGCGCTCCCGCTGCATCAAATTGCTCCCAGGCTCCGGCAAAGCTGACGCTGTCCCTGATCGTAACCGCGTGCAACTCGGCAAACACCAGCCGCAACTGCTCCACCGCGCGCAAGCCTCCTGAGATTCCGCCGTAGGAGACAAACGCCACAGGCTTCGCGTGCCACTCAGCACCCACCGAATCGATGAGCGATTTTAGAGGTGCCGGATAGCCATGGTTGTACTCCGGAGTGACAACAACAAATGCCCCGCACTCGCTGATCCGTTGTTTCAGCGAGGCGAGATCGCCACCACGCTCCAACGCTGCCGGATCGATCGACTCGACAGCAAATCCAGACTTTCCTCCAATTCTGGCGGCTGCCCATTGTGCCACTCTGTCGCAAAACCGCCCGATCCGGGTTGAACCATAGATCACGCCTACCTTGATCTGTTTTTCCATGCCTGATACTCCTCCACTGGTATCAGCCTAAAACCTCAAGTAAACTTGAGGTCAAGAGGGAGGCCTAAATGCCTGATGCCGGGCCCGCTAAAATCCACAAAGCACTCACTGTCGGCGAAGTAGCCGCTCGCAGCGGCGTCGCCGTCTCGACTCTCCACTTCTACGAGGCTCAGGGCCTCATCAAGAGTTGGCGAAACAGTGGCAACCAGCGGAGATACGCGCGCGAAGTTCTTCGCCGCGTCTCCGTCATCAAAGTGGCACAGCGCACAGGCATCCCCCTCGCGGAGATTCGCGAAGCGCTGGCGACCCTTCCCGACGAACGTACGCCCACCGCCGAAGATTGGAATAAGCTCTCCAACCGCTGGCGTGCCCACCTTGACGACCGCATTCAACGCCTCATCCGTCTGCGCGATCAACTCGACGGCTGCATCGGTTGCGGATGCCTCTCTCTCGAGTCCTGTCCATTGCGAAATCCCTGGGACAAACTCTCAGCACAAGGACCCGGGCCAAGACTCCTCGACCCCGAATTTCCATCACAAGTGTAACCATGGAACGATCGACACTTATGCGACCGTACCTTGGCGTCGTCAACGCGATACACACGAGAACAAATCGCCCAGCTTAATCAGCTAAAGTCGATCTCCACTTTGCCGATTTAGATATTCAGAGGTGCTAAGTTGGAGTTGGCTCCCATTCCTGGCCTCGGGGCAGTCTCCATGGTGTCGCCACTAGGAAAGCAGGACCTCGTTCATCCACCATTGGTTATTGAGGAGTCAGCACGAACTGGCGACGACGCATACACCGCCGGCCACCAAGCTCCCGATCGCGGTCTCGAAGACGACGAGTCCACATCAGAAGAGGAGGGCGAAATCGACCCGAAGTCTGACGCGCGACATCCCGCATCCAGAATCGACCTGATCATCTGATATTCCGGCGCCTCTTTTTGAATCTCTCTAGCTGCTGCTCGTTCTCGTATTCCGCCTTGATCCGGGCGATAGAATGGGCCTCATCGGAAGGTGACATAAGTGAACTCTTGGCCCTCCATGATATTTGGCTCCCGCTGTACGAATCATGTTCATGGTGGAAGAGGAAGAATATGAGCGCCTCGAAGAACTTCCTGAGCAGTCTCCCTATCTATCTTGGATTGGCCATGATTTTTGCCATTTCTGGTTGCAAGACGAATTCCCAAACTCAGCCGAGCACGAGTTCCAGCGATGCGAAGGCGCCATCAAGTCCCTCTACATCGGAACCGCGACAAGAGGCCGATCCTGGCAATCCCCGATCGCGTCGTGGGCGAGCAGTCACTGCTGCCGCGCCCGGCACATTCGATTTTTACTTGCTCAATCTCTCATGGTCCCCGGAGTTCTGTACTACCCATCGCGGCAGTCAGGAGTGCGGCCATGGCATCGGATTCGTCGTACACGGACTCTGGCCGCAGAATGTGAGCGGCAACTATCCAGAGAACTGCAGCAACGCACCGGGACCTGCCGATCCACAGAAATATACCGATATCATCCCCACAGCGAGCCTGGTCGAACATGAATGGCGGACCCACGGCACCTGTTCAGGATTAAATGCGGATGACTATTTCGCAGTAATCAGGAAGGCATACACAGCCGTTGCGACTCCACCGGATATCGGGCAGGGAAGTGATCCCTCCGGGGTCACTCCGTCCGATCTGTTACAACGCATTGGGAAGGCAAATCCTTCTTATCCGAAGGGAAGCATCGCGCTTAGCTGCGGCAATAATCGTCTGACGGCTGTAGAGGTGTGCCTCACAAAGGATCTGAGGCCAGAAGCCTGCCAGGGCGTACGCTCGTGTCGCGCGAACTTGATCAAAGTCACACCGAAATAGCCGTACCCGGAAATTTGGACGGCCCAGACATCAATCAAGTTCGCAATTTCGGGGAGTCCAATTAATCGTCGTCACCAAAGAGTTCCTGGAAATCCTCGACAAAACTGATGACCACAACGATGGTCGATCCAGCCATTCCGACCAGAAACATCGTTACCAGAGCCTGAATACAAGTTGTCGCTAAATGAGCCATTCTGGCAACTATATTGAAAAGTCCATAAGTAATCCGTAAAGCAGATCGAGGAAAATCTGACGCGGCCCGACAATATCTGTATCCGCGCATTCAGCTCAATCGGGAAGACTTAAGTTCGAACGATCTAAAAATTTGAATCCGAAACATAAGCAGGCGGGAGCTGCTCGTTCGTGACCTTGATTGCATTTAATCAAGATTTCTATTAATTTACTAACTGGTTAGTTAAACATGTGTCCTGACTCCAATATCGCACCCTCTGACCGGTCCGCAGAAACCCGCGCCCGTATCCTCGACGCTGCTTTGCGTGAGTTCAGCGCAAGCGGGTTTGCGGGGGCGAGAATGGATCGGATCGCGGCCGCTGCTTCTGTAAACAAAGCGCTTATCTACTATTACTTCGACAGCAAAGAAAATCTCTACGCAGCGGTTCTGGAGATGATCACCGCTAAAATTCGCGACCGGTCAATGGCTGTCTTTCTTCGCGATGTGACACCCGGCGAACGCTTACTTCGCACGGCTCTCGATCACTTTGATCGCATTCTGTCTCAAGGCGAGTTCCAAAGCCTGATGCAGCAGGAAATGATGCGTATCGATAAAGGGGAATCGGCCGCAATGCCCATCCTCGTGAAAAGGGTATTCGCGCCTCTCCACGCTATGTATCAAGCCATGGTGCGAGAGGGCATTTCGTCAGGCGAATTGATCGATGCAGACTGGATGCAAATCCACCTGGCAACGCTGGGCGCCAACGTTTTCTATTTTCTCGCCGCCCCGGTCTGGCGGCAGCTCGTGTCATTCGATCCTTTTGCGCCCGAAGTGCTCGAGGCGCGGCGACGCGCGGTTGTGGAGTTTCTAGGCCAGGCAGTCTTCATCGATCGACGCCACGGCGCCGAACTTGCAGCCCGCGTGCTCGCCGATACGCCCATGCCTGAGTTACCGGCCGATCGCCAAATTTTTGGGAGAACCAATGAACGCAAGAAATAGAGTCTTCATGATCCTGGGCCTGCTCACGTTGGGCTCGCTTATCTGGTATCTGCTTACGGCTCGCACTTCCGGCGACCTGAAACTGATCGGCACCGTTGACGCCAATGAGGTGCTGGTCAGCGCAAAAATCCCCGGTCGCATTGAGACGCTGAACGTCCAGGAGGGACAAAGCGTAAAGGCGGGCGACGTTCTCGCAATTATTGAGAGTGACGACCTTAAGGCCGCTCACAAAGCGGCCCAGGCCACCGTCTCAAGCCAGCAGTCCAAACTTGGCGAGACAGTTGAAACCGAGCGCCAGACGCGCGGCGAAACGACGAATGCAACGATCAACGCTCAGGCCCAGGTGCGAGCAGCGCAAGCGACCCTTGCTCAAGCCCAGGCCCTCCTCGAACACCAGCAGGCCGAAACCACCCGCACGGTCGCACTCGCCAAGCAAGGCATCATGAGCGAGCAGGCTCGCGATGAAGCTGTAACCAGCCTGCAGGCTGCTCATGCCGCAGTTGACTCGGCACGTGAGAACGTCGCTGCCGCTGAGGCTTCGTTAAAGCAGGCGCGTGCCCACGAACTTCTCGCTGCCGCGTCCGCGCGCACCGTTGAATCCACTCGCGGACAGGTAGCCAACGCCCGCGCTCTAGCCGACCAGGCCAGCGTTGAACTCGGATATACCCAGGTGCTCGCGCCCGTCGCCGGCAAGGTCAATGTGCTGGCCTCGCGACAGGGTGAAGTGCTCGCATCAGGCGGCACCATCGCGACCATTATGGATCTGACCCAAACCTGGATCTATGCTCCTTTGCCTGAGACGCAAGCCGACGCTGTGCAACTCGGCGACAGCCTCGAGGTCGTGATGCCCAGCGGCACGAAAGTGCAGGGCAAAGTTATAGCCAAATCCGCTGAGGCCGATTTTGCCACCCAGCGGGATATCAACGGGGGACGCAAACGCGATATTAAAACCGTCCGTCTCAAGCTCCTCATCGAAAATCCCGAGGAAAGATTCGTGCCCGGGATGACGGCCGAGGTTTACATCCCAAAGGGCAAACTGGTGAAGCAATGACTGCCGAATCACCAATCAGCCCTGCCATCAATGGCCAAGGCAACAGGGCCAATGCCGCCATAGCAGTAGAAAACATCGTCAAGCGTTACGGCGATTTCGAGGCGGTCAAGGGCGTCAGTTTTTCCGTTGCTGACGGTGAAATATTCGGCCTTCTTGGTCCTAACGGCGCTGGAAAAAGCACTCTGATTCGCATGATGACGACTCTCATTCCCGTCACCAGCGGCAAGGCGCTCGTGGGTGGATACGACGTATCGAAACACTCGGACGCGGTCCGTCGCATGATCGGCGTCATTCCCCAGGCGCTGACGAGCGACCAGGACCTGACAGTCGAAGAAAACCTCAGCATTTATGCGAAGCTCTATAGCGTTCCCCGCGGTCAGCGGGAAAAGAATATCGCTGACGTGCTTGAAGCAGTAGATCTCACGAAATGGCGCACAGCGCAGACCAAGACCTTGTCCGGCGGAATGCGCCGCCGCCTCGAAATCGCTCGCGGCCTCGTTCATGATCCGCGCATTTTCTTCCTCGATGAGCCGACAACCGGCCTCGACCCTGTTTCGCGCATTGCAGTCTGGGAAATGCTCAACAATCTCAAGAAGACGCGCAATCTCACGATGCTCCTTACCACGCACTACATGGAAGAAGCCGACCGGCTTTGCGATAGAATCGCCATCGTCGATCACGGCACTTTAGTTGCTCTCGGCACACCCGTCGAATTGAAACAGAGCGTTCCTGGCTCCAACGTGGTTGAGGTGCAGTTCAACCGCGAAGATCCCGAGTGGCAATCACGCCTCGAATCCTTGCCTAACGTCACCGAAGTCCAGTCGCAGTCTGCCGGCGTTTATCGCGTGCTCACCTCCAACGGCTCACAAACAACTACCCAGCTCGTTGAAATGGCCGCCTCCCTCGGGGAGCAACTCACGTCGCTATCCGTGCAGAACACATCGCTTGACGACGTATTCGTCCACTACACGGGTCGCCAGCTTCGCGATGAGCAGGTAAAGGCTGTCTTCAGCATGCCACCCCGGCCGGGAGCGTCCCAATGAACAGATTTCTCGCCATCGTCGAGCGCGAAATGCGCAAATTCTTTCGCTCGCCAGTTCTCATGATCATGTCGATGATGCTGCCTTTGGTGCAGCTCATCATCTTGGGAAACGCTTTCGGCGGCAAGGTTCGCGGAGCCAAAGTCGCGGTCGTCGACTACGATCGTGGACCGCAAGCTCTTAAAATTCACGAGGCCTTCGACTCCATCGCAGTCAATATTGCAACCTTCACTACACTCAGCTACACGGATGAAAACCAAGCCCGTGAGGATGTGCGAACCGGGAAAGTCGATGCCGCCGTCATTATTCCTGCGCAGTACTCAAGGCGCGTCTACGCCCAAGATGCGCCACGCCTCGGCCTCGTCGTTGACAACTCCGATCAGTTTCTTAGCTCATCGATTGCTGGCGAAATGCAGTCATTGGTCGATGCAATCAACAGGCCGGTAATTCAACCCCGCGTCGTCAAAAACATCGCCATAGAAATTGTCGAACTCTACCCTTACGTCGAATACATGAAATACCTGCTGTCAGGTTCAATTGCGCTTGCAATGTATATCTCCGTAATGATTGGCGGCGGCATGCTCTACATTGACGACAAGGCGCGCGGCGTCCATGAAGGATACCTTGTCACGCCGATTACCAAACTCGAGCTGGTGATGGGCCTCAACATTGCAGGCGCCATCAAGGCGGTGCTCGCAGGCATCTCGCTCACTGTAATTGGATCGCTGATGGCCGGCCTCGGAGTGATTTTTCATCCAATGGCTCTGCTGCAATTGTTCCTGCTGATTCTAGGTACATCGATCGCCTTCAACGGCATGATGTTTCTAATGATGGTGCGCGTCGACGATCCACTCGTCCCCCGGGCCATGTTCGGTGTGCTCAACACGCTTCTCTTCTTCCCCTCAGGCGCCATTTACCCAATCGCCGCATTTCCGAAGTGGCTCCGGGCCATCGCCATCGTTGATCCCTTTACCTACGCCATTCACGGATTTAAGGCAATTCTTTTGAAGGATGGTGGATTCGCTGCCATCCAGACCGACTTGATCTTCCTTTTTGTCTTCGGCATCGGCACATTGCTCATTGCCACACCACTCTTTAAGCGCACGCTCTGACGTTGACATGCCGGGAACGGCGTTCCTCGGCGCGGCAGCAGTTCGAGACTTGATTCAATCAGGATTTCCGGCGGGCAATGCAAGATGTCCGGAATGCAACGAGGCGGTCCACTCCTTGTGGGAGGGTGGACCGCTTCTGCGCGTCAGATGCGATTCGCCCGCGCGATCGTCTTCGCTATCCCTTGCGCCAAAGCGCTGCGTATTTCTTCCTATAATTCAGATCCGGCTCTGTCTCAATCAGGCCAAGTGCGGTGGAGCGAATCCCGTCCTCTTTCACCACTTTGTAGATCCGCAACATACTCTCCAATATGTCGTAGCGAATCAGCGTGCAGTTCTTTTCCGTCGAGCACTCCTTGAAACGTGCTTGAAGACCTTCCATAAGAGCAGCTCGTTGCTTCTCGCCTGCCACGCCAATCTTCCAGAGCGACTGCATGCAGTGCCGCGCAGTGACAAAGCGCTCGTCTTTTGTCACCGCAAGCAAGGTCGGGAGGTCCTTGACCATTCGTTGCTCGGGATCGCTCTTTGCGAGGCCGCAGAATACCTGTGCGGCGATCGCTCTCTGCCGGTTGTCGCCCGTTTTCAGAGTAGCGAGCAAGTCTTCCCACACGTCATATGCCCAACCGATCGACCTCTCGGTTGCCGCCATAAAGTATTGATAAGCATCGTCTTGACGTCGAGCGTCCGTTGAGCGCAAATCCGCGAGACTCGATGCAACTCTATCCTTCACTGGTCGCTTCCTTCCTTCGAAAAACTGCCCTATAGGCACGAGCGTCGATCAAAAATGAGGAACTTTGCGTTTACCTTCGCAAATCGAACCCGCAACCCAAGCTCGCCGCGACCTCACGAGGAGAACAAATCGCGCAGCCACGTGCAAGGGATTCGTCAACTATCCTTTGCCCCCGACCTCCGGGTTGGTGGCCCGGTCACCAAGACAGCAACCCAGTTTGAATGATTCCAAAGTACCGTTAGACCTGCTCTAACCCATTCGGAATCATGATTCGCGAATGAAGGCTTGGGATACCATGAGGAGAACAAACCCATGTCCGCTCAACCACATCGTGAATCGACGCGCCGGGCCAATGCCGCTCCAAATGCGGCCGTTGTCAAAGAAGAACCCCTCACTTGGGAGGAGGAAGAGTTGGCTGCATATGAGCCCAAGAGAACAAAGGCAGTAGAAGAGCTTCGACGGGCTGAAGCCAAAATGGCATTGCTGGCCAGGCAACTTCCGCTCCAGTGGAAGGCGCTTCGCGAGATTCTCGTAATCCGGTGCGAGAGTGTGAACGCCAGAGCACGACGCACGGTGCTGCGCGCATTCGCTCAAGGCCAGGACTGTCTCGAGATTCGCCGCGAAGACGACTCGAAGATCCAGATCAGCTTTGAGACGGAAAAGAAAAAAGTCACCTTTTCCGGACAGGTCCTGGTTTATGACCGGGAATACGAATTGATCGTCCTTACTTACAACGAGGTCGACACTACCGTCTGGTACTCTCATGCAACTCTGGCCAATGAACAGCCCGACGACTTGGCAAAATCGATGATCTCCATCCTCCTGCGCTCCGATCAATAGGAGACCGCGATCAGCCAATCACGTTGAATCGGGGTCTCAACAGGCGTCGCGCTCCTGGCAAACTCCCATGCTTCCCCCACACCAGTTTCACCGCCTACAATGGAGCGAGACTTCAATTTCGAGGACCCCATGCCGCTTTCCGGAGAAGCTATTCGCTTGATGAATTACATTGACGACGTTGCTGTGACACTGCGCCGGATTTTGGCCCTCGTACCCACGCTCACTGCTGAAGAGCGCGCACGCATCGGGGAGCACCTCCAGCAGTCAAAGCCCAACGCAGAAGACGTAGCCAAAGCTCTCGCCGCGAAATAAGCCGCGCCAATTGCTGAAGGTTGCCATCATCGGAGCAGGCCCACTCGGTCGTTGGCTCGCCTTTGCGGCTGCCCGCGCGGGATACCCTGTCCTGCTTGAAGACGTGATGCCCGCCAACCTGCACCACGCCCAGGAATACATCCGCCAGCAGTATTGTTCTGCGCCATCGGGTCAACTGGGTAATGAACCTCGTGAAATTGGCCCAGAATCGCAAAGGCAATCCACCCGATCGCAGAGTCCTGGCGTCACTTTCGTCTCCACCATTGAAGAAGCCGTCCGTGACGCTGACCTGGTAATCGATTGCGTGCCCGACGAACTCGAATCCAAACTGGAAATCTTCTGGCTTCTTGATCGAATGGCTCCGCCGCACACGGTGTTGACAACCCCCACGACTCGCCTCTCCATCACCGACTTGGCCGCGTGCACATACCGCCCAGACAAGTGCGTCGCAATCGTGATTGAAGCCCGAGACTTTGCAGCGAGGGAAGCAGCCTTCAACGATCGGCATCGCCCGGGGCTGGCGTCAACCAATTCAGGCGAGATTCCGGCCACCGAACTGCTGGTTCGGACCGGTCTCCAAACCTCGCCTGAGACGGTCGCTATTGTCCAGAGTTTTTGGGAAACGCTCGGCTTTATGCCTCGCTTTGAACTGGATCCTGTAAATCCCTGATTTCCGAGGCGAAATGCAAGAAGGCTCGAAGCGGCTGCGGTCAGCGTCTATTTTGCAAGGACAGACTCGTAGTATTTGACGTACTTGGGAACCACTAGAGTGGCGCAAAAGCGCTTTTGAGCGTCCTTCCTCGCCGCATCTCGCATGGCCTCCAGTCGGTCGCGATCTCCTAACAGTCCAATCGCTCCCGCTGACATATCTTCAACTTTTCCAACCGGATACAGTAGGCCGGTGATCCCATCCTCGATCAACTCGGGAACCCCGCCAACCCTGGTCGCAATCGCCGGAACCTTGCAAGCCATTGCTTCCAGCGCAGCCAGCCCAAATGATTCCAGTTGGCTGGGCATAATCATGAGATCGGCGAGCGGAAGCAATTCGTTCACCCGGTCCTGCTTCCCCAAAAAATGCACCTTCTCTTGAATTTGAAGATCATGTGCCAGCCATTCCGCTGCAGATCTGTCTGGACCATCTCCGACCAAAATAAGCTGCGCCGGCACCTCTTTCACCACGAGAGCAAACACTTTTACTACGTCGACTACACGCTTAACGGGCCTGAAATTGGAGAGATGGACCAGGATAGATTCGTCCGGCTTGGCAAACTTCGCCCGCGCTGCGGCTCGCCTGCCTTCATCAACGATAGGCGTGTAAACGTCGCAGTTCACAAAGTTGGGAATGACCTCAATTCCACGTGAAACGCCGAAGTCCTCGATGGTCTTCGCCTTTAGATAGTCAGAAATGCTCGTTACTCCGTCGCTCTCCTGAATAGAAAATCGCGTTATGGGCAAGTAGCTGCGGTCCAAACCTACGAGCGTGATATCCGTGCCATGCAGCGTTGTCACAAATGGAAGCTTTCGCCCCTTCGCCGCGAGCATTTGCCGCGCTAAGAGGGCGCTTACAGAATGAGGAATTGCATAGTGCACATGCAACAAGTCCAGATCGCAAAACTCAGCAACCTCGGCCATGCGCGAAGCCAATGCCAAGTCATACGGGGGAAACTCAAACAACGGATAGCTCGAGACTGGAACCTCGTGATAAAAGATGCCGTCGTCGCGCCCGCTTAGCCTGAAAGGTTGCGAATAAGATATGAAGTGAACTTCATGGCCCATTGCGGCGAGTTCAATGCCGAGTTCTGTTGCGACAACTCCCGAACCGCCATACGTGGGATAACACGTGATCCCAATGCGCATACTAGTGCTCGCCCTGCTTTCTTTTTAAGGTGGCCTGGGATTTTGACGTTCTGAACCTTGTGTGAGACGCACAAACTGTCGCTAATGCTGGCCGGTTAGCTCGATCTGACGATCCAGTTCTGCAAAGGAAATAAGCTCAAATCCTCGAAAATCTGAAATAGCGAGCAGTGCATTTCGCTCCAATTCCCGAGCGGCAAGTAAACGCGTCTCCGCATGCTCTAGATCCGCATCGTGATATCCCGGATGCGACACCATCTCAAATGTACCCTCAGGCATGCCCGAAAGGAGGGAAATAATGCCGCCTAGATCAAGCGTGCCCGTGGCCAATACTCCCACCGCGCCGTCAGTAGTAGTGAAGCCTTCTTCTGCAACTATGCGCCGGAAGGCGAACTCATACCTGCGCAGCATGATCACCTGCAAGCGCCGGAGGTCTGGAGCCTCGCGGGTGGCATTGATGCTCCAATCTGGCTCAAACGGGTTGCGAACCGCGCGAATTCCAGCCGCTTTGGCGGCGCGCAACAGAGGCCGCAGCACTCTCGGAAACATGTGCGTGTGTTTGTGGGTGTCGACATGAGTTAGTCGCAGGCCAGCCCGTTGTAACCGAGCGATTTGTGCGGATGCTTCGGCCTCAATTTCTGCTGAGCGAATTCTGCCCGTAAATAGCCTCTGCAAGAAGGCGATTAAGCTAGGATAAAACCGGCTCGTTTCTTTGTTAACTAGTGAGCGAATCTTTTGTTCCTCGAGCATTGGCGCGCCATCAACTAGAACGATATGGCAGCCCA
The DNA here is from genome assembly GCA_963737915.1 of uncultured Acidobacteriaceae bacterium. GTDB lineage: Bacteria > Acidobacteriota > Terriglobia > Terriglobales > Acidobacteriaceae > Telmatobacter. Next base: position 128,956 of record CAVTUP010000012.1, on the reverse strand, counting down.
CGCGAAGAGATGGACGGCTCCGGGCCAGTTCAATGGCGTCGTCGGTCGCCGCTGCCTTTGCCATCATGGTGGCGCTGGTCAACACCCCGGCTCTGTGCAGTTCGATAATGGCGCGATTGACCCCGGCTGTAAGGCCGAAGTCATCTGCATTCACGATAAGGCGACTCACGGGATTAAGCTTATCAATTCAGGCTCGTTGCGGTGCAGTGACTTCCCCGCACGATACTAGGAATTAGAAGGCGCGCTGATATGATGACATTAGGCTGTTAAGGTCTCCGCCGCCGTGGGCGGTTAGCTCAGTTGGTTAGAGCGCCTGCCTTACAAGCAGGAAGTCGGGGGTTCGAGTCCCTCACTGCCCACCATCTCCCACATCCCTGAACAAGCCTTGGCCTTGGCCCAAACTTAGACATTCAAAGCTGCCTCCCAGATTGCAACTTCTGCCGGGAGGGAATCAAACACGCCGCCTCCTGTCGGGCACGCAACTCGCAGGCGGGAAAGGCCATCGAACTAACAGGTTGAAGTATAGGGCCGTCCCGGGCTGAAAAATCGCAATAGCTGGGGCAAAGTTTTTTCGGCTTTCCTCCCAGAGCTTCCTTGACTGTAGAAGGAGATAGCAGTGGAGCCTTTTGACGTTGAAGTCTTGTTACCGGTTCACAACGAGGGCGCAAGCATAGAGGCCACGATAAATGGGATGTACGCAGAACTTTCAAAAGTTACTCGGACCGGATTTATCGTGTGCGAAGACGGAAGCAAAGATAATTCGAAGCAGGTACTGCGAGATCTCGCGAAAGAGTTACCCATTCGCCTCAATTTGAGCGACGCCAGAAAGGGTTACTCCAAAGCAATGCGAGAGGGAATGGACATGCTGGAGGCTAATTACCTGCTCTGTCTAGACTCTGACGGACAATGCGATCCCAGAGACTTCGCGGGCTTCTGGAGAAATAGAGAGTCCGCAGATGTTGTGATCGGATGGCGTACGGATCGAGCGGACCCACTCGTGCGACGTATCTTCTCACGATTCTTCTTTCTTTTCTATCAAGCGGTCTTTCGAGTCCCGGTGCACGACCCGAGTTGTCCTTATGTCTTGATGAGCAAGCCCGTGGCCAAGAGAATGGCACAAGAATTGGGCAGTATGAAAGAGGGTTTTTGGTGGGAATTTGTAGCTCGCACTCATCGACTTGGATTCACAATCAAGGAACTCCCCATCCATCATCAGCTTCGTTCTGCGGGTGTGACCCAGGTTTACAAATGGCACAAGATGCCAGGAATCTTCCTTCGCCATTTGGCGGCACTTGCGACAATATGGATTCAAACCCGTAAAAGTCGGCAGCGGACACTACAACAAGGACCTTCTGCAGGTGCTCCGCTTGCGCTCTGAAGAGGATTGGAACGCCATTGAGTCTTGATCACGAGCAAGATCAGGGGCGTGGTTTGGGAACCCTGGGCATCCAAAGCCCATACCAGAAAGTATGAGCATCCGGCTCTTGCTCTACGCGATAATTCGCTCGGATATAGTCGCAGATCGGTGCTCGAACGCTTTCTGGATGTGCCACTCTGCCGTAGTAAGGGAAGAAGAAAAGAAAGCTTAGATAGCGTCGCTCCTCATGCGGATGAGTCTCGCAGGCACCTTCGAAGTTATATGGCAGCAATAGGGGCAGTTCGGGATGCTTCTGTAACTCCGCTATCTTCTGATCGACGGAATGTCGAGTGCTCACATCAGTGAGCTCTTCAAAGCGACCAAAATCGATTCGAGTTGATTCGTAAATTCCGACTCCGCCAGGTCGATATCCAAAAGGTGCGAGGAACTGTCCGGACCACGTAGGGAACAGATGGTCAAGATCTTGTCTGTGCGGCCAATCGTCCTTCTGCCGATTAAATGCTATTACTTGTTTGATCGCAGCACCGAACCGATAGAGCTCTCCAAGATTGGGCAAAAGAAAAGAAAAGACTATAAATGCGATAGCATACATTCGCCATGCGCTCTTGTAGTTGGAAAGATAGAACATGCTCGCGAGGAAAATGGCAAGTCCATTCCAAAACACATGACTCGGATCGCAACGGCCCAGAGCTGCTGCCACCATAGGCACAGAAAAGGCGATCAGGCCGAACGTGTTGTCATCTATTCGCCGATCTCGCAACCGATGAAGGATGTAGCAACCGCATACGAATATGGCAGAAAAGTATATAAGGATATGCGGCGCGATCACAATTGGAAAGCTGATTGCCCCGCTCCCATCCGCCAGGAGCGTGTCCAGAACATGGAGTTTCATTGCCGTCCAAAACACAACCGAAAACGCTAGAAGCAAAACGCCTATAGTTGCGGAGGGGTGAGATCTTTTGGCCGTTCGAGAAAACAAACACACACATACAGAGGCAAAGGAGTAGGCAATCGCAATTTCAGGAGAGATCAAGAGCAGTATCGCGGCAAATGCCACACAGATCGTAACGGCCCGAACTGTCGCGATCGTTCCGGCGGCTTTGAACAGTCGTTGCGTCACTAACACGAAGAAGATGGGACACGCGAAGCGGAGAAAGGTATAGTTTGTGCCCATCCTTAGAACGGCAAACAGCCCAGCAAAGAATATAAGAAGGAAGATCGATTCCTTCGACTTGGAAGGGTAATCAATCATGTTGACAGCCTTGAAAAGAAGCCAGATCCCAAGCAGGTGATTGAACAGCCAAAACAGGTAGTAGGCTTGGGCGATATCTACCGGCAAAAGATACTTGAAGATCAGTGGTCCATAAAGGAGTCCCGGTCCATATGCAAACTCAATTTCCTGGTAAGGAATTTTGCCTTGCCACAACAGCCAAGTCCGATCAATTAGATAGAAGGATTCTGCGAACCCGCTGTGCCTACCAGCAAACGTGTACATCATGACGCATCCGCACAGCACAGCGAGAAGCGCGAGGATCAGTGTGGTTTTCGGGACCGGACGAGATTCACGGCGAGGAGAGAATTGAAGGTTCAATCCCTTGGTCCAGAGCACGCCGATCAGCACAAAAATTAGAAGGAGAATGGTTCCAACGCGATTGTCATACCCAAAAAGGTAGGAGTCTGAAGCGCTGGGTTGTGAGGGGACCAGAGTCGGAAGAAAGACAATCGCTGCCAGGCTGAAAACAACGTACGCGATGAAGGCCCATGGGGAAACTGTCAGGACGATCGAAGTCGTTTGCGGCGCCGTGGCCTCATAGCGCTGATCCGAATCAGTGAGATTCCGCATGTGCCAATTCCATGAACAATTTCCTGTGGGACGTTGCAGCTTCAGAGCTTAGATGCAAGCGAGCAGTTGGCAGGATGCCAACGGCGCGCAGGCAAGGAGGTTGCGCAGGAGTTTTCTTTAGACGCCTCAAAGCCGCTCGCTGGCTGTACACGCTGTCCGCGCGGTCACGTCATACAACGCCGAGGAGCAATATTGCATCTCCAGAGGTGAATCACCTTCTGTGTCCGTTGCTAAGCCTGTCGGGAAAAAATGCTATTTCAAAGAATGAGGATCATACGCAGTGAAGAAAGCTCTTGTAAATGGTGCTGGCGGATTTATTGGAAGTCATCTAGTCGCGCGGTTGAGAGACGAAGGCTTTTGGGTTCGTGGCGTAGATCTCAAATACCCTGAATTTTCCGATACCGCAGCGGATGACTTCATGATTGGCGATTTGCGGGATTATTCCTTCACCGCACAGGCCATCGAAGGTGTTGAAGACGTCTACCAACTCGCGGCCGACATGGGCGGAGCGGGATATATCTTCACTGGCGATCACGACGCTTGTGTAATGCACAATTCAGCAATCATCAATCTCAACACGTTGGAAGCCGGTCGTAAAGCAGGCGTTAAGCGACTTTTCTATTCCTCCTCGGCTTGCATCTATCCGGAATACAACCAACTCGATCCTGCAAATCCCGTATGCTCGGAGGAGTCTGCATATCCGGCTGCTCCCGACAGCGAATATGGATGGGAAAAGTTGTTTAGTGAACGCCTATGTTTGGCTTACGCCCGAAATTATGGGTTGGAAGTTCACATTGCACGTTTCCATAACATCTTCGGTCCCGAAGGAACATGGCAGGGTGGTCGAGAAAAGGCGCCTGCCGCAATCTGCAGAAAGGTCGCAGAAGCCCCGGACGGTGACGAGATCGAGATCTGGGGTGACGGCATGCAGACTCGCTCTTTTCTGTACGTCAGCGAGTGCCTGGAAGGAGTTCGTCGTTTAATGGAATCGAGGTTTCAGGGGCCGGTGAATATTGGCTCGGAAGAAATGGTCAGCATCAATGAATTGGCGGATATGGTAATGCGAATCGCAGGGAAGAAGCTTCGGATTCGCCATATTCCCGGACCTCTGGGCGTTCGCGGCAGAAATTCAGATAATCGAATGATAGAGAAAGAATTAGGTTGGGCACCGTCTCAGCCGCTGGAAGACGGTCTGAAAAGGACCTATTATTGGATCGAATCGCAGGTGCACGCAATGGCAGGAACTTCTGGCTCTACTCACTGAAGATCGCCACGTTATTTCTTCAATGAATTATGTAGCTTTATTTGGGCTGGAGTGCGCGGGTGCCATCTGTAAGCCGCGACGGAATTCTGCCAAAAGTACTTCTGCTGAGCGTCTGGGCTCCGTGTGGCAATATATTGTTGCGCAACCCCAAATGTCTTGTCATACGTAGCGAGTGAATCGCTATTAGGCCAGTCGCTTCCGAAAAAGATACGGTCCTCTCCGAAAAGTTCCCACAATTGGTCAAGCGATGCTTTGTAGGATCCAGCATCAACGTTGACTTGACCATTCATTCGTCGTACGATCTCCGATCCTTTCACGAAAATGTTATGTCGGCCTGCCAAGTCCCGTAGGTTTGCCTGGTAATCGGTGCGGGCCGTTAAGTCGGACGGGGAATCGGCATGAGGCAAATGATCAATGACAATGCGAAGATCTGGAACGCGATCGGAGGCTTTTAGGATCGCAGCAATGAGGGCTGGATCAGGGTTTGCCGTTTCGAGAACGAGTCCCGCCTGCGCCAATAAGCTGAGGCCGGACACGAACTCAGGCCTTTGCATGGAAGCCCCAAGATCGCGATTCCACAAGTTGCCATAGCGGATCCCAAGGAAAAGAGGACTGTGCTGAAGTCGGTCGAAGGTCGCTGCAAAGTCCGGGGATTCGGGAACCAAATCGCCAACGAAGCCTAGCATCAAATCGTATTGGTGCACGATATCTTGCAGCCAGAAGTTGTCAACGAGCCACGGACTGCACTCGACCGCGATTGCGCCGACCACACCATGGGGCTCGGCGAGACGGGCATAGCGAGTAGGTAGTGCGGGATGGTACAAAACCGCATCCGTGGCCTCAGGCCACGGAACTCCGCCTGGCCGTGAAGGATCGAAAAAGTGAATATGAGTGTCAATGACGGGCGTCGATGCGCCAAGTGCCTCAATCATGGGCATCGATGCGGATGCGACTGCCAAGGTTACCGCCGATTTCAATAAGTCGCGTCTTTGCACTCGATGTTCCTTGGTTCTACGAGTCTGATGTGCACAGAACTATCCTTTATCAAATAAGATCCCATAACAGGAGATCAAGATCCTGATCTCCTGACTCCTGTTTGTCTCTGATGAAGGAACGTCGGGCGAACGAGTTCGTCGGAGTTACGTCAAACTCATCCGCCCCAACTGTGTGACAAAGGACTTCTTGCCTCATGAGTATTGCTATTCTGCCGAAGCCCGCACCACCGCTACCGGGCCTAACAAACCAGACGGAAGCAGAGGCGAGTTAGCCTTGTACGGCTTCACATCCGCGGATGTGAACTTGGTTGCTCCAGGTTGTTCGTCGCCAATAAGGCGATTGACCCAGGCATTGACTACCTTGATGGTCACCTCGTTAGCGCCCGGCTTGAGCGCAGTTGTCGCATCGATGCGGTACGGCGTATGCCAGACAACACCGAGTTTCTTCCCGTTGACTGTCACCTCTGCGAGGTTTTTCACGTCGCCTAAATCGATCCAGAGATGCGCTCCCTTTTTAAACCAGTCTGCTGGTGCCTGGATTGATTTAGAGTATGTTCCGACTCCGGAAAAGTACTTTACTCCGGCATCCTTGTTGTCGGTCCATGAAGCAAGCTTGTTCAGCGTGATTGATGCAGGGGCTCCCCTGTCGGCTTGGAAAGCCACAGTCCAAGGTCCGTCCAGCGTAGCCAGGTTCGTGAAGTTGACTTTGGGTTGTTGATGAGATGTCTGCGACGTCGGCTTGCGGAAAACGACAAACACTGTACCCCATGGCTCCAGCGACAGTGGGACCTTGGTTCTTCCGTCTGCGATTGCGTAAGAAGTCGGCTCAGTTACACCAGTCTCCGCGCGCCATAACTCTGGAGCCTTCCCTGTCACGCGGAAACTAGCTTCTACTGTTTCGCTGCGATCATTTCTATTGTCGATAAAGTAGAGGTCTCCATCTGCAAGTTTGCGATGGACAAAGAGAAGGTGTGCATCAGATTCAGGCTTGCTGTAGTCAAAGTCTGGCGCCACATGCAATGCGGCAAACACGTCGGCAAGATTTTGCCCCGCATAGACCGTACCTTTGCCCACCTTGTGGACACCTGTCCCGTCACCAAAAAGTTCCTCATTCAGCTTTTTGAATTCCGCTTGATCATCGGCTTGGCTTGGATCGTCGATCGGTTTTGGTCCAGCAACCTGAGCTCCGTTTTGCACAAGTTTGTTAACGGCGCGGAGGACGGGCAGCGACATATGCTGGCTGTAGGGATCGAGTCCCAATACTTTGTAATTCATCCCACTCTTAGTCGTGATGAGACCGTCGTTCACCCTGAGTTCGTTGATCAAAGCGTCAGCATTTACGTAGTCAAAGCCGAACCCGGGTGGTATATCGGGTGATTTTTTGTCGAAGATGGCTGTGAGGTTCGAGTCTTCGCCGTAAAAATAGATCAGATCCGCGCCAAAGTGGCCTTGTTGAAGTAAGAAACTTGTGCGTGCAAGATAATCGATCCACGAACCGGCCTGCTCAGCCCATGTCTCATTGCGATTAAACCACTGACCGAATGGCCCCAGTGTCAATCCAGGAGCAGTGCCTTTGCCTACGAGAGGCTGGTGTGCAGACTCGTGGATTACGAATCGATTGATACCATTCAAGAACTCCTGATCGGCGGTTGGTTTCAGGGTAGATGGTGACCAAGCCCAGGGTGCCGCAGCTGCGGTCATCGACTCAGCTGCTGCGATGTTCTGGCCGTAGATGTGCGCCACAGAGGCTGACTCACGATCATCCGCGTTGTATCCGAACTGTTCGTTGTTCACACCCGGGGTCTGTGTCCACATTGCACTCATCGGAACTTCATTGAACTTCTTCACTTCCATGCCGTCCGCTACGAACGCACGTCGCGCTTCATGCGACTCCCCGTAGTGCTCCATTCCCCGCTCGTGGAGTGTTTCTTCCAATTGACCGTAATGCTCGCTGGCGATCAGATCGGCAATGGTCTTGCGGAAGTCCCACAGAAAGCGATCGCTGGCCTCTGCGCTCTCCACGACTTGCCCCGAGAGAACAGGCATCCAAGGCGCCGGATCATACCCGCGCAGTTTTTTGAACTGCGAAATCATATTGTCAGTCCAGTTTTGTGATCCCGCTTCCCAACTGTCGTTAATGACGTAGCGAATTCCCTTCTTCCCCATCAGGTCAGGGCCCACCGTCTCCTTATAACTGTCCAGATATTTGTCGAAGTAATTCTTAACGAAGCGCCGGTCCATCTTGTCGACTTCGAGGCCTGTCGCTTCTGCAGTCGCAGGGTGGTTTGTGATGCCAAGAAGGGAATACCCAAAGCGTAGAACAACCCAATCCCCCGGAGGAGGTGTCCAATCCAGTTTCCCGTCTGCACTCATCTTCGAAGTCAGATCGATTACGTCTGACTTGGCAATGGCTTCGTTTGAAGCCACAGGAGGCGTAGCAAAACCGTACAGATCCACCTCCGGCACAAACGCAGCTTTTTCTTCGAAGTGATTCACGCGTGCTCCGGCGTGAAGTGCCAGCTCGGCGACTTCATAATCTGTCGGAGTTGGCGGTACTTTCATTCCGAGCGACGCGGGATCGATGCCGGCTGCCCAATCAGGAATGGGAGGAGGAGGAGTGCGCTTGAAGGTGACCCTGAAATACTTCGCGGTCACAGCCGGAAAAGAGATCGTATGCTGTGGCGCATCGCCACCTGTGAGACTAGCGACTGGGCGGAAGCTTTGCCCATCGTCGCTCGCTTCAAGGTTCTTTTCTGGCGCTGAGATTCCAGCGACCAACGCCATGATCCAGTCCGGATCCTTCGTAACAAACGTAATTGCGCGAATCGCCTGTGGGGAAGGGAACTCATATTGGATCCAGGACACCTGGCCGACCGCGGGAATTGGGATCTTGGTGGTTTGTTCCAAATCGCCATCCGAGAGCATGGCAGCATTCGGTGCGCCTCCGCTGGATGTGATCTTGGCGTGCAATGCTTCGATGGAGACATCGATCGCGGGTCGCCGATACGCGACAACGGCAGCATCCGCATAAAACTCCGGAGCCTTTGTGGCGCCTTCCGGCGCGCCGAGTGAATCGCGAATGCCGATGTTTTGAAACGCTCCCGTATTCGACGGAGGATGCGCAAGGGTGCCCGAGAACGGCTTGCCACCTTCGACGACAGTCTCGCTCCACACATACTTCTTCATGCCCTCGGGCCCCGGCACCCAAGGCCCACCTGACTCGCTCCATCCGGGCGAACCAGCGATTGCCTCCTCCATCCCTAGTTGGTCGGCAAGAGTCGTCGCGTACTTGAACGCCTCCTTCCACTCCGGAGTCATGTAGGCAAGGCGCTTCTTGACCACTTGGGGTGTGCTCAGCGCGGCATCGAAGTTCTGGAAACCACCGAGACCTACACTATGCATCCATTCCAGATCCATCTTGATGCCTTCCTGGGTGATGTTTCCGTTCATCCAGTGCCACCATACCCGGGGACGTGCGCCACTGGGTGGATTCTCAAATCCGCTTTGCAATGGGTCGCTTGGGTTTTGCGCCATTACATACCCGGCCGCAAGTAGCAGTGCAAATACGGTTGAAGTCAGTCTCTTCCATGCACCCATTTCAGTTTTCCTTTTCTCTTTAGCTGTTGAAGTCGAAGGCTGCAGGCCAGTTTGAACGGCACAGGGATTTCTTGGACGAACAAAGGGCGCGCGCCCTGCGGTGACGAATGGCGGAACTATAGGGGCCAGAAAATATCCGTGTCAAGACAATAAATCATTTCTCTAATGAAATGTGCGATTCAGAGAGGACGACTTTCTTAATTCATACGGGCCCAATGGGAACAGGGAACGAAGTTCGATTTCACGCGCGGGAAATCGGCGTCCAATCCGTGCTCACCGCGTGTAAGGAACTTCAATTCACGATGTTCCAGAAAATCGCCGAGGGCAGTAGAGGTGTGATTCAATAGACAAGTGGTATGTCTATCGAATAGATCATTGCGTTCGGTTATTTTGACCTTGATTGGATGATCGAGATGCGTGCATCGCTATTTATCACGTGTTACAACGATACGCTTTTTCCGGAAACTGGCCGTGCCGTCGTTGAGATCCTGGAAAGGCTGGGGGTCGAAGTCGAATTTTGTCCTCAACAAACCTGCTGCGGCCAGATGCACGCCAATACTGGCTTTCGTGGTGAGGCATTTTCGCTGGCGAAGCGGTTTATTCATCTATACGGCCAAACCGAAATAGTCGTTATTCCCTCTTCATCGTGTGTTGCGATGATTCGAGATCAATACCCTGGGCTAATCGAGGAATTAGGCAACGATTCCCTGCGCCGGGAATTCAGTGCCCTACTGCCTCGGATTTTCGAACTAAGCGAATTTCTCGTTGACCATCTAGATGTTGAAGATGTGGGAGCGTACTTTCCACATCGCGTCACATATCACGCGAGTTGCCACGGAGTTCGTTCCTTGCATTTAGGAGATAAACCGTATCGCCTGTTGTCAAAAGTGCGCGGTCTGACCCTTTTTCCCCTTCCAAACGTGGACCGCTGCTGCGGCTTCGGTGGCACCTTTTCGGTGAAGAATGCCGATGTATCGTCGGCGATGCTGGCAGCCAAGCTGCAGGATATTGTCTCTACGGACGCCGAGTATTGCACCGCACTCGACAACAGTTGCCTCATGCATCTTGGCGGCGCAATCCATCGCCAGTACCAGGGTATGAAGGCAATCCATCTAGCCGAAATTATCGCGAGCACGGAGTCATCTCCAAAAGGGGGTCACGGGTGAGTGAGTCTGTGTCGGAACGTGTGTCTCCCAAACGTCCCAGTCTAGATCCTGTGTTCGCCCTTCCTTTTCCGGAAGCTGCCTTGCCGATACTGCGTGATCCTCAGGTGCGCAAAAATGTAGCCCACGCCACCGACGTCATCCAGGCAAAGCGCGCCAAACTGGTAATCGAAAAGAAGGACTGGGAGCAACTAAGAGCGGCAGCGTCGGCAATCCGCGATCATACTCTCGAAAATTTAGACAAATACCTTGAAGAATTCGAGTTGCGCTGCACCGCAGCGGGAGGTATTGTGCACTGGGCCTCGGATGCTTCGGAGGCGCGCCAGATTATTCTCGATTTACTTCGGCAAGAGAACGCATCCGAAGTTATCAAGATCAAAACCATGACCTCGGCTGAGATTCATTTGAATCCATTCCTCCAGGCTGCTGGAATTGAAATCTTCGAAACGGACCTTGCTGAGATCATTCTGCAACTCGGGGAGGAGGAGCCATCGCACATCGTAGTGCCCGCCTTACATATGAATCGCAGCCAGGTGCGTGAGATTTTCTCGCGTCGCATGGGCCTGGATGGACTTTCGGATGACCCCGAGGCTTTGACCGCCGCTGCTCGCAATTATCTTCGTGAGAAATTTCTCAAAATACCGACGGCTATCGGAGGTGCGAACTTTCTCATAGCCGAGTCCGGCTCGGTTGTCGTCGTTGAGTCGGAAGGAAACGGGCGGATGTGCTTAACCTTGCCGCGCACCTTGATTACTCTGGCTGGCATAGAAAAGGTGCTGCCGCGCTTCAGAGACCTTGAAGTGATGTTGCAGGTGCTCGCAAGATCGGCGACAGGGGAACGCATGAATCCTTATACGTCGCTTTGGACTGGCACTATGCCGGGAGACGGTCCGCAGCGCTTTCACGTGGTTCTCCTCGATAACGGCCGCTCGTCAATTCTTGGCAAAAGAACCGAACGCCAGACACTAAAGTGCATTCGGTGCGCCGCATGCATCAATACTTGCCCAGTGTATCGGCAGACGGGGGGACACGCTTACGGATCAGTTTATCCCGGACCAATCGGCGCAATTCTTACGCCGCAATTGGAAAGGATGAAGCATGCGCAATCTCTTCCTTACGCTTCTTCCCTCTGTGGCGCATGTTACGAAGTGTGCCCGGTCAAAATCAACATACCCGAGGTTCTCATCGAACTTCGAGCACAAGTGGTTGACGGAGAACGTGATCATCTCAAGCGTCTTCTTGACCCCATGTACGTTGGAATGAAGTTGGCGGATTTTGTTTTCCAGAGGGCTTGGCGCTTTCAGATGGCGCAGCGGTTTGGGCGCATTGCGTCCCGACTCTTCGCCGGGCGCGACGGATGGATTCATTTTCTTCCAAGTCTAGGAGCTAAATGGACCCAAACACGCGATCTGCGCGGACTTCCCGATCAAACCTTTCGCGAGTGGTGGGCCGTGGCGAGGAACTCGAAATGAACGTGTCTGATGGGGCTCGGCAAAGAGTGCTCTCTCACATTCGCGTAGCGACTGGTGAATATCCGGAGGATTTTTCTAAAGTCTCTGCGACTTATGACGCACTGCCGCGCACCTACATTAGTAGGGGAGAGCTCAGCGACGAAGCGCTATGTGCTCGAATGATTGAGCGTCTGCGTGAGTATGACGCCAGAGTGATCGAGTGCGCACCGCAGAAAGTGCCGGCGGCGATTGCAGACGAACTTCTTGCCAGCGGAAATCGAACATTTGTTGCCCCTAAGGGCCTGCCCACTGAGTGGATGAGTGCGGGATTCAATTGGAAGATTGACGACCAGCTTTCCACTGAAGAAATTGAAGAGACCGACGGTGCCCTCACTGCGGCCTTTTGTGGAATTGCAGACTCGGGAACGATAGTGTTGCATCACTCGGACACGGAGGGGCGCCGGATGCTTTCCCTCTTACCGGACTCGCATTTGTGCATTCTCCACGCGAGCCAGCTCGTCGAAACGCTCCCAGAGTATTTTGGCCGATGTCAATCGCCGCCTTCATTGGCAACCTATATCTCGGGACCAAGCGCAACTGCAGACATCGAGATGACCCGAATAAAGGGTGTCCACGGACCACGGTTTCTCGTCGTTATTCTCGTGAGAGATGTTTGAACCAGGGAATATACTTTTCAACAATTCGACTTCTGGTTAGAGTTCCTGTCTAAGCCGACGTAGACTGCAAAGCAGAGTCCGTAATCGGAGCCTCACAGAGTCTTTGTGCCCATCGCCGGATAGACTCCGGTCGTAGACGTTCTCCTTTGGCCTCGCCTGAGGCCAACTGAACTGCAAAGTTGCCCACGGTCGAGCTTTCTACATTGCCAGGTTCCACCGTCAAGCCGGTCCGCTCGGCTGTGAGCCGAGTTAGCAATTGGTTAAGGCTTCCACCGCCCAGGATGTGAATACGATTTAGCGTAAACCCGAGCGTGCGTTCAAGGTCTTGGAGCGCAGACGAGTAGCGGCTGGCCAGACTTTCGAAGATAGTTCGTGCAAACAGGGGCTCGTTCCCTGCGGAATCCTCTATCTCTGAGTACCCATGTAATCGCAACTGCTCGTTGAGTCTTGCAGGCATATCGCCATCCAACAGCAATGACGGTGCGTCCACGGGAACGATGCCGGGTACCGTATCGCAAGTGACTGCTTGTTCGATGAGCATCCGTAGGTCCCATTGCCGCCCGTCTTTGCGCCATGTTTCAAGGCACTGCTTCAGAATCCACATGCCATTGACATTTGTGTGAAAACAGAAACCTCCGGCTGCCGCTCCCTGATTAGTGAAACCGGCGTCCATTGCTTCTTGTGTCGTAATCGATTTCTGCGTGATAGTGCCAACAAGCGACCATGTTCCGGAACAGATATAAGCAGTCCGTTCGAGCGGCGCAGGGATACCTGCGATTGCCGAAGCAGTATCGTGGCAGGCGGGCAAGATTAGTTGCGTGTCGCGAAATTGCGCGAGATCTGTGAGAGGCCCGTGAAGCTTTCCGATTACTGCGCCGGTGGGAGCTATGGGAGGGAGGGAGTCGGCTGGGATGTTGAGAAGACGTAAGAGGGGCTCAGACCAGTTTCCGGTTTCCAAATCCACCAGTCCCGTATGAGTGGCATTGGTGAACTCCGCAACGCGCCGTCCGCCTAAATAATAGAGCACATACTCCGGCAAACAGACCCAAGGCGCATGCGGATCAATGCCACTCGCCACATCAGCTAGCAACTGGTAAATGGTGTTGATTCGCAAGGGTTGCGCCCCAGTGTGAACAAACATCCAGTGCGGAGGAACGATTTGGTCTACCGCGTCCTTGGACCTAACTGAACGTTCGTCGCGATAACAGAAGGGCTGGCCAAGGAGCTGGCCGCGTTGGTTAAGTCGAACGTAATCCACGGCCCAACCATCGACGGCGATCGACGCAATTCCCTCTGGTGCGGATATCGCGGCCTTGCGCAATCCCACATCCAATCCCGAAAGAATTTTGCCAAGCGGCCAGCGAAGCGAATCGCCATCCTGAACGGGCCCATTTGGAATGCGGTGGATCAGCTCAAATGTGGGATGGCTATTGTGCCAACGAAGGAGCGAGACACGACAACTCTCTGCGCCAAGATCAATAGCAATTCGAGCCCGCTGGTCGAACTCGTGCGGCAGTTCTGATTGCACTCTAGGCTGGGGCCCTTGAGACGTCACCGCAGAAATGCCTCTGCAAGACCGCCATCGACGGGAATGAGATGACCGGTAGTGCACCGCGAGCGCGCGCTGGCCAGGAAGAGAATGGCCTCTGCGCAGTCCGCCGGATCAATCGGTTGATGCGTTAGTGTGCGCTTAGCATAGAACGCGGCCAATATACTGCGCAGTTCTTCATCACTCATCGACTCTTCAAAGGCGATGCCGTACTTGCTAAGAGACGCACGCACACGATCGCGCGGAAACATCGTTGAACCCTTGACAACTGTGGCAGGGCAAATGCCGTTTACACGTATCTTCGGTGACAAGCCGACAGCGAGTTCGCGGACGAGATGGCTCAGTGCGGCCTTGCTGACGTCGTAAGCCTCGCTGCCGCGCTTTGGCACGATCGCGTTAGCAGAGCTTGTGAGGACGATGGACCCGTTGAGGCCTTGCTCATTAAAGAGTTTGGCAGCTTCGTCGCAGAGCAGATAATTTGCCGTGACATTGACATCCAGAGTTGTGGCCCACTGTGCTTCAGAAATGGTTCCATCGGGCGACGACGGGAACATTGCAGCTGTATTGATCAGGATGTCAATTCCACCGAAGGCTGCGATTGTAGCTTTGAGGGCGCGACGAATCGCATCACGGTTGCGGATGTCCACATCGGTCGCTGCAACAAATTCCTTTGACGTAATTCTCGCGAGTTCTTCGGTGACCTTGGCAACGCCTGCAGTATCCCGGTCAGCGATCATAACGTGGGCACCTCGCATTGCTGCGAGCAGCGCTACCTCGCGACCAATTCCACTGCCGCCGCCGACAACCATTACGATGAAGCGGCTTAATTCTTTCTCCGCGGGCTGACGGCGGATCTTGGCTTCTTCAAGGGCCCAATACTCAATGCGAAACGCTTCGCTGAGCGGCATGGCAACGTAGTTGGTGAATACCTTGAACGTTGCTGGATCCATGCCTTGACCGCACTGAGGAACAGTGGGTGCCGATGATTCAGAGGCATCCCCTTCGCTGAGAAGGCTTGCTCCCTCCATTACGTGAATTGCGTTGGCATAAAACTCGCCCGTGATTCGCGCCTCGGTTTTGTTCTTTCCAAAACTGAACATGCCCAGGCCTGGAATAAGGACAATTGAAGGGCTTGTATCGCGTAAGGCCGGCGAATCTGCAAGAGCGTGCTCCTGATAGTAGTTTCGATAGTTCTCGCGATACTCAGCAAGGGACTCGTCAATCTGTTTCTTGAGCGCTTCAATATCTTGATCGTTTGTCCATGGCACAAACATCGGTCGAATCTTTGTGCGGATGAAATGGTCCGGGCAGCTTGTGCCAAGAAAAGCTAAATCCTTTCCGTGGGCTGAGTTTACGAACTGCAGTACATCCTCCGTGTCGCGATAGCCAGCGATCCAGCGTCTTTGTCCGCTAACGCGCCCACGCAGGAACGGAAGTATCTCGAAAGCCACTTCCTGGCGGTTGGCTCGCGATTTGACAAACGTTCCACCAAATCGGGTGTCCCCTTTCGAAATCCCGTGATTCGCAATGAACTGCCCAATCTGGTCGATTACCGTGAGCGTGTTCAAATAGCATTCGCGTTGAGTCTGGCCCCAAGTAAACAGGCCGTGGCCGCCGAGCACGATGCCATCGCATTGTGGGTTCTGTTCCACGGCGCGCTTCATCATCATGGCCAGTTCAAACCCAGGGCGTTGCCATGGCAACCAGAGCAACTGATGATGAAACTCACGATTGAACTGATCCATTTTTGCTTTCCCATTCGAAGAAGCCGCGAGAGCGATGCCCCAGTCGGGATGAAGATGATCCACATGGGGGGAGGGAAGGAATCCATGGAGAGGGGTATCAATAGAAGCTGCAACTGGATTATTCCGAAATGCGCAGAGCGCATACATTTCCACCATGTTGTCTTCCGTGTCCTGACCTTGATAGAGCTGCTCAAGAGCCAATAGCTTTTCCTGGTACAAAGTGGCGAAGCCGCCCCGCTTGATGCTCCCAAGATCGCCTCCGCTGCCCTTAACCCAGAGCACGTTCACAGATCGGCTGGTAAGTGGATCGATTTCGTTGATCTTTGAACTTGTGTTACCACCGGCAAAGTTCGTAATGCGCAAGTCAGAGCCAAGCAAATTCGAGCGGTAGCGAAGTAACTCAGGTTCATCCAAAGTGCCAGCGATGGTTGGGTCCCAACGATCATCAAGGAACTTCAGCGAGGGGGAAGAGACGGCTACGATTGACATGAACTACACCCCGGTTTCATCAAATCCAAATTCACAATAACACACGAAAAATGCAATAGAGAATCTATTTCCTTTGTGAATTTCGGTGTGCTTGGCCGCCTGTGTCCCGCTATCTTATCTACGCATCTGACTTGGAAGACTCACCCGCTGCTAACGTTTCTGGCGTTACGACATGGTGGCGAACGTAGTTGTAGGGCGGAACGATACGACCTCGGAGGAGGGTAATGCCAAGCTGGATTAGTCGTGGTCCGTAGCTCTCAGCTCCATGGGAAATGGAACCGATAATGGCGCTCGACCCCTTGCGCATTTCCGCAAGTACCTCAGGAATGCAGTCTTGTCCGACAATTGCGAAATCTTGTTCACGGCCGCTTTGCTGTGCCGCATCCAGAACACCTAATGCGCTCGAATCCGTGGAAGCCGCAACGAGAACCCTTTGACCTTTACGATGGTTACGCAGAAAGTCGGCCACAGCCACATAGCTAGGCTGCCGCATCCCGCGCCCTTCCAGACGGAGAAAGCGATCGGATGAAATCTGATCCAGACGCTCGCGAATCCCTTCGAAAGCTCCGGTGATCCTGCTTTGTACGAAACTGCCGGCCTCGGAGAAGCCGACTCCGAGCACCCAATCAGGCTTGCATTTCCATTTGGCGCAAGCATATTGGGCAAGGAGGGCGCCAGCCTCATAGCCCACTTCAAAGTTGTCCACGCCAAAATAGGTCGCATTGGGATGAGGCACATCAATTGCAATCAGCGGAATCTCCGCTTTCTTGAATATATGGGCGACGTGGGGAGCGACATGCTCTTCCACCTGGAACTCGAGCACCAGGTCAACCCGCTGGCGAACGAACTCTTCAGCATTTTTTATTGCAAGATCGGGATCATAGCGATTGTCGAGTTGAAGCAACTCAACTCCAGCTGCGGCCGCAGCCGAGGTTACGCTGGATGCAACGGCCAACGAGAACGGCATCTCGCCGCTTTGTGCGGCAAAACCGAAGCGCAGCCGACGCGGCCGCGATACCAGTCTGTATTGCCCGCTTTCTCCCTGCGCGACGTAGCCTCGGTGGACCAGCGTTTTCAGGATTCGATAAACGCTCGTTTTGGAGATATTCGTTTGTTGATACACGTCTTCTAGTGCAATGGGCCCCTTGGTCTGTTCAAGGAGTTCCAAAACGTCCAGAGATTTCGAAAGAATTGGAATCAGGTAGAGTCTTTTGATCTTTTGTTTGGACAACCTGTCGTTCCTCCGTCCATTTGTCCGCAGCTTAGATCGATACGACAATCCTATGCATAAGAATTGACAGGTGCCAGCTTTCCACCACGTTCGGCACTAATCCGCTCCACGTAACCGCTCTCAGCCAGGGCTACTAGCGGATCCTCGGGAAGGCCCCGCTTCTGTCGCCATTCTCTAAGCAAAGGCCGCACATCGTGCCAGAAAGCGCCTCGGAATAACTCCTCAGCGGCCACCAAGTCGCATTTCGCTTGGAACTGTTGAAGCCTTTCACGATTTACCAGAGCGGCCTTTAGCCACAGCATTTGCGCCGTGGCAACTGTTTGCACCATCGCTTCCATTTTGCCCTTTAGATTGTGGCTTTGGTCAATCATAAAGGCTATCTCCGGCTAGAAGCGCAGGTCCGGACAATTGGATCTCATGAAAGATACGGAAAATCTGATAGGGATCAATGGAACCCAGCGTCAGGTCGTCATCGGCATACCGACGGTCATTAAAATGGAACCCTCCCAACATGTTCGTGTGCAGAAGCCATGCAACGATCTGTTCGATATTTTGAGTTGCATAGTGGTGGCCAGTGTCCACGAGCACCCGCGCCTGAGGCCCAGCCTTCATTGCAAGGTGGGAAGCCATTCCCCAATCTCCGATGTCGGTGTGATAGAAGGCCGGCTCAAACGGTTTGTACTCGACCAACAAGCGTTGATTCGGCGCCAGCCGCTCATGTGTACGGACGAGCCCCTCCTCGAGCCACTCGATGCGCTTTCGCATGCTTTGCGTACCCGGGTAATTCGACCCATCGGGCAACCAAAGCGAGATATCTCTGGAACCCAACTCACGCGCGATTGCCACGGAGTCCAACATGTGAGAGATGGCATGCTCTCGAATTTCGATCGAAGGATTGCACAGCGATCCAAATTTGTACTCCTGATCCTGGAAGAGATTTGGATTGATCGACCCTGCAGAAACTCCATAACGAACTTCCAACTGATGCACGACTGCGCTATCCGCAACTCCGTTTGGCAAATCCCAAAGAACGTGAAGGGCCAGCGTCGGCGTGACGCCGGTCAGCATATGCACCTGACCGGCGTCACTGAATTTTTCTTCCAACGACGAAGCAGCGCCGGCTTGGAGGAATTTGCCGAATCGAGTGCCTGTATTGGCGAATCCCCATGAAGGGATTTCGATCTGGAAGGAATCGAGAGCTTGGAACGCCATCTCTTGGAGAGTCGCGGCTGATTGCATGGTTTACCTTCCACGTGGATGGATTCAATTCCGATCGTGACGGTTTGCAGCCGGTCGGGAAGTGGATTCTCGGACAAAAATCATCAAGAGACTGAAGGCAAGGGAGTGGTTCCAGATTCCGTCCGTCGGCATTGGAAACGTATCGTAAGCGAAATCGATGACTTTGTCTAACACACTTTGTTTCTATTGGAACATTCTTTGATGACCTACCGGGCCAGGATATTAGCTGTCGCAGCTTTTCGAATTTACCAGCATCCGCAGTTGCTTTTGGGAATGTTTCTGCGTTTTACACATCGTCGTTCTCGCACATTGGGAACGCCTAGGTAATGGCAAAGCGATTTTCTGGATCGAGTCTGTCCTTGTCACTCCAATTCCAAATGAGAAACAAAATTTTCCTTGACAGTGGTCTCGATGGATGGGTAGCCTCGCGTTGATTCCGCCCGTAGGATCATTCCCGACTTCCCGACACGCCTGGGCGGATCACTCAAGATTGAGATCGCCAAAAGCACGTGCAATCCAGAAGGGCAAGAATTTCAGGAGGGTTTCCGGAGATGCGAACGATTCGTATCATTCTCTGCTTGACCATGCTGCTGACTGTAACAAGTAGCCTAAACGCACAGGCAGGAGCATCAGGCACGATTCTGGGTACGGTGACCGACAGTACAGGCGCCATCGTGCCCAACGTCAAGATCACAGTGACGAATACCCAGACTGGCGTCGCTTTTCAAACGATCACTAGCTCTGCGGGTGAATATAACGCGCCAGCTCTGAACCCAGGAACCTACAAAGTTACGGCGGAAGCCAAGGGCTTCCAAAGGGCCGCGACTTCCGCCTTTACGTTGACCGTTAATCAACACGCACGAATCGACGTTGCCTTAAAACCCGGTGCCGTCACTGAGACAGTTCAGGCAACGGCACAAGCTGTCCAGCTGGATACGGATACAGCCGAACTTTCCAATTTGGTTAGCCAGCAACAGGTAGAAGACCTTCCCCTGAATGGGCGCAATTTCATGCAGCTGCTCCTTGTGGGGGCTGGCGCCGTGACGGTTGGCGGTGAGCAGGGCACGATGCGCCAGGGCGAAGGAAATGCCATCAGCGTGAATGGCGGTCGGCCCGAGGGCAACAACTACACGCTCGATGGCCTGGTGAATACCGATGCGGCCCTGGTAACGCCGGCCGTCATCTTGTCTCAGGACGCCATTCAGGAGTTCAAGGTCTCGAGTGGTACCTATTCGGCTGACCAGGGATTCAGCGCGACACAAATCAACATCATCAGCAAGGCAGGCACAAATAGTCTGCACGGATCGGTGTTCTGGTTTGACCGCAACGATGCATTCGAGGCCAGTCCCTTCCCGACGGCCAATGACTACATTTCGGGCACGCCAACGGCAAACCCGGTGCTGCGCCAGAATCAATTTGGCTTTGTCGCGGGTGGCCCCATCTACATTCCGAAGGTCTATGATGGTCGCAACAAGAGCTTCTTCATGGCCAACTATGAAGGCTGGCGGATCACCAACGGTTCCAGAGAAGTCAAGCACATGCCAAATCCGGCAATCCTGGCGGGCGACTTTTCGGCTGAGACCTATAAAGCGCCTTCCGGTTCCGGTCTGCCGGGTGGCCCGCTGCCGGCCTACGGGTCCGCGGATTGCTCCACGCTTCTCTCGCTGGGCGGCAACTGCATGCCCGTAAATCCTGCCACTGGCCTTCCCTTCGCGGGCAACATAATTCCCACTGCCCTGCAGACAGGAAACGTCGGTCAGGTCGCTGTCAAGAACGGGTTCTGGCGGACGCCGACCAGCGCCAACGAGCCGGAAGGCGTCGTGAACTTCATCAACAACCTCGGATTCCCACTGCATCAGAATCAGCAGACCTATCGCGGAGACCAGAACCTTGGTAAGTTGGGAGCGGTCTTCTTCCGCTACACCAAGGCCGATTACTCCAACCAGGGTTCCTACAACTCTGGCGATTTGATTCACGGCTACGAAATCTACCTTCAGAATCAGACCAGCTGGACTGTCTCGCACACAATCAGTTTTGGTGGTTCAAACGTGAACAACTTCCGCTTCGGGCACCTTACGGCCAACGCACCTCAGGGCGGCCCGGAGATTACGCCGGAAGCGGTTTCGGACCTGGGATTGGCTGGAACCTTTACAACGTTTACGGCTCTCCAGCAGACCTGGCCCAATGTAGGATTGTCCCAGTTCGATAGCGGCGGCGGATCCGTCAACTCCTATAGCGGATCGGACGGCCCCACCTGGGAATACGCCGACTCTTTCAGTTCGATTCATGGCAAACACACTCTTGGATTCGGCGCCGACTATCGCCGTTGGCGTCTCATCCGTAACCTGGCTGATGACTTCTACGGGGACTGGGGCTTTAGCGGATCGTTGGCCCAGAACAACGGCACTGGGTGTGCCAATGCTACAGGCTTGTGCGGGACGGGAAACGCAGTGGCCGACATGCTTCTCGGCTATTACAGCGGCGTGGGCGGATTCGTGCCGGGACCGTTGAGCCCGACAGACACAGCCGGCAACCCACAAGACCACGTCTTCAACTACTTCGCGCCCTATGCCATGGATCACTGGCGCGTTACCCCGAAGCTGACGCTGGACCTCGGCATCCGCTGGGACTACCGCGCCGCCGCGTACGAAGCATCGAACCACTTTTTCTGGCTCGATACGCAAAACGCAAACGGCGGATTGTGCTACGCGGATCCCGAACTGACAAAGAATGGTGTAGCCCCCGGCGGAGACGCGTCAAGCGGTCCGATCCTTCGGTACTGCGGCAAGGTACCGCACGAGGGCCCGAAGAACCCATGGGCGCCCAGAGTTGGATTTGCGTACAGCATCACACCCAAGACGGTGATTCGTGGCGGGTACGGTATCTTCTACGACTCTGCTGAAGGTCGCGAGATCGACGATTCCGCCGACATCTACCCGTATAGCATCCGGAACAGCCTCAACCCGGCCACCAATCCGGGAGCGCCCAAGCTGACCAACAACATGTTCCCCACGTATTCAACCCTGGGCCCGCTCCCGGTATCGACGCTGACGTTCATCGCGGTGATCGAATCTGAGAATCCATTGAATCCCTATGTTCAGTCCTGGACAATGGGGGTGCAGCGCGAACTGGCGAGAAGCACAACCCTGGAAGTGAATTACATTGGTACGCACGCCATCCACCTGCTCGACCGGCGTAACATTGCTCAACCGAACGGCATTCCGTCCGACAGCCTGGCGTTCTGCCAGCAACAGGTGGGCGGCTCATACATAAACCTCGGTGTGGCGCCCTGCAGCAACGCGAGCAGGTTGCCATACAAGAACTTCACAAACTTCTACATCAACAGCGACTGGCACGGCTACTCTCACTACAACGCCATGAACGTCAAGTTCGAGCACCGCGCTCGTGACCTGGCGGCGACCGCGATCTACACCTGGGCCAATAGCAAGGACGACAAGTCGGCGGCAGCCGGCGTTGGCGCGACCGGCGCAGGCTATCAGGGATTCATGGACAATCACAACCCGCAGTTGGACTACGGACCGTCTGACTTTGACGTCGACCAGAGGTTCGTCGCCAGCTACGTATACGACCTGCCGTTTGGCCGCGGCAAGAAATACGCCAATGGCGGTAACCGCGCGGCGGATCTGCTGATCGGTGGGTGGGAGACAACAGGAATTGCCACTTTCCAGACCGGATTCCCGTACAGCATCACGGCTAGCGACGTTCAGGGAGTGCTCAACAGCCAATTCATGCGCGCGAACAGGACCGAGGGCTGCGACATTCACTCAAACCTCACTGCGGTAATGCAGAGAATCAACTTCGACTGCTTCTCGCAGCCGGCGCTGGGTGTGTATGGCAATACACCTCGCAATTGGCTGCGTCAGCCTGGCATCAACAACTGGGACATGGGCATCGTGAAGAACTTCCGTATCGCCGAGCATGTCAATTTCAGAATGGCCGGTGACTTCTTCAATGCGTGGAACCATCACCAGTACGCGATCGGTACTGGCGCGCTGATCGGCAGCGGATCCGGTGGCGGATCTTCGATTGACAATGGTGTCGGCAGCACGACGGCGGGCCAGATCACCAATGCCTCCGCGGCTCGTGTTATCCAAATCAGTGGAAAGCTCACTTTTTAGCTGATCTCCGCTTACCTCTGCTCCGCCATGGTTCCCCTATGGCGGAGCATCCTTTTGGGGATAGACTCACGTCATGATTAGTGTTCGGTTTCAAGCAGCTTGTGCCATTCTGTTCAGCTGCGTTTTAGCTCTGCCTGTGAGAGCACAATCCAACGACGCACTTGCCGCTCAGCTCGCAAGTGAAGGTCAACAAGCCATGGCCCAGGGAAGGATGATCGAGGCCAAGGCTAGTTTCGAAAAGCTTGCGAAACTGGAACCATCTGTTGCCGAAGTTCACGCCACTCTCGCGGCAATTTGCTTCAGTCTCAAAGACTATGAGAAGGCAGTCAGCGAGATCCAAATCGCTAAGAAGTTGAAGCCCGGACTCCCGCGTCTGGACAGCCTGTTGGGTTTATCCCTGGCGGAGCTTAACAGGTTCGACGAAGCACTCCCCAAGCTCGAACGCGGATTTGAGCAATCAACTGATAAGGGACGCAACGGATGTGCGGCCTGCAGTTGCTTCGCGCCTATACGGGACTCAATCGAGACTCGGACGCGGTGAAGACAGCTCTTGAATTGAATAGGCTCTACCCAGACGACCCTGAGGTGCTTTACCATACCGGACGAATCTACGGAAATTATGCATATATCGTGATGGAGAAGCTGCACGACAAGGCTCGCGGATCCGTCTGGATGTTTCAGGCTCAGGGGGAGGCCAACGAAAGCCAGAAGAATTATGATGCGGCGATCATCGCATTCAACCACGTTCTCCAAATTGATCCCAAACGTCCAGGAATTCACTACAGGCTTGGACGGGTCTATCTCAGCCGTTTCAACGATGCACACAAGGCCGAAGATCGGGAAGCCGCGAAACGAGAGTTTCTAGCAGAACTGGAAGTCTATCCCGGCAATGGCAACGCGGCCTATGAGCTGGCTCAGTTTGCTGTCGATGACGGCAACATGGACGAAGCGCGGAAGCAATATGAATCCCTGGTAGCGCGCTTCCCTGAATTCGAGCAGGCGCTGGTTGGCCTTGGCGGAGTATATCTTCAGGTTCACCTAGAGGCACAGGCAGTGCCTATCCTGGAGAGAGCGACGAGGCTCAATGCAGACGACGAGGTGGCTTGGTATCGGCTCGCACAGGCAGAGCGCTCAACAGGCGACCGCGAAGCAGCTCAGAAGTCACTTGAAAAATTTCGCAAATTGTATGCGATCGCCAGCGTAGTTCGCAGCCCGGTTGCTGCGGATGAAGTCACACCGCAGCAACTTGGCGCTGACGTGCGACCTTAATTACTAGACGACATTCCTCAGCTTCTAACGTGATCGATCGAACCATTTGAAGGGAGACGTTTACATGCAACGTATTGCGTTTCTTCTGCGCCTCAAGGAAGGAAAGGGAGCGGAGTACGACAAGTCTCACAGCGCAGTCTGGCCCGAAATGCTCGACCTGCTGAAACGATCAGGCATTTCGGAATATTCGATTTTTCGCCGCGACGAGTTGCTTTTTCTTTACATGCATATCGAAGGAGACTTCGATGCGATGTGGGACAAGATTGACCAGGATCCGGTGAATCTCAGATGGCAAAAAGCAATGAGCGCTTACTTTGTTGCTGATCATGGAGCCCGCGAGGGCGAACGATTTCCCATGCTGAAGGAAGTCTTCTATCTTCCCTAATCGATACCTAGCAGACTTGTGTGAATGGAATTTCCAGTAGCTTTGCCAGCTTGCTCAGCTTTCCAGACAGATGTCCGATGCCGACTGCGCAATGATGTGCGGGTCCTTGAGCGTTCCACGCATTCACAAAGCCGCGCGCGCCAATGGGGAAGCGATATTGACTGTTGGTGTTGCCTATGCGCAGTACTTCTCCTGGGACGCAGTCTCCCTCCGCTACCAGCAGCTTGAAGTCGTACTCAGAATCTTCAGCAAGCGACAACAACGTTACTGGTCCATGCTTTACGCTCATTTCGACCGACAGGCCACTACCCACCTTGCCGTGGTAAACCGCAAGTGGACGCACCTTTGTTTTACTTTCCGCGATGGCGATATGTCCCGGACCATCGTGGCCCATGAGGACATGATCAGCTTTGAAATCCAACGCATAATACTCGGTAAAGGATCCGCCGGCTCCCAGGCAATCCATGATCTTCATCGCGAGCACATTCTTGACCTCGTACTCTCCCGCCACCGGAATACCACGGGCGGTGAGTAGCGATGTGCCGAGGATGATTGAACTCATGGTGTCCTCGTTTTCACGAACGCCGCTTCCCATGTAGTAGTAAGCCAGAGACTGCAGGTCGTGATCGGCAGTAAAACGATCCAGAGCAATCGACGTGCGCGCGGCACGCACCAATTCCTCATTCGAACAATCGGGCTGCACATCAAAGTGGACTCGGAACTCAGCTACCCGCTTCGCGATCTCGTCATCGCTCACTGCACCGCGAAGAGCGCTCAACTCATCGACTTCAAGGTGTTCAATATGGCTGCCAAACGCGATCGAGACTTGCGTGACATCTGTCATGATGTCGAGCATGCCGCTGTAGTAGTGACCGAGCAAACCCAAGCGGTTGTTGGCAAGAGCTTTCTTCACATGGGCGGCTTGAATCCATTCTTCAATTTCTATCCAAGTCGCGTCGTCCCCCAGTACACCTGCCACTTGATGGAAGGGAATCCGCGCGCGCGACAGCACGTTGGCGATCTCGGGCACGGGGCAGGCCGAACAGAAAGCCAGCCATTCTCCAGTCATCGCGGTCCTGTCTGGAAGCCTGTTGAAGGCGTCATAATCGATCGCCGGCTCCGGTTGCAAATTCAACACCAGCACAGGAACTTTTGCGCGCTGCACCATGGGGAGGACTGTGCTGGAAAGCGCGTACGTTGTTACGTAGATAACCAGCAGATCTATGTCGGCTCGGCGGCAAGTGTGGCCGGCCTCGCATCCGCGTTGCGGACTATCGACCATGCCCAAATGTTCCACGAAGGCTCCGAATTGCTCCAGTCGGTGCCCGACCTGACGCACGTAGCCTGTCAGGCGGGTGTGCAGTCCCTCAAATTGAGGCCAATATGCTTCCAGCCCGATTCCGCATAAGCCGACGCGCAAAACATTCCTCGACATGGGCAGGTCTGCTCCTTTGTGCTCGCAATGTCACTTCTGTTTCTGACGAGCTACTGAACGGTCAAGACCGTGACCGCAAAGGGCGCCATCTTTAGTTCCGCGCCGTCTGTCTTACCGGCCCTCGGCGCTTCGTCACCCGTCTCTTCGTCTACGGTCAACGATGCTGCACTCTGGAAGTCCGAACTGAGGCTGACTGTCTTGTCGCTGTTGGTTTTGTTTACTAGCAATACCTTCTTGCCTTGCGGCGTAATGAATCCCTGAATCAGCACATCCGAAGACCCGTGCTCTTGCGGCTTATTCGCGACCAGCTTGTCGCCGGGGTGAAAGTTATCCTTGATAAGCTTCAGCACCCAATAACGGGCATTAGGTTTGCCGTTGTTATAGTCAATCATTGAAACGCTCGGGAATTGCGATGGGTAGCCAACCAACTGCGATTCACCGATTACATCAACGCCGAGTTTGGAGAGTTCTACGAATAGGAATCCATAAAGCGCTCCAGCAGCATTCCAATACCTATGCGGAATGTGGTCAGGCATTGCTTTGGAAGCGGCAATCTCAATGCCGTCTGTCGGAAGAATCACGCCCAATTCATCGGCGTCGGTCTTCGTCTGCGGAGACAGCCGATCGCGAATGGCCAGGATGAATCGAGTTGTGGCCAGAAAGCCTTCTGCCTGGTTGAAGAACGTGTGCTGCCAGCCGTCGAGATTCTCATCGAGCGCCGGTGAAGCATAGAAGTGAAATGAGATGAAGTCTAACGGAATGCCCGGCTTGTGATTCTTCGGATTCAGGAAATACTCGTAATATTTTGGATTGCCCCCAGCCATTGCCAAAGCCAATCCCATGAACTTGGTATCGGGGCTCACCTTGCGAATGCCTTCCACTATCGCATCGTAGCGTTTCGTGTAGTCCTCGGGCGTGGTCTGGTGCTCAAAGTCGATCTCGTTCAAGACTTCCCAATATGGAAAGCTGTAGTGATTTCCAGACTGATGTTGCTTCCCGTTTTCATCAATGAATCCGCCCTTCGTATACCAGCTGACAAGGCGTCCGAAGTAATCGCCCAATTCCTTCCCTGTGGGATCGCGCAACTCTGTTCCCTTTGTATAGTCCCAAAAAACCTGGTTGGGATCGTCGGGGTACTTCACCGGCTTATCCGTCTTGAACATCCAGGCGGGAATGGTGCTGAAGTTGATGATTGTCGAGTGTCCGTCAGTGGCCGCGAGAAAATCCTTCGTTACGGGGTCAATGTACGTAAAGTCCCAAGAAGTGTTGTCCTTTGTCGGGGGTTCCAATTCAGCCACCGCGATCTTAGGGTATGGGAGCCAAGGGACATAGCGAACGTAATCGGCCCCGAGAGCCTTGAGCGCAGCAAAGGAGCCATCGTGAATTGGCGAGCCAGGATTCAGCATGGGATTGGTGACCACCTGGAGCGTCGGCGTCGACTTGGAAACGATAACTGTCTTGCTCCAATCGATATCCAGCTTTGGTTGCGAGTCTTGTGCGAAGGCCGGAGAGCTGAGGCTCGCGGCTGTCAAGAACAGTGCCAGAACACCAAACGCTTTGCAGGGGCTGAGAAAGGAAATCACGCGAACCTCCGGTGAAAGCTATGCGGACACTAACCCTGACGCAAGTTGAGTGGCAAAAGGTTTTCACGGATCGGACCATAAGTTCCATGCAGCGGAACCTGATCCAGGAGCATTTTCTTAGATTTCGGTATTTTCTCGAATATTTGTCCGCAACCGCAATTCGATTGATAGACTTTCTTTCATTACGATTGTTCCACATTGCGGACCGTGAATTGATGAAATCGCTTACTCGCGCCTGCGAAATCCTGAGAGTCTTCGAGGATCAATCTGAATGTCTGCGCCTTTCGGATGTTGTGGCGCGCACCGGTTTGCAAAAAACCACCGCGCTCCGAATCCTCACAACGCTAGTCACATGCGAACTGCTCGTCCGTGTGGGAGGAATCAAATACAAACTCGGCATTCGTCCACTTGGCAAAAGGCGCTTTCGTTTTGGCTACGGAATGCAAAGCGCCGAGTTTGGTTTTAGCCGGGCCGTGACCGAGAGTTTGCAGCGCAGCGCCGCAGCCGCAGATATAGACCTGCTGGTCCTCGACAATGAAGACAGTTCGAGGGTTGCTTTGCGCAATGCGAACATTTTCGCGCGAGAGCGAGTGGACCTGGTGATTGAGTCACAAACAGACACACGCATCGCAGGACAGATTAGCGCCCGTTTTCGGGCTGCATCGATTCCCGTGATCGCGCTTGAAATTCCGCATCCTGAAACCATTTTCTATGGAGCAAACAATAGTCAGGCCGGCCTGATCGCAGGTCGCTATCTGGCTCGCTGGGCGGAATCCCACTGGCAAGGAAAAGTGGACGAATTGCTCCTGCTCGAACTGCCCAAGGCAGGACAGGTTCCTAACGCCCGCATTCTCGGGAGCATGTTAGGCGTGATTGAACGGCTAGTTTGGCTCTCAGACCGTCAAATCAAAATTCTGCGAACGAGCGGTCATTATGAAAATACGATCGGTCTCACGCGAAACCATCTGCGACGCAGCCGATCGGAGCGAATCCTCGTGGCCGCGATTAATGATCCTTGTGCGCTTGGAGCGCTCGAGGCATTTCGTGATGCGGGCAGGGAGGAACACTGCGCCATCGTTGGCCACAATGCATCTCCGGAAGCTCATGCGGAATTGGCGGAAAAGAACTCGCGTCTGGTCGGCTCGGTCGGATACTTTCCTGAGCGCTACGGCGAAGGCGTTATCCCGCTAGCGCTCGACTTGCTTGCTGGAGGCCCCGTACCGCCGGCAACATTCATCCGTCATGAAATGATCACTTCCGCAAATCTCCGATCCTTTTATCCTTTGAGCGCGGAGAGAACGACCGTTGCTAAAACAACTCTGTTAAAGAACTAGCTCAACCTTCCCTTGACGTTCATTTCTTTGTTGGGGTCTTGACAATCAAAGCTCGTTGACGCGAGGGCCGGAAATGTTGGAAACGGTGTAAAGTTAATCGCATGAGCCTCTACTGTGCTGTCGGCGGCGTGGACACGGACATCGAGTCGCAACAACTTGCGGATCTTCTTGCAGAGAGTTTTGAGAAACTGGGGACGCGCAGCAGGGTACTCGCTGTGCCTCCAGATATGACCCGTCTGCATTCGAAGTCGGGCACGATAACTTGCTCGATATATGAGCATTTTGGCGATCGGCTCAAAGCGGTGCTGCCCGCCATCGGTACGCATGCCCCGATGCAGCCTGCTCAGATTGAGCACATGTTCTCAGGCGTGCCGCACGACCTCTTTCATATTCATAACTGGCGTACCGATGTCGAGACGCTCGGCGAGGTTCCGGCTGAGTTTATCCAAGAGCAATCTGAGGGCAAGCTCGACTTTGCATGGCCCGCACAGGTAAACCGGCTCATTTCGCAGGGCGGATTTGATCTGATCCTTTCGATTGGCCAGGTTGTGCCTCACGAAGTTATCGGAATGGCCAATTACAACAAGAACATTCTGATCGGTACCGGAGGCAGGCAGGGTATCAACCTTAGCCACTTTCTTGGCGCTGTCTTCGGTATGGAGCGGATCATGGGTCGTGCCGACAATCCGGTGCGCAGGGTGCTCAATTACGCTTCTGATCGTTTCCTCCGGCACTTGCCAATCGTGTATATCCAAACTGTCGTTGGCCGTCGTGCCGATGGGAGTCTTGCGCTTCGCGGTCTTTTCATTGGCGACGATGTCGAGTGCTTCCACCGCGCGGCGGAGTTAAGCCTGAAAGTGAACTTCGAGTTAGTTGCCGAACCGATTCGAAAGGCCGTCGTCTATCTCGATCCTCACGAGTTTCACTCCACGTGGCTCGGAAACAAGGCCGTCTATCGCACGCGGATGGCACTTGCCGATGGCGCTGAGCTGATTGTCCTGGCACCGGCGGTCAGAGAGTTCGGCGAAGATAAATGCATTGACAGCTTGATCCGAAAATATGGCTATCGCGGTACCTCGACGACGCTTGAGGCAGTAAACAGGAATGCGGATATTGCAGAAGAGCTTGGTGCCGCCGCACACCTTATTCATGCTTCTTCCGAGGGCCGCTTCACCATCACCTGGTGTCCGGGGCAACTCAGCAGGGCAGAGATTGAAGGCGTGGGTTTCAATTTCGGGGACTATGCCTCGATGTCGGAGCATTACAACCCAGACAAGCTTTCCCACGGCAAGAACCAACTCAACGGCGAAGAGGTTTTCTTCATCGGTAACCCGGGCTTAGGGCTTTGGGCGCACGAATCACGTTTAGCCTGAACTCCTCAACCGTGGGGACGTTTTTCCAAAGATTGCTCAAGGAAGGCTATTCGCCGGGATGCGTGGCGTCGCTCCATACTCCCAGTTCTCTCAGCAGGAAAGCGTAGTCAAGGGCGATCTCTTTCAGGTAGTCATAGCGGCCGCTGGCGCCACCATGGCCCGCCTGCATATTCGTCACGAGTAGCAGATGATTGTTATCTGTCTTCAGCGTTCTCAATTTGGCGACGTACTTGGCGGGCTCCCAATACATTACCTGGCTGTCGTGCAGGCTGGTCTTCACCAACATTGCCGGGTAGCTTCCTGTCTTCAAGTTGTCATAGGGCGAGTAGCTCAACATATAGCGGAAATACGTTTCGTCATTTGGGTCGCCCCACTCTTCATACTCCGGGACGGTGAGAGGCAGGGAAGCATCGAGCATCGTGTTCATTACATCCACAAACGGAACGTGCGAAAGCACCGCGCGAAAAAGGTCTGGCCGAAGGTTCGTAACCGCGCCCATCAGAAGGCCGCCAGCGGAGCCGCCTTCGATAGCAACGCGGGCTGGGTCTCCGTAACCGGTTGCGGTGAGGTGTTCTACTGTGGCGATGAAATCGGTGAAGGTATTCCGTTTCACGAGCATCTTGCCGGCGTCGTGCCACGGCTTGCCGAGATCGCCGCCGCCACGAATATGTGCATAGGCAATGACCACTCCGCGATCGAGCAGGCTGAGCCGACTTGAACTGAAGCCAAGCGGCAGGGAGTAGCCGTAAGAGCCATAACCGTACACGTAGAGCGGATTCTTGCCTGCCGCGCGTTTGTCGCGGCGATACACAATCGAGATTGGCACCTTCACGCCGTCTGGCGCGGTGGCATTCACCCGTTCGCTGGAATATAGCGTGCGGTCGAGTCCGCCGGGCACCTCGATCTGCTTGAGCAGCGTCGAATTTCCCGATGACATGTCGTACTCGAATACAGAACTCGGTGTGACAAGAGATTGGTATCCATAACGAAATGTTGTCGTGTCAAAGATGCGATTGATGTGCGGCGACGCGCTGTAGGCGGGCTCTGGGAAGGTGATTTCTCCAGCTTGCGCAGCCTCTGGCCCATCTGCCGCGAAGCGCCAAAGACGAAGACGCGGCAAGCCGTCTTCGCGTTCGCAGGCAACGAAGAAGCCAGCAAACAGGTCGACGTCTTCGAGCATTACATCGTCGCGATGTGCGATGCGTTCCACCCAGTTTTCACGAGTCCGCGAATCTACAGGCGCAGTTACGAGACGGAAGTTGCGGCCGCGATCGTTGGTGCGAATGAACCAAAGGCCGTTGCGGTGGTCGACGGAATACTCGTGCTCGTCTTCACGGGCACAAATGAGCTTGAACTCGCTGAAGGGATTGTCGGCGGCGAGGACCCAGGATTCGGATGTGATGTGACTTGCCGATTCGAGGATAAGAAATTTTCCGTCGCGAGTGCGGCCGGCGCCAATGTTGAAGCGCTCGTCGTCGTCCTGGTAGATGAGTTTGTCGTCAGAGTGAAGGGTGCCGCGGGCGTGGCGCCAGAGTTGGAATTGGCGCTTCTGTTCCTCGTCTTCAACGGTGTAGAAGAGCGTTTGATTATCGGCTGCCCAGACAACTGAGCCAACACGCTCCACCTCTCCGGGGAGTGTTTCGCCGGTTTCGAGATTTTTAATGTGGAGGGTGTACTGGCGGAAGCCGGTGGTATCTGTCGTGTAGGCAATCCAGCGACCGTCGTCGGAGATATCGGTGCCGCCGATTGCGAAGAAGGCGTGTCCTTCGGCCAGCGCATTTCCATCGAGGATGACTGCTTCGTCGCCTTCGGGACCGGAAGGCGATCCACGCTTCCTGCAGTAGATCGCGTATTGGCGACCTTCTTCGGTGCGGGAGTAATACCACCAACTGCCGTCGCGGAACGGAACGGTGTCATCGGTCTGCTTGATGTGGCTGAGCATCTCGTCATAGAGTTGTGCGCGCAAGCCGGCGAGTGGCGCCATTACGCTTTCGGCATAGGCATTCTCTGCCTCGAGGAAGGCTGTGACTTCGGGATTTTCCTTATCGCGAAGCCAGGCGTAATCGTCGACGAGAGCCGTGCCATGGTGAACTGTCTCTTTGTGCTCCTGGCGAGCAATTGGGGGCGAGGAAATCAGGTCTTGAGTCATCTCCTAACCAGTGTATTGCCGGGAGAAGTATTATTTGGGCCTCTCCGCGGGGCGGGATGGCCGTGGGGAGTGTCACCCCCCCATATTCTGTAAGCAAGTTCTTTGTTTTCAATCGTTGGCGGCGATAGATTCGCCGCAAATTCCTCTTGCTAAAGGAGTTAGTCGCAGAATCCTCTTCGGTAAGACCTTACGGGGCACTGGAAGCTGATCGAGCCTCGATTTGCTCCCAGCACGATGGGAAGTGAGTGAAGGCGCTCCGGACTTCATTTCATTAATGTTTTCAGGATAGCCTGATTGCGGAATAAAGATGCAACGAAGGCGACTGGAATTGGCGTTTGTTTGCAGAGGTTTAAGGGCGTTCGTGAAGTAAGAGGGGTTGACAGGGCGTTCTCCTCCGCAGGTTTGGGAACATATCGGATATTTCGATCATGGGTGAAACGGGCATCGAACTGCCAGGAGGCAATATGCCGGAGCAACCTGCAGATCCGCTTCACTACGAGATGAAGATCCCCCCGGAAAAACATTCCTCGAAGGATAAAGAGGACGCCGACAATTCCAACCATCCTGATCGGGAGGAGAAGCCGGACGTCGTGAAGGACAACACCGATGCCGCGCGCGGAGTCGGCGAAGCCCAAACGAGGCGAAGTTCGGAGTAATCCATGGCTGTGCGATGCCGAACTCAATTGTGCTCGGCGCGTCGGAATGCCCTTGCTTTTGCCAAGTGAAATCGAGCGTCGTGGCTTCAATGTCCTGTCTCAATTGCCGATGCTCAAAGCAATGTCGATCTGTTTGCTTTCACGGATTATTCGGGTCGCTTTGATCGAATGGGAATAACTTCGTGAAGCTCTGGCTCGATTGCGCTGTCGTCGTGTGCATGGTCGTGAAGGACCACATTAAGCAAGGACCTGTGCACGTGGATGCGGCCGTTGTAATCAATAAACCCAAGCTTACGAAAGCGATTCATGAAGAAGTTGACTCGGGATCGTGTGGTGCCAATCATCTCGGCGAGAGTTTCCTGTGAGATCTTCGGAATCAAGGTCTGGGGCTCGCCGGCTTTACCGAATTCCGCCATAATCAAAAGAATTCGGGCTAACCGTTTTTCGCTGGAGTTGAAGAGTTGGTCGACAAGATCGGCCTGCATGCGCATGTTGCGCGCGAGCAGGAACTTCCAGAAAAATTCGGAAAACGCCTGTTCCTCATGCATTACCCGAGCCATTTCATCGCGGTCGATCATAAGGGCGGTGCAGGGGGTGACGGCCGTCGCAGTGGACAGACGCAGCCCAGTCGTTCGGGCAAGCGCCTCCTCGCCCACAAAGTCTCGAGGAGCGAGCAGCGTGATGGTGGCTTCTCTGCCGACTCGGGAAACGACAGTGACTTTGGCGCGACCTTTCTGAATAAAGAAGACTGAGTCCGCGACGTCACCCTGGGAGAAAAAGATCTGTTTTGCTTTCAAAGCGACAAGTTTCCGCCCGAGGCCGGCATTCGTCAGGAAGGCTTCCGGATCGAATTCATGGGGGGAACCTGCATTCATCCCGATGCTGCTTTCTGCGGGGAAAATCGCGCGACTAGAGCGCGATTGACCGCGCTTTCCGTGAGTCTCCACAGTTTGTAGTGGAGGCCAATCTGTACAGATTTATACACCTTTTGTCATCTATCCGACATAGAGTTCGACGGTTGATTATCTCCCGCAACCGTGCGGCTGGTCGCATTGGGCGAGTTCGACGAATAGACAGGAAGGGCAGCGAATCTAAAGTTGGCCGGTCATTGATGCAGGGTGGCAGTTCTTTCGTGTTCCAAGTCGTCCGTTACAAAGCGAATCAAGGACTCGAGCAGAGCGGCGCGCGGGTACACAGCCTTATCCATTCCAGACCGAATTACAGAATCTGTTGATTTGTCGAAGGGCAACGCGACAGCAAAATGGTCCGCGAGCGCCGCGCCGAGGTACTTCGCGCCGGGGACGATTGCATCTTCTTTGAGAAGTTGACCATCCTCAGCGGACCCATAAACCAAGAGAGCGCGCCATGTTTGCAGGAGAGCCTTCGAGGTTGTGTCCTGATCGGCTTTCGCAATCAGAGAATAGGTGGGGACGAGGGGGTTGGGATGGGCTGCGAGAAACGCCTGGCGCGTCTCGCGCTTGAGGCTCTTGAATCCGGTAGAAAGATCTCCCTGACAGCTTTTCAGAGGGGCCGTTTTCATATATTTCTCTGCAATCTGGGGCAGGAGATCGGCCACCGGCGAACCACCTGAAGCGCCAGCGACTGTGATGAAGGCGGCTACCTGTTCGGCGACGCCAGCCTCCTGCGCGAGCGCCACCTGAATATCGGGTCCACCTTTGCTGTAACCGATGAGGATGTACTTCTTTCCGTCGCTGGTCTTGTGATCGCGCAAATACTTAGCAATCACTTTCGCGTTTGACTCGCTGGCATCGTTGGGAACCTGCAGCAGTTCGACATCGAGGCCGTACTGCTTCTTCAAAGTATCTTGCCCTTCCTGAAAGGCTGGGGAATCGGAGACGCAGGAACTCAGTATTCCCGGGACAATGAGGACGCGATATTTGGTGGAGAGGGGGCCGAGCTTGAAGTCTTCCTTTCCCGGAGAGTCGATGTAGCGAGCGCATGGACCCCACTGGCTTCCGCCGGGATTGTTCTGCTTAAGAACCGAGCAGAACACATCGCTGAACGACGTTGAGACGTTGCCTGTGGCCGCCGCGAGATAGACCAAGAGGGTGCGGCCGTCGGAGGTGAAATCCGCTCCCGTTGCAGTGCGGGCCTTCGTAATCGGGTCGGATGGAGTGAGGTAGTCGGTTTTTATGACCAATCCGGTTTGCGTCAGGTTATCGCGAATGTAGTCTCGCTCGCCGTCGGTATTGGGGTCGATCTTGTGAGTGACACCGTTGTTGCGCTGATCGCGATCGAAGCCTATATCGTGGGTGCCGGCTCCGACCCAGACGGTTTGGCCTTCAAGATCGAATGGAGCTTTCCACAGTCGGAAATGATGTCGCGAAGCGACAACCCGCAGAGGATCTGCCTGCGCATATCCGAAATCCTGCGGTCGGCCGAAAAGACGCAATTCGCTCATCGGCAAGGTCACGTAGGCTTCTTTGGAGAGGGAAGCGAGAAGTCCGCGAAGGATCGCGTCCTGATTGGTGCGGTCGACTGTGACCCATCCGGCGGTCTTGAGCGCTGTCTGCACTTGATCCTGCGATCCGATGAGAATGAAGTTCACGCGATCGCCTGGCGCTCCCTGGGGATCGTTGACACGCCGGGGAACCGAGTTGATCAGACTCTGAGGAAACGGGGGTACGTGTACGTCAGCCTTGATTGTTACGGGAGCTGCAGTGCGTTCCATAGTCACGTGGTACGAACCGGTAGCGTGGTCGAACGATGATTGGTTTATGGAGACGAAAAGCCGACCCGCGACACGCGCCTGGGTATTACTGGTGGCTCCAATGAGGAAGGGCCGATCCGCTTCGGTGGAACCGATGCGCCCGATCAGTGCGCCTCGACCAGACTCGTTTACCTGGAGAACGCGTACCAGGTCTGCAAAGCCGCGCGGTAGTCCCTCAGGTCCGTTGGGCTGCTTCGCATTGGAGTACTGGAGTTGCCCGGTTGCGCTGATGCGGATCGGTGTCTCCTGCGTTGAGATCGACGCCAGTGTCGACCCATCCACTGGTCGACGGAAGATCGACCTCGCGGGTCTGCGCGAAGACTGGTGTGGCCAGCAAGACTGCGAGAAGCGCGTTGCGGATCATCTTCATTTCCTTGACATGGCGTCGATAATAAGACGTTCGACATGATTCCAGATTTTCGGATCGAGTTCCATCTTTGCGTGACTACCGCCCAATGTGCGCCTGGCCCAGGAGACATCGGCGCTGTTGATTGAGCGAAAGATATACGACGAACCCGAGTTTGCGAGGATCCGGGTTCTCGAGGGGTCGGCGGCCTGGATGTGGGTTCGGCCCTGAATGGTGAGTGGGTCGTGCTGATAGAAATTTGCAGCTGCGCGGACGTTGGGAGGAACCAGTTGATCATGAAGACCCACGCTGTCGATTTGCACGGTCAACAGGACGGGGACTCCAAGCTGGTCGAGATCTCGGGCTGTAGCGAGCGCAGCGGCACCGCCCAGACTTTGTCCGAATAAAATGACGCGGGCATGGGCTCGTTCTTCGGGATCGAGGTTGCCGTCTTGATTGGTGTCGAGGGCGCGGCGGATGAATTCAAGAGCGACGGTCCGATGCCAGTTGGAGAACGATTCGGCGTAGACGTGGGGCCTTTCGCGCAGTTTCAGCGTGAGCTGGCGGACGCTTCTGTGGTTGTCGTTCCAATGCTCAAATCCGCCGAGAAATCCAATGACCAGCGTCGATCCTGGCGGAATCGGAGTTGGCGCTGACAGGTCAGAGAGCTGCTGTGCCCACAAAACGGGACAGCACAGAACTGCCGCCAAGACTGGCCACTTCAGCATCATGAATTTGAATTTCCCCATATCGCGCCCGCTGCCCGACCGGTTGGAACGCAGATGCGCAGCCGCCTCGGCAACCAATCTAAATATTGTGCCAAGACGAGTTGCCAACGATGGTACACCGTCTCGACTGCTGTCTGAACTGCAGATTATTTGAGATCGGGTAATCAAGGCGCAACGCAACCCGGAAGGCGAGTTGCGCTTGGGTCAAGGGGTTCGGGGGTTGGTGTGGACTAGTTCAGATTTTGGGCACGTAGACGACGGAGGTCCTACAGGCCGTGAACCACGCGATGGATTACGATCAGGCCCGCGATGCAACTGCCCAGCATGCAGGAGGACGCAACAAACGCGAGGCGAAGCCGGCTGGCGGGATAGAGCCTGCGATGCCGATGGAAGATGGTGACGATGTCCCGGCGGAGGTAAGCGAAGGTTGTCCACTCCC
Source organism: uncultured Acidobacteriaceae bacterium (assembly GCA_963737915.1). Lineage (GTDB taxonomy): Bacteria > Acidobacteriota > Terriglobia > Terriglobales > Acidobacteriaceae > Telmatobacter. The sequence continues at coordinate 91,768 of CAVTUP010000012.1, read as the reverse complement.
TGAGTTTGCGGTTGATGCCGGTGACCATGGCGACCTCGATCAGGCAACAGCAAACTGCACTTGCAAGGCTTCCTACACTACAAATTACGGAAAGTAAAAATAGCGACACAGCTACCTCATAGCATTTGCGCCGACTGCTCGGAACGAGGTTCAGCGGTTGGAGATAGCAATATTATCCAACGATTGGGGCGGAGAAAGAACGCGAAAATGCTTATGGGGATTCCTAAAGTGACCTCTATTGAGGAGCGAAGGGAGGGAATCTGGTACGGGGAGCGGGACAGAGCTAGTAGAAAGGCGGTTTTTGGACAAGATGTGTTTTGGATGTCTATTTTTGTGCGTGGTAGCCGGGATTACTCTCTGTCAGCTTTGCTTTTATGTTGCGGGCAAGCTTTTCGATGGCTTCAGCTTTTCGGATAGTGTCCACCGATAAGGTGTCTTTGCCTGTCTTGTCTACCTCTTCTTTGAGATCGGTAGCCAGCTTGAGCAACTTTGTGGTCTGCTCTGAGACCTGCTTCTTGCGGGCGGCGTTGGCGGCCTCAAAGTCCTGCTGGTTCTGCTTTTGCTGGCGCATCTTTTCCTCGTCATTGGAATCGGGCAGACGATTGAGGAATTCGGGAAGATTCCTAGGGCCGTTTTGAAGCAAAGCCTTGCCGACAGCGGGGATGATGGCAACTGCCACTAGGCCGGCAGCGATAGCGATCCTGCTGGTCTTTATCCAAGGAGAGAGGGTGGGTTGGATTTTCTGGAGTTTCATGGGGAAGCCTCCGAGACTGCGACCGTGGGCCGTTATCGCACAAGAGATTAAACCGAAGCGACAATGGAAGGCTAGAAGAAACCGAGGCGGGGAGAAACGAGCATTAGTTCCTTCGATTTAACAAGCTGAAAGCGAAGCGGAGTCCGCTCGATCGGTGGAATGGAACTGCGGGACGCTGGGCTGCGTACAATTGAAAGCGATGGAAGGCTTTCACCGCGCATCTTCGACAGTATTCCGGCTGTTTCTCGCCGTGCTGCTTTGTTTCCCGCTCACCAGTGCCTTTGGGGAGCAGGTCAAGGATCTTCCCAAACCCACAGACTACGTCAGTGACTACGCGAATGTGCTGTCTGCTGAGGCAATTGCCCGCCTGGACCACATCTGTGCTGAACTCGACCATTCGAAGGCGAACGTACAGCTCGCGATCGTCACTGTTCACAATCTGGATGGCGAGGACTCGGCCGACTACGCCAACCAACTAGAAGACAAGTGGAAGATGGGGAAGAAGGGGTCGGATCGCGGGGCGCTGTTGCTGCTTGCCGTAGACGATCACAAATACCGTATCGACGTGGCCTATGGGCTTGAGGGGATACTGAACGACGCCAAAGTCGGGGACATCGGCAGGTCCATGGTGCCCTATTTGCGGGCTCGAGACTATGACGGCGCCGTAATGCAGGCTGTGGGTCGGTTGGCCCAGGTTATCGCTGCCGATGCGAACATTACCCTCGATGACGCGCCGGCGATCGCCCACCGAAGGCAGGCCCAGTCTCATGGTTCTCCGCTCGCAGGGCTGTTTGTGTGGCTGATCATCTTTCTCCTGTTCGGTGGCTTCGGACTCATGCGGTTTCTCTTTGGGTTTGGTTTGCTTTCGAGCGCGCTGGGCGGCCGCAGAGGCGGGGGAGGGCCATTCATAGGGGGAGGCGGGTTTGGCGGGGGAGGCTTTGGTGGGGGCGGTGGCGGTAGCTCCGGTGGCGGAGGTTTTGGCGGTTTTGGCGGCGGCAGTTTTGGTGGTGGCGGCGCTGGAGGGGACTGGTAAGCCTCAACCAGCAGTATCAGGTTTGTTTGAAGGGGCCTCTGAACAGAGGCCGGAGGAGACAAGGACTGTATGAGCAAGGGACTTTTGGTTGTACTTGGAATCGTGGGTGTTCTGGTGCTGGCCCTTTTGATGGTGGGCGGCAGCTACATCAGCGCGAAAAACCAGATGGTGGCCAAGGATCAGACTGTCAAGGCTGCGTGGTCTGAGGTGGATGTCCAACTGCAGCGACGCGCCGATCTCATTCCCAACCTGGTGGAGACCGTGAAGGGCTTTACCAAAGAAGAGAGCACGGTTTTCGGCGATATCGCCAATGCGCGCGCGGGCCTATTGAATGCTCAGGGTCCTGAGGCAAAGATCGCAGCTAACGGCCGCCTTGATTCCGCTTTCGGACGGCTACTTGCGTTGACGGAGAACTATCCTCAACTGCGTTCGAGCGAACAATTCATGCGACTGCAAGACGAGTTGGCGGGTACGGAGAATCGGATCAGCGTGGCTCGTCGGCGATACAACACGGCTTTGCAGGATTACAACACGTTTATTCTGCAGTTCCCGAACAGCATCTGGGCGGGGATGGCTGGTTTTCATGAGAACAAGGCGTTCTTCACGGCAAGTCCGGGGGCTCAGACGGTTCCGAACGTGAAGTTCTAAAAGCAGCTTCTAGCTCCTAGTTGTTAGCTCTCCCGGGTCTCAAAAGCGAGACCTGGGGCAACCACTCCTTGCTGAAGCGGCAGTCGCGCGTGGGCTTCGTCGTATCCCACCCATCGCAAAAAGCGCGATGGATGGGGCACCCATTATCCCGATATAAAGAGGCATGCAAAAGGGCCATCCCGTTTGAAGGGATGGCCCTTTTCATGGTTTCAGCCAAGAGTGGCTACTTGTAGGAGGCGATGGCGCTGGCTTCGTCGTCGTAAATGTCGAAGACGGTGTAGAGCTTAGTGAGTTGCAGAACGTCCTTGACCTTTTTGGTGAGGTTCAAAAGCTTGAGGGACGCACCCTGGTTCTTGGCGGTGGTGTAAGCCCCCACCAATTCGCCCAAGCCCGAGCTATCGATGTAATTTACATCGCCAAGGTTGAGAAGGATATTTTTAGATCCCTTGCTGATCAGGTCGCGAATGGCCTCGCGTAATTGCACACTGCCCTCGCCCAGAGTGATCCGCCCGCTCAGGTCCAGGACGGTCACGCCGTCCAATTCACGGGAAGCAATAGTAAGTGCCACGGAAATTCCTCCTTTTGGGTGAATACAAGTTATAGCACCTTTGCGCGGCTCTGCAAGTGAGCAAAACGACAGCCAGCAAATCGAACTGTGGAACGAACCCCAATCGTTCCATACCGTCTGCGCAACTGAGTTAGTTTTTTTCTTCTGCCGGGGTTAGATGTTTGACCAGAGTCAATTCGGTTCCGGGGTGTAGTTGACGAAAGTGGACCTCATCCATAAAGGAACGAATGAGGAAAATGCCGCGGCCAGTGCCGCGCATGAGATTCTCAGGGGCAAGTGGGTCGGGAAGCGTCGCCGGATCTACCCCTTTACCTTGATCCGCGATGGTAAAGATCAGCGATTTGCCGTTGTTTTCAAAGCTGGCCGTGATCTGTTTTGTCGGGTCGTAATCGTTTCCATGGAGAACCGCGTTGACGGCCGCTTCACGCACGGCCATGGTGATCTTAAAACGTTCATCTTCGTCAAGGCCGGCCTCACCGGCCAACTTATCCGCGGCAGCCTCCACCTCGCTGACGCTCTCCATTGTGGAACTCAATGAGAAACTCAAACGGCCTGCTTTCGGATTGCTCACCGGCTTCGTCTCCGCCTCTTCCGGAGTGGCAAAGCCACGCCTTAATGCTAGAGGAACCTAGCTCGCAGTTTCGCGGTTGAAGCGGGTTGTGTCAAGAAGCACCTTAAATAGTGAACAGAAAGACACGAAGGCGCACGGATTGGCGACCTATATCCGCACCGAGGTACTACACTCGGTTCATGCCGCCACGCACCACAACTCGGGTCAGCCTGACGGCGCTGTTGGGCACTCCTGTGACAGATGCGCAGGGGCAGATTCGCGGACGCCTGAAAGACGTGGCGGTAGCAACAGGGTCAGAGGCAGGCCATGTGGCAGGGCTAGTGCTCAAAACGCGAAATGGCCTTTCAATCGTACCCTCACAAGACCTGATGGAGACGCCGGCGGGCACGCTTGAACTGCGCTCGTCAGGAGCGCTTGTTCCGCTGAAAGATCAGGGGAACTACCTATATCTTCAACAGGACCTCGTCGACCGTCAGATTATCGATATCCATGGCCGCAAAGTCGTACGAGTAAACGACGTCGAACTCGAGTGGACGGGGAACGGCGATGGGCACTTGTTACGGGTGGCCGAGGTTGAAGTAGGACTTCGCGGCGCCTTCCGCCGTGTCTTCAAAGGCGTCTTGCCACGCGCATCTCTGGAGCGGCTGTCGCGCAAATTCAAAGATCGCGGGATTCCCTGGCAATTCGTCGATGTGATCGAGGTGGATCCTGCTCGCCGCGTGAAGCTGCGAATCGAGTATGAGCGGCTCGCGGAGATGCATCCGTCAGATCTCGCGGAGATCCTCGAAGACCTTGCGCCGGCCGAGCGCGACGCAGTGTTTACATCGCTCGATGAAGAAGTTGCGGCAGAAGCGCTCGAGGAAGTCGATCCGAAGCTGCAGAAATCGCTTCTCGAGAAGCTGGACGAAGAGCGAATTGCAGACATCGTCGAGGAGATGGATCCGGGCGCCGCTGCCGATCTGCTTGCTGAGCTGCCTGAAGAACAGTCCGATGCAATTCTCGAAGAGATGGAGCCCGAAGAACGGCAGGAAGTATCGGAGCTTCTCGAGTTCGATGAGGATTCAGCAGCCGGCTGCATGACGACGGATTTTGTGTATCTGGGGACAGACGCGACGGTGGGTCAGGTCGGGCCAGCTCTGCGAACCTTTGATGGTGATATTGAAGGGGTGACCGAGATTTATCTGCTGGATGAAAAGCGCGTTCTGCGGGGCTCCGTATCGCTGGCGCGCCTGGTGATGGCGCAACCCGATACTCATCTCATGGTGCTAGCTGAACCTCGCATTCTTTCGTGTCCAGCCGATCTACATCAAAACGATCTGGCGGAGTTGTTTGATAAGTACAACCTGCATGCTTTGCCTGTAGTCGATGCACAGGGGCGCATGGTTGGAGTAGTACAGGCTGACCACGTTATCAGCTTCCTGCGCGAAAAGTTATAACCTCGCCGCCCGGAACTCTGGTACTCTGCTAGTCTTGCGGATCAATAGAAACGGCGCCAGGAGCGGTTCCGGAGCCATGCCCGGTCGGCTCAAGAGTCCTGGCACCTAAACGTGTTGTCGTGAGCACGTCGTCCGGGCTGGAGGACGAATGGCTGAGGAAATCAAAGGGATCGTTAAGCCGCCGTATGAGATGCCCGCTGAGAAACTGGAACGAGGGAACGCGCCGGTGGGGGGCAACCTGCCCCCGATGGTTCGAATGTTTACATGGATCTGTTTCGCCCGCGCGGGCTTAGATTTTCTCTTCGCGTTCATTCTAGGCGTGGCACCGAATTCCGCCCTTTCCGCTTACCTGACCACTACATTCGGTTCTCGATTCGAGCACATTTCGGCGGAAGTGATGTTTCTGATATTTGGGTTCCTTTTTACCTTTATCGGTTGGAGGTGGTATGCCCGCGATTGGCGCGCGCGCTGGATCGCAATGTTCCTCTCCGGTGCGGCTGCCGCCCGTACCCTCGTGTTGATCGTCGCCGACAAATTGCCCTCAGCTCACGGATCAGTTCTAAGTGTCGATATGCAGATGGAGCTTATAGCGAATGTCGGATTGAATTTGCTGATCTGTGGTTATCTGGCCTTCTACCCGGGAATGGCACAGGCCTTCAAGGAGACGCCCTGGGACTAGAATTGGCGTGCCAAACTGACCGCCACGCGCAAGTAACGATCCTGCGTTAAGTGCGAAAGAAAACACAGGCGCATTTCTGAATCTGTGAAACAATTCAAGGATGGTCCAATTTCCACGCATTATTCAGGGCGGGATGGGCGTTGGGGTGTCCAATTGGCGCCTTGCGCAGGCTGTTTCCCGTCTCGGTCAACTCGGCGTTGTCTCAGGAACGGCAGTAGATCAGGTTCTGGTGCGACGGCTCGCCGACGGCGACAAGGGCGACTTTGTACGGCGTGGATTGGACGCCTTTCCGTTTCCCGAGATGGCGAAGCGGATCTGGCAGGACTATTTTGTCCCCGGTGGAAAGCCTGCAGATATTCCTTATCCCACGACTCAGATGCACCAACGGAACGAACCTCGCAAGCTCATTGAATTGTTGATGGTAAGTAACTTTGTTGAAGTCTTTCTTGCGAAACAGGGTCACCTGAATGCTGTAGGCGTCAACTTCCTCGAGAAGGTTCAATTGCCCCACCTTGCATCGTTATATGGCGCGATGTTGGCTGGCGTGGGCTATGTGCTGATGGGGGCTGGAATCCCGCTGCACATTCCTGGGGTGCTCGATAACTTTGCCGCCGGAAGGCCCGCTGAGTACAAGCTCGCGGTGACTGGTGCCGCAACGGGGCAGGATACTCAGATGCGGTTTGATCCTTCGGATTACATTGAAGGGCCGCTACCGGCTTTGACTCGTCCGCGCTTTCTGGCAATTGTTTCCTCGAACACATTGGCTACTACGATGCTTCGCCGAGCCTCTGGCCGGGTTGATGGGCTGGTGATTGAGAGCCCAACCGCTGGGGGGCACAATGCTCCTCCGCGCGGGAAGCTGCAATTGAACGAGGCAGGCGAGCCGATTTATGGCGAACGGGACCGCGTCAACATAGCAGAGCTGCGTGAACTTGGAGTCCCATTCTGGCTGGCTGGCGGTTGGGGAAACGCTGATAAAGTTCGCGAAGCGATCGACCTCGGAGCCGCAGGTGTGCAGGTCGGAACAGCCTTCGCATTCAGCGAAGAGTCGGGCATGCGTACCGATTTGAAGAAGTCCCTTCTTACGCAGGCAGTTGCGGGAACGGGACAAGTGTTTACCGATCCGCTGGCCTCGCCTACGGGATTTCCGTTCAAGGTCGCGCAGCTTGCGGGTTCTTATTCCGATGCTGAAGTGGCTGCGGCACGAACACGCGTTTGCGATCTTGGATATCTGCGCGAACCGTACGCCATCGAAGGCGAGAAAATTGGCTATCGCTGCTCAGCCGAGCCGGTGGCAACGTACGTCGCCAAGGGCGGAAAGATCGAAGACACGGTCGGACGCAAATGCCTGTGCAATGCGCTTATGGCCAACATTGGACATGGCCAGTTGCGCAAGGACGGAACCGTTGAACCTCCGCTTGTTACCGTGGGCGACGATTTGAATACGGCTGCAGAGTTCCTGAAGAACGGACGCGACAGCTATAGCGCGGTCGATGTGGTGAAGTCTCTGCTGAGCAAAGTGGAGACTGAGGTGACGGCATTGCCCGAACGAGAAATCGCCTGTGAGGCCTTTGAGATCGAGCCTGTTCTGGCCGCCTCTGCATAAAAAAGAATCTGGGCCTCGCCGGGGCGTTTTTGACGAGGCCATGATCATCGTATCCGTAGAGTTGCAGTTTTAGATATATGGACTTAGGGATGATAGTGGAAGTTAATTCTAGTTTTCGATTTGGTGTAATAGTCTACGCATCCTCCTCTTCAGCCAACAGAACCCCGAGCCGATCAAGTCCCAACTCCCACTGTGAGCGGTGGTCCTTGATCCATTGTTCGAGTCGCGAAAATCCTTTTGGCTCAATTCGGCAAGTTCGCACGCGGCCTGACTTTTCGGTTCGTACAAGATCGCACTCTTCGAGGACTTGCAAGTGCTGTGCCACTGCTGTGACCGTGATGTTGAGGGGGCCGGCAAGTTGCGTAACTGATACCGGCCCGATGCACAACCTGTCCAGGATTGCGCGACGCGTTGGATCTCCGAGTGCGTGGAACAAGCGGTCCATATCGGCTGGAAGTCTTTTCATCGGAGTTCTCTCGAGAGCCGGTTATTGTGCGACTTCTTTCGCCAGACGGTCGAGAAGGGCACGCCAGCCTGCTTCGAGCATCCGAGCTCCGTCTGGCCATTCAAGGAATGCTCCCTGGTGCGTGAGGATCAAGTCCGTTCCCGCACCTTTGGGGAGGAACTCGAGCGTTGCCTGCATCACCACCACGGGCTTTGCGTTCAGAGACATTCTCGATGCCATCACAATGTGCTTCCCGGGCGCAATGTCCTGATAGGTGGTTTCATTAAGAATCTCGGAGCCTGCGATGGGGTGGCCTTCCTTGAAGCGGTACCTGAACCTCTCGCTTCCGCCCACGCGAAACTCCATCTCAAATTCCTGAATCTCGTGGTCCCCCTCTGCATACCAGCGGCGCTTTTTGGCTGGCTGGGCGAAAGCGGCGAAGACGCGCTCCGGTGGCTGGGGATAGTTCTTCTCGATGACGAATGTGCTGTGAATGATGGATTGCTCTTCCATGGGAAACCTCCTTGTGGTCTTTGCTAATACTGAAGTTACAGCTTCAGTATTGGTTGGGTCGGGACAATTGTCAAGTGGATACTTCAGTATGTTCGTGAGGCCACTTTTCTTTGAGGAAGGGGGATTCAAGCGGGGTGCTCAGTCTTCCTGCAACAAGGGATCTCGAGACTCAATGACCCTGGCGCCCGCGCTGAAGGCAGCACCAGGAAGACGGTAAAGAAGCACACCCATCAGGAGGCAGGCAACGATTCCGATTCCGGCGTCCACAGTGAAGCTACCAACCAGGCCACCCATCGCATAGCCGCGACCGTCGATCACCATCATGTAGGTCACCGGAATGTTGGTGGCTGCTGGGGTCTGCTTCAGGATTTGAAAGCACTCATGAGGAAGAGCGGCCTCGTAAAGAGGGCCGCTCTGATGGGATTGTGGTTGATTTGCGTTGGCTATTGGACTTTTGTGTCGACGATACCGATGCCATTGTTGATGTTGAAATCCTGCATATCTGAATTGGTGGCAGCACTGTCTTCCAGTGTGATTCCGGGAGCTACATTTACCTTGACCGTCATTTTGACGGTCCAAGTGGCACCCTTGTTCAATTGCGGCAAAAAGCAATTAATCACACCTAAGCCACCCACCTGGGGCTTATGGCAAGGGGCTCCTGCGGAATCCACACTGACAAACGTCGCGCCGCCGGGGACGGAGTCGGTGACAAGAACGTTGGTCGCAAAATCAGGGCCTTTATTCGTAACCGTGATCGTATAGGTCAAGTTCGCGCCGGACGGGACTGGACTCGGTGAAGCGCTGAGTGCAAGCGCCAAGTCGGCAACGATGTCGAGCTTGGAAACAAAAACATCGAAATCCGCACCGGGCGTTGCTGTTCCACTTGAGAGTGCTCCCTTGGTCGCCTTGACGTTTCCCGTGTCATAGCCGGCAAGATACACATTGAATTTCTTGTCTACTGCAACGATGTTTGCCTGATTCGTGAATGTCCCATCGCCAAGGTATGTGGAGTAGTACACGATCGAACTTAATGACCCTGAGAGTGTGGTTACAAACAATTGGCAGGGACGATCAGAAGTGGTCGCCACCCAATTTTGTATTTGTGCCTTAAGCGGGAAGTTGGATGAGCAACTGCCTCCGCTTGCGTAGACTGTGCGATTGGAATCGAGAGCGAGTCCGTAGACATAATCCTCTCCGTTACCACCTAGGTAGGTAGACCAGACCAAGCCTGTCCCGGTGGGATTCAGCTTGGAGACGAAGCCGTCATAGGAGCCTCCGCCAAAGGTCTTCTGAAACGCTGTGCTCGAGACCGGAAAACCGCTGCGGGTGCTGCCTGCGACATAAACGTTGTTATCGCTGTCAAGCGCGATGGCATTGGCGGCGGAGTTGTTGGTGCCGAGGTAAGTCGAGTAACCCAAACTTGCTCCAGAGGGATTGATTTTGGCCACGAACGCACAGGAAGGAATGGGACACGTGGAACGATATGCTCCCGTTGTGATGGGGAGATTCTCTTTGTTCGAGTATCCAGCAATGTACGCCGCACCGGTGGAGTCCGCTGCGATTGAACTACTGATGCCAGCGTCATCGCCATATATCGTGGAATACTGCAGCACACCGGCGCTATTGAACTTTGCAACGAACACTCCGGGGGTGCCTGGGCGCATGCTGTGAAGTGCCGGAAATCCACCTTCGGTTCGGCCTGTTATGTAGAGGTTTCCCGCCGCATCTCTCGCGAGTGCGTTTACGTAATCCGTTTTGGCCCCGCCGAGGTAAGTCGAGTATTCCAGGGACTCGCCGTTGGCACTGAGGACAGAAAGGAAAGCGTCGGAGTCGCCGCCGTGAAAGGTCGATTGATAAGCATTTTTCAGAGGGAATCCACCTCCTGTGAAGCCAGCAACATATGCTCGACCGCTGCTATCGACGGCGATTGACGAACCGACCGTTAATGGGCCGCCCAGGTAGGTGGAATAGACGAGTGCAGTTCCTGCCGGGTTGATCTTTGTCACAAAAGCAGCAGTAGAGCGTGAATTTGTCGCAGTCCAGTTGGATTGATATGGGTCCTCAAGGGGGAAATTGAGAGACGCAGTGAAGCCTGTTACGAAGACCTCTCCGTATTTGTCGACAGCGATGCCGGTAACGGCATCCTCGTCGTTCCCGCCGAATACAGACGTGTGGGACAGAACGGGATCGATCACGAGAGGCTTGGACTTGTCGTAATCGCCGATCTGGAACCGCACTTCGTTTTTGCCGACGAGCGCGTATTCCGCAGCAATTACCTTTCTTTTGCCGCCCTCATCCTGATAAACAGTAGGGCACCGCATGTTCAACTCGCCGGCGGCCGTCTGTAGTTGCAGGCCATGGTTGGCGTCAGGGACTAGTTGTTTGTCGCCCTTTACGGCGAATCCAATCGCATTTGGATCGGCTCTCGGCGCGACGATAAAGTCATGCTCCAACTCCCCGCCGTTATTGCCATAGTAGACAAGGTCGATGCCGGGATAGACATTGTGGTAGCGCACCTGCGAATAAGTCGGCACGTGAACACGCCACTTTGCGGAATCATTTCCAAAAATGTAATTGCTGTGACCGGGTAACGGCTCGAGTCCGGATGCCGTGGCGCTTGGATTTGACCCAATCAGTTTCAGACTAACTGCGCTTGTCTGCACCGATGCAGCCTGCCTGCCGGCGGGATTTCTTAGATTATTGGGCTGGTCTTTGCGAGGATTCTGGCTTTTCGAATCTAGACTGGCGCACGCGCAGTGAAAGTACAGCCTCACCAGGTCGCAAAAAGAGAGTGAAGCCGGATCCGCGGGCAAGAAACTGAACAGAGTTGTCAGTTTGTCCCTGGTTGGCCTCGAAACCGAGCGGGATTTTACCGTAGGCGCGGGCCAGCCGCGCAATGTGGTGGGGCTGTTTGGAAACTTCGGAAGGCAGGGAAGAAACGGCTTCGCCACTTGCATTCTGCGCATTCAAGTTGCCATTGAGATTCAAAGCCACCGTGGAAAGAACGCCAACTGCGATTGCTGACACAAATCGCAGGGCACTCGGGAAAGAGCGACCCATACGGCCTCCTGGCACGGGCGGCGACAGGGTACGTGCTGGCGTCGGGTCGCTCCCGAGATTCTTAAACGCCGACCTGAGGCTTCGCACCGAGAATCGCACGATCGGCGTTGGCCCATTGGATGTGAGAGGAAACTTAGAGCCTTTCAGCGAGTCATTGGAGTTAAATCAGGAGCCCCAGCAAGTCAGATTCCAAATTCCGCGATTCAGTTGTCAGGCCAAGCGACGGAATCTTTTGACCGAGGCTCGAAGAGCGCAGTCATTCTGTTGCGCTTTCATAGGAGCAAGGAATCTAGAGTGCCGAACGGACGACCAGTCAACTCGACATCGTCACCTTAGGCACACGTGCCTCGACGGGCGGCAGCTTCGGAAACTCGGCATGGGGCTCGGTCTGGTACCAGTACGCCGTCGAGTAGAAATTATCGGCACGATCGTTGGCGTGGCCATGTTCGATCGTGACTTTGATGGACTTTTCAAAGGTGATCGGACTCTCGGTGTGCCAGCGATAGAGGCAGTAACGGCCTCCCGTACGCTCGGGGTCTACAACGTACGGCGCTCCCTGGCGCCAATTGGCAAAGGCCTGAAGACCGAAATCCCATGCGCCGTTATAGTAGTCCTCGGTACCGGTTCCATTGATGGTAGGAGCGCTGTCGCCGTCGATGAAGATCATGTCATCGCCCTCGCCAAACCATCCATCGGCGTTCTGCTCGACGCCGTGGGTCACTCCGACAAAATGGCCTTTTCCGGTGGTTTCGAGGAAGACGTAGTTGCCTTCGCCATTCAGATTTTTGTCGCTTGAGCTTGAGGATTTCTTGCAGGGAGCTTCCTGACGATACTGGGCGTGGAAACGTCCGAGGCCGTCGGGTAGTTTGGAGACAGTGGTGTAGTCGACCGCGAAGTAGAAATTGTCGGTGCGAATCTTGCCTTCATTGGTAATTGTGATTTTTGCGGACGTGGCGAACGGCATCTGGAAATAGGAGTTGAGGGCCTTCACCGGCGCGACGGAAAGCAAGGCAGACTGATATACGAAGTATTCCCCGAGTCCGAGCCCGAAGAAGTCGCCGACAGGTACCTCGATGGATGGGGTGGCTTCGCCGTCCCACCAGGCGCGCAGGACCAGGTTCTTGAGATGCATGCGATCGGAGGAGTTGATCGTGAACCAGATGTGGGTGATGACTCCAGCACCTGTCGCCTCGAGCAGGGTGGCGCTTTGGCCGGGCTCGACGCGCAGTGCATCGGCGTTACCGCCGGTTTTATCCCAACTGGAAGAACGCTTGCTTTTGTAGTCGCGCAGACGGGACATGGCGAAGAGCGCATCCGGCGTCTGTGCGGGAGCGGGGACGGCAGGCTCGGCGGACTTGGCGCTTGCCGCGGATTGAGTCGCATTGAGGCCGAGGAGGGCGCCTGCGGCTGCCATGGTGCCCAGGAGTTTGCGGCGCGTTGGCGCTGCTTCAATCAATTCGGCTGGATTGGTTGGGTCCGAGGGATCGGATGGACGAGTTGAAGCGGATGGTTGCATTGTCGAGTCCCTTCTTCGCTTGGCTTAAGCTGAGAGCAACGAAACGGCGGCTCCCAAAAGACTCCCCAATATAGCAGCCGCCGCTCCTGGTTCAGCAAGGACGAAGGGAATTGCGCCTACACGATTGCGATTGTCCTCTCCGGCTGCGCGCTAACTCTTGCGTCCCGCAAGATAGGCTTCGATCTTTTGTGACCACACCTTGTCAGCGGCCTTATCGGTTTCGCTCATCGCCGTTACACGTTCGTTGCCCGCGGTTGTGAGGGCGGTGCGCGTAAAGACTACGTTGACCTGGGTATTGGAGGCGTCGATCGGTTTGAACCGCACGTCCACTGTCGTAACGAGCAGATCGGCCATAAAGTACACGTAGTGAAAGTGACGTCCCTCCACATCGAACAGAGTGTTCACCCACACTTCATTCACGGGCCCGCGCTGAACAGTGAAAACTGCGCCTTCTTCGTCGTGGGCGGGTTGTGGATGGAGGAACTTCGGATCCCAGTGTTTGCCCACCCATGCGCGTTCCCCCTCGGGGCCAAAAAGCGGCGCGGTGTCAGCGCAAGACGCGTGAACAACGAATTCAAAAGCGGTGCGAAGACGCAGAAGATCGCTGGTTGCAGGCGGAGCCGGTTGCGCCAGGCCGGACGCACCCATCCCGGCGGCTGCAGCGAATGTCAGTATTGTCTTCATCGTTTTCTCTCTTTCAGGTGATGGCTGTCGGCTGCCTTGAGGGTCATTCCATATAGCTGTTTGAACTGTTCGATTTCCTTGAGCGTTTGCGGCGAAAAGGGTGTCTTGCCTTCGAATGCATGCAGCACGATGCCCTCGAGAAGATCGCCTAGTGTAATGTCCTTTTGTTCGGCGATGGCTTTGAGCACTTTGAGCATGCGCTTTTCAATTCGAACGCCGGTCTGGACGCGCTCCACTTCAACGAGCTGATGTTCTGTCTTCTCCTGTATCATGTGTACCAATGTACCATGGTACATAAAATTCATGCAATCCATTTTGTAAGAATGTACGTGCATTTTGTTCGGCTTCGCCATTCCGAGCCTCGCCTGTTATGTTCGTGGAGGAATTAAAAATGAATCCACCATAAGGCAAAACCAGAGATACGCAGGTGTCCTTTGAGGTCTGAGCAAGGTTGCTGCTCGCTGTTGGTCGCGTCGAGTTGAGGTTTGCGGCCGCGGGACCAAACATCCCTGGATTTGCGATCGGTAAAAGCGATCATGCTCAAGCGTTGGCGAGTCCGGATACTTCTGTTTTTGGCCGTTCTCGGCCCCGGATTTATCACAGCCAACGTTGATAACGACTCCGGCGGAATCCTCACCTACTCCCAGGCAGGGGCGCAGTACGGCTACAACCTGTTGTGGACCATGATTCCCATCACAATCGCGCTCATTGTTGTCCAGGAAATGTGCGCTCGCATGGGCGTGGTGACTGGCAAAGGGCTGAGCGACCTGATCCGGGAAGAATTTGGCCTGCGGCTGACTTTTGTTTTGATGATCATGTTGGTGGTTGTGAACTACACCAACGTGGTGACCGAGTTTATCGGTATCGCTGGATCTCTTCATTTATTTCACGTCACCAAATTCATCTCTGTTCCGCTGTGCGCAGCGCTGGTCTGGTACATGGTTGTGCGTGGAACCTATAAGAGCACTGAAAAGATTTTCCTGGTGGCGTCGGTTGTGTACATCTCCTACATCTTTGCGGGAGTGCTGTCGCAGCCAAGCTGGAGCGAAGCGCTCCACGCCACGGTCAAGCTGCCGCAAGAGTCGGCCTGGCGCGACAAGGACTACATCTACATGGCCATCGGCATCGTTGGCACGACGATCGCTCCGTGGATGCAGTTCTACCTGCAGTCATCAATCGTGGAGAAAGGGATTCGCGTGAAGGATTACGCGGCTTCGCGACTCGATGTGATCATCGGTAGCTTCTTTACGGACATCGTGGCCTGGTTTATCGTGGTTGCCTGCGCAGCTACGCTCTATGTGCATGGCATGGGAACGATACAGGTAGCCGCAGACGCCGCTGAAGCCATGCGACCACTCGCCGGAGACTATGCATTTATCCTCTTCGCTTTCGGGCTGTTCAACGCTTCGCTGTTCGCGGCATCCATTCTGCCGCTTTCGACGTCTTATACGGTCTGCGAAGGTCTGGGCCTTGAATCGGGAGTCGACAAGAATTTCAAAGAAGCGCCGTTCTTCTATTGGCTCTACACGTTCTTGATCGTTGGCGGCTCGGCCACGGTATTGCTTTTGCCGGATGCGCAGTTGATCAATTTTGCAATTCTTTCGCAGGTGCTCAATGGGGTGTTGCTGCCTGTCGTGATCATTCTCATGCTGCTTCTCATTAACCGCAGCGATTTGATGGGCGAGCACAAGAATACGGGTCTGTGGAATGTGATTGCTTGGAGCACAAGCATTATCGTGATCGGAATGACCGGAGTCATGCTCTGGGGGATGATCCCGGGCCACTGAATCTTTCATCAGCAGCATGAAATCCAAGAGGCAGTATGAGTAACGTATTAGTCACCGGCGGTTCAGGCTTTATCGGCAGCCATGCGATTTTGCAGCTTCTGGCTGCGGGGCACCAGGTGCGAACTACGGTTCGCAATCTCTCGCGCGAAGCTGAGGTGCGTGCGACGCTGAAAAAGGCAGGCGCCGAGCCTGGCAATCAGTTGGCGTTTTTCGCGGCTGATCTTACGGGCGACGGGGGCTGGCGTGAGGCCGTTGCGGGCTGTGATTATGTGCTTCACGTCGCATCGCCGTTTCCGGCGAAGATGCCAGACGACGAAAACGAATTGATCATCCCGGCCCGGGAGGGCGCGCTTCGAGTGCTGCGTGCGTCGCGTGACGCCGGGGTGAAGCGCGTCGTGCTCACATCATCGTTCGCAGCTATAGGATATGGCCAGAAACCGCAAAGCAAACCGTTCGATGAGACAAACTGGACGGACCCTGCCGGCGAGGGTGTCACCCCCTACGTCAAGTCGAAGACCCTTGCCGAACGTGCAGCATGGGACTTCATCGCTCGCGAAGGCGGCGGTCTTGAACTCTCCGTCGTCAACCCTGTGGGAGTGTTTGGGCCTGTTCTCGGGTCTGACTATGCAACCTCGATTCTGCTCGTCCAACGCATGATGGATGGAGCTCTGCCCGGACTGCCGCGCCTCTGCTTTGGCGTTGTCGATGTCCGCGATGTCGTCGACCTGCACCTCCGCGCCATGACCAATCCCGCAGCTAAAGGAGAACGTTTCCTCGCTGTTGCCGGGGACTTCCTGTGGATTGTCGAGATTGCAAAGATTCTAAAATCTCGAATGGGCCCTATGGCGAAGAGGGTGCCAATGCGCGAACTTCCCAACTTTCTTGTGCGTCTTGCCTCGTTGCGCGACTCTGCGGTAAAGCAGATCATTCCGGAACTCGGAATCGCGAAGAACGCTACGAACGAAAAGGCGCGCAAGGTGCTTGGTTGGACCCCGCGTTCCAATGAAGACTCGATCGTTGCGACGGCGGAGAGCTTGCTACGCCTGGGATTGTTGAAAGAGAGCAAGACGACCCGAGCCTAGACTGGATTTACGTTCGTAAAGAGTCGCGCTATAACAGCTTTCCCGCCGCAAGATCCCTGATCAAACCGCGGTCCGCCGCAAGAAAATCGTAGCCTGGCAGATCTTCGAGGCGCACCCATTTGAGCTGGGCGAAGATCTTGTTCTCGAGCTCGCCTTCAAACGCGTGGACCGCAAAAAACTGTAGATCGACGGCGCCGCCGTGGCGATAGTTATGGCGGATATGCGTGACGCGTTGGCCAATTGAGGCTTTAATTCCGAGCTCTTCGTGCAGTTCCCGGGCAAGAGCTTGTTCAGGGCTCTCGCCAGCTTCGATCTTGCCGCCGGGGAACTCCCATTGCAGGGCCATCGGCTGATCGGGGCGTCGCTGGCAGATCAGCACTTCGCCGCTGCGAACGAGAAGTCCCGCAGCAACGAACCGTAATGCGGGGCCTACAGGCTTCGGGTTGGAGTTAGATTGTGCCTCTTCCACACATCCAGTGTAAACGGAGCGCAACGGGGCAAGCGGAAGCTTCAATTTTCCCCGTTTCACCAGGTGAAGGAAGAGACGGCGATCTTTTCAGGACGCGAAGGTGAGAACAGGCTATTCGCCTCCGACTGCGGCCAGCAGATCGTCGGCAGCCTTCGGCCTGAAGTAGCCCCAGCGGTGCGTTGTCGCCGCTTCAATCAGTGCGGGAGTTGGATTCACAGGAAAGGCGCGTGCAGCGATCTCCATCATTGCCAGGTCATGGATTGAGTTGCCGAAGACGGCGTCCGGGTGGGCGAGGCCCCTGCGCTGCAGCGCGACCGCCTTCGCCGGACCGGTAGGAACGTCGATGATTTCGCTGGTGATGATGCCGTCCTTCACAGCGACTTCCGCGGCCAGGACTCTTTCTGAGGGAATCCCGAAATCGCGCACACCTTCTGAAACTACCCACTTGTTTGTAGAACTCACGGCCCACAATTCTGTTCCGGTCTGCCGGAGAGAAGTCACGAGCGCCTTCATCTCGGAAAATTCGCGACCACGCACAACATCTACGAAGTACCTTGCCGCAGCGGAACGCAGTTCGTCCTCGCGCAGGCCGGCATACATCTGCACCATGTTGCCGCAGATCTCGGCCTCGGTTACGGTGGCGGCCAAATAGGCTCGGTATCGTGTGTCAATCCAGTCGCAGGTGGAGCGGGAAACAAGCCCCTGCTCCATCGACCAGACCATGAACCCGTGGCCGGAGTCGCCACTCCACAACGTGCCGTCGCAATCGAATACAGCAACTTCTGGCCTAATGCCAAGAACGAGTCGGTTGAATTCCTCAGTGGTCCACCGGGTGGCCAAGGTATGTGTCGATGACAAGCTTGCCTCTATCCTCATGAAGTATCAACACTATTTTCATCCAAGAGGCCAACACTCTGCACGCGGGGATAGAATAGTGGGTTAAAAGATGGGAAACCAATGCAAGGCACCAGATATACGGGAATCGTTCTTTTATCAGCATTTATCGTCTTTGTCGTCGGCCTTAATCGCCACAGCAGCGCACAGTTTTCCGGGCCTGTAACGTCTACCAGCGCCTATTCCGTTCCTGAATTGCAGCGGATGGAACCTGGGGCCCTAGCCAAGTTGCTTCAGGATCCGACGGGCGATCGACCGTTTATGTTGCAGGTCGGCTCGCACATCATGTTTGCGCAGTCGCACATTCCGGGCTCAGTGTTCGCTGGTCCAGGCTCGCAGCCCTCGGGACTGCATCTGATGGAGACCACGGTAGCTTCGACGCCGAAGGGCAAGCTGATTGTGATCTATTGCGGCTGTTGCCCATGGGATCGTTGCCCCAACATTGGCCCTACTTACAAAAGGCTACGTGAACTCGGTTTCACCAATGTGAAGGCGCTCTACCTAGCCAACAATTTCGGCAACGATTGGGTTGCAAAGGGGTATCCGGCAGATAAGGGCGAGTAGCAAAATGCGCAGAGGAATTAACGATTCGCCCAGTCCGAAAAGCTGTAGTGCGCGCGTCTTCGGCAGACTTGTCGTTGTGATTGCAGGTCTGTTTGCGATTTCGATCAATCCTCCATTCGGGCGTGCTGGCGCACCCCTGCAATCGCTTGTCGGCAAGCAGGCGCCGAGATTTGTTCGCACAGACCTCGCAGACAGGAAGATCGATCTCAATTCGTATCGTGGCAAAGTGGTGCTTCTAAACTTCTGGGCCACCTGGTGTGCGCCGTGCCAGGTGGAACTGCCACACTTCGCGGCATGGCAAAAGCAATATGGCCCGCAGGGGCTGGAAATTATCGCCGTTTCCATGGATGACGATGTCAGGCCAGTTCAAGCAACCGTCCGCAAGCTTGAGCTGAACTTCCCAGCATTGATGGGCGATGAAAAGATCGGCAGTCAATACGGCGGGATTCTTGGCCTCCCGGTCACTTATCTGATAGGCCGAGACGGCATCATTCGTCAGCGCTTCGAAGGTGAAACCGATTTGAGCGAGCTAGAGAGCACAGTCATGAAGCTTCTCGCTGGAAAGTGAATCGGTTTGAGAAACCTGTTTGAGAGAATCAGTCTCGGGCGAAGCGTTCAGCTCATCCGCAGAGTTACTGAGCCTGGCTTGATGACGTTTCAGAGCCGTCCACGCCGTCAGCCTGAGTCGCCGTCTCATCATGGTGATGGAAACGGCTCTTGATGCCGCTCATCACATCAAATTCACGCAGCAGGTTGAATCCTCCGCTCACTGCAAATCTGAGTCCATATCGCTTCATTGTGCTGGCAAAAGAGACGTTCTCAGGCGGGAGATAGACATTGGCCCAGGCAGCGGAGGTCCCAAATCCGATGAGATGGGCGTAATTTGGCATCAGCTTGCCTGAATCGCTGTAAGCTACGACTTCGGCGCCCAATGCCCACAGGACTCTCGATCTCACCGAACCGGTTTCTTTGCGAAAGTAGCGCGGGTCCTGATGGAATATGGTCGGCAACACCGCACCTGTGACAAGGTAGGACATAGCGAGATTCTCGGTGGTGTACGCGTAAAGCTTTGCAACGTCCCCCGGGTTGCTTCCAAAATCAGGACCTATATCGAATCCCTTATCGAAGCTTGTGAACATCGCAGATTTCACAAGCAGGGAGGGAGAAGTCATTTTGTGGAAGGCAATCTCGAATTTTTGTTTTGGCCGAAGTGGCGGAACGGCAAAGTAGCTGCCAGGCACCGTTTCAGGGACGGAAGAAATCAATGAGCCGCGGGTCGGAGTCGGCGCATCGGGCAGACGGGGGTCAATGCGCGCCTGGGCGTGCGAAGCATTGGCGGTTGCAATGAACAGTGATATGGCTGTTGCAATTTTCGTTAGGTTCCGAGTCAAATGGCACCTTATATAGAAGCGAGAGCGAGGGCGCTTTCGGGTCCGGGTTCGCCTGCTTCGGGATTTATATATTCCCATTCGAGATGGGAGCGATCCTATTCAGGGGTTTGATGCTGTTCGAGGGACGAATGAAAGAGCTATCGCGGAAGTTTCGGAACGCGTTAGAAACCGAATTCGCATCTGGCATGGCGTAAGTCATGCGGCGAGTTCACTTACGTTTTAGTGATGATTGTTCGTTGGAGGTCAGAAGCCTGCATTTTGAGGTTTGGATTTTGAGTGAAGAGTAAGGTGAACTGGCGAATTTTCTGGATATTCCAGGGTTCCGGATGCGCTTGCACTTTTACACGCTTGATCAGCGGATCGGATCGAGCCCAATGAGGGGGTTCCTCGTCGTCCACCCCGGATCATGGTATGGAGGGAAAGTTGCTATGATATTTCTGTACATGCCATTTAAGTCTCGGTGTTATTTGCAGGTTAAAGGTCAAAGATCCGCAGAGATGCACGTCCCCCACGGCTCAGCCCGCCCGGGTTTCGAAGGGGGGAGGCGAAGTAGGAACTGCACGAATGAGACGGATGCTCCGAGGGCAATTCTTCTCATTCGTTCCTCGCCCGATTCCTTGCACGCAGGATGAAACGGCGCTTTTCCCGGGCGAGTTCTAAGGAGACTGCATCAAGATGTCGATGCGCCGAAATCTTTGGGGAGCGTTCCCCAGTGCGCTCGTCTGGCTTTGCCTATGCGCACTGTCCAACGGCGTGGTGGCACATGCGGCACTTCAGTCTTCGTCATCTCGCATTGACGACGGGCCAGGGATTGGCGCGCTTATTCTTGAAGCGCGGGATGAATCAAAGAGCACCGAACTGACAGCCGCACCGACAGATCCAGAGAAAGATTCGCAAAAAGGGCGCATCAGTGGAACGGTCGTGGACATTGCCGGATACACGGCCAGTGGCGCCAAAGTGCAGCTGAAACGAGAAGGGCAGTCCGCGCCGATGGAGGTTTCTTCGGGCGAAAACGGCCAATTTTCATTTGACGATCTGGCGCCGGGGCCGTTTGAACTCACTGTCTCAGCGGACGGATTTGCTACCCAAAAGATCACTGGAATCCTCGGACCCGGAGAGATTCACATCGTGCCGGAGATCAGGCTCGCGTATGCCACAGTCAAGGCGGAAGTGCGAGTTGAGGCTCCGCTGGCTGAGGTGGCGCAGAGTCAGTTGCAGGAGCAAGAGAAGCAATTCGTATTCGGTTTCATTCCCAACTTCTACGTCACCTACTTTCCAGACACAGCACCTCTCAACAGCAAGCAGAAATTCCAGCTTGCCTGGAAATCATCCATCGAACCATTCACCTTTGCGGGAGTCGCCGCCATTGCCGGTCTTCAGCAGGCGACAGATGACTTCTCGGGCTACGGGCAAGGTTGGGATGGCTATGCGAAACGCTTCGGCGCAGCTTACGCAAACGTCGTTACAGGGACGTTTATTGGCAGTGCAATATTGCCATCTCTTCTGCGTCAGGATCCGCGCTACTACTACAAGGGAACAGGGAGTGGCCGATCCAGGCTTCTGTACGCGTTGGGGAACGTCGTGATCTGCAAGGGCGACAACAAGAAATGGCAGCCAAACTACTCTGGGATTATCGGAAGCTTCGCAACTGGCGCGGTCTCTTATCTTTATTATCCCGAAGAAGATCGCAACGTTAACGAGTTAATCATTCAAAACTCGTTGATCAGGTTTGGTCAGACTGCTTTCATTAATATTTTGCAAGAGTTTGTCATCGCGAAGGTGACACCACATCTTCATAGAAAACCTCCCCCTCATCCGTGAGAAGTTGGAATGCATTTTTCACATCTCTAATTCGGTGTCGCGGATTCCAATATTCCGAGGGTTAACGAAGTTGATTCCTTGATGAAGGAGGTTCGGTAGCTCCTCCTCGGTTCGCGGCGTGCATCCCCTCGCGCGGATAATTGGATGTGTGGATGTCCAAGGAAATCTGTCGATCCTGAAGGACTATCGGGCCTATCTCCGGGTGGAAAAAGGACTGCGTCCCCTGACCTGCGAGGCCTACGACAGCGACCTAAAGACTTTTTCAGAATTTCTAGAGACACGCCAGGGGGTACTGTTGAGTGCAACTCAACAGGATGTGGCGGCATTTCTAGAGAATCTTCGCACTCATTCCATTGATTCTCGATCGGCAGCGAGAAAGCTTAGCTGTCTTCGCGGTTTTTATAAATGGCTCCTGCTCGATAAGCGCATCCACCACGATCCCACGGTCAACATTGAGTCACCGAAGGCATGGAAGGTATTGCCAAAATCGCTCGCTGAAACTGAAGTCGCGGAGATCCTTGATAGAGCGGGGATAATGGCTTCTCATCCGCAGGCTCGTGCTACCGATCTGCGTGATCGCGCGATTCTGGAACTGCTTTACGCTGGCGGTCTTCGTGTGTCAGAGATAACCACCCTCTCAACGAGAGATCTGGCCCTGGATGCCGGGCGCATTCAAGTACGCGGCAAGGGGGACAAGGAGCGCATCGTGCCGGTTGGGAAAACGGCCGTCGAAGCGATCGAGACCTATCTTCGCGAGGGCCGGCCTCACCTTGCGCGTATCAGCACGAAACGCAAAACAGCGGTCACACGTCAAGATGCGACGCGATTGTTTCTGTCCATTCGCGGCATGCCCCTTACTCGCCAGTGGATCTGGCATATGGTGAAGGCGGGGAACGATGCCGCAAGTCCCCATCGTTTACGGCACAGCTGTGCCACGCATATGGTTGAACACGGCGCCGATCTTCGCAGCGTTCAACTGATGCTCGGCCACGCCGATATATCTACGACGCAGGTCTATACCCATCTCGCTCTCGGACGCCTCAAGACCGTTCATCGCGAACATCACCCGCGCGCGACGAAGCGGCTTAGAGATGACGGAGTAGTACCGGCTGGCTTACGCAATGATTCGCTGTCGCGAGTCGTTTCGATCTCAACAGGCAGGGGTCGAAGGCCTGATTCGGCAACTCAGCAAGCGCTACCAGGCGAGGACCCGGCGTGAGCAGGCTCGATGAATCCATGCAGATCGCACCAATCAGTTCGCTGGTTGATGAGTACCTGCGTGTGCTTGGGAACGAGCGCGGTTCATCAGAACATACCCTACGCGCCTATCGGCGGGAGCTGTTGGGATTTGCGGCGTACATTGCAGAGAGCCATAGCCGCATGTCGTCTGTTGCTTCGATTGAGCACACGCACATTCGCTCTTACCTGGGGACTTTGTTGGAGCGCGGACTTTCCAAAGCTTCCACAGCTCGCGCTTTGGCGGCAGTTCGCAGCTGGTTTAAGTGGCTCGCGCGCTCCGGGCATGTCGAGCAGAATGTGGCATCGCTCGTCGCGACACCGCGGCTGCCCAAACACCTTCCCCGGGTTCCATCGATCGAACAGATGAACCGCGTCGTCGACTCGGTCGGGGAAGATGCCGCAAGCTGGCCGGCGCGTGACAAAGCCATCCTTGAACTGCTCTATGGGTGCGGCATCCGAAATGCCGAACTGACCGGACTAAATCTGAACGATATTCACTGGGCCAACGAGGCGATCCTGGTTCGCGGCAAAGGTCAAAAACAGCGATATGTTCCTTTGGGCGATGCCGCTGCGCAAGCTCTGCGCGCCTATCTTGCCGAGCGGTCTGCGCGCCTTACGGCGAGGAATGAATCAAAGAAGACTGCGACTCCGGCGCTCCTGATCAGCCTGCAGATGCGTGGTCTCAGCAAGGCAGGCGGCGAAGCGCGGCTCACCACGCGGAGTGTCGGACGTATCGTCAAGAGAATCGCAATCCAGCGAGGACTCTCCGCGGATGTACATCCACACACTCTGCGTCATGCCTTCGGGGCACATTTGCTTGAAGAGGGAGCAGATCTGAGGGCAATTCAGGAATTGCTGGGTCATGAGCGCCTCTCAACAACTCAGCGCTATACCCAGTTAACAACAGCGCAACTGGAGTTGGTCTACGACCGCACCCACCCTCGTGCTCGCTAAGAGTGTAGTTGGCGCGCCCTTAGATTCAAGTCAGGCGTGGAAAGGTCAGCTCAGAAGCTGACCTTCCGTGTTGGAAACCAGGTGAGTTGGATCGTCGTTGTCGTTACGGTCTGTCGCTCCGACATGTAGATAGGCGCTTTCCATTGCTCAAAGGCAAAGTTGCCGTTGATTTCGAAATCTTTGCCGATGCGTTTCACCACTTGAAAGTTGATATCGTTCAAGGTCGTTCCACCCTGAATCAGAGCTCCTGTTGCCGGGTTGGTTTGGCTGGTTGATCCCGGGATGAAATCCTTTGCCGCTTTCTGATTTCGCGCCCCGACCTGTATCCATTCGTTGCCGCTCAGATGATACGTAATCCAAGCTTGGCCACCCTTATCTTCGCGTCCGATCCAGTCGCCAATAAGCAACCCGTTATTGGTATAGCCTTGGGTCTGAACGACCTCCCAATACATGAACCGCCCACCATTGCTGGTCGAGACGGGGGGATCGGTGTAGACCGCTTCGACACGCACATCCAACTTCGGCACACCGGGCACGTGTGAGAGATAAATTCCCGGCCGCCAGCCCGCTCTTCGCGGAGCATCGATTGGGGAAACGTCGTCGTGCACTTCTCCGTCGGTGTAAAGCGTAATCCACTTGCGCAGGAAGGGAAGGCGCCAGGAGAAGTCGAATGACCCGAAGCGCGCACCTGGATCGTCGCGGCTGAATTTCTCCTCCACACTCACGTTTTGGAGGCTGAAGAAGCTCTTGAGAAAACTATGCAATGTGATTGGGGCGTGACCTTTGCCGCCCCAAATTACGCTCCGCTCAAATCCGAATTCCAGATTCTCAGTCGGTCGGAAGCTGATTTTCTCCGCGTGGAACCATGGGTCGGCCGGATGCGTGTGTCCCTGGAGCGGTCCCACCATAAAGTCGTAACGGAAAGGTCCTGTAATGTACGAGAGCCCTGGGATGCGCAGTGGCTCAACGCGGTTAATACGAAATGACCAGATGTTCTCCGCATTGTTCGAATAGGCCATGCCGCCGCCAAGCCCGGGCCCAAGCCAGTTGTCTTGCCGCCCAAATGAAAATTCATGATTCAGGAAATTAGCTGAAGCATATGCCTCAAGCACATTCACCTGAACTGTCGAATCAACCGGACCTCGCGGAATCGTTGCCTGGTTGTAAGGCAGGTTCGTCGCGGGATTGATAAAGGGCACATTATCCACGTTGGAAAGCGTGTGCGCAAGATCAGTTGAGTAGCCTACTGCCGAAGGCGCTCCTTGAAACTCGACTCGCGCGTAGGCCTGAAATCTTCCTGCGGCGGCATATCCGCTGGCGCCGGTGTAATTGTTGAATCCGTGCGCGTAGGGGCGGCCATAGTCGTTGATGACCGTCTGTCCCAGATGGAAGCTGTCTCTCAATGGGGTGCCGCTGATAAATCGACTCGCGGAATAAACCGACTCGAGCCGTGCCTTACCCTGAAACACTTTGCACGGACCTTGCGTGTCCGGGTGCAACTCCTGATCGAGAGCCTCGTAAATCCCCTTCGCTTCATCGGTCGTCGGTCCCGAATCGGCATCCTCAATCTTTGCCCCGGCCTCTTCGAGCAAATGATCGAGACTTGAGCGCGTCCAAGGTCGCATCCCTACAAAGACGCTATCAACGTATCCCAGACCATAAAGCCGCAGAACGGCTGGATAAACCCAACTGTCGACCGGAATATAAGGGGAATCGAGCTTGGAAGGTTCGCAAACAGGCACCGGTCGGCTCGGATCAGAAGCCGTCTGGCCTGATCCGTCTCCGGTTGCAGGCGTTTCCGCCAAGACTCGGCCGGCGGTGAAAATCAAAATCCCTGCAAAAAAAAGAGCAATCTTCGCGACAGAAGCTATCGCCACACGTCTGCTCAAGCTCATTTCCTCACTTTACCATTCAGGCTCTGGACCTTCAGGTTCGAGATTGCGTCTCCCTGGATGGTCGGACGGGTGGCTTTGCTGTATGTTTTGACTAAGTGAATAAGAAACTGGTAGCCAGGTTGAGTTCGCGCTCAAAACCTGCGACCATGGTTCGCTTGGCGCCCTCGTTCCAAATCCCTTTGCCTTTGAGGTAGTTTTCCATGTTTACGAGAGGATCCAGTCCGAGTGGTCCACTAGCTTTATAGATGCTGTTTTTGGTCTCGCTGGCGGGATTATTGGGGAGAGACATCGAGCATTCAATCACGGTTGGCCCACGGTGCTGCCGAGCCCGAGCAATCGCCTCGAAGGAGACGCGATAAAGGGCCACCGCGTCACTTCCATCCACAACGATGGCGGGACTTCCATTTATTAGCGCGCCAGGTGCAGGTCTTCCCCCGCTGAACGCCGTTTTGGAGCGTTCGGGTTCCGCGTTGGCGGTGAATCGAACAAAAACTATGGGTAGTAATTTGGCGCCGGCGAGACCGACTGCCGCGGACAATTCGGTCTCCGAAGCCGATGCATCGAAGAATGCGATCGCAATATCGCCTCTCCTGGTTTGCTTTGCTGCCCCAGCAAATTTGAAAATCGCGTCCAACTGCGAGCCAGCCTCCGGGGACGAGATTATGCGCAGTAGTTCCCGGCCATTCCCGTTCAGCATTGCATCGCGAGAAGCAGGGCCTGCGGGTCGAGCGCTCAATGCGCGAAAGATACGCTCCAGCGAAAGCCCCTTTGTGAAGGCCGGCATTACGTCGGCGTTTGCAAGACTGACTGCGTCTTCGGGTTGAAGGTCAACAACAATCGCCGCGGCAGAGGCTTCGCGTCCCGCTGATGCACGAAGATCGCGACTCAATCGTCCCTCTGCGAAGAGAGTGCTCGCCTGCTCGATAACCATGCGGCACCTCAATAGCGAAGTGTAAATAGCGATCAGTTTTTGGCTGGAAATCAGCGAGAATCCGATTTCTGAAGGCGCTGTCTCCTCTTTCGAGGCAAGTTTCTGAGTTGAAGACTTGGGCATTGTGATTGGCGGTGACCTCACCGGTTGCTGCGATTGTAATTGCATGCGGGCAATCGCGCTGAAGATGTGTGCATTATGTGGTGTAGTCCGCGTTGATGCGTATGTACTCGTGGGTCAGATCTGTTGTCCAGAACTTGCAACTGCCCTGACCCAAATGAAGATCGACCGTGATGGAAAACTCCGGTTGGTGCAGATAGGCGTGCGCCGCAACCTCATCAAACTCTGCAGCGCGCCCTCCGTTGCTGCAAATGGGAAGGTCGCCAAACCAGATGTCGATGCGATCGGGGTCGACGTTGGCGCCCGAATAGCCAATGGCCGCCATCAGGCGCCCCCAATTTGGATCGTTTCCGGCCCACGCTGTTTTGACGAGCGGTGAGTGTGCAATCGCTTTTGCAACCCGAACAGCATCGGCGTCAGACTCGGCGCCCTTGATGCGCAGCTCCACAACGTGCGATACGCCTTCACCATCAGCCACAATCTGACGCGCCAATGATGTGCACACTTGCGTCACTGCTGCGCCGAAGTCCGCGTTTCCAGCGCTTATTGGGGCGCCACTTGCCCCTGACGCTAACATCAGCACCGTGTCATTCGTCGACGTGTCGCCGTCAACCGAGATGCGGTTGAAACTCACCTCAATGGCCTGGCGCAGATACCCGTCAAGAACCGATGGCTCGACCACGGCGTCGGTCAAGATATATACCAGCATCGTTGCATGCGGAACAAGCTGCGGATGAATCATCCCGGAGCCCTTGCAGACCGCGGCGATCCTGACTTCCTGCTTGACTTCGCCGGGTCCGTCGATCTCAGGCATCGTAATCTCGATGCGCGTGAATGCGGTCTTCTCGACGGTATCCGTAGTGAGGATGGCCTCTGCCAGCTCCTGGAAGTGGTCGGACTCGGATCCCAGGGAGGCGGCCAAAGCGGGCAACGCGGCAACCAGCTTCTCCGCGGGCAAGGGAACGCCAATGACCCCGGTTGAGGAAGGGAACACCTCTTCGGGTTTGCAACCGAAAACCTCGGCCGCCGCTTTGCAGGTTGCTCGCGCTGCGTCAATGCCAGCCTGTCCCGCAGCGCAGTTTGCGTTGCCGGCGTTGATGGCCACCACGCGCACTTTGCCACCGGTCGAGCGCAGATGCTCTTTGTCAATTGTCAAGGGAGCTGCCGTAACGCGGTTCGCTGTAAACGCGGCCGCTGCGGTTGCTGGTGTATCGCTGACGATCAGCGCAAAATCCGCGCGGCCGCTTGCCTTCAGCCCCGCCTTGCAGGCGCCGAAACGAAAGCCTCTCGGAATAACGTATTGAGATAAGTCGCTCATGGGTCAGTCAATTTAATCTAACAAAGAAGGCCGGATGGAGCATCGCCATATGGAATCGGGACGGGGAGTCGACGAAGATCAATTTCTCGAGTTGACTGACGTCAACGTTGCCAGGGGCGATCGGGTAGTGCTCCATGGCATCAATTTGACGATCCGTGCCGGAGAGCACGTCGCAATTCTTGGGCCGAATGGTTGCGGCAAATCCACGTTGATTCTGACGATGACCTGTCAGATATACCCGATCGTAAAGCCCGGCATGCATGTACGGATCTTTGGACGCGAACGCTGGGATCTGACGCAGTTACGCAAGCACTTCGGCGTGGTCGCAGCCGGTCTTATGGGTTCTGAGTTGCCCGGTGAGCGAACGGCGGTCACCACAGGCCTTGATGCCGTTATCGCAGGATTTTTCTCAGCCTCAACGCTTTGGCCGAATCTCCACGTGACAGGTGAAATGCGAGAGCGCGCGATCGAAGCTCTCGAACGCATCGAGGCCACGCATCTCGCCGAGCAACTGGTGGGTGAGATGTCTGCCGGGGAAAAGCGTCGCATTCTTATCGCGCGTGCCCTAGTTCACCGTCCACGCCAGCTACTTCTCGATGAACCGTCAAATGCCCTTGATCTTGCTGCGCAGCGTGATTTGCGCGAAACGTTGCGCCGTCTTGCTGCGGAGGGCACGGGCCTCGTTCTCGTGACTCATCATCTAGGAGACATTCTGCCCGAGATCGAGCGAGTGATTCTGATGCGCGACGGACGAATTGTTGCCGACGGACCGCGCGAGCAACTGCTCACGGCTCTGCGGCTCAGCGAACTCTTTCACGCCCCTGTTCGAATCGGACGCGACGACGAGTGGTTGCATAGCTGGTGAGGTAGTCCGCCGATTCTCGAGAAGACAGCTGGCCGTTACTCGGCGCTTGGCTTCGCGCCCGGAAGGCGCTTCCTGAGGAGTGCAATCTGGCCGGTGTGATGGGCTTCGTGCTCGCAAACGTGAAACCATTTGCAGTAGTTGTTAGTGGGACCCCACGGCCAGGTGTTGTCGACTGCCATCAGCCACGCATCGTCGTGTTTACGAAACTCGGCCAGGGATTTCTCTCGAACCTCGTGCAGGATATTTACGTAGTATTCGCGGTCATGTCCCTTGATCGCTTTCCGTCCGGGGTCGCCTAATTCCATGGCAGCATCCCATTTCTGTTTGACAGCGTCGGACCAGCTATCCCACTTCATTCCGTCGAAGGTGTTCATCTGATAGTAGGTCTCAGTAGCTGCGAGGTGCAGCATGAGGGCGCCAATGGAGTTCGCATTTTTGTCAAAGAGAGCGTCGAGGTCGGCTTGTGTCAGCCCTTTCGTAGCACTGAGCACGCCGTTGACGTCGCGCATCCATGTCAGCATGGAAACGAATGTCCCGACTTGTGGAGAATACCCTGGTTTGGGCCCAATGATATCCACCCCCGGCGGGTCGGCTTGCGCGGTCGATTGCAGTGGCAGTGAGCCGCAGATTCCCGCGGCAATTGTGGCTGCGGTTCCTCCGACGAAGCTTCTTCTGGTCGCAAGGTGAGAGATTTTCAAGACGTCCGAAGCGTTCATTGTGGGGTTTGGCCTCCGTAGCGAGTAAAGATCGTCGCACGCAACCGCGGCTGCGGCAGGGGCGGTCAGTATACATTGCGGCATGCACGTATGAGGACGATTTTTCGGCTGCGTATTGAATCAAGCGACGACGCTTTGAGTTGATTGACTCGCGACTGGCTTGGCTGCGACGATGGCCAGCCCGAGGCAAAGCGCGATCAACACCTCGACAATCACCGGCATAGAAAAGAAATATACTGCCGAATTTACTGCGAAGGCCAGGTAGCCGATCATGAACACGGCGAGAATTGGCCGCAGACGGGCGCCTTCGGTTTTTGCCAGAGATGCAAGCAGCCAAAAAACTACAGCTTCGGTCGTCAGGAAAATCGTGATGCCCAATCCCATGCCCAAATAAAAGTCCGCATAGCTCCGCATCGCACCGAAGACGGGGAAACGATTCGCCTGCATTGTTGCCAGAACCATCGCCGGCGTTCCAGGTTCAGGCTTGCCAAAAACTCCACCGATGGTATGCAATACCGCATGGATCAGCGTTATCACAGATGCAATCCGCAAGAAGATTGTGGGCTTCATGCTGTCTCCTTTCTCGTAGAGCCAGGAGCGGGGCAATGTCACCGCGGTTGCCTCGCTCCCTGGGTGGCTGTCAGGTTGCGGCGATTATTCGTGTTCCATTGCCTTTGCAAAGTGCTCGAGGATTCCGCTCCAGGCCCCGGGCCCATCGAATATCGCGCGAAGTTGCTCCGCCCCTTGGCCGTGACGTTCAAGGTTTCTGTGTTCCAGTTCTACGAGCGTCGATGCGCCGGTCTCGGCTGTGAAGCGCACTTCAACTTCGCTGGCCCTTGACAAGTCGGGGTCGAATTTCCAATCGGGCGAATCATGTCCCGGTCCGAGGTGCCACGAGAAGCACACCCGGTGCGGCGGGTCCCATGCAAGCACAGTTCCCCAATCGCACTGGTTCCCTTCGGCGTCGCGCTCATACCAACGACCGCCCTTGCGCGGCTCAACAAAGATCGACTGGAAGGGAGTCTTCGCGATGTGGTGAGTCGCGGGCCACCATGTTTCCATCTGCTCAATAAAAACAGAAAATGCGCGCTCGACTGAAGCTCTCACCCGAACGGTCTTAAACACTTTCAGACTGGCTTCTTCTGCTTGCTCTGCCATGATGACCTCCTCGTCTGGGGCTTCTCTGCGGCACATTGAAAGGCGCTCAAGGCATTCGTCCACATCTGATCGAAGTGGGTGCGCAGGCGTGCCACGCCTTCTGGGTCCAACCGATAAAGTCGTCGTGTTCCCGCTTTGCTGTCCATCACGAGCCCCGCATCTTTCAACACTTTCAGGTGTTGAGAAACGGCCGGTCGGCTCACCGGCAAGGTGCGAGCCAAATCATTCACTGCAATCGGGCCGCCGGACAGCTTCTGAAAGATCGCCATACGCGTTGCGTCGCCGAGTGCGTCGAGGCCGGCTTGTAGGTAAGCGTCCACTAACGGTAAGTTAGCACTAACCAAAGAGGAGGTCAATAGGAGAAATTGAGACAGGAACGATACTGTCCGCTCACGGATATGGAAGGGAAGAATCTCGTCTCGGCTGAGAAGCAGAAGAGTGCCAACGCTGCCCGGTCTTCCCAAAAGCCCGCGGGAGCAGCCGCAGTCTGCGCATTATCGTGCAGTCTGCGCAATAGACTTGCAGTCTAAAACTTCCATGTTGATCGAGTAAGCGCCGAGCGAGTCAAAAGAGACATGTTTGGGCACATGAAAACCGTCGACTTCCTGGTAGTCAAGGTTTAGCTGAACATTGATCGTAGAAGTTCCAATTTGCTCGCTCACATGGATCTTGTAAATGCGGCGAGGTTTCCCGGCACAGGACTTGGAGAAGGAGCATAGTGAGGCTCGATTGTGGCTTTCAGACCTGCCTCATCGCGCCCGCACGCTCATATTTCGCAGTTGTTGCATCCAGTTGCAGCCTTTGTGGTCTATATTGACCATTTCATTTGTATGCCTTGTGGGACCGTAGAAGCTGCGGGCAAAAGTATCTCCCGTAATTGAGGTCCCATGACATCCACTCAACGTTTTGCCGTTCTAGCATTCAGCATC
Organism: uncultured Acidobacteriaceae bacterium; assembly: GCA_963737915.1. Lineage (GTDB taxonomy): Bacteria > Acidobacteriota > Terriglobia > Terriglobales > Acidobacteriaceae > Telmatobacter. The sequence continues at coordinate 60,122 of CAVTUP010000012.1, read as the reverse complement.
TTCTCGACGCTCGCCATTGCGCAGTCGACGCCACCGAGTTCTCCTCCACCCAGCACGCCGCCGTCGGTCGGCACCCAGACCACTACGACTACGACGACCACAAGGGAGAACACCGCGCCGACGCTTATTCCAAATACGGGTCCGGATGCCGGCGCTCCAGCCGCCAAGCCGAAAGACCAGGACTCGCCAGCCCCGGTTCCGACGAAGAGGCCAGATCAGGAATCCATCGCCCCTGCGCCCACGAAGAACGCGGATCAAGACTCGGCCGTCCCTCCTCCAATGACAAACCAGGAAATGAAAGCACAGAAAAAGCAGCACAAGCTTGAGGAGAAGGCCGCAGTTGCACACGCAAAAGCCTCCAAGGAGACCGCCAAGGCTGAGGCACACAATGCCGAGGCACTTAAGCAAGAAAACAAGGCAACCGATGCCATGAATAAAATAAACTCCCCCGAATAGCCCGTGATGCCGGTTGATCTTCCTTGATGGGGTGCTTGACGCCTTGCGTCCGCTGATTTAGTTTGAGGCTACACGGGAAAGGAGGATGATCCAGCCTATGCAAAAAGATTGTTCCAGTAGTTTGGTACGTGAGGTGACTGAGGCCTAGGGCATCGCGCCCCAAGCCCCATGTAAGCCCCCGCGGTGGCATCCGCCGGGCCACTGGCAATCGCTTCAAGCGCGATGGCCTTAGTCCAATCCCAACAGATCACCGGCAACGGCCTGGGATTTTTCCCGGGCCGTTGTTGTTTTTGCGGGATGTTCTTTCTCACAAACCAACGCCCCACCACTTGTCCGCATCCAAGCCGGTGTCTGCGCAGCCGATCAGGCTAATTCAAATAGAGGATCCCCATGCCCGATAAAAAGAACGGCCAGAAGCCCAGCCAGAGTTCCGACCAACAGAGCGACAAAGCGGTCAAGGATCTCATCAACGCGCTGAATGAGGACCTGGCTCGCGAATACCAGGCGATCATTGCCTACACGGTCTACAGCAACGTCATTTCAGGCGCGAAGTGGATGAACATCGCCGGCGAACTGAAGAAGCATGCGGCGGAGGAGTTGCAGCACGCGATGATCGTTGCCGACCAGATTGACTACCTGGGCGGAATGCCGACTGCAACGCCAAAGCCCGTGAAGCTCTCAGATAAGCCTGAAGAAATGCTCCAGTTCGATCTCGACAACGAAACAGAGACGATCAGGAATTACCGCGAGCGCGTGAGACAAGCTGAAGCCCTTGGTCACTACGCACTCGCGGAGCAACTTCGAACGATCATCTCGCAAGAGCAGGAGCATCAGCACGATCTCGCGACTGCACTGGGCATCGATGTGCCGAAGGTTCTCTCTCAGGGCGCCTAGGTCATCGGGCAATCGAATCGAGCGAGCACCCTGACTGCCTGCTGATGATGTAAGCTTGTCAGTCAAATGATCACCACGCGACGTTCGTTTCTCGCGATGACTGCGGCGGTAGCTGCTCATGGCCTGCAGACTGCCGTACCGGTTTACGCGGTAGCTACGGCCCCCGTTCGTCTCGGCGGACCAATCTTTCTCGAGTCAAACGATCCGATAGCGCTGGCTCGCGAACATCGCCGCCTCGGTTACAGTGCTGCCTATTGCCCGCAAATGGCTACGGTGAAAGACGCGGATTTGCTGCGTGCAATTCAGACCGCCTTTGCAGCCGAGAACGTTTGCATCGCAGAGGTGGGAGCATGGAAGAACATGCTCGATCCCGACGCGGAAAAGCGCCGCGAGAATCTTGAATATGTGGTGGAACGATGTGCCCTTGCTGAAGCGGTCGGCGCTCGCTGCTGTGTGGATATCGCGGGGTCGTTCAACCCGGATTCATGGTACGGACCCAATCCGAAGAATCTGTCTACGGAATTTTTTGATGCGACAGTGGAGAATTGCCGACACGTGATTGACAGCGTCAAGCCGACTCGCACCAAGTTCACAATCGAGATGATGGGCTGGAATCTTCCCGACGGACCTGACGCATATGTTGAACTGATTCGTGCCGTCGACCGCAAGGCCTTTGGCGTCCATTTGGATGTCTGCAACGGCATCAACTCCCCCCGGCGCTTTTACGAGAACACCGCATTTATTGAGGAGTGCTTCAAGAAGCTCGGGCCCTGGATCGTTTCATGTCACGCGAAGGATCTGCAGTGGGTGGTCGAGATGAATGTGCATTTTCTCGAAGTGCCTCCGGGGCGCGGACAGATCGACTACAAGGCGTATCTGCAAGGGCTTGCAAATCTCGGACGAGACACACCCCTGATGCTGGAACATCTGAAGACAGCGGCGGAGTATGACGAGGGCCGCGAATATATCCGGAAGGTTGGCGCGGCGGCTGGAGTGACATTTGCCTGATGAACAGCTGAACCGCGCATCTCACGAAAGTGCTAAAAGGTCGTGTTCAAGCGCACCGCAAAATTGCGCGCTGGAGCAATGGCGTTTCCGGAGAAGAGGCCGCCAAAGTTAATAACGTTGAGGCGGTTATTGAGATTGTCGGCGTCGGCCTGAAGGCTCATGCGGATGTTTTTGCAGTCACATAATACAACTCCGAGAGACGCGCTCACGGCGAGTTGGGGCTTTACGCGGCCGCGTTCGAAATTGAGCCGACTTATGACCGCAGGTCCATATTGTGCGAGGGCCTCTGCTTCGGTGCCGGTGAATTCGAAGGGAAGTCCTGATCCGTAGGAAGCACCAACGGCACCCCAGACGCGTTCGGTGAAGCTATGTGTGAATCGAGTTCGCAGAGTGTTGCGCTGGTCTTGCGAGACGGGAAAGTGGCCGGTGGTGTCGCTTTCAATGGTTGCGGCATCGTCGCCCAGGAAGAGCCCGCCCGTTACCGGAAGCCAGACGTTGCCCACCATGTAGGAGTAGCTGACAAAGCCGTTGAGTTTCTTTAAACGAACGACCTGAAGTTTGCCTTCTGCCCCGTAAATAATGGCCTTTTCGAACGCAATCGGATAACTTACGCCGGTGTTCAGCAATTGGTCGTCATCGGCAAAGTTTTTAATGTCACGTCGGTAGACGTTGACGTCGAGGCGCACTTGGTTGAGCAGTTCCTGCGTAAAGCCCACTTCATAGTAATTGCCGGTAGAAGGTTGCACAGGCAGGCGGAGAAACTCGTCGCTGAGTGCATCGATCTGATCTGAACTCGAGACGAGAATGTTCTCAAACGAAGGCGTTTGGAAGATTCGATCGTAGGAACCGTGCACGACCATTTTCAGAGACGGCACGTAGCGACCGATGGCGACCCGCGGGCTGAATGCATTCTCGTTCAGAAGAAGCTGGTAGTGATCCCATCGCAATCCGGCGCTTAACGTCCAGTCCTCGAAGTGAACCGTGTCCTCGACAAAAGCAGACTGCTCGAGGTCGGGCCGCTGATCCGCAAAAACGAAATTAGTTGGAGTGTCTGGATCGAACTGCGCTGGGTCGGTGATGGTGTAGTGGAAGTTTTCATGCAGGAATGTTGTGTCTGCGTCAACACCCGCCTTGAACTCATGCATTCCGTGATGAAGGGAATAGGTCGCCTTGAAATATCCTTCGCGAAAATAATTGTGCTGGAAGAATGCGATCGGAGTTGGGTTCTGGTTTGAATAGAAGTTATTGGATTTATCGCGGACCATTCCTGCGAGAGCGATCACGCTGTTGGCGGAAGCAATGTGCTGGTATGCAGCGGTGCCGAGCGTTTCGAAGTTGTCTCCGTTTTGGACCTGTCCGGCGTCCTGCTGGAGATACTCGTTGGGAATCAGGAAGCGCGAAAACTCATGACGCAGACCGAATGTGAGGCGATCGCTGCCCGCGAGAATGCGCTCGTAGCGAGCGGTGAAATCACCGATCGTCCCGTTATTGGTGTAATTCTCCGGGACCACGGGATTGAGGTAATGGCTGGTCATGCCTCCGGAGGCGGTAATGCCAAAGGTATTTTTTCCCCGCATCTCGTGCAGTTCTCCGTAACCAGATGCGGTGTCGTAGGATCCGCCATCGAGGATAAGCTGGCCGTGCAAGCCGGGCTCTTTCGCGGTGCGCGTGCTCAGCTCAACCACGCCGCCCAATTTTCTGCCGTACTCGGCGGGATAGCCGCCGGTATAGAGGCTCATTGAATCGAGATTGTCGGCCTCGATCTCGGGGCCGAAACTCGGGGATCGGTTGTCGGTGATCGGAATTCCGTCAATGACGAACTGTGTTTGGTATTCAGAGCCGCGAGGATGCAGGACTGCGCTGCCTTCGGCCAGCCAGCCCGGCTGAGACAGCACGAGATCCTGTACGGACCTGCCGGGCAACGAAGAAAGGCGCTGCTGAATCTGTTGCGTGCCGATCTGACTGGCTGAAGACGAACTGAGCGGATCAATGAGCGTGCCCGAGTCCGTGACCTTTACTTCGGTGCGAACAGACGCAAGGCTCAGTCGAACTCGGATCTCGATTGGTAAGGCAGATCGGACCTCGATGCTCTCTGAAAAGGCAGAAAAGCCCGACTGTTGGACCGACAATTTGTAAACGCCAAAGGGCAACTGCTGGATAGTGAGGCTGCCGTTCGAGTCGCTGCGAAATGACTGATCATAGCCGTTTCCTGCAGAAACCAACTTGATGGCGGAGCGCACACTGGCACCTGCGGGATCAGTGATTCTGAGCCGCAACTCGCCATGATTTACCTGGGCGGATGCCAGGCTGGCGAGCATGAGCAAAATAGGACCCAGAACCTTCATCTTTCATGAACATACACGTATTAACGGGCGCAGGTCGTTTGAGGAATTGACGAATCCGCGAACCGAAAAGGCGGCCTGTTTTCGCTATTCGACCTGCGAGACCTTTTTCGATTGCGATGCGCGCTTGATGGGCGGGAAATGGAGTTCCAGGTGAAGACTTGGCCTCAGGCACCTATGATCCGGCTTTTCAGCGCCTTGTCCCCTGCAACGTCGCCCTTGGGTTAAACTGACATCCGAATGCGAGTATTCGGAATCGACTGCGGCACCGAGATTACCGGGTTTGGCGTTGTTGAGACTTTTGATTCTGGGCGTCAGCCTCGATTGATCTGCAGCACCCTGGGAGCAATACGGCTCGCCAAAGCAAAGCCCTTACCAGAGAGACTGGCCCAGGTCTATCGGGAGTTGACCGAGGCACTTGAATACTGGAAGCCGGAAGTGGTTGCCGTGGAGGAGGTCTTCTACTCGGTGAACGCCAAATCCGCTTTGAAACTTGGCCAGGTTCGAGGAGTGGCTCTGCTGGCTGCGGCAAATCAGGGTGTGCCGGTCGCCGAGTACGCGCCCTTGAAGATCAAGTCGAGCGTGGTTGGTTATGGCCTGGCCAAGAAGGAACAAGTGCAATTCATGGTTGCCCGGCTACTGGAGTTACGAGAATTGCCCGAACCGGCCGACGCGGCAGATGCGCTGGCTGTCGCCATTTGCCACATACATACTTACCAGACACTGGCTGCACAGGGGTTGATGAGATGAGAAGGCCGAAACTGGTCATTCTGATCACGACTCTGGTTGCTTTATGCACCATGCACGGGTATGGCGCACCCACTTCCACCCTCCGAGTCGACTTTGCCAATCCGGGCCTCTATCCGTCGCAATGGACGCTGGTGATTCACCCGGATGGAACCGGGCATTTCCACGCCGAAGGGGGTGCGAAGCCCTCTTACGATGAAGCTGAAATGTTGCCCGGCAAGGTCGATCGCGACGTGAACCTGAACGAAAGCTTTGCGGTCCGCGCATTTCATATTGCGCGCGACAAACGTCTCCTCAGCGGGAAGTGCGAGAGTCACCTCAAAGTGGCTTTCCAAGGGTGGAAGAAGATCACCTATAGCGGTCCTGAGGGGGAGGGGGGGTGCGAGTTCAACTACTCAAAAGACAAGGATATTCAGGAACTTGGAGACTCGCTTGTAGCCGTCGCATCGACGCTTATTGAGGGCGCGCGGCTCGAATTGCTTCTGCAACATGATCCCCTGGGACTAGATAAAGCGGTAGAGTATATTGCGGAGGCTGCGGACGACGGCCGGCTTCAGCAGATTTGCACCATCAAGGGCATCCTGGAGCGGCTCGAAAACGATCCTCATGTGATGGAACGGGTAAGGAAGAGAGCGCGGACCTTGCTGGCGCGGGCTGACAATTAGTCTCCCAAGCAGGAATATTCCCGCGACTTTTCCTCGGATTGTGTGGTCTTAAAGGTTGTGGGCTCTTGCGATGGTTGTCGCAGGATGTGGGGAAAGGGTGGGGGCTCAATGAAATACGCAAGTAAGGTTTGGTTCAGGCCGGCCGCCGGGCTTCTGGGGCTGACTTTGCTCGTCGCGGCAGCAGTAGCTGTGAGAGCGCAGGAAGCCGATCCGACAGCTCGTGCCGTTCGCCTCAGCTTTGTTGACGGGGGAGTGCAACTATCGCAGGGAGGCGCGATTCTGGCGGATCCGGCCCTGACCAATACCCCAATTTTCGAGGGATCACAGATCACGACTGGGGAAGATGGACGCGCCGAACTTCAGTTCGAAGATGGAAGCGTGATTCGCATTTCGCCCAACACCTCGCTGCGGCTGAAAGTTTTGCGCCGTCAGAATGGCCTCGCAGAATCGGAAGTAGTGCTCGACAACGGTTTGGGATATTTCGAACTGCAAGGGGACAGTGCATCGAGCCAAATCAAGGTGGGGTTCAACAGCACGGTAGTGACGGCGACCGGCTTTACCGTGATTCGAGTGAACCTTGACAATCCTCCGGGCGAAGTCGCGGTGTTCTCGGGGAACGCGCACCTGGAGCATGGTACTGCGCTCTCGCTCGATTTGCATGGCGGCGAGACTGTGGTTCTGAATGCGTCGGACCCCGGACACTACAATCTGTCTGAAACCATCGAGCCTGATTCATGGGATGCCTGGAACTCTGACCGCGACCAGGTGCTGACCTCGCAGGAGGCTGCGCGCACCGCGGCGACAAACAGCGTGGAAACAAACAACAATCCTGCCTGGGGCGATCTGGATGCGAATGGCAACTGGTACAACGTTCCGGGCCAAGGATATGTCTGGTCCCCATACCAGGGGGCGACAGCCGGTTGGGATCCCTACGGATGCGGTAACTGGGTATGGACCCCGCGTTACGGATACATCTGGGTTTCGTGCAACTCCTGGGGCTATTTGCCCTATTCCGTTGGGTTCTGGAATTACTATGACGGGTTCGGCTGGTGCTGGAATCCGGGCGGTGGATACTGGTGGAACAGCGGCGGGTGGGGCTCTAATGTCGGGACAATGCCGGTCCGCTATCAACCGCCACATCGTCCGCGCGGTACCCCAATCAAGCCGAGCGGTGGTTCGCCGATCAGAGGCGGGGGAATGTATCAACCGAATCCGGTGATCAGTTCCTATCACGGGTCGCACAAACCATCGGCTGCGCCGGTGCACGGGGCAAGCGGGCCGGTAACGATCGCTGGGAGTGTTGTGCAACCACTCCGGCCGATCTCGTTGCGGCCTACCTACAACCATGAAGGTGCGGCTTCGAGTATCGTGAGCCGGCCGCCTCTCACGTATCCAGGGATGGGCTCAACAACCCGGCCTGTGTATAGTCCGTGGGCAAATACGCCAGGCGGTGGTAATCCTCGTCCGGGCACGTGGAGCGGTTCTACGAATTCTGGTGGAAATATCTATCGCCCGTCTGCGCCCAATCCGGGTCTCTACGGCGGAGTTCCAGCGTCTCGCCCGACGGGAGGTAACATCGGTGGCGGCGCCGCCGGTCATGTGGGTGGCGGAGGAAGCATAAATGGCGGCCACGTAGGTGGTGGCACAATGGGTGGCGGCAATATGGGTGGTGGCGGTCACGTCGGGGGCGGTGGCAGTGTCGGCGGCGGTGGCGGCGGCCACGTAGGTGGTGGCGGCGGTGCACCAAGCCCGTCAGGTGGTCCGCACCACTAAGAAGTTGAATTGGTAACAGAGGGGGCCATTTCGTCAGGCGAAGTGGTCCCTTTTTCTTGTAGCGCACGCCACAGAGTTGCCAAAGTTTCGATGGCTAATGATTCAGCCCGTGCCAGTGGGTCGATCTCTGCGAGGGATAATGCGGAATCGATTGCAGGTGGCTGGATTCCAGCGGCACGGAGGTTGTTGGCAAGAGTTTTACGCTTTTGCGCAAACGCCTTGCGCACGAAACCGAGAAAAGGCAGAGGTTCAACCTGTAACTCGGCGAACCGAGGCTCAAATCGCCAACGGAATATTGTGGAATGCACCTTTGGCGGCGGTGAGAAAGCGCCCGGTGGAATGGTGAACAGTTTTTCGATAGGCCCGTACATCTGGACCGTTACCGACAGGAGTCCGTAGTCGCGCGAGCCGGGTCCTGCGGCCACGCGGTCGGCAACTTCGCGCTGCACCATGAGGACGGCACGATCAAGAGCGGCACTGCTTGCGGCCAGCTTGAGCAGAATCGGCGAAGTGATGAGATAGGGAAGATTGCCGACGACGAGCAGTCGCTCGCCCAATTCGGCAGACAGGGCTGTGAAGTCGAAGCCGAGCACATCCTGATTCACGACCGTGACTCGGTCCGAAGAGAATTCATTGCGAATTCGAGCGGCTAGATCCGAATCGAGTTCGATAGCTAACACTCGACGGGCACGCGCGGATAATGCCCCAGTAATTGCTCCTTTGCCGGGACCGATCTCGACCACCGTGCGGCCCGCACAGTCGCCAATGGATGCAGCGATCCGTTGAATGGCTTGTTCATCCCTTAAAAAGTTTTGGCCTAGCTTTGGCTTGATGGGCATGCTTGTTTGATGGTAGTCCAATGCCGGCAGACGAAGCTCGGAGACGCCGGTTCATCAGGCTTCGTTCTTGAGTATCGCGAGATGGAATGTTCGCCGCTGGACGAAGCCAAGGCTTTCATAAAGGCGAATTGCAGGGTTATCGGCGAAGGCGTGAAGGAATGGGCGTTTGCCGCGCTGCAAGATGTCATGGATGACTGTCGACATCAGGACGCGAGCGTAGCCGCGACCACGGGCATCGGGGTGGGTGCAAACCGCGCTGACCTCGATGAATCCTGGGAGGCTCATGCGCTGACCCGCCATTGAGACCAGGCGATCAGACACGAAGGCGCCATAGAACTTTCCAAGTTCAAAGGTGCGCTTGCGAAATGGGCCCGGCTCGGTGAGTTCGGTCAGTTCTAACATAGCTGGCACATCGGCGTCGGTAAGCGGCCTGAAGACGGTGCCGGAGCGTTGCGGAGTAACTTGCTCGATCTCTCGCGACGTCGCAACCATCTGCGTCAATCGACCGCCGCGAACCAGACTCCAGCCTTGCGGTGGAGCGGGACGAACTCGAAGGAACAATCCCAGAATTCCGCCAGGACCTGCGAGCCTGCGCAGGGCATCGTAGTGGACCAGTGACTGGTCCGGCATGCCGCTGAGAGGACCCACTTCAGCAGGATAACGTCGCGCGGAGCCCTCTACCATCGCCCATTTTGCGTGATCCGTCTCGAGTGAATTCAGGATCGGGTTGTCGAGGAGACTGGTGTCGGCGATACCCGATTTGCCATCAGGGATCGACTGTTGCGAGTACTCGTAGGTGTTTAGTCCCGGCATGAGTTTGAGATGAGGTACGAGGTCAATCCGATGCGAAATTCCGACGTCGCCGGCACCAAATGAATCAAAGTGTCAGCGTGTAGACTTGGCCTTTGGCCGTGCTGCCTGGCAGAGACGAGTCCCGCCCCGGAGAGAGACATCATGCGAATTGTTTTTGCCGCGTCAGAATGCGTTCCTTTTGCACAGACCGGAGGATTGGCGGACGTGGTGGGCGCGCTGGCACCGGAGTTGGTGAAGCTGGGTCATGAAGTGACGGTATATCTGCCGTTCTATTCGGTCGTGCGGGAGCAAATTACTCGAGAGATCAAATTTGCTGTCGAGTCGATCACGATTCCCTTCAAGGACTACAGCCGATTTGCGGGGATTGTGGATGGCGGCGAGTTGAATGGAGTGAAGTTTTATTTTGTGGATTGCCCGGAGTTGTTTGACCGCCAAGGGATCTACGGAACGAAGGGTGGTGAATACGGGGACAATGCAGAGCGGTTTGGCCTGTTTTGCCGCGCGGTTCTTGAGGCGAGCAAGCTGCTTGGGGTTCCGGACATCTTCCATGTTCACGACTGGCAGGCGTCGCTGATTCCGGTGTTTCTTCGTACGGTCTATAGCTCCGATCCGATGCTGATGAATGTGGGAGTTGTATTGACCATTCACAACGCGGGCTATCAGGGGTGGTTTCCGCCATCGACGACGGAGATGTTAGTGCTGCCGTGGGAGATTTTCACCTACGACAAGTTGGAGCATTATGACACTTTCAACTTTCTCAAAGGCGGCGTGGTTTACTCCGATATGCTGACCACGGTCAGCCGCAAATATGCTGAGGAGATTCAGACTCCGGAGTTCGGGAACCACCTGGATGGGGCGTTAAGGCGTCGTGCAGCGGACTTGCGAGGGATCTTGAACGGTGTGGATTATTCGGAGTGGGATCCGGCGACGGACGGAAATCTTGCCGCACATTACACCCCGGAAGATTTGACCGGGAAGCGCGAGTGCCGCGATGATCTGCTGCATGCTTTTGGTTTGCAAAACGTTCCGGAGACAACACCGGTGATTGGGCTCGTGTCGCGCTTTGCGACACAGAAAGGATTCGACCTGCTCGAGCAAATCTCAGGGAAGCTATCGGAGCGGCAGCTGGCAATGATTGCGTTGGGAACGGGCGAGCCGTTCTATGAGAGATTCTTTCGTGACTGGGCATATGCAAATCAGTCGCTCGTTGCGGTGCAGGTGAAGTATGACGAGGCGATGGCGCATAAGGTAGAAGCTGGAGCTGACATCTTTCTGATGCCGTCACGGTATGAGCCGGGCGGACTGAATCAGATCTATTCGCTGAAATATGGCACCGTGCCAGTGGTGCGCGCTACGGGTGGACTCGATGACACAATCGAAGAATGGAATGCGAAGACTAAGACCGGCACAGGTTTCAAGTTTCAGGATTACGATGCGCAGGCGTTGCTCGATGCGATTGACCGCGCAGTTGTGACGTTTCAGAACAAGACCACATGGAAACAACTGATGTTGAATGGAATGGCGAGAAACTTCAGTTGGGAACAGCCGTCGCGCGAGTATGTCGAGGTGTACCAGGAAGTGGCGCGACGGAGAGGATGACAGGGACACCTGGCGTGTCGACGCCGGAGGTCTTCGCGTGTGGACATCGGTTTTGGCTTGGAGACGCTTTTGGATTCACCGGATTGCTCTCTTCGGCTCCCATTCGAGAGGCGCTAAGCCAGCTTGGACATTGAGACAAAGTCGTAGAGAGCAATTTGCGTTGCTGGCGCCGCGCGCGATAGAGATGTTTCTATTTGCCGCGGACGCCAGCCACAACCAGGCCAACGCCTGCGATCAGGGATAAAGTGCTGAGGATTGGTGAAATCGGCAGGGTGCTCTTCTCCTTGTGAGAAACCTGGACAGGTCCCAAGTCTACGTCTTTTTTCTCGTGAGTGAAACTGAAGCCGCCGAGAGCGAACCCGACGAAACCGACCACAATTAACAAAATGCCCACGATTGTTGCTGCTTTCATGGAACCTCCATTGATGTGTTCGCGCGTCTCTTGTGCAGGGGTTTCGATCGATGACGGCCAGGCGCGTTGAATCTCTATCGCGGTTAGATGCAGACTGCGGCCGTACTTGCTGGAGAAAAGAATTGTTTTCGCGGCGCGAGAGACTTTTCTCTTGATGGAGATCGGAAACGTTCTGGATCGCGTTGCCCTCGAAGGCGGCAAGTGTGAACCTAACCAGCGGCCGAAAGTGAGGCTGTCCCGCTGAGCGCGGGGGGATTGGCACCCTTGATCACGAGCCAAAGCATGAGTGCCAATTCCGCGAACATGGCGGGCTGGGAGTAGAGAAAAACTTTGTCCTGGTAGTGAGGGAACAATATGCCCGTTAAGCTGAGGGTCACATAGGCCAAGCCGTTGATCGCGAGCCAGACCCCGAGGAATCGTGGCAGAAAGCGAGACCTATAGACGAGGGCTCCCAACGGGAAGAGCCATACGCCCCAGAGAACCTCAGCGGCAGTATTTTGATGGTCACGCAACGTGAGGAACAACAGTGCCAGGGAGTCTCGCTGAGGCTTGTCGAAGGCTGACAGGAAATCAGCGCCTCGCACGAGAGTCAGGGCTCCATAGTCACTTACCACGCCAACAAAGTAAATGAGAGCCGGCATAACTCCACCGAAGATCACCACCTGGATCGCGAGGTTCCGATCTACTCCGCTGAACAACCGGTAGAAAGCCATTGTGAGGAAAATCAGGATCACCGCACAGAGCAAGTCGGCAACAATTCCGAATCGGAAGAGCCACTGATGCGCAGCAATATTGTCGGCGGTCGCGAGCGCATTCCCAGACACAAACAGTTTGGTGGGAATGTAGATGAGACGCAGAGGACCGAGAACGCAGAGGATCAAGTACCATAATCCGGCAACTCTGCCTGGGTTGCGAGTGATGTGCATGTTTCCTCCCTGGTGAATGCGGGTAGAGGAGAGGGCAACGGGAGATACGCAAGGGGACATCGAAAAGTTTCGCTGTAGATCTCCAGGGACAAGGGATGAAGCATTCGCAGGGGATCTAAAGACACGTCGAGTCAGTTGGCGCCGTAAACCGGAATTGCTGCTCCATGAATTGTTTTGGCGGCGTCGCTGCTCAGGAAGAGTATTACCTGGGCGATGTCATGCGGTTGGGGCCAGGCGGCAAAGTCGGCACCCGGCATTGCCAGTCTGTTTGCAGGGGTATCGATAATGCTTGGAAGAATGGAGTTGACCCTGATGCCGGTCCCTTTTGTGTCGGCAGCAAGTGAATCCATAAGCGCCACCGCAGCGGCTTTCGATGCGGCATATGCGGCTGCTCCCGCTCCGTGGTCGACTGCCGCCTTTGCCGCGACATTGACGATGGATCCATACCCTTGCTTCAACATTGCGGGCAATACAGCGCGCGCCAAGGCGTATCCCGAACGCAGGTTGAGCGAAAGCATGGCATCAAGAATCTTTGTATCCAGGTCCCATAGCTTGATCCCGCCCGCGTAGGCGCCAATTGTATTTACGAGGGCGTCGAGTCTTCCATGTCGCGAGAAGGCGTCTGTCACGAATGCTGCTGTAGCAAGTTCGTCGGTGACGTCGATGAGATGACCTTCAAGTAGCGAGGCATTCGCGCCTGCCGCACTTTTCAAAGCGGCGAACTCTGATGCTTTGCGATAGGTGACGACCACTTTTGCGCCTTCTTCAAGGAACGCGAGGCTTACCGCGTTGCCAAGGCCGCCTGTGCCTCCTGCGACCAGGGCGACCTTACCTGAGAAGCTGATGTTCATATTGGCTCCTTGACATAGAACTTGAGCTACCCATTGAAAGGTAGCCTGATCCCAGGGCTGGACCGCCCTGTGAGGGAATGTCTCATTCTCATGCATGTGTTGAAAAAAACGCCAGCAATTCGACGATTATCTGATCGGCGTTGTGGTGAAGATCCAATTTTGCAACTGAGAGGAATGACTGATTGTGTGCCAGCGAAAGATGAGCAGAATTACGAGAGGATTGCTTGTTCGACAGTGGCGGCCATAGGGATAAGCGAATCGATCCTTGTGAATGCGAAGAGTTTCAGGACGTTGGGACTCACCCCGACTGCGACCACCCGGATTCCCCTGTTCCTGCAACTGATGTAGTGGGCGACGATCAACCCCAGCCCGGAGGAATCCATGGAAGGAACGTCGGTGAGATCGAAGATGACAAGTGCGAGGGGCTCTTTGTCGGGTGCAATCGTGAACTCGAATATGTTGAGGACGAGGACCGGCTTGAGTGAGCGGTACATGTCATTGGCGACGAACGGACCCGTGATCTGGTAGATCAACGTGCGTGGCGCTTTGTCTTCGATGCGTTCGATGGTGAACGTGGGGCTTTGCCAGATCTGGGTTCGTGTGGGTGACATCGCCTACCTTCCGGGTGCATTGGGTGCTGAGCCGATGAGGGAATGGGGCTCGCTGTTCCTTTACAATTCTTCGCGCCGACGGGCCTCGCCCTGCTCTCGATAAGCGCTGAACATTTCTGGATTGTACTGGTTCGTGCGGCAGAGTGCGAAAAGAGAGCTACCCGCACTAGATTTGACGATTGCGCTGGGTTGGTCATCTCTGGCGGTAGATTTTTCGAACGAGCCAGAGTACGGGGAGCCCGAGGAGGATGAGGGCGGTGCCGAGGAGGGAGCCACGGATGTTGCCGGCGTAGCTCCAGATGAGAACGGCCGCAGCGCAGATGACGAAGATAGCGGGAAGCAGCGGATATCCCCAGACGCGATAGGGGCGAGCGAACTCGGGGTGACGGCGGCGATATACGAAGACGGTGGTAGCGGTGAGCATGTAGAACAGCCATTCGGCGAAAACTGCGAGTTCAAAGTGCTGCTGGAACTGGCTGAGAAACAGCAGAAGAACGGTTGAGAGCGATCCCTGGACGATGAGCGAAGTGGATGGGGACTGGAAGCGCGGATGAATGTGCGCGAACTGGCGGAAGAAAAGGCGGTCGCGGGCTGCGGCAAAAGGGATGCGAGCACCCGACATGACGGTTCCGTTAAGCGTCACGAAGATGCTGAGGGCCATGGCCGCGGCGACAAAGCCGGCTCCGCGGGGGCCAGCTACGATGGCGAGCGCGGCGACGGCGGGGCGTTCGCTCGCGGCAATCTGCGCCGCGGGCAGGATGTATTGGATGGCTGCATTGGTGGCCATAAAGAGAAAGCCGACGATGAAGAGTCCGCCAATGAGGGCGACGGGGAGGCTGCGTTCGGGGCGGCGAACCTCACCGGCGACCATGGTGAGGTCGTTCCATCCGTCGTAGGCCCAGAGAGTGGCGATGAGAGCCAGCATGAATCCGCCAAAGCCGCCGGTGGCATGCGGAAGGGAGGTGGCGAAGTTGGACCATGAACCCGATGCAGATGCAAAGCAGAGGGCAGCGACGATCAAGATGAGTATCGCTTTGAGAACGGTGAAGACAAGTTGAAAGTCTCCGGCCTTTTTGATGCCGAGGTAATTCAAGCCTGTCATGAACCATGTGACGCTGATGGCAAAGATCTGCGACCAGAGCACGGGCAGGCCGTCGATGGGCGTGGAGAGGAAGTGAAAGGCGGGAAAGACACCGAGGGTTCGCGCGAGCCCGCTGGTTACTGCGGCGATGGAGGCAGGCTTGGCGACAGCGAACCAGGTCCACATGTACAGGAAGGCAGTTGTGTCGCCGTAGGCCCCGCGCAGGTAGACGTATTCGCCGCCGGCATAGGGAAGCATGGCGCCCAACTCGGCGTATGTCATGGCTCCGAAGAGTGAGAGCAGACCTCCGACAATCCACGCGAGATAAACCAGCGTGGAAGAGCCCGTGTCTTTCATCATTTCGCTGGGAACCAGGAAGATGCCGCTGCCGATGATGGTGCCGACGAC
This sequence comes from uncultured Acidobacteriaceae bacterium, assembly GCA_963737915.1. GTDB lineage: Bacteria > Acidobacteriota > Terriglobia > Terriglobales > Acidobacteriaceae > Telmatobacter. Next base: position 44,697 of record CAVTUP010000012.1, on the reverse strand, counting down.
AATTGCCGTAGCCTGACTGGCGCCGAGAACGCGTGGGAGATCGGCGTGGGCTGTCTGGGTTGGCACGGGACCGGTCTGACGCATGCGGTGATGTGAGAGTAGCACGCTACTCTGCGGTGGGGGCCGACGCCGGCTGAAGCGACCCGGGACGCAATTGCGCCGTCGATTACCGTTTCAGCTTTTGAAATGAAGGGGCGGGTGCCTCAATCATTCCCTGGAACGGCGGAAGACGATTGAGGCACCGAGTCAGTGATTTGGAGGTATAGGGGACTATGCTTTCGCCGGCGCTGCCGGGCCATCGGAGTTGAAGATGTCGGCAACCACCTTCCAACTGCCGTCTGCCTGTTTCTTGAATACCGTGACGTATTTGCCTTTGTCTGTTGCGGGCTTCTTGGTTTTGGGGTTGGTAGACGTCATGGTGTAGGTGCCCTGACTGTATGCAATATCGCCTGACTTGGCGACATCGACTTTGTCAGAAGCAAAGGTGATAGAGAAATTCTTGTCGGCAACCATCGATTTCAGTGCTGTCTTGGCTGCGGGAATTCCATTGATTATTGGCATGTCCGTGATCATGACGGATGCATCGTCTGCGTAGACCGTAGCGATCTTGTCCGGATCCTTGGTGGTGAAGTTCTGGACCCAGGTGGCCTCGAGATCCCTGATCGCCTTCACGTCGGCGTCGTGGGTGTCTGGGGCGACAGGCGCAGGAGCGGGCGCGGGGGAGCAACCAGAGAGGACGACAGCCAGACCGACGGCAGCCAAGGATAAATAGCGTGCTTGCATTTGTTTCCTCCTGGGGGAGGACACAAAAGGTATCACGGTGACTGGATGGCAGGAAACCAGAATCTAAATGCATTAGGCAATTCAGGCCTGGTACTCACAGGATCTAGGAATCGAGTCATTTCGAAATGAGTTTTATGATTGTGGCCATGGGGTTTTGCGGATTTTCGAGTTTGAGCAGCTTGTCGGTTCGAAGCTGGATCACTTCGGTCCATTCGGGATGGGAAAGAATGTAGAACTGCTCATTCTTGATTGCCTCGAAGACCACGTCCGCGACTTGTTGAGGCGGCGTGGCACCTTCCAATGCGGCTTTGAATGCTGCCAGGCCGGCTTGCATCTCCGGAGTCATCGCAACGGGTTCGTTGCGCAGATCGTCGGGACGGTTGCGCTCCGCATTGGCGATATTTGTTCTGACCATTCCTGGACAGAGAACCGATACCTTGACGAGCGAGTTGCGTTGTTGGAGCGCCAAGTACAGGCTCTCTGAAAGAGCGACCACAGCATGCTTGGTTACCGCGTATGGAGCGGAGCTGCTACCGACGATGAGCCCGGCGGTCGAGGACGTATTGATGATATGGCACTCCGAATTCTGTGCGAGCATGAGCGGCGCGAAAACCTTGACGCCGTGGATCACACCCCATAAATTGACACCGATTACCCACTCCCAATCGTTCCACGTTGCCTCCCATGGCGCACCGCCAGCCGCGATTCCCGCGTTGTTAAAAAGCAGGTGCACCTGGCCAAATGCATCGAGTGCCTTGCGAGCCAGCAACTCGACGTCACTCCGTTTCGAGACGTCCGTCCTGACACCGAGCACAGTTCCGCCCTCCGCTTTCAGCTCGGTTTCTGCCTTTGCTAGCTCGGCTTCATCGATGTCGGCGAGGACCACTTTCATGCCTTCACGAACACAGCGTTCAGCTATCCCGCGGCCGATGCCGCTGGCCGCACCGGTTATCACTGCAACTTTGCCTTTGAACTCTTTCATTGTGTCCTCGTGGCATTGCTATGAGATGCGTCTATTCGGAGGGCGGAGTGGCGTTCGCTACTTCAGGCTCGTGAAAATGGCGCCAGATAGATTCGGCGGTTTTGCGCGGGACAACCGAAGCGAGAGATTCGGCTGTAGCCTGCTGAACATCTCGCAGGCTGCCGAAATGAGACAGAAGCCGCTGACGAGTCAGGGTGCCGACCCCCGGAACGTTTAGAAGCTCCGAGTCACGGTCCCGCATGGCGCGGCGCTGGCGATGATAGCCAACGGCAAAACGGTGGCTCTCGTCACGAATGAGCTGCACGAGATGCAGGACGGGTGAGCGACGATCGAGAACGATTGGCTCCTCTTCGTTGCCATAGAGGTAAATGACTTCTTCCTTCTTGGCGATTGAAGCAATCGGCTGTGACGTAAAGCCGAGGGACTCCAGCGCCTCGGCCGCGGCGTGAAGCTGACCGAGGCCGCCGTCGATCAGCACGAGTGAGGGGAGCTCCCGCTCTTCCTCCTTCAGACGCTTGTAACGCCGATGTACAACCTCGCGCATCGAGGCAAAGTCGTCCACGCCGAGCACGGTCATTACTTTGAACTTGCGATACGCAGACTTGTTCATCTTGCCGTCTTCCCACACGACCATCGACGCGACGGTTTCGGCGCCCTGGATGTGGGAGATGTCGAAGCACTCGATGCGGCGGGGCAATTCGGGCAACATCAGCGCGTCGGCGAGAGACTCCTGAATGGCTTTGCGCGAGGGTTCGAGCACGCGGAAGCGCTGGATGTACGACTGCTTGGCGTTTTGTCCCGCGAGGTCAACAAGGGAACGCTTCTCGCCGCGTTGGGGAATTGCAATTTCGACGCGGTGGCCGGTGCGCTCGGCGAGAAGGGTCTGTAATGCTTCTCGATCATCAAAGTCGACCGGGACGAGAACGGAACGCGGGACGTAGTTTTGATCGATGTAAAGCTGCTTGAGCAGGGCAGAAAAGACAGCTCCCGCGTTGAATTCGGTGGCGACGGCGACTGATTGGTCGGTTTCATTCGCTGGAGATTCGAGAAGGTCGGGCAGGTCTTCCCAGAAGAACTCGCGACGATCGACGATTTTGCCGCCACGCAAGTGGAAGAGATTGATGGCGAGCCCGTCGTCTTCAAAATGATAGCCGAAGACGTCGGCATCGTCATTTTGCTCGGCGGTGGCAATGCGCTGCTTCTCCTGGAGTTGGTGCACAGTGGAGAGCTGATCGCGGAGGCGAGCGGCGGCTTCGAACTGCTCGGCTGCTGCTGCGGCGATCATGCGCGCGGTGAGCCCGCGTTCCAACTCGGCGTGACGTCCTTCGAGAAAGAGCTGCGCATCGCGGACAGCTTGCTGATACAAATCCGGCGAAGTGAGTTCCTGGACGCAAGGGCCCAGGCACCGATGGATGTAGTACTGCAGACATGCGCGGGAGTGATAGCGGGAGAGATCAACTTTGCAGCTTGGTAGCAAGAAGCTGCGATGAATCAATTCGACGACCCGATAGGCGAGGTTTCCCGGGAAGTAGGGTCCGTAGTAGGCGGATCCGTCTTTGCGAAGACGTCGGGTGACGAAGACCTTGGGATAGCGATCTGCGAGCGTGAGCTTGACGTAGGGGTAGGTTTTGTCGTCACGCAGAAGGATATTGAATCGTGGCTTGCGCTGCTTGATGAGGTTGTTTTCGAGTGCCAGTGCTTCATGCTCGTTGGCTACGAGGATGTAGTCGATGTCGACAGCTTCGCGCATGAGCGAGCCGGTTTTGGCGTTGGCTTGCGATGCCTCCAACAGATAAGACCGGACCCGAGAACGCAGGTTATTCGCCTTGCCTACATAGATGACTTCGCCCTCGGCGTTTTTGTAGAGGTAGACGCCTGGCTTGGTGGGGAGGACGCGAATTTTCTCTTGGAGATCCATGACAGCGAATGGCGTCTAGTTGCCAGATTCTAGGATAGCGGCAAGAACTAAGGGCGGCGTGCGAGAGGGGAAAGTATGCGAATCAAGAGCAATCCTTACCGAAGCAGGTAAAATTTACACGGTTGAGGCCGTTTGCACATCCCGTTTATCTTTGGCCTAACTATTTTGTTTTCTTTCAATTAATTCCCAGGCAACGTTTGGCGTCATGCATGCAACTTTCCTATATGACACGAAGTCGCCGCCCGCCTGTTTGTTGTGTTCCTCCAGGCAAATTGAGGCGGAACAAAGGGGAGAAAAATGAAAAACTCTTTTGGATTGTTGATTGCAGCGGCGGTTGCACTTGTGGGCGTGACAGGCTGCACGACTAAAAACTATGTGAAAACCCAAACGGCGCCAATCATCGAGCACACCAACCAACTCGAAGATCAGACCGCAGCCAACAATCGGGCGATCAAAGACACGGATGAGCGGGCGACTGCAGGCATCTCCAAGGCCCAGGCAGCGGCTGACGCCGCGAATCAGAACGCTCAGGCCTCGACAAAGGCTGCGGGCGATGCGGAGACTGCAGCGAATAACGCCGTACATCGTGCGGACTCCCTCGACAGCGTTGTGAAGAATCTGGACGACTACAAGTCGATGGCCAACGTCACGGTCACCTTCGGCTTCGACAAAGCTAACTTGACTAAGGACGACAAAGAGCAGTTGGACACCTTCGCCGCACAGTTGGGCTCTGCGAAGAGCTACATTCTCGAAGTTACGGGCGGGACAGACTCCACGGGTTCGGCGGCTTATAACTACGACCTCAGCGAGCGCCGCGCGGACGCAGTGGTGCAGTATCTGGCATCGAAATATGCGATCGCCCCTCATCGGTTCTACTTGATCGGAATCGGGAAGGACAAGGAAGTTGCACCCAACACCACGGCGGACGGTCGCAAGCAGAATCGCCGCGTCGAAGTGCAAATGTTGACCAACATGAACGCTAGTGGTGGGACAACAGCGACCTCCGGACCGACCGGTCCGGGTAAGTAAGCTGGGGTGTCTAGAGTTTGCTAGATTACAAGATTTGTAGATTAGCTTCCAAAATAGATATGAACTGTCAGGCCGTCCGAAGTGAATTTCGGATGGCCTGATTTGTTTTTGCCCAACTTAGATGAGGATTAGAACTTTAATTCTTCCAAGTGCTTGATGTGTTCGGCGCGAACTTCTACTGCGGTAAACAGGCGGAGGAAGGGTGCGCCTGCCGCCGAAGCTGCGACGGCTGGCCGGCCGTTTGCTTCTTCGCGCTCCACGATGCAAACCACGGCAGCAACGACCATGTTGGCTTCCCGCGCGGCTTCGATGGCATTGATGGTGGATGCGCCCGTCGTGCAAACATCGTCGACAATCACGACGCGTGCACCTTCGCAGCAGAAGCCTTCAATACGGCGCCCGGTGCCATGTGTTTTCTCAGCCTTGCGCACCAAAAAACCGTGGAGCAATGGCGCGCCGGGATGGGCGCGCGCGCGCCAGGCGCTCGCGGTCGCAACGTTGGAGACGATGGGGTCTGCTCCCATGGTGAGGCCGCCCACGGCTTCTGCTTCGATGTCGTTTTCCATAAGGAGATCGAGGATCGCTTCACCAGTGAGGCGGCCACCTTCTGCGTGGAGAGTGGTGGTGCGACAGTCAATGTAGTAGTCGCTGGTGCCGCCGGAGGACAACTTGAATTGACCGAGACGGAAGCTGGTTCGGGCGAGAAGCGAGAGCAATTGCTGAGCGTGAGATAGAGAAGTCATCAATGGAGATTGTACCGGGCGAGGCAGGCGTGAGCCTTGTGATGAGTTCATCGACAATCACATCTTATCGAGATGCTTGAATCCGCCTGTTCCCAGGAGCATAAAAGAGAAAAGCAGAAAGTTATATCCGGCGTGAACCATGGTGCTCGCCGCAAGGGAGCGAGTGTTGAGGCGTATTGCACAAAGCACCAGGCTGATGAAAACAAGCAGCAGGAATGGGCCGAGGGAGTAGCTGGTTTGTTCGCCATGCATGAGGGCGAATGGGATGCTCGTGAGGACGGAGGCAACGCCCATGGCCGGCAGCGACCACTGCGGGTGGTCGTTCTCATCGACCGGACGTGTGGGAGCACCCGTGACCCGCTCTATGATCCAGTCGTACGACGTACAGAGAGCCGGCAGAAGGAAACCGCGGAACGCGAGTTCTTCAAAAAATGGAGCGATCGTAACGCCGAACCCGAAGAGCAGCCAAGCTGCACCGGGAACGCGAAAGATCTTGTCGATGGGGGCGTCTGTCGGTCCGGGCATCAGTATCCCGTTCAGCATGGCGGCGAGAAAGCAAAATACTGCTACGCTGATCAGCCGTCCGCGGAGTTTGAGAGCTGTGGTTCCGCGCCACTGAAGTCCCTCAAAGAAACCTTTGTGCCAAACCGCAGGAAAGACGACAAGGCAAACCGCGAGCGAGATGAAGTATTGAATCGCCTGGCTGCCCAGCGTGTAATGAAAATCGGTGATGGCTTCTTTGAGCGTCGAGACGCCGAAGAGATGGAAATGCAGGCCCAGTAACAGCAGAGAGCCGGCGCCGAGCCAACCGAAACACAAAACCAGAAGAAAAAGTCCGAAATGTCCCAGATGCGGAATTCGGACGGGGTGCGCGAATCTGGGCTGCTGGTAATGCGATTGGATGTACGAGCCGAACAACGGCGGTTCGATCTCTGCAACACGATCTTCGCCGGCTTCAGTATCAAGATCCGTAGAGTTTGGCACACGCAGTGCTGAATAAGGCGAAAATACTTCGGGCTCCTGTGGCCGAGATTCGCGCGGCAATTGTTCTGAAGCGGAGAAGTCGGCGGTTTCGTGTGTTCCGGGAGCTTCTGGCTCCTCGGGCAGTTGGCCTGAGAGAGTGCTCATGCCGTCACCGACTTCTTGCTGGCGACAGAGCGTTTTGAGTCATGCTTCTTTGCGCTGGTCTTTGTGGCGGCGGTGCGCTTGCCGTTTGAGGGCGCGGATTCTTCCGATGCGCGTGCCCGCGGCGAGACGGCTTCGCTGGCTTCAATGATCAACTCGGGCTCCGGTTCTGCTGCCATCAGTTTGCCATCGCTTGACGTGTAATAGCGAGAGAGGAATTGGCCTGTGTACGAGCCGGGAGTTGATGCGACGCTGGCCGGACGTCCTTCGCCCACGATGCGGCCCCCGTCTTCGCCGCCTTCGGGACCGAGGTCAAGAATCCAGTCGGCATTTCGAATTACGTCCAGATTATGTTCGATGATGATGACGGAATTGCCGAGGTCAGCAAGGCGATGGAGCACCTCGAGCAGTTTGCGCACATCGTCGAAGTGCAGGCCGGTGGTCGGTTCATCGAGAAGGTAAAGGGTGCGGCCCGTCTGACGTTTGCTAAGTTCGCGGGCCAGCTTCATGCGCTGCGCCTCGCCACCTGACAGCGTGGTTGCGCTTTGACCCAGGTGAACGTATCCGAGGCCCACGTCGACGAGTGTTTGCAGTTTCTGCTTGAGCTGGGGCACGTCGGCCAGGACGGTCAGGGCGTCTTCGATGGTGAGGTCGAGAATGTCGGCGATTGAGTAGCCGTGGAACTTCACGGCGAGTGTCTCCTGGTTATAGCGGCGGCCGTTGCACACTTCACACTGTACGTAGACGTCGGGCATGAAGTTCATCTCGATGCGTCGCTGACCATCCCCCTGGCAAGCCTCACAGCGGCCTCCGGCAACGTTGAAACTGAATCGACCTGGCTTGTAACCGCGTTCGCGAGCCTCGGGCAGCATGGCAAAAAGGTCGCGAATTGGTGAAAAGACCTGAGTATAGGTGGCGGGATTGGAGCGCGGTGTGCGGCCAATCGGAGCCTGGTCAATGCGTATGACCTTATCGATCTGCTCGGCCCCCGTGAGAGACTCGTGCGCGCCCGGTTCCTCGCGCGAGCCGTAGATCATCTTGGCCAGCGAACGATAGAGAATGTCGTTGATGAGGGTGCTCTTTCCGCTGCCGCTTACGCCAGTGACGACGGTCATTACGCCAAGCGGAACGCGAATGGTGAGGTCCTGCAGATTGTGTTCGCGGGCGCCTGTGACGGTGAGCCATTTTCCTGTGAGCGGTCGCGGCTTTGCACGGTGCAGAATGCCAGCCGCACCGGAGAGATACCGTCCGGTAAGCGATTCGGGGCATGCCATGATGTCCGCGGGTGTGCCCTGTGCGACGACAAAGCCACCGAGGCGACCCGCACCGGGGCCGAGGTCAAGCACATAGTCTGCGTGACGGATGGTGTCTTCGTCGTGTTCGACAACAAGTACGGTGTTGCCCAGATCGCGAAGCTGTTCGAGTGCCTCGATGAGGCGCGAGTTGTCACGCTGATGAAGGCCGATGGACGGCTCGTCGAGTACGTAGAGAACTCCGCGCAGTCGAGATCCGATCTGCGTCGCCAAGCGGATGCGCTGGCCTTCTCCGCCTGACAACGTTGCGGCATTGCGGTTCAGCGACAGGTAGTTGAGGCCGACGGCGCAAAGGAATTCGAGGCGCTCGACGACTTCGCGGCGGATGCGTTCTGCAACGAGAGCTTCGCGCGAGGTAAACGTTAGGTTGATCGCAGCGGAGAGCGCACGATTCAGCGGCAGGGCAGTGAAGTCGGCGATGGAAAGTCCACCAATCTTGACGGCGAGCGACTCCGGGCGCAACCTCTTGCCACGACAGACGGGACATGGCGTAGCAGACATGAAGTTCATCATGTACTCGCGATAGCCGTCGCTACGCGCCTCTTCGATGGTGTCGCGAAGGTAGGTCAGAATTCCATGGAAGCCTGTTCGCGGAGCCTCGTTCTTGGGGGGTCCATAGACCAGGATGTGCTGCTGCCTGGGCGGTAGATCTTCAAATGGCTTCTTCAGGTCGATGTCATAGCGGTCAGCGGCGAGGTGAATGAGTTTGAGCAGATATTGCGATGCTGAGCCTGGACCTAGACCGCCATCGAGCAGCGGCTTTGACCAATCCGTGATGACCTTGGCTGGGTCGAGATCGTAGAGCGAGCCTAGACCGTGGCACTCGGGACATGCGCCGAAGGTGGAGTTGAAGCTGAAACTGCGGGGCTCCAGTTTGGGCACATCGAGACCGCAATCAGGGCACGCCATCGAAGACGAGAACATCTGCTCGTCGGCGCCAACGAGCGCGATGAGAACAAGGCCGTTCGCAAGTTGCAGCGCTTTGGTTACGGCAGCTTCAAGTCGCTTCTCGACTGACGGCTTGCCCTGGCCTGCAGATGTGGCTGGCTGGTCTGCAGACGTGGTCTTGAGCAGAATGCGGTCAACTATGGCCTCGATGGTGTGATTCTTACGACGATCGAGCGATGGCGGCTCAGAGAGATCCTGCATTTCTCCATCGACGCGAGCGCGAAAGCCTTGTTGGTCAAGCTGATCGAGGAGATCCTTAAACTCTCCCTTGCGACCCCGGATGATTGGAGCCATGACGGTAACGCGCTCGCCGGTGCCAAGTTGCAGGATCCGCTGGACGATCTGCTCAGCTGTCTGGCGAGCAATGGGCCGGCCGCAGTTCGGGCAGTGTGGAGTACCGACAGAAGCATAGAGCAGACGTAGATAGTCGTAGATCTCGGTGATGGTGCCCACGGTCGAGCGCGGGCTGCGGCTCGTGGTCTTCTGTTCGATAGAAATTGCCGGGCTAAGGCCTTCGATGGAATCCACGTCGGGCCGCTCGATCTGATCAAGGAACTGTCGCGCATATGCCGATAATGTCTCAACATAGCGCCGCTGGCCTTCAGCGTAGATGGTGTCAAAGGCAAGAGAACTCTTACCCGATCCCGATAGACCGGTGACCACGGTGAGCGTATTGCGGGGAATGCGCACATTGATGTCGCGTAGATTGTGCTGGCGCGCCCCGCGCACCGATATGTGAGTAATGGGCATGATGAGGCAAACTGGGAGCGGTGGGTAAAGCATTACGACCGTAATCAGCCGGATGCCGATTTCAACGTGTCCTAGGGGTATTCTATGTGGCAATAGAAACAAGGGTCAACGCAGGCTATTTGGATGAGTTTTTCTGCGACAATCGCTGAAATGGTGATTGTGTCGTGCATCCAACTACACAGGTTAGGCCCAAGATCGCGGCTTTCGGGTCTTTTCCCCAGACGACACAAGTAGGGATTGCAGCATGGCGGATTTGATGATGTTGGTTTGCGCCGCAGTAGGGTCGATGGCGTTTGGTGTGCTAACTGCGTACTCGATTTTCCGCGTGGGATTCGCCCTGATGCGCCCGCGGCGACGCGCAGAGACTGTCAAAATTCGTACCCAATTGGCGCCTGAATAGGTTGCGGCCCTTTCGCTGATTCGACGGATGCCACGCCGAAGGCGTCGCCCTCGTGCGCAGATATCGTTCCAATCCTTTGCTTCTTAATGCCCGGCTGGAATGTCATTCCCTTGAAGCATCACCTGCTCACTGGTCCTGAGGGTTTGGCTGCGGGGCACCCTGCTGCTGTTGGAGTTGCTGCTCCTGCTGCTGTTGACGCTGCTGCATCTCCTCCATGACCTGCTGCGGCGTACGGATTGGGCCGCTGGGACTGAATACCGGTTGGTTCTGGCCACCAGCAGGGCCGGCAGCGGGCTGGTCGGCGCCTTGAGGCTGTGGTGGCGGTGGCGGCTGTGGCGGTTCTTCGACGACGTCCTCGGGCACATCTTCTTCATTGTTATCCTGCGGAGGCGCATTCGCGACTCCCGGAGCGTTCGCTCCTCCAGCATGCCGCGGGCTCAGAAAGATCTGGCGCGGAGTTCCCTGTCCCAGATCGCCGGCCAGAAGGATGTTGTAGCCCGACCCCTGCAAAAGCTGATAGAGCACATCCCGTGCCTGTCCAGGCCCGTAAGAGCCGTAAACGCGCTGGTCCTGTCCGAGGCCCTCGATCTTTGCGCCGGTGTCGACGGACACGTCGCGCAATATCTGTTGGAGGCTTGAATTCGAAGCTTCAATGCGCAGACCACGGCTGTCCCATGTGACAGTAGCGTTATTGGGGCGGTCCAAGGCTGGCCAGTTTGGCGGAGGAGGCTGTGGCGGGGTGACTGGTTCAGCGGTTTTTATCGGTTTACGCGAAGAGTGCGAAGTGGCGGGGCCAAGGGCGGAAGGAGTGGCGCTAGGCGATGCTGTCGTTGGAGTTTGTGCAGAAGATGGGTTCGTCGGCACAAAAGTCAAGGTAGACAGAATCGCGACGATGCCGATGGGACGGGACAAAGCAGCCAGTCGTGGCGCACGTGGTTTCGAGGATATTTGTGAAGATTTCAGCGGAATGGATACGCGCATAAGAATCGGTTCCCCTGGACTGGCTCGAACCGGAGCAGCAAGTCCTGCCGCCCCCACTGCATTAGACTATCAGTGGCCCTTGAACGCTCATAGAGTTTTCGGGGAAGGAAGGAAACGCAATCGATGCGCCTTTGCTGGAAAGGCTTACTTTCCGCGATTTTCGCCGTCGCCTTCCTGCTGACGACGCCGGCGGCGGGATTTGCTGCAAGTTGCACCTCACAAGCCGAGTTAACGCCCCAGGATCGCGGCGCGTTGGCGGCTGTGGGGGAACGCCTGTCAACGGCGTTTGTGCAACAGGACCTCGGCGCATTGCAGAGTGCCTTGCTACCTGCAATGGCATCCCAATGGAACGGAATCCAAGGGGTTGCGGAGCAAGCGGCGCCACTTGTAAAGGGTGGCAAAACACAACTGCGCAATATTTACCTTCTTGACGCCAGTACCTTGAGTGCTCCATCGGACACACAATTTTTCTGTTCCAGCGCGAACGGCGCCCTGACAGTCACCGTTACCATGCGTTCGTTGCCACCGGGAAAGTATGCGCTTGTGCTGGCAGACGCGGCAGGTGCGCAGCTAGCGGGGCAAATGGCTGTCATCCTCGTCTGGGACGCGACTTCGTCTGCGCCTGAATGGAAGCTCGGAGGGCTGTCGGCACGCCAGGGAATCTTCGATGGACATGATGGCGTATGGTATTGGACACGGGCTCGCGAACTGGCAAAAGAGAACATGCCATGGAGCGCGTTTTATTGTTACGAGGCAGCCCGGTATTTACAGATTCCGGTGGATTTCATCACTTCGCCAAATCTCGAAAAATTGAGCCAGGAACAGTCGCAGATCAAGGGCTCGCCGTCGGATGCATTTCCCTACTCTCTGGCGGACGGCTCGCGGAGTTGGAAGGTTGAAACCGTGCGACTGGATGCTTCGCTGCACGAGCCTGATCTCGGCGTGACCTACGAGTCGGTGGGTTCTGCCGATCCTGCAGTCGCGCGGACGGAGGCAATGGCGGTGCTCAGCGCGGTGCTCAAGGCACAGCCCGGGCTTCGTCAAAATTTCCATGGAATGTGGGCATACGCTTCGAAGGACGGGAAAATTACGCCTGTCATCGAACTGCCAATGGGCCAGATTCCGTAAAGTGAATCATCTAGAACTCCGAGTTACAAGTTCTGCATGCTCGGAGCGCCTGGAAGGAATTACAAATTGGCATGCATAATTGACTTGCGTTCCGATACTGTCACCCAGCCCACGCCGGAGATGCGTGCGGCGATGGCTGCGGCTGAAGTAGGCGATGACGTCTACGGCGAAGATCCGACCGTCAACCTGCTTGAAAGACGCGCTGCTGAAGTTTTTGGCCGCGAGGCCGCCCTGTTCGTGCCCACCGGAACAATGGGAAATCAGATTGCCATTCGCCTGCTCACCCGGCCGGGGCAGGAAGTGATTTGCGAATCGCGTTCGCACATTCTGGATTGGGAGATGGCAACCACCGCCGTATTTTCCGGTTGCCTAGTTCGCGCAGTTCCGACCGAGCGTGGAACTTTGAACTGGAAGGATATTGAGCCGGTAATCTACAAGCGTGGAGCGTTTCGCGCGGCAACGGGGCTCATCGAAATCGAGAACACGGCGAACCTCGCGGGTGGGCGATGCACAACGCTAGCGGCCATGAAAGAAATCTGGGAGAACGCAAAAGACCGAAAGCTGCCGGTGCACCTTGACGGTGCCCGCATCTTTAACGCGTCAACAACGCTCGGTGTGGATGTGAAAACGCTGACGCGCGGATTTGACACGGTGATGTTTTGCTTGTCGAAAGGCCTCTGCGCACCGGTTGGTTCGATGTTGACGGGCTCGGCGGAGTTGATCGAGCAGGGACGCATCTATCGGAAGGCACTGGGTGGCGGCATGCGACAGGTTGGCGTGCTGGCTGCCGCCGGATTGATCGCGCTTGAAACGATGCCGGCGCGGCTGCATGAAGATCATGCGAATGCGCGCCTGCTGGCCGAAGCGCTCTCGCATATCGAGGGCGTGGCGATCGATCTAGATTCGGTAGAGACGAATATTTTGATCTTTCATTTGACTGGCGGACTGACTGCCGCGGAATTGGTGTTGCGGCTCAAGGCACGCGGAATTCTTGCCAGCGCCGTCGGTCCAAAGACGATCCGCATGGTTACTCATCATGACGTGAATCGCGCAGATTGCGTAAATGCCGCCGAGGTGATTACCGAAGAGATTGAAGTGGCGACACCTGCGAAGTGAAGAGCGCGATCAAACGTTACAAACCCTTGCGATAGACAACAAACCCCGACTTATCCGCGACCTTGTCGTATAATCTCATTGCTGTTTCGTTTGTTTCATGAGTGAGCCAATAAACCCGGCTGCATCCTGCTTCCTTGGCGCATTGATAAAGACTCGCTATCAAGGCGCGCCCCACGCCTTTGCCTCTCGCCGTTTCGACAGTGAACAAGTCTTGCAGATAGCAGACTGGCTCCACTGATATCGTGCTGCGATGAAAGAGAAAATGCGCCAGGCCGAGCAATTGACCTGCTTGTTCGGCCACCAGTGCATTCACCGGCTCATATCCATCGAAGAAGCGGGACCACGTCATTTCCGTGATTCTGTCCGGCAACCCCGTCTCATCTTTGCGGCCATAGATAGCGTTGTAACCATCCCAGAGCGGCTTCCAGGCAGCGAAATCACTCCGCTGAACCGCTCGTATCAGCAACGTCACGTCCAATGCTTGCTCCTCGCAAAAGAGACAGCCTGTCCAATTCCAGTCGTCTAGTGAATCTCGATCACGTCCGATGCCGCGGCTGCCGCAGCGTCGGCTCTCTCCATCAGTTTTTGAGCAGCGGCATAAAACTCGGCTGCGTTGGGACTCTTGGGGCCGGCCAATGTGACCGGCAATCCTCGATCACCGCCCTCGCGAATCGCGGGTATAAGTTCGATTGATCCGAGAAACGGAATATTGAACTGCGTTGCAGTGCGTTCCGCGCCACCCTTGGAGAAGATGTCGATTTCCTGATGGCAGTGAGGGCAGGTGAAGTGGCTCATGTTTTCGATGATTCCGAGTACTTCAACGTTGACCTGTGCGAACATTTCCAGGGCTTTGCGCGCATCCTGGAGGCTGACGTCGCTTGGAGTAGAAACAACTACGGCTCCGGTGAGCGGCACAGTTTGCACCAGGGAGATGACCACGTCGCCGGTACCGGGAGGCAGATCCACGATCAGGTAGTCGAGTTCGCCCCAATCGACCTGCTGCAGAAATTGGCGAATGATCTGGTGCAGCATCGGTCCACGCATCACCATCGGCTTGTCTCCAGGCGATATGTAGCCGATGGAGATCGTCTTGATGCCGTGGGTGTCGTTCGGCTGGATCTGATTTTCGGCGCTCACGCGAGGCTGCTGGGTTGAGCCCATCATCAGAGGCACGTTGGGGCCGTAGATATCCGCGTCGATGAGTCCGACGCGCTGGCCCAGCCGTGAGAGCGCGATGGCGAGATTGACCGCGACGGTGGTTTTACCCACTCCACCTTTGCCAGAGCCGATCGCGACAATTTTTGAAACGCCAGGCAGAGCCATTGGCGCAGGTGCGGCATGAGAATGAGCCATTTCCGATACTCCTTGGTAGCGAATTCCTGTTTTTAGATTCGGCGCCTGAGTGACCGTGCACTAAACGTTGGCTGCCGGAGTGTTATCTCTGTTTTGCTCACGCCGTTCCTGTTTACGGCGTGCTGCTTCAGCTTCGCGATGCTCTCTCCTGCGTTGTGCGTCAGCGAAGCGACGAACCTCATTGGGTGTCTCGGGGAGCAACTGTGGAACCTTCTGCCGCCTGCCTTCCCGATCGACAGCGACGAACACGAGGTAGGCACTGGCAACATGCAGCAGCACCCCGGTTTGTGGATGCTCTACCCACACTTTGACACCGACTTCCACCGAGGTGTTGAACGCACGATTCACACTCGACTTGAGAATCAGCAAATCGCCCACGTGAACCGGCTGGATAAAGTCGATGTGGTCCATGGCTGCCGTCACGACGTGGGTGCGCGAGTGCCTGTAAGCTGCCATTGCGCCGGTCAAATCGATGAAATGCATCAATCTTCCTCCCAGTAGATTGCCCAACGTATTGGCATCGTTGGGAAGGATGATCTCAGTCATCTCCGACTGCGTGCTGGCTACGGTGCGAACAATCGCGCTTTCTTCCGTCGTGCTCATTTTGTACGTGCTCCCAATTCTTAATGCTGCAGCGCCGAAGTTCCAATCGACGCCAAGTTACAATGAAGTCAGCGACGATTGAACGGCGAGGCACCATTTCCAGTTTCGGCAATCCACGCTAATTAAGCAAATCCCCGAGGCGCAGCGCATAACCTATGAGTTCGATGGACAAGATTGCAGGACTGAGAGAGATTCTGGCGCTGGACCCGAAGAACAGCTTCGCACGTTACGGCATTGCAATGGAGTTTGTTAACCGCGGGACGATCGACGAAGCGCTGACAGAGTTCAACACTATCCTCGCTAACGATCCTGATTACACTGCGGCCTACTTTATGGCCGCTCAGACACTGGCCAATGCCGGGCGTACGCCCGAGGCTATCGAGCGGCTCAAGGCCGGTGTAAGCTGCGCTGCGCGAGCGGGCAACCGCCATGCACTCAGTGAGATGCAGGCGATGCTTGATGAATTAGATAGGTAAGACGCACGCCGAGGGAAACGCCGCGAAGAACCCAGCCTGGCGCAGTCCACTTTGAGTAACGAAGTTCTGCGCCTTATTGAATTTACCCGCGTCTATACTATTAATATGCCGAAGTATTCAATTGTCGTTCCTTTTCACAATGAAGAAGAGAACGTCACAGTCCTCTACGCGCGCCTCAAGCAGGTAATGGAGCAGGTAGGCGACAGTTTTGAACTAGTTCTCATCGATGACGGGTCGAACGACCGCACCTACAAACTGCTTGAAGAGATTGCCGCGGTCGATAGCCGCGTGATGGTCGTGAAGCTGCGGCGGAATTTTGGCCAGACTTCGGCATTGGCAGCCGGCTTCGATCATGCTTCGGGCGAGTACATTCTCGCGATGGATGGCGATCTGCAACATGACCCCAACGACATTCCCAATTTCCTCGAGAAGCTTGAAGAGGGCTACGACGTTGTGTCGGGCTGGCGCAAAGAGCGCATCGACAACTTTCGTGATGCGGCGCATTCCATCGCGTTGCGCGAATTGGCTGATGGCCAAGCTTTCGGGCGTTGATATTCATGATTTCGGAACTACCTTCAAGGCTTATCGTCACGAGGTCATCCAAAATATTCCTCTTTACGGCGAGATGCATCGTTTTATTCCAGCACTGGCCAGTTGGTATGGCGCGTCGATCTGCGAAATTCCGATCAAGAACGTGAATCGCGAACGCGGCAAGAGCCACTATGGGATCGGACGCACCTTCCGCGTCTTCTTCGATCTGCTGACGATTCGTTTTCTGCTCAAGTACATGAGCCGCCCGTTGCATTTCTTCGGCACGTTCGGCGCGCTGGGCATTCTGGCAGGTAGCTTTGTCTCCGCACTCTTGCTCGGAATGAAGATATTGAACCCGCACCAGAGCGTGATGGACGCACATGGGCCGTTGTTTGTGATTGCCGGGTGTGATGATGCTGGGAGGCATTCAGATGCTGGCGATAGGTTTGCTTGGCGAGCTGCAGGTGCGTCACTACCACACAAGCCAGCAGCGGGCGCCTTACACGATCGATCGCATCGTCCGCTTGCGTACTCCGGAAGAGCCGAGCATGTTGATCGACAGGCGCGACGACAAGTTCTAAAGGTAAATCGGAATTTAACAACAGCCCCGTCCGGACGCCGTCCCGACGGGGCTTGGTGTTTCTATCTGCACCGAGGTTGCGTGTACGATGTGGAAATAAACGAATCACTCAGCTTGCAGTTGCCGGGTCTCAAGGTGCATTCTTGCGCTTGTATGAACGCAATCCAAATTCAAGCAATTGGAGGGCCTGAAGTCCTCCAGATGGCCGAACTGCCCATTCCCGCGCCGGGACCGGGCCAGGTGCTGATCCGCGTCGAAGCGATTGGGGTCAACTTCATCGAGATCTACTTTCGCAAAGGCACTTACAAGGCAACGCTGCCTTTGATTCCAGGAAGTGAAGCGGCAGGGACCGTGGAAGAGCTCGGACCTGGGGTTACGGGATTCAAGGCCGGTGACTCAGTGGCGTCGGTCGGCGTGCTGGGCAGCTATGCGGAGTACGCGCTGGTTCCTGCTTCGCAACTGGTGAAGGTGCCTTCGGATTTGAGTCCGGAGCAAGCCGCTGCGGCCATGTTGCAGGGAATGACGGCGCACTATCTTGCCACTTCAACATTTCCGCTCAAGGCCGGTGATACCGCGCTGGTGCATGCCGGGGCCGGGGGAGTCGGGTTGCTATTGACGCAGATTGCGCATCGGATCGGAGCACGAGTCATTACGACCGTGTCGACTGCGGAAAAGGCCGAGTTGTCGCGCGAGGCCGGCGCAGCAGATGTGATTCTTTACACCGAGCAGGACTTCCATGAGGAAGTGAAGCGACTCACAGGTGGCAAGGGCGTGGATGTGGTCTACGACTCAGTCGGCAAAACCACGTTTGACGGCAGCCTGAACTGCCTGAGACCACGCGGAATGATGGTTCTGTTTGGGGGGTCCAGCGGACCTGTACCGCCGTTTGACCTGATTCAACTGAGTGGAAAGGGCTCGCTGTTCATTACCCGGCCTACTCTGTGGCACTACGTTGCCACGCGGGCGGAACTGGAATGGCGCGCGGGCGACGTGCTCGGCTGGGCCGCCAAGGGCGAGTTGAAACTGCGCACGGAGCATATGTATCCCCTGGCGGAGGCTGCGCAGGCACAGACAGATCTTGAAGGGCGCAAGACAACCGGCAAGATTCTGTTGGAGCCTTAGAGACAGCAGCTAGCTCCTCGCTAATCGTGGTGAATTCATCGACCCGCAACGGCAGGGCGCGGACAGTTGAGAGACGACCATGGCGACCATTCCGATTTCTGCCACCGATTCACTCTTTGTACTCACTGGCGCGGGGATCAGCGCGGAGAGCGGACTGCCAACTTTCCGTGCATCTGACGGTCTCTGGGCGGGGCATCGCGTAGAGGATGTTTGCACTCCCGAGGCGCTCGAACAGAATCCGGCGCTGGTGTGGCAGTTCTACTCCGAGCGACGAGCACAGGGCCAGAAAGCTAATCCGAATCCCGCACATATGGCGCTTGCCGATCTTGAGCGGAAGCTCCGTGATCGATTCTTTCTCTGCACACAGAATGTTGACGATCTGCATGAGCGCGCAGGTTCGACTCGGCTGGTTCACATGCACGGCGAGCTGGCCAAATCCCGTTGCGAACAGGAATGCGGGCGGCCCCCGATTGAAGATCGCGAGGTTTACAAGCGTCTCGCCGAGGTTGGGCATTGCGCGTGTGGCGCGAGGCTTCGTCCGCACATCGTGTTTTTCGGAGAGATTCCGCTGGAGATGGATCGCATCCAGCGCGAAATCTCAAAGGCTTCACTGATGCTCGTGGTGGGCACGTCGGGATCTGTTTATCCGGCCGCAAACTTTGTTCACTGGGCACGCCAAAACGGCGCGCGGACAGTTTATCTGGGTCCGGAGCCGCCATTGAACGCTTCCGCTTTCACGCACGTCGTGGAAGGCAAGGCAGGCGAGACGTTGCCTGGATTGTTTGTTGTGGGATAACAGCTTTCCAAGGCCCGCAGAATATCCTCTAAAAGCGGAATCGATAACGCAATTGAGCAGAAATCAATTGTGGATCGTTGAAATGGAAGCCGCCGATTGTGACGGAGTTGTCCTGCAGGACGCGATAGTTCGTCACGTTAAGAATGCCGGCCGAGAGTGACAGGCGCTCGCCGAAGCTATGCCCGCCGGAGATATCGAATGTCGTGTGCGCGGGCAAATATGGCCCGTTGTACGGCCCTAGACCGGAGTCTGCCAGCCCGTTCGCAAATCCAGAACCGTAATAGACATTGGTTGCGAACCATATATGGGCAGGCAGGTTTGCGGTGAAGCCTGTATTGAGCGTGTTGCGCTGATCATGATCGACGGGCGAATAGTCAGGGCCGAGATCGCAGGCTGGGTCATCGGGATCGCCGCAAGCGAAGCCGCCGGTGACTTTGCCGCGCTGTTCGGCAATCTGGTTGGAGTAGGCGAGGTGAAACTGCCCGAGGTGCGCCAGTTGTGGTGAGCGGACTGACAACTCCCACGCGCGGACAAGAGCGCCGTCGACTGAGATGGGAAAGTAAATATTCGATTCACCAACATTCGCATGATCGAGAAAGTTGTTGACTCGAGTCTGGAAGTTAGCGATGTCGACAATCCACCCCTTTAACGGAATCTGGACTCCGAACTGATGTTCTTCGTCGCGCTCGGAAGGCAGAGGCACAAACGCATTTTCACCCATCTGGCTGTGAACGTAATTCAAAAAGGTGCTGGAGACGGTCTCAATCGGCGCGGGCTGAAAGAAGTGGCCGTAGAATCCTCGCAAGATCCAATGGAGACGGGGAATCTCGACGGTTGCGCCGATGCGTGGATAGGCCGCGGTCTCGGTAAATCCGCCATGGTAGTTGGAGATCCGCATTCCGCCCAGAAGAGTGATGTAACGGTTGACTCTGAGGTGATCAGAGAAATGAAACTCGAAGAGTCCGGCGTTATCCGTTGCGGTGGTCTTTGGCACGCTATTAGATGCGAAGCTCTCATCGTTGATAATCAGGCCGAATTCATCTTTTTCGTGCTGATAGAAGGCATAAAAGCCGGTAGAGAAGTTGTTGGGCCCGAAGTCAGCCCGGAGGTTGGCCTGTGCACCCGCATAATTCGAGGCCTGGCCCCAGGTTGTAGCTATCGGGAAGTCAGTCGGCGACGAATCATAGCTGGCTTCATTGAAGTGATAGAAGGGCGCCACTTCAAAGAGCATTTTGGGCGAGATAGTGTGCACCCAGTTTGCGATGACGAAGGAATCCCGCTCGCTCTGGGTGTCTCGAAGACCGAAAGAGTTGTAATAGTCGGAAGCCTGTTCCCAGTCATTGGGATCAGGATCATACGGAATTTGAAAAAAATCGTGACGAAATTGCGCGTTGACACGGATTTGATCGGCAGGAGTCCGGTTATACAGCAATGACAGAAAGCCGCTTTGCGAATTGGTGGCATCGTGAAAGACTCCCTCGACGGGTGTTTGCAAACCGTAGTTCGAGCGGGAGCCAGTGGCGCTTGCGTACCAGGCAGCATTTGCTGCGTGATCGCCGAGAGAGAGTTGTGCTTCGCCGGTGTAGAAGTTGCCGCCCGACAACAGGAATTCCCCTTCACGGTCGCGCTCGAAACCATTGCGAGGCAGCACGTTGAATACGGCGTAGGTGCGATCGCCAACATCGGCTGTATAGCTGCCACGCTGAGTTTCCAGTTGCTCAATGTCTTTGGGGTCGATCTGCGGACCTACATTGGAAGCAATTTTGGTGTTGGGGATCGAGATTCCATCAATGAGCCAACTGGCTTGATGTCCGCCGCGAACGTGGAGCATGTCGTGACTCATGTAGGCGCCCGGAACGTAATCTGTAATCATCTGCATGCCAATGGTGCGACTGGCGCCTGGGGTTTGTTCAATTTGGGCGCGAGTAATGAGCGTTGTCGGTGTCACCGAGTCTGTAGAGGACGCAGACGTTCCGGCGGCTTCCACGAGAATGGTCTGTTCGGCCGTCGCCACCTGAAGTGGGATATGCAGCAAAGGATTCGTTCCAGAAGAAACTGTTAGAGGCTGGCTGAACGTGGCAAAGCCCGGGGCGATGACCACAAGGCGATATACACCGATAGGCGCCTGTGGCAGCTCGAATCCGCCATCGGGACCTGCGGTCGCAGCCAGTTTGAAGTCGGAGTTTGCGACTTCGAGGGCTACCTGTGCGCCAGGGACAGGCCTGTGCTGTGGATCGTGAACGATTCCATGGACCGTTGCGAAGACGGTTGCCCATCCGGGTGTGGACGCTGCCAGCATGAGGACAGCGATAAACGACACAATGGAACGCATAAATGCGACGACCTCGGGGAACGGATGAATATCGCGGTAGATTCCACATCGCGCTTTCACATTGAGAAAGCCAAACGCGAAGATTCGTCGAGACCTTATCGACGCGCTGTCGAGTGAACCGACTGACGATTGAGCTGAGACTCAGTTCAGGGATTGAACCGAAGCCGCTATGTCGCGTCAGGGACAGTGCTCAATTGAAGGTTTTATCAGGAGGCTAAAGCGGGAGGAGCGCGACCGGCGCGGGCGCGAATCTGACCAATGCGGTACGGGTCACTGTCGACAGTCCGGAAATGAGAAGTCGCTAGCGGAGCGGGCATCTTCATTGCACTGGGAACCATCGCGTGGGAGGCAACGATGGGACCGGCTATGTTCCTGGGAAACCAAGGGCAGCGCGACGGGGCAGTGAAGGATAGCTCGCCATTTGAAGACTGGGCCATTTGCGCCGCCGCCTTGTCAGACATGTTGCAGTGGTGTGTGCCATGGCGACGGCAGCAGGCAGGCAAGCGCGCATCTTCATTGGCTCGAAGGGCTGCCACGAAAGGCCCGAGCCCGAGGAAGAGGACCAGGAAGATGGATACGGCGCGACGCATCTGGGATTCATGCTAAAGGAAGAACGCGGTGGATAGGCAAGCTCGAAATTCCGGTCATGTGTCAGGTATCATCGATGCATCGCTTATCCCACCCCGTTTTAGAAGGAATCGATGTCGCAACAGGTAAATGAGTCGGTATTGCCGAAGAATCCCTCTTCTATTGAGCCTCGCTCGCAATCCCAATTGCGCATCGCGCTGTTCGGTTTCGGAACCGTGGGAAGTTCGGTGGCGCGCATTCTGGTGGAATCGAAACCAGAAGGGGTGGAACTAACCCACGTATTTAACAGGGGTGTGGAGCGCAAACGGGTGGATTGGGCGCCCTCAACCGTGGTGTGGAGCGACGACGTGGAGTCCGTGCTGGCCTCAGACGCTGACGTCATTGTGGAACTCGTCGGAGGGCTTGACCCGGCCGGCGACTGGGTGCGGCGGGCGCTCGATTTGGGCAAGAGCGTGGTTACTGCAAACAAGAAGCTGATTGCGTATCACGGAGTGGAACTGGAGCGCCTGGCGGCAAAAAAGGGTGGGCACCTGAAGTATGGCGCGGCGGTGGCGGGGGGAATTCCCGTCATTCCTGGCCTCGAACAGGGCCTCGCCGGTGACCACATTGAGCGCATGCAAGGAATTCTGAACGGAACGTGCAATTTCATTCTAAGCAAAATGGAAGCCGGCGCAGATTATGCGTCGGTGCTCGCAACGGCTCAGGCCAACGGCTATGCCGAAGCGGATCCTACTGAAGATGTTGGCGGGTTTGACGCACGCTCCAAGCTGGCGATTTTGATGCGATTGGCACTGCGCGTGATTGTCGATCCAGACGAGATCGTCCCGCAACCGATTACGGCAGTGACGGCAGTGGACTTCAGCTATGCCCGCGACCTGAATTGCACAATTCGCCAGGTTGCACGCGCTGAGGAACATGACGGCATGGTGGCTGCCACGGTGGGGCCGATGCTGGTGGACAAGAACTCGCCGTTGGCGTGGTCGCGCGGCACCGAGAACATGGTGATTCTTACGGGACGATACGGCGGCGATGTTGTCTTTTCAGGCCACGGCGCGGGAGGCCATCCAACGGCTGTCGCGGTGGTTAGTGATCTGCTGGCCCTGGCACACGGTTCGCGGCGGGTCGAGATTCCGTCGGTGCCGGCACGAATTGGCGCGGAGTTTGAAGTGCCGCACTACATCCGTTTCCTGGTTGTCGACAGGCCGGGTATCGTGGCGGAGATTACCGGGGCTCTGGCACGAGAGCGGATCAATATTCGCGCGATTGTGCAGAAGGCTGGTTACCCTGCGGATGCGCTGCCGTTCGTGGTCACGGTAGAACCGTGCAAGTCTTCGGCGCTAAAACGCGCATTAGCAAGCATCAGCAAAATGGACTGCTTACTCGAAGAACCGCTGAACTTGCAGATGCTGGAATAAGCGTCGGGATCGCGGGGAGTTGTACGGGATTCTTTACTGGAACAAACACAAAGCGGGGTCAAACGAATGATTGGCAGTATTTATCGATGTGAGATTTGCGGTGAGGAGAGCGACAAGCCGGTGCGGTGGATCGCGATTCACTGTAACAACGCGCAACTCACCGTATTCAAGTGGACAAAAGAGGCAGCCGACGCCCCCGAGGCGCGGCATTACTGCGGAGAAGCGCACGCCCAGGTGTATATCAGCCGATGGTTCGAATCGTTCTGCGGCTAGGTTTGCCCACTAGGTCTTGTTGCCCAGAGATGCAGGTCCCGTCGACTCACGGACCACTAATTCCGGTGCCATAACGATTTCAGAGGGGTAATCGGCTTCGCGATTCGCGATCCGTTCGAGGAGCACTTGCGCACCGCGTTGGCCCATCTCCATCAGGGGCTGGCGAACAGTGGTAAGCGATGGCGTAGAGTAAGCGGCTGACTGAATGTCATCGAAACCAACGACCGACACATCGCCAGGCACGCTGAGTCCAGCGTCTTTCAACGCTCGAATTGCTCCGATGGCAGCGATATCGTTGAAGCAGAAGATGGCTGTGAAGTCGCGTGACTTTTCCAAAAGGGCCGACATTGGCTTGTATCCGATTTCGGGAGCCATGGGATGGTAACCGGTTTTCATCGACCAACCGGCCGTGTCAATGCGAATGACGTGAGCAGGATCTATCCGGAGACCGATTTCTCCCGACACTTGCTGGATGCCTTGCCAGCGATACTCCGAATCAGGGATGGCGCGTGGGCCGCGCATGAAGGCGATTCGGCGGTGACCCAGCTCGTGGAGGTGCATAAGGGCAGCCTCAACTGCCTTATGGTGGTCAAGCACGATGTTGGTCACGTTCTCAACCGGGCTATGAGCCGAAATCGCAACCACGGGAACCGGTACAGCGATGTCGTCGGCCGGTGTGTTCAGCAGCAGGAATCCATCGACAGCCCGCTCCACTAACATGCGCGGATACTGCTCGATAAGCTCCTTTTTCCAGTCGTGGCAGGCGGTGAAATAGAAGTAATGGGCACTCGTAAGTTCCTGGACGACTCCGCTCATGACGCGGGTAAAGTAGCCTTCGCTCAAGTCAGGAGCCAACACGCCAACGCTCATTGAGCGGCTCTGCCGAAGGGAACGGGCAAAGTAGTTGGGGCGATAGTTGAGGCGTGTCGCGGCCTCCATGACCCGATTGCGGGTCTCCTGGGGGATCGACTTCGCGGAAGGGGAGTTATTCAGGACCAGCGAAACGGTGGTCTGGGAGAGCTCGAGATGCTCCGCCAAAATTCTGAGATTAACGTGCCCTGATGGCGTCGAATCTTTGCCCTTTACCATGTTGGAGTTGTAACACGATTTTCAGGAACAGGAAACCTCGTTTCCCGGCAAATACATCGATTTGCCTCTCAATGTAACCAGAAGAGGCATGGCTCCTATCGAGCCTGAATTTGATTGGATCCTGCTTTGAGTGGGGAAATCTTTCCGTTGAAGACAAACGAACCCGAAATGCCGGCTGGCAGGCTGACTGTGGCGTCCAATCCGGTCCCTTTGCGGTGATATTCAACCGTGATTGCGCCTTTTGGATGCGGGAAGCTGGCAGTTACTGTCTCGAGAGAGCCTAAATGGGGGGCGACGCGGACAGATGCAAAGCCCGGAGCTGCCGGTTGAACTCCCACTACAAGCGTCAGCATGTCGTAGATCGGATGGGCTGACCAGGCGTGGGAATCGGAACGCGTATCACCGGGGATTTCAGGCCAGGTGCTGAAGTGAAGAGGCAAGAGGTTTCGCCAGGGGTCGATGGAGCGAAGGTATTCGTCTGCGAGTCCGGCGTGATCGAGCGCGCGCGCCAGGTAGAAGCGGAAGTAGTAGGAGGCGCTGAGTACGCCGTTGGGAGTTGTTCCCGGGTCAATGGCCAGAATTTCGTTCAGGACTTTCTGTTGGTGGTCCTTTGGGATTACGTCATAGAGGACCGCGAGGATGTTTGCCTGCTGGCTGAATACCTTCTGGTCTGAATTGTCGGCGAGAAGGCGACGGGAGGCGGACCAGCATTTGCTGTAAAGTCCGGATCGCACATGTGATGCACGGGAGTGATATCCGGCGGCAAAGTTAGGGTCACCAAGACTTCGTTCCAGATCTGCAGCCTCACCCAGTGCACCAAGATACTCGAGGGTAGTAATGCAGGATTCGCCCTGCGTGTCATAGGTGGGAGTTTCTCCCGAAGAAACCCAGTCTATGAAGCTCCACCAGGGAAGCTTTTCAAGCAGTCCATCGGGTTTCTCGTGCGTGGCGAACCAGGCAAGAACGGCACGGCTGCCGGGGAGAGATGCGCGGACGAGCTCTGGGTCGGGCCGATACATCCAGTAGTCATGCAGCATTCCGACCCAGAGCAGGGAAAACGGCGGAATGGTTTGCGGCAGGGAACTGGGATAGCGGCTGCGTGTGAGGCCATCCGGCGAACGCGACTGGTCGAATGCTTCGATTGCCTGGCGTCCGAGACGGTCATCGCCCGCAACGGTGTAGGAGATGAGCGCCTGAATCCGGGTGTCGCCCACGTACTGGAGTTGTTCGTAGTAAGGCGTGTCCATATAGGTCTCGTGGGCGTCGAGACGAGCGGTACGCCAACTGACTTCCCAGATCTTGTCGAGGTCGGGGTCTCCGGATTTGAAGTTTGCACGCTCTTCGAAGGGGTAGGCAGTGAAGTTGGCGGTCAGGGATTCAAGCGTGAGAGGGTCGGCTGCAGTCTCAATGTCGAGATCGAGATAGCGCCATGTGCGCCACCAGAGAGGTTCAAAGGTGCGATGCGCTCCGCCATCGGGTAGGAATGTGTCATTCAAGCCGAGAGCTTTGCGGCCTTCTACGGCGTCTCGGTCGCCTTTGTGCTCGTCTTTGTCGTAGAGGGCTTCGGAGTAAGTGAGGCGAATCTTGGCGCCTTTGCCGCCGGAGACGGTGAGTTGTGGGTACGCGGTCGTAAGAGCCTTTCGATCGAGCAGCAGGTGAATATGGCTTCCGGCAGGAACAGGAGCCGAAGTGGCTGGGAATCCCTTTGATCCGGGTAGATCGGTCCGGGCAATTTCGCCTGCGCTGGCGGGTTTGAATTCCATGGGGGGAAGCTGGTCGGGAATCAATCCCCAGAAATTGTCTCCCGTCGTGTCGGCGGAATGGGCTTTGTTGGTGTCGGGAAAGATGCTATCGCGCATTGGGGACGCGGCCGGCACCCAGTTCTTGCCGGCCGTCGCAGAATTCCAGTCCCAGTCGTATTTCGAGGCGTCGAGTTCCTCGCCGGGGCCGGAGGCAAAGTAGGTTTTGATCGTTACGGTGTCGCGGCCCAGGAGGCTTTGCCCGTGTTCTTCTTCGACGAGCCATCCGTCCGGAGTGCTAATAGAAGAGGGGGCGGCGGCTTCACTTTCAAGCAGAAAGGCGGTACGGTCGCTCATTTGCGAGACGGGAGCGTAGACGCCGAAGTTCCAGACGGTCGCCGTGACGAGGTTGGAGCCACCATGAAGAAGAGGCGCCAGATCAAAGACCTCGTAGCGCCAATGAGGGAGGTCTCCCCGGGCGGGGCCATCCCCTACGCGGTGGCCGTTCACAAACAGAATGAAGCGATTGTCGGCGCTTACTCGGACGGGGTAACTAGCTGGGGACCGTGGCCAGTTCGAGCGTGCGGCGGAAATGCAGGACCACGGGCTCGCGAAGGGGCGCCGTGGGGTGGGTAATCCAGGCAGCCTTCCATTCGCGGTGAGGAGGATCGGGCTGGACGAGATTCTGAGCCTGGATTGAGGCAGACGTGAGGACGAAGGCGATTACCACGGCAGTTGAGCGCATAGATTTTGACTTAACAGATTTCAGTTGATCAGCTTATCGGAAAAGACCGGGCGATGGGGACCTGTTGTGCGTTTTGGCGGCTCGCATCAAGACAATGTGCACTATCATCCAGCCGCCCCAGCGGTTTTATATGCATCCAACAAGGACCAGAACTATTGGCAGATGGTGATCTTTGGCGGCGATTAGTACCAAAGACGCCGGGATAGGCAAATATTCGCGCTGTATGCGCTTGATTTAGCAGCCCTGTAACCTTGTATTCATCTTTCCCCGTTAGCCTACGAAGGGTGACGGTTCAAGTGCCAGACATACGCATCTCCCATCCACAAGTCCCATCTGAGCCCCGAGTTGCAGACACCAAACAAATGGCGGAGGCGCCCAGGGCTGAGGTCTCGGCGATCAGGAAGTTCCTGCTCTCACGCGGGAATTCTGCCGTTGCCGACGGCTTTTTTCATGGGCTCATCGTGCTCTGTGCTCTCAGTATTTTCGGAATCGTGATTCTTCTAGCGACCGAGTTGGTGCTGAGATCCGATCTAGCGTGGAACAAATTTGGCCTCAGCTTCTTTTTCAAGGCGTACTTTGATCCCGGAACCGGCCTACCGAGCTATTGGGATCCGGTCAACGGTCACTTCAGTGCTCTTCCGTTCGTGTACGGCACCCTGGTCTCTTCATTTCTTTCCTTGTTGTTGGCGGTTCCGCTTGCGATTGGGTTGGCGATATTTCTCACGGAGATGTGTCCCGGCGCATTGAGAGGGCCCCTTGCTTTTCTCACGGAGTTGCTGGCTGCCATTCCGAGCATCATTTACGGCTTGTGGGCGGTGTTCATTCTGGTGCCTTTGCTCAGGGAACATGTGAATCCGCTGCTGATTAAGAGTCTTGGCTGGACTGGATTGTTCCGCGACGATAACCCCACTGGCCTGGGTTATGTATCTGCGGCGGTAATTCTGGCCATCATGATTCTGCCAATCATTTCGTCTCTGACGCGTGAGGTAATGTCTGCGGTACCGCACTCGCAGCGGGAAGCGGTATTGGCGCTGGGTGCGACGCGATGGGAGATGATCCGCATGGGCGTCCTGCGCAATGCGCGCATTGGAATTGTTGGAGCGGTCATCCTGGGCCTTGGGCGAGCGCTCGGGGAGACGATGGCGGTCACCATGGTGATCGGCAACAGCGCGGAGATCAATCGCTCGTTGCTTTCCAACGGAAGTTCGATGGCTGCGGTAATCGCAAATGAGTTTGCTGAAGCTTCTGGGGATTTGCACCGAAGCGCGCTGATTGAAATTGGCCTGGCTCTCTTTGTGGTGACGATTCTCGTGAATGCATTGGCTCGGATTTTAGTTTGGTTTGTAACGCGCGGAGCGCCGGCGCGGGTGCACTGAGGAGAAACTGGTGAGCGTTCAGATTGCGAGTTTCCGGTCAAGGTGGCGGGCGTTCACGGATGGCACTGTCACCGCTTTGGCGATCTTAGCCACGTTGTTGGTGGTGGCGCCGCTGGTGGCAATTTTCGTCTATCTCGTTTTCAAGGGTGCCCGTTCACTCAATTTGGATTTCTTCACGCAGATTCCTAAGCCGGTGGGAGAGCCCGGCGGCGGAATGGCAAATGCAATTGTCGGCTCTGGAGTTCTGCTGGGGATTGCAAGTCTCCTCGGTGTTCCTGTGGGCATCGGCGGGGGAATCTACCTGGCTGAATTTGGCCGGGGGACAAAACTCGCCACTGCGATTCGGTTTACTGCCGACGTGCTCAACGGCGTTCCTTCGATTGTGATGGGAATCGCCGCATACTCTTTGATTGTTCTTCCGCAGAAGCACTTTTCTGCGCTTGCCGGCGGAGTGGCCCTGGGAATCATGATGATTCCGACGGTTTGCCGAACGACGGAAGAGATGTTGCTCATGGTGCCGCATGCAATTCGCGAGGCTGCGCTTGGATTGGGGGTTCCCAATTGGCGCTCCGTGCTTTCCATTACCGTGAAGACAGCTTCCCCAGGTATCATCACCGGCTGCATGCTTGCTTTTGCCCGCGTGGCGGGCGAGACCGCGCCTCTCCTCTTCACCGCCCTGGGCAACTCATTCTGGAGCACAGACCTGAACCGCGAAATTGCTGCTCTTCCGCTGCAGATATACGTTTACGCGCTATCGCCGTATGACGAGTGGCACAGGCTTGCGTGGGCAGGCGCGTTGGTGTTGATTGCGTTGATTGTGCTGGCAGTTTCTCTGGTGCGCTATGTGACCAGTCGTGGAGTTCTGAAAGGGGCAAGTTAGGGCACCTTTCTTCTCCAGCGAGCGCCATCAAGACGTGTAGGGCGGCGGCATCTGGAAATAATCGCCACCGGTGTGTAAGGCTTCGGCAACGTGAAGAAGGAGAAGTGCGAACGTGGGCGTTGGTATCGAGGTGGCAAACCTGAATGCGTGGTACGCAACAAATCACACATTGCAGGACATCAATCTAAATATCCCTGCCAATCATGCCACAGCGTTGATTGGTCCGTCGGGTTGCGGCAAAAGTACCTTTGTTCGTTGCCTGAATCGGATGCACGAGACCAACCCCATCGCGCGCGTAACCGGGACGGTGCGCATTGGAGATCTCGATATTTATTCCGATGCGAAGCCCGTTGAGATCCGGCGCAGAGTGGGCATGGTATTTCAGCGGCCCAATCCATTTCCTACAATGTCAATCTATGACAATGTGGCGTCAGGTCTGAAGCTGAACGGATACACGAACCGCCGCGTGCTGGATGAAATCGTCGAAAAGTCGCTAAAGAACTCTGCGCTGTGGGACGAAGTAAAGGATGATTTGAAGAAGAAGTCCGGGGCGAGCCTCTCGGGCGGCCAGCAACAGAGGCTGTGCATTGCACGCGCCCTGGCGGTCGATCCTGAGGTGTTGCTGATGGACGAGCCGGCTTCGGCGCTGGATCCCGTTTCGACATCAAAAATTGAAGATCTTATATTTCAACTCAAGTCGCAGTACACTATCGTGATTGTGACCCACAACATGCAGCAGGCAGCGCGCGTTGCCGAGAAGACCGGATTCTTCCTCAATGGGAGAATGGTGGAGTTCGACTCCACCCACAAGATTTTTACGAATCCAAGCGACAAGCGCACTGAGGATTACATTACAGGCAGGTTCGGATGACACGAATTCGCTTTCAACAAAGCTTGGACCAACTTAAGGAGAGCTTGCTGGTGATGGCGGGGTTGGCCGAGCAGGCTATCCAGCGCGCTATTGAGGCCTATCGTGTTCGGGATCTTTCAATTTGCGATCTTGTTAGCCGCAGCGAAATCGCCATCAATCGCCTGGAGCGGGACATCGATCAGGCAGCGCTTGACTTGCTTGCGATGGAACAGCCCATGGCCATCGATTTGCGTTTCATTCTCAGTGTTATCAAGATTAATGCTGATTTGGAACGCGTGGGTGACTCCGCCAAGAGCATCAGCGAGCGGGTGCGCAACATGGAACAGATGGCGATAGCGGAGTTGCCGGTCGATATTCCGCGGATGGCTACGCTGGCTGCCGAAATGGTGCGCAAGAGTCTGCAGGCGTTTATTGAGGCTGATCCTGAGATGGCGCGAGCAGTTCTCACAATGGACGACGCCGTTGACGCGATGAATCGCGCGGCTTACAAAGCCTTGACCAAGGTGATGGAGGAGCAATCCCAGGTCGCCCCGCAGGCTCTGAATGCTCTTATGATTTGCCGCGCTTTGGAGCGTGTCGCTGACCACGCAACGAACATCGCCGAAGACGTAATTTTCTGGATTCAAGGCGCAGATGTCCGTCATCACAAGAGCGTGATGGCTCAGAAGGACGGAAAGACGGCCAGCTAGAGTCGCCACCTCCTCAGGCTTGCCTGAGCCAACATTCGGTGCAATTGCGATAGTCTGAGAAGAGACGGCGGAGTACAGGAATGGACACGGATGCGGCACAGCAGCCAGGGGATAACCCTGCAACTGTGTATTCCAGGCGATTCAATGAACTGCTAGGGCTACAGGCGACAGAGCAGAGGCAGGAGAAGAGGCTGGGCTTCGCTAAAGTCGTGCTCGCGCTTGTGACCCTCATCTCCGCAGTTTTCTTTCTGCGAGATGCGACTGTCCTTGAGTTTCTTTTGGTACCGGTCGCAATTTTTGTGTTCCTCGCCGTTTTGCATGAGCGACGGCTTGAGTCGATCCGTCTTCGTCAACGGGCGATCCATTTCTATGAGCGCGGGATTGCAAGACTTGAAGATCGATGGGTGGGAACGGGAGAAACAGGGGAACGCTTTCTCGAGCCGAACCATCCTTATGCGCGCGATCTCGACTTGTTTGGCCGAGGGTCCTTGTTCGAATTGATTTGTACTGCACGAACGCGATCCGGCGAAGAGACGCTGGCTGCGTGGCTGCTGGCTGCTGCTCCATTGGAGGAGGTTGTTGCGCGACAGGCTGCGGCTGGCGACCTGAAAGGGCGTGTGGGGTTTCGAGAGAAGCTGTTTTTGCTTGGCGAGACGGTGCGTCTTGGAGTGCACCCGGATGCGCTTTCCGCCTGGGGAGCGCGAAATCCAATCTTGAGATCGGGTCCGGTACGAATTGTGACCTCGATACTTGGTGTCTTCTGGATCGCTGGAATGGTGAGTTGGGGGATATGGGGGCTTGGCACGGTCGCGCTGGCGATTTCGGTAATCAACCTGGCCTGGGCTCATCGAATCCATTCAAGGCTTGAAGAAGCTTCAGACGCGATTGAGATCGCAGCGCAAGATCTAGAATTGCTGGCTGGCGTGCTGGAACTGATCGACAGCGAGCGATTTTCCGCTCGCAAGCTGATCGAGATTCAAAGTCGATTGAAGCACGATCAGATTGTGTCGCACGCTGCAATCAGGAAGCTTGCGCGAATCGTGGGTTATTTGGAATCGCGGCGGAATCCAGCGATGCGGCTGCTCGATGTACTGACCTTCTGGAGCGCACAATGTGTGTTTGTAGCTGAGGGCTGGCAGCAGCAGTTTGGTCCGCTGATTCGCGGCTGGCTGGCGGCTGCCGGGGAGTTCGAAGCACTCACTGCGCTCTCGGGCTACGCGTATGAACGTGCGGACGACGTATTTCCCGAACTTGTCGAACACGGGTCGCTATTCGATGGCGAGGGTCTCGCACATCCGCTATTGCCTCTCGGCAAGGCAGTACAAAACGACGTGAAGCTGGGCGATGGATTGAATCTGATTATCCTCAGCGGCCCAAATATGGCGGGCAAGAGCACGTTCATACGGTGTATTGGAGTAAATGCTGTTTTGGCGCAGTGCGGCGCGCCCGTTCGAGCAAAGCGGCTCAGGCTTTCTCAGCTTAATGTCGCCGCATCCATTTGTATCCTCGATTCCTTGCATGGGGGCGTTTCGCATTTTTACGCTGAGATTCAAAGGCTTAAACTCGCGACCGATCTGACGCTTGGCCCCACGCCGGTTCTCTTCTTGCTGGATGAGTTGCTATCGGGCACGAATTCTCACGATCGCTTTGAAGGAACCAGATTCGTTGTCCGAACCCTGATGAGCCGCGGAGCGATTGGAATTGTCAGCACACATGACCTGGCGTTGACGAAGATTCCCGAAGAACTGGGAAACAGCGCTACTAACTGTCACTTCGAGGACCAATTTTCTAACGGCGAACTGGTCTTCGATTACAAGTTGAAGCCGGGGATTGTGAAGTCAAGCAACGCGCTCGAACTGATGCGTTCAATTGGTCTGGGCGCGCCAATCGGTAATTTGAGCTAAGTTTCCCACCAATCGAACAACGACATGCGTGGATAGTAGAGGCCGGCTCGGACTTGTGAATCTACGCCGTAAAGATTCCGAAGCACCGCCGCGTAAATCGCAAGCTGGGGAGCAAAGAGAGCACGGAATTGCGGCAGCATCGCAACAGGATCCATGCCATCTATGTGAGTCGTTTTGAAATCAATAACCCACCAAACATCTTCTCCGTCGAGCAACGGAACCGACCCTGCACGAAACACGCGATCGACACGCACAAGGCGCAATTCGCCGTCCAAAAGGCCCGCCCAACTGGCTTCGCTCTTGGCTTCCCGCTGCGGAGAGAGAATCCACTGACCCAGCTGATCTTGCGAAGTATTCCTCGCGTATTCATACGCCTTGTCCGCGACGGAGTCAGCCTGAGCAGTCGGCAGCCCTGTTGCTCGAATCTGAGCGAAGATGCGTGGCCTTAGTTCAGGTAAGGCGGCGCGGGCTACATTCCAGTCAGAAGTCATGCGCAAGCGAGCAAGCTCTTCTAGGAGCTTGTGTACGGCATTTCCGAGTGCGCGGGAAATGAGACCGCCTTCGTGGCGTTGGTAGGGGTTTTCCTGGCCTGAACCGGTAGGGCTGTCCTTTTCGAGCGAGCTGTGCGAAAGAGCAAGGACCGAGGAGGCACCGGGGAAATCCGTGGGAAGTCGGCGAAGCATCGTGGGCCTCGGTGGAGTTGGCATGATGATGAGATTGCTTTGTTCCGATGCGGCGAGGGACGGAACAATTTCTTCTTCGCGCCTTCCAGACTGTTCCTCCGTCGACCGCCAGTCGTCGAAACGAGCACGGATTTCATCCCCAAGGGCCGGCCAGGCAGTAGCCAGCAGACAATTCGAAGGCTCCACGAGAGTTCTGGAGCCGGTAAAATCTGACTTGTACGCAGGGCGAGCAAAGAGATGCAGTTCGTCGCGCGCCCGGGTGGCTGCGACGTACAGAATTCGGCGGGTCTCCTGTGCTTCGCGTTCGCGCCGGATGCGATCAACCCAGGCCTTTGTAGCACTCCGATCGGCACCCTTCGAGGGCAGAGGAGCGACAAGGAATTCGGTGATGTCGCCTGATTCATCCGGATCTGCGAGCCCCCGTTCAAGCCAGGAGAGGAGAGCCCTTCCAGTGTGACCGGTGCCGGCTTGAAGTTCGGGAACAATCACGACTTCAAACTCCAAGCCCTTCGATTTGTGAATGGTCATGAGTTGTACGCCGCAGTCGCCACTCGCGGCAGGATCCGGCAACGCGCAAAGCGTTTCGAGGGCTGAATTGAGAGAGGGGCCGAACAGATCCTGTTCTCCCTCCGGAAATTGATCGAGGAGCTTCCAAAATAATTCGAGGTTCGCGTGTGCAGATGCGTCGACGCAATACGGACCGCCAAGGGCAACCCAAATCTGCTGAATCAAAGTGCCAAGCGACGCTATAGGCAGTGCAGCGCGCACTCTTGAGGAGGATTCAACAGCGTTCAACACTCGCTCGCCTGCGATGCGGGAGCGCTCAGTGAGTTGATGCAGCCTTTCGCGCAGCAATTGCGGAATCGGCAGGATGGGCGAGGTTGAGACGGAATCACCAGCAACAATATGTAATTCTTCGAGGCTTAGACCACTCCATGGGGCTCGTAAAACGCCCAGCCATGCGACGCGGTCCTGAGGATTCAAGAGAGCACGCGTCAGTGAAAGCGCATCGAGAATTTCCGGGCGATCCTTCAGGTTCTCCAAGTCCAATGCGCGGAAGGGAATCCCCGCATCGCGTAACGATTGAGAAATTGGCGTAAGGCACTTGCGCGTGCGGCCGAGAACTGCGACTCGATATTTCTTGCCTTGCACACGCGCGTTCTCAATACGTTGGGAGTGGCTGCGGATGAGTTCGACGATCTCAGCCACTTGTGTTGCTTGGGCCGTTTCGCATTGCCTCGCCGCTTCCTTTTTCTCGCGAAGAGCCTCGAGGTCGCTGGATCTGCCTCTGCCGATCTGAGGCATGAACTCGAGATGCAACTGAAGCCGGGACTGAGAATCGATACACGAGTTGCGGGCGGGCTCTGTGGGCGTGAATATCACCCCGCTACCATCATCTCCGCTGAACACGTGCAGAAATGCGTGGTTCAGTCCATGAACAAGCGAAGCGTCAGTTCGGAAATTGGCTCGCAACTTGAGGGAGTCGAGAATAATCCGTTCATTGTCTCTCAATTCGAGGCCGCGATCTCTCACGCGCGCGAACAACTCTGGGTCCGCGTCGCGGAAAGAGTAAATGGATTGCATCGGGTCACCGACCAGGAAGACGGTGCGACCTGCCTGATCGCCCCACGAAGACACGAGGCAGCAGAGAAGTTGATATTGGCGTCGACTCGTGTCCTGGAACTCGTCGACCAAGAGGTGGCGAATGTCATCAGCGGCAGCGAGTGCGATCTCCGAGGGGAATTCATCTTCGTCCTTAAGCACCTGTTGTGCGATCTGAGCTATTTCAGTGAAATCAACGGCGCCTGCTTCGGCAAAGACGGCTCTCAAGTGGCCCGCAGCCTGGCGCAGCAGGGTGAAACATGCCTGGACAATCTGCCAGTCTTCGTCAACGTAGCGTGCAGGTGGAAGACTGTGCATTTGCTTAAGGGATGAGGCCAACCCGGGAATGGCTTCAAGCTCCGCAATCAAACCTAGAATCCGCAATTTCTCCTGCTTGCAACCCGGAGGAAAACCGAGATTGATATCCACCCGCTTACGAAACGTGCCGTCGGCGGTGAGCAAGAGTTGCGCCAGGCCAACATAAGCACGACGGGCCTCTTCAAGGGCTTTGCCGTCAACAAATGGGCCGCAAGGGAACTCGGCGAGTTCGACAAGATCCAAATGGAGTTCGCCCCCGCTCGATGTGCAGGCAAACCTCGCGAGTTCATGAGCCTCGTCAATGGCGCCGGGAACTTGATCGAGCAATGTGCGGAGCTCCGATACTGCTGCATTAATTGCGCGGGCAAAGGGTAGCTCCAATCGCCTCCGGACCGTATCCCAGTCGGGATTGCTCCGGAGCACGAAGTCATGCATCCATCGATCGCGCTGCGCCAGCATATTCACGAGCAGCTCTTCCATCTCCTGCCATCCGTTATCACGCCACAAAAGGAGTTCTTCGATGGCAGCGATGACTGCGGGGTCGCTTCCGCCCACCATTTGCAACGTTTGGCGCGCTGCTCGGCGATAGAGTTTCATTGGCCGCTCGTCGATTTTCAGGTTGCCCCCCACGCCAGAGAGTAGCGGCTGGCGCAGTGCCAGCTCATAACAGAACGAATCAATCGTGGAGATGCGAAGCTGTGTTGGAAGGTCGAGCAGGTTCCAGCCGCGTTTGTTCGAGTGATCGAGCGCGTGGCGGGCCAGTGCCTGCATCGAAATCTCATCAGATTGCTTTTCTGATTCGAGAATGTGGGATGCTTTTTCCAATTCCGACAAGATACGGTGCCGCATTTCTGCTGCAGCGGCCTTGGTAAATGTGATCGCGACAATCTGGCCGGGGTCGTCGACCTCAGCCAGGATGCGTAGAAAGCGGCGCGTTAGCAAGTCGGTCTTGCCGGAACCGGCGGGAGCCTGAACGAGGATAGAGCGAGCAGGATCGAGTGCTCTATTTCGCTCAGACTGATCTGGAGGAGCCGCGGAGAGGAGGCTATTCATCTTCTCGCTCCTCATCGGGCGCAAGGCTTTCGGGTTCTGTCCAGTGTTGATTCTCAGGTTCTTGAATACGGCAGACAGCTTGCAGTCCGCAGCGCTCGCACGTCTCGGGATATTCGCGAGGATCAACATCTGCCCGGCCCGCAACGAAATCTCGAGCAAGTTGTTCGATGTATTGCTTCCAATCGAGAAGTTGTTCCGGGGTCAATGCTTCCTGTACGAGTGAAGTCGAGCTCTGTAGCTGTGAGAGCAATGTCGCCCTGGCATCTTCCACTTTGCCGGCAAACGCATGTTCTCCGGTCCTCACCTTCGCGAAGACGAATCCACCAAGTTTCTCTCTCAGACCAAAGCCAGCATAGAGGGGAAGCTGCACGTCATCGGGACGCGGGAGTTCCCAGGTCTTCGGCGAGACATTCCCCGTCTTGTAGTCGACTACTAGGAGCGAGCCATCGTTGAGACGGTCGACGCGGTCGATGCGCAAGTTGAATGTGATTCCAGCGATGGTGACAGGGTGTTTCGCTTCGGTCTCAGCCACATTAAAGGGAATTCGTTCTGCTTCGAAAGCCAGCCATTCCGTTATGACGTGCACCAGGCGCTCTTCTTCAAGTTCCAAATAGCGCCTCGGCATGCTTTCGCGAATTGCGTTCGGAATTTCTTCCTGAAGGATTTTTTGCACGTGACGTCGGACAAGAGGCGGACGATCCGCGGTGGTAATCAGATCATGGTGTGATCGGAGCCCCTCGGGAGGGCCCGCCCATATGGAGTGGAGGACCGCGTGGAGAATTTGCCCGCGCTGAATCGCAGATAGGCCCACCTCGGCTGGCTCCCAATCCTTGGCACCAAGCCGGGCGGTTGCAAATGCTTTGAATGGGCACTGCGATTGCGCGGTGAGCACGCTGGATCCACCCTGAACGCTCTCTTGTCGAAACGGAATGCGTGTGGAGTCGGCAAATGAAACCGTGACCGGCGGCTTCACTGGAGTCGGAATCAATTCTGGGGTCAGCGGTTGCGGCGCTCCAGTAATGTGCGTGATGAGCCGAGACGGTCGGGTTTCCACTCCTTCTTTTTGGCGTGCAACGCTGAAGTGAATCCGAGACGCTGAATTGACCAGTCTCTTGGTGACGGCAGACGAGAATTCCCAGTCGCGCAAGGGCGTTGTATGCGGCATGGCAGCTTCTCGCTGAACGTGAGCGGGCAGCAAAGGGTGCATGGAACCGACGGCGGGCCAGGATCCTTCATCGGCCCCGAGGAACCAGATGGCATCAGCCGTGAGCCCTGCTGACTCGGCGGGGCCGGCAATCTGGATGGGTGCGTCCAGGGATTGAGGCGCGAAGAGAATCTCCTGAAGAGTGCGATCCAGGATGGAAAGGAATTCATTCCAATGAACACGTCGGCCATCGAACCCTAGCGAAGCGGCAGTATCGAGCGCCTGCTGCCATCGCCTCTGAGCCTGGAACTCTGCGCTGGCTCGCGATTGCTGTCCAGGCCAACCCATCGCATCTAGTAGTTGCGGGATCTTGTCGGCCCACTCCAACGGACTTATTGCGCTCCTTGCGATCTCCCGCAGGCGGCGTTGACCAATGAGCATTCGTTGGACCCATGAGATTGGGAGCTTTGTCAAAACGGGTGCAGGGCCGAGGAACGCCTGCAACGACCACTGTGGGCGCTGCAGTCCACGTTGGCGCAGAGTGCGCATATAGGATTGCAGTTCAGTTGATTCATCTTGGTCCGCCGACAACCCACTCGCGAGGAGCCAATCCAATTCGGCTTCTTCCAGCGCGCCATCTAGCCAACGAAGAAGCAAGTGCGCCCCTCGAGCTAAAGCTGTTTGGTTGAGAGGAACTCCAAGCGAGAACTCGAAGAGTGGCGCGGAAGCGTGAAGTGTGAATTGAAGAAAGGCTCTCTCAATTTCTCCGCGGCGAAGGGAAATGTCCTGCGCGATGACGAGTTGGCGGGAATCAGGATTTGCATGAGCCCGCTGGCTGCACCATTTGGCACAGGCCTCCAATTCTGTCTGGGAGTCTGAAGCCTCGTAAAACGTGATTTCATCAGCGGGTTCGTCAGACGTGAGTTGCTGCCACGGGGCCCAGCTGTCGAAGAGCTGAGTCTGCAGCAGAGTCAGCCGGTCGAATCCGGCAGCCAGGATTTTCGGTCGTTGAACCTGGTGGGTTTGAAGCAGGGGAATCAGTTCCAAGGGCAAACAGGCCGGACTGATGAGATTGCTTTTCGCGCAGGCTTGCTGGAACGCTGTCAACCAACCGCTGAATGTTCCTGGGTCTCGATCCCAACTGGCGTGGGTGCTTTCGCGGAGATGGCGAGGCGAGTAGGAGCAGAGTAACTCGTGGGCGGTCATGGCCATCGCGGCGAGCCGATGAACCGAACCCGGTAACGCGGTAGTGAGATGCTGCTGATCTCGAATCACGTCTGCCCATAAAGCTTCCTCCTGGGTGGAGTTCAACAGCAGGCGGTCGTCGGGCCTTTGTTCTTCCCAGGCATTGCGCGCGAGAGTTTTCCAGTCGAGGATATTGGGTGCGACCCACGCCGTTAGTCCCTCGCCGCGCCGGCGACGATGGAACGCGGAACGCAAAGCGAGTGCGGCTCGATCGCTCGAGGTAACAACCAATCCCCCATCACTCAACCAGCCGTCGATCTCGGCGTCTACCCGGGTCCCCATTCCTGCGTTATACGCTGCCCGGCGGCCCGAGCGCCATCTGTGGAGAATGAGCAATACAGTGCGAGTTGTACACTGGGGTGTGACTC
Organism: uncultured Acidobacteriaceae bacterium; assembly: GCA_963737915.1. Lineage (GTDB taxonomy): Bacteria > Acidobacteriota > Terriglobia > Terriglobales > Acidobacteriaceae > Telmatobacter. Next base: position 5,706 of record CAVTUP010000012.1, on the reverse strand, counting down.
GCCGATTGATTGCCTTCACACTGCTCGCGGCTCTTGGGATGGCCGGATGCCATGCCGCCAAGGATGCTGCCGCACCGTCCGCATCTTCTTCCTCTTTCAAGGTGTACAAACTTCGCGGGAAGGTAGTGTCGAGTGACTCAGCAAAAGGGGAAGTGACATTGAACCATGAAGCGATTCCTGGCTTCATGGAAGCGATGACGATGCCTTACAAGCTGAAAGATCCCAGCATTCTTAGCGAACTACATCCCGGAGATGTGATCACGGCCGATGTGCTGGTCTCGCAAAGTGCGGATGCGGATATTTTGCTGGATCATATCGTGGTGGTGGCCCAGGGCAAGCCTGATTACAAGCCTGCCGTTTTTTACCATGTCCCCTCCCGTGGCGATGCGGTTCCAGATTTCAAATTGCGCAATCAGGACGGCCGTGCAATCCATCTCGGCCAATTCCGCGGCAAGGATCTGCTGGTCACGTTCATTTACACGCGATGCCCCCTGCCCAACTTCTGCCCGCTGGTCACGCACAACTTTGCATTGATTCATAAGCAATTGGCTGCGAACCCGTCGGCTTATCCCAAAACTCATCTGCTTTGTGTCAGTTTTGATCCGGATCACGACACATCTGAACGTTTACGAGCCTATGGCGCGACTTACATTGGGAGTGACGCTAAATCCGCGTTTGCCGACTGGGACTTTGCGGTGCCCGAGAAGCCGACTTTGTCGGAAATGGCGAAGTTTTTCAACGTGGGAATTACGAACGAGGTAGATGAAACAATTACGCACACCCTTTCTACGACTTTGATTGGAGCTGACGGCAAAGTGGTGCGCTTCTATCCGGGGAATGAATGGACTCCGGAACAAATTCTGGCAGATGTGAAGCAGGCCGCGGGTGCATAATTGCCTCGGTAAATTCGGAGTTCAGACGCGCAGGAGCGGGTAGACAATGAGCAATGGATTAAGTATTCGAGGCAATGCTGAGTTGGATTTTCTGTCGCTGGGCGCATTGGTCCACCGGCTGGACCCCGGGATCATTCCATTCCGCAAGGCTACGGAGTGCAAGATTCATGTCAGCGGCGGCGAGTTCAATGTAGCGGCCAACCTCGCGGACTGCTTTGGCTTGAAGACGGCGATTGCTACGGCCATGTCTGACTATCCGATCGGCGACTTGATTGCCGAGCGTGTGCGAGCGATGGGCGTGAAGCCGATTTACAAACACTTCAAGCATGACGGGGTCACCGGTCCAAATATGGCCACGGTGTACAGCGACCGCGGGTTTGGGACGCGTGGTCCCGTAGTGTTCTATAACCGATGCAACGAAGCGGCCGCACAACTCAAGCCCGGCGATTTTGACTGGAAGGCGATATTTGCGAGCGGAGTGCGCTGGGTGCATAGCGGTGGGATTTTTGCGGCGCTCTCGCCCACAACCGCGCAGTTGGCAGCCGAGATGATGAGGGAAGCGAAGGCTGCGGGGGCGGTCACGTCGTTCGATCTCAATTTTCGCGAGAAGCTATGGAAGATCTCTGGCGGTAATGAGCGTGCCGTCGAGATCATAGGCAAGATCGTAGAAAACGTCGATGTATTGGTTGGCAACGAAGAAGATTTGCAAAAAGGATTGGGAGTTCCGGGGCCGGAGGTTGCGGCGAAGTCAAAGCTCGATCCGAGCGTCTTCTTTGGAATGATCAATCAGGTTGTAAAGAAGCTTCCACACGTAAAGATCGTTGCGACGACGCTTCGTGAGGTTCACTCGACAAGCCGGCATAGTTGGAGCGCAGTCGCCTGGGTCGATGGCAAGACTTACACTGCTCCGACGGCCGAGTTGGACGTACTGGACCGGGTTGGCGGCGGAGATGGCTTCGCGGGTGGCTTCATTTACGGTCTGCTCGCCGGCGAATCACCCGAAGAGTCTCTCAAGCTAGGTTGGGCCCATGGGGCTCTATTGACTACGTTTCCAGGCGATACAACCATGGCAACCGTGGACCAGGTGCGGGCATTCGCACAAGGTGGCTCAGCCAGAATCCAGCGCTAATCCGAAGCCAACGCGGGGGAATCTTCGCATCGCAGGGTCGGTTCGGCGCATCCATGCAACTGGTATCCTGAACCATGTGCCGCGAGGAGGCCTCTGCTTGGCAAAAGTAACGCTGTTATTTGCGGGTCTTTTGATTGCTCTTGGTTTGGCCGGATACCTGGGAACGGGAAGTCAGCACGCAACGGCGCTGATTCCGACCTGGTTTGGAGTTGCGCTTGGCATCTTCGGCTTTCTGGCGATCAGCCCTAATGAGTCGCGACGAAAGCTTTTCATGCATATCAACGTGACGATCGGCCTGCTCGGGTTTCTTGGCGGCGCCATTGAGGCGATACGCGGGTATCTCCACTCGAAATCGGCCGGCATTGCCTTTACCTCGAAGGTCACGATGGCCGGGCTATTGCTCGTTTACGTCATCTTGTGTGTGCAGTCGTTCATTGTTGCCCGCCGTTCGGGGAGGGTCTAGTTCATGAGTACGATGCGTGGCGGCGGGATGGGTATGAGTCACAGCGCGGAGCGTTCACCGCGCGGTGGAAGCGCGCGCGCATCGCAAGGGGACCTGCCAAAGCGGAAGCCGGATTTGAAAAAGCTCTGGCCTCAGATATGGGCGCTGGTGGCGCCTCGCAAGGGTCTTCTGCTCGCTGGAATGTGCCTGATGGCCATCAACCGCGTGGCCGGGCTCGTGTTGCCATTCACTTCCAAGCCCTTGCTCGATAAGGTGCTGTCGCCTACCAATGCGCATCCGGAATTGCTGCCGCGCATCATTGCGCTGGTTTTCTCGGCGATGATTGTGCAGGCTCTTACATCTTTCTCGCTTACACAACTGTTATCGAAGGCGGGGCAGCGTCTCATCGCTGAAATGCGTCGCCAGGTGCAAAAGCACGTGGGCCTCCTGTCAGTTGCATACTACGACGAGAACCGTACCGGCACGCTCGTTTCGCGAATCATGACGGACGTTGAGGGTGTGCGCAACCTGGTGGGGACCGGGCTTGTTGAGTTCGTGGGTGGTCTGCTCACTGCAGTTCTTGCTTTCATTTTTCTGCTGCATCGGAGTGCGACCGTCACTTTGACTGTCTTCGCGGTCGTAGGCGGTTTCGTATTCATTCTGCAGTATGCGTTCAAAAAGATACGCCCGATATTCAGGGAACGGGGCAAGATCAACGCGGAAGTCACCGGTCGGCTGACCGAGTCGCTCGGCGGAGTGCGCGTGATCAAGGGTTATCACGCCGAAGAACGCGAGGCTGGAGTTTTCGCTGTTGGAGTAGAACGCCTGCTTTCGAACGTAATGAAGTCCCTGACACTAACCAGTGTTCTTGGCTCCGCTTCGACGACAGTGCTGGGGCTCGTGTCTGCAATCGTGATGTGGCTTGGCGGGCATAGCGTGCTGAATCATTCCTGGACGGTTGGTGACTACTTCAGCTACAACATGTTTTTGGCGATCATGGTGATGCCAATCTTCCAGATTGTGAACATCGGCACGCAACTCACCGAGGCCTTCGCGGGCCTGGATCGAACTCGAGAGATCATGGCCGAGCTTGAAGAGAACCGGGACCCTAACCGCACTCTCAAGATGCCGCCGATCCATGGAACCGTCCGCTTCGAAGACGTCGAGTTTTCTTACGATCCCGACAAACCTGTTCTCCATGGCATAAGCTTTGCAGCCGAGCCAGGAACGGTTACTGCGCTTGTGGGTTCCTCAGGTTCAGGCAAATCAACGATGATCAGCCTGATTTGCGCATTTCACATACCGTCAAGGGGCCGGGTGCTTGTAGACGGTATTGATCTCGCCGCAGTCGATCTGAACACATTCCGCTCGCAACTCGGCGTTGTTCTGCAGGATTCCTTTCTCTTCGACGGGACGATTCGTGAGAATGTGATGTTTTCCCGGCCCGAAGCGACGGAAGAGCAATTCCTGTTCGCGTGCCGCACTGCGCGTGTCGACGAATTTGCCGAGCGATTCTCAGAAGGATACGACACGATTGTGGGCGAGCGAGGAGTGAAGCTTTCGGGCGGCCAGCGGCAGCGGCTCTCGATAGCGCGAGCGCTCTTGGCGGAGCCACGGATCTTGATTCTTGACGAGGCAACGAGCTCTCTTGATTCTGAGTCCGAAGCCATGATTCAGGCCGGGTTGAGCCAACTGATGCTTGGGCGCACAACATTCGTGATTGCTCACCGGCTTTCGACGATCCGTCGCGCCGATCAGATCCTTGTCGTTGAGCAAGGTCGAATTGTAGAGCGCGGAAATCACCGGGAATTGTTCGCAAAAGGGGGTCGTTACTACGACCTCTACACTCGCCAGCATGGGCTTGAAGAGAATCTCTTTCTTGCTCCTGGCGAAGGCGATGTGATCCCCGCCTGATGCCGGGGGTTGTCTCACCAATTCCAACGGTCCGTCCAAATATTGTGAGACGATTTTCGCTTGGCTTGGCGGCGTCTCAAATCCTTGACGTTTGTCCCATATCCTGAGAAACTTTATATGTACCCACAGGACGAAATAGAGGACCAATATGCGAGACACCGCCCCCCAAGGCACCTATAAGGTTCAAGCCCTCGATCGCGCGTTTGCCGTATTGGATTTGCTTGGTGAAAGTGAAGTGCCCCTCGGCCTGGCTCAGGTCGCTTCATCGTTGCAACTGCACAAGAGCACTGCTCACCGTTTTCTGATGGTTTTGGAGCGGCACCGGATGGTCGAGCGTACTACTACGGGGAAGTTTCGCCTCGGTCTCAGGCTTTTCGACTTTGGCAACCGCGCGATTGAGCAATACGACTTGCGCGAACGCGCGCAGCCGCATCTCCGTCGACTGGTGGCCGAGACGGAAGAAACGGCGCACCTTTGCATTCTTGAGCAGGCAAGAGTGATCTACATCGACAAGATTGAACCGGCCCGTTCGGTGCGGATGATTACGCGCGTCGGATCGAGCAATCCTGTCCATTGCACCTCAGTTGGGAAGGCAATCCTAGCATTTTTGCCTGAAGAGAGAATCAACGAGATTATTCGACGCACCCGATTCGAGAGATTCACCACCCGAACGATCGGAACCGCCGAGGCGTTGCGGACTGAGATCGAAAAGACTCGCCGCAGGGGATATGCCGTCGACGATGAAGAGCTAGAGGAAGGTCTAAGGTGCATTGCCGTACCGTTGCTCGATGCCCAGAGGCAGCCGGTGGCTGCGGTGAGCGTGTCCGGACCGTCCTTTCGCGTAACGGCGCAAAAGCTGCCCGCGATTGCCAACCACCTGCTTCAGTGCGTGCGGGGGATATCGACGGATATGGGCTTCACCACGACAGGTCGGGCGAATCGGACCGCTTGGACTGCCTAGCGGCCCCAGATCTGACCCATGCAGGATAGCGCCTTGAGGCTATCACCAGCGCCAAGGTCGGTTTCGCTTCATGGATGAAGACAAGGACATCATGCTGCCGTGCAAAGAGACCCTTCGGTTCGGAAAAATCTGGAGTCTGCTGTGACTCAGTTTGCCGGTCGCGCACTCCTGAGAGGCGACGGTTTCTGATACACTCATTGATGTTGCAACAGGAACGCACGACATCCGATCTGGGTGTGGGCGTATCCGGATTCAGCCATCTGCGAAATGCTCATAACCGAATAGGTTCGAGAGTTGAAGTCAGAAGGCTCTTTTCCGAAGTCTCCTGTGCAGTCTGGGGACGTAGCTCAGTTGGTTAGAGCGCTGC
>CAVTUP010000011.1:0-140569 GCA_963737915.1 uncultured Acidobacteriaceae bacterium | reverse complement strand
GGCGCATCTCTATTGAGGATAAATCAAATAGAGGAAGGAACCGGGGTAGCCTCGGACCTCGATGCCATGGACAGGCCTTGTAGGTCATTACCGCACAATATGCGGCGACAATCGACGTCAACACAACGGCAGCAGGCGTCCCAACAGGCAGGAGACGCTCAACAGCGCTGCGCCTCAAATCTTTTCTTGAATTGCGGGAATGCATCCGGGCAGAAAGCCAGAAGAAGAACCGCGGCAGAGCATATCGACGAGGGGCCCGCGCCCAGCAAGCGGCCTGGCTCCCGGCGACGTCAAAGCATTGCCGTTTAGTCAAAGCATTGCCGTTTATAGAGAACGGTTACTTTTTGACATGCCTGCGACGAGTTGGTAGCCTTCAGTAGGGCGCATCCCGGCCAATCTGACCGTCTTTCTGCCCTTTAGAGCGTCCCCGTCGTCTAGCCCGGCCTAGGACACCGCCCTTTCACGGCGATAACACGGGTTCAAATCCCGTCGGGGACGCCAATAGAATCAACATCCCCAATCCGTCTATGGGATAACGACGCTCGTCACGTTCGACGGAGCACTTTCGACCCTTGCGGAGTCCAGGCTCTTCACAACATAGTCGTAGGCCTTACCACTCTGGACGGTCGTGTCCGCATATTGCGTTGGAGTTACTTCCGTCGAGTTCATCCGCTGGTACGAAGATGCTCCAGCCGCTGATCGATATACGTTATAGCCCACGATAGGAACGCCGGAACTGCTCGGCGCATTCCAACTTAGATCTACTTCGTGCGTCTTAATCGCTCCAGTTCCGCTGAGGCCGATCACCGCCGTTCCGCTTGCAGAAGAATTGCTTGCAATCGTCAAACGACCGGTTGCCGCCCCCTTGACGGATGGAGCGAACTGCACAGTTAACGTTGCCGTCTGACTGGGATTCAAGGTAAGCGGGAAACTGACGCCTGAAATCGTGAACCCGGTTCCGGTCATAGTTGCCGTACCGATGATGACCGGTGCCGTCCCTGTGGATTTCAAGGTCAGGGGCTGCGATGCCGTGGTATTCACGTCAACATTGCCAAAGGCGATGCTCGTCGCGTTCATGCTAAGCGTTGCCGTGCCGGCATATAGTTCCAACGCAAAACTTTTCGTGACTCCATTCGCCTTCGCCGTGAGCGTCGCTGTTTGTGTCAACTTGACCGGCGACACCGCAGCCGAAAATCCAACGCTCGTCGCATTGCCCGGCACTGTTACTGAGCTTGGGACCCTTACCGCGCCGTTGTTGCTCGAAAGGCTCACGTTCATTCCCCCACTTCGCGCGGCAGAGGTCAGCGTCACGGTGCAGGCGTCGGAACTAGTCCCCACCATCGAGGCGCTCGCGCACGAGAGGGTACTTAATGTCGGCACAGTCGCGGAAGAAGCGGCATTCAGTTGCAGCACAAAACTCTTCGCAACGCCGTTTACTGTCGCCGTGAGCGTTGCCGACTGAGATGAACTGACCGACGACACCGCAGCCGCAAATCCAACGCTCGTTGCGTTGCCCGGCACTGTTACGGAGTTCGGTACCCTTACCGCGCTGTTGGCGCTCGAAAGGTTCACGGCCATTCCGCTACTTGGTGCCGCAGCAGTCAGCGTAACCGTACACGCGTCCGAACCAGCCCCAGCCATCGAAGCGCTCGCACACGAGAGAGCGCTCAATGTCGGCACAATGGTGCCAGACGACGCCGTGGCATTCAGTTGCAGGGCAAAGGTCTTCGCAACGCCATTCAATGTCGCCATGAGCGCCACCGACTGTGATGAATTGACCGACGACACCGTCGCCGTAAATCCAACGCTGGTCGCATTGCCCGGCACTGTCACAGAGCCGGGGACCTTCACGGCGCTGTTGCTGCTCGCCAGGTTCACGCTCATTCCGCCACTTGGAGCCGCGGCAGTCAGCGTCACCGTACATGCGTCCGAACCAGCCCCGGTTATTGAAGCGCTCGTGCACGAGAGAGCGCTCAATGTCGGCAAGGTATTGCCGGAATCAGCTCCTTTGCCGTGCAGTTTGATCTTGGTTGCTGGACTGACCGACGTGCCGGTCATCACGCTCAACTCGCCAATCGTGTCGGTGGAGGCCTTCGGCTTGAAATGCACCTTGAAGGTAACGGCCTCACCCGCAGCGACAGTGACAGGAAGCTTCGCTTGCCCGTCAATCGAGAAGGAAGCGTTTGATAACTGGAGCTCCGAGATCTTCACTTGCTCTGAGCCACTATTCGACAAGGTGACTTGGGTGTTGGCGGAATTACCCACCTTCACTGCGCCAAAATCCACGGAGTCCGGCGAAGCCACCAAGGTATCTGCGAGTGCAGGCGAGCCAGAAGCTCCCTTCGTCACAACACCGCCACAGCCAGAAAGAGCGAGGATGCAGCAGGACAATATCGCTACTAGTAAGAAACCGGTATGACGAGTAATAAAACTGTTAAATCTTGCATCACTTCTTACGAGATTCTGAGCAGCTTGTGAACTGACCCCGTTTAAAGATGCCTTATGAAGTGCAAGTAAGCGGCTCTCCAAAAATGGAGCCTTGAATTCGTACATCTACTTCTCCTCAGCGGGCGCACAAGCGCCTCGGTTCTCTCTCGCCCCTGATCGCTCAAGGGATGTCGCAAAGGGTCATGGATTCGATTGGAGTTATGCATTCCTGATCCTGACGCAGACGCGTTTTGCGATTTGGTCAGCGACAACACACAAATCTTCCACGCGCGAAGTCGCACCAACATATAAGCTGGGCCCGTTTAGGTTGAGAATCTGGCTAATATCAAGCAATGCAGGGGCCAAACGAGTTAGGTTTCAACCAGCTCAAATTTGGGTCAGTAAATTGTTTTAGTTAGCGCAAAACATCCATACTTTTGTTGGAATTTTCCACGGCAAGAAGCATAAGCGGCCGTGTAATTGTTTCCAAGGTGGGTATTATCTACTCAGTAAATTAGGAACGCCCAGATCTTCTACACTTCCTGAATTACACGCAAACATACAGGACGCAAAGCGCTCCTCGAGGCAAACCGTGATACGTGCTTCACAAGTGCTCCTCCCGCTTTTCTCCAATTACACGACTCTTTTTGCCCCGAGCCAGTGACTTAAATCACTTCAACTGGTCTTCCGTTCCCGATAAACTCGCGCTCATAAATCGGCATATCGAGTTTCAAGGGCCACGATGATGAGAGAGACAATAGTTACAAGGGAATTCTCGAATGAGGCAGGCGTAGTTTCAATCACAGGCAGTTTAAAACGCAGAAGTCTATTTTGATCTGGTCGTCCTCGAGGAAAATCATGACCGCATCGCGGGCAGGAATTATTCCTACGGCAGACTCCGATTCAAAAACCATATTGAAGAGGCTGTCATGTCGAAGTTGCTTTTCAAGTCACGCCCAATTCTGAGGGGCGGCGGAATTCAAGCCGCGCTGTGCATGTACAACCTGAACTCATTTACCGCGATTGGAAATGTAGCGACAATCCGCGATGAGGTAGCTGAGAACGCGGCGTGACCCTGGGCGCATCGGCCTGAAGTGCCTACGAGGCACGTTCCAGATCATGTTGTCCGGGCTCTGACAACTCGATGCCGCTTAAGAACTGATCGAGGTCCGCCTGGCTGGCCCACATTCCTGAATGCTGTTCATCGTGTGCCACTTCAGTGCTCGCGGCTACAACAAACGAAAAGCCTACTCCGTCTATTCCCGTACGAACGACTGTCGCCAAAACCGTCAATGCAGACGCAAAATCCCGTCTCCCTGTGTCAGTTTTTTGTAAAGTGACTGGCATCTCCGTTCCAGGCAGCCAGCGCTCTCGTGTAACCATGTAGAATCCGGCAGCACTAATGTCGCCGACGCGATATGCCGGGGAGGTCTTGGCCGTTCCCAGATACGCGACTAGCGGTGGAACCGGATGGCGATTCGCGTGGCGTTGGTCGGGGTAAATCCAGCGCAAAAGGCGCGTCATGAGCGGCTCTTTAGGTTGAGCCTGCAATCCATGTCCAGGGTTCTTTTCCTGCTGTTCAATTGAAGCGTTCACATGTACCCCCTTATTCAGCTGCTTTTCCGGGTGGGCTCGACCGTTTTGCTTTTGGGAAGGGTCAAAACCGGGAGCTTGCAGAGGACTTTCAGATCGTTCGCTTGCTCGCTCTCTCCCAGTCGAATCCTAAGGTAGCATCGGAATTACACAAGACATATCCCCAATAAGTTGAATGGCGTAGCCAAAAGGTGCCAGACACAGGTCCTCGTTGTTCGCGCGGTTCTATTGTCAATAAACGATTTGAATATCCCATCGAGCGCGAAAGCCCGTAGGGCTGGCATCTGGCTGGGACGAGCCTTTGTCGCTACAGAAATCTTCCCAACGCCAGTTTGTCTGTTCCGCGCGCAGGCAGTGCTTCGCGAGTGTCGTGGTCCAGCGACTCCTTCATGACAAACTCGTGCCCCACCCCGTCCCGCCCCCGCCGGACAACTTTCGTCAGCACGGCAAGCGACTGCCTCGGCCTGCCATCTTTTGCAGGGGTGCGTTGCAGCGTCATCTGAAGCATGGTTTCTTTGATCCACCGGTCTTCCGTAATCAAGTAAAAGCCGGTCTCGCTGATGTCCGCAATCTTGTGCTCGATGGGCGCGCCGCCTGTCCAGTAGTAGGCCACCAGGCCGGGAACCTGTCTCCGGTCGGACCTGCGGCGGTCAGAGGTCGGGGGTTGGGCATTAAACCATTGCCGAAATCGCTGAATTGAGTTCTTCATGAAATCGGCTTGGAGCCAGGGCGGGAATTGGATCGTCATTGCATTCCGTCGTCTCTGCGCCCCCGGCCGCTTGGGTGTTGTTATCTTCGATTGAGCGCGACTCATAGGCAGGACTCCCACGATCGGCTCGTCGGCCCACTTCTTTTCAATCAAATGCTCTCTATCCTGAACGCTTTCAGTCTGATCGGTTGCAGCGGGAATCTGCGGTTTCTGCGGCTCTCGCACCCACGAGGTTTCGGCTTTGGCTACAGAAGTGTAGACCATCGACGGCGCAGGATCTGCCGGAACGGCCGCACTCTGAACAGCTATCGGCTGACTAACGGTCGGTGCCGAGCCGTTGGAAGCCGTGCCGAGCGGTCGAACGCTTTTCCCCGGATCAACTATTTTGTCTTTCGAAGTCCTCAATCCGTTGGCCTCATGCGCAGGTTGAGATTCTTTTGTCGGCAATTTCCGGACATTGGCTTCGGAGGTGGAAGAAACGGGGCTTGAAACCCGCCACATCGGCGCCTGTGACACCGTGAACTCGATATTCCGTGGCATTGAAACGCCCGCCCCTGGAACCGGGAACTGTGAGGCTGGAGTTCTGCGAAATCCTTTGCTGTTCGCGTTTCCGTCGCTGGGCGTGCGATTCGGAAGGGGTTCTGGCGCGGAAGCCGGTGCCTCTCGTGGGCCGCCCGCTCGCTCATCTTCAGACTTCCCTTTCCCGAGTGGGCCCGGAAACGCCGTTACCACCGATGCGATCTGGGCCGGAATCTCTGCATCTACGGGAACACGGCTCTTCCGCTCAGGCGGCTCCTGCATTGCCGCGTTTTGGGTTGGAACTGGAATTGGGTCAGGAATCGCCGTACGCGCGGGATACTGTTCCGCAGCCAATCCATTTTCTCGAAAATGGGAATCGCCGCTCCTCTGGGAGATGTGCGCCAGATGATGCATCAGCTCTTCTTCCCCGCAGATAAGCAAACGATCGCCGGTTCGAGTTTGCGTTGAGGAAAAAGCGTGCAGCGGCAAAACGAGTGCGCTCACGACGTGCCGTTCAAAGGGTGGGAATTCCGTGCCGGGAAGAAGCTCAATACATTGCACAACTTCCTTTTCTTCATTAAGATACGCAAGATCAAATGGTGAAATTCGAGGCACTCCTGGTATCCCGGTGAGGGCGGTAAGCCAGAACCCTGAGTCAGACAGGAGTTCAATTCCCTCAACCAGAACCCTCAACACCGTCAGGGGGTCCGTCGCGGTGTTTACAGTAGTTAGCCCCATGCTCAGAAAGCTGTCTCGGGTCAGGTTGTATGCACAGAGCTTCGTTTCCATACATCCTCAGTCTTCGAAGGCTTGCAGGCCGCAGAGGGCACTCCCACTTAGCAGGTTTCGAATTCGCCACCTTAGTGGATGGGTAGGTAGCATCGGATTGTCTCAAAACTGATGCACAAAATTCAATTGAAACGTGCAATTGAGATCAAATAACTGACGCTCGTGCTCCTTGGCATGGGATGAGGAAAGGCTAAGCTAAATAATCTAAAGGGGAAGGGGCGACGGAACGCAAGCGGAGTGTCACTGTTAAAAGACAGGTAAAGGGAAGAGTCTTGCGCCGGAAAAGCGCGAGGGCATCGACCCAGGGCCATCACGCTTCTATTTGAATGAGGATTTCCGTATATTCCAGGACGCTTTGATAATCAAAAGTCGAATTGAATCGTATCGGTGATCCGTCTTCTGTTCGGCGAAAGCAACAAGCCGAGTTTGACTAGAGAACAGTAAGGCGGGTGACAACCACGCAATGTGGGAGGTGGGTCTTGCACTGAGTGCGGCCCTTGGCGTTGGCCTCGTCAATGATCCCTATCTCAGGCTTGAGAACTTTCAAGAGCTTTTCAACCTGACTCTTTTTGGCGCACAGTTCCTCAAACGAGTGCAGGATGTTGCGAAGCTCGACTGTCGCCTCGTCGAATGCGAACCGATAAATATCTTTATGTACATTCTGTTCCATAGATGCCTCCACGATTGAGAGTCTATCCATAGCCCCGGCGCGAGATCATCGCACAATCGTTGTAATGAAATACAACTTCTATCTTGCAGATAAAGCAGCTTACCCTCGCTCGGCTTCAATCTAAGGGCCATATCTCAAGGCACTTGAAGCGGACCAAGGGTCGGACACTTCCATTGGCAGATTTGATTCTCCTGTGCAGAAGTAAAAGAGTTAACCGATTGCCAGATTCTTTTTCCGCATTCCCTGCCAGCATTGAAGGATCCGCGAACCGTCCGAGCCGTCGATAGGCAGGAGATTGGCAATGGCGTAACAGAAATTCGCCAAGGCAAATGTCGGCGACCAACGGCCTGACGAGATCAGAACCAGATTTACCAGTGGCCCCGCGAGCGCAATCATCAAGTTTTTATTCATGGGCCCTCTTTCACGAACTGTATAAATTCCCTTATTCCATTTGAGGCCCACCCGCTTTACTTTCACACCGAGCGCGATCGCGCTCAATATATGTCCGCATTCATGCAAGATCATCGCCGCGACGCCGCAGGACAGACCTTGCAGGAAAGGGAAAAACCATTCAAGACGTACATGCGCCATAGTTCGCTCTCAATTCCTGACGGAGGTGACACTCTCAACTTCGGTCAGAATGGGAAATTACGAGAGTGACCGCACAATTTTTCGAGAAATGGAATTCCGAAACGGGAGGTAGGCGACAATGAGTACCAGTCTGAAACAGTGAAGCGTTCTCAGTTTCGATGAAGGTACTCGATTGAGAGCGTCAAGACTTGAGCCTTCTGTTGCGCAACGACAAAGCGCCCCGGCGAGCAGCTATTGCTTGCCGGGGCACCTCTCTCCTCTATTCGGTTTCCTCGTTTGTTGCAATTCGCACTATGGTTACTGCTCTAAAAAACAGGCTCGAACTAATCTAACCGCACTGATTCTAGGAGTTGGCCGTGGAGTGCTTGCCCGGCTTCACCTCGAGTTCGTTAACCACCTGCTGAACATTGGGCACCTTCTTGGCAAGGTCTTCCGCTTCCTTCTTCTGCTTTGTGGTCTTTACGCTTCCCTTGAGGACCAGCGTGCCGTTCTTCGCGTCCCCGTGGATGCTCTGGTCGTTAAGGCTGGCATGCGACTTGATCATGGCCTTGAAGTTGTCTTCGATCGCGTCGTCAAGGTTTGAAGCTACAGAGCCGGCCGTGCTCGCTCCGGGAGGCCGTACGCCGATTTCGTTAGCGATGGTGTAGTCAGGAGCGGCCTGCTTCGCTACGCTTTCTGCCTGGGACTTCAAGTCCTGAGAATCTACGTTGCCGCTCAGTGTCATCACGCCCTTTTCCCTGTCCTGGGAAACATTGACGGCGTTCAGATTGCTGTTCTTAAGCGAGTCTGTTACAGCAGACTTCTCGTCGGGATGCGCTGGTTTGTCACAACCTGCAACAACCATTACTCCTGCCAGCACCGCAGCCGAGCTGAGCTGGAACGCACGATGGGATAGTGTAGTTTTCATTTAATCCTCTCCTTTATCACCTGAATCTGAATCGCTTACATATCGCCTAAATCGCTTACAGCAAGTCAGATGTGGGCGGCGCGACGACGGTTGTCCCTCGAATATCTCGGGCGCACGCAGCGAGATACGCGTGCTGCATTCTTCTTCTCTTCGCCATTGATTCGCAAAGAGACCTCCCCCTTGAAACTGGCTTTCTTCTGTACAGACAGCACAAGTTGCTCGATCGCCACGCGCGAGATCGGACCGTGATTGTCATCACAGCCGGGTTCGCTGGCAAAGCGCACCATATTTCGGGCCTTGAGGGAGACATCAACATACCCCGAGGCAGTCCGTTTTGATCCGTGAGAAACGGGATGCGGCAATTGGGGGAAGCAACCTTGAGTTGGAACAAGGAATATGAGGCCCGGCTGATGAGTGCCGCGCAAGCGCTGAAGGCGGTGCGCTCCGGCGATCGGGTTTGGATTCAGTCGGGATGTGGCACGCCGTCCGTGCTTGTAAGTGCACTGGTTTCACGGGCCCCCGAAGTCATTGATGTGGAGATCGTTCACATGATGACGCTGGGTAGCGCGGACTACACGAAACCGGAATATGAGGGACATTTTCGCCATCGGGGATTGTTTCTCGGAGCGAATGTGCGTGAGGCCGTTGCGGCAGGGCGCGCCGACTACACGCCAATTTTCTTAAGCGAGATTGAAGGACTGTTTGAAAGCGGGGCGATGCCGCTCGATGTGGTGCTGATGCAGGTGACACCCCCGGATGCGCATGGGTTCGTGAGCCTGGGCTCAACCATAGATTGCACACTCACCGCGACGCGTTGCGCCAAGGTGGTGATCGCCGAAGTCAATGAACTGGTTCCCCGCACTCATGGGGACACATCCATTCACGTCAGCCAGATTTCTGCATTCGTTGAGACGTCGCACCCTCTGCTTGAAGTTTGCACGGAGCCGTTGTGTGCATCGCATCTGCAGGTTGCGCAGAATGTGGCGTCATTGATTCCCGATGGAGCGACGATACAGACCGGCATTGGAGGCATTTCTGCCGCTGTTCTGACGTGTCTTGGAGATAAACGCGACTTGGGCGTTCACTCGGAGATGTGTCCGGACGGCATCATCGAACTCATGGAGTCGGGCGTAATCAACGGCCAGCGAAAGTCGATCAATCGAGGAAAGGTCGTCACTGCCTTCGTGCTCGGGACGAAGCGTCTTTTCGACTTCATTCATGACAATTCGAGTTTCGAATTCAGGTCGGTTTCCTACACCAACGATCCTTTCGTCGTGGCGCAGAACGACAGGATGGTCGCAATCAATTCAGCTCTTCAAGTGGATTTGACCGGACAGGTGTGCGCGGATTCGATTGGAACAAAGCCGTATAGCGGTTTTGGCGGGCAACTGGACTTCATTCGCGGGGCTGCCCGTTCGCGCGGTGGAGTGCCTATCATCGCGTTGCCCTCGACAGCAATGCAGGGAGCGGTTTCACGCATAGTGCCGGTGCTGGAGCCCGGTGCGGGAGTAGTAACCTCGCGCGCCGACGTGCACTACGTGGTGACGGAGTATGGCATCGCGTACCTGCATGGCAAGACATTACGAGAACGCGCGGAGGCATTGATCGCAATTGCTGATCCACGTTTTCACGCTGAACTGGAAGATTTCGCTTTGCGTGCGCACTACCTGGAACGCAAGGCTGCTGTGTGCGCCTGAGGGGCGACGGCGGAAAAGAGAGAGCGATGAGCGCGGAAAAGCGGGATCGAGGCTTGCTGCGAGTTGATGCGAATGAATGCAAGGGGTGCGGTCTGTGTGTTGAAGCATGTCCGCCCAGGGTGATTCACCTGAGCGAAGGACTGAATCACTACGGCTACCGCTCTGCGAGCTATACCGGCGCGGGATGCACTGGATGCGGTATCTGCTTCATGGCTTGCCCCGAGCCGGGAGCGATTACGGTTCTTCGTCTCCTGAGCCGCATGGCGGTGGGACAAGGCTTGCATGGAGATATAGAGGGAGCAATCGAATGCGCAAGCAACTGATGAAGGGAAACGAAGCGATTGTAAAGAGCGCGATTCTGTCTGGATGCCGCGCATTCTATGGATATCCGATTACACCCGCCAGCGAAATCACGGAAGCCGCAGCACTTTATATGCCGCAGACCGGCGGAGTGTTCCTGCAGGCCGAAAGCGAAGTTGCCGCAATCAACATGCTCTATGGCGCATCGTCGGCCGGTGTAAGATGCATGACCGCATCGAGCGGCCCAGGCATAAGCCTGATGCAGGAAGGCATCAGCTACATGGCGGGCGCGGAGCTGCCCTGCGTAATCGCGGACATCACGCGTGGCGGCCCCGGTCTCGGCAACATCGCGTCAGAACAGAGCGACTATCACCAGGTGGTGAAGGGCGGCGGCAACGGCAACTACCGGACCATCGTGCTCGCGCCCCACTCGGTGCAGGAGATGGCCGACCTGACCGCTTTAGCATTTGAATTGGCCGATCGCTATCGCAACCCGGTCGTCCTGCTGGCTGATGGTTTTGTCGGCCAGATGATGGAGCCGGTTGAATTCGCGCAGAACGCAACTCCGCCACATCTTCCTGATTGGGCGGTTGCGGGTACTGCGGAGACACGCGCCAACATGATCACCTCCCTGCATATGGGTTGCGATGATCTGGAGGCGCATGTGCACAAGCTGGAAGCGAAATATCGAAAGGCGGAGCAGCGTGAGACGCGTGCCGAAGACTGGTACGCGGATGGAGCGGACATTGTGCTGGTGGGCTACGGAATCGTCGGCCGCATCTTGAAGGCCGTAGTTGCCGAAGCCCGCAGTCTCGGAATGAACGTCGGCCTGCTGCGTCCTGTAACCCTCTATCCATTTCCGACGAAAGACTTTGAGCGACTAGCGAAATGCGCGAAGGCATTTGTCGTGGTCGAGATGAGCAATGGTCAGCTATTGGACGATGTTCGACTGGCGCTCAATGGCGCGCGACCGGTTGAGTTTTACAGCCGTGTTGGCGGAAATGTTCCGTCACACGAAGAAGTTTTCAGGTTTGTAGAGAAGCAGGTCAGAAAATACCTTGCTGCGTCGCCCAAAGAGGAGCAGATGGTCCATGTCTAGCGCGATGGAATCGGAATACACGGTAGCGCACGCCAAGGCGAAGGTGTTCTACGAGACGTATGAGCGCAAAGAAGAACTCCAGCATCAAACGCACTATTGTCCGGGATGCGGCCACGGCATTGTGCACAAGATGCTCGCCAGGGCGATCGATGAGTTGGGTATCCAGGATTGTACCGTTCTCATCAGCCCGGTGGGCTGCTCCGTGTTCGCGTACTACTACTTCGACGTAGGCAACGTGCAGGCAGCGCATGGCCGTGCGCCGGCGGTAGCTACAGGCGTGAAACGCAGCCACCCCCAGAGCATCGTCGTCAGTTATCAGGGTGACGGTGACTTGTCCGCCATTGGTTCGGCTGAGATTCTGCATGCCGCCAATCGCGGCGAAAATATCACCGTAATCTTTGTGAACAACGCCATCTATAGCATGACGGGTGGCCAGGCGGCGCCAACCACATTGATCGGACAGAAGAGCACGACAACTCCCAAAGGGCGCAGCGCGGTAAACGAAGGCTATCCGCTGCGAATGAGCGAATTGCTCGCTACGCTTGACGCACCCGTATACATCGAGCGCGTAGGCCTCGGAGACAACAAGCAGATTGCGCAGGCAACTCGTGCGATCCGCCGGGCTGTCGAGAACCAGACACGCGACCTCGGCTTCTCGATGATTGAGGTGCTCTCGCCTTGCCCGACGATCTGGAAAATGTCTCCTGTTGAGTCACAGCGGTGGGTACGTGATGTGCTCGAAAAGACATATCCGCTGGGCGTGATCTGTGATCGCACCAGGGAGACGCAACCGCGACCGGCGCCCGAGCCGCCACCAATGCTCGAAACGATTCCCGAGATCCTTGGCATCGCTCACGAAGAAGCCACTGCAATTCCAACCAGGCACGGGGCAGTTGAACACGCCGATCTTCGCGTGCGGGTCGCGGGCTTTGGCGGCCAGGGAGTTCTGCTGCTCGGTGAGGTGCTGGCAGAGGCCGGCCTCGACGCAGGTCTTGAAGTCTCCTGGTTGCCCTCTTACGGCCCTGAAATGCGTTCAGGCACGTCGAACTGCCACGTGCGGCTGTCGAGCGAGACGATTGATTCGCCGCTCGTGTCCGTCCCTAATGTCTTGGTTGCAATGAACGAGCCTTCGCTGCGCAAGTTCGATCTGAGCGTGCAGCCCGGCGGCTGGGTCATCTACAACGGCGACACATTCCCAGCGGATTGCGAGCGGAAAGACGTGAACGTCCTAGCGCTCAATTTCACCCACGCGGCCGATGAGTTGGGCGACTCGCGGGCCGCAAACATGGTGATGCTCGGCTCGCTGCTCGAGATCACTGGAGCATTGCCGCAGGAAAGCATTGACGCGGCGCTCCACCGCCTCGTCAAGAGCCCGCGCTGGTATGAACTGGACGAGCGCGCTCTCGCAAAAGGCCGGAAACTGTACCGGGAATCGCAAAAAGAGGTATTGGCATGAAAGCTGACGCGGATCCAAACCTGATTGTGTATTTCGATGGACAATATATGCCGTTGCGCGACGCACGCGTGGGGATTCTGACTCACGCCCTGCATTACGGGACCGGCGTCTTCGAAGGGATTCGGGCGCATTGGAACAAGGCGGAAGATGAGCTTTTTGTGCTTCGCCCGCGGGAACACTACGAACGCTGGAAACGCAACTGCGGGATTCTTCGCATTCACGTTCCGGCATCGGCCGCCGAGCTGTGCGCTATTACAGTCGAGCTGATGCGCCGGAATTCCTTCCATACAAATGTCTATGTGCGTCCTCTCGCCTACAAGAGCGCAGAGCGCGTCGGCGTAAGCACCGATGAGCAGGATGCCTTCGCCATTGTGCCGCTTCCGTTTGGGGACTATCTACACAGCGAGTCGGGACTGCATGCGGGTGTCAGCTCATGGCGGCGCATTGAAGACAACGCGATTCCCGCGCGAGCAAAAATCTGCGGCGCTTATGTCAACAGTGCGCTCGCAAGTGATGAGGCACGCCAGAACGGGTTTGACGAAGCAATCTTTCTCAACGAGAGCGGCCATGTCGCGGAAGGGGCGACCTGCAACATCTTCATGGTGCGAAACGGAAGCCTGATTACGCCTTCGGTGACCGAGAATGCGCTCGAAGGCATTACGCGCAGTTCCGTAATAGAGCTGGCGCATAGAGAGCTCGGTCTGCGAGCGACAGAGCGGCCGATCGATCGCAGCGAGCTTTACGTTTGCGATGAACTATTTTTCACCGGAACAGCGGTGGGCGTAGCGCCGATCGTGCGCATCGATCACCGATTGGTGAAAGACGGAACAATCGGACCAGTGACGCGCGCGATTCAGCAGCTATACTTCGATGCCACCCGCGGAAATCTGCAAGCTTACTCAGACTGGCTTACGCCGATCTATCAATCGAGGATGAAGCACGAGCGGGAACTGGCTTCGGTGGCTCGCTAGTTGGTCGCTCGATAGTTGGTCGCTGGGCGGGTGCTCGTCGCGTCCGCGTGGAAACCGCACTTATTCCTTCCTTCGAAGCGGCTGCCTGTTGCCGGCTCTAAAAGTGCGCATCTTAAGAATTGTTAAGGGAAGTTCTCCTGCTCAAAATTGTGCGAGACTTAGGCCGGAGGGGCAACGCCGGAGCATTGGCGCGAGTTTTAGCGGGCAGATGGAAATCGTAGACAAACAGAAAAAGCTCTCGCTGCTTTTGGTCGATGACGATGCCGAGCTATGCGGCATGATGCGGGAGTTCTTTGACCAGGCCGGCCACTGCCTTGATTGCGCCTACAATGGCCGCGAAGGGCTGACCGCCGCACAGAATGGCACATACGATCTCGTAATCCTCGATGTAATGTTGCCCGTCCTCGACGGATTCGAAGTGCTGAAACAGTTGCGCCGTCGCAAGGATCTTCCGGTAATCATGCTGACAGCCCGCGTTCGGCAGCAGGACCGCATCATGGGCCTGAATATCGGAGCAGATGACTACCTGCCCAAGCCATTCGACCCTGACGAACTGCTCGCGCGTATACGCGCTGTGCTGCGCCGTACAGAATCCTTCAGCCGAACCGAGAGTACCGTTCTTGAGGTTGGAAGCCTTCGCATGAACGCGACTACGCGGGAAGCATGGCTCTCCGGTGTTCCCCTCGAACTCACGGCGATGGAATTTGATCTATTGGAAATGCTGGTGAGCGCAGCAGGACGGGTTGTGTCCCGCGAAGAAATCACGGCCGCACTCTTCGATCGCGAAGCGACTCCTTATGACCGCTTCCTCGATGTCCACATCAGTCACCTGCGCAAAAAACTTGAAGCCGGTCATAGCTTGATTCGCACGGTAAGGGGGGTCGGATATGTCTTTACAGGAACGGCCTAGAGTACTGCCCATGAAGTCGCTGTATATCTGGGTCTTGCTGGCCATGATAGGCATCTTGGCTCTCTCCTTCCTTGCTTTCCGCGAAATTTCACAGCGCATGAAGGTACTCACAATTGATCCCATGTATGACCGCTTCGACGAGTTGCAGCTTGAGAGCGCCCGCAGCGAGTTGGCAGAAAGTGGGCAGAAATCACTGAGTTCCTATCTCGTCAATCTCGACAACATCTTTGGCGGAGCGCACTACCTGCTCGATCAAAATGGCCTTGATCTCGCCCGCGGTGTCAACAGGGCGGCGCTCCTCCCCCCGCCTCCCCTGACCAAATCGCGCATTCAGACACATGATCACTGGATCATCACTCATCGATCGCAAGATGGAAAGTTCTGGTTCGTTGCCGAGGGCCCAACCGGCCCACCGCACATCTGGGCCTTTCTTCCGTATTACTTCCTGGTCATCGGGGCAACCGGTGTCCTCTGCTGGCTCGCCGCCGCTGGTGTAGTTTCTCCCATCAGGAGAATCGCAAACACCATCGCGCTATTCGGCCACGGCAACTTGAGCATCCGCGTTGAGACAAAGCGCGAAGATGAAATCGGACAGCTCGGGCGCTCCTTCAACCAGATGGCGGAACGACTCGAACGCCTGATCTTGAGTGAGCGAAGGCTGCTCAGCGACATTTCTCATGAATTGAGATCACCACTTGCTCGATTGAAGTTTGCAACAAAGCTGGCGAGGACGAGCGCAGACAGCAATGCTGCTCTCGACCGTATCGAGCGCGATATCGATCGCATTACATCGCTTGTGGCAGACATCGTGGAGATCAACTTTGTTGAGGGTGACCCGGCAGTCCAGCGCACCGAAGCAGTCCACATCGGAAAGGTCATCGAAGAAGTGGTCCACGACTGCAGGGTTGAAGCAGAGTTCAGACATTGCTCGATCGAAGTGAGCGGAAAAATCTGCGGAAAGATAATCGGCAATCATGAGTTGTTGCGAAGAGCGATCGAAAACGTACTCCGCAATGGGATTCGATATGCGCCGGAGCAATCCGCTCTTCAACTGTGCATGACTGAAAACTCGGGCAACGCAGTGATCGCAGTGCGTGATTATGGTCCGGGAGTTCCGGACGACGCGCTGACACGAATTTTCGATCCGTTCTTCAGAGTAGAAGAAGCACGAAATGCAAATGGCGGTGGCTCCGGACTTGGCTTGTCAATCGCAAAGCGCGCCGTGCAACTGCATAACGGCACGATAGCGGCGGAAAATGCTTCTCCAGGTTTGCGCGTGAAAATCACGATCCCACACGCAATCACACAAATTGTGAACTGAATGTGAGTATCATCGAAAATTTCGCGCAAAATTTTTGAGACTTCGAGTTCGTTACAGCACTTAAGAATTCTTAAGCTGCAATATTTGCGCGTCGTAGTGTAATCCCGATAGTGCCTCATTCTTACCCTCAAATTCATCGAGGCATCCGAGGAGATATACATGAAGCGTTTCGTTGGTTACGCACTTATGCTCGCCCTCTCAACTGCCCCGGCTTTTGCTGCGAAGAATGCTCAGTCCGTAAATTTCGCGCAGGATATGAAGGTCGGAACGACACAACTCCCAGCCGGCAGCTACAAAGTAACTTGGGAGGGAACTGGCCCCAGCGTCCAAGTCACCCTTGAGCAAAAAGGCAAAGCCCCGGTAACCATTCCGGCAAAGCTTGTCGAAGAGAAGCACGATCGCAGCAGCTACACCGTGAACCGCATCGGCGGAGCAGATCAGCTCGAAGTCATTCAGCTCAACAAGATCAGCCTGGTTTTGCAGAACCCCACAGCTTCCGGTCAGTAGCAAGACTGCGGACCACCTTGTAACCCGATCTTTGCATCAATCTTTAGGGTTCATTCAGCCCGTTGGCTCAGACCCTCCCTCTTTAGTCCTTCATGGACCTTCCTTACCCCTTCCGGTTCACCGGAAGGGGATTCTTTTTGCCCTTCGATAGTTCTGATCCAACACGAATATCTCCTGCCGGCTCAGGCGCGATTCGGCACGACCTTGGCCTGAAGGGGAATTCCGGGTATACTTAAGATTCGGCAAGCCGAGGGGCTGTGTGTCTTTCTGCGCCCCGAGTGGCCGTACTGGAGCCAAAATGGCCCAGGAGCGGTCGAAAGTCGCTGAGAAGCGGCTCCGGCAGCACGAAACCAGAAAAGTTTGGAGTAATGTAATGGCACAGATATGTGATATTTGCGGGAAAGGCCCGCAGTTTGGCAACAACATCTCTCACGCGCACAACGTCACGCGGCGCCGCTGGAATGTGAATCTTCAGGCTGTGAAGGCTCTCGTGAACGGTTCCGCGAAGCGCATTCGGGTCTGCACAAGCTGCATCAAGAGCGGCAAGATCGCCAAAGCCTAGACGCAGTGGCTTTCGCGCCCTGCGCCACCTAAAGGCATACCAGTATTCGACAAGAACCCCGTCCTGCTCAGGACGGGGTTTTGTTGTGTCTAAATGGAAGCTCTATCTCGACTCGCCGCCTACCCTTCCGAATGCTGATCTCCATCGCGTGTAAAGGTGAGCGACGCGGAATTGATGCAGTAGCGGAGGCCGGTGGGACGAGGTCCGTCAGGAAAGACATGCCCGAGATGTCCTCCGCAGCGCGCGCAAGTGACCTCGATGCGTCGCATGCCGAAGCTGTCGTCTTCGTGTTCCGCGATGGCTTTCGAATCGGCAGGAATCATGAAGCTGGGCCAGCCGCAGCCTGAATCGAACTTGGCATCTGACTCAAACAGCAGCGCTCCACAACCTGCGCAGTGGTAGTTCCCGGTGCTGTGGTTTTGCGTGAGAGCCCCTGAAAACGGACGCTCCGTCCCCTTCTCCCGCAGCACGTGATACTGCTCAGGGTCGAGCATGGCGCGCCACTCCGCCTCAGTCCGGATAAATTTCTCAGGCATCTCGGAACTCTTGGCTGTTTCCTTTTCGGTCATCAAACCTCCAGCTAAGGAACCCGAAGCAAATTGGATGCGCGAGAGCTAAAGAAGGCTGCGAATGGTTTCGTGCCTTCAAATTTCCGCGATCAAATCAATCTCTACCAACACGTCTTTGGGCAGTCGCGAGACCTCAACGGTGGTGCGAGCAGGTGGCGCCGCGCCTCCGGCACTCAAATAAGCGCCATAAACCGCGTTCATTGCGGAGAAGTCGTTGAAATCCTTCAGAAACACGGTGGCCTTGA
Source organism: uncultured Acidobacteriaceae bacterium (assembly GCA_963737915.1). GTDB lineage: Bacteria > Acidobacteriota > Terriglobia > Terriglobales > Acidobacteriaceae > Telmatobacter. The sequence continues at coordinate 122,727 of CAVTUP010000011.1, read as the reverse complement.
CAGTCTGCGCAAGGCTTGACCCCGCGGCTTCGAGAATGGCCTTCAGATTCTCAAGCACTCGCGTCGTTTGCTCCGTGATGCCGCCTGACACAACCTGCTGCGTAGCCGGGTCGAGTGCTACCTGGCCTGCGGTGAACACAAGATTGCCCGCTCTGATGGCCTGCGAATAAGGTCCGATAGCCGCCGGCGCTGCGTTTGTGGCGATAACGTTCTTGCTCATGCGGTGATTCTACGTTGCAGCTTGCAGAGACTCAAGATTCACCCATCATTGCACGCGACCCAGGTCATCGATTCGCTTCGTCTATCGCCATGCCGCGATAAGACCCCCTGAAACCAACAGACCAATCAGCCAATAGCCGTTGTTGATGGCGAACAACTTGAAAGGCCTGCCTTCGTAGATGCCCTGCGGCAGGTTGGGCGCGGCAAAGAATCCACACCAAACGAGGAAGCCTATTAATGCGCCCCAGCCAATAGTCGACGCGTCTGACCAGATGATGAAATGCGCGAGGATGAAACTCAAGACGAGGTCGCCAATCAACGAGGAGATCATGCCGGCTATCAGGCTCGCGCGCTTGCTCTGACCCTTTTGAATGCCAAGCATGGCCATCCACGGTTTTGCGAAAACGGGAGGGGAATACCAGACCGCTCCAAACAGCCAAAGAAAAACGCCGGAAGCAATGATCGCGAGGTGATTGAAAGTGTGGTGAATATGAATATGCTCCAGGAAACACCTCCGAAGTTCGCGAAGTCTAACGCCGTCAAGTTTGCAGCGTTTGAGGATGGGGAAGCGATGGCGAATCGACTTTCGCCCTGACGCATGATCGCTGTCAAGCGGAATCGAATAGACGGGAGAATCGCGCGGCCCGCTAAAGGAAAGGAACAAAAGCGATTGCAATCATGAGGCCCGGTTTAGACAGGAGTCTTCACGCCGGCTCTGAGCATGTCGACAGCCTTCGTCATCCGCGCCTGGCGGGTCTCTTCTTTCCTGGCTTCGCCGATCCAACGGCAGTATTCCTTCCGATGTGTGAAACTCAGCTTTTCAAATCCCGTTAGAAGCTTCTCTTTCTTCAGGAGTGCCGCAAATGGCGGCGGCACTTCGACGGTTCGAACAGCTCCATCGCGTTCGAGGACGACGTCAACCATCTCGCCTGGGCCCTTGCCGATCTGCTCACGAATGTTCTTCAGGATGGGAAGCATGTGCTGCGGGCGACCGTATTTCACCAGTGATCCCGTGTAGGCAACACCGTTGAACGAGACCTTGACCGGCACCCGTCCCTTTGTTCCAAACTCTTTCTCCGTATCGTAGGGGAACAGGATGTAGGCGCCACCGCCGCCTGCCGGTTCAATCTTGGCCGTGAACTTGTATTTCTTCATCGCTGCTCCGCCTTCGCCATCTTACCGACAAGCGAGGGCACGCAACCAATTTCCCACAGCCAAATGAGGCCCGCAAGCCGCTGACAAATCCTGATAGTCGCAGCAAAAAAAACATCCCATCTCGCATGACTAAAAGCGCCGAGCAAGATGGGACGTCAGTTCATGCTTCCAATGGGCCGATCAAGCCGGACTAGACCAGCTTGGCGTCGAGCGTGACCTCAGTGTTATTGGCAAACAGCTTCGAGATGGGGCAACCGCCCTTGGCATCCGCCGCAGCCTTATCGAAAACCTCTTTCGATGCGCCTGGAACGCTGGCGGTCGTTGTAAGCGCAATCTTGGTGATCTGGAAACCCTCACCCACCTTCGCCAAGGTCACGGCGGCGTGCGTCTCGATCTTTGTGGGGGTCAGGCCTGCTCCGCCAAGCTGCGCGCCAAGAGCCATCGAGAAACAGCTCGCGTGTGCCGCGGCAATCAGCTCTTCGGGAGTGGTGCCGCTCGTGGCGCCTTCAAAACGGGTGGCGAAAGAGTAATTCGCGTTGCTCAGAACGCCCGTCGCTGTCGAGATCGTGCCCTTGCCTTCCTTCAATGAACCTGTCCAAACCGCACTAGCCTTGCTTGCCATATTCCCTCCTTTGGGGGTCTTGGATTTCCGGTGATTTCTGGGGGTGATTTTGGGTATCGCCTGTGGAAGTGCGCGGGCGACGCTATCAAGTTGATGCCTGAGGCACCTGCCACGATGTCCTTGGCGCGTGTGCCCTCTTCTCCATGCTAATCTGTCGGGCATGCTCCCACAGCGGCCACTTGCCCTAGACAGCGATTTTGGGTCCGATTTCTCACAAAGTGGTGCGGCCTGCCCCGTCGACGTCGAACCGCCGGTCGACCATCACTGCCAGATCTGCCCAAATTGCTCCCACCGGCTCACCGGGCACCATTGCAAGCTCGTCTGCATCCAGTGCGGCTACTACCTAAGCTGCGCAGACTACTATTGAATCCACGCGAGCTTTTCCCGTCGCCCTTGGATCTATTGCCGCCAACTTCGCCCTCCGTAGAGTCGACGATCTATTTAGCCTCGCTCGCCCTTCCGCGCCGCTTCAAACTCGTCCCCGCTGTTCCACTCGACAGCCTTGGCCTGCTCGCTGGCCATCCACCCCAGCACAAAACCGAATCTCGCCAGCTTGGCGTCTCCACGAAAATCCCAGTCGGCACGAAATTCGTCCGCGGGCTGGTGATAATGGTGCGCGACGTAATCCGCAAACTGCGCGCGGCCCCACGCCTCGTCGTGTCCCTCGAACAACCGGCCCTCATCGATAGAGAAAGCAGGAACACCCGCACGAGCCAGCGAAAAGTGATCCGAGCGATAGTAGTGACCAGCCGAGGGATCAGGATCCGGCATCAGCGCCAGATCGAATGCCTTGGCCACCGTCTGAACAGTGGGCCAGAAATCCATGCGGTCGGCGCCCGCGAGGTTCACTGAGCGAGGTATGCCGATCGGCAGCAGCATGTCGTAGTTGAGATCGAGCGCAATCTTGCCCGCAGGGATTGGCGGATGTTCCCCGAGATATTGTGAGCCCAGCAGTCCTTGCTCTTCTGCCGTCACAGCAGCGAAGTACACAGCATGCGGCGGGCGCACTGAAGACTGCGAGAACGCGCGGGCCATTTCCAGAAGAATTCCGCAACCGGTGCCGTTGTCTGCGGCTCCGTTGTAGATGCCGTCCCCCTTCGCATCTGGATCGACGCCGAGATGGTCGTAATGCGCGGTGTAGAGCACCGCCTGGCCCCCGTTGTCAGCACCGGCTACGCGCCCCACCACATTCGCAGAAACATAGTGACGAACGCGGCTCTCAATATGCGCTCGAAGCTTCACGGGAACCTCAACAGCATGGAATGATTTGCCCGCGCGTTCAATCGCCTGATCGAGATCGCCAAGCCCCGCTGCAGTGAAGAGACGTTGCGCCACATCATGCTGGATCCAAGCCGCGGCTCGCAGCGTATTCGTCGGATCGCCTTCGAGATAGCTCTTTTCGATCGCCTGTGAATTGCGAACGACCTGCCACCCGTAGCTGGCCAAATCCGAACGGTGAATGATGAGCACACCAACCGCGCCACGACGCGATGCCTCTTCGTATTTATAAGTCCAGCGGCCGTAGTAGGTAAGAGCCTTGCCCTTGAAAAACTTTTCATCATCCGATGGCGGCTCGCTCACGATCACGAGCGCGATCTTTCCCTTAACATCAACGCCCGCATAGTCGTCCCAGTTGTACTCGGGCGCGTGAATGCCGTATCCGACAAACACGATGGGCGCGTCGAAATCGGCGACCGGTTGACCGGTTTCATCTTTCGATACAATTTCGGAACCATACGCGAGTTCGACCGGCTGCCCTGAGGCGGGAACAAACGCGAATTTTGTCTTGTCTTCCAGCGTATGAACCGCGAAGAGTGGGACTCGCTGCATATAGCTGCCGTTCTCACCCGCAGGCTCAAGGCTGGCTAAGGCGAACTGAGTCGCGATGTACTCTGCAGCCAGTTCAGCGCCACGGGTGCCGGGGCCACGGCCCTCAAGCAGATCCAGCGAGAGAAAACGAACATGGTCACGAATCTTTTCCGGATCGATGGACGCTGCGGCAGCACGCGCGCCGGAGGGCAACCCGGCAATCGCCGGCACCGAGCTCTTGCTTGAGTCTGTGGGTTGCTGACCGCCGGTTGTCGCAGCAATGAAGCATGAAGTGAACAGAATCATCAGGGTTTTGCGGCGATACATTGATTCTCCCAGGAGAAGATATGACTGGCCTCAGTGCAACAAAATCAGGCAGGCCCGAAGTTTCAGACTACTTTGGCGGCAGGCTGCGCCGCAATTCGGGGTTCCGGGATCGACGGTGATTTCTCGAAGAGACCAGCGCGCGAAAGCACCTTGCGCGTCAGCCCGGTAAGCGCCATCTCTGCCGCCTTATCAACCTCAACCCAACGGGAATTGCCGTCGACATGCGCAACAGCGACCAAATCCTCCGGCGCAACAGAACGCACTCGCACAAGATAGTTCACCTGCATGATCGCGTGTCGCACGGTGATTAGCAGTTCGCTCTCGGGCACGATTGCGTCTCGCAGTGCAGGCAGCTCCCACATCCCGGGCATCACCGTGTCCGTCTCCGCTCGTTGCTGGAGCAGTACCTCGCGGCTGTACGGCCCGGACTCGCTGCCCTCGCGCTCGCAAATTGCGTACCCCACTTCCCTCTTGATCATGCTGGGTTTTTGTGGTGTCTTGTGCTCGCCGAGGGTTTTGCAGTCGCTCTGCCACGGGCATGCAAGGCACTGCGGCTTGCGCGGAGTGCATACAGTGGCGCCAAGTTCCATCACCGCCTGGTTGAAGTCGCCGGGGCGGTCCGCATCGACCAACTCCGCGGCCAGTGTATCGACCTTGCGCCGTATCGCCCCTCGTTCCCTTGAATCTTCTGACTCCCAGCCTCGCAAGCGACTCAGCACCCGTTCCACATTGCCGTCAACAACGGCTATGTGCTCGCCATAGGCGATGCTGGCGATGGCCGCGGCTGTATAAGCACCGATGCCAGCCAGATTCCGCAACTCTGCTGCCGTTGTGGGAAGTTGGCCCTTGTGATTCGCGCAGACGACTTGCGCAGCCTTCTGCAGCATCCGCGCGCGGCGATAGTAGCCCAGTCCGCTCCACTGCGCCAGCACATCCTGCTCCGATGCCTCCGCAAGCGCTTTTACAGTCGGAAACCGCGCCATGAACGAGATGTATCGGTCAATCACCGCCGCGACGCGGGTCTGCTGCAGCATGATCTCTGAAACCCAGATGGCGTAAGGGTCCTTTGTTCGCCGCCAGGGAAGGTCGCGCCTGTTGCGGTCATACCACTCAAGCAGGCTCGCACGCAGCATGGGCAAGCTCTTAGGGCTGCGTTTCTGGCTGCGTTGCAATCGGGATGCCATGCGCTCAGATTAAGGCATCAATGCCCACCGCGCCGATAGCTTCCGCTACAATCCCTTGCGGAAGGAAACAGCTCGATGACGTGGTCCTCTGCGAAGAAGTTGTGCACGATGATTGTTGCGATTGGCTTGTGTTGCTGCTCCTCAACAAGCATGAATGCCCAAACCAGCAATGCTGTCGATATCAAGCCCTCTCCGCAACAGGTCACCTGGCAGGATCTCGAATTTGGCGTCATCATCCATTTCGGCACCAACACTTTTCTCAATCGCGAGTGGGGCGATGGCACCGCTGATCCCAACGTCTTCAATCCCGCCAACGCCGATCCCGATCAATGGATAAGATCCGCGAAAGATGCGGGCGCACGCTACGTCGTCCTCGTAGCCAAGCACCACGATGGCTTCTGTCTCTGGCCCACCGGGCAAACCAAATACAGTGTGGCCGCGAGTCCCTGGAAAGACGGCAAAGGCGACCTTGTTCGGATGACAGCCGACGCCGCACACAAATACGGCCTGAAGTTCGGCGTCTACCTCTCGCCATGGGATCGCCACGATCCCCGCTATAAGGACTCGGCCGCTTACGACAAGTACTATCTTTCAGAACTCGAAGAGCTCGCGCAAAACTACGGCGACCTCGTGGAGTTCTGGCTCGATGGCGCAGGCAGCGAAGGCCACGTCTACGACTTCAAGAAGATCGTCGAGACACTTCGCACCTACCAGCCAAACACGCTGGTCTTCGCCGACATGGCGCTCTTCGAATACGGCGACATCCGCTGGGTCGGTAACGAGGGCGGCGAAATCCCTTACGAGAACTGGAACGTGATCGACCGCCACGGATTTCTGCGCTGGCGCCCGGTGGAGGTTGATACGCCCCTGCACAAGCAACACTGGTTCTGGCACCCTAACGACGAAGCTTCGCTCAAATCTGTCGAGGAACTAACCACTCTGTATGAACACACCGTCGGGCGCGGCGGCCAGCTTATGCTCGGTCTCGCGCCTAATGACCAGGGTCTTCTGCCCGACGCCGATGTCGCTCGCCTCAAGGAAATGGGCGACGCGCTCCGCACTCGTTACGAAAAGAATCTCTCGCTCACCCACCTGCAGGCCGACGCCGACACATCGAACGCCCTCGATGGCGATACGGACTCACTCTGGTCAGCGCCTGCAGGTTCGCATTCCGCAGTATTGGAAGTGAGCTTCGCCAAGCCCGTCACCTTCGATCACGCCCTGATCATGGAGTGGCTCAACGACGGACAGCACGTGGAGAAATACGCTATCGAGGCGTGGGACGGCAAAAACTGGAAACGCGTGACGGACGGCAACGCCATAGGCCACAAGAAAATCGACGCCTTCGCACAGGTCACCGCGAGCCGAGTCAGGCTGCGCATCCTGTCGAGCACCCGCGAGGCGCACATTCGTGAGTTTCAGATCTTCCGCATCGATGCCGGTCGAACTAGCTCAACAACTCCACAATGATTCCCGGCGCGGCCTGCAGTGCCGCTTCGATCTGCGACTGATCCTTGCCGCCAGCTTCCGCGATCTCCGCCTTGCCACCGCCCGAGCCGCCCACCAGCTTCGCGACTGCTCCGACCAGCTTGCCCGCCTGAATGCGCTGGATGAGTCCCGGCGTAACCCCGGCGATAATGGCGACTTTGCCTTCAGGTTGAGCCGAGGCGAGCACCACCACGCCCTCGCCCAGTTTCTGCTTCAGGTTGTCTACGAGGGTACGAAGCTGGCCGCGTTCCAGATTGTCTGCGCGGTGCGTCAGCACCCTCACGCCCTTGACTTCGACGGCCCGGTTGAGCGCCTCGTCCAGTCCGCCCGCCGCTGATTTCATACGCGACTCTTCCAACTCGCGGCGAAGTCGCTTCAGTTCGTCTTCCTGCGAGGCTAGCTTGGCGCGCAGCGAGTCAGAGAGATTACCATCTGCTGAGGGTGCGATCTGCGCCGCAAGCTGCGCGACCGCAAAATCACGACGAAAAGTGTCCAGCGAGCCGAGTCCGCTGATCGCCTCAACACGCCTCACGCCCGAAGACACAGCGCCCTCACTGGTCAGTTTCAGCAGGCCGATTTCGCCGGTAGCTGCCGTGTGTATGCCGCCGCAAAGCTCCGTCGAGAAACCATCTGACAACTTCACCACGCGCACCTTGTCGCCGTACTTTTCGCCGAACAGCGCCATCGCGTGATACTCGTTCACGGCAACGTCAATCGGCACATCTTCCAGCGTCTCGACGCGAGCGTTGCCGAGCACCTCGCGATTGACGATGGACTCGATCTCCTGCAATTCTTCGTCGGCCACTTGAGAGAAATGTGAGAAGTCGAAGCGCAAACGCGTAGGATCGACCAATGAACCAGCCTGCTTCACATGCGGACCAAGTACCTGGCGCAGCGCGGCATGCAGCAGATGCGTACCCGTATGGTTGCGCTTGATATTGTCGCGGCGTTCCCCATCGACAACGGTATTCACGTGATCACCCACAGCCAGCGCCACCTTGAGCACCGCCTTGTGCGCACGCACGCCCTGCACCGGCAGAACGCATCCAGTAATTTCTGCAACCGTTGTGTTGCCATCGGCGGATGTGAACCAACCCGTGTCCCCAACCTGACCGCCCGAATCTCCGTAGAAGCTCGTATGGTCGAGCACGATCTCAACCTGATCGCCTGCCTTCGCGGACGGCACGCCAACGCCATCCTTCACGATAGCCAACACCTCGGCGTCGTTGGCATTGAGTTGCTTGTAGCCAAGAAAATCCGTCTTCGCTAGTTCGCGAAACGCCGGGCTTGCCGACTTCTGGCTGCCGCCTTTCCAGCTTGCGCGGGCGCGGGCCTGCTCGGCTTCCTTCGCGCGCTCGAAGCCTTCCTCGTCGAACTTGACTCCCGCATCGCGAGCCGCATCGACCATGAAATCGAGCGGAAGCCCAAACGTTTCGTACAAATGAAACGCCTTCTCGCCCGTGAAGTTGTTCTTCAGTTCTTCATCTAGCCGCGTAAGCCCGATCTTCAGAACACGGTCGAACTGCTTTTCCTCCGCTTCAATCACCTTGGCGACGCGAGCGGCGGAATCAATCAGTTCGGGATAAGCCCCCTGCATCAAATCGCGAACGGCGTAGACCATCTGATAAAGAAACGGCTGCTCCTGCCCCAACAAACGACCATGACGAATCCCGCGACGCAGAATCTTGCGCAGAACGTAGCCGCGGCCTTCGTTCGAAGGCAACACACCATCGTTGATTAGAAACGTCGCAGCGCGAGCATGGTCCGCGATGATACGCAGGCTGGCGTTGCCCACGTCGTTCTTCACTCCGGCAAGTTCAGCAGCCCGCTCGATCAGCGGAGTAAACAAATCCGTCTCAAAGTTGCTGACCTTGCCCTGCAATACCGCCGCCACACGCTCAAGCCCCATCCCCGTATCGATCGAAGGTTTTGGCAGCGGTGTCAGCTTGTACCCGCTTGTCTTACCCAGCGGATCGACGATGGCCGAACGGTCGAACTGCATGAACACGAGATTCCATATCTCGACGTAGCGGGCCTCGTCTTTTCCAAACGGCAGATCAACCCCGGGAGTCTCCGCGGCCTCGATCCCCATGTCGTAGAAAATCTCCGAACACGGCCCGCACGGCCCCGTCTCGCCCATCTGCCAGAAGTTGTCCTTCAATCCGTACTGAAAGATCCGCTCCTTCGGCACACCGGTTTCGATCCAGAACTGCTCGGCCTCATCGTCGCGCGGCACTCCGTCCGCACCCTCGAAGATGGTCACGTACAACCGATCCTTGGGAATACCGAACCACTCGGGACTCGTAACAAGCTCCCAGCCGAACTGGATCGCCTCGCGCTTGAAGTAGTCGCCGAAGCTGAAATTTCCCAGCATCTCAAAGAACGTGTGATGGCGACGGGTAAAGCCCACGTTTTCAAGGTCGTTGTGCTTGCCGCCGGCGCGTACGCACTTCTGCGATGTCGTCGCGCGCGAGTAGTCCCTGCGCTCTGCGCCGAGAAACAGGTCTTTGAACTGGTTCATTCCGGCGTTGGTAAAAAGCAGCGTCGGATCGTTGGCAGGCACCAGCGAGGAGGAGTGCACGCGACGGTGCCCCTTCGACTCAAAAAAGCGCAGAAATAATTCGCGTATGTCGTTCCCAGAGCGAAATTGCATGGCATCTCCAGTGTAATCGGCGCGAGAGGTCGCTGTGCATCACGAGCCGCGCCTTTGTCTGTCGTGCATGCCGCACACGCCCCTGCTGCATTCCCAGCCCACTTCACGAATTGACCACACAATTACATTTGCGATCGGTAACCTCGGCGCCGCCAACGCATCCTATGGATGCGGAACACGCTGGAGGTTGGAATGGACAAGTTTGCATTGCTGGTGTTGTTGAATGCCAAAGCGGGCAAGGAAAAGGAACTCGAGGAGTTTCTAAAATCGGCGCAGCCGCTGGCAGCCCGTGAGGCCGGAACGACGACATGGTATGCCGTGAAATTCGGCCCGGGCCGATTTGGCATCTTCGACACCTTCAAAGACGAAACCGGCAGAAACGCGCACCTGTCCGGCGACATTGCCAAAGCGCTGTTCGCGAAAGCCGACGAGTTGCTGTCCAGCCCGCCCCAGGTCGAAAAGCTCGAAATCCTTGCGTCAAAAGCTCCGGCTGCCTAATCTTGTTTCACCCGGGCACGTCTAAAGGAGCAGCATGGTCGGACGACGCACTCGCCACCGGATTGCTGCGCTTTCTTGCTGCTCCTGCTGCCCCTTTTGCTGAGTGCGGCGGCTCAACCGGACCGTGGCTATGAGATCGCGACCTCGCGTCAGATCAAGATCGGCGCGGCTGTCATTCAGGTCGATTTCGCGGCCGGCCAGATGGATCTGCCCCTCGAAACTGTCCTCGCTCACATCCAATCCGCCGCTTCGGCTGTCGCCGGCTACTACGGCAAGTTCCCGGTCAACCACGTCCGCATTCTCGTCATTCCCACCGACAACAGGCGAGGCATGATCCAGGGCACAACCTGGGGCGACATGCATGGCTTTCAGGGATTCACCCGCCTGCGCATCGGGCAGCACATGACCACCGAAGACCTCGCCGATGACTGGGTCACAACCCACGAGATGGTGCACATGGGGTTCCCCTCACTGCCTGACGATCAGCACTGGATGGAAGAGGGTCTGGCCACCTACATTGAGCCGATCGCGCGCGTCCAGACCGGCGAATTGAAGCCGCAGCAGATTTGGCGCGACATGGTGCGCGATATGCCCAAGGGCGAGCCTGCCGACGGCGATCAGGGCATGGATCGCACCCACACCTGGGGACGCACCTACTGGGGCGGCGCGCTCTTCTGCCTTGTGGCAGACGTGCAGATTCGTCGCGAGACCAAAAACGCAAAGGGCCTGCAAGACGCCCTGCGCGCAATCGTTGACGCGGGTGGCACCATCGACAACGATTGGAATCTGTCGAAGGCGCTCGAGATCGGAGATCGCGCCACAGGCACCCACGTCCTCACAACGATGTATTCCACCTGGAAGGATTCCCCCTCCCCCGTGGACTTGCAGAAGATCTGGGATGAACTGGGCATTCGCCCGGGAGCAGACGGTATCGAGTTTGTCTCCGCGCCTTTATCCAACGTGCGCCAGTCAATTGCCAGCGGCCCTGAAACGCACATCTTGAGCCGATAACCACTCTGGTCTTTCGATCAACCGATGTTCCCTCAGCCCTCAACCGGAGGAAGCAGGAGCCTTCAGGTCCCGGTAAGCCCGCCTCTACCCCGCGGGAGCCCCATCCATGCGCAGCAAGGGTGATTACATGACAGCGTCGGCTCCTCGCCGGCCGAGTAGATTGGTTGTTGCGAAACGACCATGAGGCTCGGGAGGAAAGGAGCCGAGATGCTGATTATAGGTTGCGATTTTCATCCACGCTTTCAGCAGATAGCGTACGTAGACCAGGAGAGCGGAGAGTACGGGGAGCGGCGCTTGAGCCACCCCGAGGAGGCAGCTCTGTTCTATCGCTGCCTGGCTGGCAAGCCGGTGCGGATCGGTTTGGAGGCGACGGGAAATTACCGTTGGTTCCGGTGTTTGCTTGCCGAATTGGGTCATGAGATGCTGTTGGGCGATCCCAGTGCGATTCACGCCACGATACCGCGCCGGCAACAGACCGACAAGCGGGATGCGCGGCACATTCTGCGTCTGCTGGTGGAAGACCGTTTTCCTGCCATCTGGCAACCGCCGGTGGAGAACGAACAAACGCGCCAGTTGCTGCTGCATCGCTGCCGTCTGGTGCAGATCCGCACGCGAGTGAAGAACCAGTTGGATGCGCTAGCCAAGAACGAGGGTATGCTTGGCCCGCGAGTGTGGCGGCAAAAGCGCCGTCAGCAGCTCGAGGCTCTGCCTCTGAGAGGGTGGTACGCCCAGCGGCGCAAGGATCTGCTGGCACTGCTGGATGAGTTCGACCAGCGGATCCAACCTCTGGACCAGGCGGTCAGCAAGGCAGCCGCAGAAAACGCTGACGCACAGAAGCTGATGACCCACCCCGGTGTGGGGCCCATCGTGGCCCTGGCCTACGTGCTGGCCATCGGCGACTGGCAGCGCTTCCCGCGAGGCAAGCAGGTGGCCAGCTATCTGGGTTTGATTCCGGAAGAGGCCTCCAGCGCGGACAAGCGTCGCCTGGGACATATCAGCAAGCAAGGAAACGGGCTGGTGCGCTGGCTGCTGGTCGAGGCGGCGACCACAACCCAGCGCTACGACACGGGCTGGCATCGGCAGTACGTGCGCCTGTCGATACAGAAGCATCACGGCGTGGCCAAGGTGGCCATCGCGCACAAACTGGCGGTTCGACTCTACTGGATGTTGCGCTCCGGGCAAGACTACGAGCAAGTCAAAGAGCGCGGTTCGCATGCGGGGCAGTCCGGCTTTCCCACTGGTCGTTGTGAAAGGCCGAAAGGGTGATTGGACGCCCCGTCTTCCTCCCCGCGGAGGGAGTTTGAACAGGCAATCATGGTGCAGTACCGGACCGAATACATGGTTGATGGAACTTCAACGTTGCCATCGAAACTGATTCATTCAACACGCGAGCTCTGGTCGTGAAGCAGAAAGACGGTTTTCAGATATGGAACGAAGCTCAGAAAAGAACTCTGTGCTTCGTTCACAGAACCACGATCCAGTGGCCGGGTCGGAGTCAAGGATCAAGATGAACGCCAAAATACGGCGTCCTTGACTCCGCCCCTGCCACCACAGGAATCCTTACGTCAATTTCAGTTGACAGGAGCAGACGCTGTCATACATGGGAAACCTCAGAACTAAACCCGCCCAATCCAAAGAGATAAAATGTCGCAACAGATTTGCAGATAATTACCCCTCGTCGGCGCACAATAGATTCATGCACACGACCCAGAAGAGGAATCAAACCCATCCACCCTGCCCATCCATACGAAATAGCCACCCCCTCTCTGAAGGTAACCAAGGGGCACAAAAACCTTGCATATAATTAAGAAAACGCCCTGGAAGAAATGGCCTGCCCCGTCTTTAAACTCCCGTAACCCACAATTCTAGAATCATATAGCTTACACAACATGCTTCGCTCGCATCCACGCCCTGTCAAGTGCTCAGCTGCCCAAATCGTGCCCGCAAAAATTACATGCTAGCCTTGTCTGTCGTTGACACTTCACGCTGGCCAAAGGCTTTAACCCGGGAGCATAAAACCTGACCTTCGCGCGAAAACCCGCAAAACCGCGCCCATTTCTCAACGAGGCCGGCCTCTACAGCTACGCCATCGGCGCCCTGGGCCGCACCATGCGAACGGAATCCGAGCTCCGGCGCCTGATGAAGTCCCGCGTCGAACCCGGAGACCGCGGCGAAACCGTCATCAACGCCGTCATAGCAAGGCTGAAAGATCAGCGTTATCTCGACGATCGGTCCTATGCCGAAACCTACGCCCGCCTTCGCAAAGAAAATGAGAAGCTCGGCTCGCGTCGCGTCCGCCAGAATCTCCAGCAGAAAGGCGTCGCGCCCACGACGATCACCGACGCCATCGAAGCTCGCTACGCCGACACCGACGAAGAAGCTCTCGCCCGCCAGCACCTCGAACGCAAACGCATTCGCAAGCCGGAGAACGAGAAAGAAACCGCCCGCGTAATGCGCCGGTTAGTCGCCGCCGGATTCTCCACCAGCGTGATCTACAAAATTCTCCGCAAGTGGGACGTCCCCGACGAATCTCTCTCCGCCCTCGACAATCTCGCCGACGAACCCCACGAAGAATAAACGCGAAGAACGAACAAAGGAGAGCGAACCCGCCAGTCGCTAGTTCGTTGGCTTCGTCCACTGGTCAACCCAGTCGTTCACCGTCTTGTACCAGAGCTGCGAGTTCTGCGGCTTGAGAACCCAGTGGCCTTCGTCCGGGAAGTAGAGCATCTTGCTCGGCACCTTGAGCAGTTGCAGCGTGTCGAAGAGCTGGAAGCCCTCGCTGACATCGAGCCTGTAGTCAAGCTGCCCGTGGACGACCAGCGTTGGCGTCTTGAAGTTCTTCGCCGACATGGCCGGCGACCACTTGCGGTATGGGTTTTCAGCGTCGGGCTTGCCGTAGTAGTCCCACGGATTTCCCTTGAACTCCCAGTTGTTAAACCAGTCCTCTTCGGTGGACGCGAAAGCGGACTCGGGGTTGAACATGCCGTCGTGCGAAACGATGCACTTGAAGCGATCCGTGTGGCCAAGGATCCAGTTAGCCATGTATCCGCCGTAGCTGGCGCCGAGAGCGCACTCGCGGTGGGTGTCGATGAAGGGGTAATGCTGCTCGGCGTAGTCGAGCCCCGTCATGAGATCGGTGAAGGGCTTGCCGCCCCAGTCACCATTCACGCCATCGACAACAGCCTGTCCATAACCCGTCGACCCGCGCGGATTGATCATGACGACGACGTAGCCGTTGGCGGCGAAGAGTTCGGCGTTCCAACGATAGGACCACGCATCGCCCCAGGCGCCCTGCGGCCCGCCATGAATAAGGAATTTGAGTGGATATTTCTTGGCTGGGTCGAAGGCTGGAGGCTTGATCAGGAAGCCTTGAAGCTTGGTTCCATCGGCAGCAGTGAACCAGAAGGATTCCAAGGGGGCTAGGTCTAGTTGGGAAAGAATGGCGTCGTTGAGATGAGTTAATCGATATTCACTAATCTCGCTGCCAGTGTCAGATTGTGCTGGAAGGCTAATTCGAGGTCCCAACGATCCGGTCATCCGTTGATGTTCAGGGTTCTGATCTCCGGGTCGAAGATCAAACAGAACCATTTCCGAAGGTGCGTTCACGCCCATGGCGGAAGCGAGCAGAAACTTTCCGCTAGGTGGTAACTTCAGATCGCTGAACTCGCCCCGGGTGTTCTCCCATGGATTTGAAAAACCTGTTTCAGAGTTGATAATGCCGATTGCTGTCTTTCCCACGAAACCGCTCGTGAAATATATGAAGGCAGAATCGGGTGACCAGACGAACTCGTCCATCCAGTTGTCGAATTTCGGCAGCAGGTCTTTGGTGGTTTTGGTGGCGCGGTCATACAGCATCAGCCGGAACTTGTCGGCCTCGTAACCTGCTCGCGCCTGCGAGCGCCACGCCAGATACTTTCCGTCTGGCGAATACGCAGGGTTGAAATCGCCTCCGGGCGATGTGCTTACCTTGACCGGCTTGGCTGCGGGGTTGGTGAGATCGAGAGTGAAGATATCAGCGTTGGTGCTGATGGCCGGCTCGGGATCGAGATTCTCGGTGAAGGCCAGCTCCTTCGAGTCGGGCGAGATCGCAAACCCGCCTCCGCCCGACAGCGAAAACGGCGGCACATCATGAGGATCATTCGGCGTCAGGTCGCGTACCTTCCCCGTCACTAGCTCGACCGAAAAGAGATGGCTGCGCTTGTCGCCGGTGAAGTGGTTCCAATGGCGATAGAGCAGGTGAGTAAAGATCTGCGCCTTCACCTTGCTTTCAGCGGCGGCCTTGTCCTTCTCCTCGTTGCACCGGTAGCCCTCGGTGTTGTCGAAGGTGATGGCCGGGCAATCGGGATAGACGTTCGAGGTGAAGACAATAAACTTGCCGTCCGGCGTCCACTTCGCGTTGTCTACTTCAGTCGATATGTTGGTCACTACGCGCGTGTGGGCAGTGGTCCCGGTCGCCGAGTCGAAGTCGGCGATCACGATCTGCTGTGAACCCGGCTGGCCTGATCTGGCGCTGGAAAGAAACAGAATGCGCTTGCCGTCGCTGGAGAATTGCAAGCCGGAATCGCCGGGACCGCCAATGACGAGCTTCATTGGATCGCCGCCCTCGATCCTCTGCAGCCACAGTTCCGGCGTCTTAGTGTTTTGTTCGAGATCGACAGTGGTGACCGAGTAGGCCAGCCACTTGCCGTCAGGCGAGACGGCGGTTTCGCCGAGACGCTTCATGTGCATCATGTCCTCGAAGGTCATGGGGCGCTTTACCGGATTCGCGGCGGTTTGGGCGGGTGATGAGGGAACAGCAAAAACGAGTGCGAGAAGCAGAAAGATAGGTTTGCGCATATAGGTTCGGACGCGAGCTGAAATTGTTGCACGCGAAAGAGAAGTTTATAACGCTGTGGCGGCTTTGGATGTGAGCCGGGGTTGTCGAGATCAAGCGATCACGGGTGCTTATGCGGCCTGGAGTTCGAGCAAGATGCCGGCGCCACGGGGTTCAAAGTTGATGGCTGAGGCCCGGCCGTTGTTTTCGCGAATGATGGTGGCGCACATGCTCAAGCCGAGGCTGGTGGATTCCCCGCTGGCAGGCTCTGGAACGAAGGGATCAAAGGCGCGTGCCGGGAACGGGAAGGCGGGTCCGGTATGCGCGACCATGATCTGCACATGGTTGTTTTCATCGGCCACGGCTTCAAGGCGAACGGCTTTCTCGCTGGAACTGTCCAATTTGTCGACAGCCTCCATTGCGAACTGCAGGCAGTAGAGCAAAGCCTGTCGCACCTGTTGCGCGTTTCCGACGACGCGCGGCAAAGCGGGCGCGGCGTGAACCCGGAAGTCGATGGAGCGATGCACAAACTCGCTGCGGTGCAGCTGCTCCATATCTGCCAATAGCTCGGTGACGGAGATGGCTGCGAGCTGATCATCGGGCTGAGGACGAGACATGCGAGCGAGGCTCTCGAGCGTGAGGCGCATGTGCCGGGCCTCGGCGAGAATCGCTTCAACTCCTTTTTGCGCCTGAGGATTGAGATCTTCGGTCTCTTCAAGCAAGGAGGCATAGCCCAGAATGACGGTGAGCGGATTGTTGAGTTGGCGGGTTACGTTTCCAGCCAACTGACCGAGGCCAACGAACTTTTCAGAGTCGACCAGCTTCTCGAGCATCATGGTCTGGCTGCGGGCAGCTTGAACGCGCGAGGCAAGCACCTCAAGCGGCAGCAAATCAACGGCGTGGATCGGCTCGTCCGGATCACTGAGCCCGGTGAGGAAAAGAGCGCCTTCGGTTGCCGAGCGTCCGCTGAGCGGAATGGCGTATACCGTTGTCAGTTTGAGACGGCTGAGATCATCTCCGGGGAGAAGAAATGGCTCCAGATCCAGATCGAAGGTCTGGCTGTGCTCGACCACGCGTGAGGCCGAATCGGCAGCAAGAAAGCCGGATACGGGGATGCGGGTAGCCAGCGCTTCGAGCGCATTGACAGCCGCGTCGTCGAAGCCGGCCGCACCTGCCAGTCGATACTGCCCGGAGCCCTGGAGAAGAATGAGGGCTGCCTGGCTGAAGCGGCTGTTGGCTACGATGGTCTGACAGACCAGGGTCGATTGCCGGTCAAAGTCCTCAACCTTGCGGCGCGAGAGATTCAACCGCGTATAAGCTTCCAGTTCTTTGCGCGCATTCTGCTCGCGATTTTGCGCACCCTGTTTGATCGCAAGTTCCTCTTCGAGGGCGATCAGGATCATGCCCACGGCGGCAACCACCTTGCCCATGACAATGACGCGCAGGAGGCCGATGCTGATTACGTCCTGGTGGAAGAACGGAAGGGATTGGCCGATGTTCAGCGACCAGGCAACGAAGCCTAGACCGGCGAGAAAGGTTCCAGCCGAGAAGCGGCGGAAGACATAGAAGACCAGGAGCGCAGTCGTGGCATGCAGCGCGCATTCCACAAAGACCAGCGGCCAATCGCCGCCCACCCTGACGCATATCCAAAGGGCTGTGCTGCCCAGAATGATGCAGAGAGCCAGAGGAATTGCCCTGGGCATGCTGGCCTTGGTAAGAGCCCAGAAGCAGCCGGCAAGAAGAGAAAGGGCACCCAGTCCCGGGAAGATCAGAAATGGCCAGCCTGCGGGAGTTACGCCGCCGTATACGCCGTCGATGAGGAATGCATAGGCGACGAGCGGGATGGCAAATGGAACGGCGTACAGAATGGAGTATCGTCCGATGCGGAAACCGCGAGGGGCGAGGGAGGCGAGAAACAGCGCGGAGCTGATCAGGATAGATGTCTGCCCCGCGGCTGCGATCCAGGGATGCCTGGTGATGTCGGAGTAGTCTCCCCAGCCCAGGTCGTAGAACTGCAGCATCCTGAAGATCGCAAACAGGAAGCCAAGAAACCAGAGCAATGTACGGATATCTTTAGAGCGCAGATAAAGTTGCGCAAATGCCGGGAGCAGCAGCACCGTCAGGACTAGCGCGGGTAGGTGGTAGCTGTCGGGCATGGGAGGCGGAAATCTCCTTAGACTACCGTTTGAACGGGAATAGTATCAGGTGCCGGACCGGAGTGATTGATTCGACTTGCTTCAAACTGTGAACTGCAAGCTTAAACCGTCGATGCCGGGAGGTAAATGGCACTTCCGGAAATGGCCATTGCGCCCATGATTTCAAGGTTCCGGCGCCACGGAACGCCCATATGTTGAACACAACACCGCGCCAACGAATGATTTTGCGATCACCTTACCCGGTTGTATATACGTCTAATGTGGTAGCGGGCAGGGTATGCTCTTGCCTACGGGCGATGAGATCCGAACGAGTCTGATAACGCGATACGAGTGATGGGGAGTATAACGGTGCGAAATCAATGGTGGATTGCGTTGGCCGCTGCGGGAGCGTTTGCGTTGGCCGCCTCTGGGCAGGACAAGGATAGCTTCACGCCGATGGCGCTCGATTCCGGATTTGGCCATATGGATATTTCGGCGCCGACCACCCCGCCCGAAGAGATCATCAAGAAGTTTGCCGCCAAGGAAAGCGAGTTTCAGGAGGCACTGAATCACTACACCTATCGCCGGGTGGCCAAGGTGCAGACGATCGACGATGACAACAAGGTCGATGGGGAGTATTACGAGATTGACGACGTAATCTTTGATCACACCGGGAAACGGACAGAGAAAGTGGTGTTCGCGCCCGAAAATACGCTGCAACGGGTCAGCATGTCCCCCTCGGATCTTCAGGACATTCAGCACGGATACCCATTCGTGCTTACCTCTGAAGTAATCGGTGCCTATAACGTGAAGTACGTGGGCCGGCAAAAAGTAGACGAAGTGGATTGCTACGTCTTCGACGTGAGTCCGAAGGTCATTGAGAAGACCAAGCGCTACCTGCTGGGGCGCATCTGGGTGGACGCGACGGATTTGCAGATCGTGGTGACGAACGGCCGTATGGTGCCCGATGACACGCGCAAAGGGAACGAGGATCTGCATCCACCCTTCATGACGTGGCGGCAACAGGTGGACGGGCACTACTGGTTCCCGGTGTATACGAAGGGCGAGGGCGTGTTGCACTTCGCGGGCGGCAGCGGATACATGCCACAAGACGTTCACATGCGGGACACAATCAAGTACACGGACTACAAGCGGTTCGGTTCGTCGGCGAAGATTATTTATGAGGGGCAGGACATAACGCCCAATTCGCCGGCCCCACAGACGCCCCCCGCGCAGCAAAAGAAGCCGCAAAACTAGTCAGGCTTTCTCGGGAGAACTCGTAGAGCGATTCGCAAAAGGCCGGGTGCGCGGTCGGGGCTCGACCGGCCCGGGCTTAGTGGCTCAGAACCTCAGTGAGAGGCAACTGAGTCCGCCGTCCATCTTCTGGAATTCCGACATATCAAGAGCCAACGGGCTAAATCCGCGCCTGCGAAGTTCCTCAAGAATTCCCGGGAATCCGGCGGGCACCAGGACGCGGTCATTGACGCGGACACAGTTGGCAGCATAGCTCTCCTGAAGAGAAACACGCACCAGATCGAAATTGCGGAATTGCGGATTGCCCGCCATCTCCTCCATGACAACGAGGGTGTTGTCGCCTATATAGGAAATTCCGCTCTTGAGGTGAAGGATGCTGGTCATGGCCCGAACGTCAATGACGGAAGAGCTGTAACCAAGTCGGCTCAGATGCGCGGCAAGCTGGGCAGCGCCCTCTTCATTTGTGCGATGCGAGACTCCGAGGAAGAAGTGATCTTCCGCTTCACAGATGTCGCCGCCATCGAGGGTTCCAGGAGCCGCGATACAAGCCAATGGATCGAAAAAGCCTTGCAGGATTGGTTTGATTGCCTCGACTTCGCCCTCGCGAGTGGCAGCGCCGGGACGGGTGAGGATCGCGCCTCTGGTGGCGAGGACGGCCGTATCCTCGACGAATGTCGAGTCGGGATAGCGAAGATCGGCGTTGAGAACGGTGAGTTCAAGGCCGCATTCTGAGAGCGCTTCGCAATACCGCGTGTGCTGCTCAAGCACCCGGTCGAAATGAGGGACACCAAAATCGACAGTAGTGAGCCCGTCAGCGAAGTTGCTGCCCGGTATTCGGACAATGGCCTTGGTGAACAAGCAAGTCTCCAATTACAGAGTTTGCGGTGCGGTGCTTCAGTATAGCGGCGGCGGCTGTTCGCGTGGATCTGGAATCTCCTGACGGGCTGAGTCTTGACGACGGAGTCGTCTTCGCATAGTGTTGGCAGCACGAGTTGAGTAAACGTTATCCGAGATTTCCATCCTAACCGGAAAACTGGACCCACACATGCGCTCCCTTCTCCTTGCCATCCTCTTATCGTCATTGCTCCCAGTCGGGACTGGAGCTCAGAGCACCGTCACCCTCACTGTCGATACTGCCAAACGCATAGGTAAGGTGAGCCCGACGCTCTACGGCATTATGACCGAGGAGATCAACTATTCCTACGATGGCGGGCTTTATGCGGAACTGGTGAGCAACCGTACGTTCCAGACGAACCGCGGGCTCAATCTTGAACATTGGACGCTCATCCAGGATGGCAATTCTCAGGCGGACATTGCGATCGACAAAACGACGGGGCCGAGCGCAGCGATTCCGCATAGCCTTCTCTTGACCGTCAAATCTGCTGGTGCCAAGGCGGAAGCGGGTTTCTACAATAACGGCTTTTGGGGTATGGGGCTCCGGCCATCGACGACATATCGAGGGTCCTTCTACGGGAAGTCGGATAGCCGCGAGATCGGCGGCGTGACGATTCGGCTGGTAAATGACAAGACCGGCGCTGTTGCTGCGTCAACCGCTGTACCTGCCCTTGGAGATTCGTGGAAGCAATACGAATTCACTCTTAGGACAGGGGTGATAACGCCCTCGTCGGACAACCACCTCGAGTTCCTGGTGGACCAGGCGGGAAGGGCATGGTTCTCGCTTATCTCGCTCTTTCCGCCCACTTACAAAAACGAGCCCAATGGCAAGCGCATCGATTTGATGGAAAAGCTTGCTGCGCTGCATCCAGCCTTTCTGCGTTTTCCCGGAGGAAATTACCTCGAAGGGGATCACATCAACGAGCGCTACGAGTGGAAGAAGACGATTGGCCCTCTCGTAGATCGCCCCACGCATCCGACGCCGTGGACCTATCGCTCCTCGGACGGGATAGGACTGCTGGAGTTTCTGACGTGGTGTGAAGACCTTCACATGGAGCCACTGCTCGCCGTGTATTCCGGATACTCGCTGCGACAAGAGCATGTAGAAGCCGGGAAGGACCTCGAGCCGTACGTTCAAGATGCGCTCGATGAGATCGAGTATGTCACCGGCAACGTCTCGACCCGCTGGGGTGCAGAGCGCGCGAAAGACGGCCATCCCGAGCCGTTTCCACTGAAGTTTGTCGAGGTTGGCAATGAAGAGTACCACGACGAATCCGGCACCTATGACGCCCGGTTCGCGCAGTTCTACAAAGCCATCAAGGAGAGATACCCCGACTTGCAGATCGTAGCGACGGCGCCGGTGATCATCCGTCCGGCCCGACATTCTCGACGACAACGATCATGCGCTTCATACGCATTTCTACCGAACGGCACAGCAGTTTTTTACGGATGTGCATCGCTATGACTCGTTCGATCGCAATGGACCGAAGATTCTTGTCGGCGAGTGGGCGACACGCGAAGGCTCGCCTACCACCAACCTTGGTGCGGCGCTCGGCGATGCGGCGTGGATGACTGGCCTGGAGCGAAACAGCGACATCGTGGTGATGGCGTCGTATGCTCCTCTGTTCGTTAACGTCAATGTTGGAGGGATGCAGTGGCCGAGCGATCTGATTGGCTTACGACGCACTGAACAGCTACGGTTCACCGAGCTACTACGCGCAAGTGATGTTCAGCACCCATCTCGGCGACGAGATATTGAATTCGAAGCTGGACACGACCAATCCGCGGCTCTTCAACTCTGCGACGTACGATTCGAAGACGCATCGACTTCATCTGAAGCTGGTCAATGCCGCCTCCATACCGCAGTCGATCGAGATCACGTTGAGCGGAGCGGCACACGTTCACAACAAGGCTACGGTGACGACGCTGAGTGGGAGGACCACCCTGGAGACGAATTCCATCAGTGAGCCAACGCGCATCGTGCCGGTGATGAGCAGCATTGTGAATGCCGGGGCGAAGTTCACGCACACAGTTCCCAAATACGCCGTTCAAGTTCTGGACATCGATTTGGATTAGTTGGCGGCGGCGGAACCTTTGTGACGTTCAACGCGGACCAGAATTCTCTAGTCTTCTTCGTCTCGGTGATCGACTACTTTGTAGTCAACGGGCACTTGAAAATAGCTCGGTTCCGGCTCGGAGATCGAGAGATTCTTGACAGTAAAGACCTGTTTTCCCGAGAGCGGGCTGTCGACGATGGAGATGAGATTGACCGCCAGACGCGGGGCAAACCAGAATTCGCGCATCGTCACCATGGGCTTGTCGTTTCCCATTACGCCAGGCTCGAGCGTATCGGTTTCGCGATATCCGTGGGTGTTTTCTCCGTCATACGTGCTTGCGCCAAGATCCTCATGCTGATGCGAGGAGGATCCTCCTGGCGCCGAACCCGTCGGAGCGGTGAATGGCACAAACTTATCGGTGTTGGCGAGATGATAGCGGTAGAGATCGCAGACCTTGGTAAAAGTGATGCAGTTGTACCAGGTGTGCTGCTCAGGATCGGTGATCTGGATGGTGCTCATGATTGAGTTCACCTTGCCGCCCTTGGGCACGAGGGCCCACCGTTCCTGATAGATGCGGCCACGGCTGTCGCGGACGATGTGGCGCTCATTGGTGAGCGTGAAGGTACCGCCATTGCCCAACGGGCGGGTCCACTCCGTATGCAGAGTGAAGCTGAATGGCGCGCCGGGCTTCGGTGCAATGAAGATGCTCTCCATGCTTCCACTGGTGCCGCCGTCGGCACGCCGGATGATTTGTTGCTGCTGTGGTTGATCCTCCTGTGCGACTGCCACTGTCGCAATCGCCGCTATGCTGACGACTATTCCAGACCACAGCCGGATAAGCATGCGAAGCCTCACGGCAACCATATTTGCACATCAGAAGGATTGTGGCTAATAGAAGAGGTACTTACGCCAGCGGTCGTCTCCGCGGCCGAGCATGCGCATGATCTGGCGGCTGGTGTGGAGCGAGAAGGGTCGCGGATCGCGCAGCAGGAGCATGTCATCGATTTCCGCGAGCATGCGATTTCCTTTGCGGCGGTTGCAACTGTGGCAGCAGGCGACGAGGTTCTCCCATGTGGAGTTGCCGCCACGCGAGCGAGGAACGACGTGATCGAGGGTAAGCTCGCCGGATGGCAACACGACACCACAGTATTGGCATTGATTGCGATCGCGCAGAAGGATGTTTTTGCGCGAGAGGGCACGAGTCTGGTGAGGGATGCGCCGGTATTCAAGCAGGCGAATCACGGAGGGCATGGCAATGCGGCTGCGCTGGGCATGGAGAGTGAGACCGTGCTCCTCTTCAGTGCGCGCAATGCCTTTGAGCACGAGTACAAGCGCCCTGCGCGCGCCGCAGATGTTGATGGGCTCGTAGGAGGCATTAAGCACGAGCACGGGCATCTGCAGCACGTGGCTAGACTGCAC
Organism: uncultured Acidobacteriaceae bacterium; assembly: GCA_963737915.1. Taxonomy (GTDB): domain Bacteria; phylum Acidobacteriota; class Terriglobia; order Terriglobales; family Acidobacteriaceae; genus Telmatobacter. Next base: position 99,189 of record CAVTUP010000011.1, on the reverse strand, counting down.
GACAGCATAGTTCCCAGATTCGCTGGCGTGCGCCGCGGCCCTGGCGATGGATTTCTGCTTCCGTGCATGAATCATTGCTTTTCCCAGCGACATCCTTTGTCCCTCGTCAAAAAGATGGTTGGTTCGGTGATGAGTGCATGCTTGCGACTTGCGAAACTTTGGCCTGCGATGAGCCGGGTACGTCGTGTTTGCCTTCCGCATCTTGAAACATGGCGGAAGAACCCCTTCGATTCTGATAGATGCGGCGCGCACGAGCCAGGGTAGCGACCCAAACGGTGGCGGCGCCGGCTTTGATCAACGCCTGAGAAGCCGCGCGCGCAGTTGCCCCGGTTGTGTAAATGTCATCGATCAGGAGGATGTGCCTGCCTTCGACCGCAGACGGATCGGATACACCGAATGCGCCACGCACATTTTGGCGGCGCTGACGCGGCGTAAGTCCGGCCTGGCTTGCGGTGGAGCGATGACGCATTAAAGTGCTGGAAGCCAGGGCAAGTCGCCATGAAGGATGCGTTTTGCGTAGAGACGAAATTGCGTGCTGAGCGAGCGATCGCGCCTGGTTGAATCCGCGCTGAGCATGCTTGACGCGGTGGAGAGGCACCGGGATCACAAGCATTTCAGCGTGCGCCTGCACGGCAAGCGGACGGATGGCCGCGGCCAGCAACGCGCCTAATTTGCGCGCTGCGCCGTCGAGCCGATCGTATTTCAGGGCGTGGATTGCGTCCCTCATTCGATTTTCGTAAGGCCCGTAGGCCACAGCGCGAACGAAGGGAGGCGGGGCTAACCGACATAGGCGGCAGAGTTGCGTGGCTGATTCGTCAACTTTTGGAGTCGAAACTTGGGAGATTGGCGGGGAGGGCGCGTCAAGGGCATCACCACACCGCGCGCACTGGGGACCGCTTTGGATTTGAATTTCGATCCAGCAGAAATCGCAGATTGGAACGGAAGAAAGGCGTGGCAACGGGGAGCCACAAAGGGAGCAGGAGGCGGGAAGGAGAGCGCAACCAACAGCATCAATGGGACTTCGAAGTACACGCGCCACAGCGCGCCAGCGCGAAGTCTCAGATGGTGGACCGTCGATCGTCAGTGAACCGTAGTTCCTGCGGAAGACGCACCTCGCCTTCAGTTGGGCGGCGGATCGGGATCACCACCCATTCCTGTCTATATCTATAGACCGTCGATCAATCGTTTAGCAAGCAAGGAGCTGACAGTCGATATCCAGAGAGTCACTAGTTCGCACTGCGAGGGATGTTGCGAAACGGGCTTATTGCGCGTTGAAACGAAGGCGGCACGTAAGATCCCATCCCTCGCAAATCTCCCCCCTCGTTCGGGTTGAGAGACAGCAAGGGCGGCGCCGGAATTGACCTCGCACCGCCCTCGAGTTAGCGCATCTTTCGCGCCAGAATCTTTTTGCAGTTACTCGCGTTCGACCTTGGTTATGGATTCACGATCACGGTCATCGTCGATCGAGTCGCGATCCTTGGGCGCATCGCTTGTCGAACCACGGACAGCGTCCTTGACGGCGCCCACAGCCTTTTCCGCCTTGCCTTTCACCTGTTGGGCAGCACCGTCGACCTGGGTGCCGGTGTCGCCAGTCCATTCGCCAATTTGGCGCTTGGCTCTGCCGGCTGCGTCATCGATCGTGCCCTTAATTTGATCGCTATTCATTGCTCCACCTCCGTGGGGTATTGGTTGCAAAGTAAAAGCGGGGCGGGTCGATACGATCGCCCCGGGTGAAGGTCAAGGTTTTTTACGGTGACGCTATAGTGCTGCTCTTCGGCCCGAAATCAACTGAATTACAAGCACCACCAACGCGAGCACTAGCAGGATATGGATGAATCCACCCATCGTGTAACTACTTACAAGACCAAGCAGCCACAAAACCAGGAGGACCACAAAGATTGTCCAGAGCATTTCGTCTACCCTCCCTGAAACTTTTCGTACGTATATGTACAACAGAAGCTTTGACGCCATGCCCGGACGCTATGGTTGTTTACCCAAGGAAAAGAATCGCGGAGAAAACTGAAGCATTCGCAATTGTTGTATCTGGGCAATCTCAACTGAAACGAAACATTGTTGAAGCGATACACCTTCTGCAATCGGCGGGGCATCAGAGTACAGGGGGCGCCTTTCTACTGATAACTCTCATAGAACAACCGAATAGCCGACTTATATTGACCGGAATAATCATCGAGTAATGAAACTCAAACTAGTTAGCGAAGGAGATAGAAATGCTGCTGATTATTATTCTGATTGTGTTGATTTTCGGATTTGGATATGGCGGCTACCGCGCAGGTCCCGGGCTGGGATACTACGGCGGCGGCGGCCTCAGCCTGATTCTGACAATCGTATTGATCCTGCTTTTGCTTAAAGTATTTTGAGTGAGCGAGCCAGGCGTTTGTACCGCCGGCTCGCAAGTCTCATTCCTCTTTTACTTCTAAAGCGGAATGCGGCCATGCGTCGGCACTTCCGCGTCTAATAGGACGACGGCACAGCCAGGTTCTTTTTCATCTTCCGTGCCAACCTTTGCGTCCTCGAAACGCCTAATATCCATGCGATACACTTCAGCGTGGGGGAGCGTATAGCACGTGTGCGCCTGTGTGCTGTTTATCTGGTCGATGCACAGATTTTTATCCATCACACGGTCTAGCGATCAACCCTCTGCTGCGTATGGCGATCTCTTTCACATGTTGCCGCGACAAGCAAAACGACAACTGCTTCGCCAGTTCGACGTCCTGCACGGGAGGAATCATCTTGCTTCATATATCCAGACTACTGACCGCTTTTGCGTTGTTGATGCTGCTGGGCCAACAACCATCGGGGGCGCAGGAAGCTCCACAACCGGCGCCGAAGCCGGGAATGCAAGGCTCTCAGGACGGAATGGCCAATGCAGGTCCGCACAAGGCTGAGTTTGATAGCGAACACCGACCGATCACTGCAGGCGGTTTTGTAAAGACAGGTCCTGTCATTTTCATGGACACCGCCAAAGCAGCAGGCTTAACAGCCTGGCATCACACGGCAGGAACTCCAGCCAAGAAGCTCATTCTTGAGGCGAAAGGCCCCGGGGTTTGTCTTCTGGACTACGACAACGACGGCTGGCTGGACATTTATCTGGTGAATGGGTCGACTTACAAGGCCCTCGAGGGTAAAGAACCGTCTCCGCAAGCGGCGCTCTTTCACAACAATCATGACGGAACATTTACCGATGTGACGAAGACCGCGGGTGTCGCCAATGAACGCTGGGGATATGGATGCGCGGTTGGCGATTTTGACAACGATGGCTGGCCTGACCTCTATGTCACGAACAACGGCAGCAATCGCCTATTTCGCAATAACCACGATGGAACGTTCACAGACGTTGCGGAGAAGGCACATGTCACGGTGGGTACCTGGTCAGCAGGTGCGACCTTTGGAGACTACGACGGCGATGGCAGGTTGGATCTCTTTGTCGACGGATACGCTCGCATCGATCTGAACGATCCACCGGTATCGGGAAGCAAGGCGGTAGGATACGCTTCGTGTCAATTTCGCGGGGCACAGGTGATGTGCGGCCCGCGCGGCCTGCCAGGCGAGCATGACCATCTCTTTCACAATAACGGAGATGGGACTTTCACGGATGTCAGCAAGAAGCTGGGTGTGGACGACCCCAGCGGATTCTACGGTCTTGCGGCTCTCTTTGTGGATGTAAACAACGACGGCAAAGTCGATCTGCTGGTCGCGAACGACACGTCGCCAAACTATCTGTATATGAATAAGGGCGATGGAACTTTCGAAGATCAGAGTTACATGAGTGGATATGCTCTGAACAAAGATGGCCGCGAGATCGCAAACATGGGCATCGCCGTTGGAGATTATGAAAACAACGGGCGTCTCTCGGTCGTGAATACCAGTTTTGGCGACGACTATCTTGTTCTTTTCCAGAACGACGGAACGGGATCGTTTTCTGATGTCAGTTATCAGTCCGGTGTGGCGACAGGATCCATTCCATTCGTCAAATTCGCTGATGGATTTCTCGACTACGACAATGACGGCTGGCTGGATCTGCTGATTGTAAATGGCCACGTATATCCGGAAGTGGATCAACACCCGGAATGGGGAACGAGTTACGCTGAGCGCCCACTGATGTATCACAACCTGAAGAACGGCAAGTTCGAATTGATGCCCGCAGTGGAAGGAACGGGGCTTGCGGCGGTCACGGTTGGTCGTGGCGCCGCATTTGGAGACATCTTCAACGATGGAAAGATCGACGTGATCCTCAACAACATGGATGGCGTTCCCACACTGCTTCGCAACGTAAATTCGGATCACCATCATTGGGTTGAACTGGGTCTTGTGGGAGGACCGAAGAGTCCGCGCGATGCGGTTGGAGCAACCGTCTATCTGCAGGCGGGCAGCATACGCGAAAGACAAGACGTGTTGAGCGGAGGCAGTTATCTGTCATCGAATGACATGCGTGTCCACTTTGGATTGGCCGATGGAACGGACGCAGGCACGGCAGAGATTCATTGGCCATCGGGCGAGAAGGAGACAATCAAGTTGCCGGCGGTCGATCGCATTTACACGATTACCGAAGGAAAGGGCATCACCGGCGCGCTTTGTGCCGGCAAACCATGCGCGGATCCGAAGGCAGCAGACACGGCTCCAGCCAAGCCGGCAACAGGCACATCGCGTTAGACTTTAGCAGTCGGAGGATCTCCTTTGCAGTACACGTCCGGCCTGCTGGCCCTTGCTGTCGCGTGGACGCTCGTTGCTCCGCTTTCGGCCCTCGCCCAGGCAACTCCGCCACCCGCGGCGGGCGGAATGCAGTCCTCCCAGGGTGGGATGGCTAACGCGGGGCCACAGACACCGGAGTTTGACAGCCAGCATCGCCCGATTACGGCCGGGGGTTTCGTAAAGAGTGGGCCCGTTGTATTTCAGGATATGGCCAAGGCGGCCGGGCTTACGAGATGGCATCACAAGGCAGGAACCCTTGAGAAGCGTTTCATTCTGGAAGCCAAAGGCCCAGGCGTGTGCCTGCTGGACTATGACAACGACGGCTGGCTGGATATCTATTTTGTGAACGGCTCAACCTTTGATGCGCTGGCCGGAAAAGCGCCGGCACCAAAGGCAGCGTTGTTTCACAACAATCACGATGGGACTTTTACCGAGGTTACAGAGAAATCTGAAGTCGCCAATGACCGGTGGGGGTTTGGATGTGTGGTTGGCGACTACGACAACGATGGCTGGCCTGATATTTATGTGAGCAATTACGGAAAGAATCGCCTGTATCGCAACAACCATGATGGAACATTCACCGATGTGGCGGACAAGGCGGGCGTTGAAGTGGGAACATGGTCCACTGGCGCGACCTTTGGAGACTACGACGGCGACGGGCGGCTGGATTTGTTTGTGGCGGGCTACATCAAGTTCGATTGGACAAATCCTCCTATGCCGGGGATGAAGGTGGTCGGCGTCGATATCTGCCAATACCGAGGCGTGCCGGTGATGTGCGGCCCTCGCGGATTGAAGGGCGAACAGGACCACCTCTTCCACAACAACGGCGATGGGACATTCACAGACGTGAGCAAGAAGCTGGGAGTGGACGATGCGAGCGGATACTACGGTCTTGGGGCCTTGTTTGCAGATGTGAACGGAGACGGCAAGCCAGATCTGCTGGTGGCAAATGATACTTCGCAGAATTATCTGTATATCAATAAAGGCGACGGGACCTTTGAAGACAAGAGCATTGAAAGTTCCTACGCACTGAATGGGGGCGGCCGCGAGATCGCGAATATGGGCATCGCAGCCGGTGACTACGAGAACAACGGTCATCTGTCGATCGTGAATACGGACTTTGCCGATGACTACGATGTGCTCTATCAAAATGACGGCACAGGGTACTTCAACGATGAGAGCTACCAGGCAGGCCTGATGACGCCGACGCTTCCCTTCGTTGGATTCGCCGACGGGTTTCTGGACTACGACAACGATGGATGGAAGGACCTCCTCTTTGTGAATGGCCACGTTTATCCCGAGGCGGATAAGCATCCGGAATGGGGCAGCAGCTATGCCCAGCGCTCGTTGTTGTTTCACAGCCTGAAGAACGGCAAGTTTGAATTGATTCCCGCAGTGGAAGGAACAGGGCTTGCCGTGGTGAGCGTGGGTCGTGGCGCGGCGTTCGGCGATATTTTCAACGATGGCAAGCTTGACGTCATCATCAACAATATGGACGGCGTTCCGGTGCTGCTTCGCAACGTGAATCCGGACCATCATCATTGGGTAGAACTCCGTCTAGTTGGCGGACCAAAGAGTCCGCGCGATGCGGTTGGAGCCACGGTTTATCTCCAGGCCGCTGGAATGCGTCAACGTGAAGATGTTTTGAGCGGCGGGAGCTACCTTTCCTCAAACGACCTGCGCGTTCACTTCGGGTTGGCCGATGCGACGGACGGGGAGACGGCTGAGATTCACTGGCCATCGGGCGCGAAGGAAACTGTGAAATTGCCCGCGATGGATCGCATCTACACCATCACCGAGGGAAACGGCATCACCGGCGCGCTATGCGATGGTCAACCCTGCGCAGGACCGAAGGCGGCGGATGCCAAGCCGGCAGCGCACTAAATCCATGCTGGAATTTCGTAGTGCAAAATCGCGGGTTTGCGTTGCGCTCGTCGTAACTGCACTCGCCGCAGTTTGGTTGACGCCGGGAACGTCTGGACAGAATCCGCAAAAGAAGCCCGCCCCGAAGAAAGAGCCGCAGCAACAGCAGAGCGGCATGGGTGGGATCTCGTCTGCCGGCACTTTCGCACCGGTGTACGACGCACAGAAGCATCCCATCACGGCGGGCGGATTTGTTGACAAAGGCGCAGTTGTTTTTGAAGACGCGACAAAGGCCGCGGGGTTGAACACGTGGCGTCACGTCATGGGGACGCAGAAGAAGAAATACATTCTTGAGACGGACGGTTCCGGCGTAGGGCTGATTGACTACGACAACGATGGCTGGCTCGACATTTATCTTGTAAACGGATCCACCTATGAAGCACTGTCGGGGAAAAGCACGCCGCCGCATGCCGCGTTGTTTCACAACAACCATGACGGAACCTTTACGGACGTTGCCGCGAAGGCTCACGTGACAAATGATCGCTGGGGATTTGGCGTGGCGATTGGAGACTACGACAACGACGGCTGGCCAGACATCTTTGTGTGCAACTTTGGCGCGAATCGGCTGTATCGGAACAATCACGACGGTACGTTTACCGATGTGGGCGAAAAAGCGGGAGTGACACTCGGCAACTGGTCAGACGGTGCAACATGGGGAGACTATGACGGAGATGGCAGGCTCGATCTTTTCGTCTCAGGCTATGTGCACTATGACTTGAATCATCAGCCGGAACCTGACAACAACGGCGTGCCATTTGCGTTTTGCCAATTGCATGGCTTTCCGGTGATGTGTGGCCCGCGAGGTCTGCCGGGGGAGCCCGATCACCTGTTTCACAACAACGGAGATGGCACTTTCACAGACGTGAGTGCAAAGGCCGGCGTTTCGGATCCTGGCGCGTATTACGGTTTCACAGCGATCTTTGTGGATGTGAATAACGACGGCAAGGTCGATCTGCTGGTAGCCAACGATTCCAATCCCAACTATCTATACATGAACAAGGGGGACGGAACGTTTGAGGATCAGAGCTATGTGTCGGGATTCGCGCTCAACAATGCCGGGCGCGAGATTGCCTCGATGGGTCTGGCAGTGGGCGACTATCTGAACAATGGGCTGGTTGATTTACTGGTAACGGATTTTTCAGACGACTACAAGGCGCTCTATCGCAATGACGGCGAGGGCAGCTTTACAGAGATTGCGAGTGAGGCGGGGATCGCGCAGATTCCTGTGCCCTTTGTCGGCTGGGGAAACGCCTTTCTAGATTTCGATAACGACGGCTGGAAAGATCTGATGATGATCAACGGCCATGTCTATCCGCAGGTGGATGAGCACGACTGGGGAACTTCGTTTGCACAGAGGCCGCTGCTCTTTCGCAATACGCATGACGGGAAGTTTGAATACGTGCCACCGGTGAAGGGATCGGGGCTCGCGGCACTGATGTCAGGACGCGGCGCGGCGTTTGGCGATCTGTTCAACAACGGAAAGATCGATGTGGTGATCAATCCGATCGATGGCCCTCCTGTGCTGCTGAAGAACGTGAATCCGGACCGTGGGCATTGGGTGGAGTTGAAGCTGGTTGGCGGAGCGAAAAGCCCGCACGATGCAATCGGAGCGACTGTCTATCTGACGGCGAATGGAATGCGCCAGCGCGAAGATGTGATCAGCGGGGGCAGTTTCATTTCGTCGAATGATCAGCGGCCACACTTCGGGCTGGGTGAGGCGAGCGACGCAGGGACGGCGGAGATTCACTGGCCTTCCGGCGCGAAGGAAACTGTGAAACTTCCGGGAGTCGATCGGATCTTCACGATCACGGAAGGCAGGGGCATTACGGGTGTGATCTGCACGAAGCAGCCGTGCACGACCAAGGCGGGCGCGAAGGCGCAGCATCCGAGTACGGCGCGCAAGCATGAGTAGAACTGTGATTCCGAGGAGAAGTAAGAACCGAATAGCGAGCTGCCTCGCCGGGTGGGTCTCGCCAGTTACTTGAACCCACCCGGCGCGCGCCCGGTTGGTGTGCCGGTCATCCTGATTTAGAACACACCTGCCAGAAATACCTCGGCGGTGTGTTCCCTGTTGTATTTGACGCCGCACTCCGCCAACACCGTTGGTGATAGTGTCATAACCGGGCAATGCGAATGTGCCAGTACCTTATAAACCACGCCATGACGAGTGATGGCGGCGAACGCAGAAGCTCCCTGCGCACCAAGCACGATCAAGTCTGCCTGTTGGGCCCTGCTCTGATAGAGGAGCTCTTCGGTCGGGTCTCCTGGGACCACAATGGTTTGCGCGGAGATTACTTCCCGCAGTTCTACCGGAACAAACGAAAGCATGTCACTTTCTATGTCGTCGATCGTTCGACCGGCAAGAATTTCGGCGCGCTCCTGGGGCCGGATGACATGCTGCAGGATGAGGCGAGCATCGTGCTGGTATGCCAATTCGGCTGCAAAGGCGGCAACCACGTGACTGCTCTCGAGAAGACTGAGCGCGCACAGAATGGTGCGAGTGGCGAAGTTGCGGAATGAGCCGTCGACGACGTGGGGGCCCACGATAAACACGGGAACTCTGGCCGTGCGCAGAACGGCCTCGGCCACGGAGCCGACGAGGAGTTTCCCAATCGGGCCGGGCGAGTGGGTGCCCATCACGATGCGGTCAATTTCGCGTTCGCGAAGCAGGTTGAGAATCTGGTCAGCGGCCAGACCCGGCCTGACGATGATTTCGCATTTTATGCCCGCGTTACGAACACGTTCTACGAGGGGAGCGAGATGTTGCACCTCGGCCCGGGCTGCGGCCGCATAGTCGTAGGAGCGGATGCCCGAAGTCTCGGAGGCAGCCACGATGAGAGTGTCGTAGGCATGAAAAATAATAAGATCGGCAGCAAATTGCTGGGCTTGTGCCAACGCAAAGTTGAAGGCCTTTTCGTTGGCAGGGATTTCTGATGCGAAGAGAATGGTGGAGGGTCTGCTCCAACCCGGCTTGATGGCCATGGGAACCTCCTTAAGAGCGGAGAATGATGTTAGAGGCTTACCGGTACGCTTGCGGTGTTCGATAACACACCAACAAGTGAGCTAAATCACACAAGAAGAACCAAGGATCTTTTGCTTTCGTCGTCGCTGACTATTGTTTTCGTCCTAGCTGACTATTGCTTTCGTTCTTTTGACGGTCCTCTACCCTGTTTGACGGACGCATACAGCGGGAAGATCGCTTGCTTAACTTGGATTGTGGACCCAACGCTCTTGTTTGTCCATAGAGGAAAGGCCTGTAAACCTATACAACGAAATTAAGTGATCTGAATCACAGATTCAGAGACGTTATGAGTGGTCTTCTCTAGGAGAATCGAGTCGCTCCCCTGTGGTTTTTCGAGCCGCCGCGATTCACTGGAGGCCGTTATGGAACCGATGCACAATATTCCCGCACGAGGCGGGTTGAACTACGACGAAGCGCCATTCCTGGCTATCTGGGAAGTGACTCAGTCCTGCGATCTTGCATGTAAACACTGCCGTGCGGCAGCGCAGCCGATTGCTCATCCTGACCAATTGACCACGGCAGAAGGCAAAGCACTTATCGACCAGATCTCTGATATGCGCGTGCCGATCTTCGTGTTTACGGGCGGCGATCCGATGAAGCGGCAGGATGTCTTCGAGTTGATCCGCTATGCAGCGGACAAGGACGTAAAGGTTGCACTGACGCCTTCGGCGACGCCTCTGCTGACACGCGAGGGAATCTTCAAGTTGAAGGAAGCAGGGCTGGTGCGGCTTGGGATTTCGCTGGACGGGTCGACGCCGGAGATTCACGATACGTTTCGCGGATTGCCGGGAGCTTGGGCTCGGACGATCCAGGCGATCGAATGGGCCAATGAGGCCGGCATTCCGATTCAGGTGCACACGACGATCAGCCGGCATAATGCGCACGATCTGGATAACCTGTGTGCCCTGTTTGAAAAGCTTGCAATCGTGATGTGGAACGTTTTCTTCCTAGTTCCTGTGGGGCGTGGCCAGTTAGGCGATCTGCTCTCGGGTGAAGAATTCGAGAAGGTCTTCGGCAAGATTTACGAGTTGTCGCACCGGGTCAGCTTCCAGATCAAGACCACGGAGGCGATGCACTATCGTCGTTATCTCCTGCAGCACAATCTGGAAGAGAAGCGCATGGGGCATGGACATCCGGGCTCGATGGGCGCCAAGCATGAGTATGAACCGGGGATACCTATGAGCGACGCAAAGACTCGGACGGCGAGCTGGGCAACGCGGCGGGTGAATGACGGCAAGGGATTCCTTTTCGTCTCGCATGTGGGGAATGTGTATCCCAGCGGATTCCTGCCGATCCAGGCGGGGAATATTCGCGAGACGCCCTTGTCAGAGATTTACCGGAATGCGCCGATATTCAAAGCGCTGCGGAACACAAGCCGGCTTGAAGGCAAGTGCGGAGCCTGCGAATATAAGGAGATTTGCGGCGGTTCGCGCGCGCGTGCCTACGCCGTGACTGGCGATCCTTTGGCACAGGAGCCCTGCTGCATCTATCAACCCAAGGGCTGGGAGCCGTTGATGGATGAGCCGAAGGCGGTTTGCCAACCGGAGTTGGCGGGGACGCTTGTAACGCTGTAACGGCTGGACGTGATCGACTTCAGGGCTTTTCGGTTGGAGCAAGTTGCTCGGCCGGGAGGCCCTTTTCATTTACCGCTACTCGCAGTGTTCAATCCGACGTTGCCACTCAATGGCTGGCAGAATCAGTGTCGACTTTGCCTTTGAAGCGGGAGTAGACGAAGACGAAGTAGCCAATGGCGAGGGTCATGCCGAAGGTCCACCAGGCCAGGCCGACGGACAACGTGTGTGGTCCTGAAAGCGCGCGGCTCAGAGTTATGTCGCGATCAGAGCCGGTGGTGGCGGGCAGCAGCGTGGGATAGATACCCCAGCATGCTCCGGCCAGCATGAAGAAGAGGTACATGCACGAGGAAAGAAATGCCTTTGTGGGCTGGGCGTTGCGATTGAAAAACCAGATGGAGCCGAGGGAGGCAAGAACTCCGATGGGAACGATGAATGTGAACGGATAGTGGTAGTAGTTATCGAGGCTGGCGGGACGCACGTCAATAGTGGCGATGAGGCTGACGATCGTGAGCAAAGAGACGAGCGCGAGAAGCGGATTGATGAGGCTGCAGGCACGCTTGGCGAGATCGCCGGAGACTTTGATGACGAGCCAGAGGGCGCCGTGAAGCGTGAGGGCAACGAGCGCCACGAGGCCGCCGATGACGGTGTACCAGTCCAGAATGCCGGGGCTGACGCCGGGCTTCCAATTCGTCCATAGAGGCAGGAAGAAGTAGCCATCGGCCTGCAGGGGGACGCCGCGAATCACGTTGGCGAGGGCAGCACCGAAGAAAATCGTAAGCAGAGTGCTAGAGAGTCCGAACACTCCGTCGAGGAGCGCCAACCATACGCCGACGTCGATGTGGTTCCGGAGTTCGAGGCTTACACCGCGCAGCACGAGGAGCCAAAGAACGATCATGAGCGGAAGATAGAAGCCGCTGAAAGCGGAGGCGTAGAGCAGCGGAAAGGCGAAATAGAGCGTGCCTCCTCCAGCGAGAAGCCAGACTTCGTTGCCGTCCCACACGGGGCCGATGGAGCGAAGGCTCACCTGGCGCTCGGCTTCGGTGCGTACAAGGAAGAGATGAAGCACGCCGACACCGAGGTCGAATCCATCGAGAACGACATAACCGACGATCATTACGGCAACCAGCCAAAACCAGATAAAACCAATCATGATGAAGAATCCTCAACGACAACCATGCTGTCAATCATTCGAGCCCATGAGTCAATCGGCGAGAACCACCGCTTCGGGAACCGCGCTGGGATGAGGGCCGCGGCTGATCTCGCGATAGACAAGCACAGTGAAAAGCAAGCCCAGCAGAGCATAGAGGCCCATGAAACCTATCAGCGTGAACAATCCATTTCCTGCGGATACGGTGTTGGAGTAGCCCTCACTGGTGCGCATAAGTCCGTAGATGAGCCACGGTTGACGGCCGATTTCCGCGGTCATCCAGCCTGCGGTGTTGGCGATGTAGGGCAAGGGGAAACTGATTAACAGCAGCCAGAGCATCCATCGTGCCGTGTAAAGTTTTTTTCTCCAAAGGAGGAATGCGGCGCCGATCATGAGCAGGACGAAGTAGGTTCCGAGGCCAGCCATGATGTGGTAGGCGTAGTAGAGCAACGGCAGCGCTGTCGGCCATTGATCGCGCGGGAAGTGATCGAGGCCCGTCACTTCAGCTTCAGTTGTGCCGTAGATGAGAAAACTGAGCACGTTGTTGAGGACGATCGGGTTGTCGATATGGCCGGTCTCTTCATTGGGCTGGCCCATGAGGACAATGCCGGCGCCGGTCTCTGTCTTGAAGAGGCCTTCCATCGCAGCCATGGCCGCGGGCTGGTGTCGCGCTACATATTTGCCGTGGAGATCGCCGGTGGGAAAGATGATGAGGATGCAGGAAATGACTCCGGAGATGACTCCGACCTTGAGGAAGATGCGGCCATAACCCTGCATGGGTCCGTCGAGGAGGTAGAAGGCGCCGACGGCCGCCATCACGAAGGACCCAGTAACGACGGCGCCAGTCATGTTGTGCGCATACTGCAACAGTCCCCACGGGTTGAGCAGGAGTTGCCAGAAGCTGAGCACTTCAAATTGGCCACTGGCGGTGCGCTCGTACGCGACCGGGTGCTGCATCCAGGCATCGGTGACGATGATGAAGAAGCCCGAAATCCAAGAACCAGCAAGAACCATTACAGCGGAGAACCAGTGCATGAACTTTGAGAGGCGCTTCTCACCATAGAGAAACAGGCCGAGAAATGCCGACTCAAGAAAGAAGCTGAAAACGCCCTCCATGGCGAGAGGCTGACCGATTACGCCGCCGGAGAGTCGTGAGAATCGCGCCCAGTTGGTACCAAACTGGAACTCCATTGGGATGCCAGTGACGACACCGAACACGAAGTTGATGCCGAATATCTTTCCCCAGAAGCGCGCAGCTCTGTCCCACTCTTCGCTGCCGGTTTTGAGCGCCACCGATTTGAGTACGACGATCAACACGGCGAGTCCCATGGTGAGTTGGGGAAAGAGATAGTGGAACGTGATGGTAAAGGCGAAGTGCAGGCGGTGGATCAACTCGGCGGTCATCTAGGACTCCAGGTGCGGTGCAAAAGCGAGGCGGAAACGGAATGTCGCGACGACACAAAGAACGACACATGCAAGTATCATCCATTCGGGTCGCCGGTTCAGGGAATTATCGGGAATCCTGCCGGCAGCGTCATGTGATTTGGGTCACACCGTTCGGCCTGCGAGAGGTTGATCCTAAAGGGGCAAGGTAAACGAGGAATCGGAGTTGGAACCGGGTATGCCGGCGTCTGCCGGCGGGGCTGGTGTTGTAATGGGACTGAGGTCGAGGATGCGGACGGCAATCATTGGAGGCGGGATCGCGGGACTTGCAGCTGCCTATGAACTCGAAAGTGCTCGGGCGGCGGGGGCGGCGGTTGAATACACGCTGTTCGAGTCGCGGGAGCGGCTGGGCGGTTCGCTCGCATCGGAGGTTGAGAATGGGCTGGTGCTGGAGCGCGGTCCTGACTCCTTTTTGAGTGAGAAGCCTGCGGCTGCGGAGCTTTGCCGCGAGCTGGGACTTGGCGCAGAACTGACGCCATCGAACGATGCGAATCGCAAGACGTATATCGTGGTGCGCAATCGGCTGGTTCCGTTGCCCGATGGGCTGATGTTCCTGATTCCAACCAAGCTGATTCCGACGGCGATGACGCGGTTGTTTAGCCCGTCGACAAAGATACGGATGGCGCTGGAGCTGCTGCATCCGCCGCGTCCGAGCGGGCATGATGAATCGGTGGCTTCACTGGTGGAGCGGCATTTTGGAGCGGAGGCGGTGGACAGGCTGGCGGATCCGCTGCTCTCGGGAATTTATGGCGGCGATGCTACGCAGCTTAGCGCGCGCACGGTATTGCCGCGGCTGGTGGAGATGGAAGAGAAGTACGGGTCGCTGACCAGGGGCATGCTGGCGGCGCACCGGCAAATGCGCGCGAGAGCGGCGGCGCAGAAAAATGGCAGCGCTCCGGGTGCGAAGGCCGCTGGACCGCGGACAATTTTCACCACGCTTCGGGGCGGGATGCAGCAACTGGTGGATGCGCTGGAGGCGCGGCTTGAGCCGGCGTGGGTGAGGAAGTCGACGGCAGTCGGCGCGCTGGAGCGGGTGGACGGGGCGTGGAAGATTTCGTCGGGCGGAAGGGCTGAGACCTTCGACGCGGTCATTCTGGCTTCGCCGGCGTGGGCTTCGAGCACGCTGCTCGGGCCGGTAGATGTGGAGTTGAGCGAACAGCTCGGCGGCATTCCCTACTCTTCATCGATCACGGTGAATTTGGTTTACGACGAAGCGAAGATGGGAACGCTGCCGGATGGCTTCGGCTTCCTGGTACCGGTGGTCGAGGGCCGCGCAATGCTGGCGTGCACGTTTGTGCATCGGAAGTTTCTGGGGCGGACGCCGCCAGGGAAAGCGGTGCTGCGGGCGTTTCTCGGAGGCGCGAAGAACGAAGCGCTTCTAGACGAGACTGACGACGTGCTGATCGCGACGGTGCGTCGGGAACTCAGCGAGATTTTGGGGACGAAGATTGCCGGGCCGCACGTGGAACCGGAACGGACCCAGGTTTCGCGGTGGCGGCGCGCGATGGCCCAGTACGCGGTGGGACATCAAGATCGGATGAAACGCATTGCGGCGCGCGTGGACTCGCTGCCGGGATTGCGCCTGGCGGGAAATGCATACGATGGCATCGGGATTCCTGACTGCATTCGCACGGGACGGAAGGCGGCGAAAGAGATTCTGGACGGGTAGCGCCTTACTCGCAGTGTCAGGAATATTCCCGGTTCAAAATGTCAGCTATGTCCCCGGCCCGAACCATCGACTGCGGGATACCCCCACCCGGACTCTGTAAAGAAGTTTCCTGCTTTCAACGGGTTACGGAGACGGAGCGACGCCAAAATCCTCTCGTGATTGGACTTGTCCGCAGAAGCCTCTGAGCAAAGGAGTTAAAGACCAGCTTTCGAATATTTCCCGCCGAGAACGGCGATTGGGGAGTCTTTCGACCCACATTGAACAACCGTCAACCTGCCTGGTTTTTCCTTCTTCAATGTCAATGATACGGATTCTTCGGAAATTGAATGCAATCGATCGGCTCGGCTAAATATCGGAAATGAAACGACCTGTCGGGAAGTCTCTGCAAGGAGTGCTTGACAGAAGGTTTGCGATAGCTTGTGCAAGCGTCTGATTGATTCAGCGAAAAGCGCCCCGCAAGGAACTGGCGCATCTCCGTTCGTCATCGCGCATGGCATCTTTGGCGTTCGTGAGTTCGCCGATTCAAATTGCATATCTGTAAACGCAACTGAAGGGTTGCGCGTCGTGGAGTTCGATTTTCGCCCTTGAAGCTTTCCCAGGCCCCAGAAGCGAGACCCTTCGACTTCGCTCAGGCAAGCTGTTGGGCATCCAGCACCCGGCAGTTATTCTGAAGTGTGAATGAAAAGAAAGAGGCATCTGCCGAGACTCCGCGTGGGAAGGGTTTTCGCCGGCCCAAGCTTCGATCTCTTGTTCGATGGCTGGGCCTTGGAGTGGCGCTACTTTGGACGCTTGCTGCGCTGACGATTGCAGCGACCCGGTGGATCGACCCTCCAACGACGGCAGTGCACATGCAACGGCGCATGCAGGCATGGATTCACCACAAGCCATATCGCGAACGCTACACCTTCGTTCCGCTGAGCCAAATGTCACCGGATTTTCAGCACGCCGTGATTGCGGCGGAGGATGCGCGCTTTTACCAACATCATGGGTTCGATTGGCACGAGATCCAAATCGCTGCCGAGGACGATATGGAGGGGGGACGGTCGCGCGGGGCCTCCACGCTGACACAGCAACTGGTAAAGAACCTCTTCTTCGGAACAGGCCGCTCTGTGCTGCGCAAGGGCGCGGAGTTCACCCTGGTGCCGGTGGCCGAACTGGTGCTTGGCAAACAGCGCATTCTGGAGCTCTATCTCAACGTGGTGGAATGGGGCCCGGGAATTTATGGTGCCGAGTCGGCGTGCCGCACTTACGGTGGAACCTCGGCGCGGAATGTCGATCGGGAACGGGCAGCGCGGCTGGCCGCGATCTTACCTGCTCCGCTCAAGCGGCGGCCTGAGCGGATGAATCACTACAGCGGGCTTATTTTGGAGAGGATGCGGCAGATGGGCTGGTGAGCGCTGAGAACCAGGGCTAATCGTCGGCGATTTTCGGGGGCCTGAAGGCCCCTGCTCCCTCCGTCGTTTTGGCGAGTGGGGTTCGTGGTTTCCCACCCATGCCGCGATGAGACTGCGTCATGGATGGGGCACCCGGCTCCCTTTGATACTTCGGGTTGGGAAAGGTTCCTGTTATCCCAGGTCTCAAAAGCGAGACCCTTCGACTTCGCTCAGGGCAGGATCTGGGCACCCGGCGATCTCGGCTTCCTCTAGCAATAACTCTGATTCTGCCGTCTCTGCGCGAAGATCATCGGGACGCAAGATGGTGACTCTGATCAATCACTCCGGGATCCTGAAGTCGTAGACTCTTCCCGAAGCGGCGCCTCCTGATCTGGCTCCTCCAGAGGAACCGCCTGCCATGGTTGACTGCTGGCCGGTACCCATGAAGAAAGCGTATTCTCCCGGCTTCATGTCCGCGGCGAGCTTGAGCTTGTAGGTCCTGATTCCGGCATGCTCCGCGGTGAATGCGATCTCCTTTTCTCGCTTGACGCCCGATTTGCCGCCAGTGATCCCACCAAAGCTTCCTATCTGGAACTCCCTCCGGTTGCCTTTCTTTTCGAGGCTGATCAGTGTGAAGTCGGAGGCGCTGCCACCGTCGGGGACGTAAATGTAGAAGACGGGCTGACGGTCGTTGACGGCATTTTTGGATTGTGGGCCGTCCAGATACGCGTCCCAGTGTTCGTTTCGCAGGCCGTAGGTGAACATGCTGCCGGCCTTGCCGCCGACCTTGGCCTGACTGATGGCCTGTCCCTCGATGCGGGTGAAGGCGAAGCCGTTCTTCCAATAGACGCCGACCTCAGGTGGCGGGAGGTTTGGGTCGTTCGATACCGGCGCGGCCGCTACCACGACGGGGCCAGCAGGAGGCGCAGGATTGATCATCACCTTGATGACGTCATCGGAGACCTTGGCCGCTTTGAGTTCCTTCAGACCGTTGACGCTGGTGTCGAAGTGCAGAGTTCCTCCTGCACTGGCGGAACGGATTTTGGCGATGATGACGTCGTCGGAGAGGCCGAGACCCGCCATGTCGATGACATCCTGGTTGGTAATCCTTGCGGAGAGTTGTTGGCTCCACGTTGTGGAAGAAAGAAGGAGGAACAGAACTGTTGCCAGAACGGTCTGCCGTCTCATGGGATCCCCTTACCCTGCCCTAGGTTGCGTCCTACCTGCGGCACCTGAATGTGGACGTTAGAAATCTAGCATGACTGGGATTTTGTGGCACGCCGAAGTCGTGCCCTATTACAAAGCAGCACCTGCGGCACGGGTGGAGTTGTGCGTTGCTACATGCGACATTTGCGGCGCTGGATCCCTCAGGGGCTAAAGCCCAACTTTTTCTTGCGGCATTGATGGCACGACTGAAATCGTGCCCTGTTACAAAGCAGCAAGTTGGAATGACGAACTCTGACCCAGAGCTCCTTATCTCGGCACCACGGGGAGAATCAGAGCGCTGGGATGTTTGGTGTCGTGGTAGATGGTGTTGGTCGCTTTGATGAACTGGGAATCTGTGGCGGCGGGTTTGCCGGTGTTGAGGTTGCGATCGAAGCGCGGGAAGTTGCTCGAGGAAACTTCGAGGCGAATGCGGTGGCCTTTGAGGAAGACGTTGCTGGTGGACCAGAGGTCGATTTTGTATTCGTAGACTTTGCCGGGCTCGATGAGTTTGGCTTCGTTGCGGGATTCCCGATAGCGGGCGCGGAGGATTCCTTCGGTGAGGTTCTGCGCGTATCCGTTGGGCCAGACATCAACGAGTTTGGCGGTGAAGTCGGTGTCCACTGCTGACGATGCGGCGAAGAGATCGAGCGCGATGGGGCCGGTGACTTCGGTGTCGGCGTCGAGCGGCGGCGTGGAATAGACGAGCACGTCAGTGCGGGCTTCGACTTCTTTCTGATCGCGGGGGCCGGCGGGAAGGTGCGTGGGATCGCAGCAGAGCGGGCCGCCGACGGTGGGGACAGGGTTGGCGGGATCGTAGACGAACGTATCGGGCTGGGCGGAGTTTGCGGCGGAGGTCGACAACGCGCCATCGCCGGATGAGCTATTGGCTTTTCCTGACGAGTGGAGGAGATAGCTTGTGGACTTCGCGCGTTCGAGCGGCCAGGAGTCTTCGTAACGCCATTTGTTTTCGCCCATGACGAAAATCTTGACGGGCTTTTCGGTGGCGAATGAATTCTGCTTGCCCTGGAGGAGGTAGTCGTACCACTCGAGCGTGAGGTTGTTCTCGTCGTATTCGGGCGCGTCGGGGCCGAAGTCGACGGTGCCGATATTGCGGCCTCCACCTGCGTGGCCGCCGATGGTGACGAGCAGGTTTTGTCCACTGCGTGCGGCGGGATTTCCAGCATGATCTCTCATGCCGATGTAGTTGCGCAGAGAGCCACCCTGGAAGATGTCGTACCAGGCGGCGACGTGGAGCGCAGGAACCTGGATGTTCTGGAAGTTTTCTTCGATGGACCACTGCTTCCAGTAGCTGTCGTAGTCGGTGTGGGTGGCCCAATCGATGAAGTAGGGCGCGAGGGCGCGCGTAAGGTCTGTACCGCTTCGCGGGGTGTTGATATTGAAGATGGGGTACTGCGTGAGGGGCAGCACGTTGCTGCCGACGAGGGCGTTGGTATCGTGACGGATCGCGCGATTGAGCGTGTCTTGCGCGAGGCCCGAGCCCCACGACTCGTTGAACCATTGCTCGAATGCGCCGCCCTGGTAGGTCCAGTTTTCGTGATAGTTGCTGGCGGTGACGACGGGGCAGATGCCGGCGAGATGAGGGGGATGGCCGATGGCGGCGAGCATCTGTGTGGCGCCCACGTAAGATCCGCCCCACATGCCGACTTTGCCGTTGGAGGTTGGCAGCGCGGCGGCCCACTCGACGGTGTCGAAACCGTCTTCAGTTTCGTGCTTGAAGGGATACCACTCCCCTTCGGAGGTATAGCGACCGCGGACATCCTGGATGACGACGAGGTATCCGCGGGCGGCGGCGCGACGGCCGAATTCAGCACCGTTGTTCTTGTCGTACGGGGTGCGTTGAAGGAGTGTAGGAAACTTGCCTTCGCCGACGGGGTGATAGATGTCTGCACGGAGGGTGACGCCATCGCGGGTCTTCATGGGGACGCCGCGCTCGATGGTGATGTCTGTGGTTTGTGCGGCTGTGAATGCGGCAGTGGCAAGAACGACTAGACATAACATTCGTTTGAGCATGGAGTTTCCCAGTGGCGGTGGCCGAAAGCCATTCTATTCGACTGGCTGGAAAGGTTGAGGTTCGTGGTTTCCCACTCATGCGCAAACAACGCGCATGAATGGGGCACCTGTGACTCCATCGATGAGAGGTGGAAGTTTCCCGCGCCCATGGGGGCTCGTTCAGAGCGGCCTGTCGAGGTTCGTGCTCTCCCAGGTCTGAAAATCCAGACCTAGGGCACCCGTTGTCGTGGTGAGTTTACATATCTGAGACCCGGGCCACCTGCCGCTCAGAGGACAGCCGGAGGTTCATGGACCGTCTGGTAGGTCACTCTGCCGGTTCCGCCGCAGTGTTTGCACTCCACAAAGAGCCCAACGTCTCCATCCCAACCGACCGGGCGCAAATCTGTCCCGGTAGATTCGCAGGCGATGCAGAGGCCGTTGGCGCGAAAAAAGTCTTCGAGCTCGGATGGCTTTCCTGCACCGTCCTGCTGTTCGCGCCAACGCTTAATTTCCGGAAGCCTATTGTGCAGTGCCTGGCTTCTAGCGCTCGCGATCTCGCTCCAAGGCTTTCCTGTCTTTTTCATAGACGTTCCTCATGCCTGTATTGCGACGGGGGAGGAGGGAAGAAAATCTTACGGCCTACATACCGCTTTTGCCAAGCAGAATACCGATGCCGTAGGTGACAATGCCTTCGACAGCGCCAATGACGGTCATTTCGGTTCCGGATGCCCACCAGGAGCGAACGGTGATGAGACTCTTGGCAGCGCCAACGGCGAAATGTGCGATGAGCGACACAACGGCTGCGGCGATGACCGCGGGTACGCCGCTGAGAAAGAAGAATGGGACGATGGGAATGAGTGCTCCGATGGCAGTGGAAAGCGCGCCGGAGGTGGCAGAGACCATGGGGTTCGAGAGTCCCTCTTCTGACGTGCCGAGGCGTTCGCTGGCGAGGGCTCGCAGCATCTGATCGGGATCGTTGGCGATGTGGTTGACCATGTGGTCGGCGTCGGCTTCGGGCAGTCCCTTGACCTGGTAGTAGAGGGATAGCAGTTCGCGGGCTTCGGGACCGTTTAGACGGATGGCTTCCCGCTCGCGTTCCATTTCAGCATCGTAAATTTCGCGCTCGCTCTTGGCGGCGAGGTAGGCGCCGGAACCCATGGAGAGAGCGGAGGCGATCATGCCGGATAGGCCGGCGAGGAGCACGTATTTGCTGTCGCCTGCGGTGGCACCCGAGACGCCTGAAACGATGCCGAAGATGGCACCAAGGCCGTCGTTGACTCCGTAGATGGCATCGCCGATCCACGCGCCGGGCTGTTTGCGGCCCTGAGCTCGCTTGGCCAGAAGCTCTTCGAGCACGGCTTTGGGATCGACGCGCTGCGCGCCGGCGGGCGCCTGGTAGTGTCCGCGAAGGAGCGAACCCAACTCGCGATGGTGGTCTTTTTCATCTTCGATCACGTGATCGAGGATGGCGATGGAGCCTTCGTCGCCGAGCTCCTTCAGTTGCTTGCCGTAGTTGGCGATGTGACGGCTCTCTTCAATTTCAAGACGGCGGAGGGCCATGCGGACGCCGCCGGCACGGTTGGCAAGAGAGTTGGCCTCGCCGCCGGGGTTTCCTTTATAGACAGGCTCGGAGCCGCCGAGTTCGACGATGCGACCTTGCCAGAGAGCGGCATGCTCCCACTCGGCGCCCGCAAGGTGGCGCAGGACTTGGGCGCGAACGGGATCAGTGTCGCGATCAGCCAAAGTCTGATAGGTGTGGTAGCCCTCCATCTCGGCCTGCCAGTTGGCTTCGAGTGCAGCCAGAACCTTTTTGAGCCGGGCATTGGTGAGCAGCGCGATAGCCAAAGTTGTCTCCTTGCGTTGTCTTGAGGATACGGCATTTTGCCGTGGTTTCACATGGACTGGAAAAGGAACGAAGACGTGCGGAATGAGAGTTGGCGGTGGCAACGAGCAGCCTCGGACGGGCGCCGAGTGTGGGGGCCTAGAAACTGTTTCCGGGATCACTTCCCCATTCTGGGGTTTTCCGTATAGTGTTGTGTGGTACAAAAAGCCGGAAATCCCTGACAGATGGATCGAATCGGCAGATACCCGCGGCTGAAAACAACGGCCGTCGGTCTGCTGGAGTCCTGTAACGAGGACCGGGGAGCGAGCCTTAATTGGACGAATTCTCAGGAAGCGGGAGCAAACTATTATGGCAACAAGAACAAATCAACCAGGTTCATCGGGCCTTACCTCGGCCGGTTACCTTGTTCCATTCATCATCGTTACAGCGCTGTTTTTCATCTTCGGGTTTATTACGAACCTGAACATGGCCCTCGTGCCTCATCTGAAGGCAATCTTCACGCTGCCCTATGCATGGGCTATGCTGGCCGAGTCGGCATTCTTTCTGGCCTATTTCGTTTTTTCAGCTCCGACCTCGAAACTGATTGAGACCATTGGCTACAAGCGCACGATGGTCGTTTCCCTATTCATCCAGGTAATTGGTTGCCTGATGTTTATCCCGGCCGCGAAGATGGTGAGCTTTTCGCTGTTCCTCACCGCGGTTTTCGTTGTGGGCGCAGGCGTGACCGCGCTGCAGACTTCCGCCAATCCGTATGTATCTATCCTTGGCCCGGAGAGCAGTTCTTCCATCCGCCTCAACCTGGCTCAGGCATTCAACTCCATCGGTGGGACGATCGCTCCGCTGATTGCAGGCGCCTACATCCTCACCGATCCCGCCCACATGGATTCGCCAGCCACCGTGGCTAACACCGTGCGCGTTCCTTACTTGCTCATCGCCGGCGGATTGCTGCTGCTGGGTATTGCGGTCGCCTTCATGCATCTGCCGCACATCACGCAGACGCAGGAATTCAGGCCGGGTAAGGAAGGCGATCCTGTGTTGAGCCGCAGCATCTGGAGCTACAAGCACACCGTGCTGGGAGCGCTGGGAATTTTCTTCTATGTGGGAGTTGAAGTTGGTCTGGCATCGATTGCCGTGAACTATTTCAAGCTGGAGGGAATGAGTAGCGCGAAGACAGCGTCGTACCTGGTGTCGCTCTACTGGCTTGGTGCACTCATCGGCCGCCTGCTCGGTGCGGGAATCATGACCAAGGTCAGGGCCGGCAAGCTGCTCGGGATTTTCGGAACTCTTGCCGCGGTGTCGATCACCATTTCCATGTTTACCAGCGGACAGATCGCAATCGGTGCTCTGGTGCTGTGCGGCTTCTTTAATTCGGTGATGTTCCCGAACATCTTCACATTGGGCATCGCTGGACTTGGGCCAATGACGAGCAAGGGATCGGGACTGATCATGACCGCAGTTGTGGGTGGCGCAGTGATTCCCTATCTTCTTGGCGCATTGGCAGACAAAGTCGGGATTCAGATGTCGTTTGTTTTGCCGGTGATCTGCTATGTCTACATTGCCTTTTATGGCTTTGTGGGAGCGAAGCCTACGCGGACGATTACTGCTTAGGCAGGTCGTGGTTGAGTCGAAGGCCCTCCGGCTTGTGGTCGGAGGGCTTTCGTACGTTCAGGGGGCGTGGCCATTTGGAAGGAAGGTCACGGAACAAGTGAACGAAAAACAACAGCAGGGCCTTCACTCCGACTACCCCGTGTACCGTGGGGCCCCAGACGCGCTCCGTTCTGGACGACAGATCATGGCTCGAGGGAGAAAAGCACCTGCAGATCTCTCGACTGCGCTGCGCTCCGCTCGAGATGACAGACTCTTGGAGATGGCAGTTCTTAAATTTGAGTGAGCGGAATGCAACAGCAGGTCCTTCACTACGCTTACCCCATGCGATGGAACTCGTGGGGTCCCAAGCCGCTCCGTTCTGGATGACACGTGATTTAGGACAGTTTGAAAACGGCGTAACCCCCACAATCGTATCGATTTCCAGAGGTAAATCGATTTCTATTGACATATATTGCAGATTGCGATATTGTTATTGCGATTTGCAATAGGGCTTTGAGGAAGAAGTGAAGCCTGAGGCAGAGGAAGGTTATGAAGCTTGGCGAGAAAATCCGATATCTGCGAGAGGTCGAGGGCAGCCTGCGAGGGCTGCAGCGCGACCTTAGCCAGCAGGAGATGGTGCGGGCGATCGAGGCGGAGACCGGTTCGAAGCTGAGCCAGAGCTATCTGTCGCAGATTGAGAGCGGCTCGCGGCCTCACCTGACGAATACGACGCGGCAGATTCTGGCGAAGTTCTTCAAAGTGCACCCGGGGTACCTGGTAGACGATCCGGAGGGCTATCACCCGGAGTTGCAGAGCGAGGTGCGCAATACGGAAGACAAACTCGATCTGTGGCTGGTGTCGGGGGCAGAGCGGTTTCGGCGTGATCCCGAATTGAAGCACGCGCTGCTTACCGTGGCGCAGAACCAGCACTCGCGCGATTGCCTGCTGCTGCTGGAGGCGATTTTGGAGACGCCGGGGCTGATGCCGAGATTGACGGAAGTGCTGCGGCCGAAACTTCAGCCGCGATCGAGCGAAACAGAAGCGCACCCCAGATGGAGCGCACAAACCTGATGGGCGGAGACATGGAGCACGGCAATGAACTGGGAATCCTTTTATCTGATTTGCTTTCTGGTGGGGTTGTCGCTGAGTGTTCTTTCGTTGTTGGGAGGCATGGGACATTTCGGCGGGCATGTTCACATGCCGCATGCAGGACATGTTCCTCATACTCCGCACATTCACGCGGGGCACGTTGCGCATGGCGTTGGCGGGGCGGATGTTCCGTGGTGGAACGCATTTTCGATTTTGATTTTTCTTTGCTGGTTCGGCGCGGCGGGGTACCTGCTGACGCGCTACGGCAACTTTGTTGGTGGAGTCGTGCTGGTGCTGGCTGCAGTCTGCGGACTTGCGGGCGGAGCAATCATCTTCCTGTTTTTAACGAAGGTGCTGTTGCCGCACGAGCGGGAACTTACGGCAGATGAGACGGATGTTGTGGGCGCAGTGGGGCGTGTTTCCTCTGCGATCCGTGCAGGCGGAACGGGCGAGATTGTCTACCAGCAAATGGGGGCGGTGCGATCTGCATTTGCGCGTTCTGATGACGGTGAGCCGATTCAAAAACAGGAAGAGGTTTACGTCATTCGATATGAAAAGGGAGTTGCCTACGTGCGGCGCTGGGACGACCAGGGAGCCAGTGATGCGTTCGCGGTTGAGGAATGATTCGTTGGCGCGGGACGGCACGACAAGTAGCGCAGGAGTCCCAAACAAGCAACCGTTGAAAACTGAAAGCTGATAACTGAAAACTGAGGTTAGTAATGACGAGTACAGCTGTGTTGATTACGGATATGTCGATTCTGGCAGTGATCTTCCTGGTGGGGACTCTTGCCAAGATCTTTCCGAAGAGCGGGCGCAATGCCAGCTCGAAGCAGTAAACCATCAACCCATCATTCCCGGTTGAAAGGACCGGGATTGCAATGACGAATCAAATTATTCTGCTGACTGGGATTTCGACTCTGGTGTTGATTTTTCTGATGGGGATTCTGGCCAGGATGTATCGCAAGGCCGGGCCCAATGAGGCCTTGATTGTCTATGGTTTTCGCGGGCCGCGTGTCATCAAGGGACACGGTACGGTGATCTTCCCCATGATAGAGAACTGCCGCGAATTGAGCCTGGAACTGATGAGCTTTGACGTGGCGCCGCAGCAGGATCTCTACACCAAGCAAGGTGTCGCGGTGACGGTTGAAGCGGTGGCGCAGATCAAAGTGCGCAGCGATCAGGCTTCGATTTTGACGGCCGCTGAACAATTTCTGACCAAGACTCCGCCACAGCGCGAGGGACTGATTCGGCTGGTGATGGAAGGCCATCTGCGCGGCATTATCGGGCAGTTGACGGTGGAGCAGATTGTGAAAGAGCCGGAGATGGTAGGCGAGCGCATGCGCGCTACCTGCGCCGAAGACATGAGCAAGATGGGGCTCGAGGTGATTTCGTTCACGATCAAGGAAGTACGCGACAAGAACGAATACATCTCGAACATGGGCCGGCCGGATGTGGCGCGCATCAAGCGCGATGCCGAGATGGCAACGGCCGATGCGGAACGCGATACGGCGATCAAGCGGGCAACTGCACTGAGAGAGTCCGCAGTGGCGAAGGCACAGGCAGACCAGGAACGCGTGATTGCGGAGACTGCATCAGCAACGCGGCAGGCTGAGGCGCAGCGCGATCTCGAAATCAAGAAGGCGGAGTATGCCGAGCAGAGCAGGCGGCAGCAGGCAACAGCCGACAAGGCCTACGAACTGCAGACCAACGTTATGTTGCAGCAGGTGACAGCCGAGCAGGTGAAGGTGCAGCAGGTGGAGAAGGAAGGTCAGATCAAGGTGCAGGAAGCGGAAATTCTGCGCCATGAAAAGGAACTGATCGCCACGGTGTTGAAGGGTGCCGAGATTGAAAAGCGCCGCGTTGAGAATATCGCCGAGGCAGAGAAGGCACGCCTGACCACCGAAGCTGAGGGACGCGCATCCGCTATCCGTGCACAAGGCGAAGCGGAAGCCAGCATCATTTTCCAGAAAGGCGAGGCGGAAGCGAAGGCGATGAGTGTAAAGGCCGAGGCCTACCAGGAATGGAACCAGGCCGCGGTGGTGGACAAGCTGCTCACCAACATGGCCGATGTGGTTCGTGCCATGGCAGAGCCGCTTAGCAAGGTCGACCACATCACCATCGTTTCTACCGGGAACGACGATGCAGCCGGCGCGCACAAGATCACCGGCGACATGACCAGAATTGCGGCGCAGGTTCCGGCGCTGTTTGAGGCGCTGAGCGGAATGGACATCAAGCAGTTGATGTCGAACGTGAAGGCGATCAAGCAGAATCCTGCGAATGGGGAAGCGCTGAAAGGCTAGCTGCTAGCCGCTAGCTTCTAGCCAACGGCGGTTGGGAAGTTGTCAGGTGACGGGGGTTTCGGAGTATCCCATGTCCCATGAACGGGACATGGGGCACCTGGCTCTGGGGCACCCTGTGTGGATGTCTTGCTTAATAAGTGGATGTCTTGCTTTACAGAGGAGAGAGGTAAATGAAGACGGTAGATGGAACGGCGTTTAGCGGTGTAGTTCGCGGGGTCAGGTTTCTGGTGGTTGGAATGGTTGCGGTGATTGGGCTGCTTATGTGGGGATTGCCTGTTTACAACCGCTATCAGACGCGCGCCAATGAGGCCAACACAATTTTGGTCAACGAATTAAGGATCCAGCAGACGGAACAGCTGGTGCAGGTGGAGCGGCAGAAGGCGCAGATTCGCATTGTGGACGCGGAAGGAATTGCACGCTCACAGCAGATCATCAATGCGACGCTGACGGATCGCTATTTGCAGCATGAGGCGATCCAGGCGCAATCGCAGATGGCCAACAGTCCCAATCACACAACGATTTATATACCGAGCGGGAATAACGGGATTCCGTTAGTGAAGACGGTCGACGATACTTCCGTTTCAGCAGCGAAGGGTAACTGAGAAGGAGCATGCCATGTCATTACTTGAACGAGTAAGCACATTGTTGCGCGCCAACCTGAACGACCTGGTGGAGAAGGCGGAGGACCCGGAACGGATGTTGAAGCAGATCGTTCTGGATATGGAGAACCAACTGATGCAAGTGAAGACGCAAGTGGCCATTGCGATTGCCGATCAGCATTTGCTTGAGAAGAAGCGCGCGGAACACGAACAGCAGGCGGGCGATTGGCGGCGCAAAGCCGAGTTGGCCGTGCAGAAGAACCAAGACGATTTAGCACGCTCCGCTCTGGAGCGCGCGTTGAGCCACGATCAACTCGTGGCGGGATTTACATCCCAGGCCGAGGATCAGAAGCATGAAGCTGACGGTCTGCGACAGGCGCTTCACAAGCTGGAACAGAAGCTGAGCGAGACGCGGGCACACAGCGAAATGCTGATAGCCGAGCATCGCAGAGCAAAGGTTGTCGGACGAGCAACGCAAGCCCGGCAACTGGTCGGGACAGACCAGGAACACGCGATGGGGCGCATGAGAAGCAAGGTTCATGTGAGGGCGGCAGAGAATGCAGCCGCCAGCGAGATTCTTTCTCCTGAGACGCTGGAAGACAAATTCAAGACTCTCGAGAGCCAAGACAAGGTCGAGCTGCTTCTGGCGGAGATGAAGAGCAGAAAGGCTTTGCCGTAGATTCGGGACTCAATCCGTTTCAGGTACTTGGGTAACGGATCACTTTTTGTATCCGATTCGAATTGAATATCGTCTAAGTGAGGTGATGTTTTCATGAATTGAGCCGCGTGCCGATGCAAGAGCCGGGCCGGCTTTTATTTCTTTGTGTTTGCAATCGATTTACCGGTGTTGTTCGAATGCAGCCACGCAAATAATCCGGAATGGTGATTGGATGCGTTTCACTTCCCCTCTTCCTACTGCCATCTGTTTGAATGGCATATTGCTTTTGGCCGGTTGCGCGTACGTAAGGGCGCAACAACCCAGCATTGCAGCGACCTCGCTTGAGAGTGCTTTGCCGTCGTCGACGGAGAGTGCGCTGCCCTCGGCGCCGATGCCTGCGGGTAATATCAGCGGTACGGCGACGGACGTGTACGGAGACGTGGTGCCGGGCGCGACGGTCGTCGTTGAGAGCACGGACGAGACGGACCGTCAGTCTGCTGCAGCAAATGATAATGGCTTCTTCACTTTCGGCGGCATCAAGCCGGGAGCTTCCTATCACATCACGATTCGTGCGAAGGGGTTTGAGGATTGGGTCTCGCCGGCGATCGAGGTTGCGTCAGGGCAGTTCTTCGATGTGACCGGCGTCAAGCTCAAGCTTGCGGATGCCGTTGAATCGGTCACTGTTACTGCTTCGACGGAGCAGATTGCGACGCAGCAAGTTCTGGTGGAGGAGCAGCAGCGCGTTTTTGGTTTCATTCCAAATTTTTATGTTGTGTACGACGCGAAGAATGCCGTGCCCATGACGACCAAGCTGAAGTTTCGCTTAGCAATGAAGGTTTCGATTGACCCTGTGAGCATCGCAGGGGCGGCGTTCATGGCGGGGGTCAAACAAGCCTCGGATACTCCTGACTATCAGCAGGGATGGAAAGGTTACGGTCAGCGCTTTGGAGCGCAATATACGGACGCTGTGACGGACATCATGTTTGGCGGCGCGATTTTGCCTTCGTTGCTGCATCAGGATCCGCGATATTTCTATCAAGGATCAGGGACGACAAAGTCACGGGTATTGCATGCGATTTCGAATCCATTCATTGCCAGAGGCGACAACGGAAAGCTGCAGCCTAACTATTCGAGCATCGGCGGCGATCTTATCTCGAGCGCAATTTCGAATGCGTACTATCCGGCCTCAAATCGTGGCGTAGGTTTTACGTTCAACAATCTGCTGATCGATACCGCCGAGCGGACGGCAACCAGCCTGGTGCAGGAGTTTATATTGCGCAAGTTGACTCCCAGTGCGCGGTAAATAGAGCTGAAGCGTGAGAGCCGTGCATCCCTGTGCGGCGCGCGGTGATCTAACTTCGAGACGGCAAGCGCACGCATGGGGCCGGAAGCACCGGTCCCGATTCTTCTCTGCGGCGGAGGCTCGATCCGCAATTCCCACCGCGCATCAAGTAAGCCCAGGACGCCGAAACCGGTGATTCATGCGCTTTCATCTTCCTCTCATCCTCTTCGGATTCGTACTGCTTATTTCAAGGAGCGCACTCTCTCAACAGAGCGTGGCAACTGAGGATATTGCAGCGGGCGTCGAGAGCGCTGAAATGAATTCCGCAAACGACTCTTCCGGATGCACCCACTCCGCAGCAGACAACGCAACAAAAGGATTCGAGCAAGGAAACGAAGACTGCGGACGATGCAAACAAGGATGTGGAGGAGTCGCAACGGCAGCCCAAGAGGATTATGGGGATTATGGCGAACTACCGGGCAGTCAGCGCAGGAGCAAAGCCGCCACCGCCCACACGAAAACAGATGTTCGTGATGGCGACTCAGAGCAGCTTTGACTATTCCGCACTGATTTTTGTCGGTTTCACCTCGCTGATCGCCGAGGCCCAGGATGCGCATCCGCCGTTGGGCAAGGGCATTTCGGGATTCTGGGGCTATACGTGGCGCGGATTTGTTGACAAGACAGATGGGAACTACTGGGTCATGTTCCTGCTTCCGGCCATATTTCATGAGGACCAGCGTTATTACGCGCTGGGCAAGGGAAGCATCTGGAAGCGCTCTGTCTATGCTTCGACGCGGGTCTTCATCACGCCGAATTTCCAGGGACATAATACGTTCAACACATCAGAGATTCTGGGTCGTGGAATAGCGCAGGGAATTTCGAATGCGTACTATCCGGATGAGGATCGTTCCATCGGTTCCTCGGCGACGCGTTATGCCTATGCAATCATGCGAGACGCGGGATCGAATGCGTTCCGGGAGTTCTGGCCCGACATAGCTACCCATGTTCTGCGTCGCCACCCGTGACGGTGAGTGAACACCACAGGATGAACGGAAGCCGTCCGCCTTCATACACCAAGATGTCGATGCTCCAAGGCTACAAGGATGACACCCGAGATTAAACTTTTCTCGGAGTGCCCCACGCGCCGCCGCCGGGAGACTCGATGCGAATGCGGGTACCGGCGGGTAGTTCGCGCGTGCACTTGCCGGGGAGTTGCTGTTCGGTTTCGTCGCTGATGATGGATGTTTTGCCGGGAGCGCCGGGCTGACCACCTGCCAATCCCCATGGCTCTGTTTTGCGGCGGTCGGCGAGAAGCGTGACCTGCGCATCGCCGAGAAGTTCGATTTCGCGAATGAGGCCGTCGCCGCCGTGATGCTTACCTGCACCGCCGGAGTTGCGGCGCAAGGCGTAACGAATCATGCGAAATGGAAACGCATACTCGAGTGCCTCGACAGGGGTGTTAAGTGAGTTGGTCATGTGGGCGTGGTGGCCGCTTGCTCCGGGGCTGGAGGGCGAAGCTCCGAGGCCACCGGCGATGGTTTCGTAGTAGGTGTAGGGAAGTCCGGTGCGGGGATCGATGCCGCCGATGGTGAGGTTGTTCATGGTGCCGGAACTGGCGGCGGGAATGCGATCGGGCAGTACCTGTGCCAGTGCTCGCAGAAGTGTGTCAACGATGCGCTGCGATGTTTCGACGTTGCCACCGGCAACTGCGGCGGGAGGCGAGGCGTTTACGATGCTGCCTTCGGGCGCGAGGACTTGCACGGATCGCATGAGGCCGGCCGTGGCGATGGCGCCTGGAGGAAGCAGGCAGCGGAAGACATAAAAGACTGCTGACCAGGTGATGGCGTAGACGGCGTTGAGGCTACCGGGAGCTTGCGGATCTGTTCCTGTGAAGTCCACGACGGCGCGACGGCGCGCGGGATCGTTGCGAACGGTGACGCGAATGGCGATAGGGCCGGGGAGCACTCCGTCGTCGTCGAGGAAGTCTTCAGCGTGCCACTCGCCGGCGGGCATGTTTGCGAGGACTTCGCGCATCACAGCCTCGGAACCTTGCACCATCGCTTGCACTCCTCGAAGCAGGCGGGCGTGGCCGAAACGGCGCACCAACTCGACCATTCGCTTGGCACCGATGCGACAGGCGCCGAGTTGCGCGGTGAGATCGCCCTCGCGTTCTCTGGGCGTGCGGACGTTGGCGAGAATCAGTGCGAGAATCTGCGTGTCCATCTTGCCGGCGTGCATGAGCTTGACGGGAGGAATACGGATTCCCTCTTGCGCGATTTCGCGGCATGGGCCCATGGAACCGGGATACATTCCGCCGACGTCGGCGTGATGGGCGCGATTGGCGACGTAAAAGGCGGGGCGAGCGTGGCCGCGCAGAAAGACGGGCGCGACCATGGTGATATCGGGCAGATGGGTTCCGCCTCGATAGGGATCGTTGAGAAGAGCAACATCGCCGGGCGCGAGACGAAGCGACGCGAGAACAGAGGCTGACGGACATCGGCATCGATCCGAGGTGGACCGGCATGTCATCGCCCATGGCGATCAGTTCTCCGTCGGCGGAGAAGACTGCGGAGGAGTAGTCGCGGCGCTCTTTGATGTTGGGAGAAAATGCCGTGCGGCGAAGGGCTGCGCCCATCTCGACTGCGATGGAGTGGAGCGCGTGACCGATGACGGAGACTTCGGCTGGATCGGGCGAGCGCTTCTTCATCGGCGTGCTCCGATCTTTGCGTTTGGCGCCAGATTGAGATTGCCGAAGCGGTCTACAGCTGCGGACCAACCTGTCGGCAACCAGGTGGTTGCACTCAGTTCGACGATGACGGCTGGGCCGAAGATGTGATCGCCGGGATGGAACAGGCTGCGATCGTAAAGCGCGGAGCGTCGCCAGCGGCCTTGCTCGAATACGCGGTCCGAGGCGATGCGGGCTTGTTGAGCATTCCTTTTGCGAATCGGGCGGGTTATTGAATTGGGCTTGGGATTCGGCTTGCGAGTTCTTGCGATGGCCTGAACGCGAAGGGTGACGATCTCGACGGCGCGCGTGGGATCTGCATAGCCGTATGACTGTGCATGCTGGCGGTGAAAGCGGGAGACGGCGTCGGCGGCCCAGTCGACACGCAGTTCGAAGCCCTGGCCCTGATAGCGCAGGTCGGCGGAACGGGTGAGCGTTGGCCGCGCTCCTTCATCGCGAAACGATGCTCTCGCTTCAGATTCAAGTTCGCGATAGATTCGCGCAATCTGCGGACTGCACGGGGTGAGCATTACGGTGCGCGAGAACTCGCGACGAAGGTCGGCGTCGAGAATGCCGAGAGCAGAGAGTGCGCCGGGGGCGGATGGGACGAGAACGTGCCGAATGCCGAGAGCCGATGCCAAAGCGCAGGCGTGGAGCGGGCCTGCTCCGCCGAATGCAAGCAGCGTGAATGTGCGAGGGTCGTGACCACGTTCAACGGAGACACGGCGGAGGGCGCTCTCCATGCGGGCGTTGGCAACGCGGACGATTCCCTCCGCCAGTTGCTCAATGCCGGCAAAGCCAGTGTGAGGAATAACCGTGAGAGCCTGACGTGCGCGGGCTTCGTGGAGTCGCATGGCACCGCCGAGAAAGTGATCTGGATGAAGCCGGCCAAGAAGGAGATTGGCGTCGGTGACGGTTGCTGAATCTCCGCGGCCGTAGCAGGCGGGACCGGGATCGGCACCGGCCGATTGCGGGCCAACCTGCAAAGCACCGGCTGTGTCGATCCATGCCAGGGAACCTCCGCCTGCGCCGGCGGTGTGAATGTCGAGCATGGGAACACCGACGGGCAGGCCGGCGACCTGGCCTTCAGTGCTGGTGGGGGGTTCGAGAGACGTGTCGAGGAGGGCGACATCGGTAGAAGTGCCGCCCATGTCGAAGGTGAGGACGTGCTCGATATTTGCTGCGCGAGCGACACTGAGAGCGCCGATGACTCCGCCTGCGGGGCCGGAGAGGATGGTGCGCACGGGTTCTCGGGCGGCTGATCGCGCTGACAAAATGCCACCGGAAGATTGCATGATGGTGAGCCGGGCGGCTTGCTTTGCGCCGATGCGGACGAGTTTTTGTTCGAGAGAGCTAATGTAGGTTTGCATGCGCGGGGCGAGATAAGCATTGAGCGCAACCGTGGATGCGCGTTCGTATTCGCGGAACTCCGGCAGGATTTCGTGGGAGAGCGAAATCGGAAGGCGGAGGGATGCTAGCGCGGATGCGACAGCTTGTTCGTGCGCGGGATTGGCGAAGGAGAAGAGCAAAGAGACTGCGATGGATTCGACATTTGCAGATTGAATCTGGCGGCGCAGTTCGTGGAGCGCTGTTTTGCTCGGCGAGAGAAGCACGGAACCGTCGGGAGCGATGCGCTCGTAGACGCCGAAGCAGCAGTCCTGGCCGGCGATGGGAGCGGGACGATGGTGGTTCCAATCGTAGAGACTGGGACGGGCCTGGCGAGCGATGGCTAGTGTGTCTTCGAAGCCTTCGGTGGTGACAAAAGCGATGCGCGCGCCTTTGCGTTCGAGCAGCGCATTGGTGGCGACGGTGGTACCGTGACGAACTTCGATGGCGGTTGCGCCGGTGCGGGTCGCAATCTGCTCGATGGCGTTGAGGATCGCGCGGGCTGGATCAGCGGGCGTTGAGGGCAGCTTGAGCACCTCGAGATTGCCCGCCATGCGAAAGACGCAATCGGTAAACGTGCCGCCTGTGTCGATGGCGATGGTGAGGCGCTGGGGCATTTCACAGCCAACATATCAGGCGCGAGCTGCAATTCCGGAGTTGTGTTGCTGCGCTTTCTTCTTTCTCCGTGCCTCTGTATCACAAAGGCTGGTAATTATCTGCAAATCTTTATGCATATATTTTTTTGGGGAGGGGGTACCCCTTTTCCCTCACGACCCTGGAGGACCACGCGATCTCGCCCGCTGGATCCGTATTTCCATGGTGCACCTTTCGCGCTTAATTATCTGCAAAACGGTGAAAGAAAAATTGCACATCTGAATTGGTCGTAGGTTCGTGCTTTCCCAGGTCTCAGAAGCGAGACCTGGGGCCACCCGGCTCGTGTTTTCCCACCCATGTCACGGTGAGGCCGTGTCATGGATGGGGCACCCCAGCATCACCCGGCGCTCGGCGTGTCAGAAGAGACACGGTGTGCGTGTGGTGACACAAATTCGGCTTCATAAATCTCTGTAACTCATTTGTTTTCATCGCATGCCGATTTGGCGATGGCCTTGCAATTTTGTGTGGGCGCAGGCAATTGAGAGATCGAGTGAGGACGCGATGCAAGCTTTCAAGTTCAGCAAATTGGCGGTGGTGGTCAGCGCGGTGATGGTTCTGGGTGGGCGGGCCTTTGGGCAGGAGACGACGCAACAGGTTGAGTCCACGGAAAACGCAAAGAAAACTGAGCGGGTGATTGTTGTAAGCCTCGAAGATCGCAAGCTGGCGCTCGTGGAAGACGGGCAAGTGAAGAAGGTCTATTCCGTCGCCGTGGGCAAGCCGACGACGCCGAGCCCGGTGGGAACATTCACGATCGCACGGCGCGTGAAGAATCCGACGTATCAGCACGATGGCAAGACGATTCTGCCGGGGCCGGATAATCCGGTGGGGACGCGCTGGATGGGACTCAGCATCAAGGGCTTCGGGATTCACGGGACGAACGAACAGAAGTCGATTGGCAAGGCGGCATCGCACGGGTGCATTCGCATGGCGAAGAAGGACCTGGAGGAGTTCTACGAGATGGTAGCGGCGGGCGACACGGTAGAGCTGGTAGGACAGCGCAATGAAGAGACCGCGGAATTGTTCGGCAATGGGCCGATGCCTGCAACACAACAACCAACTCTGACGGCGAGCGTGACGACCATAGCGGGGGCGGCTGCGGGGACGACGCAGGAGCCGACAAGTGTTGCCGCGATGACAGAGACAGTGCAGGCAGGCGCGTGGGTTTCTCGGGCAGATGGTAAGGGAGAGCGGCGATGAATGTTCTGACCGATGCGATGAGTGGATTGGGAGCGGCGTTGTTGCCGGTGGCTGCGGCGCTGCTGTTTGAGGAGTTGACGTTTGGCGGGCTGGTCCGGCTTTTGCTGGCTCCATGGCCGGGAACCAGAAAACGCGGTGTCTCCGGCGACGGTTCTTCGTCGCAGGGGTGTAAACGCGGGGAGCGCAAACAAGCAAGTGGAGGCACGAAATGATCGCATTGAAGGTGCTGCTGACGGTTGCGGGAGTGCTGCTGATGGCTGCCGCGTTGACGATTCCGCTGTATGGGCTCTGGCTGCGCATTCGGTATGCACAGAAGAAGACAAGCGGAGACGAAACGGTTGTTGAACCTGAATCGATTGCGTGGCGTGGTCCGGTGGCGCTTGCGCTGGTGGGATGCCTGCCGCTGCTGGTGGCGACAAGCATGGTGGTGGTGCAGAGCGGCATGGGCGGCGTGAAAGTAAGCCAGATTGGGGGAACGATTCCGGGAACGTTGTATCCCGGGCTGCACTTTGTGACGCCGCTGGTGGAGACGGTGCAGATGTTTGATTTGCGCGAGCACCTGTTTACGGCGGGCAATGTGGAGCCGGGGAGCAAGGCTGCTGCAGAAAAGGCAGGACTGAGCGTGCAATCGCGCGAAGGTCTGAATATCGGGCTGGCGGTGACGGTGCGGTACCGGCTCGATCCGACGAAGCTCTCGAGCGTGCAAGCGCACATGCCGCAGCCGGTGGACAAGCAACTGGTGCCGCCGGTGGTGGCGAGTGCATGGCGCGAGCTTGCGCCGTCGTATACGGTGCGCGAGATCTTCAGCACGAAACGCGAGGAAGTGCGGGCGGCGGCGGCAGCTACGATTACGCGCAAGCTGGGGGCCGACGGGATTCTGGTGGAAGAGGTGATGCTGGCGGATATCCAACTGCCGGAGCAATACGCGAAGGGACTGGAAGGATTGCTGCTGAAAGAGCAGGAGGACGACCAGATGGCGGTGATGACGGACATCCAGCAGAAGCAGGTGAAGATTGCGGAGTTGCAAGCCGAAGCGGAAGCGAAGCAGAAGGAGAAGCAGGCCGAGGGCACCGCGCACTCCAGGGTGATCGAGGCCAAGGGCGAAGCAGACGCGATGCAATATACGCTTCCGCTGAAGCAGAAGCAGATTGAGCAGAGCAGGCTGGAGGCGACGGCACGCAAGGAGGCGACGATTCAGAATGCGCAGGCGGATGCCGAAGCGAAGGTGATCGACAGCAAGGCGGAATTGCAGAGAAGGAATCTGCTGGCGGAGGCAGAGGCGAGCCGCGTGCGGCTGATGGCAACAGCCAACGCAGAGCGTATGACGAGCGAAGCGGAGTTGCTGAACAAGTCGCCGCTGCTGATCAACAAGATTGTGGCGGAGCGGTTGTCAGACAAGATCCAGGTGTTGATGGTGCCCTCGGACGGGAAGTTCTTCTTCGCGAATGATGTGTTCAAAGGAATGGCGAACAGTCCGGTAATAAAGCAGGAGATGGACAACGAACAGGAAGCTGCTCCGAAGAGCGGACACTGAGCGAAGGGAGCGGCGGAGCGGGAGAGCGATATCCCGCTCCGCCGCTTTTGTTACGTGAGGAAATGCGACGGGCGGCGTGAGTCGTCGGAAGGATACGTCGAAGACGATATAATCCGCGCAAACGAACATGCGCAGAGAGTTGATGGCTATGAGGCAGATCTGGCTGGTGGCGTGGATTGCGAGTGTGTTGGCCGGGCTGCCGGTGATGGCCACTGCCGCACCTGGCCGGTGGGACCAGCCTGCGGGTGCGCTAGCGGAACAGATTGCAGGAATCCTGGGGCCGGGTCAGGCGCAATTGAGCATTCGCAATTTGTCTACGATTGCGGCGGGGGAGGTTCCGTCGATAAGGCGTTTGCTGGAACAAGATCTGAAGGGGCACGGTGTACTGATTTCGGGAGCGGAGAGTGCGAACACGATTCGCATCACGCTGAGCGAGAGCGAGCGGGATCGGGTATGGGTGGCGGAGATCGTACAGGGTAACGAAACGCGCGTGGCAATGGTGGAGGCGCCGTTGGAAGCGGCCCGGGCGTCGGCGGTGGAACAGAGAATTCTGCTGCGCAAAGAGAAGATATCTCGGCGCGGCAGAGTTTTCGCAACCTGGGGAGCCCGTGCTGGCGGTGCTCGAGACGAGCGGCGGACTGGTGGTGCTGGAGCGAGAGGAGATTTCGTTTTTTGCGCAGACCGCGGAAGGATGGAAGCAACAGAAGAGCTTTCCGATTGGGCAGCGACTTCCCCTGGCGCGTGATGCGCACGGAATTCTGAGGGGCACGGCTGGGAGGCGGATTCAGTGCCTCTGTTCCGGGGACGGAGTGTACCGGCAGCTATTCGCCTTCGATGGAGAGTGGCGGACGCATTGGGGAGTGGGCGGTGCGTTGCGGTTCGAGTGATGATCCGTGGACGATCGAGCAGACGGCGGGAGCGGCGGGGCTGAAGGCTTTCTACAATGCGGCTCGCAATTATTTCACGGGGGTTGTTACTCCGACCGTGGGTGCGGATCTGCCGCCGTTTTATTCTGCAGGACTGGTTCCGCGCGCCGCGGGTGGGGTGGGGCTCTTGCTGACGGGAATTGACGGAAAGGTGCAACTGGTGGACAACAATGAGCTCAAGCCTGTGGCGGGGACGCGCGATTGGGGAAGCGACTTTGCGGTGCTGCACTCCGGATGCGGGACGGGGACGCAGGTGATTGCGTCAGGTTCGGGTGAGGCAGCGAGCGACAGCTTGCGGGCTTATGAACTTCCTGCGCAAGAGGCTGTGGCGGTTAGTGGTGCGCTTGCGATGGATGGCACAGTGACCGCGTTGTGGACAGCGCCGGATGCGAAGAGTGTTTTTGCGGTGGTGCGAAGCGCAGCAAACGAATACGAGGTGGACCGTGTTACGGCGCTTTGCAATTAGCTTTCTGATCGCGGGACTTGCACTGCCGGGTGTGGCGCGTACGCGGCCTCACTACGGCGGCACGCTGCATGTTGAGATCGAAGGCGACGCATGGCAGCGTCCATGATGGTTTGGCGCGGCGACTGGTGTATGACGGGCTTACGTCGTTCGGAATAAACGGAACGGTGCAGCCAGCGCTGGCGATTGCGTGGGAATCGGACAACAACGATCATCGATGGCAGTTTCGATTGCGACCGGGCGTGCACTTTCACGATGGCTCCGCCGTGACGTCGCTGAACGTGGTGGCCTCGTTGACGGCTGCGTGCGGTGGGCAATGTCCGTGGACAGCGGTGCGGGCGGTTGGAACGTCGGTGGTATTTACGGACGACTCGCCGATGCCCAACTTGCCGGCACTGCTGGCGGGCGATCAGTATTTGATTGCGCTTGACCACTGCGGCCAGATGGCAAGACGGCGGCTGGCGCAATCGGCACAGGGCCGTTTCAACTCACGGGCTTTAACAATGGCGTGCTCTCGCTGGCTGCCAATGAGAGTTGCTGGCAGGGGCGGCCGTTCGCGGACGCAATTGAGATTCGCGTGCATCGCGCGATCCGGGAGCAATGGCTGGATCTGAGCGTGGGGCGCGCGGATGTGGTGGAGGTTCCCGCCGAGCAGGTGCGGCAGGCACAGCAACAGCGGCTCACGGTGATGGTATCGAGACCGGCAACGCTGCTGGCGCTGCAGGTGGCGAATACAGGGGCTTTGGCTAATCCAAAATTGCGCGAGTCGATTGCGCTGGCCGTTGATCGCGGGGCACTCTACAACGTGATTTTTCAGAAGCAGGGCGAACCGACGGCGAGCCTCTTGCCGCAATCGCTGACGGGCTACTCGTTTCTGTTTTCGACGGAGCGGGATTTGAACAAGGCTCATGAACTGCGCGGAGGACAGACGCCTCAGCAACTGACGCTCGGCGTAGAGGGAAATGGAACGATGCAGCTTGCAGTACAGCGCATTGCATTGAATCTTCGCGAGGCGGGGTTCAATGTGCAGATCGCGAATGCGGAAACGCAGAATGCGAATCTGGTCTTGCGGAAGTTTTCCATCGATGCGGGCGACACCGCGCCGGCGCTGGAATCGATGCTGCGCAGCATGGGGATTGATGCGCCTGTGCAGGAGAAGACGCCTTCAGCGCTGTTCGGTGTGGAGCGGGAGTTTTTGGGCAGGAAGACAATTGTTCCACTGCTCGATCTGCCCCGGGCATATGCGGTCGGTGGGCGGGTGCGTGATTTGAAATTGCTTGCGGACGGCACGCCGGATCTGGCGGGGGCTTCGGTGGAGGATGCACAGTGAGCCTTCGGCAAAAGCTGCTCCTGCTGTTCTCATTTACGGTGGCAGCGGCTGTAATGGCTGTGGGGTGGACGGTGCTGGTGCGCATTCGGCAGGTGTTTGAACAGCGCGACCAGGAAGAGACGGCGCTCTTTGTGAGCCAGTTCCAGCGCGAGTTCCAACACAGATCGACGGATGTTGCAGCGGCTGTCGATCGGATTGCGGCGGGAGAACGCGTGCGCGGGATGGCGTTTGAGCTGGTTCAGTCGGGCGATGCGGCACCTTATCTGACCGAGGCACAAACGCTGGCGCAGGATGCGCAACTCGATTTTCTGGAGATTGTGGGGCCGGACGGAAACATTGTGAGTTCGGCGCAATGGCCGGCGCGATTTGGCTATGCGGAGCCGGCGGTCAGGCAGGCGACGCAAACGCCATTTCTTAAACGCGAAGAGTTGCCGGATGGCAGCACCGCGCTTGGTTTGTTTGCGGTGCGTGCGATTCGCGGTGCGGAACCGTCGGTGCATCTAGTGGGAGGAAGGCGGCTCGATCAGGGCTTTCTCGCGGATCTGCCGGTTGCGCCGGGAATGCAGATTGGTCTTTACAGCGATGCGGGGCCGCCTGGAACGAGTGCCATTGCAAATCCTGATGGGGGTGGCGGGAAAACGCAGGCGTTCGATGCGCGACGGCTGGTGGGAGCGAATGGAGATGTGGCGGGCGCGGCGCACTACCAGGCGCTGATCGATGCGGCCCGCAAAGGAGGAGAGCAGACCAGCGGCATTCTCTACATGAATTCGCAGCGAGAGGATAGCGTGAATGCGACTGCGATTCCGCTGAAGAGCGAGACGGGCGAGGTGCTCGCGGTGCTGACGGTGGCGATTTCGCGGAGCGGCATGGTGGAGGCGCAACAGCATATCCGCGCGATTGCGTATGGAGTGGCGAGCGGGGGGATTCTGCTGGCGATCGTGTTCAGCCTTTGGATAGCTGCGCGGGTTTCCCGGCCGATTGAGCAACTGGCGCGCGCGGCGGAAAACGTAGCGAGCGGGAATTGGGACACGCAGGTGCCTGTTCGCGGAAACGACGAGGTGAGCGTGCTGGCGGAGAGCTTCAATCACATGACGGAGCAACTGACGAGCCAGCGCGAGAAATTAGTGCAGAGCGAGCGCGTGGCGGCGTGGAGGGAGCTTGCCCGACGGCTGGCGCATGAGTTGAAGAATCCGCTGTTTCCTCTGCAATTGACGGTGGAGAACCTGGTGCGTGCACGCCAGTTACCGGCTGGGGAGTTTGACGAGGTGTTTCAGGAGAGCACGCGGACGCTGGGGATGGAGATTGCCAACCTGAAGGCGATCATCGGGCGTTTCAGCGACTTCAGCAAGATGCCGAAGCCGGAGCTGGAGCGGATCGATGCGAGGGACGTGGTGGAGCGGGTGAGTTCGTTGTATGCGAATGCGAACGCGCATGAGGACGCGA
Organism: uncultured Acidobacteriaceae bacterium; assembly: GCA_963737915.1. Lineage (GTDB taxonomy): Bacteria > Acidobacteriota > Terriglobia > Terriglobales > Acidobacteriaceae > Telmatobacter. Next base: position 58,096 of record CAVTUP010000011.1, on the reverse strand, counting down.
AGATTGTGTTTGAGAAGAACGTGGCGAATGAACCGATGCCGATGATGGCTGACCCGGAGTTGCTGCATCGTGCGCTGTCTAATCTTGTGCTGAACGCAATGGATGCGATGCCACATGGGGGGACGCTGACTGTTTCAGCGAGGCCGCGCGAAGAACAGGTTGAGATTCGCGTGGCGGACACGGGCGAGGGGCTGACGCCGGAAGAATGCGAGAGGCTGTTCACGCCGTATTACACGACGAAGCAACATGGAACTGGACTGGGTTTGGCGATCGTGCAATCGGTGATTGCCGATCATGCGGGTAGGATAGCTGTTGAGAGTCGAACGGGGGGTGGCGCAGAGTTTGTGATCACGCTGCCAAAGGCGACGTCATGAGCGCAAAGATATTGATTGTGGATGATGAGGCCAACACCTTGGCTTCCCTTTCGCGCGCGTTTCGGCTGGCCGGACACGAGGCGGTGGTCTGCGACAATGCGGCACGCGCGCTGGAACTGGCACTGGCGCAGCCGTTCGATCTGATTCTGAGCGACGTGGTGATGCCGCGGCGTGACGGGCTCACGCTGCTGGAGGATCTGAAAAACGCCGGGGTTGCGGCTCCTGTGGTGATGATGAGCGGGCAGGCGCACATCGAGATGGCGGTGCGCGCGACGCGGCTTGGCGCGCTGGACTTTTTGGAGAAGCCCCTTTCAACGGAAAAATTATTGGTGACGGTAGACAACGCGATCAAGCTCACGCGGCTCGAAGCGGAGAATCGCGACCTGCGCACTCGCGTGGGCAAGCACACGATGGTGTGGACGGGAGAGACCATGCGCCGGGTGATGGCGCAGGTGGAACGAGTGGCGGCCAGCGAAACTCGCGTTTGTATCTACGGCGAGACAGGAACGGGCAAAGAGCTGGTGGCACGCACGCTGCATGAGAAGAGTCACCGCACGAATGGGCCTTTTGTGACTTTGAACTGCGCGGCGGTTCCGGCGGAGTTGATTGAGAGTGAACTCTTCGGTCACGAGAAAGGCTCCTTCACCGGCGCAGCGCAGCGGCACAACGGAAAATTTGAGCAAGCGCATCGCGGCACATTATTTCTTGACGAGATTGGCGATATGCCGACGGCGATGCAGGCGAAGTTGCTGCGCGTGCTGGAGGAAGGCGAAGTGGAGCGCATCGGCGCGGACAAGCCGATCAAGGTGGATGTTCGCGTAGTTGTCGCTACGCATCGCAATCTCGAACAACTGGTGGAGTCGGGCGGATTTCGGCGCGATCTTTATCATCGCGTAGTGGTATTTCCGACTGGAGTTGCCGCCACTGCGTCGGCGTTGCGAAGATTTGCCGGCGCTGGTGGAACACTTTGCTGATCAGGTGAGCGTGCAGAATGGTTGGAAGCCTGTTCCATTTAGCGCGGGCGCGATCGAAGCGCTGAAGCGGTACGGGTGGCCGGGAAATATTCGCGAGTTGCGGAATGTGGTGGAGCGGTTACTGCTGCTTGCGGACGGAGAAGTGAGCGCCGCGGATGTCGATCTGGCGCTGCCGGCGGCGCACGCGGACACGCAATCCGCCAGCGGAGGCAGCGATGCCGCGGAGACGACCGGACCTCTGGCACAGCGGGTGCTTGCTTTCGAGCGAGAGACCGTGCGGGCTGAACTCGAAAAGAATGACCGACATGTAACGCAAACCGCGAAGGCACTCGGCCTTGAGCGAAGTCATCTGTATAAGAAATGCCAGCAACTTGGAATTGATCTGCAGAATCTGCCGGCCCGGAGATAGAATCTCCTGAACTGCTGTCCCGGGCGGATCCCCTGATCGCGTGTTGCCGTCCAAGCAGAAAAACAGCTTATGCCCGTCATCTCCATCACGCGCCTGCGGGTTCGATCGTGGTCGTACCTGCCGGGATTCTTGTTTCGATCGCTGCGAATTGTGCGACAGGCCAAGCGCGCGAAAGGGAATCTTGCGGCGACCGTGCTGCGCGATAAGAGGAATACGTTCTGGACGTCGACTAGTTGGGATTCTGAGATTGAGATGAGGGCGTTCATGATGGCGGCCCCGCATGGGCCCACGATGCGGAAGTTGCTGGAATGGTGCGATGAGGCTGCGCTCGTTCACTGGACCCAGGATGAAGCGGAGCTTCCCTCGTGGGAGGAAGCGCACCGGAGGCTTCTGCATGAGGGACGTCCATCGAAGGTAAACCATCCGTCGGCGGCACATACTGCGCACGCGATCCCTGCACCATTCAAGAGCAGTAAGAGCGATCCCGGTTACAAGTAGCTGTGAGCTATTGCCCGAGGGAGTGCGCAAACCAGGGTCAGCGTCCCGGCATCAAACATGACGTGGACGTGGAAATTTGCTGAGGTTTGCTGCATGGCCTGGCTGCTTTTGAGACAGAACTGACCGGGTTTCTGTAGCGCGTCGAAAGGCCTGATTTTGTGTACGCTTGTTTGATTCTCGTTTCGGTTCCGACCAGTGTAGCGGTGTTTGGCGCCATCGCACTTGTGGTTGTGGCTGCTTCTCTGCTGTCGGGCATCTTTGGGCCGACGCCGCGATACGAGATGGTGGGTCGAGACGATCTGCCGGCCAACGACTCCGCCCAATTTCTAGATCTGCTTGAATCGCTGACAGACGCGAAGGTAAACAAAACGGGAAGCGTGACAGTGCTTACCAATGGGTCCACGTTTTATCCGGCAGCGCTGGAAGCGATCCGCGGAGCAACGCGGAGCGTGAGCCTCGAAGCCTACGTTTTTAAAAAAGGGAAAGTAGCGCGACTCTACCTCGAAGCATTGACTGAGAGGGCCAAGGCGGGCGTGCAGATCAACCTGGTTCTGGATGCATTTGGAAGTGCGGGAGCCGGGCGACGGTTCTTTCGTCCGCTGCTGGAAGCGGGCGGAAAAGTGGGTTGGTATAACGGGCCCAGGTGGTACAGGCTGATGCACCTGGACAATCGAACACACCGGGAACTTCTGATTGTGGATGGGAAGGTGGGGTTCATCGGAGGGGCCGGAATCGCAGACCAGTGGTTCAGCGGAGTGGGCCGAAACCCGAGATGGCGCGACACGATGGTCCGCGTGGAGGGTGATGCGGTGGCCAGCCTGCAGGCGACTTTTGCTGAAAACTGGCTTGCATCGTCAGGAGAACTTCTGGTTGGCAATGCATATTTCCCGGAGATTGAATGCGACGAGTCCGGGACAGCGCTTGTGGTGAACAGCACGTCAACAATCGGCGGGTCGACGAGGGCACGGGTGCTGTTTCAACTCCTGCTGGCTTCGGCGAAGCAGTAGCGTTTCGATTACGACGCCATATTTTCTACCGGACAAGGGATTGATGGAGGAGCTTTGCCGCGTTGTGGAACGAGGGGTGAAGTTGCGTATTCTCGTTCCGGGCCGAAAGAGCGATCATATGGTTACGCGAAGCACAAGCCGCGCCGGTTATGGGCCGCTGCTGAAGGCGGGGGCGGAGGTGTACGAGTATCGTCCGTCGATGATTCACGCCAAGATTATGTGTATCGACGATCTGTGGGCTGTTGTGGGTTCGACCAACTTTGATTATCGATCGTTCGGCATCAATGATGAAGTGAATCTTGTGGTCAAGAATGGCGAGACCGCGGCAAGGCTGGAGAGCGACATGGCGGTTGATCTGGAGCACAGCCGGCGAATCACGCTTGAAGAGTGGCGGCATCGTCCGGTGACCGAACGGGCAACAGAATTGGTGGGCTGGGTTTTCGAGCGACAGCAATGAGCGAGAAATCAATCCGATTTCGGATCGCTACATACAACATTCACAAGAGTCGCGGCTTCGATCGGAGAACCTCGCCGGAGCGCATCATTTCGGTGATTCGTGAGCTTGAAGCGGACATTCTCTGCCTGCAGGAGGTCGTGAATGCTCCCGGCGGGAGCGGCAAATTTGATCAAGTGCAAAAGATCGCAATGGCGCTGTCGGCGCGCGGGTGGGCGTTCGGGATTACCCGGCCGCTTCGAGGAGGCACCTACGGCAACCTGACGTTATCGCGGTGGCCGATCCATGGCTGGCGGCACTTCGACATATCGCGTCGCCACCGCGAGAAGCGCGGGGTGCTACAGACGGATATCGACATCGGGCACAAGCATACGCTGCATGTTTTCAATGTCCACTTTGGCACGGGGTTCATGGAGCGCCGCTATCAGGGGAGGAAACTTGTCGGTCCTGAACTGCTGACGCATCCGGAGTTGAAGGGACCTCGGATTATTCTGGGAGACTTCAACGAATGGACGCGGGGGCTGACGACGGAATTGCTCGAGCAGAGCTTCAAGAGCTTTCGGCCGCAACACGCGATGCGGTTTCCGCGGACTTTTCCGGGGATGCTGCCGCTTTTGACGCTGGACCACTGCTACTATGAACCGCCTCTCGAACTCGTGGACACTTCGATCTGGCGAACGCCGAAGGCTCTCATCGCGTCAGATCATCTTCCGCTGGTTGCGGATTTTCGGCTTGATGTAACGGCGGGTTAAGCGCGCCGCGTCAGGCGGCGACCTGTCCTACTGAGAGGGCGCATCCGGAGCCTTTTGTGGGGCTGCCTCCGCGGGCTTTTCCGTGGGAGCAGGGGCTGCGGCTTTTCTGCGGCGATCTGCAGCTTTTTGCAGCTCCTCTTCGTGTCGCGTTTTCTCGGTTGCCGCTTCGGCGTCGGTGACATAGCGGAACATCTGCACACGTCCGGGGTATTGCTCCGTGGTGAAGACGCGGTTCTGCTTGTCGATTGCTACGCCTACCAGCGCTTTGAACTGGCCGGGCATCTCTCCGTGGCCCTGGCCGATAAAGGTCAGCAACTGACCTTCGCGGTTGAAGACCTGGAGGCGATCTTCCATCTCGTCGGCCACCCAGATGTGCCCATCGCTATCGACCGCGATGCCTTTGGGACGCGCGAAGCAGCCGGGGCCGTCGCCGTGCTTGCCGAAGAGGCTGATGAAATTTCCGTCGGCATCGAAGATCTCGACGCGGTTGTTGAGGGTGTCTGTCACATAGACGTTCCCGTCGTTGTCGAGCGCCACGCCCTGCGGTGCTCCAAAATCGCCGGGAGAAGTGAGGAAGTGGTTTTTGCCACCGGTTCCGATGCGCCGCAGGAGTTTTAGGGAGTCTGCGTCATAGACGATGACCTGGTCCTGCTGGGTGTCGACAACGTAAAGAAACCGGTTTGTCGTATCGAGGGCGATACCAACGGGATCCTGCAGTCCTTCGCTGATCTGTCCTTCGACTTCGTGCTTGGCGTTGAAGATGAGGACATGGTGCATTTTTCCGTCGGAGACGAAGAGGCGATTGTCGTCATCGATGGCAAGGCCGTTGATCCAGCCGAAGTGGGCCTCATAGCCATTACGGATGAGTTGGGTATCGCGGGTTTTGGGATTGAAGATGAAGATCGCGCCGACTTTTTGATCGGCCACATACACCAAGCCCTCGGAATTGACCGCGATGCCGTAGGGGCCGATTAGCTGAAAGGGAAAAGTCTTGGGGTTGAACTTTTCGGCCTGGGACTGTCCGCCTGCGAGGCGGTCCATCCATGTGGACTTTGGTTTTGTGGTGGCCGCTGGGGTGTAGTCCACCTTGGCGCCCGCAAAATAATCGATCCAACGCACACGCGCGGTGTTGGGTGGGCTTGGCCAAACCAGCTTGGTGGGGTCGAAGGAAAACTTGCGCGGCCCGGCTGCTGTTTCGGTGGCGGTTGTGGTTTTCTTGTTCTTCTCTGCGGTGGAAGAAAACGGCAAAACGATGGCAAGGGCGAGCAGAAGCAGCACACTGAGCGGCCTGGTGATGCGCATCGGGTTGAGGAAGAAGCGAAACATGCTGGTCTCCAGCTACTTTCCGGGAATCGTGGTCTGTTTCATGTTGAGCCTGTTCTTGTGGCAGTTGTCGCAGAACGCCATGTTGTTTTGCTGGTCCTTGATCAGCAGGTCGGCCTGCGCTGAAGCGTGAGGCTGATGACAGGAGAGACAACTAAGCGGCGTCTGGACCTTGCTCTGGTCAGTTGGATCCATGACGTCCGAGACGGGGTGATACTCCACGGGATGTCCCAGGCCAAAGCGCAGAGGCAGGATCGCGACCTTGTTCTTTTTGTAGTAGTCGTCGGGGAGCCTGACCTGTCCGTTGAAGATGGTGAGCAGATGCTCGGCTTCCTGGCTCTTCGGAGCGGAATCGGGACCGTGGCACTCGAGGCACAGCGCATTGCCCTTGGCTCGCAGGAGATGGTCGTTGTCGCCGCCGTGGGGCGTGTGACAGGTGGAGCAGCCCTGAACAAAGGCCGGCTGATGATGCGCGGGCTTTTTGCGCAGTTCGTCGATGTCGCTGTGGCATCCAAGGCAGATGCTGACGGAATCGGTCTTCGGCAAGCCGGGCTGCTTGCTGGCGTGAGGGCTGTGGCAGTCTGTGCAATCGCCCATTGCGCCGGGATGCGGGACCTTTGCGCCGTCGATCTGCTTGGCTTTGTCGTCATGGCAGGTGAGGCAGACAGCCTTGGCGTCGGTCTGGGTCAGCACAACTTTTCCATCTTTTGCCGGAGCATGGCAGGTTTCGCAGGTTTTGGCCTCGAATGGCACATGCTGGAATTTCGTCATCAGCTTGGGAGATGCCGACTGGTGTGGATCGTGGCATTCCATGCAGTTGGCTGTGGCGAAGGGCTGGTTCTGATGAGCCTTTTGCAGGTTGTCATCCTTCGGATCATGGCAATCGAGACAGAGCGCGGGGGCGGCCTTGGTTAGATGGAAGCGGTTTTCCGCCGTCGGGTCAGCGCCTGTCTTGTGGGTGGTGTGGCAAGTGTCGCAACCCATGTCGAGCGCAGCGTGGCGGCTGCCCTTTTCAGGAACATTGAGTCCGGTCTGGTGGCAGGTGCTGCAGAGGTTCTCTTTCGCATCGCCGGATGCAGGTTTCAGGAGCTGGAATTTGTTGTCACTGGCGTGCGGATCGTGACAAGTGAGACAGTCGCGAACCGCAGGGGGATGCATTGTTCCCTTGATGTCTGCGGCTTTCTTATCTGCATGGCAGGTAATGCAAAGCGCGGATGGGGTTGCGGTGATGAGCTTGACGCGGGTGACGTCTTTGTTGACGCGGATCTCATGACAGCTTGTGCAACCGGCGGCCATGGCGGAATGAACAGATTTGCCTTTGTTCTTGCCTTCGTGACACTCGAGGCACTTTGCGGAGTCGGTGTTCTTGTCGAGGGGGACGGGATGCACGGCTGCGCCAGCTCGCAACGCCAGCAGAGTGAGCACGGCTAACAGCGTCCAGACACGAATGCCAAGGCGTCGACCATGGCTCGGGGTCATCCAGCGAAAGCAGTCGCGATGAAGGAGAAGATTCATAAACCTACAAAATGACCGCTTGACGGTCGCCTGGATGCAGCCGGCGAATACGACATTGGGGCACGCAGGCAGCCGACTGAAAAGCAGGTCCGCAGCCATCATTAGATACGGGTTGGAACTCGATTACGGTGATTCAGATCACATGGGTAGACATGTCCGAGAGGGTGTTTTGGCTCAATTCTGGTGATTTGGAGTGGCGAATTGGAGGTCCGTTTTCAATATGGAAGGGAGTTTGAAGCTGTGGGCCAAATTGGGAACAGGGAGCGGCTGATGCAGACGCCAATGGGCCGATCCGCTAAAGGAAGAGGAGAGCCCGGCCGAAGCACAGACCATGGCTTTCTACAGAATGCGGGTCGTTGTAGTGGAACTGATGTTGATGGCGGCTGCGGGCTTTGCGGCGGCGCAGATCACGACGCAGTCGACCGACGTGCTGGGCGCACACCTGAATTATGGCCGCGGTTGCGCGGCTTGCCATGCCCCGCATAGTGGCACGAGCGGCACCGGCAACGCGAAGATTTCCGGCTCGAATGGGGGCGCGGCGATGCTGTGGGGCAAGGATGTCAGCAGTCTGTATGGCAAGACCATCACAACCGGCGGAGGGAAATTTGTAGAGGTGCTGCCGACGAGCTTGTCGGCCGGGACGCCGGATGTGGCGGGGATGCTGACTTGCCTGAGTTGCCATGACGGGAACTATGCAGAGAGAGCCATGATGAAGAACAGGCTCTACGAGACGCTGCCATCGACTTACGGAACGAGCAATTCGATCCCGACGATGATGGGAGAGAGCGGCATGAGTGCAGGGAGCTTTCTGGAAGAACACCCCATGGGGCTCAGCGCCAAGATCGGTTGTGGCGGCGCGACAAACTGGGATTGCATCCAGAGCAACGGCGTGATCAGCATGAGAGGCGCGAATTCGAGCAAGTTCGTCTCGAACTACGGATTCTTTGTGAAGCCCGGCAACTACGGAAACAGTGCCGTGGTGGTTTGTACGACGTGTCACGATCCTCACGTGATGAACGTGGTGACCATAACCAGCGGTTCGATGTCAGGGTTGCCGGCGGGCACGTATGCGACGATGTTCTTCTTGCGCGCTCCCTACAACCCTAACGACTCGAATCCGTTGTCAAACCAGACGGCGCAATTCTGCCGCCAGTGTCATGCGGACAAGTCGAACGAGATGAGCGGGAGTACGGCCAGGACGGTGTTCTAAATGCGGACGCCGTTCACTTCTTGATGCCGAGCTGTCTGGTCGCGCTCATTGGCGTAACGGTTCTGTCGGGGTTGTGCGCAACCTGATGACATACCAAAACGCAGGTATTGGCGGATCGATTGTAGGAGATGGGAAGGCCGCCATTTGGGGCGACTACATTCCCGTCAAAGTTGACCAAGCGCTCGCCGCTTATCACTCCGCTGGTGGCTCCCATGCCGTGGGAAGTATGACAGGTGGAACATGTGAAACCGGCGCTGATGTGGCTGCCGTGATTAGTCCAACTGGTGTTCTGGATGATCTGGCCGGACAAGTCATGGCACTTGGCGCACATGCCGTAGGGTCCCATGGCGCTGAGGTCGGGATTAGGGAAGAGATTTGAAATCAGTTGACCCGGCAACACGGTCTGACTGAACTCATAGCGGCGCTCGAGGATGTGGGTCCATTTGGAGCCGTGTGGGCCGTTCGGACCGGTGCCTCCGAACTCGCGGTTATCGTCGCTGTTGTGGCAATCGGTACAGAGTATCTGAGTTCCCATTGAGCGGCCCTGCTTGATGCCATCGAGGTCCAGCATGTTTGGCAAAAGGCTCGGCTGGGGAAGAGAGCTGCTCCTGCCGTGCATAACGGGATGGCTCGACGTGGCTGTGACCGCAAATTGCGTGACCAGGTTGAGGGGATCGCCGGAGGAAACCGCACGGACCGGGAAGTATCCGTAGATGGGCTGCACCTGTTTGCCTGAGCTGGAGCCGTGGCAGCGGAGGCAGTTCTCATATTGATTGATCGCGGGCTGGAGCACGCTGGTTCCGTCGCTGGCGTTGATGCCCGCAACGTTCTTCTGGGAGATGCGGATCAGGGGCGGAACGGGAAATAAGCCAACCTGTTCGGTGCCGTGTGCATTGTGGCAGTCAACGCAGGTGGCGTGGCGGTTGTTGTTAAGAAGTGTGTTCTCGGTGGCGTCGTGTGGATTGGTGGAGGCCGGGAACGGATGCCCAACCTTGGGCGTTGCGTACTCGGAAAATACGTTGGCGCTGGGCGTCATCGGAGAGATATTCGCGCCGTTGTGGCAGGCGATGCAATCCTGTTCGTTCTGACCGCGCAGCAACCGTGCCGGTCCGCTGGCATTGTGTGGCGCATGGCAGGAAATACAGGCGGCGGCGGCTACGGTTGGGTAACTTCCGACGTGAGCCTCGGATGAAATCTTGCTGGGGGACAGGGCATGCACGCTAGTGGACCAGTCGGCCAACGGGTTGATCTGATCTCCCATCTGGCGGGTTGGATCGTGGCAGGCAAGGCACAGCTGGCCGTTCGAACTGTCTTTGACGAGGAAATTCTGCGATACCAGGTCTCGGGACTGCACGTGCGGATCGTGACACGAGGTGCACTCGACGTTTCCTTTAATCAGCTTCACGGCGCCGGTTGGGTCCGCAGTATGGCCGGTTGCCGCAAGCGAAGCGACGAGGTGGACATTGTCCTTCAAGGGCGTGACAAGGCTGAAGGGGTGCGACGACTGCATGTTGTTTCCGAACACATCGCTGGGATCCATGGATCCGCGAGTGGTGAGCGGGCCATAGGCGACGGTGGTACCGACCGCCACGGTGCCGTCATGGCAACTGAGGCATTGATTGCTGTCGGCGCCTAGCATTGGCGTTACGGCTTTGTTCTTTGCCGTGTTGGTCTCGTACATTGTGTAGGTTTGAGTTGTGAGCTTCTGGTTCCAGAGGCCATTCAGTCCCGAGTGTGGCGCGTGACAGTAGGAGCAGGAATCAGACCGAGCGCCAGTGACAGGCGACTTGCTGCCGGGGCCGAGATTGTGCACGCCCATCGCGTCAACCGCGATTTGAGCAGGCAGGATTGACCCGGTCATCGCGGTTGCAAGAATTATCGACGAGGCCAGCAGTATCCTGAGCTTCACTTCTTTCCCTCACTGGCCGGTTTACTCAAGGCCGCGTAATGAAAAACCTGGACGCGGCGGTTGAACGAGTCCACGACGAAGACGCGGTCATCGTGATCGATGAACAATCCGGAGGGCAGCTGGAATTCTCCGGCGTGGGTGCCTTTGGCGCCGAAGTAGTAAAGCAATTGGCCCTGACGATTGAAGACCTGCACCACTCCCCATAACGCATCGACCACGTAAAGATCGTTTTCCGAATCGACGCTAACCGCCTTGGGGCGGAACATGGCGCCGGGGTTGTCGCCGATTTTGCCAATGGCGTACTGGAATGTTCCGGAACGGTCAAATACCTGGACGCGGAAGTTCATGGCATCGACGACCATCAGGTTCTGACCATCGAGACGCAGTTCGGTGGGAAGATTGAATTCGCCGTCGCCTTGACCCGACTTGCCGAAGGTCTGCAGGATGTTGCCTTGCATGTCGAGGATGAAAACTTCATCGCGCAACGTGTCGGTTACGTAAATCCTCTGTGTCGCCGAATCAACAGCGATTCCGGTGGGGCGTTTGAAGTATCCCTCGCCGCCTTTCAAGGAGCCGATTGCGCGAACGTACTTTCCGTTCGGCTCGAAGACAAAGATCAGGCCCGCATCCGAATCGGTAACGTAGATGTTGTCTTGAGCATCGACCGCGACGCATTGCGGCGCCAGCATTGAGTCTTTGCGCTTGTCTCTGCGCTCAAGGAATTTGTATTTGTGCTGGTTGAAATCGAAGATATGCACGCCCGCAACGCCAGGATCGGTGACGATGATGCGTCCGCGGGAATCGGCGGCGATGCTGTAGGGGCGCACCAGGAAGCGATAGTCGGGGGCGCCGGCGATGATATCGACCATCTTGTTCCAGAGGCTTCTGTTCGGCTTGACTTCAGACTCGGAGCTGAAACTGTGTTCCCATGAGAGCTTGCGTCCACCGTCCAGCGACATCTCCCAACGCTCGGGAGTGGCGGTGCGGGGCTTGGCTTTTGGAAACGCCGAAATCGGAGTCAGCAGTATCGCCACGCTGGCCATGACCAGGGCTGCGCTCGCGGATTGCCGCCGCTTTGCTCTCAGAAGAAATTGAACCAACGTGAGACTCCGATGTAGAACGAGGATACAACCTCTGGTGGCGTTCCCGAGTTGCTGAAACCCTGCTCCAACCGGGCGTATCCGCTGTTGAAGTACAACTTGCGGAACTGGTACTGGACGAGAGCATTGAATTGATCGTTCTTGTTTGAGGAGGACGCGATCGAACTTGTGGAGGTATTGCTGGCCGACTTTGAATACGCCGCTGCGGCGGTGAACTTTTTCAGAGGAGTGCTGGAGACTCCAAAGGAGTAGCTGCTTCCACCGAAGAGGCTGACCAGATTCGAGGGAAGAATCGGCGAGGGCACGGGAATAGGAATCAGACCTGCACCGGTCGCCAGTGCTTGCCCGTTTGCCTTGGAGTAGCTGCCGTTGGCGTTGATCCAGACGCCATAGCCCGCGCTGGCATTGTAGGTCTGGCTACTGTTTTCTGTGCCTGCCTGCTGGGTCAAGGCGGTGCGCGCGGACCCGGCGCCAGTGCTGACGTTGAATTTTCCCCAGCGGCGTCTTGCGGTGCCGGAGTAGTTGAAGAACGAGTTCATGTAAGTGACGAGAAGCGTCTGGACGTTTTGCGCGTAGCCGAACGACCCTGTCACATGCCAGCCGAGGACCACGCTTGAATAATTTTCGTTTGTCGAGAAACCCAAGGTATTCTGACCGGTCTTATCGGCGATGTTATCGGTCATGGTGAGCGAAGCGTTGAAATTACCGTCGAGAAGCTCGTGGGCATAGTTCGCGCCTCCTCCGTAGGATTTCACGCCATAAGTTTCTCCCAGGAAGTACTGAGTGCGGTGCTCGGCGAAAGCGTTGGTCTGGAGGTTAGGCAACGCGGCGTAGCTTCCAACGCCCATGATGTCGAGGGAATTCGAGGTTTGATCGGAGTTGATTCCATTAACCGCGCCCCCGGCAGAGATGATCGACTGGTAGATCTGTCCGCTGAGATTGTCAGAGTAGTTGAGACTTGCCGTGACGGACAGCTTGTTGGTTGGGCGCATTGCGGCGAGGGAGTTGACCAAGTCCACAGTTCCGGTGGAGCTATAACCCAGATAATCGCTGTTCCAATTGGATCTATTGAAGCCCGCCGAGACCGAACCCTGCATGGGCAGGGGGTGTGCGACGTTGAACCCGAATGCGCTGTCGCTCGAAGCTGTTTCGGTATTCAGGTCGCCGGCCACCACCTTTGGAATCAGCGAGTGCCCCCCGCCAGTGAGATAGAAGGCTCCCATGTTGAAGCCCGCCAGATTATAGGACGAATGAAGATTGAACGAATGAAACGCGTTGGTTCCCTGATCGTTCGTTCCGTAGACCGAATACTGGCTGTTCCCCATCTGATAACCGGCGGAGAGGCTGGGCTTGCCCGGAAGGTTTTCGCTCCAATTGACGCTGAAGTTATCGCTGTTGCCGTGGGTCACGTAATTTGACAATCCCGGGACAGCGTAGTTTCCTTCGCTGTTGTAGGCCTTGGAATAGCTGACGGAACCGGGGAAGTGGCTGCCACCGAAGATGGTGCTGGTGACATCAATGCCACTGGCATCGGAGATGGACTGGAAGTTGGAATTCGCGCGCGACTGGTTCAGATAGAGGCCGACGTTGAAGGATAGAAAGTTGGGGCTGTAAAAAGATCCGGAGAATGTGGCTGCGCCGCCTGCCGTCCAGCTATGGTTTGAACTGGCGAAGTTGCCGTAATTCGCTGCGTATCCGGTAGCAAGCGTGCCATTCAGGTTCGTGCTGAGCTCGCCAATCTTTACCTGTGACGATACTGGCGATGCGAGCAGCAGAAGTCCTGCCTGAGCAAGCCAGGAAAATCGCAAAAAACTCGCCACTGTGTGCCATCTAAGCATGCCGCGAATAGTCTCGTTGTGGTACTCGGTACCGATTCAGCCATGCCGCCTGTCTTTCGAAATCAGTGGCCCACGGGGCATGGGCTTCGAATTTATGTTGCTTTCCTTTACAGCTCTTCTATCGTTGCGTTCTGCCGCAACTTGTTATCGAGCGCGGCACGAATCTTGTTGCTTTTGTTCTGCTGCAGCTCTTTTTCCAATTGCGGTTTCACTTCGTCAAATTTCGCTTTGCCCGCCGGCGTGTGCTGTTGCAGGCGAATGATGGTATAGGCCTGCTCGACTTGAATCACGCTGCTGACTTCGCCCACCTTCATGGCGAGGAGCGCTTTCACGACCTGTGGCGCGAGCTGGTCAACGGGGACGGGCTTGTGCTGGCCCATCATGACGCGGTAGTCGTCTTCAGAGATCTTCTCGGCCAAGAGTCCGAACTCCTCGGCTGTTTTGGTTGCTTTCGCCTGTTGCTGTTCCTTCTCCGCTCGCTCGCGGCCTTGCTTCAACTGCTCGGCGCTGGCTTTGGCGGGAGGAAGAACGGAAATTGTCTGGAAGGTGAAAGACTCCGGACGCTGGAAGCGGGCTGGATTGCTGTCGTAGTATGCCCGGACTTCGGCGAGGGTGACGACGCTCTTCACTTCAACTTCGGATTTGAGAAAAGCTTCGATCAGCAGCGAGCGCTTGATTTTCTGCTGCAATAGCTGCTCTGAGCCGTGAAATTCAGCCTGCATCAGGGCATTGAATTCTTCTGGATTCGTAAACTGTTTGCGGAAGTCCGCTTCGGCGTGTTGCAGTTTCGCGGTCGACACGGTCATCTTTCGGCGAAGGGCCTCCTGATAGACCAGCTCTTCAAAGATGATCATTTTCAGGGCGCCGTTGCGAATCTGCGGGGCCATATCTTTGGGAATGCCGCCATTGTGCTGACGGGCGTATGGGAAGATCGCATATTCCTCGCGCACCAGATCAGCTTCGGTAAGGACTGCTCCATTGACACGCGCTACCGGCTTGCCCGCAGCGGTCGAAGCCAGGGTGGCAGGCTTTTGAGGCGGTGTCGTGGCAAAGGCTGTGGGTGCGTGGGAAGCTACCTGCGCGCCGGCTGAAGTAAGGGCCAGCAGGAGGAATGCGGAAGTGGGGAATTTGTGCTTCATGGTTGCCATCCTGGTTCTGAAAAATGGGGAGGGAGATTGACGTCCCTCCCCGTGATGCAAACGGATCAGAACGTTGTTCCGGCTGTGCTGCCGGCCATTTCATTCGCTTCTGCGCCGTGGCACTGACGGCAGAACTGCGCCGTCTGGTTGCTGCCGACCGTGGTGCTGGCCGGGTTGTAAGGAGCACGCACGAAGAACATGGTGGCGTAGGTGCCTGTTGCGAGGCCTGTGTTCTTGCCGTTGGTGACCTTGACGACGTCCATCACGTGCTGGTTGTGGCAGGTGGTGCACATGACGGTGGGCTGGTTGGCGTATGCAGCGGGCCTGACAAAGAAGCCATAGTTCGTAACGAACTTGCTGGAGGCTGCGCCGGTCATCTGAACCGTGCCGGTCGCGCTGATGGTGCAATCCCAGTCATACGTGCCGCCGCAACCGATGACGGCATTGAGTCCCACCGGGTGATCGTTGAGGTAGTTTCCGACGGTGCTTCCGTCGTTTCCGAGCAAGGTCGGAATGGTGTTGAGCGTTCCGTAGGTTGAAGGCAGGGTCTCATAGACCTTGTTCTTCATCATGGCGCCCGAAGCGTAGTTGCCGTCGTGGCAGCTCAAGCACATGAGCACGCCAGCAACGTCGGGTGTCCCGGCAGACAAGCTGGTCGGGAGAGTTTCTACGAAGCTACCGTGTTCGCTTTGGCCAGTGGTGATGGTTTTGCCGTACAGGCTGCCTACATCCTCGCCCCAGAGAGCGATGTTTCCTGCAGTCGGATCGTTGGTCTTGGCATTGCCGTTGCCATATGCGCCACTGTGTGGAGCGTGACAGGCGGCGCAACCGCGGCCGTAGTTAAGGTGAGCGCCGAGGACGTCTGTCGACGACGACACGATCTGGGCTCCCGCGAAGCTGGAGCCTGCGAGGGCCAACAGCGTAATCAAGAGATGCCGTTTCATTGAATAAAGCCTCCTAGAACGAATTACCGGTCGGCGAAGAACGAACAAGGTGAAACCCGAATGGATGATCGTCGTCGATCGTCTCCGTGAGCATAAGGTTGTAATTGCTCGCCAAGATGTGACCGTTATCACCTACTGTGTTGTATTTGCCCGTCTTAGTGTGATTGGCGCAGGTCAGACAGCTCTCTTCCCGGTTTTGCATGTGATTTTCGCAACATTTTTCCTTGTCTTCGCCTCGTCCTGTGTGTCTGCAGTCACATGTTCATGCGACGAAAACTGCTATGAGACTTTGGGTCACGCATCCTCATGTGATTGAAATCACATTCCCGCACGTCACGGGGTGGTCTTCTATTTTTTGATCAGTATGAATGTGGATGGGAACCTGGCGCGATGAAGAAGGCGCCGGTATCGCGACGCGAAGCACTCAAGCGTTGGTGCTGCGATGTGACGATGGCATGGGCCTGATTCACGAGCAGATCTGATCGGGGGAGACCGGGAATGGTAAACGAACCAACCACGGCATCGACTGCGAGTCCATCTTCGCCGTGGGCGCGAGTCTACCTGAAGGCAGTTGTCTGCCTGATGGTGGGTCTGGCAGTCGGATATCTGCTGCGGGGATCGCGAACGTCTGCATCATCGGTATTGCCGGCAACCAGCATTGCGAAAGCATCTGTGCGTGGGGGAGCGACCGGCCTGGGTATGCCTGGGCCCGGACACATGCAACAGATGGCCGACAAGCAGGCAGCGCCACTGCTCGAAAAGTTAAAGAGCGATCCAAACAACAGCGCATTGCTCAGCCAGGTGGGAGGCATTTACCACACCACTCACCAGTTCAAACAAGCTGCTGATTACTATGAGAGGGCGTTGCAGGCCGACCCCAAGAATGTTGCCATTCGCACCAAGCTGGCCTCGAGCCTGTTCCGCATGGGGGATGCCGACGGGGCGATCGCGCAGTTGAACCAGGCGCTGAGCTATGACGCGAAGGACGCGAATGCGCTGTTTGACCTTGGCATTGTGAAGTTGAATGGAAAGCAGGATGGCAAGGGCGCACTCGTCGCGTGGCAGAGATTGCTGAAGTCGAACCCGCAACTCAGCGCGGAGCGCAAGGCGACAGTGCAAAAGCTGATGGCTGCTGTGATGACGACGCTGAGCGATCAAAACGGGATTCAAGGAGCAGGGAACCATGACGGGCACAAGTCGAATGCTGATTGAGCAGCGGTTCAACATAAAAGCCAATTCCCTTCTGGCTGTGTGCCTGTTTGTGGGAATAGCGGGCGGGTGGCTGCTCCGCGGATCGCGGAATGCCGCAGTGGCGGGGTCCGCAGCGACGGCGAATATCACGGCATCGACCAAGATGGATGCCAGCAAGGCGTCGCAACCGCCTAGTCCCGTGCGCGTGAAAGAAATGGCAGACACGCAGGCGGGTCCGCTGGTGGACAAGCTGAAGTCTGATCCTAATAATCCAGAGTTGCTGACCAACATTGGGAATCTGTACTACGACACGCAGCAGTACTCGGTCGCGATTGACTACTACGGGCGCGCACTCAGGAACAAGCCCGCTGACGCGGCTATACGCACCGATATGGCGACGGCCTATTGGTACACAGGAGACGCGGACAGGGCGATTGCGGAGTTCAACAACGCGCTGACCTATGAGCCGAACAAGTCAAACACACTTTTCAATCTTGGCCTGGTGAAGTTAAAGGGAAAGAAGGATAAGGCGGGTGCATTGGCGGATTGGGAAAAGCTGCTGGCGACGAACCCCAACTACGAGGGGAAAGACAACGTCGAACGGATGATCGCCGAAGCGAAATAAGGCGGCCTTCTCGGCGAGGCATGGGTACAGCTGAACGAGTCCACAGCGAAATCAAACGGCGCAAGTCAAGTAAGGGTCACCCCGATCGTCGCTTGGCTTGAGGTGACCCTTAACAGTGATTTGCGTGGCGATTGTAAAGGCTATTTCAGACTCTTAAAGTAAGTGGAAACATCTTTGATCTGGTCATCGGTGAGTCCCGCTACAGGCTTCATTTTGCCTTTTCCATCCTTGACGCAGGCGATGATCTGCTCGACTGTAAGCTTTTGCGCTTCGGGATCGGACGTAGCCTTGATTCCCATGGATTTGGCCATTCCTGCGCTCGGTGTTCCGGTGGCGCCATGGCAACTTGCGCACTTGGCTTTGTAGGTTGCCTCGCCTGGTGCAGCGGCGAAGCTTGCAGCATTCGCCAAAAGAACTACGACAGCAAGAACCAGAATATTACGAAGAGATTTTGTCATTGCCAGGCTCCTTTGATTTTGTAATCCAGGATGTGGGGAAACTCCTACAGCGCGGAATTCTTTCATACGCGGAAGAAGAAGGCAATCCGGAAATGGCCTGGCCTGGGTTGCGGTGACGGGCGCTTATCGAAATGACCACTTTGTCTGTGGGGGTTAGCCTCGCTGCGCAAGCCATTCTTTGTGCCTGTTGCGAAAGGCTTCGCCAAGGGCTGAGTCTCCCATTACACTCCTGTTGTCTATCAATTGGCTGGAAGGCGGAGACTCAATGTACCCATACCATCTGCCCCAATCGCTCCTGGTTCGTCAGTCCCTCTTGCTCGCAGTTCTTCTGGGTGTTTGTGTCGTTGCTCCCTCGCTGACTGCTCAGTCTGTGCCGCCGGCGCTGGTGTCTCCTGCGGCGGGACCACCCCAGACTGGTGCGCACGGCGAAAAGCTTGTTGGAATGCCGAAGTTTCATGATCCGGCGCCTTACGACATTGACGAGCACACGGGGTACAAGCAGATTTTTGACGGAAAGAGCCTGGCCGGCTGGGACGCGGACACCACGATCTGGCGCGTCGAAGACGGCGTGATGGTGGGCGAGACTCTCGAAGGCAAACCAAGGGGGAACAACTATATCGTCTTTCGCGGCGAGAAAACGCGAGACTTCGACTTGAAGCTGCAGATGAAGATTGAAAAAGGCGGGGGAGGCGGAATTCAATACCGGAGTGTGACAGGGGTTCCATGGACTCGCCCGCAGCCAGCAGGACAGCCGCCTTACGATCTCAAGTTCATGATGACGGGGCCGCAGGCTGATTTCTGGTTTCCGGTCACCGCGGAGACTGCGGCGTACACGGGGCAGTGGTACTCAGAAAACACGATGCAGGGCATCCTTGCGTATCGCGGCCAGGTAACTCAGGCGCTGCCGGGGCAGACCAATCGGCTCGTCGCCAAGATTGGCGATAAGGAGGCGCTCGGTGGTCATGTGAAGGTCGCCGAATGGAATGACTACGAGGTCATTGCACGAGGCGGCGTGATGATGCACATCATGAATGGCCAATTGATGGCGGTATTCATCGATGATAATAAAGATTCTGTGAACAACCAGCCGGGGCTCATCGGGTTTGAGATCGAAAGCCAGCCTTGCAAGATTTCTGTGCGCAATATCTGGCTCCGGAAGTTCGACTAGCTGGAGTCGTTCTTATCCTCGAGAACTGCCGTCTTACTTGATGACTTCGAGGCCGGGTTTGATGAATTTGAAAATGGTATTTCCGATGCCGGGAAATTCATAGGCCAGCCACGTGAGAACCGGGACTGCGCCAAAAGCGATGATTCGAACGTAGAATTCGGCGCCGAGTTCATTTGCCTTGGTGTGGGTGATACGACTGAGGATCGGATCGCGATGCATCTGCGCGAGCACCAGGATCATGCCGCCGCCCAAAACCGCAAGCAGCCCCGTGAAGACCCAGTCAATGAGTTGTCGGGGCTCGAAGGGATACGAATTCCAGGCCACGATCGCCGAAACGAAGGAAAGAGAGACGAAGACCATCAAGTAGCGCAGATTCACGAGAACAGCGCGAATCAAAGATAGATAGCGAATGGCGAGAAACTCTTCAGCGACGCGAATGTATCTGGGTTCATCGACACTCGAGTCCGGACATGGCTCCTCGGTTTCCCCTTCTACGAGTTGGCTCGATTTCGTTTTCCAGTGAGGGACCAAGACTCTTTCGAGCAATACTTCGCTGAAACCTGCGTAGGATCGTTCGAGCGCATTCATAAAAACCAGGCCGATATCAGCACCAACCAGTGGAATGTCTTTGCGATTGAATAGATAGTTGCTTGCTACCCGGAGAATGCGCGATTTAGGCGCTGTGCCACCTCGGTACTGTACAAGGGCCTTGATGTAGAGATTCATTTGACGATCTATCTTCCGCAGGGGATTTATCGAGCGACCAAGGGGAATCCATTTTGGATTTGAAGCGGAGGCGGCTAGAGTGGCTCTTCTGATGCGCAGATCCAGTTGTGGATCGTTGACCATTTGCCGCATGGATTCTGTGCAGCGCGCCATATCTCTCCACTGTTCATTGAGCCCTCCGCGACGCAGCATTGTCATCCAACCTGCTGCTTTAAGCCGGCTGAAGGCAAATCGAATCGGATAGTTTTCGAGGCGATCCAGCAGGTTCCGCTTGAGAGCCGCCCAGATGAAAATCATTCGCAGCCAACCTGTCAGTGTGATGACGAGAAGCGGGAAGAACAAGGCGGTGATGAGGAACTCATAGGGGGTTGGAAATCCGTGGGAGGCCCAGAAGAATGAATCGAGACTCTTGACCGGGACGAAGAATACAAAGAGACAAAAGGAAAGCAGGTAGAGGAAAACCAGCGCGAGGTTGAATCTAACGTAGCGGTCTTCGAAGTTCTTAATCAGGGCAAGACAGATGCGCCGGATAGCCTCTCTTGTGATGAGCAGGCAGGTAATGTCTTTGTAGAGGCACGGGCTTTGCACGCGATCACATTTGCGGAGATCTTCATCGGCAACAAAGAGGGGATAGGAGGTTTGAAGAGCTAATTTACCGGGCAAGACGGGCCTGGAGTTATCAGAGAAACGGAGTCTCCAAGTATGAAAGACAGACCAGAGGTACCAACTGAACAGGAGCAGGAGTACGGGAACTAGCGGAGAGACGCCGCTCTCGGGGTGGATGCAACGATAGCTGAAAAATAGACTTACGTGAGAGATGTATCGAACTGAACCGTCCGGGTAATTCCAGCAGCATAAGTAGCTCCAAAGAGAGGAGACTACGAGCATGGTGACCCAGGCAATGATATCGAGACACAAGTAAACGTTGTGCCGCAAGGCGAGATTGAGGCGCAAGGCCCAGTCGGAGAGCTTTCCTCTCTTGTCTGGCTCCGCATCCGATGCAGGAGGCATTAGAGCCGCTGGATTTGGGATGCTTTCCCACCTGATATATCTCCGCGTTTTCCGGAATGTGACAGCGAGAGCCAAAGTGCCCATGGCGAGAGTCATGCAGCTTAGAAAGATGCCGGCCGGGTCTGGCACGCAGAACTGAAAAGTTGGAAAGATAGGTATGGCAACCACGAAAGCCATGCAAAAGAGCATGGCGGTCCCTGTGTGTACGTACATGGCACGGCGTCGTGGCTGATCGTTGTCTTTGAACGCAAGTTCCCGCGTGGCGGGTGACCAGGGGCTTGCGACGCACAAGACCAGACTGTGTGAAGCGCACAGAATGCACACGGAAATGCAGAGAAAATACCACAGATGTGTGGGCCAGATCGCCAGTCTGGTTTGTGGCAGCCGCTTATCCGCATAGATGTGCGGAAGAATGTTTTCACCAGTGCGCGAATCGCTTGCCTGATCACTGGCAATGCCGAGGGGGTAATATCCGTCGGTGCCGATGGCGGAAACCCACAAAGGTGGGCGCAACAGATCAGAAGGCTCCAGAATGTTCCGGTATCCTGCGAGCGCGGGGACTGTCTTTGGGCTTTGATCCCAGATCGTATAGCTCGCTGCATTGAAATAGGCCTGGGAATTGGAGTCCGGGTAGGCTCGCGTTTGGGTACGACCGCCTAAAGCTGAGCCGGTACCGATCAGGGGGTAGGGCGTAAAGGTGAGAGTACCAATAAAGGGCACGTTATCGATCTCTCGCTCAATAAGAAGATCTCCGCCGTAGGCCAGGAGCCGGGCGTCAGGACATGCTCGATGCAAGAATTGAGCAAGAAAAAGTTGATCGAGAACATTGCTCGCACTGATGACGATATATTCGGAGCGATTGCGCTGCAACTGACGCGCGATGGTCATCAGTTGTGCTTCCTGCGACAGGGGGGTGTTCTGGCGGGACAATTGAGGCACGCTGTCGAATGAATTCGCATCCTTGAGGGAAAGGCGGAGATAGGGACTCGTGGACGGATCGGTTGCAGTTTCTTCCGCTGTTACGTTCTCTGCTTGCGCGTTTCGGAGCAGAAATATTCCGCGAGGAAAGCGAATATAGAGGGGCTCTACCGGGGGTCTGGATTTCTGCGCGATAAGACGTTGACTTGAAGCCGCGCCAAAGGTTGTGCCATCCTCCACGAGGACGGCCACCCTGGCTGGATTGCTGGAGGAACTGCTCTGAGCGAGCAGTTTAAGAACCTGACTTTGCGTATAGGTGGAATTGTACGAGAACGATCGATATTCCACCTTTGTGCTGACCTTGTAGGCTCGTTTGCTATCTCTGGAAGGGTCCTCTTTGCCAGGTACAGTCAAGTGGTATAGGGCAGCCTCGGTCGCAGTTGCTCCGTTCACGGATACCGAGGTTATTTCCGATGGGTCCGCAAGCATGGTATCCACGGCTTGACGAACAGAAGCCGCCGAACCAGTGAACGTGGGACCGATGATGGCAAGGTGGTGCGGATCATTTGTGAAAGATTTGAATAAGTTCGCGTTTGAGCCCAGTTCATCCTGATATTTGAAGGCTTTCTGAATCTGAAGTCCGTCTATGCCCGACGTGGGTGTCTCTGCAACAAGGAACATGTAGAGGACACGAGTGAAGGCGCTTTCCGGCGCAGATTGGTCAGCGGACTGAGGTGCATCGGGTACGCTGGGCGCATATTTAAAGATGATGAGGCCCGGTTCGTGTTCGCTCTTCGAATCCTGTTCCTTCTCCGGTGACGCTTCGGTCGAGCGGACACGTGACGCCTGCTCTTTCCAGGGCACCCAGTAATAGCTGCTCATATATTGGTACTCCGCCGCGGCAGCCAACAAGGCATCGACAGTTCGATCGAACTGCAGGGCCATGTTTGTGCGAACAGGGTCGGGGACGATTGCGATGAGGGTCCTGATTTCAGTCTCCGGAGTGGGAGCGGCGGGCAAGCCCCAACGCTCTTTTGGATCGCCTCCGCATTCAGGTTCGCCCTTGTCGGGCACATCGGGAAGGGTTGCAGTGAGACTGTGCGGAGTGTGATCGAGCGTGAACGAGATGGTGGATTGATCCTTAGAGTCAGACTCGACGAAGCGGCGCGCCGGGGCCCAATAATCGCAGGATGCCGACCACGGTCCGTCACCGGCACTC
This sequence comes from uncultured Acidobacteriaceae bacterium, assembly GCA_963737915.1. Taxonomy (GTDB): domain Bacteria; phylum Acidobacteriota; class Terriglobia; order Terriglobales; family Acidobacteriaceae; genus Telmatobacter. Next base: position 35,334 of record CAVTUP010000011.1, on the reverse strand, counting down.
CTTTTGCCTGCTGCCGCTGGTGGCGTTTTGGGAGCGCCAGAACCGGGGGATGGATTCGGCGCTGATCCGGTTGTACGCAGGAGAACCGCTGCGAACACAATGGCGCCCAGCGAAGTACCGAGACTCTTGTTCATGTTCGTGTCCCTCTGCGGCTTATTCCTGGCGCGGGACCCCTACTCAAAAGCGAGAGGATGAATGATGTTCCGAAGCGCGCCGCGGAGGACGCAAATTGATCTAACGAAATTCACCTCTTGCGCACTTTCGACCTGCGGGATGAGGAAGTCTTATCGGTGAGGCGATCCTGTCTCGCCTCCCTACCGTATTGCGCGCAAGTCTGCGCTCACTAACTAGTGAAAAGACTTGCGGATTCGTTACAACCTTTGTCGACTGGCCTTGATTTTGAAAATGTTCGCCGGTAAGGTTGCCCATTTTTCTTAACCTAGGTCGCGGCGATTACGAAGCAAAACGTCAAAGGTGTCTTAGATCAGAGTTACCGGCACCTTAACTTGCGCGGGCTCTGCGGACGGCGGAACCGGGATGACCTGGGTGGTGAGCAGATCGCCAGTGGAAATTTTGCCATCTCCATCCCAGTCGACGTGAACTCGAAATGCGAGCATTCTGCTGGTTGTGTCGGGAACTTCGATCTGAAATGCTAGATGACCGTTCGGTTTTACCTGCGCATTCGTGAGGCGCGATTGCGACAACATTTTCGACGGAGCATCCGCAACGCTTATGTCGTGCACCTCGATGGAAATCGTGTGCGCTTTTCGTTTCGGCGCGTCAGCGGGGACAACGATCTGGCCCTTGATGGATCGCATCCTGGCACCTCAAATCGGACGATCAAGGCTCGCGAGCAAGTCTGCCATGGCCCTGGTTATTGGCAGTTGTGTTCGTTCCTCGACAAATTCCCACTGGCCGGCGGGATTGACCTCAAGAAAATAGTAGTCCCCTGCCGGGGTGCGGCGCATGTCGATTGCTCCGTAGACCAGATTCAGCTTTCGCTGAAGCGCCAACAACTTCTCCTGCAAATCAGAATCCAGAGTGACCGGCCGCACGAGAGCTTCTCCGACTACCATTCGCATATCGACGGGATATCGAGTCTGCCGGGCATCGATCTCAGCCGCGAAAAAGGCTTCGCCGACCGCTGTGATTCGAAGGTCAACGCCCTCGATGTACTCCTGAAATATTACGGGCGCGTACTTTACGAGGTCCAACAACTCGATGTCAGACGCTTCGACGAGCCGGGTCTCGCGCCAGTCCTGAGTCGAAGCCAAGAACGCTTTGAATACGACGGCGCCGGGAGCTATTTGCGCAATGAATTGGCGGGCCTGGGATGGATTATTCGTAACCATCGTTCTAGGTACCCGTAGTCCGACTTGCTGCGCGACTGCCCATTGGTACGGCTTATGGTGGGCGATCGAGTCCGCCTCCCTTGGATTGACCCAGGTGCAAGGGAGCGCGTCGAGCATGCCGTTGACAGCCTGCGAAGTCTCGCTCTCAACGAATGCTTTATCTGATGGGCGTCTTATCTCAACGTGCGGGGTAAATGGCCTGACTCTTCGCCACCAACCGACGTTTGCGCGCGCAAGATCGAACACTCCGCGGGAAGTATGAATCTCATACTTAGCAACCGCGTCGTTTGACCAAGAAAGCGCGATGTTGTTCTTCGCAGGGAAGTCGGCCAGATCGATTTGGACAACTTCCCTGCCTTCGGCCCTAAGTAAGTTGACGACCCCTGCAGTATGTTCCTCTCCTTCATAGGAGATGACCAGTATCATGTCGGGATCAACTTCCTTGAAGGAACTTTACTGCGTCATCATAGGCTGTCATCAATTCGACGAGCTGTTGCTCGACGTGCCTGATTGCTTCCTCCAGTTCCTGCAAATGCTGCATGGCGTTTCCGGCTTCTGCGGTCCCACCTGGAAATGCGCGACTTGGTGTTGCCAAGACGAAGGGGAACGCCTGCCCGGGCGGGTTCACAACGGGACCGGGACCGGGGATCGGATCCAATGCGGCTTCTTTTGCAGTGGTCTCCGTAATCGGATCTTTCCGGACTTCCTTGACCGTGTCTCGCACTGGTTCCTTGGAAACTTCCTTGAATGTGCGATCGACGATTGGATCCTTCCGCACTTCCTTGACGGTATCCTGGACCGGCTCTTTGGATACTTCCTTTAGAGTTCGATCGATGATTGGATCTTTTGGGACCTCTTTGAATGTTGTCCGTCCGGGGTACATGATTTGAACACCGGCGAGGTCTCCGGCTGAAAGGGCGGTGCGTTGTCCCATGACCACACCGGCGGGTAGTCCCTGTTTCGGGACGATGGTGTCTTGCCCATTGATCGAAAACGCATCGCGAGGATAATGCATGATTGACCCGTAGTCGTACGCTCCGAGGTCGTCGCCATCCTGGATGTGCTGGCTAAAGTTGAATTGCATCGAGGGGTCGATATTGGCCCATACGATGGTTACGAAGCTATCTCGATCTTCGCGGCTTTGCTCGTGCCACAAGCCCACGGAATGACCGATCTCATGGATTGCGTTTCCAGACGTGCAATTGGCTCCGAGGGTGACATTTTGCTGTCCACCCTGGCGCCCGACCATCGACGAGCAACCGCCGCCGGGCACAAAGCGAACGAAATCCGGAAATTGAGATTGATTGGCCGCGGTGCGGAGCACAAACCTGATTCGTGTGTGGGCCTCCCAATGAGCGATGGCATCCGTGACCCGCTGCTGGTTTGGCAATGTCGGATCAATTTCATAAGGGATTGTTGCATTGGGCCAACGAAATTGCTGACCCGTGATGCCGATCGAGCGCAGGGGGAGATCCTGGCCTTGTGCTTGTTTCAGGCTCTGCACAGTGCCAAGGACGATGTCGCCCTCAAAGATTGCCTGACCATCTATTTCCGCATAGAGGACAGGCTTTTGGGAGAAGGTCGCTCCATCGATCAAAGCGGTTCCTGCTATAGGGCCAGATCGTAGCTCCCCGTGAACAGATGCTTTTTTGCTGCCAGCAGCCCGGGCATTTTGCTTTCTTCTGATCATCTCGTCCCTCCTTACCGTTCAGGCTTCGAGCGAGCGAGTGTCGGTGCTTCGTTCCCCCTTCACCGCCATCATTGTTTGCAGGGAGCGCTCAGGGACTTGCATTTGTAAGCGCAGAATATGAACCGAAGAATCTTGCCACACAATTGGACGAAACGCTACCGAAAATTGTGCGTGTGCTTCGTATCGTCGCGGAACGCCGAGCGGGTGCTTAGTCCCGGATGCCAATGGGCGGATTTCGGAAAACGGAGCGGTAGCGGGACGCAGAAACGCGCAGGACCGAGAGTCATAGATAACTCGATCCAGCGCGTTTTTACGATCGATTGTGCAGGCACCACTTCGAGTCGTTTGGCATCTCCAACTGATGATTTCGCTGGAATTGGCGACCGAATCGCGAGCGGATCTGCCATCCGCTATTTCTTCTTCTTACGGGGCGATGTTTTCTTCGCTGGAACAGAACGCGCAGATTTTTTGGGATAGATCAGAGCAGCAAAGCCGTAGTCTTTTTGATCAATATCGGTGCCGCCGATAATTGGCTTACCGCTGATAGTAATTTCGCCGGGGAGCTGGTAGCACATGATGGATTTGGCATCTACCGAGGTGCCGCGCAAGGTTGATTCTTCGATGGGGGTAAGAACCTGCGCACGGACTTCGGCTTCACTCCATCCCTGGGTGCGCTCGAAGTACGCAATGGTCTTGGCAACGTCGAGTTTTTTTACGAGGGCTCTGCGCATGTGCTCGTGAGGAAAACCGAGAGTATGCCCAGTCTCGTGCCGAACCACGCGATGGAACTCGGATTCGGGCATCTGCATTGTAAAGGCCTCAAGATTCAATGTCTGCTGGTTCTTGGGAATGTGAAGGATGTCGGTGCCGACGTAGGACCAGTAACCACCGTCCGCGCCGCCTTCAAAAGCGATTCTTACCTGGGGATCAGTCTTAGTCTCAACGAATTTGACGTTTGCGGTCTTGGCCCAGGCATTCATATGAAGCAGAAGCCTTTTCTTAAGATCGGTCGGAGTACTGACCATAAACCCTACGGTCAGGTTTACTCCCTGCAATCCCCAATACTTGGTCGTAACGACTGCAATGCGCTCGGGGCTTGAAATGAATCCCGGCATCACGCTCGACAAGCGTTCGACGGGCGCGTGATTGAGGGGGTTTATCTTGATTGCTGTCTTGGCTGCGGCAATTCGCTTATCAGCCGGCAAGTGTCGGGGGGTGCAAACGAGATAATTCATGAGGGATCCTTTCGACAGGAATGTTACATGAAGTCTTGTTTGTTGATAAGGATATTGAGCGGCGAGCCGATCTTTTTGCAAAACACTGTGAAGTGGCTCCGAGAAGTTCGAAAGCGTGACCTTCTTTTTCAGTTCCCCATTACCCCCGGATCAAACAGCAGAGGAAAGAACCGCCCTTCCATCTTCTGCCCTTTCGGAATCGCCGATACGCCGGTCAACAGCGGCTCATCGCTGGCCGATCGCACTCCGTCGCGGAACACATTCACCAATGTTGCCCGTCGCGGCCGGTCAGAGCGGTTTTCATAGGACCCATGTACCGTCAGCGGATGGTGGAACGAGCATTGACCGCGCTTCAGTTCGACCGGCACTGGCCGGAACGCTTGTTTCTGCTCCTCATCCAGCACTGTCATGATCTCGTTCATGTCACCTGCCAGTCCCGTAATTGGCAGCAGGTTCCATTTGTGGCTGCCGGGGACGTAGTACAAGCAGCCATTGTCGCGGGTGCTGTCGTCCAACGCGATCCAACACGTGAGGTGCGCCATGGGCTGCGTCCGCGTCCAATACGAGTAGTCCTGGTGCCATGCCACGACGCCGCCGTGGTGAGCCGGCTTGCAGAAAAGCTGGTCGTGCCAAAACCGCACCGGCCCGTCGAGCAGCTGCGACGCCGCCACCAGAAATGCCGGACTCCACAGCACGTCGTGAAACGCCGGCCCGGTCCGCCACGCTCCCAGCGCGTGAAACAGGATCGTGTCCGGGTTGCTGGACTCGTTCGAGTGGTACTCGTGGAACAGCTCCTGCGAGGGATGCGACGTCTCCATGAGCCCGGCCAGCTCTGCGCACAGGGCGTCCGCCTGATGGTCGTCGAGCACCTGCACTCCGGTCAGGAATCCGTCGCGGTGAAACGCCTCGACCTGTTCCTCTTTGAGGAGATATTGCTGCCAGTCCTGTTTATGCGCGGGCAGGGACCCCAACGCGCCAGTGGGTGCATGCAACTCCGAGAAATCCTGCATCTGGACATTCTCCGTGGAATGGGATCGGGCTATGAGCGGGACCCTAAGCGGCTGTTCTACATCACCGCGGCTACGGATGACAAACCGATCGCCGGTGGTCGGGTCTTGATTCTGAGGCCTGAGATGGATGCCGCGGCCGGCTGACAGCTACGGTCCGCCAATCCAGACTGCACCAGAATGGATTTAAGGGAGGATTCCGAAGTGGCCCGACGAGCCAGGCCGGGAAAGGCGAAGATCGATCAAGGGAAGTATCGTCCACGATTCGGGAGCCTCGATCTACCTCAGCCTCTGCGCGATTTGGCAATGTGGGATGCCTTCGACTCCGAACGAGATCTCAATTGTCGCGCATGATGACCACAGGAGAGATGACGGAAGCGCGTCGCGCTGGAAACACGCTCGCAATTATTACCGCTGCGGCCGGCAAAAGAGGGGCGATCAGCCACACTCGGAAGGGCGGCCAAGTGATGATCGCGATATCGGCTCTCAGTAACCGCAAGAGCGTGAAAGACAGGAAGATCCCTATCGCAGTGCCGAGAAAGGCTAGCCGCCCAGCGTTCTTCATAACCATAAAAACGATACGCCAGCGTTGGGCTCCAAGTGCAAGGCGAAGCGCTCGCTCGCGCTGGCGCTGACGTCCAGCATCGCTCTGGGCGCTAAGCAGACCAAGGATACTGAGTATTAGTGCTGTGGCTGCCGACGCGCTGCTAATCAAAGTTGCGATCCGCAATGTCGCTAAACCAGATTGAGCCAACTGGGTGTCGAGGGTATTGATGGCAACAGGAGCCGGGCTGTGCCCTGGAACGTTTTCAATCTTGTTTCGAAGATCGTCGAGTATGCCCCGGTTACGCTTCGAATCTTTGAGCATCAGCGTCATGCGTGGGGGACAGTCCTGCCACATCGGGAAGTAAATTGCAGGTTCGGCGTGCTGTTCAAATGTCCCGAAGACCTGTGATCTGACGACTCCGATGATCTCGGTTCTGACACCACCGTCATCGATGACGCCAGCACCGAGCGGTTTACCGTTGAAGTAGAGATCCGCAGCCTCTTGATTGATCACTCCTACACGACCATGGCCGGGAATTCGATGTTCGGGGAACTTTTGGCCGGCAATCAAGGTCATGTCGAGTGCCCCGAAATAGTTCGCTGACACGACGTCGGCGCTTAACTCGATGCCCGTTACAGGAGGTACGAGAGGGATGCGAAAATGTGCCTGCCTAATCGGGCTCGGTGCGTCCGAACGATCGATAAAGCCGTAATAAATGGTTGGGAGCGGTTTCTGTATCGCTTCATTTGACCTTCTCTTGACCACGCCGATGATTTCGATCGGCTGATTGGCGGCGTCCTGTATAACGACGCCTGCCGTCTGCGGGCCGAAAAGCTCTGCTGCTGCCTCCTCATTTACGATCGCGACACTGTGCGTTTGATCGCTTGACCCAAACATCCTTCCGGCTATCGGTTCGTTGTCCAGCAATTTGAGAGAGTCCGGTGTAAGCCACGCAATGTCCATTGCAACGTCGCGATACTGTAACTGTGACGGTGGCTGAGTTCTAAAGGATCGCCACGTCGGTTCATTGCCCGGGAGCCGGGCAGTCCACGCCAATGGCGACAAACTGGCCACGGACTTCGCGCTCTTCTCAACATCGCTGAAATAGTTGATGTCGATCTCAGGTCCATCAGGCCGCACCTGCGCTTGTACGGTCAGCAGGATCGGATCGCCGAGGCGATGCCCCGCACCTGTTTTTAACGCCGAGTGAAGACCATCGAGAAGAAGTGCTGTACAGATGACGAGCATGCAGCAGGCCGTAATTTGTCCAACGACCAAACCAGATCGCAGACGCTGGATTGCTTTTGAGGGCGAACCGGTTTCACGCTGAAGAACAATCCAGGGGCGATCGGTTACGGTTCCAAGGACTGGCATCATTCCGCAGATGACCGTGATGACTACACATGCCAATGAGGCCGTGAGGATTGGGATCAGATGCGGCGCGAAGATAAGTCGTTGCGCATCCTCTTCGAAGAGAAAAGCCGGGATGGTATGGGCTGTCAAAATCCCCAACAATAAACCCATAGCCCCACCGGAGATGGAGATGACGACGCTGTCCGAGAACAACTCCCACAACAGGTCGGCGCGGGTTGCACCGAGCGCGATACGAAGAGAGGTCTCATGGGATCGCCTTAGCGCTCGTCCAAGCAGGAGCGAAGCGACGTTGATACAAGCGATGAAAAACACAGCTCCAGCAGAGAAGTTCAGAAACATACTTACGCGCGACAATCCCCGCGCCATATTCGGCGCGATACCCGTGAAGGGAGTTACGCTCACTTCGCGAAGGCTGCCAGAGCCTGAACGAAGAGCGGTCTGCGCCCGACGCGATGAAACGTCGCGTTGAAGGCGCGCGAGAACCCACAATTCCTGAATGTCTCGACCGTTGCCTTGCAGAGTCTGCTCTTGTAGTGGTATCCAGAGATCGACGGGGCGGTCACTATAAAGACCGTCCAGCTGATCCGGTGCAACTCCATCAATTCTGAAACCTACGTTATCGATTCGAATCGGAGAGCCGACCGCATTCGCCCTGCCGCCGAATTCGTTTTCCCATACGCGGTGACTGATCACTACCCCGTTGGCCAGCGGCAATTTTAGCGCTGCAGCCAAGTTGGGTGTGACTGCGGCGACAATCGCGATCTCCGCATGGGCACCGGTCATGGTGTCACGTGGTTTAATTCGCGCCCCGCCTATCCAATCAAATGTTCCGCGACTCGCTTTAAGTTGTTGATAGTCGTCCGCTGAGAGTGGTCCTGCTCCACGGAAGCGATCTTGCCTGAATATCGAGACGATCGAGTCAGAGCCTCCAAGAGGAGAGGCGGGGTGAGTCAGTCCCAGAAGAAACCCGTAAACGGATGAATTGCTGCCTACTCCAAGCGCAATGGTAAGCAGTAGAGCAAATGACAGGCCTGGTGCCCGCACAAACGCTCGCGCTGACTTGCGGATCCGGGGAAGGCTTCGAGACAAGATCACCCGGATTAGCATGCAAGCGAGGTGCCACAAAGAAAAAGAATTCTTCTTGGGTTCCGCAGAGGTTAGCCCGCCTTCTGCGTCCGCTTTCGGGTCTATGTGTCCGTATGTGGACAGGGCAGGGCTCCGGTCCATTGAGCGTGGGGGCCCCAACTCGACGAATGCCGGTTGGTCGTCGCACACACAGGATCCGGACTTGCCGGGTTGGATCCTCCCGGTATTCGGGCGCTGCTTAAAACGGCAGACGCGCAAAAAGACAGCTAGATCGAGAGATTGAGGATGCGGTTGAGGCGCTGGACGAAGGCGCCGGGGTCCTGGAGCGGCACTCCTTCCATGAGGAGCGCCTGATCAAGAAGCAGCCAGGATGCGTCTTCTACGACAGGATCATCGATGCGGGATAACAGTTTTTTGACTATGTCGTGATCGGGATTGATCTCGAGGGTGGGCTTGGGGGCGGGGATTTCTTTCTGTCCCATGGCACGCAGCATCTGCTGCATCTGGATGGATGGCTCCTCTTCATCGGAGACGATACAGGACGGACTATCTGCGAGGCGTACGGATCCGCGCACATCCTTGACGCGATCGCCAAGTGTGGCCTTCAGCTTGTCGAGCAGAGGCTTTAGCGCTTCGGCCTTGTCGGGCTCGGCTTCGTCTTTCAGGTCTTCACTGGTAGAGGATTTGTTGACCGCCTTGAGGTCGATGTCGCCGTACTTCTCAATGCCTGAAAAGACAATTTCATCGAGGTCATCATCGAGGATGAGAACTTCAAGATCCTTCTTTTTGTAAATTTCGAGTAGCGGCGACGTGCGGAGGAGAGATTCCGCACCGCCAGTGATGTAGTAGATGCTCTTCTGATCCTGCTTCATGCGCGACTTTACCTCGGCGAGACTGGTGAGGCCATTCACCGCTGTGGACTTGAAGCGGATGAGCTCGAGGAGTGTTTCGCGATTGGCGAAGTCGCCGTAGAGGCCTTCCTTGAGGGGACGGTTATACTCGGCGATGAATTTCAGATACTGTTCGGGCTGGCTGGCCGCGATGCTCTTCAGTTCGGAGAGAATCTTCTTGACGCTTGAGGTGCGAATGCTGGCGAGTACGCGATTCTGTTGCAGGATTTCGCGACTGACATTGAGGGGAAGATCTTCGCTGTCGATGATGCCGCGAACGAAGCGCAGATATTGCGGCAGAAGCTCCCTCGAGTCGTCCATGATGAAGACGCGCTTGACGTAGAGTTTGACTCCGGCCTTGTACTCGGCCTGATAGAGATCGAGTGGAGCCTTTGAGGGGACGTAGAAAAGCGTGGTGTATTCGAGGCTTCCTTCGGCCTTGGTGTGAAACCAGAAGAGCGGATCTTCGGAATCGCCGGTAATGGATTTGTAAAGCTCCTTGTATCCTTCTTCGGTGATTTCGCTTTTGGGCCGACGCCAGAGGGCACTGGCAACGTTGACCTGTTCGGTGGTGCGAGTCTTGATGGATTTCTTTTCTTCTGCGTTCCAATCACTCTTGTCGTAGGTGAGGAAGATGGGAAAAGCGATGTGGTTGGAGTACTTCTTCACGATCTCTTGCAAGCGCCAGCTATTGGCGTATTGCTTGCCTTCCTCGTTGAAGTGGAGAAGCACGGTGGTGCCGGCGACGGGTCGCTCTGCTGGCTCGATGTCGAATCCTGTTTGGCCATCGCTGACCCATCGCCAGGCTTGCTCTTCACCGGCTTTGCGCGACAGGACTTCAATGCGGTCGGCCACCATGAAGGCGCTGTAGAAGCCAACGCCGAACTGGCCAATCAGGTTTGAATCCCGGCGGGCGTCGCCAGAAAGCTGGGAAAGGAAGTTTTTGGTGCCAGAGCGAGCGATGGTTCCAAGGTGCGAAACCAGATCCTCTTCATTCATGCCAATGCCGGTGTCGGCAATCGTAAGGGTCTTGTTCTCATCGTCCAGCTCCAGGTCAATCCGCGGACTGAATGGGAGGGCCTTGTAAGCCTCATCGACAAGCGTCAAGTGGCGGAGCTTATCGAGCGCGTCGGAGGAGTTGGAGACGAGCTCCCGGAGGAATATCTCAGGATGCGAATAGAGGGAGTGGACGATCAGTTGAAGCAACTGGCTGACTTCGGTCTGGAATTCACGTTTTGACATTGATTTTCGTTACCTATAGATGAGTATAAAACCGGTGTTCGCGTCGGTGAGTGATTTGGCGATAACGCGCGAAGTGGCGGGCGATATTTTGTGGCCAGTGGGTTCGGCGGTATCGCAAATCGGAGTTGGATTTTGCACGAATCGGAATATGATGAAGGAATCGTGATGATGATTCGCTTCTCCTCTGTCTTCCTGATGAGCCTCTAAGGCTCGCACTCGCCGCTTGCGGGTGCTCTAGCGTGCCGCGCTTGCGGCCGATGACGTGTAGTTTTGCGCAGACAAAGAGGAGATGCCCGTATGCATTTAGCTAAAGAGACGTCGCATCGCGTTTTGAGCGATGCCGAGAGAGAGCAGTTTCTTCACCATGGGTTCGTGAAATTGGAAAACGCATTTCCATTAGAGACCGCGGCCGAAGCGCGCGCGATCCTTTGGAGTGCGACCGGTTGCGATCCCGACAACAGAGAGACCTGGACTCGTCCGGTCATCCGACTCGGAGACTTTGCAGAGGAGCCGTTTCGCCAGGCAGTGAATACGCCTTCATTGCATTCTGCGTTCGACCAATTGGTTGGCGTGGGCCGATGGGTTCCGCGGCAGAGTCTTGGAGGGTTTCCAATCCGGTTTCCGCATCCCGACGACCCGGGAGATACAGGGTGGCATGTGGACGCGAGCTTTCCGCCAGATCAACCAGCCGCCTCGCCCGGATCGTATCTCGATTGGCGCGTCAATCTGCGATCTAAGGGACGAGCGTTGCTCATGCTGTTTCTGTTTTCTGACGTCAGCGAGAACGACGCACCGACACGGATTCGCCTGGGATCGCACCTGCGAGTGCCACCGTTACTGGCTCCGGCTGGAGAAAACGGCCTGGCGATGATGGAACTGAGCCTTGCAGCCGCGCACGCGACTGAGGGGTTGCCGGAGGTGAGCGCTACCGGAACTGCGGGGACGGTGTTCTTGTGCCATCCATTCCTGGTGCATGCAGCACAAGCTCACCATGGAGCGACTCCGCGTTTTCTTGCGCAACCACCGCTTCTCCCTCGCGTGCCCTTCGAACTGTCGAGGCGCGATGGTAACTACTCGCTGGTTGAACTGGCGCTTCGTCTTGGGTTCGCCGAGGGGAGGTCCGCATATGAATCGCACCGTGCAATCAAAGTGGGCTCTCGCTTTCTTCGTGGGTCCTTTGCGACCCTGCTGTCGAAGCCAACAGCCACCAACGATTTGGCCTCTCCGGTTTCGAGAGGCCAATTCAGCTTAAACTCTTTAGTTTGTTGGTGCCGGGAGGGGGGTCGAACCCCCACGACCTTGCGATCGGCGGATTTTGAGTCTGTTTTTTTGGGTTTTGCAGCGGGTTGCAATCAATCGCAAACACTCGCATAAGATATTTATTATCAATAGACTATGACGAGCTTGCCTGTTGCAGCTCGTGGCAGCAAAATGCACAAAAGTTGGAAACCAACAGCCATCAAAACAGCCACTGGAAGTTGCACCAAAAGCGCTGCAAATTGGTCAAAAACACGGCGGATAGAAATCCGATCACGAACAGCCATCGACTGCCAAGACCAGCGCTGCAAGTCCAGGCGCGCGCGGACAGAAATCCGCCGGAGGAGGGAATGGTCACCATTCCAGCTCAAGCGCCCGCTGCCATTCTGAATTCTGAAGCGGATCTGAGTTAAGAATCGCACCCGATTGGGCACCCAATTACACCCATTTGGGTGTTGGTGGGCTGAGGTGGCCAGGCACTCAATTCAATATTCATTTTATTTGAATATTGTATAATCTGACCATGTTGAGGCCACTCGATATCGTTGTCATGCTCAAGCTTTCGCTGGAGAACAGCGAACGACCTCCGTACCTGCGCCTGGCGAACGAACTCCATCTCTATCCATCAGAGGTCTACGCTTCGGTGAAGCGTGCGCGAGCATCGCACTTCGTTCAAGGCCCGGAACTCGGAGACCGCCTGAACCGCTCCTCGCTGCTCGAATTCCTGATTCATGGAGTTCGGTATGCTTTTCCTGCCGAGACCGGCGCGCCGACGCGAGGTGTTCCCACGAGCTATGCAGCTCCTCCTCTTTCGAAAACGATTGCTGATGCGGGCGAGTTGCCGCCAGTCTGGCCGTATGCGGATGGGAAAGTTCGTGGCTACAGCTTTGCGCCCCTCCACAAGAATGTCCCGCAAGCTGCGCTCGCAGATGAGCGGCTCTATGAATTGCTGGCCTTGGTGGATGCTCTCCGTAACGGGCGGGCCAGAGAACGAAACCTGGCGAGTCAGGAACTGACGCGAAGGTTGGAGATGCCCACCGATGCCAAATCCTAATCTTGAACTGCTGGAACTGGCGGCTGACAGATTGCGCCAGCTCCTCCCGGAAATTGTCTTTGTCGGCGGCTGCGCAACCGGTTTGCTGATCGACGATCCGGCCGCCGCACCTGTGCGCGGAACCTACGACGTGGACGTTATCGCGGAGATTGCTTCCTACGCTGAATACACCGTCTTTTCCGAGCGGCTTCGCGCTCTGGGATTCAAAGAAGACAGCCGCGAAGACGCTCCGCTGTGCCGGTGGATTCATGGCACATTGACCTTGGATGTCATGCCGTTGGACCCTCAAGTTCTCGGCTTTTCGAACCGCTGGTATCCGGATGCTTTGCGCACGGCGGGGAACGTCCAGCTTCCTGGCGGGCTGGTAATTCGGGCCATCAACGCGCCCTACTTTCTCGGGACCAAGCTCGAAGCATTTCACGGACGGGGAAAACGGGATTACCTCGCGAGCCATGACCTGGAAGACTTCATTGCCGTAGTCGATGGCCGGTCATCGCTCATACCAGAAGTCGAAACGGCTTCTTCGGCGCTGAAGATTTATATCGCCGATGCCGTCCGAACGCTTCTCAAGGAACCGCGCTTTCTTGATGCTCTACCCGGCTACCTGCTGCCCGACGCAGCCAGCCAAGCCCGGATTGGGCAGCTCCTTTCGACGCTCCGCGGACTAGGGGACGTTCGCTAAATTGCCACTACACCGTCAGGCTGCCATGCGGGACGAGTGTTCTTGAACTTACAATCAGGGGATGGTCGACGCGCCAGAGATCGTTGCCGAATTGAACGCCAACGGGTTCGCGATTGTAGAGGGAGTGCTTAGCGAAGACGAAACCCTGCGCCTGCTCGCTGCGATCGAAAGGCTCGCAGATATGGACTCAAAACTGCGACGCCGTGGAGAAGTGTTCGCCGTTCGAAACCTGCTCGACGTTGTTCCCGAGATTGCAAAGCTTGCGACGTCCGACAAACTCAGGGTCTTATTAGAGCCAATGCTCGGGAACCAGTTCACGCCAGTAAGAGGCATATTGTTTGACAAGGTCCCTGAAGCAAATTGGAAAGTACCTTGGCACCAGGATGTCACGATCGCGGTTCAAGAGAAGGTCGAGGTCGAAGGGTTTGGACCTTGGACTACAAAGGTCGGGGTGATTCACGTTCAGCCCCCCGCCTCCGTCCTTGAGCATATGCTTTCTGTGCGCCTCCACCTTGATCCGTGCCCACCGACCAACGGGGCACTGCGCGTAATTCCCGCGTCCCATCTGCGCGGCCGAATTCCGGAAGAAGAAGTGCCCGCAATCCGGGCCGAGATTCCGGAGCACGTCTGCGAGGTCGGCTTGGGAGGAGCTTTGCTCATGCGGCCTCTTCTCCTCCATGCGTCTTCTCCGTCACAGAATGCTGCTCATCGCCGGGTCATTCACCTAGACTTTGCTTCTGTTCAATTGCCCGCTGGCATGCGCTGGTTTTCCGAATCGAAGGGCTAGTTAAAGGCTCGGCCTTCACTTCAATTCCTGAAGCGACGACACACCCGATTGGAGCACGGTATCGTGTTACGCCACGATCCGCTCAGGATGATCGGTGCGCGCATATTTCCTAAGCTCGGAAACCGGGATGAGAACCCGACCACCAATGCGTCGTGTTGGCAACCGTTGCGTCGCGATCAGGTAGTCCAGTGCCCTCTGGCTAATGGAGAGCAACTGTGCTGCCTCCTCTCGGCTCGCAAGGATCTTGCTCTCTGCAGCTACCGTGATTCGAGCGGGCTGTTTCTTTTGTTCGCCGTCTCCTGATCTCATATCCGATGCTCCCGATGGTCAGTCCGTATTCGCGCTATTACCGCGCGGTGGGCTGGAGAATTTGCTTGCACCTGCGATCCGGTACAGCTTTGCCCAGTTTTGATTGCGTGTCCAAGACCTTTTACTTACAGCGCTATTCCTAGAAGGCATCGCGGAGGCATTAGTGGTCGTTAGGCGGCATCCTTACGCCTTAGAGGGTACAGCCGAATCTGGAGTTGGGCCGCTCTCGGTTTCTCGTTTGCGACGATGCCTACAAGGCATCACTCTTGTTCTAAAAGGTATTGGACTCGCGCGCGAGAAGGCGTTATGTTGTCGCTCACGACGGAGGAAATCAGGGCATGCATCCCGTTCGGCGCTGCGCACCGGGTGAATTTCGACACTCCACCCCTGAAAGGGAACTGCCCAGATACTTTGGTATCTCGACAGATACCACTGAAAACACAGCACGCTTGCAAAACGTGGTATCTGGCCAGATACCACGTAAACACGGGATGGAGGTCACTATGGATGACGTTCAGACAATGAGGGATCGACCCAAAGAGAAGCTGCGCGGACGTGATCGCCGCTCGCTCAATTTGAGTACGAAGCTCACAGCAGTCGAGGCGAGGGTCATCGAAGACGCCGCAACGCGCGCGTGCAGAACTCCGAGCGAATGGGCACGTGAAGCATTGCTGAGGGCAGCTCAAGGTGGTAGTTCGAACCCGCTTGGCATGGATATCTTTATCGAATGCGTCGGTAGTCAGATGTTGATAATGACTGCATTCGACCCGCTCCTGAAAGCGTCTGGAATGGCGACGGAGCACATTAAGGCACTCTTCGATCGGGTCCAGAAGACGAAGCTAATCCAGGCGCAAGAACTCCTCGCAAGGTGCGCGAAGCGCCGTGCCGAAGAGGCACGTCGAGAAACCGAATGACATTCCCCGGATAGCAGAGAATAGCCGAGGCCGGAGCGGAGTCAAGGCCGCGCTGCGCGCGCCGCTTCGCGGTCAGAGAGCCTTGACACCGCCCCTGGTACCTCTGCAAATCATTCCAATATCCGGGGAATGTCATCAAAATGCTGAAGAGCAAATACTTTGAGGTGAGGCATGCGCGGAGTC
Organism: uncultured Acidobacteriaceae bacterium; assembly: GCA_963737915.1. GTDB lineage: Bacteria > Acidobacteriota > Terriglobia > Terriglobales > Acidobacteriaceae > Telmatobacter. The sequence goes on along the minus strand of CAVTUP010000011.1, from coordinate 19,725 downwards.
TACGAAAATCCGTTGGGGAGCGGCATCTGGTGGGTTCACTACTATGCGGCTGGAAAGCGGCACCGGGAGAAGGTTGGTCGCAAGTCGGATGCGATCAAGCTGTACCAATCGCGCAAGGCCGATGTAGTCGCCGGAAGGAAGCTTCCCGAACTGCGCAACAGCAAGGTAGTCACATTGTCGGAACTGATCGATGATGTCCTCGAATTCGTGGCGCATCACAAGGACAATCGGAGCTACGAAAGCAAGGGAGAAATCGTCAGGAAAGCGCTCGGCTCAAAACCTGCTGCTGATCTCACTCCACAGGAGCTGGAACGGTGGCTTAGAACCCGCTGCAAAACACCAGCTACGGCGAATCGCTATAAGGCCTTCATCTCACTCTGCTATCGCGAGGGTGTTCGCAATGGCAAAGTGACCGTTAATCCAGCCCGTCTGGTGCGGCAAAGGAAAGAGGGGACGGGCCGGCTTCGGTTCCTTAGCCGTGACGAATACGACCGGCTCCACAAAGTGATTACGGCGCGATTCCCGGAACATTTGGCCGAGTTTGTTGTCGGCGTTCACACGGGGATGCGGCTGAGCGAACAGTACTCCTGTATGTGGTCTCAAGTCGATCTGGAGCGCCGCACAATCGAGCTGACGAAAACGAAGAATGGGTCGGCTCGAACGGTGCATCTCAATGCCGATGCGCTGAAAGCTATTGAATCCTCAAAACGACCTCTACAAAAGGCGTCCGATGCGGTCTTTCCGCGCGAGGGATCTCAGGGAAGATTCGATACCAGATCATGGTTCCAACCCTGCCTGGAAGAAGCGAAGATTACGAACTATGTCTGGCACTCAAACCGGCACACGTTTTGCTCCTGGTTGGCAATGGCGGGAGCATCAATCAAAGAGATCCAGGAACTCGCCTCGCCGGCCACAAGACAATCACGATGTCCGCTCGCTACAGCCATCTGTCGCCGGAGCACCGGCTTTCCGTCATTGATCGGATCGCCACGGTGAATTGACAATGTCTGGCGGGAGGCGTGTGCAGCCGATTGACACAGCCGAAATCAAATCGGTGAGCGCATTGGCGATAATGCGCTCATCCAGAGAGCCGTATTGAGTCAATTGGCAGAGATCACTTGTCCGCGAAGCCGGTTTGAACGAAGTCGCTGACGCGACGGACTGAGAGTAGTGGTTAGGGTAGCGAGGCACGCAGCGTTAGGGTGAGTGGTCATAGGGAGGAGGTTCCTATGACCCCACTTCGCCAGCGCATGCTGCACGAGCTTCAGCGGCGCAACTACTCGCCGTCCACCATCCGCGGCTATCTCAACGCCGTCAGCCAGTTTGCCGAGTACTTCCATCGCTCGCCGGAACAACTTGGTCCAGAGCACCTGCGGCGTTACCAGCGATACCTGCTCCAGGAGAGGAAGCTTGCCCCCAGCACTGTCGAGATGCGTATCTCAGCGTTGCGATTCCTGTACAAGCGGACGCTGAAGCGGAAGGATCTCGCCTTCGACGATCTCATCTTTCCCAAGGTGCCCCATAAGCTACCGACCGTTCTCAGCCAGGAAGAGGTTGGACGGCTGATCGATTCTGCACCCAACCGTTTGTACCGCATCCTCCTGGTACTGCTCTATGCCACCGGCGCACGCAGGGCGGAAGCGGCGCGGATCATGGTGGAGGACATCGACAGCCAGCGCATGGTGATCCACATCCGTCAGGGCAAGGGAGCGAAGGATCGCGATGTGCCACTCTCCCCCAAGCTGCTCGAGGAGTTGCGCAGCTGGTGGCGATGGAAGAAGCCTCAGGGCTACCTCTTTCCCAGTACCGAGGGCCAGCGGGGAACAGACCAGCCTATCTCCGACAAGACTGTCTGGCACGCATGCCGCGCAACGGCTACGCGCGCCGGACTCACGAAGAAGATCCACCCGCACACCTTGCGCCATAGTTATGCGACGCATCTGCTCGAGGCCGGCGCCGACCTGCGCACGATTCAGATATTGATGGGCCATGAGCGGCTCGAAGATACAACTGTCTATCTCCAGCTCTCGCGTCGTCATCTTCATGCAGCTGTGAACCCGCTGGAACAGATCGCGCTCCCCGCGGTAGATAAGGACAGGAAGAGATGAGCCGGCCACCCTTCGAGGTGGCCGACGTCATTCGTGTTGCAGGCGACAGCTTTCGCGAGCGGTACAGCGGGTCCTTGACCTGGCCGCAACGCAAGGTGCTCGATGCCATCACGCGCTGCCGCACCGCCGCTCTCGGCGGTCATCGCGACGCCTGCGAAAACTGCGGGCACCAGGCCATCTCGTATAACTCCTGCCGCAACCGGCACTGCCCCAAGTGTCAGACCGCGGCGCGCGACCAGTGGCTGCGGAAGAGGCAGCAGGAACTGCTACCTGTCGGCTACTACCATCTCGTCTTCAGCGTCCCACACGAGCTTGTGCCGCTGATCTGGCAGAACAAGCGACAGCTGTTCTCCTTGCTCTTTGAAGCCAGCGCCGCCACGTTGCTCGAGATCTTTGCCGATCCGAAGCATCTCGGCGCAGACACTGGCTTCTTGTCCATCCTGCACACCTGGGGACAGATGCTCACTCCACATCCGCACATCCACTGCGTGGTGCCCGGCGGAGGACTCGCGGCAGACCACTCGCGCTGGATCGCATCGCGTTCCAGATTTCTGCTGCCGGTCAAGGTGCTCAGTCGTGTCTTCCGCGGCAAGTTCGTCGCCGGACTACGGCACCTCTTTGCCCGCGATCAGTTGCGCTTCTTCGGTAAGTGCGTGCCACTTCACGACCAGAAGCGATTCGCCATCTTCCTGCGCACGCTCTATCGGCAAGACTGGGTCGTCTATGCCAAGCCGCCCTTCGGCGGCCCCGAACATGTGCTGCACTATCTGGCGCGCTATACGCATCGCGTCGCCATCTCCAACCATCGCCTGCTCTCAGTCTCAGCTGCTGAGGTCTGCTTCCGCTGGAAGGACTACGCCCATCACGGCAGGCAGCGCACCCTGACACTTGCCTCTGAAGAGTTCCTGCGCCGATTCGTACAACATGTGCTGCCACGGGGCTTTCCCCGTATCCGCTACTTCGGCTTCCTCGCCAACCGCAGACGAGCCCGCATGCTTCCACTCTGCCGCGCTTTGCTCCACCAGGCTCCGCCTCAAGAAGCATCGCTCCTCGCAAAGCCTTCGCTGTGGAAGTGCCCGCACTGCCATGGACTCATGTATCTGGTTGAGCGCATGACTGTCGCACAACTCTTCTTCACCGAACACAAGAAGGAATACCGGCTTGATTCTTCCTAGCTGTTCGACCAACGCGGCCTTCACCGTTTGCTTCATGGCACGCCTAATGGAAGTGCGCCTCGGGTCAGAAAAATGGCCTTTCTTATCCGCACCGGTCGTCGTTCTCCAGCGTCTACTCATCCAATTGCGCATCCCGCACAAGGGGCTCGGCTCACTTACCTGCCGCTACCGCTTAAACCACCCAGTCTGAAGCCATGAAAAACCCATAGCCCGCCTCCTGCCCCGATCGCACCAGCGACTTCCTTCAAACCGCTCTATCCGACCTGCTCCGCTCAGTCTCCTTCGACTCCTCACGCCTGATCGCGCGGAGCAGCTCCGATAGAGTCCTGACGTTTTACGGCCAGGTGACTGGACTTGTAAACACTCGCCGACTTATCGGTTACCGATCTTATTGCGGGATCGAATCTTGGCGAAGAGTTCGGGCGTACATCTCGCGCGCCGCCTGCACCTGCTCAATGTTGGCTTCGGCCCAACGGCAGATGCCCTCGACCAAATCGCACAAGGAGCGCCCCAGATTGGTCAGAGAGTGTTCCACCTTGGGTGGGACGCTGGCATAGATCCGGCGGGTCACGATTCCATCCCGCTCCAGGCTGCGAAGTAGGTTGGTCAGTACTTTCTGCGAGATCCCGTCCACTGATCGCCGCAACTGAGCAAAGCGTAGAGTCCCGTCAGCGAGCCGCCGGATAATCAGGACTGTCCATTTATCCGCAATAAGATCAAGTACCTGGCGTGTTGGGCAGTGGCTGTCAAAGACATTCCAAGGCGGCATGGTTTCCAAAAGGTGACTATCGCTCATAAAGGTGCCTACTTGTCTTCATATCCCAGCAACCCGAAGATACTCCCGGGAGAGACCCAATGCAAAAGGTTTTGATCACGGGCGCTACAGGTGTTCCGGGAAGGACAAACGAAGTGTTGATAAGAGAGGAAGCTTGATGACAGGAAACTTTTCAGTGAAGATCTCTAGTTTGGCACTCGCTGCGATTGCGACATTCGGCGTGAGCAGCGCAGCATCCGCCGCCACGTGCGACCGTGCCTGCCTTCTTGACCAAGCCAAGCAGTTCAATGCCGCGATGCTGGCCCATACTCCGGACAAAATTCAGCTCGCACCGGATGCCCAGATCCGCGAAAACACCAAGGCCATCAGGCTTGTCGATAGTAAGTGGGGAATTGTAAAGCAAATCCTTTCAGAAGGCGTCTACGCCGATCCCATTAAAGGCAATGTTGTTGAACGCGTGGCGGGGCAGACGGCCGACGGGAAAGGAGTCTACGTTGGCACGCGGCTCAAAGTGGTCGACGGCAAAATAAGTGAAGTCGAGATCAACTTCGATGATAGCGCCAGGGTAAACCTCAAGAATCTTGTTCCCTACGACCCTCTCTTCAACACCATCGTGCCGCCTGAAGAGCGGGCCACCCGCGAGCAGTTGGAGCGCATCATTACCTCCTACTTTCAAGGACTCACCGATCATCAGCCAATCCAGGCCGACTATGACCCTCGCTGTGACCGCTACCACAGTGGAAACCGGATTACGCACAACGCACGGAACGGAGTGGAAGGAAGCGGGGATGTTGGCTGCTATGAGAGCAACCTGGGCCCGAGACCGTGGGGCCCGGCAACAGAGATTCGCATCGGCCTCGTCGATCCGGAACGCGGTATCGTGGCCGGCTACGCCATCCTTTACTACAGCGGCAACCCCATGAGGATGCAGATTAGTGAAGTCTTCAAAATCCTAGATGGACGTATTCGAATGGTGGATAACATCGGGCTGATGGAAGATGGAATCACGACGTCGGGATTCACGAAATGATTGCTGGGCGAAAGCGTGACGACTTTCAAATTCTGTTAACAATGGAGGGTAATTCGATGAAACGCACATTCCATCTTGTACTGGCTTCTGCGGCTCTGTTTGCCGGATCGGTCAGCATAGCCATCGCTCAGCAGCCGGCACCGGCGTCAGGTTCTCCAAAAGCGTCACTGGTGGACGAAGCACTTGCCGGCTACAACCAAAGCAAAAAGGTCATCGTCGCGGCCGCCGAGGCAATGCCGGATATGCCGGGTCACACTGGACCAGAAGTTGAAGCACTCTACATGCGAGGGGCGAATTGGCTCTCGGGATCAGAATTATCCGAATAGTGGGCTGCCCACGGCGGCGAGGATCATCTTTTTGCAAGTAAGGCATAAGTCGACAGACGATGCTCGAAGATAAGAACCATCGGGACGTCATCATATCTCTGAGGCTGGGAGTTCAATGTATGGATACACGATTATTAATCGGCGGTTGTGAGCAAGTGAGACACAGAAGCGAGAACAAACGGGCGTTCCATTAATCGAGACGACTATATGCTAAACCTCAAACAACCGTTTGCCGGCATCGCCGCCTCCGCGCTGGTCATCGCGGGTTCACTTGGCTTCATCTCACTCTTCGATGCTCCAACGTTTATGGGCTGGGTCTCGTTTTGTCTCATCTCCGTCATTCCGATGGAGATCGTTATCGGCATCGCCTGGGGATGCAAGAAGCCGAAATTTGTAGCGTCGTGTCACCAACCGTTCAAGGGATTTCTGCTGATCCTATTGACACTCATGGCAGGAGCAGTTGGCGGAGCGGCAACGAGAGCCGTCGTGGGCGGCAATGTCAATCCCCCGTTGCCGATGCTCATGATGTGCACGATTGCAATGGTGGTGGTGACTTTCACCGCGACCATCATGTTTGGCGGCTGGCCCTTCAACTCATTCATCAAGGATCCCGCCGCTGCCGGCCTGAGCATGCTGGCCGCCTGCTATGCCATAAACTTTCTCCTGTTCCGACTGTTTTTTAACTATGCCTTCATGCAGCGCGCGCCCGTCTACGTCGCATCCCTCGATCCCCGCGGGCTCTTTAACGCGAACCTCGCTTTGGTCTTCTACATCACCTTTAACTCAATCATGTTTCTTGTGCTTAATTTCGACCTGTGGCCTTTCACCCTATCCGGGAGCCTGATGAGGCAGCCTGTGTTAGGTCTGATCTGGACTCTTCTTTGTCTAGTGATCGCTGCAGTCGTCTTCTATTTGGGAATCTTTGTTCTGGGGATGGACCCGCTCAGGTTCATGGTGCGTGTTCCGATCCCCTTCATTTTCGGAACTATCATCGTCATGAACATGCTTCATGGATCTCTTTTCAGGAAGTTCGCCCAGCCGGTGAAAGGTGTTCTCAATGTCCTGACCTCAGCCGTAATAGGCACCGTGCTTGCGCTGCTCTATGGCGCCCTATCGCGGTCCATCAGCGGCCCGCTGAAGCCGGGTCCGCCGGCAAATGACTTCGAGATCTGGCTCGCGTCTGCGTTACTTGGCGTCACTTTCCCATTTTTGATTTTTTACGCTGAGTTCCTTCAATTCTGGCAGTTAAGAAAACACGAATCCCAGATCACTGTTAACGGCGTTTAGAAATTCACTTCAACCGGAGATCACCGTGGAGATAAGAGCAGCCGTCACGCGCGCGCCGCACGCGCCGCAATCGCTCGAAAACATTGACCTGGCGGAACCACGAGACAACGAGATCCTCGTTAGAGTTGTCGCCACCGGGATTTGCCACACCGATATCGCCATGCGCGACCAGACGTTTCCGGTGCCGCAACCGATCGTGCTGGGTCATGAGGGCGCGGGGATTGTGGTAAGGGTGGGACACGGAGTATCCAAGGTCAAGCCCGGCGACCACGTGGTGATGACCTACAACTCATGTGGCGTGTGCGAGAGTTGCTACGAACATGAACCAACTTACTGCCACGATTTCTTTGGCCGTAATTTCGGGGGCAGCCGCCCGGATGGCACCTCACCGCTTTCGAAGGGTGGAGAAAGGATTCACGGCAATTTCTTTGGGCAGTCGTCTTTCGCCAACTACGCTTTATGCACCGAACGCAATGTGGTGAAGGTGCAAGCGGACGCTCCTCTGGAGCGTCTGGGCCCACTGGCCTGTGGTATTCAGACGGGGGCAGGCGCCGTGATCAACAGTCTGAAAGTAGGCGTGGGAAAGTCGTTTGCGGCCTTTGGCGCCGGATCGGTTGGGTTGGCGGCCATCATGGCGGCTCGAGTGGTGGGTGCGACGACCATCATTGGCGTTGATCTCAATGAGCAGCGGCTGAAATTGGCGAGTGAACTCGGAGCCACGCATACAATTAATGGCTCTCAGGAAAATGTTGTGGAGAGCATCATGCGAATCACCGGGGCTGGCGTTCACTACGCCCTGGACACCACGGCCAGTCCCAAGGTCATACGGCAGGCAGTGGATTCGCTTACCCTGCGAGGTCAGTGTGGACTTGTAGGGGCTTCCAGTCCAGGATCTGAGATTTGCCTCGACGCAATGCATCTCATGACCGCGGGCCGCAAAGTGCGCGGTATTGTCGAAGGGGACAGCGATCCAGAAATCTTCATCCCACAACTAATTGAACTTCAAAAGCAAGGTCGATTTCCCTACGACCGCCTGCTCACGTTTTACGAGATGGAAGGCATCAATCAAGCGATCGCCGACTCCGAGTCAGGGACGGTCGTAAAGCCCATCGTCCGGATGACTCAGGATTGATGAAAGCTCTAGCTATCGCGTTCTCGTGGTCACTCGATCTTTCGAATTGATAATGTTGTGTTCGACCGCAAGGCGCGAAGTGGGCGTCGGTCACCGAAAGCTCTGCCAATCCTTACGTGGATAGTAGCGCCGTCGATGGCGTGGGGAGTCTGGGTAAGACCGTATACCACTCAGAAACGTGATCTAACCGTGGATTACCTGTTTCACTACGGCGCCGCTTCTGCTGACATCCCCACGTCTATTCGTTTGGACCTGCTAGAACATGAACTTCAGCGCAAACTGCACCTGGCGCGGAGTCCCCGCCGCAAGGATATGGTTGAATGTCGGCGAACTGATGTCGCAGTCAGGCAAAAAGAAGTTCGTGCGGTTCAGGATGTTAAACAGCTCCGCGCGGAACTGGAACTGCTTCGATTCGGTCACTTTGAAATTCTTAAGGGTGGCGAAGTCCCAGTTGGCATACCCCGGACCGATATTCACGTTGCGGCCTTCCGTGCCAAACTGTCCCGCGTCGGCTGTGGGATCAAGTCGCTGTAAAGCACTGGAGTTAAGCCACTCGTTAACCGTACGGGGCCCGTTATTGGGGTTGCCGACGAGATTGGGTCGCTGGGCAGAGAAACCGGTGATCTCCGGTGCACTGCCTTGCGCCGCAACATCATTCGAGTCGAAGACGGTGAACGGTGTGCCGCTCATCAATGTGGCAATGCCATTCAACTGCCATCCGCCGAGCGCTGACTGGTACCAATTCTGAGGATGGTTCCAGAAGGGGAGCGTCCATACATAGCTCCCGACGAATCGGTGGCGCGCGTCGAAGAGCGACGGCCCACGCTCTGCTCCAAGATCGAACGGATTCTGGGCGAGATCGTTCTCGCCTGCGACTGGCTTTGCCGCCGATCCAGTTATGTTGAATGACGAAACATCGTCGATCGCCTTAGACCATGTGTACGACAGGAGGAATGACAGCCCGTGGCTGAACCGCTTGCGCAGCGACGTTTCCAACGCGTTGTATGACGAATTGGCGATGCCAGCGATTTCGCCGGTAGATGAATACTGGCAACTGCTCGGCTGATCGGCGAGCGTGCAGCCGGAATAAAGCCGCCGTTGATCGGCATTGCTGGAATTCGAAATCGGCTGGCTGTCCTCGGTTCCGGGAACGAACACGGCTGGGTTCGCTTCGATAAAGCGCGGGAGGCGTGTGCCCTTGGTGCCGACGTACCCGACCTCGAAAAGCCAATCATTCGCGAACGACTGCTGCAGGTTCAAGTCCCAGTCCTGCGTATAAGGAAGTTTCAACGTGGGCGACAGAGTCAGATTCGTAAGTGGCTTGGAGAATGTCCCTGGTGCCGGAGGATTGCCGTTGAACGGATCCGCGAAATTCGGCAGGCTCACCTGCGGCGTCCCGAGGTAAGGAGGCGCACTGATCGGCGCCTGCAGAGGGCCACCCTGTCCAGTGTAATAAGGTTCATAGAAAATGCCGTACGCCGATGTTATCAGCGTTTTGCCATTATTACTCGGATCCCAGGCGATGCCAACGCGCGGCGCAAACGCCTTATAGTCGGTGGGGATCAGGCCGGCGGGAACCCCGGAATCGCCCGGATACAGCAAACCCGCGGGAGCATCCGGCATGACCGTGGACTGCTTCCCCGGCTCAAACAACGATACCCGATTATGAAGTTCGGTGGACGGCACGGGCAACTCGTAGCGCAGTCCGGCATTGATTGTGAATCTCGAGGTGACCTTGTACGTATCCTGCACGTACCCGTTCGCATTGTTGCCGCGAATGTTGCGCGAGAAATCGCCGATCCCTTGCAGGAAGACGACCGGCTGCCCGGTGAGGAAGCTGGCGAACGCGTCCGTTACCGGGAATGGCGCGAATACGAAAAAGCCGTTGGTGGCGATTCCTTGCAAGACGTTGATTTGCTGATGTTGGTATCCGCCGCCAAATTTGAGCGCGTGCTTACCACGCACCCAACTCAGCGATCCAGAGTAATCGAAGACGTTTTCGTAGGTGTTGCGCGGGCCGGTAATCGGGTTACCGACCAGGGTATAGCCACTGACCTGGATGAATGGCGGTCCAGCGGAGACATCGAGACTCGGCGTGTATTGGAATCCAAGGCTTGAGGGTGGCTCATGGTTCTGAGCCTCGCCGAAGAGAAACTTGTTGCGCAGAAACGAGAATCGCCCCACGGCGATGAGGCTTGGCGAAAAAGCGTGCGTATCTTGTGCGACAAAGCTCTGCGCGCGCTGGTTTTCTGCTACCGGGAAGCCCGGCACGCTGGCGCCGCCCGGCGATAACGGACTGAGCTGGGAGAGCTGGAAAAACATGTAGCTGAAGTTCAGCGTGTCGTGGGGACCGAGGTAATCGTCGACCTTAATGCCGAACTGATTTGTATCATTGGTCAAGATTTGCGTTGTTGCGAACAGATTCGTACCGGCGTTCGGAAGCGGGAAGAAGGGCAGCAAGTTTTGTGAAACCGGGTTGAACTGGCCCGATGGCACCTGGTTATTCGGGTACGGCGCATTCGCGAAGATGTTGAAAAGTTGGTTCCCCGGATTGTTGCAGAAGCCGTTCGTGAAGCCCTCCGGGCAGAGTTCGGAGAAGTCGCCGGCACGCTGCTTCACCGATGGCACTGTAGTGAGCGCTGACACGCCCTGGCTATTGCGAAAGCCTTCATAGAAGCCAAAAATGAATGCTTTATCCTTTTTGATCGGTCCGCCGGCGGCTGCGCCAAACTGGTTTTGCTTCAACGGCTCCTGCGTCTGCGCGAAATAGTTGGTCGCATCAAATGCGTCGTTGCGCAGGAACTCCCATAATGTCCCGTGAAGCTGGTTCGTGCCCGACCGAGTGATGACATTCGTCGTCGATCCTAGCGAGCCTCCGAACTCGGCATTCGCGCTGTGCGTGATAATGCGGAACTCGCTGATCGCGTCCACTGGCGGCTTAAGGACGAATCCCCCGTCAACACCGTTGATGTTGTTCGCGCCGTCGATGAGAAAGTTGTTTGATTCAGGCCGCTGCCCATTGACCGCATAAGCCTGTCCGTTGCGTAGCGACCCGCCCGCTTCAGCTATGCCAGGCGTCAACGGAACGACTCCAGGCTGCAACAGGCCAAGTTGCGCGAAGTTGCGCCCGTTCAGCGGCAGATCTTCCAGCTCCTGCTGTTGCACTACCTTGCCCATGCTGGTGACGGTGGGCTCAATCAGCTGGGCATCGGCGCTCACCACCACCTGCTGCTTTTCCGATCCGACCGCGAGATGAGGCGAGACCGAGGCCGTCTCATTTACGTTGAGCGTGATGCCATCCTGCACATGTTCCCGGAATCCTTTCGCCGAGACTTGCAGGCGGTAGTGCCCGACCGGGAGTTCCAAAAGGATGTAGTTTCCATCGCGATCGGTGGTCGTCACGCGCGACAAGCCCGTTTCCGCCTGCCGGGCAGTAACCGCAGCGCCCCGAATGACAGCGCCGCTTGGGTCTGTAACGGTTCCGCGAATGTTTCCCGTGATCTGCTGAGCAGATAAACTGATGCAAGAAAGTGCTACAAATGCCAGCACATTGCGAACTATGTTCATGTTGTTTTCGGCCTCTCCCAGAAGACTTAGCACTACAAACAGAGTGACGTCGTGGTTCGCGTCGAACCCGCCGACGTTGATGGCCATGACGTATGCCCCACAAAACGGGCCGCATCGTCAAAGGCTCCATGAGTTAGAGAATGCTGGCAGGGGATCACCAGGTGCAGAACGCTGCCCAAGCTCAGGGGAAGAAATCGCGCGGAAACCTGCACGGTTGAACGGTAGTCGGTAAGTCAATGCGCTGTCTTGCATCGGTCGATGGGTAGCTAACTCAACCCTTAGGTGGAGTCTCACCGCAATCGATCAGTGCCTTATGCGCAAAGTTGCCCGTCAGTGGCCTGTCTAACTGGACATCGGGAACCGGCCTGTGACGCCTGTCAGCAGGTTGAGTTGCTGCGTCATCAGTTGGTTCGCGTATGTTGTACTTCCATCTAAAGGATGATTCTGAAGAGGGCTAGGGACAGGTAAACTCTCTGTCAATGATCGCCATTCGTCAGAATTGCGCTACAAAACGCCTGAGCTTCGCACTTTGCGTGTTCATGGCCAGCCTTGTGATGCTCGCGCTGGCGGCCTATCCAATTTACGTCATTCGTCCTTTTCGGGAACAAGACCCAGCAGCCCTGCAGCGTGCACTCTGGGTGCTATTGCACAACAAGCCAATTATGTTCGGACTGTTTTGGTTGATTGCGACGCCAGCGATTTTTGCGTGGCGACGCTCCGGGTGGGTTGCGAAGCTGGTGCTGGTGTCAACTTTCTGTGTCACTCTGATCGCGGCTGTTTCAGCATGGATCAACCCTTACGAACATATGTTCCACCCGTTTGGCGCGCCACAATACACTTCAATTGAACACGCCAGTCTCGATCCCTCCGACATGGTTATCGCGGTTACGTTGGGTGGAGATAGCCGCGCGTATGGAATCCGCGAGATGGGCTACCATCATCTCGTCAACGACCGGCTACACCAATTGCCGATTGTCGTCACCTATTGAACGCTTTGCCATACGGGTCTGGTCTGGACCCGCAGCATAGACGGACGCGAGCTGCATTTTCACCTTGCGGGCATCAATAATCAGAATTTTCTGATGCGCGATGAGGAGACAGGCAGCTATTGGCAGCAAATCACCGGAACAGCAATCGCTGGCCGTTTAAAGGGTAGGAAGCTCACCTTGGTCCCGCAAGATGAGCTCACGTTTGCCCTCTGGAAGAAGGAACAACCGACTGGGACAGTTTTGGCGCCTTTGCCGCGCTATGCCGCAAAGTACGAAAAGGCGACGTGGGAGACCGAGTACGCGAAACTCCCGACTGTGATTCATGGCCCGAAGGGGACACTCCCTGACAGGGAAACGATCATCGGCATCGTGAACAATGGCGAGGCGAAGGCATATCCAATCGCGAATCTGACGGTTCGATCGCCGGTGCTGCTCGACGTTGTGGGCAACCAACCGGTGATGCTCGTGGTCGGTCCTGATGGAAAATCTGTGCGCATGTTTTCGCGCGAAGTCGCTGGAAGATCGCTTGATTTCTACAGTCGCGGGAGTTCAGGAGATTCCTGGACACTACTCGATTCCGTGACCTTGAGCGAGTGGGGATTTGACGGTTGTGCGCTTTCCGGCGATATGAAGGGTCAGTGTCTCACGCGGATCGATGCGCTGAAGGATTACTGGTTCGATTGGCAGAACTACCATCAGCACACGAGCATCTACCGGCACTGAATTTGGCATGACGCCGGCCACTATCTGGGGCTTTGGCCGCTTTCCAGATCTCGCGCTCGAGAATGAAGATAGACGCCCGCTTTCGACATGAACTCGCCAGCTTTCAGGCATACCGCGGAGGCGCAGGCCCCGCGGGTGATTCAGTTCTCTCTGAAGATTCAGAGGTGAACCGTCGTCGATCCGTTCGGGGTTGCGTTTGCTCTGGAGCAGCGACGCTGTCAATTGCTTTACGTGATGCGATCGCTGGTGGGGCATGTAGCTGGCGGAAGCGCGTGTGAGTCGAACACACCGTCGCCCGTTAAGGACGACCGCCGGTTTTGAAGACCGGGAGGATCACCGGAGCCTAAGCACTTCCATCTTATGACTCTCTCACATGCTACCTTGCCCTAGTTGCAAGGCACCGGATGAATGATAAGAATGGAGAGGACATGGGCGTGGATCAGACACAATCGGTTCGCTTGACTCAGCAGGTAAAGGCCGGCGGTTGCGCGAGCAAGCTGCCGGCCGGATCTCTCCGCCAGGTGCTTTCCGGGCTTCCGACGCAGACCGATCCAAATCTACTGGTCGGATTTGAGACTTCCGACGATGCCGGCGTCTACCGGATCGGTCCGGGAACGGCGTTGGTGCAAACTGTCGACTTCTTTACCCCGCTGGTGGATGACCCATTCACCTTCGGCCAGGTTGCGGCGACCAATGCTCTCAGCGATGTCTACGCGATGGGAGGCCGCCCGCTGACTGCTCTCGCAATCGTTTGTTTCCCGCAGGACGCCTCCCTTGAAATCCTTGAGCAGATCATGCGTGGTGGCCTGTCGAAGATGACCGAGACAGGATGCATTGTGGTGGGCGGGCACTCCGTTCGCGATGCCGAGATGAAATTCGGCTATGCAGTCACAGGCCTCATCAATCCGGAGCGCGTTTACACAAACGCTGGAGCCATCTCAGGGGATATTCTCATTCTCACCAAGCCCATCGGCACTGGCGTTATCACGACGGCACTCAAGCAAGGAAAATCTGAACCAGCCTGGGTGGAACGCGCCATTCGTTCCATGACAACCCTCAACAGCACCGCCTCTGCAATTGCCATTGCCTGTTCCGGCGTCCATGCAATCACCGACATCACTGGTTTTGGGCTCATGGGTCACAGCCGCGAGATGGCGTTTGGTAGTGGAGTCACGTTGGAAATCGAAACCGATCGGATTCCTCTGATCGAAGGTGCTCTCGATGCCGTGCGCGCCGGCGCGATTCCGGGCGGTTTGCTCAACAACCGCGACTTTGCTGAATGTGTGGTCGCGGACTCTCCTGGGAGCCGCATCCCGGACGACCTCCGCGCTTTGCTCTATGATCCGCAGACATCGGGCGGACTTCTGATATCTGTTGCTGCCGAAGATGCACCAACATTGCTCGCGGGCCTCTTAAATGCCGGCCTTCCTGCCGCTACCATCGGGCGCGTCTCAGGCCCATTTACGCCGGATGCTGGCGCCTCTGCGATCCTTCTGCGATGATGAGCTACTGAGTCTGAGAGTCTCGCGATGGCAATTCACGATCTGCAACACGAGGACGAAACCCTTCAACAGCTCTTTCGAGCGCTGCCGGCAGTCAACGAAGTCTTGTTGATTCCCGCGTGCCGTTCCTTGCTCGATGCGCACCCGCGTGGCGCAGTGTTGCGTGCGACCCGCGATGCTCTCGCCGTAATGCGCTCAGAAATCTCCTCGGGGCTGCATTCGGAATCGAGCCTAAAGCAAAGCATCGCCATGCTGCCCCAGGAAATTGCCAATCGCCTCACAGCTAGTGCCCGTTACTCACTTCGCCCAGTCATCAATGCAACCGGCGTAATTCTCCACACCAACCTCGGCCGCGCCCCACTAAGCGGCGGGGCTCTTCGTCACGTGGTTGAAGTAGCGCAGGATTATTGCAACCTTGAGTTCGACCTCGAAAACGGCCTGCGGAGCCGCAGGGACTCCCACGTTGAATCCCTTGTGTTGCGCGCCTTGGACACGGCCAGCACGCCTGCAGCAGATTCTCATCGGCATGGCGTCGTCATCGTCAACAATTGTGCTGCTGCGACGATGCTGGCCCTGAATTCACTCGCCGAAAACTCCGAAGTCATCGTCTCCCGCGGAGAACTTGTCGAGATCGGCGGAGGATTTCGCATCCCTGAAATCCTTGAGAAATCCGGCGCAATTCTCAAGGAGGTCGGTACAACCAACCGCACCCGACTCGCTGACTATGAAGGCGTGCTTGGTCCCGGCACAGGTCTTCTGCTTCGCGTCCATCAGTCGAACTTCAGCATCGAAGGATTCACCGAACGCCCATCGTTGCAGGAACTAGTAGAGCTTTCAAAACGTGCGGGCATTCCGCTGTTTGAAGATCAGGGCACCGGCCTTCTGTCCTCGCTTGAGCGCTTTGGGATCAGTGGAGAACCCAGCTTGCTTCAGTCCTTTGAGAGCGGAGTGGATCTTATTGCAGCCAGCGGAGACAAACTGCTGGGCGGCCCCCAATGCGGCATCCTCGTTGGCAAATACGATCTGATTGATCGCATCCGAAAGAATCCACTTCTTCGGGCGTTGCGGGTTGACAAGCTCACTTACGCAGCGCTCGAGGGCACGTTGCTGGAGCACCTTGCTAAGGAAACGAGTTCCATTCCCGTTGAACGCATGCTCAGTGTTCGGCCTGAAGATCTGATGCGGCGTTGCCGTGAAGTCTCCGAGCGCATCAATTCCGCTCAACTCGTTTTAGACGTCGTTCCAGTCGCCAGTCTCGTCGGAGGAGGCACTGCACCCAAGGCTACTCTGCAAAGCTGCGCTATCTCTCTACGGCACACATCCTTCCCTGCAGTGGAACTTCTTTCAAGACTTCGTAAGCTCGAACCACCCATCATCGGCCGCATTTCAGACGACACAGTTTTGCTGGATCTGCGGACCGTACCTCATGATTTTGACGAGGAACTCGCTTCTCTTTTGACAAGATTGTAGATCGCAACGCGCGTTTCTCATTGGGATCACTCTGAATGACCAACAACACGCCCAACTCCATCGTTATCGGGACCGCTGGTCACATTGACCACGGCAAGACGACGCTGGTTCGCGCCCTCACGGGCATTGATACGGATCGCCTTCCCGAAGAGAAACGGCGCGGCATCACGATCGACCTGGGTTTTGCTTCTCTCGAACTTCCCACCCCGAACGGATCCCCGCTCCGCATCAGCTTTGTTGATGTTCCCGGTCATAGCCTCT
The DNA here is from genome assembly GCA_963737915.1 of uncultured Acidobacteriaceae bacterium. GTDB lineage: Bacteria > Acidobacteriota > Terriglobia > Terriglobales > Acidobacteriaceae > Telmatobacter. The sequence goes on along the minus strand of CAVTUP010000011.1, from coordinate 3,380 downwards.
TCATCCGTAACATGCTCGCGGGAACTGGTTGCGTTCCCGCAGTCATGCTTGTTGTCGCGGCCGACGAAGGAATCATGCCGCAGACAGTGGAGCATCTGGCCATCTGCGATCTCCTGGGAATCTCACATGGGATGACCGTCATTACCAAAGCCGATGCCGTCAGCGCCTCTCAGTTGCAGGAGGTCACGCACTCCATCGAGAGGTTTCTGCAGGAAACGTTTCTCTTCAAAGACCATGCGCCTGTCGTACAAGCCAGTGCGGCAACCGGCGCGGGACTTGAAGCCGTTCGAGCAGAGCTCCTAAACCTCGCTATGCGTGCACACCGTGTGACCTCGGATGCCTTGATCCGCATGCCGCTCGATCGCTCCTTTGTCATGAAGGGGTTCGGCACAGTCGTTACTGGAACCCTTCTATCGGGAACAATTCGTGATGGCCAGACGCTGCAGTTGCAGCCCGATGATCGCGCGGTCCGTGTGCGTGGCCTTCAATCACACGGCAAGCCCGTCCCATCTGCGCAACCTGGCTCGCGGGTTGCGGTGAATCTCTCCGGAATTGATGCACCTGAGGTCCGCCGGGGCCAGACACTGGTATCATCAAGGACTCTTTCTTCTGTCGATACTCTCGACGTTGAAGTGCGCCTTCTCCCGACCGCGCCTACGCTAAAGCATCGCGCAAGTATTCACTTCCACGCATTCACTTCCGAGACCATGGCATCTGTGTTTCTCTACGGTTACGAAGCAGTTCAACCAGGATCTTTGCGTCTTATGCGCCTCAGGCTTGCCGAACCGATCGTGTTGGTACCCGGCGACCGGTTTGTCCTGCGACAGCCATTGCCGGCCGGCACCATCGGCGGCGGCCGAGTCCTCGATTCCCATCCGCAACCTCGGCTGCGAAAGTCTGTTACGCAACGCTGGCTCGAACAATTGCGCGCAGCCTCTCCAACAGCACAGCTCTCACTGCGTGTTTCCCGCTGTAACGCCAGCGGAATCACACTTGACGCGCTCTCTGCCGAAACCGGCTTGACCCTCGATGCAATTCGACTTCAGGTCGGCGCGGCCATCGAGTCCGGAGACATCCATCTCATCTCGAACAATCTGCTTCTGAGCCGCGAAGCTTTCCAGACCGCCGCACGCGATATCACTACCCGCCTTCAAACCGGCGAGCGAGTGAAGTCATCCCAGCTGCGCGGCCAGGCAGCACTCAGTCATCCCGTCTTTGATTTTGTGATTGACTCCCTGATCCACCAGAAGAAGATCCAGCTCCGTGACGAGACAGTCTCCATTTACGACGCTAGGGTTCCCGCTTCGAATCCGGAAAGCGACCGACTAGCGGCAATCGCCCATGCGTACGAGCAGTCCGGGCTCGCCACTCCCTCCGTCCTGGAACTTGCCCAGCGATTCAACATAAAAGAGACCGAAATGCGCCGCCTTATAACAACGTTGCAGCGGGATAAGACCATCATTCGCATGGGCAGCGACGACTTGTTTCTCCACTCTGCTGCTCTTAGCCGACTCGCCGCACTGCTTGCCCCACTTCGCGGTAGCCTGATGGATGTTGCTCGTTTCAAGCAACTGACCGGCGTCTCCCGCAAATATGCGATCCCCCTCCTCGAATACCTTGACCGCCAGCGCATTACCATAAAGCAGAACGGCCAGCGCCTTATTCTCAGTAAACCTTGAGGTGGATGTGCCGCGCCTGGCGGTCGTGCTATATTGCGAAGGACTTTGCAGGAAAAAGTGCGTGATAAACCCCGACAACGAAACCAAAATCAAGCTCATCGAAGATCGCGACGCCGCTGGCGAAGTGGCCGCGGTCTACGACGAATGGCGTGCCAAATCCGGCCGACAAAAAGTACCCGGCATTTTGAAGTGCTTCAGCCACCGCCCCGACTTCCTGCGCGATGTGATCAAATTCAGCGACACGGTTCATTTTTCCCACGGTCATCTGGACCGAAGAACCAAGGAAGCGATTGCGAGCTGGGTTTCGTGGCTCAATCGCTGCCCGTATTGACTGGACTCGCATGCATACTTCCTGCGTGTTCAGGGAGCAGAAGAAAATATGGTGCAGGCGATAGCAAACGGCAAACTGGAAGAAGCCGGCTTGAGCCACGCGGAGCGTGCCTTGCTTGACTACGTCACCAAGGTCACGGAAGCGGCTTATCGCACTACCAACGAAGACGTTCAGAGCCTCCGGGATCATGGATGGACCGAGCCCCAGATCGCTGAAGCTGTGTATATCACCGCAATGTTCGCCTTCTTCAATCGGGTCGCGGATGCCTTCGGAATAGCTCCACAGGGCTATCTCGAGATGAATGAGATGACGAAGTAGGAGAACTATGGACAGCACCAAGAAGAAGCGCATACGGAATTGGGTTGCCAGTATCGCCGCTGTCTGCTTCGCCGGCTGGCTCGGCCTCGTTGGGTATGTGAACTGGGCCATGCACCAGCCACCCGAGGTCTTCGGCCATGTCATGGCGAAGATGCCTATGCCCGCCTACTTTGTGCTTCCTTTCGAAACCCTGTGGATGCGCGCGCGCCACGGGCAATTAAACGTCGGTGACGCCGCGCCTGACCTGGTGGTGAAGAAGCTTGAGGATCATGGTCCGACTGATCTGGCTACGCTTTGGGCGGACCGTCCAGTCGTTCTGGTTTTTGGCAGCTACACGTGACCGCCTTTTCGGCGGGAGGTTCCCGCCCTGAACAAGCTGGCTGATCAGTATCGCGACAAGATCGGATTCTACGCTGTTTACATTCTTGAAGCGCATCCCACTGATGTGTGGCAGATGCGGTCCAATGTTCGCGATAACGTCCTCTTCAGCAGTCCTAAAGACGAGGTTGAACGCGCATTCGTTGCCGGCGCATGTGTGCGCAAGCTGGGAATCAAGTTCCCCGCGCTCGTAGATGGCTTCGACAATCGGGTCGAGTCTGCTTACACCGGCTGGCCGGACCGACTCTACCTGATAGGCAAAGGCGGCAGCATCCTTTACAAGAGCAAGCCGGGGCCCTTCGGCTTTCACCCGGACGAGCTGGCACAGGCCATCAAGACATCGCTCCCGGCTAACTGAACACTGCCGCGTACAAAGCGCCGAGAACTCGGATGTACCAGATACATGCCAAGGGATCCCTGCGGCAATCCCCTTGAACGTATAGTCGCCTTCTCGGACAGTGGCCTTGGCCCAGCTGTCGCCAGGGCGAAGCGCTCGTCGAGCTTCAACAGGTCTTTTAACCGTAACTTTTTATCGCGCACAGTACGGTTCAAACCAACAGCCATCAGAACAGCCACCAGACGATTTTGGCCTCTCCTATTTCGAGAGGCCAGTTCATCTTAAGCTCTTGCTTTTGTTGGTGCCGGGAGGGGGGGTCGAACCCCCACGACCTTGC
>CAVTUP010000010.1:0-44773 GCA_963737915.1 uncultured Acidobacteriaceae bacterium | reverse complement strand
CGGTGTGGACGGGCTCTGTATCTGAATATCAATAGATGACGCGTTCAATTAGCGTGTAGCGTGGACAACATGAACGCCAGCGTGTCCGGGCGCGAGTCCTTGAACGGCGCGGCCGAACCTGGACGCGATCTCCTGGAAACTGATGTCTTCGATGGCACAAAATCCGTGCGAGCGAAGAATTGCTGCAATGCCTGCCGGCTCGAAACGGCTGGCCGAACGCTCGCCAATTTTCTCAAGCTGTTCGACGCGCGCCTTTTCCATTTGCCTTAGCTCTTCTGAGAATGCCTCGGGAGGTTCCATGTAGTCGAACACCACCTCCGCGTTCGGGACTGACGACATGTAGTCCAGAGTGCGGGCGATAGCGCCTTGTGTCAGATATGGGACAACCCCGAGCCAAGTGAAAAACGCGGGCGAGTTCTGCTGAAAGCCTGCGGCGACGAGCTTCTCTGCCACATCGTCCTGCTCGAAATCGACTGGCACGAAAATAAGCCATGGCGGAAGTGCGATTTGAGCTTCAGCCAGGCGATCGAGTTTCCATTCCTGCGTCGCGGGGTGGTCGACCTCATAAATCTTTAGTTCGTCATGGGGATTCCGCAGGGCGAACGTGTCGAGTCCGGCGCCAAGGATGACGATCTGCCGAACCCCTCTTTCGACAGCTCTTGACAAAGCATCTTCCGCAATCCGGCTTCGCGCGGTGGTGATCAGGCGTCCAATGCTGGCCAAGGGATGTTGGTTTGCAAATTGAAGCACGTCCTTCTCGTCTTCACGCAGAATCTTCATGGCAAATGGGTCATAGAGTATTGAGCCATGATCGAGCACCTGATGAGCAGCTCGTTGTCGGGCGATCATCAGCGCTGTGCGGCTGGGTTCATCAGGCTTCATGTTTCGAGGCCTCCGTTCTCATCAATGGCTGATCGCACGAGTTGTCGTGCGCGACCGCTCGGGGCGCGAATCACACCACAGAATGCTCATCGATGTGGACAGCCCGGCCAGCAGCACGGCCGCCGTATGCCTTCTTTGAGCTCCGAGCACACCCTTTCGACATGCTGCCGTCTTGTTTCATCTTTCTTGACGGAGATGGTCCAGCAGATCCACTCGTTGCGCGCGAGGGGCGTTATATCTTCCCAGGCCGCCAGCGCCTTCGCGTCGGACGCGAGCGCCTTTCGGAGATCAGCCGGAAGGTCATGTACGACTCCTTCGGAGATTCGAACGGTTGTCATAAAGTTATCCCGCAGGCTAGAGGATCAAGGATCTGATACGAGAGTACAACTCGGATTTCAGGACTATCGTGCGCAAACAGGAAGTAACGGCTGTCCGGCGAGTCCGGCAGCGCTTACTCCTGAAGTCCGTCCCACGACCAGCGTGGAATGCTTAGGCCATTCGGCACGTCATCGGCAGACTGGTGGTAGCGAGACATCGTTGTCGTGGTCGCCCAGGCAAAGTAGTCGTGCAGCACTTGTCGCAACTTACCGTCGCTGGCTAGTCCGACATCGGCCAGAGCCTGGTCGAAGCAGGCAATCGCACGGCGATCCATTTCATCATGCTCTCCGTTCCCGCTGTGCATCCTGACTACGGTGGTCTCGTCACCATAGGAATTGGAATACGTGGTCGGGCCGCCGAGTGCCTCAGCCCAATAAGCGGCGAGTCGCTCGACGTGCTGGGGATGGAAGCCGTGGCTGAACGCGTGGGCGACGACGTCGTCGGCCATCACCCGAGTGTGCCAGGCGTTGGCAAGACGGCGCAGGCCGTCGATGCCACCCGCCGCCTCGAAGACAGTTAGCATGCATCCATGATGACAATCCTTACGTGCATATGCAAGGCAAGGCGTGGGTCACGGAGCGGAACCGAGAATTAATCTCGAGATTCAACTCCTCAGGTTGGTTCACCTCGCTCTTAATGGGCTGAGAACCTCACGCAGAGATCAAGGGAATCGAGCGGCCAAGCGGTCAAGCGATCAGAGGAGGTAGGGCACGAGGGCAGCGGTCTGACGAGCATATGCGGCATACGCCGCGCCGAACTGGGCACGCATCCACTGCTCCTCCATGCGGAGCTTGATCCAGAACGCGAGGAAGATGAGAACGAAAACGATGAACCCGCGCACTTGGGAGATGGCAATCGCCATGCCAAGGAAACCGGTGAGAATACCGGTGTAGATGGGGTGACGGACGATGGCATAGGGACCGGTGGTGATCAGTTCGTGGCCCTGCTTAATGGTCACGGAGCGGCTCCAGTTGCTGCCGAGGTGCTCGCGCGCCCAGACAGCGAACAGAAGTCCGGCGATGGTAACGGCAGCTCCCAACCAGAAGGGCAATAAGCCAACCGGCCAGAGCTGCAGGTAAAGCCAGGGCAGCGGGATGCGAGTTGTCGAGAGGAGGGTGACCGCGATCAGGAAAATGAAGACGCGAAGGATGCGGGAGGCAGCCGGCTCGAGGCGCTGGGTGGTTTTGGTATTGACGGCTTTGATCTGCCAGTAGAGAAGAAAGGCAATCCAGACCACGGGAAAGAAAGATTCATAGAACCAGAGCATGCAGGACCTCAGAGCGCCGACGGTGTTTACGCAGATGAGCGAGGGTCGCTTGCTGAGCACGCAACACCTGCGAGGGGCCTTGTCGCTGTGCTTTTCGCATTGATTGTCGGATCCCTAACCACCTTCGTCAATATTTCTTAGGTTGAAGGCCACTCATCGCCGACAGCAAGGCGCTCAGGGAGCAACTGAATGAGTCGATACGATTTCATATTCGGTTACGCGCGACTTGTGGGGGGCAGGTCACGATCATGTCAGCATTCCAGCGGCTTTGGAATTCGAGTTGGTTGGGCAACCCAGACATAACCCAACTTTGGATTACTTCCGGGTGAGGGATGAGAAGGTCGACCCCGATCGTAGCCAGCTAAGCTGACGTAGATCAACGCACTCAAAGGTGCAATCCCGCAGGATGGAGGCCGACCCGTGAAGAAGCATAGCAATTCTGTGAAGAAGAGTGAATCCCCGATGAAGCGCAGGAACCCGCGAGCTGAAGAGCGGCGCGATTCAAGCGAAGTGATGGCGGAGCTGGTGTCACAACTGCGCCAGCAGTTGGAAACGAAGAGTGTTCCGGCTGCTGAATCAGCCGGAGACGAGCGCGATGCGGTGCGTCCGAACCTGGATCGTCTGACCGTGGGCGTGGATCTCGGAGATCAGTGGAGCAACTACTGCATTTTGGGTTTAGGTGGCGAGACCCTTCGCGAGGGCCAGTTCGGACGAGGCGCCAGGAAGTTGGAGAGTTCTTTCAAGGCCTGGCGATTTCTCGAGTGGTCATCGAAGTGGGAACGCATTCGGCGTGGGCACGGGAAGTGATCGCCGGCCTTGGGCATGAAGTGCTGGTTGCCAATGCGCAACGGATGGAAGGAAGAAAGCGGCGCCGGCGCAAGAATGACCGGATCGATGCCGCCAAGCTGGCCAGGCTGGGGCGAGTAGATCCGAAATCTCTGTATCCGATTCAACATCGCAGCACCGAAGTCCGCGAGGACCTGCTGGTAATTCGAGTTCGCGATTCGCTGGTCGAGTCGCGACGAAATTAATCAGCACGGTGCGCGGGATGGTAAAGACCATGGGAGCGAGGGTGCAGGGCTGTTCCAGCGTAAGCTTCTCCGGGAAGGCGGCAGACCAGATTCCTGCTGAAGTGCGAGAAACGCTCGAACCGTTGTTGCGTCTGATCCAGACGTTGAGCGAGGAAATCAAGAGCTACGAGAAGCGCATCGAAAAGCTGGGCAGCGAGAAGTATATGGACACGAAGTTATTGCGGCAGGTGAATGGAGTAGGGCCTGTCACCTCACTGGCCTATGTGTTGACGTTGGAGACTCCGCAACGATTTAAGCGGAGTCGCGATGTTGGTCCATATCTGGGATTAGTGCCCCAGCAGGAGGATTCCGGCGACAGCCAGCCGCAGCTGGGCATCAGCAAGGCTGGCGACAGGATGCTGCGCAAATTGCTGGTGGGCAGCGCGCATTACATCCTGGGCCCGTTCGGGCCGGACACCGACTTACGACGATTCGGAATGAAACTCTGCGAGCGTGGAGGAAAGAACGCCAAGAAGCGAGCTTTTGTCGCGGTGGCGCGAAAACTTGCCGTTTTACTGCATCGGCTCTGGTCGAGCGGCGAAGTCTATGAGCCACTTGGATACGGAAAGATAACAACCGAATCGGCTGCGGCGTAGAGGGAAACACAAATCTGTTTATGTTCGTTCCAAAGCAATCTGCTTCTCGAGGTTGATTAACCATGACATCCACCGCCTTGTTCGGACGACTGCGCGTAACCGCCTGATCCTTCAGAGATCGCCGGTTAGATGGCAGCGTCCCAACAAGCCCAGGTTCATCCTCGTTGTGATGGACCTGGGCTTTAGATCGGACCCCAGTATGCACCGGGCCCACAGTGGCCCATCAGAGTGCGGATAGAAGGCAGGCAACGTGGGTGGCGTGAATATAACCTCGGGAACAATGGTTGAGAACGAATCCGATGATGTCCGTGGGAAAACTCCCACTTCAACTATGGAACGAAGCTGAACTGAAACACGTTCCGCTTCGTTCCCTGATCGACTGTCAGAGGTGTTGAACAGTGTCAAGGGTCAACATGAACGTCCTGACGGACGCCCTTGACACTGTTCAACACCTCTGCCGGAGGGCTCGTGTTCAGACTAGAACGGCCGCCACGTCGGCCTTGACATTTTTGACCTTCTCATAGAGGGCGGTAATACGCCCAGCGATTCTAGTATTGGGCACGATATCGTCGAAAGCGTCTAGACTTACTGCCGACAGTCCTTTGCAAATCTTGCTGCACGACAGGGGGTGGCATGGTCCGCTGCCTAAGTCCAGGTTGGGCGGTCACTCAGAACGTTTGAAGCGCAGCAATTCGAGTCGGCTTTTTGCGTCTGAGTTCTGGCCTTCTGGGAATGCAAGTACCGTCTCCAAAAACGCCTTGACGGGTTGCGTTCCAAGCGTTCGCGCCGCTAACGCATCGGCATCGGCTTCCATCCCTGGATCGCGAATGATGTAATCATTGCAACCGTGCGCCGCGTTGTCGCTAACCAAGTGCGCCATCTCGTGTCCCAGAAAGCCTCTGAGCGCAATGACATTAAACAACTCGGTCGCCTGCTGGCCAACCAGGATTTTGCCTCGCCCGTCTACAGTAGTGCTGCCAGCGATATAGATCATGTTCCAACTTCCGGGAAAGATATAGATGTGAGGAATTGCTGCCCGACCATACGCCGACGCTAACTCGGTCAACACGTTGTAGGTCTTGCCCGAGAAGACCTCGCGCGCGTCGGTTTTATGCAACATCTCGGTTTCGCAGGCGGATTGCGCTTGGATGTTGAAGTGTGAGGTAGAGCTGGTTGCGTTCACTTTCTCCTGCCCTGGCTGCTCATCATCGCTCTTGGTCAGACCTTTGGTGGCCAACTGCGCATCGACTTCCTGCTTGATCTGTGCATCCAGAGGTGTAACCGACTGCGCGATCGCTGATGGCCGCAGCCATGTCGCAATGAAGGCGAGCAGCAACATGGCAAATGCCCTTTGTGTTGAACTACGTTTGAAATAGATAAAAAACAGGGCTATAGCGTTCTCACGCAGAAAAGTGCTTCGCGACATGGAATCCCCAAGACAAAGAAGTTCATCCGATGCGAAATCGGGGGACTGCTCAGCCGTGCGAGATCTGGGCGGATCCTGCCGAAACTCATGAAGGGTGTTCTTTATATTTTGCCAGAGAGCTGACTCACTGACATGTGACCGAAGTCATGTATCTCTCCGTCGGCGAGGCGCTCGCGAATGTATCTGAAGAGGCTGCCGACGTCCATTCTTAACGGCCTACGGTGACTGTTCGCGCATTGTTCCCGGATGGCGGCCTACTCTTCCCTATGCCAATTCTTCGCCAAGGCGGGTTGTCCAAAAATTGAGTAAGGGAAGAGTAGGCGGTTATTCGCCCTGAACCCGAAACTGCGCTTCCGAAAGGGTCAGGTCAGTGAGCGCCTAGGCGATTTGGCGTAGACCGAGAAGGTTTGCGTCCCACATGAGCGTTTCCGGTACCCTATATCGTGTCCTCAGCACATGATTGCGACTGTCGACATCAATGTTGGGCCTGCCCCAGCCAGGACCGGCCAGTCAGGGACGATGGATTGTGGCAAACCAGCAGTATACTTTGGGTTTTCTGTCATCGGAAAGGAACAACTCGATCTGCCGTTCCGATAAGTCTTCGACGATCCAGTCGCCGGAAGAAAAAGCCGTCCGAATGTGTTCCGCGCCTAGGGCCGGAGTAGGCTTCCCGCTGGGATGATTTCCCTTAGTTGAATTGTTGGCACTGATGGCTCGCAGGTAGACGACCGCGCCCGGGCGGCACATCCAATAGAGATTCGCGGCATAAGCAGGGCGGTCCTCTTCGTCAAGCGAATGAAAGCACCCGATGTCGACAACGGTATCGAACGTCTGGGTGAGACCAGTGAACACGCACATATCTGCCTGCTGGAAGCTGGCGCGGCTTCCCCGTTCCGTAGCCTTTTTTTGCGCACGCTCAATAGCGTTCATCGAGAAATCGACACCGAGAACATCGAATCCCCGATCTGCAAGATAGAAAGACGTCCGCCCCGGCCCACAACCTGCATCCAGGACCCGGCCTTTGATTTTTCCTTTCTGTTCACGATGCGCGATCCACTCATCGGGGGCATCGATGTCGAAGGGTGTCGTTGTAGTTTGATATTCCTGTTCCCAATGTGCCTGTAGCCGTGAGGCGTTACCCCGCGAGCCCGTGCCATCTGAAGCATTAGCGGCAGTTTGATCAATCACTTGTTATCTCCATATGCATAGCATCCTATGCATATAAATAGGATACTATATAAATGAAGGAGCGCAAGTGAAATCGGATTTCTTTTCTACTCCGGCGCCGCTTATCCACCGTGCTTCGCGCCTGCTGACGCGCAGAGGAGAAACGCGAATGAGAGCACTCGGACTTGCTATGGCCCAAGTGCCGGTTCTAACCGCACTGAAAGAGGATCGCGCCGCGCTTACACAGAAAGAACTTGCCGCCTTCGCTCAGATTGAGCAACCTACCATGGCGCAACTGCTCGCCCGAATGGAACGGGACGGACTGATCCGGAGATTGCCCGATCCGGCTGATAAGCGCAGCAGCTTGATTATGCTAACTTCAAAAGCATCCGCCCAACTTGAGGATGCCCGCGCTGTCCTGTTCCGAGGCGGAAATGAAGCCCTCAGCGGCTTAACCGAGCGTGAGATTGCTACGCTCACCCGGTTGCTCAAGCACGTAGTGAGGAATTTGGAGCAGACGGGCGAATCAGTCGAATAACTCAGCAGCAAGACATGGGGGATCTGTGGATGCCTCCCCGCAAGTCGGTAGCCCTGGTCCTACTCACAGTCCTTTCCGTAGGTTCGGTGGGACTTCTGTGTCATGCACAGCAAGGTCAGCCGTTCACGCCGGTGCGCTACCACCTCGGCGACGATGCGCACTGGGCCGATCCAAATCTTGACGACAGCTCATGGAGTGTGGCCCCCGATGGGCGGGTGCCTGAGCCTTCAGCAGATACCAATGGATTCGTCTGGAGTCGCATGCGGGTGGTTGTGCCGCCGAGTGCGATGGAGCCGCTTGCGTTTCGCTGGGGTGCGTCGCGCGAGGGAGCAGAAGTCGAAGAAGTGTTTGTAAACGGCGTGCGCGTGGGGAGGACGGGCGACTTTCCTCCACACGCAGCGATACGCATGGTTCCGCAGAACCTGGTGATCGACCTTCCGGCGGGAGTGGCGCGGGCGGGTTCGGTTGCCGAGATCGCGATTCGCGGTTGGACGGCGCCGATCGGTCGCGGCAGACGTAGCACGCAGGTGATGGATATCTCGATTGACCGTGGGCCGTTGCAGCACCTGATTGCACGCGAGGCGCAGGCACAGGATTTGCTTGGGTACATGCCACAGTTTGCGATTGGCTTGCTGTTGGAGGTGCTGGGTATCGCCGTATTGGCGCTAGGGTTGTGGTCGGGTCGCAAAGATCTGTTTTTATGCGCGCTGTGGCTCGTGATCATGCCCGTGTTTCTCGCGTTGATTTCGCTGAATTCGCTTGTCTCCGGCGTCAGCCTGCGGCTGTTTCAGACGGTCCTGGCGCTCATTAACGCGCTGGGCATGGCTGTTGTGGTGGAGTTTATCTGGACGGTGCAAGGTTTTCGGGATCGGCGGTTTCTTGGGCTGGCGCGCGTGTTGTGGGTACTGACGGGTGTGACGGAAATTGCCTTCTGTGTGCGCCTTGATGCGGGGAAAGCGGAGGCGGCCGTCTACTTCCTGGGCATCGGTCTTTTCCTGATTGCGTTCAACGTGCTGCTGGTGGGGGCCGATCTTTGGGCGCTTGCCGGGCGCGGACGCAATCGTGCTGTTGCCGCAGCCGACTTACTGATCAGCGTAGGTTTCTTTCTGAACGTTTCGGGCCATCCGATGCAGGTGCCATGGCTCCGGACAGATTTCTTCGGGGCAGCGTTTTACCTCTCTAGCGTCGTGATTGCGGCGTTGCTGATTCGGCAAACGTGGGATGGGTGGAAGAGGAACGACGGGCTGCGCATCGAAATTGCTGCCGCGCGCGAGTTGCAGCAGCAACTGGTGCCATTGGCGCTGCCAACGGTCGCGGGACTCGAGTTGGACGCCGTGTACCTGCCGGCACAAGAGGTCGGCGGTGACTTCTACCAGGTAATGGAGCAGGGCGATGGAGCGGCGTTGATCCTGGTGGGCGATGTGAGTGGCAAGGGGCTGAAGGCCGCGATGACGGGCGTGTTGACCATTGGAGCGGCGCGGGTACTGGCCGGTGATGCTCTAGGGCCGGCTTCTTTGTTGACGCGGTTAAACCAGGAGATGACGCGCTCGAGCAAGGAAGGATTTGTGACTTGTCTTTGCGCTCGGGTTGACCGGGATGGCACGCTTACGCTGGCAAATGCAGGACATTTGGCACCGTATCGGAACGGCGAGGAGATGTCGGTCGAATCCGGTTTGCCGCTGGGAATTGCAGCCGGCGCCGAGTATACGGAGACGACGCTGCGCCTTGCTCAAGGTGACTCGCTCACCTTTTTATCCGATGGTGTAGTGGAGGCGCAGAATGCTGCGGGCGAACTGTTCGGCTTCGCGCGGACGGAAGCACTTGCCACAAAGCGAGCGGAAGAAATTGCCCACGCGGCACAAGTTTTTGCCCAGGCAGACGACATCACGGTGTTGACGCTTGCCTTTGTGCCTGCCGGTTTGCATCAGTTGGCGTGATTACTGGCAGGGTGAAATCCAATGCACGCGGTAATGCGGGGCTGCTAAATCGTATTACTATCCCGATATGCTCCGGAAATGTGTTTTTCTCCTATTCAGCCTGATCCCCTGCGTGTGTTTTGCGCAGGAGGCCAAAAATTCTTCGTCGCCGGATTCCTTTCGAAATGAAGCGCTGCTTATCGAACGCTCCGAGACGATATATCGAATGCACGCTGACGGTACGGGCGAGCGAGACCTTCACGTTGTTGTTCGAATCCAGTCGCAGGGCGCCGCGCAGCAGTTTGGAGTGCTGTCGTTTGCTTATGCATCGGCAAATGAAACACCCCAAATCAAGCTGATTCGTGTGCGCAAGCCTGACGGGACGACGGTGGATACGCCCGCGGACACTGCAATTGACATGCCTGCCAAGGTGACGCGCGAGGCACCTTTATACAGCGACTTGAAGGAGAAGCATGTGCCGGTGCGATCGCTCTCGGCGGGCGACACGCTGGAGTACGAGGTGGACACACGGATTGAGAAACCGGAGGCTCCCGGACAGTTCTGGGGGGCAACGCACTTCACCTTGCCGGGGACGGTGATTGTGCTGGCCGAGGTGCTTACGCTGGAGGTCCCAGAAGACAAGTACGTGCAGGTTTGGAGTCCGAATCACAAAGCCACGGTTCAGGAGAAGGGTGGACTGCGCACGTATACGTGGAATGTGTCGCAACTGGTTACGGCTCCGAAGAGAACGGATGACGATGCACCGAAGCCGACGGCACCGAAGGATCCCGATGAAGACGATGAAGGCCGGAAGCTGCCCAGCGTGGCGTGGACGACATTCCGGAGCTGGACGGAGGTCGGCGATTGGTATCGGAGCCTGGCTCTGTCGCGAGCCAAGCCTACCGACGCGCTTCGAGTGCGAGCAGAGGAGATCACTAGCAAATCGAAGAGTCCGGAAGACCAGGTACGCGATATTTATAACTTTGTTTCGACCGAGAACCGTTATGTGGGTATCGACTTTGGAATAGGCCGCTATCAGCCGCATTCTGCAGCAGAGGTGCTCGCGAATCAGTATGGTGACTGCAAGGACAAGGACACGCTGCTGGAGGCACTGCTTCAAGCGAAGGGTTTTGCGACGGCTCCAGCACTGATCGGCGCTGGCATTGCGCCGGTTCCCGACGTGCCAAGCCCGGCTGTTTTCAACCACGTAATCACGACCGTGAAACTGCCGGAAGGGCGCATCTGGCTCGACAGCACGCCAACGGCCGCGCCGTTTCGATATCTGAGTGCCGAAATTCGCGACCAGAAGGCGCTGCTTGTTCCGGCAGAAGGACCGGCGACGCTTGAGGCCACGCCTACTGATGCTCCCTACGCATTTACGGCTAGATTTGAAGCTTCGGGAAAGCTGGATGCCGAGGGCAAGCTCACGGCCAAGATGAAGGCTAGCTACCGCGACGACGATGAGGTTCTGGTGCGAGTGCTGGCAAGAAGCGCAGCACCTGCGGAGAGAGACAAAGTATCGCAGTACGTCTCGTCCTACTCGGGTTTCGGCGGCACGACCAGCAATACCGCGTTTAGCAATGCCGAGGACTCCACACAGCCAGTCCAAATGACGTATGACTACGCACGACATCCCTACGGCGACTGGGATAATCTGCGCATTCTCCCGCTGCTTCCTGCGCTCGAGTTCACACAGTTGTCTTCAAAGACGAGTGAGCCTGAAGGGGACATTCAACTGGGAGCTCCTCGCACTCTGACGGCAAGGTCGGCCATCCGACTGCCAGAGGGATTCCGGACGGATCTACCTGACCCTATCCACGTGAAGACGGATTTTGCGAATTTTGACAAGACTTATCGCTTCGAGAACGGAGAGGTTATTACGGATCGCACGGTTGTGGTGCTGAAGAGGAAAGTTCCGAAGACGGAGTGGAAGAAATACCAGGAGTTTACGAAGAGTATCAACCTTGAGAACGACATGTGGATTCAGTTGCTTCATACTGCTAAACCCGTCGTCACTACGGGCAAAGCTGAATCGAAGGGAACGGAGATCAAGACTGAGACGAACACGGTGCAGGCACAGCCGGTGACGGCACTGATGGCGCAGGCGATCGAGAGCGTCCGCAACAGGGAGTGGGAGCATGCGCGGGAACTGCTGAAAAAGGTTGAGCAGATGGACCCGAAGGCGAGGGGACTTTGGGCTGAGCTTGGGTTCATTGCGGAGACCGACGATCACAATCTGGATGAGGCAAAGGCGAATTACCGCAAGGAACTGGCGAACGAACCAGACAATGAATGGACAGTAAATGCGTTGTCGCGGCTGGAGGCCAACACCGGTCATTCAGGCGAGGCCCGGCGGATCGTTCAGAAGTACGTGGACCAGCATCCTGAAAATTCGCGGATGGCTTTTTACCTGGCATCAATGCAAATGACAGCGGGCGATGACCAGGGTGCGCTAAAGACGCTTGAGGCCGTATCCACGCAGCATCCTGACAATCGCATGATTCCGGTTCAAATGGGAGCGGTGTTGATCCGTCTGAACCGCAAACAGGAGGCTGCAGCGGCTGCCCGATCGGCGATGGAGGGCAGCGATGACCCCGAAATATTGAACAATGCAGCTTACGTTCTAAGCGAGTCCGGGGTCGATTTGGCCCTGGCCGAAGAGGCATCGCGGAAGAGCATTGCGAAGCTGGAGTTGGAGAGCGCTGATATCACAACCGCGCAGGCAAACAGCAAGGCTTTTGCACGCGCGAACCTGTTGATCGCCGCGTGGGACACGCTGGGGTGGACGCTGGAACTCGAGGGTAAAAGTGAGCAGGCTGAGCCTATCCTGTCTGCAGCATGGCGTGCATCGTTACGTGCGGAGATTGGCGACCATCTGGCCCAGCTATACGAGGCTGCAGATCAGAAGCAGCGTGCCTACGAGCTGTACGTACTGGCGCAGGCCGCGGCAGACAAAAACACGCCACCCGATACCAAGACACATGTTGCAGAGGGCGTTGCGCGGCTTCGTCCTGAGGGCGCCAAGCCCTCGTTGCGGCCGAATCCGGAAGGGCTGCAGGCGTTGCGGACTTACAAAATTAAAATGCCGGCGAGCACCAAAGGGTGGGGAAGTTTCCGGCTTGAAATTACAGCGGACGGGGTAATCGAATCGCAACAGATGTCAGGGGAACACACGCTCGATCAACTCAAGCCAGCGATCAACGGGATGAAGTTTCCTGAGTTGCTTCCCCCGGGATCGAAGGCGCACCTTCTGCGAAGCGCGGTTGTCAGTTGCTCGATGGGGAGCAACTGCGAGGTCGTCCTCGTCCCGGATGGAGGCCTGCAGATCGAACAGGAATAGTAGACCGCGCGCGAAAAAATCACTGACTACCGCTCTTCGGCGGCGCGGGCGCGCTTTCACTGGTTGGCGGAACAATTCCCTTGAGGCGCAGGTAGGTGACCATGTTTCCATAGTGCTCGTCGGTGTGGGCGGTGTTGAGCGACAACACGGTCAGTTTGGCCATCTGAAAGTTGAAAAGCTTCACGATCTCGCTGCCCTTCGCGTCCGTCATTCCGTCGAAGGCTTTGTTGCAATACGCAACCGCGTCTTTAAGGGCCGCCACCAGATCCGCCTTCGCGGTCTTGGTCTTCTCGATGTTCTTAGCTGGATTGGCCTCGCCCTGGGCTTGCGAGCAGAACATGGAGGAGGCGTCGGCCACGTGCCCGACGAGCTGGCCGAAGCTGCGCACCTCCGGCGTTGGTTTAAAGGCGTAATTGGCTTCCGGCATTTTCTCCGCAGCACCGATAACCGCGCCGCTCACAAACGAGTAGACGCCCTTTTCGCTGGTTGTAATGGGATTGGCTGGAGGAGCAGACGGGGCCTGCTGTGCCCCGAGAACGACCGGCAGAGTAATCAATGCAGCGACCATAGCCCAGAGACGGTTATTCATATCAATCTCCTTGAATGGAAATCCGGGAACAGGGTATCAGCATAGCTGACGCAGGAGCTAGTGGCCAGGTATGAGGCGGGGAGATCCCCCGCAATCCTCCGCATACAAGAAAGGCCTACAATTGAGCGTCTCGGAGGTATCGATGCGCCAGTGCCGCGTTTCTCTCCTCTGCCTTCTTTTGTGTCTTGTCGCTGCCCCAACTTTGGGAGCCGGCAGCTCTTCTGCCGCCAGCCAAACCGCTCCGCCAGTCTACAGAGCTCATGCGCGCGAGGTTGTCATCGATGTTGTAGTGACAAAACGGGACGACGAACCGGTCAAGGGGCTGCATGCGAAGGACTTTGTGGTCATGGAGGACGGCAAAGCGCAGACTGTCGATTTCTTTGAAGAGCACACGGCAAAGACGCTTCCAGCCGGCTCACTGCTGCCGCCGATGCCACCTGGTGTTTACACCAATGTGCCGCCTGCGCCGGCGAGTGATGTGGTGAACGTGCTACTGCTCGATGCGCTGAACACCGACAAAGAAGATCAGATCTACGTTCACAACCAGATCATGGAGTTTCTGAAGAAGATGCAACCGGGTACGAGGACGGCCATCTTCACCCTCTCTTCCCGCCTGCGGATGATACAGGGGTTCACTTCTGACTCCTCAGCTTTGGTGGCCGCGCTCAACGATCCGAAGTTTGGCGCCATGATCACGAAACCATGGGAATCGCGTTCGACGCAGGACAAACTAGATGACGTCTTCCACATCGAGACAATGACGATGATGATGGGCGGGCACACGAGCGCAGGAATCGAGGCAATCAGCGCGTTTCAGGGGGACTTTGCCAATGTGCAAGCCGGGCAGCGCGTGGGAATGACTCTTGAAGCACTTCAGATGCTCGCGCGTTATCTGTCCGCCGTGCCCGGACGGAAGAACCTGATCTGGTTTTCGAGCAGCTTTCCAGTTGCTGTGTTTCCACGGTCGGGGCAGAGTCAACGCCCCAATCAGATGAATACCGCCGACCTGCACGACTATGGGAGGGCCATTCGCGAGACCGCTGATATGCTTACGATTTCAAAGATTGCGGTATATCCGGTCGGCGCGGAAGGCGTGATGTCGGAACACATAGGAGAGCCGAATGTACAAAGCTATCATCCTGGTCCGGTAGATTATGAAGGCGGCGAGCCGGCTCAGCAGGGCAGGGGGGGCAGCGGGAATGCTTACACCCATGAAAGCGCAGCGCGCGCCGACAAGATCATGGGGATGGAGCAACTGGCGAACGATACCGGCGGCAAAGCCTTTTTCAATACCAATGATCTGCATGGAGCCACACAGCGCGCCATCGCCGATGGGTCGCATTACTACACGATCGTTTATTCGCCGACGAACAAGAAGATGGATGGAAGTTTTCGACGGATTGAAATCAAGATCCCCGAGAGCAAGGTCAAGCTCGCTTATCGGCGCGGGTATAACGCCGACGACTCGCTGGCCCTCGACACCAAGACCGAGACGGACCCGCTGCACCCGTTGATGCAACGCGGCATGCCGAGCTCGACGCAGCTTCTCTATGGAGTGCGGGTGGTACCGGTGGATCCGCAGCCTGCGGCAACGGCGCCGCGTGCCGGGAAAAACGCGAAACTGACCGGGCCGACAAAACGCTACAGCGTGGACTTCATGATTCGCTGGACAGATGTGCAGCTAGAGCCGACCTCCGACGGGAAGCATACGGGCAAGCTGCAGGTTGAGCTGTTGGCCTATGACCGCGAGGGCCATGCGTTGAACTGGGGTGGGGGGCACGCAGGAGATGAATCTGACGCCTGACTTGTTTGCGGCAATGAAACGCTCGGCGTACCTGCGCACTTCGAGATCGACTTGCCCACAAGCAACGAAGTCTTTCTTGAAACCGGCGTGTATGACTGGGTGACCGGGAAAGCCGGGACACTGGAAGTTCCATTGCACCCGGTCACTGTTGCGACGGCTTCAACGTCTTCTGACAAACCGAAGAACAATTGACGGAGGGCCGATGCACGCTGCGATCGAGTTGGGCTCTAAACGAAGAACAAATGCAGATCCTTCACAGCTTGTGGGATGACAGGTCATTCGGACACGTCATGGATTGCAGGAGCGAAAAGCAACAGCAGGTCCTTCACTCCGGTTACCCCACGGATGAGACTCGTGGGGCCCCGAACGCGCTCCGTTCAGCGACTATCTGAATTGTCAAGGGCTGGGCGAGATATTCGCCCAGCGTTATGTTGCGGGCTGCTTTCGATTGCGGTGTGCAGCGGCGTTCTGGTATCCGGCGTCAGAGGGACTTGGTTGCTACTGCGGCGGGGCGGACGGTGATCTTCCAATCGACGGTTTGCGTTGAGTCGCCGTCGGTGAGGGTGAGCTTTTCAATCGGCAGTTCGCCTTCGACTGATTCGAACACTTACGGTGTGGCCATCGAGGGTAACGGTGCCGTATCCAGACGCTGTCGAGAAGAAGCACTGGAACGGTCTCACTTTGAGCTTGGGCGCGAAGCGAAGAGTTCGATCGACTGCGGAGTATCGGAAGCCGGAGAGGGCGCCGAGCAGCGCGTAGCTGGACATGGCGCGCGCGTAGTAGTTGCCGCATTCGTATTCGTTCCACGGATTGCGGGTGCGGCCGTCGTAGCGGCTGCGCAGAGCTTTGACGATGGTCAGGCCTTCGTCGACGTAACCTTCCGCGATGAGGTGAGAGGCGACCTGGTATTCGATGCCGGTCCAAACCTCGTCGGAGTAGACGAACGGCAGAGTCGGCTTGTTGCCGCGCGGCCAACTGCAGAGGAGAAGACCGGGCTCGCGGCCCATCGCGTAACCGGGCCGCTGTGCATTGGCGTGCTGACTGAGATCCGTTTTGAAGTTGTGTTTGAAGATGGATTGCAGGTTGGAGCGAACATTCTGGCGTGCAAGAGGCGTGGTGATTCCGTAGGTCGTCGCCATCCACACACCGATTACGCCGTCTGAGAGGCATCCACTGCCGTATTGATATTTTGGGCCTTCGCGTTTGAGGAGTTGCTGCATCTCGCTGCTCTTATCGTCGACGTGGGCGACGGACGTAGCGAAGGACGTATCGCGCAGGCCTTGAAACTGGACGGTCTGCTGGTAGTACTCGCCGTTGAAGAGATGCTCGTCCATATATTGCGCGCTGAGTTTGGCAAGATCCTCATAGAATCCGGAGTCGGACTGCGCGCCGACGGCAGCCGCCATTTGCGCCATGGCCGAGAGCGCGCCGAGATAGATGCTGGTGCACATTCCATCGGGGCCCCAGAACTCGATGTCGTAGGTGTTGTGATGGGGCTCGAAGAGCGCGCCGTGATGGTCGGGATCCCAGGTGCGGATGCAGTAATCGAGACTGCGCTGAACGAGTGGATAGATTTGCTTCAGCCAGGCGAGGTCGCCTGAGATTTGCCAATCGCGGAAGACTTTCATGATGCCGCCGAGCTGGCCGTCGGCTGCGGCGTGCCAATTGTGATCGACGGGGCCATCGGGGATCGCGCCGCGGAAGTTCACATGACCGCGCTCGTCCATGGAGCGGACGAGTTCCATGTCGCGAAGCGTGCGTTCGAGGTGGGGGTAGAGATGCGGCATGGCCTGAGCGTAGTTCCACACGTGAGTGCAGGAACCGTGGCAGCATCCGGCGTCAGGAGAGCAGCCTTCCCATCCCCATATGTTTCCGTTTTCCTCGCGCAGAACAGTGGGTGATTTGAGGATGGCGAGATTCGCGGAGACCGCGTCGATCACGTAAGGCGGCAGGGTGGAGGAAGAGAGAGCCTCTTTGAATTGCACGGTGCGCGCGCGCAGGGAGAAATAGTTCTGCTCTGTGTATGTCACTACTTCGCGAGCGCTTTTCCATTGGGAGGCGTAGTAAGGATGCCAAGGCGCGGGGGCCTGATTGGCGACGGTTCGGCAACCGGGCTGACCTTGCACATCGGTCGCGGGCTGGGTGCCGCCTTCGCGGAGATAGCAGTTGGGAAAATGCCACGTGATCAGAATTGGATAGGTGCGAGCGTCGCCGGGGGCGAGATGTCCTTCGAGCAGGATTGATGCGCCGTTGCGGCCGGAGTTGTCGACGGAGTTGGAGCCCTCGTTAGGAATGAAGTTGCCGGTCGAGACTTCACGCCACAGGGCGGAGAGAGAATCGAACTCCCAGCCGGGGCTGCGCAGCCACATGGCTTTGATGAGGGGCTTGTCTCCGATAACGGTCAAGGTGGCGCTGCCGAAGGATTCGGAGTTGGGCTCTTCAGAATTTGACAGGAATGCACCCTTGCCTGGGATTACGGAATTTAGGCTTGCAGACTGGTCGGGCTTGCAGCCCGGCGCGAGGTGAGAGAGATGGTAGGAGAACTGATAATCGACTGCGTGAGAAGAAGTGTTGTGCAGGGTGTATTCAAGTATGGCGCAGGGGATCCCGGAGTTTTTGTCGTCAAGAGGGATGAAGGGGTTCCATCCGATGAGGGAGACGTCGAGTGGAATGGACTGATCGGCGAATCGGACTTCGGCAAAGGGAAACTCGCCGCGGAAATTGCATTTCTCGAATCTTGGGAAGCCTTCGAAGCCTCCGCGCCGGAGGCCCTGGCCCTGAAGTCCCTGGTCAAAGATTTTGAATGCGGGGAAGGGACCTTCGACGAGCTTCGTGACGGGCGTCGCGCCCTTGATATGCAGAATGGCGAAACCAGCCTCGGGAGAGTTAGCGCTGAAGCCGGTGGGCAGTGCAGTGGTTTCGGGACGGGTGTGAATGGAGAAGTCCTGAAGGCCGCCGTATCCATTGACGCAAATGCAGCCCGCGCCGAGGCCGCCGACGGGCATTGCAACCTGGGTTGCCCTGTCGCCGTTGAAGGTGCGCTGCGGTCCTGCCTGCGTGAGCTCTGAGGATGAGAATGGGACCGCATCCTGGTGCGAGGAATTGGGAGCATCGGGTGCAGGGAGGCTCGCAGGGGACGTGGCCGGTGCTGCGGCGGCGAGCGCGGCTGTGGATGAGGCGAGGAGAAACTCGCGGCGAGTGGGCTTTTTGAGCGACATGCAGAGTCTCCAACGAAGGCTCTGGTAAGGGTAGCACCGCGGTGTTGGTTCTTTGATTACCAAGCGACATTATGGGGGATCAGATTAAGTCGAGCCGTCGTTCTGCGGGTGGGAAATACTGACTTGATCCGACAATAAGAGGATGATGAGCGCGGTCGGGCGTGGTAGTGGAACCGATTCCTTCGATGACGGCCTTGGTCGGAGGATGCGGGCTGACTACAATCGTTCAAGCCATTACTTGCGGCCGAGTGATAGCTGATCCAGCTTTCGGCAACGCGAGTCAGGAGTTGAACGTGCGCGTTCCATCGATATCCAGTTTTACTCGGCGCCATTTTCTGAGCCGGTCAGGACTTTTTGGCCTGGCATCGACATTTCCGATTGGCAGTGTCCTTTCCTATTTCGTCAGGCCGGTTCTTGCTTCTGCGCAGACGCATTCGGACAAGGCATCCGTCGTGAAGAATCGCGCGCCCTTGGCTTCCTCGACATTTTCCTTTCTTCCGCTGGGTTCTGTTCGCCCCGCGGGCTGGCTTAAGAACCAGCTTCTGATTCAGGCGAACGGGTTGAGCGGACACCTGGATGAAACGTGGGCGGACGTCGGTCCCAACAGCGGCTGGCTGGGAGGGAAAGGGGAATCGTGGGAGCGCGGGCCGTATTTTCTCGATGGTCTTGTGCCGCTCGCATATTTGCTGGATGACGCGCGACTCAAAGCAAAAGCGCAGAGGTACATCGACTGGACTCTGGAACACCAGGCCGCTAACGGCATGATAGGGCCCGCATCGAATGACGACTGGTGGCCGCGATTTGTGATGCTTAAAGTTTTGACGCAGTACCAGGAGTTCACTGGCGACCCGCGAGTGATTCCAGTGATGGACAGATATTTTCGCTATCAGCTTGGGGAGCTACCGCAGCGACCTTTGCGGGATTGGGGAAAGTTTCGCTGGCAGGACGAGTTGCTGAGTGTGATCTGGCTTTACAACCGCACAGGCTCACCGTATTTGCTCGACCTGGCGCAACTGCTGAGGAAGCAAGGGTACGATTGGATGGCGCAGTACGCGAACTTCCAATACACGCAACGCATCACCGCGGAGTACATCAAGCTTGAAAAAGGCGAAGGGCTCAAGGACCTGGCACTCGCAACACACGGCGTGAACAATGGCCAGGCAATCAAGACGGGGCCGGTGTGGTCGCAGGTGTCCGGGGCTGAGGTGGACAGATCCGCTGTGTTGAAGATGATCTCGGAACTGGATAAATATCACGGCCTGCCGAACGGCATGTTCTCGTGTGACGAGCACCTGGCGGGTTTGGATCCTTCGCAGGGTTCGGAACTTTGCACTGTTGTCGAATACATGTTTTCGCTGGAGCAGTCGCTCGCGTTGTCGGCGATCCCTCACTCGGGGACAGACTCGAGAAGCTTAGCATTCAATGCGCTGCCCGGGGACATTTAACGACGATATGTGGGCGCATCAATATAACCAGGAGCCTAATCAGATCGAGTGCAGTCTTCATCACAAGCCGTGGACTACGGATGGGCCCGAGTCGAATCTGTATGGACTCGAGCCGAACTTTGGCTGCTGCACGGCGAACTTTCACCAGGGGTGGCCCAAGTTCGTCAGCAGCTTGTTTATGCTGTCGGGAGCGCAGGATCATGCGGGACAGGACGGTCTTGTTGCTGCAGCGTACGCTCCGTGCGAGGTGCGCGCAGTATTGCGTGGGATTCCGATTCACGTGATTGAAGAGACGGATTATCCGTTTCAAGGATTGGTGCGAATCAGTCTGAATCCGGAATCGCCGGTGAATTTCAATCTGAAGCTGCGAATACCGGCTTGGGCGACTGGGACGACGATCAAGGTGAACAATGTCGCGGCTCCCGCACCTGCGGCGGGTTCGTTCGCGCAGATTGAACGCACATGGAAGGCCGGCGATCGGGTTGAGATTACATTTCCGATGGAGCTGCGTGTTTCCCGAGGATTTAAGGATTCGATTGCGATCGAACGGGGGCCGCTGGTTTTCTCGTACGGCGTGGGCGAGAGCTGGGTTAAACTGCGCGATCGCGGCATGACTGCCGACTGGCAGGTGTTTCCGACTAGCGGCTGGAACTACGCGTTAGACATCGATACAAGTGCGGCGACCAAGAGCATCGAAGTGATTGAAGGCAAGGTGACGGAAGCTCCGTTTACGAGGCAGCATGCTCCAATCAAAATGAACGTGAAGGCGCGCAAGGTGACGGAGTGGCGTGCGGAGGACGGTGCTGCGAATCCGCTGCCGCAAAGCCCAGTGGCGAGCACTGAGCCTGAAGAAACAATCACGCTCATTCCTTACGCGGCAGCGAAGCTTCGCATTACTGCCTTTCCGCAGTGGAAGAGACAGAGCTAGATTCGGCGGGCGAGAACAACGCTATTTCAGTTCTCTGACCCAGATGTTTCGAAAGCTGATGGGTTCGCTCTTGTCGCCGTGTGCCTGGAGCTTGATCGGAGCGGCGGTGTATGCCTTGTAAAAGGGCTTTCCGATGTAGAGCGTCTGGCCTGTCAACTGGAAGTGGTTTTGGACGAGGATGCCGTTGAAAAAGACCGTGACATAGGCCGGCGTCTTCAGCGAACCGTCGGAGTTGAATGTGGGCGCGGTCCAGGCGACGTCGTAGGTCTGCCATTCTCCGGGTTTCCGATTTGCGTTTGCCAGTGGAATGGCCTCCTTGTAGATGCTTCCGGCCTGGCCGTTTACGTAGGTTTTGTTGTTGTAGTTATCGAGGACCTGCAACTCGTATCCGTCGTCGCCGGGACCAGTCGAGGCGAGAAAAACGCCGCTATTGCCGCGAGCCTGGCCACTGCCGGTGATGTTCTCGGGAATCTTCCACTCGATATGGAGCTGATAGTTTTTGAAGCTCCGCTTGGTTTCGATGCCGCCGCCGGACTTGTTTACTGTCATTGCGTCGCCGGAAAGAATCCATTGGGCCGGGGACTTGTCGCGGATCGAGACCCACTCGTCGAGGTTTTTGCCGTCGAAGAGCACGATCGCGTCGGAGGGAGGCGCTGTGCATGTTGCGCCAGGAGTTACGACCGCAGGAACGGGCTCCCAGACCTCAGTTTCCTCAGGCTTTGGGGCGGGCGTGGAAGTTGCTTGGGCGTGGGCGGATTGGATGAGGCAAGCGGCAGAACCGACGAGGGCAATAGCGCAGAGAGATTTCAAAAACCGATTGGATGTCATCCATTGAAAATACACCCGATAGGGGAGATCTCGCTCCGGAAAAGCGAAAGGTAGATCGAAGTGTCGGGTTGACATTCTACCCGAGCGAGAGGATACTTGGGTCGAATGGCTACCCAAGAGAACAACGACGATCGAATTGCACTGCTGCAAGGAACACTGGACCTGCTGATTCTGAAAAGCCTTGTGCTGGGGCCGGTTCACGGGCAGGGGATAGCGCGGTCAATTCAGCGCGAGTCCGAAGATGTGTTTTTTGTGGATCATGGCTCGCTGTATGTTGCTTTGCAGAGGCTGGAAGACAGGAAGTGGATTCGCGCGAAATGGGGCGTGAGCGAAAACAACCGCAAAGCGCGGTTCTACGCGTTGACTCCAAAGGGTCGCGAGCAATTGATGGAGAAGACGGGGGAGTGGCGTCGACTGACCCGAGCGATGAGCTTGATTCTGGATTCGGGCAACGGTCCGCAGGGTGAAGAGGCATGAGCATATTCAGGCGTAAACGCAGCGCAGAGGACTTTGCGGCTGAGATTCAATCGCACCTTGACCTGGAAGCGGACGATCTGAAGGACGAGGGCCTGAGCGAGGATGAGGCGCGTTGGAAGGCGCGTCGCGAGTTTGGAAATGTCGGCGCGGCGCAGGAGCGGTTCTACATTCGCGGTCGATGGGTGTGGGTGGAGAGGCTGTTGCGCGATGTGCGATTCGGATTGCGATCTCTGAGGCAAAGCCCGGGGTTTACAGCGGCGGCGGTGCTGACGGTGGCGCTTGGTGTTGGCGCTAACACGGCGGTCTTCAGCGTAGTGAATGCGGTGCTGCTCAAGTCTCTGCCGGTAACCGATCCAGATCGCCTGGTGTATTTGAGGACGTCAAACCCGCCTCGCCGGACTGGCACGATCGATTCGCACGAGACGTTTCCCTATTCCGTATACGAAGCTCTTCGGGATCAAAGCCACGGACTCTCGCCGGTGATGGCCTATGTGCCGCTGTCGGTCAGCAAGGTGGCGGTCCGCTATGGGGCACAACCGGAGGAAGCTGAAGGCGACATGGTCAGCGGGACCTTCTTCTCCGGCCTGGGCGTCAATCTGCCACTTGGTCGCGGGTTCACTGAACAGGACGAGACAAACCATGCGCCCATTTCGGTGATTAGCTACAACTACTGGACGCGACGGTTTGCGCGCGCCCCGGACGTGTTGGGGAAAACGCTCTTTGTGAATGGCGTGGCCACTACGATTGTCGGAGTGGCCGCGCAGGGCTTTGAAGGGGTCGAAGGAAGCGGGTCAACCGATTTCTGGATTCCGTTGCAGAGCCGCGCGGAATTGAATGCGTGGGGTAATCCGCTGGACGACGGCAAGACCTACATCACGAATTCCACATGGTGGTGCCTTCGATTGATCGGACGACTAGCTCCGGGCGTAACGCGAGCGCAGGCGATCGCACAACTGCAATCCACTTTTCAGAGCGCAGCGTTCATCGGGCTGGGGTCTCCGGCAGCGGGAGAGAAGGCTCCAGTTCTTAGCTTTGCCGATGCGAAGAACTTTCCCGGGTATGAGGAGGAGTACGGAAACCCGCTTCGCATCCTGATGGCGATGGTGGGACTCGTGCTGCTGATCGCCCTGGCGAATGTGGTGATGTTGTTGATGGCGCGGAATGCAACGCGGCAACGCGAGTTCTCTGTGAGGCAGGCACTGGGCGCGGGGCGCGGCGAGCTGCTGCGGCAACTGCTGACGGAGAGTCTGATGCTGGTGACTGCCGGTGGCGCATTCGCATGGGGCTTCGCATTGATAGCTGCGAGGCTTCTCGGGAACTGGGCACAGATAGAGTCAAGCCTTGCACCAGACAAGGCGGTAATGCTGTTCACGTTGAGTGTGCTGGTGATTGCGGGGTTGCTGTTTGGGCTTGCGCCGATGCGCGTGGCACTTGCCGGCAGAGCGGAACTAGCACTGAAGACCTCGGCAGCGGCATCGAATGCGGATGCGGGCAAATCGCGCACAGCTCGAGCTATTGTGGCGCTGCAGATTGCGCTGTGCGTGGTGTTGCTGGTTGGCGCAGGTCTGCTTCTTGGCACGCTTCGCAATTTGGAAAATACTCCCCTGGGAATGCAGATCGATGGCCTCGTCGTCTTTGGAGTGAAACCGAATATTCCGTCGATTCCTGAGGGCAAGGCTTTTTATGTGAATCTGATGAACAAGCTGCGCGTCTTGCCGGGTGTGGAGTCGGTGACGGTGATGGAGGAACGGATCGGATCGTGGTGGTCTGACAACAGCGACATGATGGTGGATGGCAGGTTGCCTGATGTGGCCAACGGCGCCTCAAGAACGGTCCGCAGCAACGTTGTGGGGCCGGATTTTTTCCGCACCCTGGGCGTGCCTTTGCTTGCGGGCCGCGATTTCTCCGACTCCGATACTGCATCTTCGCCGCATGTCGGCATCATCAACGAACAGTTTGCACAACGCTTTCTGCCTAATGAGAACCCGCTCGGCCACACCATCGGAAGCGATGACAGGCGTTATACGATGACAATCGTCGGCGTGGTAAAGGATCACAAATATCGCAGTATCGATGAAGAGCCGATTCCGATGGCATGGTACATGTATGCGCAGATTCCGATGGCTGGCGCGATGCATGTTGAGATGCGAGTGCACGGAGATCCGCTCGCGATTCTGCCGTCGGCGCAAAAGGTGGTACAGCAACTGGACCCGAACCTGCCGCTCATACGTCCAATGACGCAACGCGCGCAATTCGATACGACCATCTCCCGGCAGGTGCTGGTTGCGCGGCTGGCGGGGTTCTTCGGCATTCTGGCAATCGTGCTCGTCGCAACCGGACTGTATGGCACGCTATCGTATCGCGTGAACATGCGTACCGCGGAGATCGGTTTGCGCATGGCCATGGGGGCGCGGCGCGGGCAAGTCGTGTGGATGATCCTGAAAGGCAGCCTGGTGCTGACCGCGGCCGGGGTGGTGATGGGGATTCCGCTGGCGATGCTGGTGGGTCGCGCACTGACATCCTCGTTGTATGGCGTGGCGCCGCTTGATACGGCGAGTTACTTGATTGCGGTGTCGGGAGTCACGGCGGTGGCTCTCGTGGCGAGCGCAGTGCCCGCAAGACGCGCGGCAAGTGTCGATCCGTTGACAGCATTGCGAACGGAGTAATGCCATCACGGGTGAATCTCGATTATCGCGAGGCAGTTCACGGGCAGTGGCAGGAGCAACTTTCCGTCGCGCAAGTTGCGTTGTTCCGGCCGCGTATCCATGTGTGGAGACGAAATCGATCGGCACGTGCTGCTGGCTTACGTGGCGAAGGAACTCCGGAATCCAATGAGCGGCGGCGGTTGAAGGGCCACCGACGCGCAATCGAGGGTTGACGGATTCAAGGTTCGCGCGGCGTGGTCATACAACTCGAAGTAGGTAGCCTGCTTAGGCTCGCCGGCCCAGAAGTCGATGTTCGGTTCATTCCACACCTCGAAATACCACTCCGCCAAATTCATCGCGCTGGAGAGCGATTTCGTCACATTTGTTGCTGATCTTCCTGAGGCTCCGACGTCAGAAGAATCGTGGTTTCCCAACACGGTTTGGATGCCATGAAGGGTCGGCCAGGAAAATTGTTGTTGGCAAGTTGCCCGGCGAGAACAGCACGCATCATATTGACAATCAAAGAGCAGCGGTGGTACGAATACGCCGTTGCACAATCGATTGTGCACGAACAAAATTGCAGGCGCCTCCCCCGCTAAAAGACCAGTGAAATCACGAAATTGGCCGCAAGCCCGCAACCGTTTTTTTTAAGGAGTCAGCGATGCCCCCAATCCCCCCAAACATCTCTTCACGGACGGTGTTGGACCGCAAGTCCGTGTATGTCCAAGCCGCTCAGTGGCAAGTGGCGATCGTGCTACTTGCTCTCTATATTTACCCGGCACACGCGCAATATGGCGCGAGTCTGCAAGGAACAGTGACGGACGCGCAGGGAGGAGTGATTCCCGGCGCTGCGCTCACTTTGACTGACCAGGAAACCAGCCGAACTCTCACAACGCAGAGCAACGGTACCGGCACGTTCGTCTTCGGATCGCTCGCGCCGAGTACTTATCGTATCGAGGCGACGCACGACGGATTCAAGAAGAAGGTTATCGACAACGTCAAGATTGTTGCAGAGCAATCGAACGCGTTGAATGTTGCGCTGGACGTGGGCGGAGCCTCGGAGACTGTTTCAGTGAACGCAGAGACTCAACCCCTGATCGATACGCAAACTGGTGCGATTGCTTCGACCATCAGTCAGAACGAGATTGCGAAGCTGCCGTCGTTCGGGCGAGATGTTTATCAGCTTGTGCAGCTTTCTCCAGGCATGTTTGGAGACGCTTCGCAAGGGAGCGGTGGCGGCACGAATCCGCTGCCCACCAACCAGGGGCCCGGCGGGTCGGGTTCAACGGCGGGTGTGTTCGCGACAGAGAACAGGCCGCAGGTGGTGAGCAATGGTGGGCGCAACGATACCAACAACATTTCCCTGGACGGTGTCGGGATAACGAGTGTGACCTGGGGATCTGCCGCCGTGATCACGCCCAACGAGGACTCGGTAAAGGAAGTCAAGGTCGTAAGCAACAACTATGACGCCGAGTATGGCCGTGCCAGTGGCGCGCAGATTCAAGTGACCTCACAGAATGGCACTAACGACTTTCACGGGTCTGCTTTTATCAAGATTGACCGGCCCGGGCTGAACGCCTATCAAAAGTATGATCCCAACAACAATCCGCAGCGCAATACGTCGCGCTTCAACCAGATTGGCGGGAGCCTGGGCGGACCTATTTGGCATAACAGGCTGTTCGGATTTTTCGCCTACGAGACGATTCGCAACAATTCAACAGCAACCGGAGGCGGGTGGTACGAAACACCGGCGTTCGATCAGATGTCCTCTACCGGCAGTATCGCCAATCAATACCTGACGCTGAAGGGTGCGGGAGCCGTGTACAGCAAAATCTTGGAAGGGCCATCCGATAACCACGCGTGCGCCGATATCGGACTTGTGCAGGGAGTGAACTGCAACTGGATTCAGGACCAGGGGCTCGATATTGGAAGTCCGTTAAGGATTGGCCTGGGAGTGCAGGATCCTTCGTTTAAGAGCCCAAACGGCAGTGTGTACACTCCGGGCCTCGGCGGCGATGGCTCGGGCAGCGTCGCGAACCTGGACGGCTCGCCCGACATCATGTTTGTCTCGACGGTAAATCCCACCGATCAGACCAATCAGCAGTTCAATGGGCGTGTGGACTTTCAGCTTACCGGGAGCGATCTGATCGCGGCCAACTTGTACTATGTGCCGGTGTCTCAGAGCAATTTCAACGGCCCAGCGCGCGAATCGAACTTTTTCCATCACAACGCGACAAACTATTCCACCGGCGCGTTGTGGGATCACACGTTTTCAAGCAACATGCTGAACCAGGCTCGCGTGGATATGGCGGGATGGAAATGGAATGAGATCACGGCGAACCCTCAAACACCATACGGCCTGCCAGTGGGCAAGATCTTTTCAAACAACTCCTCGCCAACTTTTTCGAGCATTGGACAAGACATGCAACAGTTTGGTCCGAATGTCGGGAGCGTTTTCGATCAGTGGACATTTAATGCGAAGGATACTGTGACCAAGGTGACGGGAGCACATAACCTGAGGTTTGGAGCGCAGGCCACACGACTGGCATACCTGGACGAGCCTACATGGGACGCGCAACCCACCTACTATTTCAACAACATGTGGGATTTTTTGAACGATGCTCCACAAACCGAGAATGCAACTGTCGATCCTCAGACCGGTGTTCCTTCTGCCTTCCGCAAAGATACGCGTGAACAGCTGTGGGCGGGGTTTGCGCAGGACGACTGGAAAATTCGGTCGAACCTGACGATCAATCTTGGACTGCGCTACGAATACTTTGGCGGTATGACGGAGAAGTCGGGCAACCTTTCCAATCTTCGGTTGGGTTCTGGGAACAACACGTTTACCGGAATCAACTTTGTGCTTGGCGGTCACCAGGTCAATGCTCCGAAGTGGAACTTTGGTCCACAAATCGGATTTGCCTGGAGCCCGGAGTCGAGCAACAACCGACTGGTGGTTCGAGGCGGATTCGGAATAGGCTACAACGCCCTTGAGATGGGCATCACCACCAATACGCGTAACAACCCGCCGTTTCTTGCGTCGAACGGCACGCTCGAGGGCTCTCAGATTGTTTACGGAACTGCCAGCGACATCTATCAATTCGGTGCGCTGCCCCCGAATCCAAATCTGATTACGGACTTCGGTCCGGATAATTTGCCGTTAGCAAATGTGCAATTGAATGTGACGGGACTGCCAACCGATCTTCCGACCGCGACATTTTATCGATTCTCGCTGCAAGGTCAATACGATATGGGCCATCGCTGGGTAGCGACACTCGGCTATTCAGGAAGCCTGGGTCGCCACTTGCCGCTGCAGACGAACCTCAACAACAAGCTGGCGACGCAGGTGATTTCGGGGAGCATGGCCTACAATCCCAAACTGAACTTCATCGACTGGTATGAAGATAGCGGCAACTCCAGCTTCAATTCTTTGATGGCGGAGATGCAGCATCAGTTTGAGCACGGTTTCCAGATCGACGCGCAGTACCGTTGGGCGAAGTCGTTGGATGATGGTTCGGGGCCGTTTACCTATCAGGACTACCAATTCCTGCCAGGTTTCAACTGGGGACCGTCGGACTTTGATTCGAGAAACATGTTCAAACTGTGGGGCCTGTGGTCTCCGACGTTTTTCCATGGCAACAGCTGGCAGGAGAAGATCATTGGCGGGTGGACATTCAGCGGAATTATGAATTTGCATTCCGGCTTCCCGTTCAACCCAACCTACAACGATGCCTGCGCGGTTACGTCATCGAGCGGCGCCTGCAACTATCGTCCGACCGCATTCCACGGCGGCGTGAAGATGGACCAGAGTATCGACACGTTCAAGCAAGCCCGTGGGTATTTCCCGGATCCGGGAACGACTTACTTTGACATTCCGGCACAACCGGCGGGTACTCCCTGGCCAACGGACGGCACTGCGCCGACGCCAGCAGCACTGCCCACGGTTCCGGGGATCAACCGAAACTCGTTCGTTGGGCCGCGCTATTTCGACACGGACTTTACAGTGACGAAGGCTTTCGGCTTGCCGGCCATGAAGGTGCTTGGGGAACATGCGCGGTTTGAAGTGCGTGGCAATGCGTATAACCTGTTCAACCAGGTCAACCTGTCGACTGTCGATAGCACCATCACAGACTCTCATTTTGGCAGGGCCAACACGGTGCTTGGTTCGCGGACTGTGGAGTTGGAAGCTCATTTCAAGTTTTAAGTCGATGAATATCTGTCTTGTCTGAGTTCGGCACTGGGCACGGATGGAAGTTTTCAGTGATTCGCCGCCAGTGATGCGCCAGAGGTAGGGCGCATCGCTGGCGGTGTTTCTATTACGTAGGGGGATGTAACGAGCGGACGGCGAATGCAGTTTGCGAATTTCATACGAGCCCGGCTTCTGTATGGCGCGATTGCAGGCATTGCGTGTGGAGTGCCATTCACGCAGGCGCAGGTCGCTTCATCGCGCAGTTCAGTGGCGAGGACGAACGAAGGTCAATCGCTCATTGTGGAAGCAAACGCGGCGCGCGATGCCCAGCAGTTGGACAAAGCCGTTCCACTGTATCGGCAGGCTCTGGCGTTACAGCCGGCGTGGACAGAGGGATGGTGGTCGCTTGGCACGATCTACTACGACGCTGACAATTATGTGGATGCGGCGAATGCGTTCAGGAAAGTGGTCGCGCTGGATTCGCGGCAAGGCACGGCTCGTGCCATGCTGGGGCTTTGCGAATTTGAACTAGGACAAGAGGTCGAAGCTCTGCGGGACATAGAGGCGAGCAAGAGCCTGGGTGTAATCGAAGATGCCCAACTGCGGCAAGTTGTTCTGTACCACGAAGGCTTATTGCTGCAGCGCGCGAGCCGCTTCGAGGCCGCGCAGAAGGCACTCTCATCGCTGTGCCTGAGCGGAATAAAGGGCGATGAAGTCCAGCAGGCCCTCGGTTTGGTGGTGCTGCGCATGCCTGACAAGAAGCCTCCAGCGGCTGGCAGTGAAGACGCAGGGGTCGTCGAGCATCTAGGGCGAGGCGCTTGTCTTTCGGGACAGAAAAACTACGAAGCAGCGCGCCCGGAATATGCATTTGTAATCAAGAATTACCCGCAGCACAGATACGTGCACTATGCGTATGGGAGATTTCTACTGGACGCGCGCGAAAGAGCGGGTGCAATCGAGGAGTTTCAACAGGAGATCAAAGCGGATCCGGACAGCGTTCTCGCACGGCTTCAGATTGCGGCTGCCGAATACAAAGTGAATTCTGCAGCCGGACTTCCGTATGCAGAAGAAGCTGTCCACCTTGCACCGGACAAGCCGTTTGCGCATTACGTGCTCGGGCTTCTACTGCTGGATAGCGGAGATTATCAGGCCGCAATTCCGCAACTGGAAATTGCGCAGAAGGCTTTTCCAACGGATTCAAAGGTCTACTGGTCGCTTGGTGTGGCGTATGCGCATGTGGGGCGCGCCCAAGACGCAGCTCGCGCGCGCGCTGATTTTGCACGCCTGAATCAGGATGCCGCCGAAGAAACAGGCGAAGCGAAATCAGGTGAAAGCGCGGAGCCGGGATCGCAGATTGAAATGACGGACAAGTTGGATGGTTCGTCGAAGCCGTAGGCAGAGTTGCCAGCGAGTGCAGAAAGCAGGCGCCGACGATTGTAGATTCTGCGGTGGGGTGCGCTCGGCATGGATATTGTGTGGCAGCTCAGTGCGAATCGATGGCGAACTCTGCGTGCTCGGTGGCCAGGGAACTGCCGCCAATCCATACAGTGTAGCGGGTCGGTTCAATCAAGGCTTTGCCGGCATTGTCGTAGAACGATAGCTCTGAGAAGCCAAGGTCGAAGGAGACTTGTTTCGATTCGCCGGGATTTAGCGACACTCTCGCGAAACCTTGCAGGCTACGCTCCGGCTGTTCGAGACTGGAGCCGAGATTGCGGACGTAGCACTGAACAACCTCGGTAGCTGCACGGCTGCCTTTGTTCTTAACGGTTGCGGTTGCAGTGATGAGTTTTTGCGCGTCGCGTTGATTCGCTTTGCTGAGCGGGATCGTTGATTGTGAGAGGGCTACATTGGAGTACGCGAAGGTCGTATAGCTCAGGCCGAATCCAAATGGGAAGAGCGCATCGTTTGGAACATCGATGTAACGCGAGATGAATCGAGAATCGGAGCCCGGAGGACGATTGAGATCTGCTTCGAACGTTGGCCGGCCAGTTGGGAAGCGATTGTAGTAGAGCGGCTCCTGGCCTACAGAGCGCGGAAAGCTCATGGGGAGTTTACCGCTGGGTGAAATGTCGCCGTAGAGTATGTCCGCGATTGCAGAGCCTGCTTCTGTTCCGGGGAACCACGCCTCGATTATGGCGGGGAGATGTTGCGCGGCCCAGTTCAAAACCAAGGGACGTCCGGAGAAAATGATCAGGACGATTGGCTTTCCGGTTGATGCGACTGATTCCAGAAGCTTCTCCTGATTGCCGGGGAGATCGAGACTGGCGCGCGATCCGGCTTCGCCACTCATCTCACTCGATTCACCCAAAGCCAGTACGACGATGTCGGATTGTTTAGCGGCTTCTACTGCGGCAGAGAAGCCGTCTTCGGTGTTGCCGGAAATTTCCGTGCCCTTCACGTATATGAGGGAACCGCCGTTCTGCCTAGCTCTAGCTTCAAGGGCATCTTTCGCAGTGACCACATCGGGCGCGCGCTCATTGCTTCCCCAGGAACCGATCATCTCCTGAGTATTGTCGGCGAGTGGGCCAATCAGCGCGATCTTCTGGGGTTTGTTCGAAAAGGGCAGGAGCGTTGATGACCCGGTTACGGATCTATTTTGCAGAAGGACCAAGGACTCTGCCGCGGCCTTTCGTACTAACGGCCGGTGCTCCGGTACTGCTGCGGTCACTTCTTTGCTTTCTGCGTAGGGATGTTCAAAGAGGCCGAGTGCAAACTTTACACGAAGCACTCTGCGGACGGCCTCATCGACCACAGCGAGAGGCACCTGGCCTGATTGGATAAGCGCGGGCAGTTGCGCGTCGTAGTAGTGAGACATCATGTCTACGTCCACGCCGGCGAGAAGCGCCTTGCGCGCGGCGGTGGCTGCATCCAGCGCTATGCCGTGATTGCGCAACTCCATCACAGCGGTGTAATCGCTAACGACAAAGCCATTGAAACCCCATTCGTCGCGGAGAATATCCTGGAGCAGGAAAGAATTCGCCGAGGCCGGCACGCCATTGAGGGCGTTGAATGCACTCATGATGGTTGCGGCACCCGCTTCGACGGCGGCTTTGTAGGGTGGCAGATAGACCTGTCGCAATCGGCTCTGCGACATATCGGTTGTGTTGTATTCTCTGCCTGCTTCAGCGGCGCCATAGGCTGCAAAATGCTTTACGCTTGCAGCCACGCTATCGGGGCGAGACAAATCGTGGCCCTGATAGCCATCGATGTAAGCTCTCGCCATGGCTGCGCCGAGGAAGGCATCTTCTCCCGCACCTTCTTGAGTGCGGCCCCAGCGCGGGTCGCGAGAAATATCGACCATGGGCGAGTAGAACCAACGGACACCCGCGGTCACGGACTCCTGAGCGGACATGTGCGCGAGCGATGTCACCAATTCAGGATCGAATGTGGCGGCCAGTCCCAGTGGAATGGGATAAATCGTGCGATAACCGTGAATAATATCGGCCCCGAAGAGCAGGGGAATGTGGAGGCGGCTTTTCTCTACGGCTAGCGTGTTGAAAAGCGTTCGTGCGTTGCGCACCAACCGTGTTCAGCATGGAGCCGAGACGTCCGGATGTAGCCAACTGCATTGCGTCGACTTTCGTTTGGGGAGTCGGATTCTTGCCTGGGGCAGCGGCCTCCGCAGTATCGGTTGCGCCACGGTAGCCCGAGTCTCCGTATTGAACTAACTGGCCCAGTTTTTCTTCGAGCGTCATTTGCTTGAGCAGATCATTGACTTTGCTTTCGATGACAGGAACTGCAAGCTGGCGATTGGATGGCGCGGCGGGTGCTTGCGGGTGCGCGACCGACGCAAAGGGCGAGGCATTCTGCGATTTTGCGTTGATCGAAAGCAGGGAGATTCCGATAACGGCAGAGCCGATAGCTCGCGGGACCAGAGTTCGAATCGGATTGGTCATGACTGGTGTCGAGTAAGACGATTCATTGGCGCTGCGAAGATGCCAACAGAAGCTTGGATGCTGACAGCAAGTTCCATCGCCAAACTCTTTGCACAATCGATTGTGCACGCACTAAGATTGCATCCCTGTTGAACCACTGTCAAGCGTGGCTTGGGAGCATGACGATCTCGATGGCAGTGCAGATTGAGTGAGTGAAAATGTCGGCATTGAAACCATAATTAGGGAGTTGTGTTGCTTACTTGAGCCTGTTTTATCGAATTCACCAATTCGTTGAGCCGAGTTTGATCGACATCGCTGACTGCAATCAGGTCGAGGTCCTTAGTCGTGAGGGTGTCCACATGAAAGCCGGAGCGCTGCGCAAAAACACTATCGGACAAGATTTCGTCATTCCCACGCTGGCGGACAAAGACAGAAGCGCGGTGTTTGCCGATGCCATAGAGGAGCAAAGCGGCGGGGCGGCCGTGCAGGTAGGTCAGGTTGGCTCCCTCGAGTTTCGTGTCGTTCGGCAGATTCTCAGGGAGATTGAAGCTGAAAGGAAGCTTGCCCTGAAACCAGGGCTTCACAGTGTGCCTGTCAGAGGAAAGGACCTGGGGAGCTGCGCCGGACGCGAGGACTGCCACGTGCTGATCGCAGATCTCTGTGACGAGTTCAGCGAATTGCGATGAGGCGATAGCGTTGCGCCGCTCAAGGAAAAAAGCGGCTCCCAAAACAAGGAGCAATGAGCAGGCAATCGCCCAACCAGCGAAACCTGCGCTCAGTCTTGCAGGCATGGAACGGCGAGAGTCGTTCTGCAGGGAGGGGCTGCTGCTTTGAGAGATTTGCGATTCTATCTTGAAAATCGGAGGTTGGCGTGTAGCGAAGCGACGCTTTCGCTGTCGCTGATTTAAGCAGGCTTTGGAATAGAGCGCTCGACGTGCAAGCTGGACATTTCGAGAGGTGTTCATTTGCACCGGCAAGCTCGGTGGAAGAGAGCTCTCCGTCCGCGAGGGAGTTGAGTAGATCAGGAGAAAGGTGACTGGTCATGCGCGTGCCTCCCTGGAGGAACCCTTCGAATTTTGAAGACTGTTGCGGAGAGCCGCGCGGGCGCGCGCGATCCGCGACATGACGGTGCCGATGGGAATATCCAAAATCCGAGAGATATCTTTGTATTTCATTTCTTCGAGGTCACAAAGGAGAATCACCTCGAGCAATTGAGCGGGCAACTCTTGCATGGCGGACTGTAGAGCAGCCCGGTCACTCAGCGCAATTAGATTCAGTTCGGGTGTCTCGCGGTCGATGATGCTTTCGGGATGCAATGGTAAACCTCCGTCATTGGGACCGTTCAACTCATCTTCGAGTGAGACAGTGCGCATTGCAGCAAGTCCAGTCCGCGAGGTGAGATAGGTATTTCGGAGAATTCGGAAGATCCAAGCTTTGAAGTTAGTACCAGCTTCGAATGTAGAGAATCCGCGAAGCGCCTTTAGAAATGTCTCCTGTACCAAGTCTTCTGCGTCGCTGTTGTTGCGGCATAGCCAGGAGGCGAGGTTGTAGAGCGATGGAAGCAGAGGTAACGCCAAACCCTCAAAGGCAGAGGGCGTCCCGTGCTTCTCGCGCGCTGCACGCTTCCAAGGCAAGAGCGTCATTCAGTTGGAACTATAGCTCCTCTTACTGAGGATGAGAACTGACCACTCCCAAATTTATTCTCAACTTTGCGGAATAAATTCCGCCCCACGCAGTTTGCATCTGTGGAGGGATTTTATGAAGAACATGGATCAAGATGCACACGGACGGGAGCAGGTTGAGGTAAACAGCACGATCAAGGAACCACAATCTACCGGAGAGAACAATTCGGTTGACAGCGATGGGATCGATCGCCGCAACTTTCTAAGTTGTATGGCGTGGGCAGGCACTGGCCTGCTATGGACGGTGGCGGGAGGAGTGCCTACATCCAGGCTTTTTGCAGCTACGGGAGCTTTTGCAGCGCAGGAGACACATGCTCAAAACAACGCGAGCTTGAGCTTCGTGCAAATCAGCGACAGCCATATCGGCTTCAACAAGGCGGCTAACCAAGATGTGACTGGGACTTTCAAACTGGCTTTGGACAAGATCAACCGGCTCCCGAATGCGCCAGACCTTCTGTTGCACACAGGCGATATTACGCACTCGTCGAAGACGATGGAGTTCGACACGGTGCAACAACTCATCAAGGGGACAAAGGCCGGAGAGAAATTCTTCGTTCCTGGAGAGCATGACACTGCGAGTGACGATGGCGCGGCGTATCTAGAGCGGTTCGGCAAAGGCACCATGGGACGGGGATGGTACAGCTTCTCACACAAGGGCGTACATTTTATTGGCCTAAACAACGTTCTACAGATTGACGCAATGGGGAGGCTGGGCCCCGAGCAATTGAGCTGGCTCAAGGCGGATCTCGGTGGGCTTTCCTCATCGACGCCGATTGTGATCTTTGCTCATATTCCGCTCTGGATGGTGTATCCGGAATGGGGGTGGGGTACTAGCGACGGAGCGGAGGCGCTTTCATACTTGAAGCGTTTCGGATCCGTGACGGTATTGAATGGGCACATCCACCAGATCGTGCAAAAGGTCGAGGGCAATGTGTCGTTTCACACTGCGACCTCCACTGCATTTCCCCAGCCTGGTCCGGGCAAAGCGCCAAACGCGGGGCCGATGGTTGT
Organism: uncultured Acidobacteriaceae bacterium; assembly: GCA_963737915.1. Lineage (GTDB taxonomy): Bacteria > Acidobacteriota > Terriglobia > Terriglobales > Acidobacteriaceae > Telmatobacter. The sequence goes on along the minus strand of CAVTUP010000010.1, from coordinate 9,502 downwards.
TCCGGCCAACAAGCTGAAGAGCGTTCTGGGAATTACCGAGGTCAAATACATCGGCAGGCGCACGCATCTGGCCATCGTAGATTCTTCGCTGGAGGAAGCGTGAAACGGCTCAGGACTGTGATGGTGTGCTGCGCGGTTGCGTCCCTGGCTTCCCTGCTTCTAGCCAGGGTTCATCCCTTCGGAGATGCTGGCCTCTTTGACGCGAAGGGCGCTGAGGATCCGATCATGCGCAACTCGAATGTGCCGCCAGCGGTGCAGTCGATACTTATCGCGAAGTGTGCAGACTGTCACTCGGCGCAGACGCGCGCTCCCATCTATGGACACTTTGCGCCAGTTTCCTGGCTGATGGAACGCGACATTAACGAAGGACGGAGGGTATTAAACCTTTCTCGATGGAACAGCTATGGGCCTGATCGACAGCAGATTGAGGCGGCCAAGATTGTGGAACTCACGAGAGAGCGCGATATGCCGCTGCTGCAATATCGAATCATTCACCGGAGTGCGCGGATCACGGACGCGGACATGAACACCTTCGTGCAGTGGGCGCGGGGATTGCAGACTCCCGGGACAAGCATTGCGATGCAAGCAACTGGGGAAGGTGATCCAGTGCGTGGGAAGGATCTTTTTGAGAGGCGCTGCATAGGGTGCCACTCTTTGACTCAAAACCGCGAGGGTCCATCGCTGCACGGAGTCTACGGACGCGCGTCAGGCAGTGTGGGGAACTTTGGATACTCTTCGGCCCTCAAGACTGCGCATGTCGTATGGGATGGAACCACACTCGAGAAATGGCTCACCGACCCTGATGAAGTCGTTCGGGGCAGCAACATGGACTTTCATGTTGGAAGGCCGCAAGAACGCAAGGACCTAATCAGCTATTTAAGAAAGGAAGCAGGCAAATAGCAAAATGGGACACGCTCGTATCGGAATTGGGGCCGATTATCGGGGAGGCTGCTTTGTCCCCGTTATGGTAATGTCTAGCTGATTTGCAGGATTGTGCTGCGTCTCCGTTGGGTTGAGAACCTCCGACATTAAGGACGCTAAGTGCCGAGAGTGACGTGCACCAAAGATTGTGCATACCCGTCCCAGAGGACTCCTTTCAAATTTGTGCAGGAAAGGAGAATCCACTCCTCACTCCTAGCGCCATTCAAAGGACTTAGATATTTGCCGTGGCCATTTGCATCGGCTTTCCCACCTCGGCTGTATAAGGTTTTCTGCTGTCACTGACTCCAACTATCGCCATATACCCCCAACGGATCTCGCGAGCGCGAAATCAACGTGCACAAATTTGTCTCGTATTGCTTTCCTCATTTCATCTTTATCGGCTGCGCGCTCTAATTTAAAAAAGTTCGCACGTCTGTTTGCTGCAAACGGGGTCAATGTTGTGCATTTTCCAGCTTCACGAAGCTGCACAGTCGAGGTCTACCTCGCGAAGGGAAATGAGTACTGATTCGGTGCATGTTGAGTCTTAACGCATCTGTCATTGTGTTCCTCGTAGGACTTTGAGAGAGCAATCAAAATCTTGGGCTCGGAGTTCGATCTTGCGCTTCAACTTTGCAATTCCAACGTTTTCAGACCTGGCTGCAATTGTTCGGTGACAAATTCTGAATGGAGGAACTACACGATGAAGTCCATTGTGCAGCGGAGGGAATCACAATCCTTCGCACAGAAACTTTCCCGCCTGGCATCACGCTTGAAGGACGCGGAGTGGAGACGCTACGGCGCAACGCTACTCGCAGGCAAGGTGCTGGGGGTCGCGATAACCCTCTTAATCATGGCTGGAGTCACCGGACTTTTGTTTGCCAAGGTTTATGCCGCTGATAGCACGGTGAAGGCCGCTGACATTGTCAACCCCGTGAACACTGCATGGACGTTGATCGCAGCGTTCCTGGTGTTCGGCATGCAGGTCGGTTTCACGATGCTCGAGGCGGGATTCTGCCGTTCGCGCGAGACGGTCAATGTGCTGATGGAGTGCATTGTTGATACGTGCCTGTGCGGCCTGCTTTTCTATGCTATCGGCTTCGCATTCATGTTCAGCCATGGCAACGGGTTCATCGGATACCACTGGTTCTTCCTGCAGGATGCGCCGGAGACGTATGAATCCACCGGCGTCGCGTTTCTCGCGGTCTGGATCTTCCAGTTTGCTTTTGCGGATACGTGCTCAACGATCACATCGGGAGCCATGATTGGCCGTACAGGCTTCGTGGGCGATCTGCTGTACTCACTCGGCGTCTCCGGCTTCATCTACCCGATCATCGGGCATTGGGCCTGGGGTCCGGATGGATTTCTGGCGACCATGGGCACGGCGGGGAATTTCATGCCCACGCTGGGAACGGGTTTTCATGACTTCGCGGGATCGACGGTTGTGCACACCATTGGCGGGTTCATTGCACTCGCTGGAGCGATCGTTCTGGGCCCACGTTTAGGACGGAAGTTCAAGCGGGATGGCGGCGCGCCGATGTTGCCGCACGATCTGACCATCGCAGCCACCGGCGGCCTGATTCTGTGGTTTGGCTGGTACGGCTTCAATCCGGGTCGACGCTGTCGGCGATGGATTTTGCCGGCATCGGCCGAGTCTCCGCGAATACCACGCTCGCGGCCTGCGCAGCCGGCCTGACGGCCATGATTTATGCCTACTTCGGAAGCAAGAAGTGGGACGTAGGATTTACGGTCAATGGCTTTCTTGCTGGGCTGGTGGCGATCACATGCCCATGCTATTGGGTGAGCCCAACCGGCGCAATTATTCTAGGCGGCATTGCGGGCGTTCTCGTCTGCCTTGGCGTCGAGGCGCTGGAGTGGCTAAGGATCGACGACCCAATCGGCGCAGTGCCGGTGCATGGCTTATGCGGAATTTGGGGAACGCTGTCGCTGGGCCTGTTTGCGTGCGGTAAGTATGGTGCGACGGGGCCCACCGGACCGGACAATTCTGCCGCGCTCAATGGTCTCTTTTATCACGGCGGATTCACATTGCTCAAAGCCCAGTTTATCGGGAGCGCCATCGTTACCGTGTCCACTTTCTCAGTGGCAATGGTTCTGATGTATCTCGTGAACCTTACTGGAACGCTTCGCGTTTCGGAAGAAGGCGAACTCTATGGTATCGACCTTCACGAGCATGGCATATCGGCTTATCCCGAGTATGTTATCTCTTCGTTGGCGGCACCAGGTGGCATGCCAAAGGACCAGGTTGTTCCGGGCGTGCTGCGGGTTCCCAGCGAGGCGCAATCGAAGCCTGTCACAAGCCACTGATTCGTAGCCAAGTAATCGAGGATGATATGACAAAGATCGAAGCGATCATACGGCCGAATAAATTCGAGTCGGTCAAAGCGGCTCTTATCGAACTCGGAGTGGAAGGAATGACGGTGTCAGAAGTTCGAGGGCATGGTCGTCAAAAAGGTCACACCGAGGTCTTCAGAGGTCGTGAGTATGCAGTGGACTTGCTGCCGAAGATCAAATTGGAGCTTGTGCTTCAAGATGAAGCGGTGGAGAAGGCTATTGACACGATCATGACCGCCGCTTATACCGGCAAGATCGGCGACGGCAAGATCTTCTTATACAAACTTGACGATACAATCCGGATTCGCAGTCGTGAACGAGGACTGGTGGCGATCTAGGCTCCAATCTTCATTCACAGGAGATGTATATGTCATTCGTGCCTGCCGGAGTTCCCTTCGATCCCTACATGGAAGAGTCGAGATCGAGGGGGATTCCCAGGCTCGCGAAGCAACTCTGCGACGTCAGCCACTTTCTTGGCGATCTTGGCGTCCAGATGCGTTTCGGCGACCTTACCCATGCACCGCTGCGGCTGCTGCGATTTCAGATTATCGGTGGGTCAGTAGAGTGCGACTGGCTTGCTCGATTGCCAAACCCTTCGGGGGCGGAATCGACCGCTCGAGACCGTTACATTGCGCACCAGGCCCTGAAGGATGCGATTGATGTGCGCTCACTACTGTTCAGCACATTGCCGCAGGCAGATACAGCAGAATTGCGCGCCTTTCGCGAGTCCACAACACACACACACGAGTTGATCATCAAGGGTTCGACGCAACGCAACGACAACACAGCGCGTGGTGTTCATTCGCTCACTGTGCGCGCAAAGATTCTTGGATTCCGCTTTCGTCTCGAAGGCGATACGTTGCAGAGCATCGCATTGGGTTAGCCAGCACCTGACGGCGTGATGACGGCAGAATCGTGAAGGCTGCGGCGTCCGCTCTTCGTAAAGAGTCGGAGTTGAGACCAGTTGTACCGGCATCTTCAAAGAGCCGGAGATCGCCGTCATGGTAACAGTCGTTTTGCTCACGACCCTTCTGACGCCGATCATCATGCGGGGCGCGTTCGCAATTCACTGCCCCGAGGATGACGATGAAGATCAGCGTACGCGCGAAGAGCCTCTCACTTATGCTCGAGTTGCCGAGACGACGGCAGAGGCTAGAAGCAGAAATCTGCGACGGATTTCGTCAAGTCAACGTTTGCGCTTTTCAGGTCGGGCAACCTGGTACATCTCTTTCGCGATCTGGTCAAAGAGGGCCCAGCGATCATCTCCAATGACATAAACATCGAAATGGGAACGACCAGGCAAGAATGTGAAATGCGGGTCGCCGCCAAGCCGAGTCAGTGTTGATTCCAGGCTATGCGCCGCTCCATCCAGGTAGAAGGTGTCATCTGTACCAACGAGCAGGTGAATCTTGCCTCGGAGGTCGTGGCCGACCGACTTCCAATTGCTATTGAGATACTCGACGATGTCGTAGTGGCTTCGCCAATACGCCGCCACTTGTGAATCGATATCGCCGGTAGCGCGGCTAAACAGCTTTTCGGGCCGGCCATTGGCAGCGCGTGGAGAGAAGACCCATTCAAAAGATCGCGAGCTGGCCACCGTATTCTCCCATCACATTTTCGAGTTGCGCGAGCTGTTGCATGGTGGCACGAGGCTGGCCGTTGGCGCGAACGATCGGGGCTGGCTTACCATCGGGTTCGCGATACATGTTTGCGTGTGGCACATAGAGATCGACTGTACTGAAAAAGTGAAAGTCGCTCGGATCTGGCGACGTTGACCAAGTGCCGCCGAAGATTTTCGGATAGTGCGTTTGCAGCCACAGGGTCGACCAACCTCCAGAAGAGTGTCCTTGCAGAAAACGGCCCGATGGTCGCGCATCCATGCGGTATTTCTTCTCAACGGCGGGAATGAGTTCTGTGGTCAAAGCATGACCCCATGGGCCATTGTTGACTGAATCGGCGAACTCGTGGGTTCCCGTCGGGCTACTTTCATCCAACAGGACCCAAATCATCCCAGGCATCTTTGCCTTGCTTCATCTTGTCGTAGAAGACGGGCGCATATCGGGCTCGAATGCCTTGCAGCGTGCCACCAAAACCGTGCGTGAAGTAGACGGTCGGGTACCGGCGCCCAGGATGGGCATCGTAATCCGGCGGCAGCAAGACCCACCCACGCATGTGTATCTGACGCCCCCAGTATCGGGTTAGAGATGGGCTGACCAGATCTAACGGTTTCAGGGCGGCAGTTACGTCTGGTCGGTCCGCAAGCGCGTCAGGCGGTTCTGGAACTACTTGCGAGAGCGCCAGCGTAGGAGCGAGCGTCAATGGAGCGTGGATGGAGATGGGAGCGCTCAGCAGATCACCGGGAGCGCGGCCGTTGTAGTTGTAACTATGGTGAATATCGAGCACTGCCTGGACGCGATATTCTCCGGCGGGCGCCGTAGAGAATGCGGAGGGGAAGACAAGATCGTCGGCGTCTATATCGATCGATTCGCCGGGCTCGAGATGGGGTACTTCTTTGGCGGCGACATACACGCTTGCAGGCGACATCATGTCTACGTCTACGGAGGTGGAATTGGCAGTGGGCGGGGCGATGAAAAGCAACAAACGCCCAGAGACAGTCCCAGATGTTGGATTGTCGAGTGAGACATGGAAGAACGTGTGCTGCGTTGGCCTGCTGCTGACCTGGGGATGAACTGCGCATGTGGAAGAGAACAAATATCCACAACAGCAGGCTGCATATGACGGACTTGATTTGAGACCTCATTTGCATCATTCAAACGATAAAGCATAATTCTTCGACGCAGATGGCATTTTTCGACGGTTCGCACGCTTGGTACTGCGAAAGACATGACCCGAAGAGTAAATTGCGACGCGTTCGCTGTGCTGTGAAGGCTCACTAAACCGACAGGATTCAAAATATTTCTGATTTTATTGCGTGGCGGATTCTGCAAATGTGGAACGGTCTCGCGCTGATGTGTCTCGGAATTTTATACCGATGTGCGCGGTATCAAGTGGCTACATGGAGGCGGCCTACGGCTTTTGGAACTTTCAATGGCGGGGACTTTATGAATCCGTCATCCTGTATGGCTCATCAAAGCTGGACATGCCGACTTGCTTCGGCGGCGCGAACTATCCAACGCAGAGTACTTAACGCTTGACTGGAGATTGTGAATGGCGGTGTGGCATAAGCAACGGGCTCAAACATTCCTAAAAACTGCAATCCTCTTTATCTTTCTCGGAGTAGTGACGTGTGGGGCTGGGCTGTTGACAGGATGCGGCAAGAACGTAGGTGCTTCTTCTGCTGGTCCTCAACCTGCAATGAAGGTGACGGTCATCAAAGCCAAGCGGAGTGATGTGGCATTGACGGGGGAGTGGGTAGGCACGCTCGATGGCTTCGTCAACGCTCAGATCCAGCCTCAGGCTAGCGGATACCTGATTCGCCAAAACTATCGAGAAGGCTCGCAGGTTGAAAAGGGGCAGGTGTTATTTGAGATTGACCCTCGACCGTTTGAGGCGGCGCTACAACAGGCACAGGGACAATTGGGTCAGGCGCAAGCGCAACTGGCTCTCGCACAAATCAATGTCAACCGCGACACGCCACTCGCGGAAGCCCGCGCGATCGCCAGGAGTCAACTCGATAACGAAATCCAGCAGAGGGCCCAGGCTGAGGCGACGGTCAAAACTGCAGAAGCAGCCGTGTCGACGGCGAATCTCAATCTTGGATTCACCAAGGTTCGATCGTTGGTCACTGGTGTCGCGGGTCAGGCAACAACGCAGGTTGGGAATCTCGTCAGCACGCAATCAATTCTGACTTCGGTTTCTCAACTCGATCCAATCAAGGTCTATTTTTCGATCAGCGACAGCGAGTATCTTGCGTTGACGAAGAGAGCGGGTACAGGCGGCGACCTGCTTCACGGGGCTTCGAGGATTCCTCTGACGCTCACGCTTTCGGATGGCGAAGTCTATCCGCACGAAGGTCATGTGGCATTTGTTGACCGACAGTTGAATGCTCAAACGGGAGCAATTCGCATCGCTGCGTCCTTTCCGAATCCCGGCAATATACTCCGCCCGGGCCAGTTTGGGAGGATCAAGGCTGAGACACAGGTTCTGCGCAATGTTGTTCTCGTTCCGCAATTAGCGGTCACGGAACTCCAGGGTCAACAGCAGGTGTATACGGTTGAGGCCAACAATACTGTTCATTTGAACGACGTGACCCTCGGCCCGCAGTACGGCGATAGCTGGGTTGTCGAGAGCGGTCTTCGCAGCGGCTCATTTGTCATCGTCGACAATCTTCAGAAGCTACGCGAAGGCGCATCGGTCAGTCCGCAACCGACGGAGTTTCAGGCAGTCTCGACCTCGCACGCGAATCCGTCGCTGGTGAGGTAATTCATGTCGAAATTTTTCATACGCAGGCCCATCGTTGCGATTGTTATCGCCGTTATTACCGTCGTGATCGGCATTGTGTCGATGCTGACTCTGCCAGTGTCACAGTATCCCAACATCGTTCCACCTGAGATTCTTGTCACGGCGACGTATCCGGGTGCAGACGCCAAAACTGTGAGCCAGGCGGTCTCAACGCCGCTCGAGCAACAGATGAATGGCGTCGACAACATGATCTACATGAACTCCGTCAGCGCCAACAACGGCGTGGTTCAGCTTTTTGTGGATTTCGATGTCAAGACCGATCCGAATATTGACCAGGTGCTCGCGCAGTTGCGCGTCGACCAGGCGCAGTCCCAACTTCCCGCGCAGGTGGAAGCTGCTGGTCTCACGGTGCAGAAAGCGCTGACTTCTCCGCTCATGCTGGTCGCGATCAACTCACCGGGCGGCAAGTTAAGCCAGGACTTTCTTACCAACTACGCCATCATTAATCTTCAGGACCAGCTAGCTCGCGTTAAAGGCGTCTCGCGGGTTCAGGTTTTTGGTGGCCAGTATGCGCTGCGTGTATGGGTTCAGCCTGACAAACTGGCCAAGCTTGGCGTGACGGCAACTGAAGTTATCTCTGCGATCCAGACGCAGAACAATGTCAATCCCGCGGGCCAGATCGGTGGTGAGCCGATTCCCAAGGGGCAGCAGTTTACCTACACGGTGCGCACGCAGGGACGCCTGGTTAAGCCTGAAGAGTTTGGGAATATCATTCTTCGCGCGAATCCCGATGGCTCAATCCTGCACCTGAGCGATGTTGCTCGCATCGAGCTCGGCGACCAGGCGTACGGCATCTCCGGGCGTTACAACCAGGCGCCGTCGGGCGTCATGGCCATCTATCAGCTCCCCGGCTCGAACGCGATCCAAACTGCGGCCGCGGTCAATCAGCGCATGAAGGAGCTTTCCGCGACGTTTCCGCCGAGCATCTCTTACAGTGTTCCGCTGGATACAACGAAGGCCGTCACCGCTGGTATCCGCGAGATATTGTTCACGTTTTTAGAAGCACTCGGCCTCGTGGTGCTTGTCGTCTTCATGTTTTTGCAAGGCTGGCGCGCCACACTTATTCCTCTGCTGGCAGTTCCTGTTTCGCTGATCGGCACTTTTATTATTTTTCCGGCGCTCGGCTTTTCGATTAATACGTTGTCATTGTTTGGTCTTGTGCTCGCGATCGGCCTGGTGGTTGACGATGCCATCATTGTTGTTGAGGCTGTCGAGCATCATATCGAAGAGGGAATGGATCCCAAGTCGGCGACCGAAAAGGCAATGGAAGAGGTCGGCGGCCCGGTTGTTGCGATCGCACTTATTCTGGCAGCCGTGTTTATACCAACTGCGGCAATTCCCGGAATCACCGGCCGCATGTATCAACAATTTGCCGTCACGATTGCGATTTCCGTCCTGATATCGGCATTTAATGCGCTCACATTGTCTCCGGCGCTTGCCTCGCTTCTTTTGAAACCTCGAGAGGAGGGACTAAAAAAAGGCTGGCTCGGTAAAGGATTTGGTCTTTTCAACAAATTCTTTCGCCGCAACACGGAAGCTTTTGTTAGCACATCTCGCGTCCTCATCCACAAGTCCGCGTTCGCCATGCTCGGACTTATCGTGCTCGCAGTGGTGGCAGTGTATCTGGGAAGCAGCTTACCCGGCGGGTTCATACCAACGGAAGACCAGGGGTATATGTTCCTTGCATTGCAGCTTCCCGATGGCGCTTCGGCGCAACGCACAGACGCAGCTCAACAGAAGATCAGCGATGCGCTGCTCAAGACGCCCGGTATTGAGGGGGTCATCGCTGTGACCAACTTCTCGCTCCTCA
>CAVTUP010000009.1:0-573942 GCA_963737915.1 uncultured Acidobacteriaceae bacterium | reverse complement strand
GACCACCAGGTCACGCTGGATACGATGAACAACCTGGCCCTTGACCTGGAAAGAGAAGACCGGTATGTCGATGCGGAAAACCTGGAACGCGAGACGATCGAGAGTCGGCGGCGGATCCTCGGTCCGGAGCACCCCGATACTTTGGATTCGATGAGCAACCTGGCTCCTTTGCTTGGACGCCAGGGCCGTTACGCGGATTGCGAGACGCAGCTTCGGAAAATACTCGAGGTTCAGCGCCGGGTTATCGGCCCCGAACACCCTGACACCTTGGCTACGCTTTCCGACTTGGCTGCAACGATAAGTGCGGAAGAGCGCTACCAGGAAGCCGAGAAGCTGCAGCATGAACTGCTCGAAGTCCGGGAAGCGTTCAGGGCCTCGAAGCGCCCGATACATTGCAGGCAAGAGCCGGCCTGAGCAACATTCTGGCGCACGAGGGTCATTATGATGAAGCCGAAAAACTACTAAGTGAAACCCTCGAAACCGAGCGTCGCCTCTACGGGCCGGACAACCCACGCACAGTCAAATCCGTATACAACATGGCTTGCCTTGAGGCTCAAATGGGCAAGCGCGAACAAGCCTTCAGGTTCCTGGATGAGAGTGTTGATCATGGCATGACTCCGCGCAGAGCACAGCACCTGGAATCCGATACCGATCTCAAATCGCTGCACGCCGATCCACGCTTTGCACTCCTGGTCGTACGCGCCAAAGACACTGCCGCAAAAACACAAAAGACAAAATAGGACTTCGGTCATTGGAAGCGTGGATGGTACCGGGAGTAAATATCAAGACTCTATTCAAGCGGGCAATTGTTTAAAGACGCGCTTTGTCCACTTGGCCGAAAAACCGCCTTCTATGAGAAGGTCACAAATGTCAAGGCCGACGTGGCGGCCGTTCTAGTCTGAACATAGAGCCCTTCCGGCAGAGGTGATGAATAGTATCAAGGGCGGCCGCCAGGAGGAGTGTGCCTCGGTGGTCGGGGCGAGTTCGTTTTGCTTGTTACCCTTATGCCCCGGATAGTTGGAATTCTTTGGCTGGTGGGGGCCGCCGTCAAGGCCGAGCGGAGCGAGTTCATCGGAGAGCCTTGACGGCGGTTCCGCCAGCCTTATCGATTTCCATCCGGGGCATGAGGGTAACAAGGATTACGCTCTGGTCACGATCTGTATGCGGTCTTCCCAAAGCAGTGTGAACTGGTTCAGGGCCGCCAGGACGTTTATCTTGACCCTTGACACTGTTCAACACCTTCTGACACTCCATCATGGGACGAAGCTGAACGTATTTCAGTTCAGCTTCGTCCCTTATTGGAGTGGGAGTCGTTGTCCCACGGACATAATCTGATTTCGTTCCTCAACCATTGTCTCCGAGGCGTATTAACGCCACCCACATTGCCAGGCTTCTATCCGCACTCTGATGGGCCACTGCGGGCCCGGTGCATATTGGGGTTCGATCTAAAGCCCAGGTCCATCACAACGATGATGGACCTGGGTTGTTGGGACGCTGCCATCTACCGGGCGATCTCTAAAGGATCGGGCGGTTTGTCGCAGTCGTCCGAACAAGGCGGTGGATGTGATTGCCAATCAACCCTCGAGAAGCAGATCGTCTCGAAACGAACAAAACAGATTTGTGTTTTCCCTTTACGCAGCGGCCGGTACGGTTATCATCTTTTGAATTCCGTAGCCAAGCGGCTCATAGACTTCGCCGCTCGACCAAAGCCGATGCAGTAAGACGGCAAGTTTCCGCGCCACTGCGACGGCTGCTCGTTTCTTGGCGTTCTTCCCGCCACGCTGGCAGAGTTTCATTCCGAATCGTCGTAAGTCTGTGTCCGGCCCAAACGGGCCCAGGATGTAGTGCGCGCTGCCCACCAGCAGTCTGCGCAACATCCTGTCGCCGGCCTTGCTGATGCTCAACTGCGGCTGGCTGTCCCCGGAATCCTCCTGCTGGGGCACTAATCCCAGATACGGACCAACATCGCGACTCCTCTTAAAACGTTGCGGAGTCTCCAGTGTCAACACATAAGCCAGTGAGGTAACCGGCCCTACTCCATTCACCTGCCGCAATAACTTCGTGTCCATGTATTTCTCACTGCCCAGCTTTTCGATACGCTTCTCGTAGCTCTTGATTTCCTCGCTCAACGTCTGGATCAGACGCAATAACGGCTGCAGTGTTTCTCGCACTTCGGGGGGAATCTGGTCTGCCGCTTTCGCGGAGAAGCTTACGCTGGAACAACCCTGCACCCTCGCTCCCATGGTCTTTACCATCCCGCGCACGGTGCTGATTAATTTTGTTCGCGACTCGACCAGCGAATCGCGAACTCGAATTACAAGCAGGTCCTCGCGAATCTCAGTGCTGCGATGTTGAATCGGATACAACAACTTCGGATCCACACGCCCCAGCCTGGCCAACTTGGCGGCATCAATCCGGTCATTCTTGCGCCGGCGCCGCTTTGATCCTTCCATCCGTCGCGCATTGGCAACCAACACTTCATGTCCAAGTCCGGCGATCATTTCCCGTACCCACGCCGAATGCGTTCCGACTTCGATAACCACACGGGAAATCGCCAGACCTTGAAAGAACTCTCCAACTTCTTGCCGCCTCGTCCGAAACTGGCCCTCGCGAAGTGTCTCGCCGCCTAAACCCAAAACGCAGTAGTTGCTCCACTGATCGCCAAGATCCACTCCCACGGTCAGACGATCCAGGTTCGGACTCACCGCATCGCCCTCGTCTCCTGCTGATTCGGCAGCCGGAACACTCTTCACTTCCAGCTGCTGCCGCAGTTGTGGAACCAGCTCCGCCATCACTTCGCTTGAATCCCGCCGCTCTTCAGCTCGCGCGCTCCTGCGCTTCATCGGGGATTCACTCTTCTTCACAGAATTGCTATGCTTCTTCACGGGTCGGCCTCCATCCTTCGGGATTGCACCTTTGATGCGTTGACTACGCCAGCTTAACGCTCTACGTGAGATCGCCTTCTCATTCCATCTACCGTTCAAGTTGACGCGAAGCCAAGTGGCTCGCATTACATTGTCGGTGAGTGAGTTGGAGATTTTGCATTAATCCAAATGCATCACTAGCGAGAAGCCCGTCTAGGGTGGTTTATCGAGTTGGCGGTTGTGTAGCTCCCGGCCTGTTCGCATAGGTCCGTGGTAACCCCGGTCTCCAATTGCGACAGGCCGGGTGCACCCAGATCGAGCGTCGGAAATACATCTTCCCGATGAGCCCGGCCCGCCTTCTGGAGAGAAGTGATACCATTGTCCAGCAGTTTGACTCTCCTCACGCGTGGCGCGCGCCCTTAATCGCAATCCCTCGAGACACAGGCTGATCGGGCCCGGAAAGCTTTCTTGGTCAAGGAGGGGACACATGCCTGAACCTGTGACGAAAGCTGTCGCGCAAGACCAACCAGAACAGAAGATAAAGACGGGCAATTCCATAACGCGTCTTGCCGGCATTGCGAGTGTCGCGACCTTCGTGGCAGTGTTCGCCCTCCTCGTTGCCGCGGTCGTTTACGCGCAGGACAAGTACTCGCTGAAATCGCCAAGCGGAATCGCGTTCTCCGACTTCAGCGGATGCGAGGACTGGTCAGTCGTCTCTTCCGCCCGGACCGACGAGGTGCTGAAGGTAATCGTCGGCAGTCCGACCATGATCAAGGCTACCAGGCCCGCGTTCCCGCCAACGGCCAGCCCTTCCCGGAGGGCTCTAGGATCGTGAAGATCCAGTGGAAGCCGAAGAAGAGCACGGAGGCCCCTTTTGTGGTGGACGTTCCAGACCACCTTGCCCAGGTTTTCGTCATGGAAAAGGACAGCAAGACATTTCCGAATAACGGCGGCGGTTGGGGATATGCGGTGTTCAACTACGATGCTGCGTCAGACAAGTTCACACCTGATCCCAAAAACCTCTCAGACTGCGGCAACGCGTGCCATACGGCTGTGAAGGCGAAGGACTACATCTTTCACCCCTACCAGAAGCGATGAGCAGCTCTGCGAGTGGCGGCGACGCAATGTTGTGCTGGTCCACACCCTAAATGAAAGGGTTATATGCCGGGCAAACATACAGCAATCATCACCGGAGCATCGCGTGGAATTGGCGCAGGTTTAGTCCAGGGTTTCTAAAGAGGGCTATAACGTCGTCGCAACCTCTCGTCACTCAAAGCGAGACTTGGCGATCTCAGAGAACCTAGTTCTGCTCGATGGCGATATCAGCCAGCAGCAAACCGCCGAAGATGCGGTCGAAGCTGCAATCAACAACTTCGGAACCATCGATGTTCTGGTGAATAACGCCGGAATCTTCCTAACAAGGCCTTTCACCGAGTTCACTCGCGAGGACTTCGACGCCCTTGTCTCCACGAATCTGCTCGGATTCTTCTACTTCACTCAGCGCACTGTCAGAGAGATGGTGAGACAGAAATCGGGGTGTGTTGTGAGCATCACCGCGGCGCTTGCCGATCGTCCCATTGGAGGCGAAAATAGCTCGATTTCGATGATGACGAAGGGTGGCTTGAACGCAGTAACCCAGAACCTCGCAGTCGAGTATGCAAAAGATGGCATTCGCTTTAACGCAGTAGCCCCCGGCGTTACGGATACACCGATGCACGCGAATGATCCCAACGACTCGAATCTGGAGCCAGCTATGAAAAAGGCGACGGTCAAGGATATTGTCGGGGCCGTTCTATACCTCGCACAGGCAGGCCATGTGAGCGGAGAGATACTCCACGTGGATGGCGCCTCTCCCGTTCGCCGCTGGTAGCCGCAGGGCAATTCAATATTGTTCAAATATTGTTCCGGATAAGCGAGGGCGTTGGTGACAGGCACTCCATCCGTACTCGAACCTATAAACGAAGGGACCTACAAATGAGAGCAAGGCGAATCGCGACGGTTGCAGCGTTGTTCATCGCAAGCGCAGAGCGTTGCAGGCGATCCGCGCGCAGCAAACCGAGAACACGCTTCCTAATGACAATGGAAAGGAACAAGCATCTATGACGGACGAAAAGGTGATCATGCTGATCGAAACAAAGATTCAGCCCCAACGGCGCTCGGAACTCATTGAGGCGCTGCGCGAATACCTTCCGCTGGTTCGGGCGGAGCCAGGGGTAGAAGCCTTTTACGTTACCGCGCGAAAGGACGATTCAAATACGTTTGTTTTTTACGAGGTTTACAAGTCCCAGGCGGCGCAGGATTTCCATCTACAGCAGGATTTTACAAAGAAGTTCCTGGCAACGCTCAAGAGCGCACAAGCAGGGGACCGCGTTCGGACGAATCTCGTCGAGTTGCCGCCAAGATGAGTGCATTCCGCCCTCGGTATAGAACGGCTAGGGCGGGCTTTAGGGCGAAGATCACAGGGCATATCACATCAACCGCGGTAGCGCTCCTTGCGCGTCTGGAGGAAGAGCCACTCCATCTTCAGGAGAACATAATTCGATTTCAAAAAGGAGGACGACAATGGCAACTAAAGGAAAAGTCTTAGTGCTAGTCTCGAGCGGTGTACCGCAAGGATGTGCCGAACGCCGAAGTCCACATCGTCAACGGTGGGCACTTTGCGCTCGACACGGCGGCCGATGAGATTGCTGCTTTAGTGAAGGAATTTATGGGGTCTACTCTGAGGTGAGGCTCTGCGTGCGAGTTGCAAGCGATACCTTGGTCCAATTGTTTTCCTTGTCAGGCTTTAATCGGCAGCAGGCAGGCACGAACCAACAGGAATCGGAAGATGAGCACCGTTTATCGGAATGGAGTCTTTCATGAGCACAGTACAAATCGATCAGAAGAGCTACGAGATGCCCCCTAAAGAGGGGATCACCATCGCGCAGTTTCTCACCGTCGCAGACATCGAGAGATCGGCTCGTTACTACGAAAAGGTCTTCGGCGCGCAGATTCTGAGCCTGGGTGACGGCAACGCACCCGGGTACCTTCAGCTTGCGAATATCTGGATGATTCTGAACGTTGGGGGCGGCCCGACTCCGGATAAGCCGACGGTAACGCTCAGCGTCCCCGACCCGAATCACATCAACAGCTTTATGAATTTCCGCGTTGCGGATATTCAAGCCTGCTATGAACTATGGAAAAGTCGGGGCGCGGAGTTCATCACGGAGCCGATCCCCAAGTACGGCGAGATACGCTGCTACATCCGCGATCCTGACGGCTACATTATCGAGGTCGGACAGAGCACCGATCTCAAGTACGGTTAACGCTTGGCCGGGAATGGGCATTCTCACGGTCCTGGGGCGGAAATAAGATGAGTTTGCCGTAGGCGACCGACTCTCCTTCGCCAGGACGAGATTCCGGGCGAGTCGCTTTTCCGGACAGGCGACCCGTAGCTCAAGTGCCGCCTTCAGGACTTAGCGTTCATTAAACCCAATTCAAAACGGCTTTTTTGCAAGTTGCCCTAAAACCGCCTTCAATGAGAAGGTCACAAATGTCAAGGCCGACGTGGCGGCCGTTCTAGTCTGAACATAGAGCCCTTCCGGCAGAGGTGATGAATAGTATCAAGGGCGGCCGCCAGGAGGAGTGTGCCTCGGTGGTCGGGGCGAGTTCGTTTTGCTTGTTACCCTTATGCCCCGGATAGTTGGAATTCTTTGGCTGGTGGGGGCCGCCGTCAAGGCCGAGCGGAGCGAGTTCATCGGAGAGCCTTGACGGCGGTTCCCGCCAGCCTTATCGATTTCCATCCGGGGCATGAGGGTAACAAGGATTACGCTCTGGTCACGATCTGTATGCGGTCTTCCCAAAGCAGTGTGAACTGGTTCAGGGCCGCCAGGACGTTTATCTTGACCCTTGACACTGTTCAACACCTTCTGACACTCCATCATGGGACGAAGCTGAACGTATTTCAGTTCAGCTTCGTCCCTTATTGGAGTGGGAGTCGTTGTCCCACGGACATAATCTGATTTCGTTCCTCAACCATTGTCTCCGAGGCGTATTAACGCCACCCACATTGCCAGGCTTCTATCCGCACTCTGATGGGCCACTGCGGGCCCGGTGCATATTGGGGTTCGATCTAAAGCCCAGGTCCATCACAACGATGATGGACCTGGGTTGTTGGGACGCTGCCATCTACCGGGCGATCTCTAAAGGATCGGGCGGTTTGTCGCAGTCGTCCGAACAAGGCGGTGGATGTGATTGCCAATCAACCCTCGAGAAGCAGATCGTCTCGAAACGAACAAAACAGATTTGTGTTTTCCCTTTACGCAGCGGCCGGTACGGTTATCATCTTTTGAATTCCGTAGCCAAGCGGCTCATAGACTTCGCCGCTCGACCAAAGCCGATGCAGTAAGACGGCAAGTTTCCGCGCCACTGCGACGGCTGCTCGTTTCTTGGCGTTCTTCCCGCCACGCTGGCAGAGTTTCATTCCGAATCGTCGTAAGTCTGTGTCCGGCCCAAACGGGCCCAGGATGTAGTGCGCGCTGCCCACCAGCAGTCTGCGCAACATCCTGTCGCCGGCCTTGCTGATGCTCAACTGCGGCTGGCTGTCCCCGGAATCCTCCTGCTGGGGCACTAATCCCAGATACGGACCAACATCGCGACTCCTCTTAAAACGTTGCGGAGTCTCCAGTGTCAACACATAAGCCAGTGAGGTAACCGGCCCTACTCCATTCACCTGCCGCAATAACTTCGTGTCCATGTATTTCTCACTGCCCAGCTTTTCGATACGCTTCTCGTAGCTCTTGATTTCCTCGCTCAACGTCTGGATCAGACGCAATAACGGCTGCAGTGTTTCTCGCACTTCGGGGGGAATCTGGTCTGCCGCTTTCGCGGAGAAGCTTACGCTGGAACAACCCTGCACCCTCGCTCCCATGGTCTTTACCATCCCGCGCACGGTGCTGATTAATTTTGTTCGCGACTCGACCAGCGAATCGCGAACTCGAATTACAAGCAGGTCCTCGCGAATCTCAGTGCTGCGATGTTGAATCGGATACAACAACTTCGGATCCACACGCCCCAGCCTGGCCAACTTGGCGGCATCAATCCGGTCATTCTTGCGCCGGCGCCGCTTTGATCCTTCCATCCGTCGCGCATTGGCAACCAACACTTCATGTCCAAGTCCGGCGATCATTTCCCGTACCCACGCCGAATGCGTTCCGACTTCGATAACCACACGGGAAATCGCCAGACCTTGAAAGAACTCTCCAACTTCTTGCCGCCTCGTCCGAAACTGGCCCTCGCGAAGTGTCTCGCCGCCTAAACCCAAAACGCAGTAGTTGCTCCACTGATCGCCAAGATCCACTCCCACGGTCAGACGATCCAGGTTCGGACTCACCGCATCGCCCTCGTCTCCTGCTGATTCGGCAGCCGGAACACTCTTCACTTCCAGCTGCTGCCGCAGTTGTGAAACCAGCTCCGCCATCACTTCGCTTGAATCCCGCCGCTCTTCAGCTCGCGCGCTCCTGCGCTTCATCGGGGATTCACTCTTCTTCACAGAATTGCTATGCTTCTTCACGGGTCGGCCTCCATCCTTCGGGATTGCACCTTTGAGTGCGTTGATCTACGCCAGCTTAACGCTGGCTCCGATCGGGGTCGACCTTCTCATTCCATCTACCGAGAGAAGTGACTTCCGAAACTGAGCGCGGCTTGGAAACCATGTGGACGAGCAGGCGACTTTTCGTCCAAGTGGGAGTCCCCAACGGAATTCTTGAACGCGAACGCGTTTATGAGACACGCGATTGGCATGTGAACCGCGGTCACTGTAGACGCGGAAACTCGAACTCCTCAGACGATTCTGCACCAAGATGCCCGCCCGGTCCGATCCTGTGTGTCAGAAGTGATCCTGCCCGGACTTCTCAATTCCTTGGAAAAGCAACGCCCGGAATCGGGAAGATCCGGCCCGTTGCTGAATGTGTGTCATGAGAAAAGGGCAAACGAAGATCGAGTGTCTAATTGGGTAACTTCCTACTTTAAGCCGTAGCTGAAGGGAATGGATATTCCATCGTTTAGCGTGATTACGAAGTAGTACGTCCTGTTGGCTCCCACCGAAAGGCGGAATCCACCGCTTCATTGACCGTGTTCGTCACGGCGCCATTGACGATTTGGTACAGAACGAAAGACTGGACCACTCCTGGAATTCCGATTGATACCCCATTCGCGTCGTACGCGCGGAACTTCGTCGGTGATGTGCTAATCGAATTGAATACGCTAGTACCGCTGTCATTGAGTGGCTGCAAGATCTGATGGCCCAGATCGCCATCACAAACTCCGCCGCAACTTCATGCATGCCTGCCCTCGGTTTCCGCTCTTTATCTTTGGTGCATTTGTGCGGCTGTAGCTGTGCGAGGCGAAGGAATCCGCGTTCCGCTCTGCATTCGTTTAGCGAGCCGCCGACGGGCACGGAAGAGTCTGGCCTTCACAGTCGCGATCGAGACATCGAGCGAGTGTGCGATCTCCTTTATCGAGCATTCCTGGCTCATTTGTATCTGCATGACGGTGCGAAGAGGAAGCTTCAGTGCGGCCATGGCATGCGCCATGCGGAAACTCGCTTCACTTTGAAGGCAGGATTCCTCGGGGTTTGGACGCGGATCCTTGATCTGGAGTTGCGGCGCTTCATCTTCACTGAACGACAAAGACTCGAAACTAGCTTCGCTTCGAACACGGCGCTTGCGAAGAGCCATCAATGAAGTGTTAATCGCAATCCGTGTCAACCAGGAATACAACTTCGACCTGCCTTCGAACGAGTCCAGTGCCAGATACGCGCGTATCATCGTCTCCTGCAACACGTCTTCAGCGTCTTCATGATTCTTCGTAATCGAAACGATTGTTCTGTAGAGACGGTGGGCATAACGGCGGTGCAACTCCGCAAATACCGCATCCGATCCAGCTCGTGCGGCGGCCACGAGTCCTAAGTCGCTCTGGCCAACCAGTTCATTCTCACTGTACTGCAAGGACAAGTCCGCTGAATGCATCGTTAAAGCTCCGAGAAATCGATGTTGCGCGACATACGGTGAAGATCCTTTCACTGCCCCGCTTCGTCTTCTACTCGGGTAAAGCGTTGTGATGACCTGTTAAGCGCATGTGGCCAGTCTGATTCAAATAACGGCGATCCGTTCTACCGGATGCACTCTTCCCGAACCGCCATTTGAATCGCCGATACGGTTCGAGATTAAAAATCCTGAGCAGTCGGTCGTACCACGATTTCATTGATATCCACATCGGCAGGCTGTTCGATCGCGTAGGCAATCGCGCGAGCGATGGATTCAGCAGGAATTCCCCAGGCCTCGTAGAGTTCATTGACGGCCTTTGAAGACGCTTCGTCGGAAGTACTTTCCTTCAGCTCTGAGTCGACCGCACCAGGAGAAATGATTGTGGTTCGGATCCCGTCGCCATGGACTTCCATACGCAGGCCCTCGGTCAACGTGCGGACAGCGGCCTTGGTGGCGCAATAAACAGTACCGCCAGGCGCGAACACTTTGATACCGAAGACAGAAGCAGTGTTAATGATGTGCCCGCTCTTCTGCTTCTTCATGTGCGGCAGAGCGGCAGCTATCCCGTAGAGCACGCCCTTGATGTTGAGGTCAATCATGCGGTCCCACTCGTCGACCTTCAGAAGAGAGAGCGGTGCGATCGGCATAATGCCAGCATTGTTCACCAGCACATCGATCTTTCCGTATGTGTCGATGGCCTTTTGCACCAAAGCTTCAACCTGTGGGCGATTTGTTACATCGACAGACACGGCAAGCGCCTTACCGCCATCGGCCTGAATATTCTTAACAATTGCGTCGAGACGATCCTTACGTCGCGCTCCCAGAACGAGCGTTGCACCCAGCTTTGCTAGATGGCGTCCAGTACTCTCACCAAGACCACTGCTGGCTCCGGTGATGACTATAACTTTGCCGGTGATATTTGACATTTCCATTCTCCTTTTCTTGTTGTTGCTTTCACAGCGGACTGCGCTTTACTGAGTGAAAGGGGTGCGTTCTTGAGGCTGCTGGGTCATTGATGTTCAGCGCTCAAGCTGTCCCACAAAATCTCCGAGGTGATTTTCTGCGTCACCAGGTTTGCAAAAGCCTCGGTCAATTAAGTCCTTGATCCGTTTCTGCGCGGCTGGTCGTGCCATCGAAGCAACGCAGGCATCCCACCCGGATTCGATTTCGATATCAGGTGGCAAACTCGCAACGTTGACCAGACGCTTGGTATCCATGATCGTCTGTTTGTTGAAGGAGGCAATTCGAGTTGCAAGCGCATCGACAAACGCGTCGAGGTCAGCATCTGGCAACGATCGATTCACATAGCCGTAGAGCTCGGCCAAGTCTCCGCGAACGTCGTCCGCGCTTAGAATCACTTCCAGTGCGCGCCCTCTTCCCATGAGGCGCGACAGTCGTGCCATGGGGCCACCGCCTGGCACCAGACCGGCGCCGACTTCAAACTGCGACAAGATGGCCTTTTCGCGACTGGCAAAACGCATGTCGCAAGCAAGGGCAAGCTCGCTTCCCATACCTGTCGCCCGCCCACGAATCGACGCTATCGACACGACAGATGCACGACTTAGGCGTACCAGCATCTCCGGCCATGGGTGCAGGCCTGTGGGTCCAGGAGGGAGATGTGCCAAATCGTCAAGGTTTGCAAGAAAATCCAAATGAATCAGAAAGAAACCTTCAACAGCACTGTCAAAGACCACCACCTTTACCTGCTCGTCAGTTTCGATTGCCGTGATGATCTCGTTCACTTGCGGAAGCATCTCCGGACCGAAGATGTTGAGCGGCGGGTGGTCAAACGTGACTCGCCAATACTCGGGCGACGGCTTGACCAGACGTATTTCAGTGGTCTTTGTTGCTGCGTAATTCTTCATGTTTGTTGACTCCATAACACTTGGTTTCAATTTGAATTTGCGATGCGGTGGTCTTATGAGGCGCTTTCATCACGGGCTTGGTGAGGTGGCCCCACGTAGGGGAACTCGAGTAACAGATCGCTGTGGGGTCCGACGTTGTCCCCCATGACCCTTCCATTTGTGAGAACGCGCATGAAAAAGTCGAACCCATCGTCGGTGAGTGTCCGGCCATTATTAGGAAAAGACGCCGGACGCGTAGGGTCATAAGGCAGAACATCCGGGAGCAATGTACCGGCCGCGCGCTTCGCGTCAGTCGGCGTATATCCACCTGTGTGCTCCAGAGCGTGCGCGAACCCAGCAAGAAAACGCCCATCGTCCGCCGGTTCGCCTCTGAGATAGGCATCTCTTTCTTCGACAATCAAGACAGCCTGCGCAGGCCGCGCCCCGCGCTCCACTTGGATCCATCCCCCACCGTCATCTTGCGTAAGCGTGCGCGCCCACAGGCGAACCTCTTTTGCGCCTAGAGCAGAGTTAGGCAGTTCAAGAACGATGCTGCACACATCTTTGTCAGCGAAGAAATCGTCGCCCGTGAACTGCAAGTTGTTCTTCGCGCCTTCCACGTCGCAGAAGAATGGGTCGCTGCGCCAGCCGGCAAAGAAGCGGATATCGCCTACTTCGGTAACTCTTGCCCAGCGTCCTATTGAAACTGGCGCCCCATCCACGATCACCCGTCCGCCGTCGCCGGTACCGGCGGCTTCCTGGGCCATCAACGCGGCGGAGAATCGCTGCTTGTGCGCCGCCCTCGGAAGCTGAGAACCGCACGCGGTAAGCGATATCGGCAACCGCATCACCATCTGTATCAATCTTGATTTCGTACAGCGCATCGGATGCGAACGGCTCAGTCGTAGTAGGCCCTGGAGGGTTTTCGCCGGCAGACGGATGGACGTTCATAATCAGGATGGATTTGCCAGTGTCTCCCGGTTTGGGAAAGGCATATAGATCGGTGAAGTCCAGTCGCGCATCCCCTTGGGGAAAGCTGAAGTCAGGGCCAGAATAATGATGCGACATGGATTAGTCCTCCTCTTGCAGGTCTACTGCTCGGCCCAACGGGTTAGAATGCGGCTGCGCCGGCCACCGCGACGGAATGATCCTGCTCGCCCGAACCACCGCTGACGCCAATCGCCCCTACTACCTTGCCATCCCTCTTCAGCGGAATGCCGCCAGCAAAAACCATGATTTTGCCGTTGTTTGAAATATGAATGCCGAAGAACTCGCCGCCCGATTGAGAATGCTTTGCCAGTTCCTTCGTTTCAATGTCAAATGCGCGCGATGTGTAAGCCTTCTTCATAGAGATGTCAATGCTTCCAATCCATGCGTTGTCCATCCGAACGTGCGCTACAATATTTCCGCCTTCGTCAGCCACTGCGATGTTCATGGGCTGCCCAATTTCCCTGGCCTTCTTCTCCGCCGCGCTGATTACGCGTCGCGCATCTTCTAATATCACTGCGGTCACGGATTCTCCGTTTTGTGTGTTACGCGGTGGCCGACAATCACCGGGGATTACTTGTTTCGGCTTGCCAGCTCTCTGCAAACAAGTACTTTGCTCTGGCGTACACAACGATCAACCGAGAAAGACTAGCTTCGGAGTGCGGCGTCCGCTGCTTCAGCGAGCGGCACGACTGCGTCGAAGAAGGCCTGGCTTTGGCCCAGGAACAGACCGGAATTTACCAGGCCTGTCGCGGCCGCAACCGCTCCCCCGGTATTGGTGTTGCGCGGTCTGATGACCGAACAGAGCGGCAGGTCTTTATCCAGAAAGATGCAGGGCTCAGGCATGATGTCACCGCGGTTCGGGTTCTCCCGAATGTCGGGGAAGTTCGGGCCGCCGTGGCCTTCGAGTTTGCGGATTCGTTCAAGCGCCGTTTGGAAGACGGCGAAATGGTAGACCTCCATAGGGCCGATGGAGGCGAGGATTGCCACAACGTCGAGGTTTGTGACTTTGGTCATAAACGAGTTGTAGAGGCTGCTTCCACCTTGCTCGATTGAAGCAAAGTGAAAGGCGGCGGTCTGTGCAATGGAATGGAGCTCATCGCCGCGAATCGACTCGGAGGTAGGGACTGCGGGCTGGTTGACGATGTTGGCTATCTGCGCGAAGGTGTCGCCGAAGTCAAGGTTTCCCGCCTGGCGATAACGCTGGTAGTAACTCGTATCGACGGTCAGATTCGTCAGGTTGGTCAGACGGCCGATATTCTTCGCGCCTTCGACGGGGACACTTGGCAAGGTGCGGAACGGATCGAGGTTGATTGGTGTTTTGCCGGCCGCGACCAGAAATGCATTGATGAAGGTGGCATGGCTGCGCTCGTCCTCCAATACCCCACCGATGTAGTCGGGAAGCGACTCGTCGATCCTCTGAAGTGCATTGCGGTAACCGGGATTGTTGGTCGCGAGTTCGCAATATTGTCCCCAAAGATCAGATTCAACGATTTCTGCCACTGCGAGGAACTGCAATATGGCTACATCGCTGTCATTTAGTGAGGGCTTTGGTTCTGCGAAGACAATCTCTGTTCCGCCTATTAGGGCGAAGCCGGGTATGGCCATGGCTGCACCCGCTGCCGTCCTCTTGAAAAATGAGCGGCGACTCTGTGTCGATACTGTGCTGGAACTGCTCATAAGACACTCCTCGTGTTGTTGCCTATGTTTTCCGGAAAACGATAGCGTTTTGGCGAAACAGAATCCCGAGCGATATGACACCCTGCGCTCAGGGCACCATTACCGGGCTTAGTAGCTTCGCTTCCAACTGCGCTCGTCGACTATTTTGGGCGTTTGTTAGGCAGCCGTTGTCTCCACACTTTCGCGTTCGCCCCGATGGGAGTGCCTGATTGTCATCAAGAGATAAATGGCAGCGAGCACCATCACGATGAGAGCGTCGACGAAGAACCAGCCATATCCCAATATGAAAAGGTGACTGAGAATTACGGCAGTCATCCACACAACAGTCAAGCCCGCTCCCAATCTGGCTGTCTTCGGGATTAGGAGCAGAACCGCAACAAGGGTTTCGAAAACTCCTGACCCCAGCCGAAACACAGGCTGAGATACCAAGCCGTGGACCGCTTGCGACATCTCCGTGAACACGCCCACCGAACCTGGCACTCCTGCAAACTTGAGAAAGATGGCAGCATACAAAAGATTCAGAGACACTAACAGACGAACTGTCAGTAATGTGATTCTTTTACCCATAAGACTTTGCCTCCTTGACTACCTCGAATCGCCCAGTGCTTCGCGAATAGTAGTACTCATTGCAATGACCGATGACACCCCAGATGAGCGATACGAAGCCCCAGCTACGCATTGATCTGCAAGCCGCGTACAGATGCGAAGGCATCGCTCATACCTTCCCAGACCGTCGGATGAGCGTGCATCATCGTCATCATGTTGTCGATAGTGCCCTCGAGGTGCAGCACGGTCGCGGCTTCAGACAAGATCTCCGTGGCTAGCGGACCGATGATGTGGACCCCAAGAACCTTGCCGAATTGCTCTTCAGAAACGACTTTGATGAAGCCGCCATGAGCGTTCAAAATGGCTGCCTTGCTGTTGCCTACGAACGGAAATTTCCCGGTCTTCACTTTGTAGCCAGCCTCGCGGGCTTGCGCTTCCGTCAAACCGATAGAGCCAATCTGCGGCTCGCAATATGTCGCGTTGGGGATACGGTCCTTCCTGATCTCAGGCGCGGGCTTGCCGGCAATGTGGCTCACTGCGGCGACACCTTCCATCATTGCGGCGTGCGCAAGGAGCGGAAGCCCGAAGACAATGTCACCGATTGCGTACAATCCCTTTTCCTCGGTTTCCATGAACGGACCCACGTGCACCGCGCCCCGTTCCACCCTGGCTTTTGACTTCTCCAGGCCGCAGTTTTCCGTCATCGGTTTGCGTCCGACGGCGAGCAGCAGCTTTTCCGCCTGGAGCGTTTGCGCCTTGCCGTCTTTGTCCTTGAATGTGACGCTGACGCACTTCGCATCCTTCTCGACCGACTCCACCATGGCGCTCGTAAAGATTTGGATGTTTTTCTTGCGGAAGACCTTACTCAACTCGGCGGAAACTTCTTGGTCTTCCACTGGCACAAGGCGAGGCAGTGCCTCAAGTATGGTCACCTGCGTGCCAAACGAATTGTAGATAGACGCAAACTCCACGCCGACCGCGCCGCCACCGACGACAATCAGCGTCTTGGGAATTTCTGGCAGCTCCAGAATGGAGCGATTGGTCAAAATAGTGTTGTGGTCGGGCTCAATTCCAGGTAGCGACCGTGCTTCCGAGCCGGTCACCAGCAGAACATTGCTCGCCTCGATGATGCTTTTCTCGCCGTCTTTCTCCACGCTGATGTGCCCGGGACTTTCGTAGCGTCCCCAGCCCTGCACCCACTCCACCTTGTTTTTCTTAAACAGGAATTCAATGCCCTTGGCGTGCTTCTTGACGATTTTGTTTTTGCGTCCCAGAATGTTAGCCCAGTTGATCTTTAAGTCGCTGACCTCAAAGCCCAGCTCGGCCGCATCTTTGAAGTGGTCGTAAACGTCGGCGTGGTGGAGCAACACTTTGGTGGGGATGCAACCGACGTGAAGGCAGGTCCCGCCCAGGAACGGGTCCTTTTCTACCACGATGGTCTTCAGGCCCAACTCGCTCGCGCGGATTGCGGCGACGTAGCCACCCGGCCCGCTCCCAATAATTGCCACGTCAAACTTTGTCATGCGCGGTCCCCTTCCAGAGAAACCTTCAGCTTTCGTTCAAAAGACATTTCGCTGCTATTCCTGAGTGGCAGAATGGGGCTTCCAGCCTTCGCCGCGGCATGCACAATGAAGTCTGCGACTTCTTTCGGGTGAGAAAGCATCGGAACGTGACTGGAGGAAACAGAAATCGAAGTAGCTTTCATCGCCGCTGCTTCGGCCTTTTCAAGCTCCGGGGAACCGCACGATCGTCGCTGGCAATCACGCACCAGGATGGCTTCGTCTTCCAGGCGGCCGTCGTGATTGTGGCCCCAAAGACAGCTGCTGCTGTGGGACCCTGCGTCGCAGTCAACAGTTCCTTCTCACTGTCTGGCAGATCCTGGGCGAAGTCTTCAGCGATTCCTGTTGGGGTCACCGTCAGAAAGCCTTCAGCGTCCGCTCGAACTTCGCTGCCTAACGGAGCCGGCGGAAACGGTTTGGTTACCGAAGCAACGGACTCACCCTCCGACGGGGCGAGTGCGGCCACATAAACCAAGCCGACTACTTTTGGATCATTTCCTGCCTCCGTTATGACCGCTCCCCCATAGGAATGTCCCACTAACAGTACAGGGCCATCCTGCAATGCAATGGCACGTTTGGTGGCAGCAACGTCGTCAGCCAGAGAGGTCAAAGGATTCTGCACTGCTACCACATGCAATCCCTTCGCTTGAAGTAGTGGAATCACTTTGGACCAACTTGATCCATCGGCCCACGCGCCGTGAACAATGACAATGTTTCTAGCCGCTTGAGGGGAGGTTGCCTGAGCGACCGCCGCTCGACTGAAACACCGCTGTCGATAGGAATCCTGCGAACGCAATCAAAGCAATTCGGTATGTTTGCGAAATAGTCATGTTCTTCTCTTTCGTTGCATCAAGATTGAAGTCATATTTCGTCACGCTCCTACCGCAATCACAACCCGCAGGAGCCAACGCGGTTCTCGTAGAACGGTCTGCCACAGGTCCGGCTACACCAGGTTGAGCGTAACTTCGACGTTGCCCCGTGTAGCGTTGGAATATGCACATGTCTCGCCGTGCGTGGCGTCCACAATGGCCCGGGCGACTTCGCGCTCCAGGCCCGGCAGGCTGACGTTAAGCCGTGCTCGGAGGAAGTAAACGTCGCCAGAATTGCATAGGTCTATTTCGGCATCGACGGCTGTGTCAGCAGGAAGTCTGACTTTCAGCTTGCTTGCCACAACTCCCATCGCGCTAATGAAACAGGCCGACCAACCGGCAGCAAACAGCTGTTCCGGATTCGTTCCGCTTCCTGGGACTACGGGAGCTGAGAACTTAACATCTAAGCGGCCATCATCACTGCGCGAGACGCCGCCGCGCCGACCGCCCGACGTATGGGTCTTAGCGGTATACAGCACTTTCACGACTTCCTCGGTTAAACCAGCTACTGCGCCGGTATTTTGAGAAGGGGACATCTCTTTTGCTCCTTGCGCCGGTCACAACCGGCAAGCTGTAGCGAACGAAAGTTTCATAGGTTCAATGACTCAAGTTGCATTTGCGTTCTGAAAAGTTTTACGTCTTGGTCAACGAGCCGTTGGCTGTGCGGGATTCAATACCCATCCACAAACGCAATTAAGCCAGAAAGGTAGAAGCGAATCCATTAGACGATGGTGTCGGTCGACACCTTGGTATCAGTGCGCGCAATGGGAGACGTTCGATTTCGACATCAGGTTGGATCCTGTGGCGCGACGTGCGTGAGGCATTGCTGCTGGAGTTTTCTATTCTGTAACTCAGAAACACTCCGGTTCTTCAACTCGTCACACGCTGGCGATCCAATATCGAAATAGAAAGGGTCTAGAGGAGTCGAACCGTCGAGGAATATCTTGCTACGATCGCCGAATCCGTAGCAGACCTATTGGCCAATGGGGATTTTAACCTCATCCGTCAATGCGAAGGACATAAATGCGTTCTGTGGTTCTATGACCGTACTAAGGCCGATCGTAGGAGATCGTGCAGCCCAACCGTCAGCGGAAAAAGAGCGAAGGTTGCTGCGTTTTGGGACGCGCTTGCATGGGTGCCCGATCTGATGGCCGCCAAAGTGCAACTTATCAATCGTTATATCGGCAGAGTATTTGTCCCGGCACCCGTTGGAAGACGGAGCCTCGCAGCCATATTCACCAAGTCGGCGAGGGAGTCGGCCTTCATTTTCTGCATCACCTTGCCTCGGTGTGCCTTCACCGTGATCTCGCTGATGCCGAGCTCGCCACCGACCTGTTTATTCAACAGGCCCGACACCACCAACGCCATTACCTCCCTTTCGCGAGCCGGTGAGTGACGCGTAACGGTCCCGGAGCGCTCGCATCTCCGCCTCGCGACCAAGTGCAGTGTCGCTGCGCTCGAAGGCGTGCCGGATGGCGCTTAACAGCACGTCATCGCCGAATGGCTTCGTCAGGAACTCGACCGCTCCCGCTTTCATTGCCTGGACCGTCATCGGCACGTCGCCGTAACCGGTGATGAAGATGATCGGCATGTCTGTCCGGTCGACGGCGATGCGCTTCTGCAGATCGAGACCATTGAGACCCGGAAGAGAAACGTCGAGGACAAGGCAGCTCGGAACGAGGACTCGTGGCCGGGCAAGGAATTCCTGTGCGGACGCGAATGTCTCCGGCTGCCAGCCTTCGCAGCGGATCAACAATTCCAGCGATTCACGCACGGAAACGTCGTCGTCGACAACGAACACAATTGGCGCGGCGTGCGACATAGGTGACGACCTCGTTTCGTGGCCAACTGCGCTCGCTCCCATCATTGTATATCCCCTGGTAGCCGGAGCAAGAGCGCAATCGCTCAGTTCACTCGAAGTGCCGCATTGAGAGCCTCAAGCAGAGCAGTATCGCTGAATGGCTTGAAAAGGCACGCCGACGGCGCCCTGTGCCAGAACTCGCGGGCGGACAGCTTCATCCCTGTTCGCGGTGATGAAGACGATCGGAATGTGTTGCCGACGAAGCTTCAGTTCCCGTTGAAGTTCCGGTCCGGACATGCCCGGCATGGCGACGTCGAGGATCAGACAGTTGGTCTGACCGACGTATTCGGAGGCAAGGAACTCTTCCGCCGACGAGAACGAACGTGCGGTGAAACCGAATTCCCTCAGCAAATCGGGTAGCGACTCGCGCACGGATTCGTCGTCATCGACCACGGACACCAGTGAACGTTCGGGATCATTCCTGTGGTTCCTCATCCAGCGGGCGCCGCATCGCGCCAGTTATGGCATCCGTCACACCTTCGGACCGCGGGGAATGGAAAACGAAAAAGTGGCGCCCGGACCGTCGTTCGGTTCCGCCCAAAGACGGCCATGATGGCGCTCGATTATGGAACGGCTGACGGAAAGTCCGATTCCCATGCCGTCGTTCTTGGTTGTATAAAAAGCTTGAAAAAGTCTGTCCATAGCTTGGGGATCAAGGCCGACGCCCGCATCCTGTACGGTGAGCCGCACCTGATCGTCTGTGCCTCGTTCCGTTCTGATCTGCAACTGCCTTGGACGATCGTTCACGGCGCTCATGGCGTCCGAGGCGTTCCGGAGCAGATTCAGGATCACCTGCTGAAGCTGGACGCGATCCCCTGTCACCACCGGGAGGTCGTCGGCGAATTCCGGCCGGAGAATCACCCGGTTTCGCTGAAGTTCGCTCAATGACAGCGCAATCACTTCTTGTGCTGCCTCATTCAGATCCACGGGCTCGGTCGTGGATTCCTTCTTGCTGAAGAGCGCGCGTAATCGCGTGATCAACTCAGACGCACGGTTGCCGTCACGAATCGTGCGCTTGGCGGTTTCGCGCGCGCCTTCGACGTTCGGGGGATCGGCAGCCAGCATCCGCAGACACGTGCTGGCGTTGGTGATGATGCCCGATAGCGGCTGGTTCACTTCGTGCGCGATTGACGCTGTCAACACGCCCAGGCTCGTGACCCTGGTCACGTGGGCCAAGTTCGGATCGGGCTTGGCTAAGTGCCTCCTCCGAGAGCCGGCGCTCGGTCACGTCCTGAACCGCACCGATAATCTCGGGCCGGCCATCGCGGTCTCGGGTCCCATGGGCGATCGTGCGCAGGTACTTGACTGAACCGTTTGGCATCCGCAACCTGATCTCGTAATTGAGGGCGCTGTTGCCGCCGGCCCGCGCCCGCCTCGATCTTTTCCGACAACAGCGGGAGGTCTTCCGGGTGGATTCGACTGCGGATCCGCTCGAGGGTCACGGGGGAATCGCGGTCAAACTCGTGGATGCGATAGAGCTGCTCTGAAAACGTGATTTCGTCCGTGTCCAGACGCCACAAGAAGCTACCGCTTAGGCTCAGACGCTGGCCTTCCGCGAGAAATGCCTCACTGCGCCGCAGCTCCTCCTCCGCTCGCTTGCGGTCGTCGATATCGGTGTTGGTCCCGTACCATTTGACGATCTTGCCCGATTCATCGCGCAGCGGGCTGGCACGGAGCAGAAACCATCGATACTCTCCATCGAAGCGGCGCATGCGCGCTTCCACATCGGCTAGTTGGCCCGTCACCAAAGCCATTTGCCAGGAATCCAGCAGGCCCTTCGCGTCGTCCGGATGAATCGTCGCTCCCCAGCCCGAGCCGCGCGCCTGTTCCGCGGAGAGGCCCGTGAAGTCGAGCCAACGCTGGTTGAGAAAGTCGCAGAAACCGTCTGGACGAGCGGACCAGGCAAGCATCGGAATCGTATTGATGATCGAGCTCAGATCGCACTCGCTCGCCCGCATGCGCCTCTTCAGCCCGCTTCCGATCGTCAATATCGGTCAGCAGGACATACCAGCCGGTAATTCGCCATCTGCATCGCGCACGGGCAGGGCGCGAACCTGGAACCATCGATAGACGCCATCAGCCCGGCGGCAACGGTGTTCAATGTCGTAGGGAGTTCCGGTTGTGATCGAATGCGTAAAGGCGGCGACCACCCGGGGAAGGTCATCCGGATGAACCGCGTCGCTGTTCGCCCAGCCTTTCAATTCCTCCGCCGTCTTGCCGAAGTATTCCAGAATTGGCGCGGTTGAAAGGTCAACCTCGCCGGCGGGGCTCATGGTACACACCAGTCCAGGAATGCTGTTCACAATCATGGCGAATTAGTTGTTTTCCAGCAACGCCTCTTCCGCACGATGCGTTCGGCGATCTCTTTCCTTAATTCGTCGTTGACGGGGCAAGTTCCGCAGTTCTCCGCACCCGCGATCAAGTTCGCCGGCGACGCGCTTCTGCTCCTCAAGAGTCGCGCTTCGTGCAATCCGATGACAGCCTGATTCGCAGCCACGCTTAGCACAAGCCTCTCGGTCTGCCCCGGGAAATCCGCCCGCTGCGACCCTGCCACGATGACCCCAATTTCACCGTGCAGCCCGCATCGCTGGGACACGATCGAAATGTCTTCGTCTCCTATCGAGCGCGCGTAATCGCGACGGCCACTTCTGTGGATCGTCTCCGAACCATTGGTTTACCGTCTTGTGAATCTCGTCTGGCAGCATCCACTTTGCCGACGGAGCGATCTTCAGTACTTCGATTGGCGCGCCGCCGGCCGGATCTTCGAAGCGTGCATATACCAGATCCAGGCACAGCATGCCCAGAAGTGCGTCGAGCAAAGTGTGAACAATCTGGGACGGCTGGGATCCGCTCCACATGGCTGGAAGCGCGAGAACGCTCACCAGGTCGTTTAGGCAGCGCTGCAGGCGCTTGATCTCTCCGGAGGTATCTTCCTGTCGCACGCCCATGTCAGACCGCCGTTGTCAGGCGCACGTCGACCGCCTGGCCCTTCGCTCGCGAACTTCACGCAGGAACTCTTCGGGAGGTACAAAAAAAGGATTGTGCTGAAGAATGCCGCCGATGATGATCATGGGATGCGTCCGCATGATGTCAATCACCGTGTCTCCTCCAATTTTCGCGAGATCGTAGGTGCAGATCACGGCATCGTCGTGGCGGCGCCATACATCATTCACACGCGATTCGAACTCAACCAGGTCGTCCACGTGCGACCGGCCGTCAGCGGCCCATTCCATATGGCAAACGATGCGGCTGAGCGGAAAACCGCTGTTCGTGTTGCCGCTCGCCAACTGCTCGAAAACCTCCAGCATCCGGTCCTGATCGAAGTGGCCGTCACGAAGATATGTTTCGGCGTTGGTTCGAAGCTCGAATTGACCGCTGTCCTGGGCGGCCGCCGCATCGATCCCTGCCGCAGCCAGGCGCTTGCAGATGATCGTGATGTTGCTCTGGACTTACCACGTGGACTGCCTTATCGCCGCACTCGAATCCGTCCTTTATGAACGGGAGCAATACGCGATACTCTTCGTCGTCGCTGTTGAAAAACGCACAGACGTGACGTACGTCGCCGAGTTGGGAACCGGCAAGGGAAATGGGCGCGCACGGTCTTCTTCATGGGACAGTACCTCGCCATGGATCTCTTGCCGACTGGCTCTCTACAGCCCTTCGATCGGGCGCACGCCCTGACGAAAAGTCCTTTCGTACCAGTCTTCTACGAACTAGGATGCGCGCCTTTACGAACGAGTGTCCATAATACCTTGGTATCGGTGAACCGCACAGCGCCCCCGCGGGTTGCTAAACAACTTCCGCGCGGACCGAACCGAAGCCGACAAACACACTGGCATCAAACATTTCTGGATTGTCGGCGGTTTTGAGCAGATTCGTGGTCACACCGGAGATGATCACGATTTGTTCGATGTCGCCTGAGTTCTCCCTTTCGTCGATCTGACGCGCCTCGCGTCGAGCTGATACCAAGGTATCAATCGGTACCTTCGTCCAATAGAATTCGCCTCCGCATATGTGATGTGATCGCAACGGTGTGACGAACGTTCCAGTCAATCGAAAGCCCACAACCCACAATCCAAGGAGAGCCCCCTTGACCCCTGAACAAGTACAGTACACCCCCAAAGCCCATACAACTCGTGGTTGGAAGAGTCTCCTCATGAACAATCGGCTCTTGCGCCTCGCGTTCATCTCGTTGCTGGCCGCTCAGGCAACTCCAAGTGCGGTCAGGGCTCAAGCAAATGCGGCGCCTCCGATATCCGGCGTTATCGGAAAGGTCCAGTCAGTTGGCAGACAGCTCGCTCGCCATTCAGACTCAGTCAGGCATCGTTAACATTCACATCGGGCAGTCCGCTACAACCTACCAGCAGATCCCGTCGAGTTTGAGCCATGTCACGTCTACATCCTATGTCGGAGTCGCATCGGTCGATCAACCGGACGGAACAAAGCTGGCGAAGCAGGTCATCATATTTCCTCCCGAACTGCGTGGCGCTGCCGAAGGCAGTGTCATAACCGACCCCGCTCCGGGTGCAGCCGTTCACAGCAGAATGACCAACGGAACTGCTTCTCGCCCTGTTATATCGCATTCGCGCATGACTAACGGTACGGTGCAAAAAGGCAGCGGCACCACCCTGGTGGTTCATTATCAGGACGGAGCTCAGACAATTTCCGTTCCGGCAGATGTTCCGGTCACAGTGGTCGTACCGAAAAGGATCACGTTGGGCGTCGGCGACACCGTCTATGTCGCCACTGAGAAGCTGTCGAACGGAGAACTTACGACGAACAAGATTCTTGTCATTGTCCCGGCAGCGCCTCACAACACGGGCCAGTAGAGTTTTTGCCGATGAACCACTCAACTACTACCGCCTCAACCGAACGCTACGAGCACGACCGATAAAACAGTCGGGCGTGATCGTAGTCAAGAAGCACCATCTTCTCGTGCGCTTGAGTCACTGGCTGAACGTGCCGCTCCTTCTTGGCCTTATTCTGAGCGGCATCTCGATTTACTGGGCGTCACCGATCTATCAACACAAGCCAGACTCGAATACGGGAAACTTCGATGTGGCAGCGGATATCGGAATCTGGATTTGCGCTCATGTCCCTGGTCAACATCATTACGCCAGTCCACCCGACTGGATTTACAACCATATGAGTCTCGGGCCGGGCATGTTGGCGCCGGCGCTGCGCCTGCATTGGCTGTGTGCTTACCTGTTCATGCTGAACGGCATGGTGTATGTCGCAGGGCTGCTCATGGGAGGAGGCTGGCGCTCCTTGTTGCCTCGCCGGACGGATCTGATTGACGCGTTCAGGATGTTTCGGTACTACGTCGGCTTTCCATTCGCCAAATTAACCAGCCGCACAATGGCTGCATCCTTGTTTCAACACAAAATACAACGCGCTCCAGCGCGCAGCGTACTTTTCAGTTCCGGCCGCCGGCTTTCTTTCAGTTGCTACAGGCTGGGCGATTCATAAACCCATGCAACTCCACAGGCTGGCTGCGCTTTTTGGAGGCTTTGACGCAGCGCGTGTATGGCATTTCTGGCTGATGTGGCTCTTCATGTTCTTTGTTGTGCCGCATGTGATTCTGGTTTTCGCCGACGGATGGGATACGCTGCGCAGCATGATCGTAGGTTGGTCAACCAAAGTAGACCGGTCGGAGGTGATCGCAAATGAACAATGAGGAAGCGACACGCGATTCGTCGCGCATGAACCGAAGTGAAATCGTTCGCGAAAAGCCAAGCTTTTTTGGAGAGCAACCTCTCCCGGCAATTGAGATGGCTCCCAGTGTCCTGCGTTATCGGACCCGGCGCGACTTTCTGGTGTTCGGAATCGGCGCGGTGGCAGCGGCAGCAGGCGCTGGATCTCTTCTGCCACAAAATACGCTCAATCGTCTCGGTATGCGTCGAAATATGAATTCGCCTGGGAAGGAGTGGCTTCTGAACAAAGCACTGCGCATCGACGATGACGTGGCTGAAGCACTGTACTCGCGAGATCGTATGGTGCCCACCTACACAAAATCTCAGATTACCCCGATCAAGAACAACTACAACGGAGCTACTCCCGATCCCGGCTATGTCTCTGGATGGAATCTGACTCTGGACGGGCTCGCTTCTGGCTTGAGCATCTCTCTCGATATTCGGAATCTCATGAATCGCTTCTCGGTGCATGAGCAGATTACGCGGCTTGTTTGCGTCGAAGGCTGGAGTGCGATCGCGTTGTGGGCTGGTCTGAGATTCGATGATCTGCTTCGCGCCTACCCGCCGATATCGCAGGCAAAATGGGCTCGTGTGGAGTCGTCGGTCAATCTCGACGCCTCGGGGAATCCTGATCCCTACTTTGTCTCTATCGACTTGGCGACGGCATGCCATCCGCAGACGCTGCTCGCCACACACCTCAACGGTCAGCCCCTCACAGTGGAACATGGAGCACCCCTCCGTCTCCTGGTGCCCGTAAAACTTGGATTGAAGAATGTGAAGGCCGTTACGCGGATTACCTATTCCGCGGAAGAGCCAAGAGATTACTGGGCTCAATACGGGTATTCCTCGTACGACGGAATCTAGGTACATAGTGTCGAAGCTTCACAGGCGATGGTGCTGACTCCAACCGCTAAAAGCAGGCTTCGACAGCGAGGAAAAGGTACAGTGACCACTTACATTGGAGGCGTTATGACTACCGAGCAGCCTCGAAAGCCATTCGATAATGCGACCGCCGGCTCTATTGCGCCATCGCAACGCCTGGCCACTCGTGCCATCGCAGGAGCGCAATGTGAAGAGCCGGAGCGAGGGTCGGAAGAATGGCAAGACCATTTGAGGAACCTGCAACAGTGCGTTTGCGAGTTACTCATCAAGAATCAAGTGCTCAGAATGGCGCTGGAGAAGGAGAAACATCATGGCGAGAGTAATTGAATTGCTCTTGGCGCTTTTGCAGTTCGGACCGATCATTGTGCTTTCGATCCGTCACAATCCTCTGAGTCACCATCCCGCGCCGAAGTCTCGCCAGGCGACAACCGCTTAGAAAACCGACTGATTGGAAAGAGATTTATCCCAATATTGTTATGTGAAGGCAGGAAGCACATGGATGCAGATGACTTGAGGATCGTGGATGCCGTCGCAAGAATCGGCAGCATGAATCGAGCGGCGGCTGAACTGAACATGGTGCAATCAAATGTCACCGCCCGCATTCGCCTCCTGGAGGAAGAGCTCGGCGTACAACTATTCGTCAGGCACAGCCGCGGTGTGGAACCGAGCGAAGCTGGTCTGCGCCTCCTTTCCTACGGGGAACAGATACGAACACTGTTCCAGCAAGCCATCACGGCGGTCAAAGAGGATGGAACTCCAAAAGGCAAACTGCGTATCGGAATGCTGGAGACCACGGCTGGACTGCGGCTACCCGCACTCGTAGCCCAATACGCGCAAGAATATCCAAGGGTCGAGCTGGGTATCGTGACCGGTACTACGACATCTCTGATCAATCAGGTGGCGGAACGCGAGCTGGATGGTGCCTTTGTGGCAGGGCCCATTCATCATCGAGAACTGAACGAGGAGCCACTATTCCTCGAAGAACTCGTTCTCGTAAGCCCACTGTCCGTGCGAAACTTCGACGACCTCGCCAGAGTTGCAAATCTCAAAGTAATCGTTTTTCAACAAGGTTGCTCTTACCGTCAAAGGCTCGGCTCAATCCTTGATGGGCTGGGCATTCGTTACGTAGTGATGGAATTTGGATCTCTCGATGCGATCATCACGTGTATTACTGCAGGCGTAGGTATAACTCTTCTGCCGAAAGCGCTGGCAGACAGGCTCTGGGTAGATCAGTCCGTCACTGTGCATGAGCTTCCCGTGGATCAGGCGCAGGTAGAGACGGTATTTGTCAGACGACATGATCATTATCCGGCCAGCGCACTCGACGCGTTCCTGAAAATGAGTCGTCAGATCTCGAACATTGCGACCCTCGATCGACAGTTAGAAGCTATCGACTAGAGCGATAGCCGGTATCAGAACAAATCGGGCCTCATAGCAATCTTCTATCGCATCTATATTGCAGCTTGAACGCTGCAGGTGGCCGCATCAAAGTGCGGCATCGCTAACGTCGAGGAACATCCTCACGTTGCCATCTGCGGCGCCGGCATTGATTTCGACAGGAGCAGTAAATGGCAAACAATGGAAAAACAGTAATCGTGACGGGCGCCTCTCAGGGGATCGGCGCTGCAGTAGTCAAGACGTTCCTGGAACGTGGCTATAACGTAGTGGGCACCTCTCGCAATGCGACGAAGTCGGCTGAGTTGAAGCCGTCCGAAAAGCTTGTGTTGGTGGACGGAGACATCGGCCAGCAGGCTACTGCTCAAAAAGTGGTCAACGCCACTATCGAGAAGTTCGGCTCGATTGATGTTGTTGTAAACAATGCTGGCATCTTCTCGGCGAAGCCGTTTACTGATTACAGCGCTGACGATTTTCGCGCCCTTGTCTCGACGAATCTCGAAGGCTACATCTACATCACTCAACTCGCGGTCAAACAGATGCTCGCTCAGAAGTCGGGCGGAAGCGTCGTGGGCATCACGTCATCGCTAGTTGACAATCCCATCGGTGGTTTGCCGGTGTCCCTGCCGATGATCACGAAGGGCGGTCTCGATGCCATCATGCGTAGCCTGGCCTCTGAGTATGCGAAAGACCACATCCGCTTCAATACGGTCGCGCCCGGCATTGTTGACACCCCTCTTCACAAAGACAACCCGAAGGATTTCCTGAAGACGCTTTCGCCGATGGGAACCATCTCCACTGCGGAGGAGATTGCAAGCGCGGTGGTCTATCTCACCGAATCGCGCCAGATCACTGGGGAGGTGCTGCACGTGGACGGCGGTGCGCACAACGGCAAATGGTAAGCCCGAAGAACTCGCAGCCGGTTAGCGCAGAGCGCCGGCTGCAGGACCTTGGAATCGTTCTGCCCAATGCGCCCCGCCCTCTCGGCGCATACGTTGAGGCTGTCCAGTCTGGAAGCCTACTCTTTCTCAGTGGAATGTTGCCGATCAAGGATGGCAAGCCTCAATACGTCGGGCGTCTGGGTAAGGAACTCGACGCAGATGCTGGCCGTGATGCTTTGCGAATCGCAACCCTGAATGCTCTATCCGCTGCGAAGGAGCACATCGGTTCTCTGGATCGCGTGAGTAAGGTCGTCCGCGTTGGAGTCTACCTGGCGACGTTTGGAGACTTCTACAACCAGCCTATCGTTGCGGACGCAGCGTCGGACCTTCTCCGTGATGTATTCGGGGAAGGTAAGACGTCCGTGCGGACTGTCGTCGGCGTGGCCAGTTTGCCACTCGGCTTACCGGTCATGCTTGAGGTGACATTCGAAGTCGACAACTAAGAAAGCGTGGAGTTTCAATGTTCAGGTATGTCGCCACCATCCTTGTCGGGATCTTGCTGTCAGCGCCCCTCGTGGCGGAAATCACGCCGTTTCCGGCCAGCTTTCACAAGCAAATGGTTCCGACGAACGGCACCAGCCTCTACGTCCGAGTCGGCGGCAAGGGTCCGGCCGTGGTGCTGTTGCATGGCTTCGGCTTTACGGGTGATATGTGGGCCCCCCTGGCAATTGTTCTCGCCAAGGACCATACCGTGATCGTCCCCGACCTGCGCGGCATGGGTATGTCCGATCACCCGGATACCGGCTACACCAAGAAGAACCAGGCGGTCGACATTGCCGGCGTCATGGATGCACTCAAGGTCCAGAAGGCAGACCTGGTAACACATGACATCGGCAATATGGTCGGCTATGCGTTGGCTGCTCAATATCCGGCCCGGGTCACGCGCTGGGTGGTGATCGATGCACCGCTGCCCGGAATAGGCGATTGGGACAACATCGTTCGCAGCCCGATGCTGTGGCACTTCGATTTCCGGGGTCCTGACGAGGAGCGTCTGGTGCAGGGCCGGGAGCGCATCTACCTCGATCGCTTCTGGAACGAGTTGTCCGGAGACCCCAAGAGGATCGATGAAGATACGCGGCAGCACTTTGCTGCCCTGTACGCACGGCCGCATGCGATGCACGATGCCTTCGAGCAATTTGGGACGCTCCGCCAGGACGCCGCCGACAACAAGGCGTTGCTCGCCAAGGGCGGCAAGATCACCATGCCGGTGTTTGCCATCGGTGCCGAGAAGTTTTTCGGCAAGAACATGGCCGATCATATGCAGTTCGCCGCCAGCAACGTCACGGGCAGCATCGTGCCCAACTCCGGGCACTGGATCATGGAGGAGAATCCACAGGCCACCATCAAGTTGGTTACAGATTTCCTCGCCGAAGCATCAGCGCGTGTAGTTGGGACCCGGGTGTTACCCAGCGATGCTCCGGGTCAGCCGCAAAGCTCCCGCATTTTCTCCGATCAAAGGGGTTCATGATGGCAAATCGAGAGGGCTCAAAAGCGTGGACGAAAATCGACTGACCTCGCGTTTGGGACTGCAATACCCGATCATTCAAGGCCCACTCGGAGGTTTGTCGTCGCAGCGGCTTACAGCGGCTGTTTCAAACTATGGGGGTCTCGGATCGTTCGGCGCTCATGGCCTCAAGCCGGAGGCGATCCGCAATGTCATCCGCGAGATCAAGGCCTTCACAGCGAAACCATTTGCGATGAATCTGTGGGTCTCAATGGAAGACGAAGGAGTCTTCACCTCGACGGAAGAGGCATTCCATCGCAGCCTCGCGCCGCTGGCAAAACATATTGAAAGTGTCGGAGGAGGCAAGCCCTCCTACCGCCTGTATGAACCGATTCGTTTCGAAGATCAGGTACAGGTTCTCCTGGACGAAGGGATTTCCATATTCAGCTTTATTTATGGCATTCCCTCCAAGCCGATTTTGGATGAGTTCCGCCGCAAGGGAATCGTGCTGATTGGAACCTCGACCACCGTGGACGAAGCGATTGCCCTGGAGCAAGCGGGCGTGGACGTGATTGCGGCTTCGGGCTTTGAGGCCGGCGGACATCGCGGCTCATTTCTGCAATCGTCCGAAGATTCTCTGACGGGGACGATGGCACTTGTGCCGCAGGTCGTCGATGCTGTAAAACTCCCAGTCGTCGCCGCAGGCGGAATTGGAGACGCGCGCGGAATCGTGGCAGCCTTCGCTCTCGGTGCCGAAGGCGTGCAGATGGGAACTGCCTTTCTCGCATGCGAGGAGTCGGGAGCGAACACGCTTCATCGTAAGGCGCTCCTCAGCGGCCAAGCCAAGCAGACCGCTCTTACTCGCGGGTTCACCGGAAGACTTGCTCGCGGCATCAAGAACCGCCTGCTCGACGAACTCAACCAGAAGGATATTGAGATCCTGCCTTATCCACTTCAACGCGCACTCGTGCGGCACTTATCGATTCCGGCCGAGAAGGCAGGGAGATCCGATTTGCTTCCTCTCTGGGCGGGACAGAGTGCCAACTTATCGAGGTGTACAGATGTACGCGCACTACTCGACACGTTGGTAAAAGAGATTTCTGAGATTGGCGGTGCGGTCCGAAGCTGGAGTGCCCGTCGCCGACATGCTTTGACGGAGGTATGAAGGCGAGAACTCGCAACGATGCGACAATTTCAAGGTTGATTTCTGAACAAGAGGAGCGACAAGAAATGATCAAGTCGATCACGCCTATCTCACGCCGAGAAGTTCTGATCGGTGGGTAGAAGATTCGCCCTTTCGATTGCGCGAGTTTATGGATACGCCGAAGCAATCAATTCGAGGAGAAGAGATCATGGGAACAGCAACGACGCCTGCCCGCCCCCCTTTCCCGCCGTTCACGCGCGAAAGTGCCATGCAAAAGGTGCGCCTCGCCGAAGACGCTTGGAATACTCGCGATCCTGCAAAAGTAGCTCCGGCATACACGATCGATTCACGCTGGAGGAACCGATCGGAGTTCATTAACGGACGAAACGAAATCGTTGCTTTTCTTTCTCGCAAGTGGGCCAGGAGTTGGACTACAGACTCATCAAGGAACTATGGGCGTTTACCGGGAACCGGATCGCGGTACGGTTCGCTTACGAGTGGCACGACGACTCGGATCACTGGCATCGCTCCTACGGCAATGAAAACTGGGAATTCAGGGACGATGGGCTCATGGCTTCACGGTTTGCATCCATCAACGACATTCCCATTCTGGAATCAGAGCGCAAATATCACTGGGCGCTCGGGCGTCGTCCCGATGACCACTCAGGGCTAAGCGACCTTGGCCTCTAGCTTAAAAGCAAACCGTCCGGGCAGAGGTCAAGACGCAGAGGTGGGAAGTCATATTAGGGTCCAATAACAATAGTTTTCGGCACTTGCGACCGCGGAGTTGTGATTCGAGGCGTAAACCGCAAAATCTCAAATACTCGGATGTCCAGGGGCGATCAATCGGTCGGAAATGACACAACAAAGGAGAGTAACGCAATGGAAGCAATCGGATTGTTAGTCACACTCGAAGCACGCCCCGGTAAGGAGGCAGATGCCGAAGCATTTCTGAAGTCGGCTCAGCCCCTCGCAATCAATGAAAATGGAACGCTGAAATGGTATGCGATCAAGCTCGGACCGGGGAAGTTCGGCATCTTCGACACATTTGCAAATGAAGCAGATCGCAATGCCCATCTGACCGGCGAGATTGCGAAGGCGTTGGGGGCACGGGCCAACGAATTGTTCGTGACTCCCCCGCAGATCGAAAAAGTGGAGATTCTTGCAACCACGCCTTTGAAGAGCTAGGTAGGGCAGTTCGAATTGCAAGACCGTTTGATTGCCGACCGCTGCATCCGCAAAAAGCTTATTGCCCTGAGAGTTAAGGAGCATGACGCCTTGTGCCGAGGATTTGAACGAGCCAAAGTAGAAGGTGATCTTCCGAGCTACGCGGATGCCGCCGAGCGATCAACGGCGCAAGCCGCCAAGATCTGCTTCGCCTTAGTCGATCAGTGTTCCCGGCCAGTGGCCGTAAAACCGCCTACCCGGAGTCGTGGATCCGGCGTTGCCTGGGCTGGCAAGTGTTCGATTGGCGACTCTTCGTCCAAGTCGGGGGTATACCTGACGCAGAACTCTAGTTGGCAACGCTACATAATCCGACGATTATCCTTGATCTCTTCTATGGTTCTGACAATATCTTCGTGGATGCGGCCCAGCCTTGCCTCCAGACCCATCACGTTCGGCCAAGACACCATACCGAATCCGAGCAATCTTCGCCCTTCCAAAGACGAAGCGAAGTCCATTGATGAAATGATTTGCATCTCAGATGCTATTGGGCGGTTGTCACACTCTCAAAATGAAATTGCAGAATGCCTTGGAACGTCTTGGCACCGAAGAGTCAGGGGCTGCGGCAGTCTAATAGTCCTCTGCCAGCGGCAGATGCTGCCAATCCTAACCGACGTTGCGTTGCTGAATGAAAAGCTATTGCCCGTTGTTTAGAAGCCTGCGCATACGACTTGCGAAGGGAGATGAACGGAGTGACCGGCTGGCGATCTCACTTTCAAGCTCGGCAATGCGGCGTCGAAGGATGAACTGCAATTCGGCTGCGAGGTGTGCGTCTTGTTCGCGGTGGGGGTGCAGTTCCACGAGTCGCAGCGTGAGCCGAATGTATTCGAGCAATTCAAGTGAATACTTGAGGCTCACGCTGACGCTCCTCGGCTCTGAGGGTCATTCGACCGTACAGGGGGCCAATATTCAATTTCAAGAAAGTTCCCAACCTGCTACTGTCCGGCGTAACCTCTTTTGGCATTAGGCACGTTGATTGCGCCTATTACCTGTCGATAGACCTCGGCTCCGGGGCGGCTTCGATGTTCAGCAGAGGGGAATGAAGGGGCCGCAAGGAGATCATTCGGAGAATGTACCGTGACGCTACTACGCTGCGGTTTCGTCACGCAGCATAGCAGGCGTCCCCGTCCGTACTAACTCGCTCTCGATCTCTTCTATACGTCGCAACAATAGGCGCTCAATTTCGAGTACATCGGTTTGATCACCCAAACCTCTATGCTCTTGAAAGTGACGCAGACTAGCCCGAAGGAAATTGGCCATGTCGATTTGGTACTGGACATTCATGCGTCAATCTTCAGATTCACGATCCTAAGCCCCAATCAACGCATCGTATCGTTCGATAACTGACAAAGGACATGAGGAGAGACAAACCTCGGTAACTTCCATCGATTACATCTGCCCAAGACTTGGCGGATTCAGCCTTGATGTTCTGCGGATTTGTTCCGGGTCTCTCGCTGTATTTGAACTGCACACATTCGTGTGCTTCGATTCACCATCTTGAGAGACATTGCGCCTTCGGCTTTTGGTCCGCTCCCATCTCATCCAATGTGCACGACTCTCACTGAATCGGCTTTTTCGAGGCAGTGGGCGAAAACAAGGCGAAGGCATTACCCATCGAAAATGAGAACAAGTAACTCAATTTGCGTCTTCCCATGCTTACTATTTTGCGTGCGAATTCTGTTCGCTGCGAGACATACAAATCCTTCCCTTCTTTCATAAACTCCATTCCAATTTCCTAAAAGTGGGAGGCGGACCCCGATGTCTTCTGCGCTCAATTTTGTACACAGACACAATGAAGACCACACATGGGATTCAATCTGTAGGAACTGCTATCTCACGGTCGCCACTGCCTACGATGAAGAGGACCTCACTACACCAGAGCACAACCACGACTGCGACGAACTATGGGCAGCCAAAATCCTGACTGATTTGAAAAAGCTTGGTGGTTCCGAAAACCCTTCGCATGACCACTATCGGAGTGAGCGACATTGACGGCCAGTGGGTTCCTTGATGAGTACATTGGTGGACTGAATAATTGGAGTTGAAGCCGTGCCGAGAACCGGTCCGTGCGCCCTGGGGGAGGACGAGCGGTCGGTGCTACTCAGGGCTGGCCTTACGTGCCGTGACGGTGTCCCGTCGCCGTTACGGCATGCCATATCTCTTTAAGTCTGTCTAGAAATGTCGATTTATCCATCTAGGTCCAGCCTCTGTACGAGAAGTCTTACCCAGAATAGCCAAGCCTTATGTGATTTTCATCACACACCAGATGAATCAAGGTGCAACGAAGGTGTCAGGTTCGCAAGACACTCATTGAGAGGTCAAGTTCCTTTTGCAAGGCTGAACCAGATGAGTATTGCAAGGATGTTGCTGGCCATAAGGCTACAGCACAAGCTCCGTGGCGCCACCGAAGTCAATCATGCGGTTTCATTCGACGGAAGAGCGATGGATATCAAGAAGCTTGATGGGAACTGGTTGGCTGGAGAAGTCTAAGCGGCAAAGCTACATAATCCGACGGCCAGCTTGATCTCCTTTATTGTGCGACAATCTCTTCATGAATTCGGCGCAACCTTGCATCCAGGTCCCTTACATTCTGCCAGGAGACTCTTGCCGAAATCGCATTCTTCAAGAATGCCGATCATGCAGAGCGCATAGCGCGATTCTGTTGGTCGCGGATTTCCTTTCAATTTATTGTGTTCATCTTTTGCCTTCTGCCGAATCTCTATAAATAGTGATCTGAGGCGTTCCGACTTCTCGACCTCTGAGGACAACTCTTCGGCTTCCTCAGTCATTTCGAGCAGTGCATTTAGTGTGTCTAGATGAATCCATAGTCAACTCAGTTGAGTGCAGGTCGATCTAGGTCTTCGCGACATCCTTACCGTTCGTCACAGGGATCGGATGTGATACCAGCACGTGGGCAGCAAAGAAAACTCCCATCTCTCCAGGTTTATTGGGATTCGGACGAAATTCCGCCATGCAATCGGAGCACTTGTAATAGCCCGATAATCTGCCATTGCGATCTTTGGCTGGGATCAGGTGTGCGACTGTTCCCATGCGCAAGCTTACGCTGGATTCTCGTATCAGGGATACAAGGGAAATTGACACCCCCTAATGTCCTCCAACAGGCGTTCTCGCTTCGTCGCCGAAATTGACACGGGTTTGTCCGATATAGGGCTGACAGCATGGCGCTTAATTGCCACCATGTGGCATGAAAGCTCTCCGCACCCCTCAAATAGTGGCAGTTGAAAAATTAAGGGACGGCGT
The DNA here is from genome assembly GCA_963737915.1 of uncultured Acidobacteriaceae bacterium. GTDB lineage: Bacteria > Acidobacteriota > Terriglobia > Terriglobales > Acidobacteriaceae > Telmatobacter. The sequence goes on along the minus strand of CAVTUP010000009.1, from coordinate 538,723 downwards.
GTTGATTGAATTCGACGATCGAAAGTGCGCGATTTATACAGCGTCTCTCTTGCACACCTACATACCGCAAGCCATCAAAGTCAGGAATATTGAGCCGCGCAATTCAACTAATCGTGAACGCGCCGGATTGAAGGTTTCCGAATAGTCCCGTGAGCGATTTCGGCCTGCATCGACTGGTTGTCACGACTCCTCAATTTTCTGTTGTCTACCGTACGGACGTCATCACTGAGGAGTGTTACGATTTCCCAATTCCCCCGGGCGCAGTGCACCAATCTGGAGTGCCAAAAACTCAGTGCGGGAAGCTTTACCGATTCGCGTAATGGTCGTGGAGGATTTCCAACCCTTCCGCCAATTGGTCTGCTCAGAATTGCAAAAAACTCCGAATTGCGGGTCATTTGCGAAGTGTCCGATGGACTCGAAGCGGTTCAGAAAGCTGAGGAACTGCAGCCGGACCTGATCCTGCTCGACATTGGCCTGCCAACACTAAATGGCATCGAGGCTGCACGGCGAATTCGGGGAGTTGCACCGGAATCTAAGATCATCTTTTCAACCGGGGAAACCTCTGCTGACATCGTTCAAGAAGCGATGAGGCTGGGTGCATGGGGCTGCGTCTTTAAAACTCATGCCGCACGCGACTTGCTGCCGGCGATCTACGCTGCCCTGTCAGGCATGCTGTTCGTCAGCAGCGCATAAGCAAGGTACACCCCAAAACCCTCTCAACGTGCAAATCGGTCAGTGGAGTGCACATCGGTCATTCGGTTGTGTTGTAAGGGTACATGGCCGGTACAACTCCTGCGAGCTGCGCCAATTCGGAAGCTGGCGTCGTGAACGAGGAAGAACCGCAATCGAGGCAGACCAGAAGGCCCGGAAATACAAAAACCCCGGGCTTAACCGTGTTGCTGAGGCCCGGAAAATGGATGTGCACCTCGGCACCAAACTCCATCTGGTTGCTGGAAGTGCAAATATGCATGACATGGCAGCCCTTCAAAGCTTGGGTCAAGACTGGATGCAGAAAAAGTACACTGTCTGTGCAAAATTGATCAGTTCAGTGAAATACTTGTCGTTCCTGGATGACCAACCGGACAGAAGTCGAAAATTGCGCCCACCATCCGCTCAGCAGGCCAACCGGACATAACCCCAAGAAGCATTCAACGGATCGCACAGAATGACTGGCGGCGGCGTTGGCGGAATCAAGCCAAGGTAGGAGGACGGATTAACTCAGAGGCCCCAGCGCAACTACACGATGGAGGCGATTGCCAAATGCCTCGGGCTGAAGCAGGCGAAAGAAATGACGATCTGGGGAGGCAACAAGAACAGCTACCGGCCGCGGTTGCGCGAATATTATAAGAAGCGCCGCAAGCAGAGAAGTTGCAGATCTACTCGGAACTCACCTTGGATAAGGCGGAAGCAACCACCTCTAACCACCAACCATGAAGATCTTTGAAATCGCCGACGAACAGTACGCAGTATCCGGGGACGACCTTTACGAGAAGGTCCGGAGTTCAGCCATCTGCAGCAGCTCATCGTGGATGGAGACCCTCCCTGCTTCAGTCCTCCCGGGTATTCGTATTTCCTTTCTTCGCGTCTCCGGTCTCTTTCTTCTCATCAGAACCCGTGGAGTCAGCTTGATCGATCGTTCCCAGGGAATCGTTCACAAGCTCTCTCTTAACTTCGGCATCGGTCATGGTGGGTCGCTTCGTTTCTTGATTCATCGGAGTTGTCCTTCTATCAATTGGATGCGGCGCGCAATCGTCGCGCTGATCAAAACAGACCTCTAAATGAGACATGGAGAATTGATATGCGAAAGATATTCAGCCTGGCGTTGTTTGCTTTGGCAACCACTATTACTGTGTCCGCATGGGGCGCAGACAACTCCCTCGGAACCTGGAAGGCTAACGTCGCGAAGTGCAAGTACACGCCTGCGCCATGGCCGGTCAAAAGCCTCACGGTCACCCGGGAAGCGGCACCCGGTGGTGTGAAGGTGACGAACACGGGCACGCGCATCGATGGCTCGGCAATCAATACTAGCTATACCGCCAAGTACGATGGCTCGTCCTCAGAGGTGACAGGCGAAGGGTCGCCATATGACAGCATGTCGGTCAAGCAGGGAGATGCCAACACCTTTACTTATGAAGCCAAGAACTCAAAAACCAAATATCGCGCCAGCGGACGCATTGTAATTTCCGGCGGTGGCAAAACCATGACCACCACGGCGTCGGGCGTTGACGCCAATGGAAAGCCCATGACGTTGAAGCTGGTCTACGACAAACAATAGTCCGCAGATTTGAAGTCCGGAAGCAGACTTACAGAGCGCTCGCATGGGCCGCTATGGTCACAAGTCCAGCGCCTCCGGCCGCTATAGCCATGGCAAAAGCTGCAGCGCTGTCTCCGAGCTTCTCGACCGATTTCCGAAGACGGCCCCGGCCACGATTCTTAAGGAATCGCTCAGGGAGAAGGCCGCTCAGAAGGTTCATTTTGTTCCCGACTCAGTTGGATAACCAGGTTTGTGGGCAGCTCGGCCATCTCTCTTGCTGGCGGGGGCCTTTCTTTCGAGTGGCGGTCGGATGACCGGCCACCCTTTCCGGGCTGGTTTCGGATCTCCGAAAGGGCACTGCCATATTCGCGAGCAGAGAAACCAGGTCCTCCGTCTCCAATTTTGAGCCAGAGAGAAATTTCTCTCGTCCCTTTTCGATGTGGAAAGGGACTGCCGAATTCCCAAACAGAGAAATTGCCCATTCTTCGGGCGCTCGTCATAGGCAGAGAATTTTCTCTCGTCCCTTTCCAATCAGAATTCTCGCGAATTCGCCCGAAAAGGTACTAAGAGTTCGAATCTCAGTTGTAAGTTGTTGATTATATGGACTCTATGGCGGAGGGAGAGGGATTCGAACCCCGGTACCCTTTCGTTCAGGAACACTGTTAGCACACTCAAGGGAAGTGAGCAACTGTCCAAGGGAGATTTCACATTATGCACGAATTGACTTGAAATCCTTCGTCTTATGCGGTCCTTTGATTTCACTTTATGTGGCATCCAGTCGGACATGTGATTGAAATGGATATGCATTAGATTTCACCTTATGCATCAACCCACAGGAGCAGACTAAGTTCTGCTCCGTTTTTCGTGGTCTTTGAAATCTGAGATAGAGAGTAACTTTTACTTTTATAGAGCATCATTCTCTCTCAGGAAAGTAATGCGCGCCGCTGACGAGACTGGGGAAGGATTGTCCCGAGGCCAACTTCTGTGCGCCGGACCCGTCGCTGCGGGCGACCGATAGCTCCCCTTCCGCTGTCTGAAAGGCCACAGAGTTCCCGTCCGGTGAAAACGCCGCCCCTCCTCCGTCAGGCAGGCGGCGGAGCGATCCTCCCGGCACGCGAACGTTCCATTGCGGGCGGTCAAGGACAAATCCACTCCATCCTTGAATCCGCTAGCTTTCGACCTTGAGAAATGTGACGGACTGCGCGCCTTCGACGCTCATGCTTTTGGTTCGACTACTTATAATCGCCACACCGGAATCCCGAAGACTCCCAGGATCCGGCCGGGCGTTCATTGAAATTTCTTTCCTAACCGAGCCGTAGTTCCATTGTCCAATGGCCTAGAGATCCGCTCGCTCATCGAGCACTCGCTTGTCTGCTCCACGCTACACCAGTGTTCACAAGCAGAATTGGAGGCCCACATTGCAGGAGTTGCGGTTTGCAATTCGCTTGCTGCTCAAGCAGCCTGGCTTTAGTCTCATCGCAGCGCTTACTCTGGCGCTGGGAATTGGCGCAACTTCTGCAATCTTCAGCTTGATCCAGGGCGTGCTGCTCACACCACCTCCCTATCAAAACCCTGGCCAGCTCATGCTCGTTCCGACCGTGCGCACCGATGGAAAAGACATGGAGCGACCGCGCGGCTGGCCAGCCGAACAGTGGATGAATTGGGGCAACGAAGCGAAATCGCTAGAGGGAATCGCCGGCTACGATTGGACCTTCAATTTCCTGATTCACAATGACGGCAGCCACTCCATGCAGGGGATGGTGGTCACCAGAGACTACATGCACGTTATGGGTCTGCGCCCGTCGGCAGGACGCGGCTTCGCCGATGTCGACTTCCAGCAGGGGCCAACAAAAGCAATCATGCTCGGCTATGAGTTCTGGCAGCGCGAGTTTGGCGGAGATCCCCAGATCATCGGCAAGACCGTGCGCATCAGCCGCTGGCAGGTTGCCCCCACAGTGATCGGCGTGATGCAGCCGGATGTGCGCTTCCTCCCGTCGCCCGGCACATCGAAAGAGCCGAACTACGATGTCAACGCCAAAGTAGACTTTTGGATCCCCGCGGAACCAGATCCCAAGAGCCTGAAGGAACCCAATTGGAACGTAGTTGCCCGTCTTCGCGATGGCGCGACTCAACAGCAGGCGCAGCAGGAACTGGCCGTACTCGCAGCCAGAGAAGCGCACACCGAGAAAAAGTATGAGGGCTTCGCGCCGCACCTCCAGTCCCTCACCGACGAAATGAACCGCGACGGCAAGCGCATTCTCCTGCCTATGCTGGGTGCAGCGGCGCTGGTACTTCTCATTGCATGCGGAAACGCCGCCGCTCTCCTCCTCGTGCGAGGACTGCAAAGGCAACAGGAATATGCCGTCCGCAGCGCAATGGGAATGGGTCGTATAGCCCTGCTCAGGCAGGTCCTGCTCGAGAGCTTGTTGCTTGCAGCTCTCGGCGGTGTGCTTGGAGTCGCACTCGCCATCGGCGCCGTGAAGCTCTTCACCGTGATCGCGGGACACGCCGTCCCGCGCCTCGACGGAGTAACGACAGGCTGGACAGTTCTAGGCTGGGCCTTAGGAACTGCATTGCTCTCCGCCTTCTTCGCAGGAGCCTTCCCAGCGCTCCGAGCTCTTCGGATGGATCCGATGGAGGTGCTCAAGAACGCTGGCCCAAAAGGAACCGCAGCCGTCGGCGAGCGTCGCCTGCTCCAGGGAGTCACCATGTTGCAGACCGCGCTCACACTGGCTCTCCTAGTGGGCGCCGGACTTCTGATCCGTACCATGGCCAAGATCGCGTCGATGCCGTCCGGCTACAACATGGAAAAAATCCTGACCATGAGCGTCACTGACGTGCAGAGCCGGGATACGTGGGGCAGCTTTCATCGCCAGGCGCTCGAACGTGTTGCCGCACTCCCCGGCGTTCAGAACGCGGCGTTTGCCTGGGGAGTGCCACTCACCGGTAACAATTGGCCGGCGATCATGGACATTGAAGGGCAGCCTCCGCCACTCAAGGAGAGTGACAAGCCCGGATTGCCCATGCGCGCTGTCACCCCTGATTACTTCAACCTGATGGGCATGGCCCTGATCGATGGCCGTCAATTCCGATCGACGGACGATGACAAAGCAGCAAAGGTAGCCATCGTGAACGAAGCATTCGCTCAGCGCTTCTTCCCGAAAAGCAATGCCGTCGGGCGAAAAATCTGGTTCGGCGACCGCGATAAACCTGGAATTGAGATTGTTGGCGAAATCGCGAATGGTCGAACCGACGACCTCACGCAGAAGGCATCCCCGGAAGTATATCTCCCGCTTTGGCAGGCACAGGCGTTTTCAAAACACCTTGTCGTCCGAACAGCCGCCGATCCGCGCGCCGTCATCGTAGACGTGGAACGCGCCTTGCGCTCGGTCGATCCAACGGCTGCAATTGAGAATGTGAAGACGCTCGAACAGATTCGTGACGACTCATTGGCATCGCGAACCTTCGCCATGAATCTCCTCTCAGGCTTCTCCGCCGTAGCAAGCGTCCTGACACTCGTGGGAATCTACGGAGTGCTCTCCCTGTCGGTGGCATCGCGACGCCGCGAGTTGGCAATCCGCAGTGCTCTCGGCGCGCAACAGAAAGACATTAGCAGACTGATCTTCGGCGAAGGCTTTCGCTTAATCGCAGGAGGCGTTCTGGTCGGCGTAGTGCTGGCACTCGTTCTATCCCGGGTGCTGAGATCCTTCCTGTTTGAGGTTCAACCTGGTGATCCATTGACGCTCGTGTCTGTAGGAGCGCTGTTCCTTGCAGTGGGGCTCTTGGCGTGCTGGGTACCAGTGCGTCGCGCGCGCAATGTCGATCCGCTGGAGGCCCTTCGCTACGAGTAGATTTCGACCTGGACAATCGCTACGATCTTCAAGATCACCAAACCAGTCCAGAATCCGACAGGCGGTCCCGCAGAATGGTCTCGATTCAGGAGCGAAGCGCAACAATGCGCCAGATGAACGCCTGAATGGCGGAGATGCCACAAGCGCCGCAGAAGGCTACGGCGGAAACTGTCACTTTTCCCTGCGCGGCGCCCGCATGGTGGTTCGTTGGTTTGAACAGCCTCGGTGCGAAATCTTTCAGGTCGCGCCGCCAGGTCTGCCATTCATGATCGGTCCCAGGCGATTCATAAAAGACATGCTTCACACCTCCCGCGTCAAGCGAAGTGTGCAGGCTCTCCAATCCAGACTTCATGCGTTCGGGCTCATTCGTGCCTACGCCGATCCACAGGAGATGAACGCGCTTTGCGAATTCGGATGGGTCGGCCAGAGCTCCGTTGTACGCCGTCTTGACGTCGAATTTGGTACCCGTCAGGAAAGGATTTCCCGCGCCGCTGAACCCGCCGATGTAAGAGAACAGGTCGAGATGATTGAAGGTCACCTGGAACGTCTCCATTCCGCCCATGGAAAGTCCGGCCATCGCGCGGTGATCGCGATCGGCAATAGTGCGAAATGTCTTATCGACAAACGGGATCAGCGCCTGGATCATGTCATCTTCGAATGCGCCCATCCGCTCCTGCATGACTTTGATGAAGTCAGGCCCGAGAAACGGTTTGCCTGTGAGGTCAGGCGCCACATACCCGGCGCGACTCGCATAGCCATTGGCCATGACGACGATCATCGGCCTGGTGTTGCCGCTGGCAATCAGGTTGTCGAGAATGAAATTAGCCTTGCCTTGGCGGATCCAGCCCGTCTCATCTTCGCCTCCACCGTGTTGCAGGTAGAGAACCGGATAACGTGCCTTGGAGCTGTCGTAGTCAGGCGGCAAGTAGATAAACGCGTCTCGCCATGTTCCGGTCACGCTGGAGTGATACCAGATCTGGCGTACCTGTCCGTGAGGAACATCCTTGGGGAGGTAATAATCGGCTCCGGCCTCGGGCACCTCGACAGCGCTAGCCCATTTGCTGCCGCCGAAGTAAGCCGTGCTTCCGGGATCGCTGACCTCAGCACCATCCACAATGATGGTGTAGTAGTGAAGTCCGGGAGCTAACTGCGGAGTGGTGAAGGTCCAGAAACCATCCGCCTGCTTTTCCATGTCGGATTTCGGACCACTCCAGAAATTCACCCGGACCTTGCTGGCATCCGGAGCCTTGAATCGAATCTGGACCCGGGAACTGCCGTCGACCTTGGGATACTGTGCATCCAGAACGTTCGATGTGGCAGGCTTGAAGTCCCCTGATTCTTGAGCAAGACAGACACTCGCACTCAGAAGCAACGCCATTGCGATCAAGCGCATTGCTTTCCTCCTAGTTAAACGTTTTCCGGACCGGACAAGATTATTGACGCGATTCAGCTCAGGTTCGCGGTCATCCGGGATAGTAGCCTACCACCCCCGCAGAGTAAAGCGATTTATATAGCTTGTTTATTCCGCCTCGGACTATGTATATTCGGGGAATTCCGGAAGGACCCGTGAGGGCGGCCCCGGGAAATTTGCAGCTTTGGTGCTGATCTGCCTATGAGAGAACCCTGCATTCGGGCCCAAACCTGCGTCAGCAGAAAACGTATCCCGGCTTTTGGTAGTCGATGCCAGAGTGAAGTGACTAGTAAAGCGAAGATCCGGAATGAGGTTCGAATGAGAGTGGCGAAGCTGTTCATGGCGTGTTCGATCGTGATGGCAATCGTCCCATCCGTTGCGCAGGTACAAACCAATATTCCGACAGCGGTCCCGGGCGCGAAGCCAGTGAAGGTCGAGCACATCAAAGTCCATGGCGCCGCACTTGAAGGTAATCTCGAAGGCGACGCTGTCGATCGTGACGTAATCGTGTTCCTGCCGCCCAGCTATCAAGAGGGCACGAAGCGCCGCTATCCAGTTGTCTATGCGCTGCACGGTTACTCCATTGGCGCCGAGCAATGGACGCACGAGATTCATGTTCCGCAGACCGTTGAGGGCGCCTTTGCAAAAGGTTCGCATGAAATGATCGTTGTCCTGCCCGACTCCAAAACGGTCTATAACGGATCGATGTACTCGAGTTCCGTCACGACGGGGGACTTCGAGAAGTTCATCTGGCATGACGTGGTCAGTTACATCGACGCCCACTATCGCACTTTTCCGAAGCGCGAGAGCCGCGGCCTGGTCGGACACTCCATGGGCGGTTACGGCGCGTCCCGCATCGGCATGAAGCATCCCGAAGTCTTCGGCGTTCTCTACATCATGAGCCCATGCTGCATGTCTCCAATGACGGGCGGCGGTCCCGGACCAGCCGATCAGATGAAGGAGCGTGCTATCGCCGGCGAGAAGAAGGTCGCGACTGCCAAGTCGCCTGGCGATCTTGCAGCCCAGTCGCCCGGCTTCGGTGCGGCCCAGTACGCAACTGCGGCAGCATGGGCCCCAAACCCGAAGAATCCGCCGCTCTACTTCGATCTGCCGACGAAAGACGGCGTTCCTCAGCCGGAGATCATGGCAAAATACAGTGCGAACGCGCCGCTGGTTTTTGTCGACCAGTACATCGGGAACCTCAAAGAGTATCGCGCGATCTCGATGGACGTAGGCGACCAGGACGGACTGCGCTTCGACGCGATCAAGCTGCACACGATGCTCGACAACTACGGAATCGCAAACAGTTTCGAGATCTACTCAGGCACACACGTCAGCGCAGTTGCCGATCGCTTCCAGAACCACGTACTACCGTTCTTCAGTAAAAACCTGTGTTTCACCGCATCGTGCAGATAAAAGGTCTTGCCCTCAGTCCAATTCGGAGAAATGTATGAAAGCGCGCGTTACGCACATAATCGAATGCACCGTTGCTTGTATGGGACTCTTCCTGGGCTTATCGCAAATTGGGGTCGCCCAGGACCCAGGGAATCTTCCTTACACGAATCCACAGCTTTCTCCTGAACAGCGCGCAACGGACCTTGTACGCCGCATGACGCTGGAGGAGAAGGCGACGCAGATGCAGAACAACTCTGCGGCGGTGCCGCGGTTGAAGATTCCTGCGTATCAGTGGTGGAGCGAGGCTCTTCACGGAGTGATCAATGAAGGGGTCACGGAATATCCGGAGCCGGTGGGGCTGGCCGCGACTTTTGACGCGTCGGCTATTCACACGATGGCTGCGCAGATTGGAATTGAGGGGCGTATCAAGCATGTGCAGAACGCGCGTGAAGGACATACGGGCATCATGGGCGGGCTGGATTTCTGGTCGCCGAATTTGAACATCTTTCGCGATCCACGATGGGGCCGTGGGCAGGAGACCTACGGCGAAGATCCGTTCCTGACGGGTCGCATGGGAGTTGCCTATGTGACGGGATTGCAGGGCACCGATCCCAAATATTATCTCGGCATCGCTACGCCAAAGCACTATGCGGTGCACAGCGGGCCGGAGCCGACGCGCCACTTCGCCGATGTGGACGTGAGCAAACACGACCAAGTAGATACGTATGAGCCGGCGTTTCGCGCTGCGATCGTGGAGGGCAAGGCCGGTTCGATCATGTGCGCGTATAACGCGATCAATGGCGAGCCGGCATGCGCGAACCAGTACCTCTTGCAGGATCAGTTGCGGGGCAAGTGGGGATTTCAAGGATATGTGGTTTCGGACTGCGATGCGGTGAGGGACGTTGCTGCCAATCATCGCTATCGTCCGACGCAGGCGCAGGGCGCAGCGATCTCTGTCCTTCGCGGTATGGACAACGAGTGCGTGACATTCACGTCGCGGTTTGGCGAGCCGGTGGAGAAGGCTTACGTTGACGCGGTTCAGCAGGGATATTTGCCGGAGAGCGTTCTGGATAATGCGCTGATTCGTTTGTTCACGGCGCGGATGAAGCTGGGGATGTTTGATCCGCCGGAGATGGTTCCTTACGCGAAGATCGATGAGAAGGAACTCGATAGCGCGGAACATCGGGCACACGCGCGGAAACTGGCGAATGAGTCCATGGTTCTGCTGAAGAATGACGGGTTGCTTCCGCTGAAACCGTCAATCAAGAAGATCGCAGTGGTGGGGCCGCTTGCGGACCAGACGCGACCGCTTATTGGAAACTATGCGGGGCAGCCGACGCATATCGTGTCGATTCTTGATGGACTCAAAGCCGAATTTCCGAATGCGGCGATCACGTTTGTGCCGGGGACGCAGTTCCTGCGCCCAGATGGCACGCCGGTGCCAGATGCACTGCTGACGACTCTGGATGGGAAGGCTGGTCTGAAGGCCGACTACAACGAAGGGATACGGAGAGGACCGGGGCAGGCCTCGAACACGCCGCCCATCGTGAGCCGGACCGAAGCAAACATCAAGCTGACCGAGGAGAATCTCCCGAAAGAGGTGGCGGGGAAGAAGACGTTTGGTGTGCAGTGGTCCGGGTTCCTAACGCCGAATGAATCGGGCGATTTTCTGATCGGGGTTCGCTGCGAGGGATTCGGCAGAGTTGCAGTAGATGAGAAACAGGTGGCCATGGCCTTCGGTGGCGGCACGCGAGGGCTCTCATCGGCAGTGGGACGCGTTCACCTGGAGAAGGGCCGCAAGGTTACGATCGAGGTCGCATACGGAACTCGGAACAGCAAGCCACTTGCCGAGCTGATCTGGGCGAAGGTGAACAACGCTCCTTCACAGGAAGCGATTGCGGCAGCAAAGAATGCGGATGCGGTGATCGCGGTGGTGGGAATCACGAGCCAACTTGAGGGCGAAGAGATGCCGGTGAGCGAACCGGGATTTCTGGGTGGAGATCGTACCAGCATCGACCTGCCTCAGCCCGAAGAAGATCTCGTGGAAGCCGTTGCTTCAACGGGCAAACCATTTGCAGTCGTTCTGATGAATGGCAGCGCGCTGGCTGTGAACTGGATCAATGAACATGCGAATGCGATCGTCGAGGCGTGGTATCCGGGCGAAGAGGGTGGCGCGGCAGTTGCGGAGACGCTGAGTGGGAAGAACAACCCGGCGGGCCGGCTTCCGGTTACGTTCTACAAAGGGGTCGACCAGCTGCCGAACTTCGAAGACTACGGAATGGCAAACCGAACCTATCGCTATTTCAACGGGAAGCCACTATATCCGTTTGGCTACGGACTGAGCTACACGAAATTCAGCTACACCGATCTCACCGTCCCGACACAGTCTGTCGCTGCCGATCAGCCGGTTGCTGCTGACGTCACGGTGACGAACACGGGACAGATTGCGGGCGACGAGGTGGTGCAGGTCTATCTCAAGTTCCCTCAGGTGAAAGGTGCGCCGCTTGTGGCGCTGCGCGGGTTTGAGCGGATTCATCTGGATGCGGGCGCAAGCCAGAAGGTTCACTTCGAACTGAAGCCGCGCGATCTGGGGATGGTGACGGAGGATGGGAACCCGATCATCGCGCAAGGGGACTATACGATCAGTATCGGCGGAGGTCAGCCCGATACGGGAGCGCCCATTGCTACGGGCAAGTTCCACGTCGATGGGCAGTATGCACTGCCGGAATAGGAGGATTGCGTTGTTCAAGCGAGCAGCGCGATTCCTAAACCACTGATCGCATCGCAAACTCGAGAGGAGATCCTGTTCATGTCGAAATTGAACGATTCCAGCGTTCTGACGCGGCGTGAGGCGCTGCTTCTGTCGACGACCGTTGGGCTGGGTGCGGCGCTGTGTAAGCCGGTGTTCGGCTCTGACAGCGTCAAGACGGGGGCACACCAGGAGCCGGGCAACGTTTCGACGCCGCGGTCGGCGGTTGCGAAGACGCAGTATGGCAAGGTGCGCGGGTTTGTGGATGGCGGCGTGCTGACGTTCAAAGGTGTGCCATACGGGGCGACCACGGCGGAAGAGAATCGCTGGTTGCCGGCCAAGGCGCCTAAGCCATGGACGGACGAGTACCCGGCTTTGGCGTACGGCGCGAACTGCCCGCAGAACCTGCATCCCTGGACAAGCATCGAGCAGACCTTCCTCTTCGACTGGGACGACGGCTGGCAGAGCGAAGACATGCTCAAGCTGAACATCTGGACGCCCAGCCTGACTGGCAAGCGACCGGTCATGTTTTACATGCATGGGGGTGGTTTCAGCTTCGGATCGTCGTACGAGCTGCCCTCGCACGAGGGTGCGCAGATGGCGCGCCATCATGACGTGGTGCAGGTATCGGTGAATCACCGTCTCAACATTCTGGGATTCTTCGATGTTGCGGAGATCGGGGGCGATGCGTATGAAGACTCAGTGAACGTTGGCATGACGGACCTGGTTGCGGCGCTGAAGTGGGTTCAAGAGAACATCGAGAACTTCGGGGGCGATCCGAATCGCGTGATGATCTACGGACAGTCGGGTGGTGGATCGAAGGTAACGATGCTGATGGGGATGCCGTCAGCTGTAGGTCTGATTCATCGTGCGGCGGCGCAGTCTGGCGGCGGCGGGAACATTCCTAGCAGGGATCAGCAGAAGGAGCTCAGCCGGCAGGTGATGAAAGATCTCGGGCTTGCGGTGAACGACATCTGGTCTCTGCAGAAAATGGATTGGGCCAAGCTGTTTGCGGCGGGCAATGCGGCGGCTGCCAAGATCAATCCGCCCGGGCGGCCGATGATGGGACCTGGGGCGCCCGGCACACCGCGCGTGGGGTGGTCGCCGTGCGTTGACGGGAAGGTGATCAACATGCGGTCATTTTTTGATGCCGCTCCGGAGGTCTCGAAGAACGTGCCGATGCTGGTGGGTTCGGTGAGCGAAGAGGGCAATCAGATGTCTTCGCGTCCAACAGAGGAGGAGTGGTACGCAAATCTTTCAAAGACATATGGCGCGGAAAAAGCAACGGCGATTGTCGCAGCGCTGAGGAAGGCGTATCCGCAGAAGAAAATTCAAACGTTGTCGTACATGTGCAGCGGTACCCCGGGATTGAATGGCCTTGGAATGCGGAACAATGTAATGAAGATGGCGCGGTTGAAGCACGAGTTGAAGGCCGCGCCGGCGTACGCGTACTACTTCACGTGGCAGACGCAGATTCTCGATGGTGTGGCGGGCGCGTGGCACACTGCAGACCTTCAATTCTGCTTCGACAATACGAAGCGGTGCGAGCAGGGGACTGGCAATACCATAGAGGCGCAGACCCTGGCAAAGAAGATGGCATCATCGTGGGCTGCATTTGCAGCGACGGGGAACCCGAGTGTTCCGAATCTGAAGTGGGCACCGACCGATCCGGAAACGAACAAGACCATGATCTGGGATAACGAGTGTAGGATGGCCGACGATCCAGAGGGGGAAGCTCGCAAGATTATCTTGACTTGATTCATTCCTGTGACCTTCTTGGCTAGCTTTGTCAGCTTGGGGACGATAAGCACTTGGAAACGGGCGAGTGTCCAGAATGGCATTGCGGAGCATTTAGCAGCGGCAATCCACTTGAACGTATAGTCGCCATCTCGTACAGCTGTCCTACTGTTGATCCCCGCACTGGGTGAGAACGTTGTCAGTGTCTCCCCGACTCGAAGATCCGTGAGATGCTGCGAAGATGGGCGGACTCCGAGGGCTCCGACGCGGGCTGCATCCGTATCCAGGGTTCCGGGTGGATTGTGGAGATTCGGAATTGGGCCCTCCCCCGACAGAACCATGCTGGGCCGGTGGACCTAAGTGACTGAAATATTCAGCACCAGATGTTCACAGTTATGCCTCAACCCACAGCCGACGACGACCGCCCGGCCGGGAACGAACTTTCAGATAGCGTTGACACAACGACCCCCGAGTTTGCACCTTCAAAGATGCAATCTCGGCGGTCGACCACATCTGCGCACAAATTGAATCCAATTTCGACATACCGCCGGCAACAAAACGAAGTTGGCCATTCTTGTCCGCTCCACGCCGAGGGCAAACCACATCCACCGTTAAGAATGCAGACGACATCCCATGTGGTCCACAGCATCAAAAGCGGAGAGGCTTCTCCTGCCTCGCTCTTAGGAGGAAAGTCGTAAATGATGCCTGTGGATCGTCGCCAATTTGCGGCCCTGCTTACCGCCGTCGGGCTGTCTTCGCCGCGCTCAGTCTTTGCCGAGTCGAAAATTCAGCAACCGGAGATCTTGAATCTCTCCCGCAATGGTTGGGTACCCAACAATGATCATCTTCCCGTTCTCATCTACCATCGCCAGTTGATTTCGAACGGAGGCGATCCTGCCTCCGCCTTCGAAGAGGCCTTCCTCCGAAACGGCTGGCCTCCCCAATGGCGCAACGGAGTTTTCGATTTTCATCATTACCACTCCACTGCACATGAAGTGTTGGGATTCGTCGCAGGCCGGGGTCGCCTGATGCTCGGCGGACCCAATGGGCACGAACTCACCGTGGAGGCAGGTGACGTAGTTGTGCTGCCCACCGGCACCGGGCACTGCAGGTTGCAGAGCAGTCCTGATTTTCTCGTCGTCGGTGCTTATCCACCGCATCAATCCTGGGACATTTGTCGCAGCGCCCCTTCCCAGTCCGAGCGCGAGCGCATGCGCACCCTCGTCTTTCCCCAATCCGATCCTGTGCACGGCAGATCGGGTCCGTTGACCAAAATGTGGCATCGAGCCGGTGACACCCCCGCAAAAACATGACATAGTCCCACGCACTCGCTATCCTGTTTCAAATATGACGGCGCTTAATCCAGGCAATGCTTTTCGCTGGCTATTTAGCTCCCGTCATGGCCCTGTCAACCGGTCTATCCCCCGCTGGATATTCCTGCGCGCTCTCGCGGCAATCTACTTCTCCGCCTTCTTTTCTCTGCTCTTTCAGATCAAGGGACTGATCGGTCCCAACGGAATCCTGCCTGCCCACAACTACCTTGCCGCTGTCGATCGTGCATTCCCATCTACGCGCTTCTGGTACGCCCCTTCACTGTTTTGGCTTTCGACCAGTTCAAACATGCTCATGGCCGTCATGTGGATCGGCCTCATCGCATCCGTGATTGCCTTCTTCAACCTGTGGCCGCGGCTCACCTTGTTCATCTGCTTCCTGTGTTTTCTTGCTTTCGTATCCTCCTCGTCCGATTTCTCCAGCTACCAATCCGACGGCATGTTGCTCGAGGCCGGTTTCATCTCATTGTTCTTCGCGCCGCGTGGGATCCGGCCTGGGTGGGGAACCAATCACCCGCCTTCGCGCGCAAGCCTGTTCCTCCTTCAATGGGAATGGTTCCGAATTTACTTCGAATCCGGCATCGTCAAGCTGCTCAGCGGAGATCCGCAGTGGCGCGGACTCACAGCGATGGACGAGTACTACCAGAATGGCCCCCTCCCCACCTGGATCGGCTGGTATGTCGAGCATCTTCCACACTGGTTTCACGCGGCCTCCGCAGCGGGCACTCTCGCCCTGGAACTCGGACTCGTCTTCATGCTCTTTCTTCCTCGCCGAGTCCGCCTCCTCTGCTTCCTCATCGTCACCCCATGGGAACTTGGCGTCATCATCACGGCGAACTACACGTTCTTGAACTACCTCGTTCTGTCGCTCGGCGTCCTGTTGCTCGATGACGGCTTCCTGCTCCGATTTGTACCGGCACAGTTCGTTCCGAAGCAATCACCGGCCATCGTCCATCACGACCCGCACTACGAAACTGATTCCTCCCAAATCCCTTTTCCCGATCTCCACACAGGCGAAGAATCCTCCACGGCTCGTCCTTTCCGGCAGACGCTCACCAGGTATCTCAATGCGATCCGTCTTGCTGTCGCCACAATCATGCTTACCTGGATCGCCTATGACACCACCGCAGAGCTAATCGGCATCCCTCTCCGCACAATTCCATTCCCCACAGCACCCATCGCCGCTCTCGAACCTTTTCGCATTGCAAACCAATACGGCCTGTTCGCAGTCATGACCAGCGGTCGCTACGAAATCGAATTCCAGGGCTCCAACGATGGCAAAGAATGGATCGCATATCCCTTTCGCTACAAGCCGCAGGCGTTGAATGAGCCGCCACGCGTCTACGCACCATATCAGCCACGCTTTGATTGGAATCTCTGGTTCGCATCGCTTGGGGATTGGCGGCAGAACAATATCGTTCCGCTTACTGAAGAGCGCCTGCTCTCAAATGAGCCTGACGTTTTGGCGCTATTCAAAGAAAATCCCTTTCAACAGAATCCGCCACGATATGTGCGCGCCGTGTTGTGGCAGTATTGGTTCACATCGATCGACGAGAAACGCCACACCGGCAACTGGTGGCGGCGCCAGCTTCTCGGGCTTTACGCACCCGAGATCACATCAACCTCAGAAGGTAAATTTGAAATTGTTCAGTGGCCTGAAGAATTGCCGCCCCACAACTGATCGGCGGAGAAGGATGCAATGACGCGATCCTGTGTGATCGGCTCCGGCCCCAACGGACTGGCTGCGGCCATCGTTCTCGCCCAGGCGGGTCACTCCGTCGAGGTCTTCGAAGCTGAAGAGATCCCCGGTGGCGGTGCCCGTACTTTACCTCTCACGCTGCCGGGATTCCTCCACGACTTCGGTTCGGCCGTGCATCCCATGGCTGCAGGGTCTCCATTCTTCTCCTCGCTTCCGCTTGCCGACCACGGCCTCCAGTGGATCCATGGCGAATCTCCGCTCGCACATCCACTCTACGATGGCACGGCCGTGATGCTCGAGCGTGACCTTGCAGATCAGGACAGGGAATTGGGCGCCGATGCGAAATCATGGCGCGGCCTTGTGCAGCCCATCGTCGAACATTGGCAACACTTCACGCAAGACAGTCTCGGACCTCTCTTGCGTATCCCCAGCCATCCACTTCTCATGGCGAGCTTCGGAACAGCCGCCTTCCAGCCTGCGCGTCGATTGGCTGCGCATCATTTCGCATGCCCGCGCACTCGTGCTCTGTTTGCTGGCCTAGCTGCTCATTCGTTTCTGAGTCTCGACAGGCCTCTGAGTTCCGCTGTCGCGTTGGTGCTCGCTGCCGCGGCACATGCGGTCGGCTGGCCCGTTCCGCGAGGAGGTTCGCGCAGCATCACCCATGCATTAATCGCTCATCTTCAGCAATTGGGTGGAGCGCTTCACACTTCCAACCGCATCGACGCGGCAACATTCCGCAATCTGCTCAGCGATAGCGCTCTCACCCTCTGCGACATTTCGCCCCGTCAATTGCTCGAGCTGGCAGGTGACCGTCTCCCGCCAAAAATCCGTCGAGCAATGGAGCGATTTCAACCAGGCCCGGGCGCGTTCAAGATCGACTTCGCCCTCTCTGAGCCTGTTCCATGGCGCGCGCACGAATGCCGGCGCGCGATCAGCGTGCACCTGGGTGGCTCGTTCGAAGAGATCGCCGCGTCTGAAGATGCGGTCGCTCATGGCCAACATCCCGAAAGCCCTTTCGTTCTGGTTGCACAGCCGTCCCTCTTCGACCCGACTCGCGCGCCTGAAGGTAAACACGTTCTCTGGGCATATTGTCACGTACCTAACGGATCAACCGTCGATATGACCAGTCACATTGAAGCCCAAATCGAACGCTTCGCTCCTGGATTCCGTGATTGCATCCTCGCGCGCAACGTGTCATCCCCCTCGGTTCTCGAATCCATGGACGCGAATCTCATCGGTGGCGACATCAGCGGAGGAGCCATGACCCTGCGTCAGTTTTTCTTCAGGCCGACCGCGCTCCATTACGCCACCGGCACACCCCTCCTGTATCTCTGCTCTGCGTCCACACCGCCCGGCGGAGGCGTTCACGGCATGTGCGGCTTCAATGCCGCAAAAATGGCTCTTCGCCACTTGCAGCGCTGAAATCGCGCGCCAAAATTGAAAAACGCCGAACCCAATGGGCCTCGGCGCTTTCCTTCCCCGCAAATTGTAACGCCCTATTTGATCTCCAACTCGTCAATCTGAAACTGGAACTTACCCACCTCCTGCGCGCGAAGAAATCCAACCCCAGTCAAATCACTTCCATCGGTTTCAAACGTAGAGAACGGAAACGTGTATTGCTTCCATTCCGGCCCCGCAGTGAACGAAGTCATCGCCGGTGCCTCGCCCGACTGTCCCGATCGCGCTGCAGTCAGCACCAGGAGCGTATACGTCTTCCCATCACCCTTCGCCCAAAAGCTGATGGCGTTCTTCTTCGAAAGATTGACAGGCTGCATCGGCGCTGGTCCCGGAGAGAAGAGCGCCCCTGCAAACAGGAACTGCCCTCCCTGCATAACCTCCCCAGCCACTTGCAGGGCGCCCTTAGAATTCGCAGCTCCAGGTTGCACCATTTCAATCGTGGATGTTGACTTGCCGCCGCTCATCGTGTCTCCTGCGGCCATCCACGACCCATAGCTCGCCGCGACTTTCAGGTCGTCGAAGTTACTGACCATCGCCGCCTCAGAGCCCGCCGGTACCTGCGCCGTGGCGACAGGCTTGCCAGTCTCTCCATGCGATCCGGCCACCGTAAGTTTTACAGTGCTGGTCTTGTCTGAACTTGGCCCGACCATCAGATCAAATACGCCCGGCTCTACCACGCGCCGCATGTCAGCATTCCATATGGAAAGCATCTCCGACGTAACGGTGAATGTAACCTTCCGCTTTTCTCCGGCCTTTAACGTGATGCGCTCAAATCCCTTCAATTGCATGACAGGCTGCGTAACTGAAGCGATCCGCTGGTGCACGTAAAACTGCGGCACTTCATCGCCCTCTCGCGCCCCGGTGTTAATCACGTCGACGCTCACCTTGGCTGTTCCACCTTGCAATATTTGTTCAGGTTCGACGCGCAGGTTGTCGAATTTGAAACTCGTGTAGCTCATCCCGTAGCCAAACGCAAACAGCGGATGCCGTGTTGAGAACTCATAGCTGCGGTTCGCCGACGGCTTGTGATTGTAGAAGTCAGGCAGCGCACCCACTGTGTGCGGAAACGTAATTGGCAGCTTGCCACCCGGATTGACATCGCCAAAAATCACATCGGCGGCGCCGGTTCCGCCTTCCTGCCCGAGGTACCATCCCTCGAGAATCGCCGGCACTTTCTCCGCAATGTAGTTGATTGAGAGTGGACGTCCATTGATCAGGAACACGACGACCGGCTTGCCCGTCTCTACAACCGCCCTCACCAAGTCGTTTTGTGCACCGAGCAGGTCAAGAGAATCGCGATCGCCGCGATGCATCTCCGACCATGCTTCACGATTGGTGCTCTCGTTCTCTCCCACCACCAGAATCGCTACATCCGACTTCTTCGCAACATCTACTGCCGCCTGTATCGATGCCGTCTGCGTCTTCGGATCGACCAGTTCCACGTTATCCGCTGACCAACCTCGGTATCCTTGCGGCGCGTTCGTAATCTTGCAGCCTTCTGCGTACAACACCTTCGCCTTGTCGCCCGCTTTTGCGCGAATGCCGTCCAGAACACTCACTCCGTGCAATGGATCGCGGCTATATCCCCCAATGTGTACGTCCGCCGCGTTTGGACCAATCACCGCGATCGTCTTGAGCTTTGTCAGATCGAGCGGCAACAGCCCCTTGTCGTTCTTCAGCAGCACGATTACCTTGCGAGCCGCTTCGACAGCGAGTTTGCGGTGCTCTTCGCCATTCGTGATCTTCTCTGCGTAGTCCGGATCTACAAACGGATCGTCAAACAGTCCCAGCCGGAACTTGGCCGCCAGCACCTTCGCCAATGCGCGATCTACTTCACTCTCGGGTACAAGGCCCATCTTTACCTGGTCCGTCAGGGTGTGAAAGACGAGGCCGCCAGCCAACGACAAGTCGTAGTCGACACCGGCGCCGAGGGCAAGCCGCGCGGCATCCGCGAAGTTATACGCCACGTGATGCGGTTCCACCAACATGGGCAGCCCATCGCCGTCAGAAATGATGAAGCCGCTAAAGCCCCATTCCTGTCTCAGAACGCGATCGAGCAGCCAGTGATTGATATGCGATGGCACACCATCGATTTCGTTATACGAGGCCATCACGCTGCCCACGTGTGCCTCTTTCACTGCGGCTTCAAAGGGAACAAGAAAGTTCTCCCGGATGACACGCTCCGAATAATTTCCCGGAGCCGTGTTCGTGCCGCCCTCAGGCTGTCCATGCACCGCAAAGTGCTTCGCGGTCGCCATCACGCGATGACGGCCAATCATGAACCCATCACCCTGCAGACCTTCAATTGCGGATACGCCCATGCGCGACGCCAGGTAAGGGTCTTCGCCATAGGTCTCTTCTGTTCGGCCCCAGCGAGGATCGCGCGCGATATCGAGAACGGGCGAGAACACCAGCCCCACGCCTCGCGAACCCGCCTCATCGCCCACAGCCGTAAACACCTTCTTCACTAGAATCGGATCCCACGTGCTGGCCAACCCCAGCGCCTGCGGGAAACTGGTGCTCCCATACTCCATGAGCCCGTGCAATCCTTCGCCCATAAAAATCACGGGTATCCCCAGCCGCGTCTTCTCCCGCTGATACCGCTGCACCCCGTTGCGCAAAACCGCCGACTGTCGCGGCGTAAAAGGCGTCTCCGCTCCCCACGTATTCAGAATGATCTTCCGCGCCTGCTCACTTGTATAAGTTCCGGTTGGATCGATCACTTCCAACTTGTTTTCCCATCCACTGGAGATCTGGTCGATCTTTTCCTCGAGCGTCATGCGCGGCAACAAATCCGCGACGCGGTCCTCGATCGGAAGACTCGCATCCTTGTAGCGCGGTTTGTCCGTGGCCTTTTCCTGGCCAACGGCAGTCAAAGCAAATAACGCGAGACACATCAAAAAACACAAAGACAGGTACTTTGAAAAACTGCGCATTGGGATAGTCATAGTGGCGACAGAGTTCTGCGTTCCTCTCAGGGCTGACGGCGGGAATTCTATCTGAACTACGCAAGCGCGGTCTGTGAGGTTCAACAAACTTGCGCCCTCTCGTCACACATCGTATTTCTGTACCTCGCTGACGCCCGTTACGATCATTCTTCGATCGTCTCCGTCAATGCCGCACCATTCCTGCGTAACGTGCATCAAAACCAAACAGCGCAGCATTGTTTACTGCTATCTGCGAGAATGAAACCACTCTCCCATTTGGAGATAGCGCGAGGATAAAAGGGTCAATGCGCCGTGTTGCGCTAATTTACAATCCCGCTTCAGGGCAATACTCCGCACGCCGGGCCTTCGTCGTTCGGAATCTCCTTGCCGCGCTCAAGAAGGCAGGCATAGACGCCGACGCCCTCGAAACGCACTCGCCCGGCAGCGCCAAGGCACTCGCGCAGGCCGCCGTGCGGCAAGGTTACGACACGATCCTGGCATGCGGCGGCGATGGCACCGTCCACGAAGCCCTGCAGCCACTGGTCGGAACAGACGTAGCCCTCGGTGTTGTCCCGCTGGGAACGGCGAATGCCCTGGCTCAAAATCTCGGTCTCAGCCGGTCGCCCGTCAAAGCCCTTCGCGCCCTGCTTACAGCCACTCCGGTTCAGGTTCCAGTGGGTCGAATTTTTTTCCGCGAAACGAATGGCGCCCAGGGGTCGCGGTACTTCACCGTCGCGGCCGGCGTCGGTGCAGACGCTCTACTGATGTCTCGCATGGATGCGGAACGTAAGCGCCGGTTCGGCTATGTGCTCTACGTCGTCGAAGGGTTCATCGTGTGGGCCACGCATCCATTCCCGCTCTTCGACGCGTCTTTCAAGATCAACGGCAACTTCAATCCAAGAGTCGAGCAGGTATCGCAACTCCTCGCCGTTCGCATTCGCTCTTTCGGAGGAGTGCTTGGCGAGTTTGCGCCCGGCGCGAGCCTGCGCAAAAATACGCTCAGCCTCATGGCATTCAAGACGCGCAGCCGTCTGAAGTACCTCAGTTTTCTTCTGGCCGCCCTCGCTGGCCGTCACACCTTTTCCGGCCCAATCGAGCTGGTTGAAGCCGATGCTGTGGACTGCAAATCCAGCAATGGCTCGTCGGCGCACGTCTACGTCGAGGCCGATGGGGAAGTTCTCGGCGCTCTTCCCGCCAGAATCGAAGTTGCGAGTGAGTCGCTCACACTGCTGATTCCGCGCAACGCCCAGCCCTGACAAAGCGATCTTCGCAATGCTTCTCCTCTACGCTCAGATCGTTCCTTGATTTGCACTCCGCCGCCCCAGCCTGCAATCATCGCTCCTGATTTTTCCTGAGGAGTGACTCAAAGCATGAACAGATACGCACTCTTTTTCTGCTTCGCCTTGGCCGCATCTTCCACCAGCATCCTTGCCCAGCAACCAGCCTGGCAACCTGCACCCGGTCATCTCACCCTGCCACTGTGGCCCGGCATCGCCCCCGGCGCGCCTGCCAATCTTCCTCCTGAAGTCGATACCACCACTGCCAAAGACAACCTGATCGCCGGTCGACCGATTGTTCGCCTCGGAAACGTGTCCACTCCCACACTGACCCTCTACGCGCCCAAAGAGAACAACACCGGCGCCGCCATCGTTGTTTTTCCCGGCGGAGGCTATCGCATTCTCGCCATCGATCTCGAGGGAACCGAAGTCTGCGACTGGCTCAACTCCGCCGGCATCACTTGTCTGCTCGTAAAGTACCGCGTCCCTGACACCGGCCCCTATCCCAAATCGCCCGCAGCACTGCAAGACGCGCAGCGTGCCCTCGGCCTGGTTCGCCAGCATGCCGCAGAGTGGCACATCGATCCCAATCGCGTCGGCGTTCTCGGGTTCTCCGCCGGTGCGCATCTTTCCGCCGCGCTGAGCACCCACTTCGACAAGCGTCTCTATGACCCGGTTGACGCAGCAGACGCGCTCAGTTGCCGCCCCGACTTCGCAGTCATTGTGTATCCCGGATATCTCGCCAATGCAGCCGAAAATATGGCAGCGAATTCAGAGATCCAACCCACCGAGAAAACTCCGCCCTCGTTCATCGTCCAGGCTGAAGACGATCCGGTCCACGTCGAAAACTCGACTGTCTACTTTCTACAACTCAAGAACGCCAAGGTCCCAGCCGAGCTTCATCTCTATGCGCAGGGAGGCCACGGCTACGGTCTTCGCCGTACCGAGCTGCCTGTCACTACCTGGCCGCAGAGCGTTGAAACATGGCTTCACACCATCAAAGTGCTGCCGGCCAAATAGTCGCTACAATCACCTCATGCTCCTCGCCGTTCTCACCGTCTCAGACAGGTGCTCGCAAGGTCTGGCCACCGACACTGCGGGCCCTGCCGTCGTTGCGTTGCTCCGAAAGCAATGGCCCAAGGCCGCCATCGAAACCGGCCTTGTCCCGGACGACGAAAAATCCATCGCCGCCACGCTTGTGCAATGGACCAATGAAGGCGCCGACCTCATCCTCACCACTGGCGGCACAGGCCTCAGTCCCCGCGACCGCACCCCGGAGGCCACTCTCCGCGTCATCGATCGCAATGCCCCCGGGATCGCCGAGGCCATGAGGGCCAGAGGAGCAGAAACCAATCCCTTCGCTTGGCTTTCTCGAGGGATCGCCGGTCTTCGCGGGACCACTCTCATCGTCAATCTTCCCGGCAGCAAACGCGGTGCAGAGGAAAGCCTTGCCGTCATTCTCCCGCTTCTTAAGCACGGACTCGAGGTCGCGGCCGGAGCTCAGACGCACCCCTGAATTTCGCTGCAAACACGTTCCAACCGATAGCAAACGCTTACCTCATTCGGTACAAAACTTCCCCTCGAATCAGATCAGTTTCGCACGCTTTCTTGCCAAATTCCTGAAACTGCTGCGTAATTTGCCTGTAATTTTGTCAAGAAACAGGTGAGAAACAACAGGACAAGCGTAGAATTGTCAAACGTGACAGTCCCACGAAAAGCCGGTTCGAATCGCCGCCGCGCGGGGACCATGAGTATTCGGGATGTGGCGACGCGTGCAGGCGTATCAATCGCCACTGTGTCCAGGGCGGTCAACAGGATTCCAACTGTGAATCCTGAGCTCGCGGAGCGCGTCTGGAAAGCCATCGAAGAGATTGGCTACTTGCCCAACACCCAGGCCCGTGCCCTCGTCTCTGGCCGAAGCCGCATGCTGGGCCTCATCGTCTCGGAAATTACCAATCCATTCTTCCCTGAACTCGTGCAGGAGTTTGAAAATCTGGCCGTCGCCCAGGGATACGAAGTGCTCATCGGATCCACCAACTACGAGCCCGCGCGAACTGAGTCGCTTATCCGCCGCATGCTCCAGCGCAACGTAGACGGCGTTGCCGTAATGACATTCGGTATCGAAGAGGAACTGGTTCAGAAGCTTGTTGAACGCGCCTTTCCACTTGTCTTCGTCGATGCCGGGCCGGCTCTTCCCAACATCCGCGTCCTCAAGGTGAATTACGGGGAAGGGATTCGCCAGGCGGTGCAACATCTTGCAGCGCTTGGCCATCGCCAGATCGCGTTTATCAGCGGGCCCCTGCACCTTCGTTCCGTACTTGCCCGCCGCGATGCCTTTCGTAAATCGATGGCCGAACTGGGCCTGATCGTGCCCGAAGAGAACATCGTTGAAGGCACTCACACGATGGAGGGCGGGATGGTCGCCGCTGAAAAGCTCCTCTCACTCCCCAATCTTCCCACTGCCATCATGTGTTCCAACGACATGACCGCCATCGGCGTTTTGCATGCGCTTCATCGCACTACCCACAAGGTTCCCGATGACATATCCGTTGTGGGATTCGACGACATTCACCTCGCTCAATTCATGCTTCCCCCACTCACCACCATTCAGATGTCTTGCAGCCACCTCGCGGCTGCGGCGGTGGAGGCTCTCCGCGCCGGCGTCGAACCGGATAATCCCCTTGCCAACCGCAAGGAATGGCACATTCCGACCCGGCTCGTCGTCCGCCAATCCACTGCGTTTCCCCGTGGAAGCCTGCCCGCATTATCCAGGTCTTCTGCCGCGGGCCGGCACAATCTCATGAAAGAATAGGTACCTTTTTCCACCTGAAACCAAATCCTTTGCACTCCCATGTAACTTGCCGTCCCCTTGCGGTGTCTAATAGGTGCTGGAGGGGTTTCCGCGAGGTCAATCATGCTTATTCGCAAACCATCTGATATTCCTTCGTCTGAGATCACTTCGCCGGAGGAATACGCGCGATTCCTCAACCGTCGCAGGTTTCTGCGGACCGCCGTCTCCGGCGCCGTCGGCGCGGGCGCAGTTGCTCTTGGCGCGGAGAGGCTCTCCGAAGTGTTCTCGCCTCGCATCGACGCTCTGGCCGACAGCAAACTCCAGACTGTAAAGAGCCCGCTAAGTACCTCCGGTGAACCACTCACCAGCTTGCAGGACATCACCCACTACAACAACTACTACGAGTTCGGCGTTCCCAAGAATGAGCCTTCAGAAAACGCGGGCGTTCTGCCCACCCGCCCCTGGACCGTAAAAGTAGACGGAAAAGTGAAAACCCCAAAGACCTTCGATATCGAGGCTCTGCTCAAACTGCGCCCGCTCGAAGATCGTGTCTACCGCCATCGCTGCGTTGAAGCGTGGAGCATGGTCATTCCCTGGATCGGCTACTCGCTCTCCGAGTTCATCAAGCAATGCGATCCGCTCCCTAGCGCGAAGTACGTGCAATTCCTCTCCTACTACGACAAGAAGGTCGAGAAGTGGGCCTCCCAAACTTCGATCTTTTGGCCGTACTCCGAAGGCCTGCGCATGGATGAAGCCATGCACCCGCTTACGCTTCTCACCTTCGGCCTCTATGGCGATGTGCTGCCCAACCAGAACGGCGCGCCGATTCGCGTAGTCGTGCCCTGGAAGTACGGATTCAAGTCTGCCAAATCCATTGTCACCGTGCGCTTTCTCGACAAGCAGCCGCCCACTACATGGAACGACCAGGGTGCCAACGAATATGGCTTTTACTCCAACGTCAATCCCAACGTCGATCATCCTCGCTGGAGCCAGAAAACAGAGCGCCGCATTGGCCTGCCTTTCTACGCGCAACGCCGCAATACACTCATGTTCAACGGCTATGCAGAGCAGGTCGCATCGCTCTACAACGGAATGGACCTGAAGAAGAACTACTAGCACGCGTTCCAAGGCCACGTTTCTCAGGCCTGGAGACTCCAGATTGATTGCTAAACTCCCGCTTCGCGCGGACTCGCCTGCAACTCAACTATGAAGCGTTCGACCCTCATCACGCTCAAGGTCCTCACCTGGGTGGCCTGCCTTTCGCCAGCCGCGCTCCTTGTCTACGAGGCCGTCACCAACACGCTCGGTCCCGATCCGACATCGACCATCACGCTCACCACGGGATACAACGCGCTGCTGATGCTCATACTGTCGCTCGCCGTCACGCCGGTGCGTACCCTCTTCCCACGCTTCAGCTGGCTCATCAAATTCCGTCGGCTCCTGGGCCTCTTCGCCTTCTTCTATGCATCACTGCATCTCGCCACCTACATCGCGCTCTACATGAACTTCGACTTGAGCGTATTCAAGACCGACATCACCAAGCGCCGCTTCATCATCATGGGATTCTCAGCGTGGCTGCTCCTGCTTCCGCTGGCCGCCACGTCCACCACCTGGGCCATCCGCAAACTCGGCGGCAAGCGCTGGAACCGCCTCCACAAGCTCGTATACTTCGCCGCCATCTGCGGCATCATTCACTACTGGTGGCAGGTCAAGCCCGGCGTGCTTACGCCAATGCGCTTCACGATTGTTCTTTTTGTATTGCTGCTGGCGCGCCCTGTCATCGCGTTTATGCAAAAACGCAAAGCCCGCCCCGTGCCGGTGTCTTAGTTCAATAGCGCTTCCGCCGACTCGTCGAAATCCAGCATCATCTGCGCGACCGGGCTCCAGTTCCTGCGATGCAGCGGCGTCGGCCCCAGTTTCTCAAGTGCCGCCATATGCTCTCGCGAACAGTAGCCCTTGTGTCGTGCCAGCCCGTAGCCGGGATACACGGCATCTAACTCCACCAGCATTCGATCGCGATACACCTTCGCCAGCACGCTCGCTGCTGCAATGGAGAAACTGGTCGCGTCGCCCTGAACTACCGACTGCTGCGGACAGTTCCACTCGATCGTGTCACATCCATCGATAAGCAGGTAGTCAGGAACGAGCGCAAGTTGCTCAACCGCCAGCTTCATCGCCAGCAGCGATGCCTTGCGAATGTTGATGCGATCGATGGTCTCCGCGTCCACCGCCGCAATCGCCCACGCAAGCGCCTTCGCGCGAATCTCCACGTCGAGTTCGTTGCGCTTCTTTTCTGCGACCTGTTTCGAATCGTTCAGTCCGCGCAGGCGACAACCCGTCGGCAGGATGACGGCAGCGGCAACGACCGGCCCGAACATCGGCCCCCGCCCCACCTCGTCGCACCCGGCGATGCGCAGAAAGCCGAGCTTTTGCGCAGCTTTTTCCAGCCGCCATCCGCAAACCGGTGTGCCCATGCGTTCCAGTATAAGAACGCCCAACACAACCTCTCACACCCAATCGCAAAATCCCAGCGGAAAACCCGTCCCAATCTCGCAAGACGATCGCAATGTTGCCGGGCCATCCGATGAAATTGGGTGCCTGTAGATGATAAGACGTTGTTCCGGAGTCGGAGCGGCTATGGGCGGCCGGGTGCCCCAGGTCTCGATTTTGAGACCTGGGAAAGCACGAACCCAATGGAACACCGAGCTACGTCCCGCCAAAAACAACAACCCCGGCTCGAAGCCGGGGTTGTTGTTGGCCCAGGAAAAGGGAAGCGTCTTACGCCTTCGCTACCACGCGATCCACTTCTTTCAGACGGGCGGCCTTGCCGCGAAGTCCGCGAATGTAGAACAGCTTGGCGCGGCGCACTTTGTAGCTGCGAATCTTCTCGATCTTGTCGACAACCTTGGAGTTGAACGGGAAAATACGCTCCACGCCCTGCCCGAAGCTCATCTTGCGAACGGTAAAGGTGCCCTGCGGCCCACGGTTGATGGCGATGACCAGACCCTCAAAAGCCTGCAAACGTTCCTTATCGCCTTCTTTAATCTTCACTTGCACGCGAACTTGGTCGCCGGGCACAAACGCTGGGAGATCGGTGCGCTTCAGCTTGTCGGCCAGGCGCTGCATTACTGGATGTATGGACATAGCTTCTTCCTGCTGTTGGACTCAGAACCTTGATTTTAACAGAGATTCCGCTTCCGCGCCTAGTTCGTGAGGATTCTGCTGTGCTATCTTGCTTCAAGATTCCGACACCCTCCGCAAATGGAGGTAACTTGAGCCCCGTCAAGAGCTTCAAAGTCCTCGGCGATCCTGTCGATATCCTCACCACAGGTGAGATGACAGGCGGCCGCTCCTGCATGCTGGTCGAGACCTGTCAGCCCGGCGGCGGACCCCCACCCCACTCCCACAAAAATGAGGATGAAACCTTCTACGTCCTCGAAGGCGAATTCGAAATCCTCTCCGGCGGCCAATGGCACAACCTCGCATCAGGCGAGGCTGCTCAGGGCAATCGCGGCGCGATTCACACATTTCGCAATTCCGGCAGCACCACAGGAAAAATCCTCATCGTCGCCTCTCCCGCGGGCCTGGAGAATTACCTCGAAGAAATCTCGGTGCTCTCCATCCCACAAGACATGCCGCAGATTCTCGCCATCTCAGAGCGCTACGGCATCACGTTTGCGCTCTGAGAGTGGTGTGAAGCTTCAACTCTGAAACAAATCTTGATCGCGCCTGCGTTATAGTTTTTCCCTATGGACGACAAACGCCAGTTGCTACGCCATACAGTAGCCACCCTCGCTTACCGTGCGGCTCGCGCCCTCGACGGCGCACCCGAAACGTTCGCCACCTTCGACGGTTGCGTGCGTCAACCCGGCCAGATCCTCGCCCACATGGGCGACCTCTTCGACTGGGCCCTCAGTTGCGCGCAGGGAAGCGAACGCTGGCACACTTCGACTCCCCTTCCGTGGCCCGCCGAAAAGCACCGTTTCTTCGCCACCCTCAAAGCCTTCGACGATTACCTCGCGTCAAACGAGCCCCTCCACGCTGCGGTAGAGCCGCTCTTTCAGGGTCCAATCGCCGACGCGCTCACCCATGTAGGACAGATCGCCATGCTCCGCCGCCTGGCTGGCGTTCCGGCTCGCAGCGAAAATTTCTTTGTTGCCACTATTGCCGCGGGACAAGTCAGCCTAGAGCAGCCTGCCGCCGTGCAGCCACTTCGCTAGACCAGCGCGCAGTCTCTTCAATCAACGCAGAAATGGCAAGTAAGCCGGAGTGGTCGCCTTGTACTTCTCGAACTCGTCTCCGAATCGCGACGCCAGCAACCGCTCTTCCGCGCGCACCCGAATCTCAGTTCCGATCAGGAAGAAGATCACACCAGCGACAAGCAGCGGCCACCAAGTCTTTGCAAATCCTGTCGCCAACAGCATCCCCAGCATCGATCCGTAAATCGGATTCCGCAGCCACCGATACGGTCCCGTCGTAATCAGCTTGTGATCTTCGCTCAAAGCTGCTTCAAATCGCCACTGCTTGTCCAGATGACGCGCCGCCATCCAAACCAGCACCACCGACGGTGGCGCAATCATCATCGATGCAATCAGCGAAGCTGCAGACTTCTCAAATCCCACCGGCCGTACAAACGCCCAAATGCACGCATAGCCGAGCATCACCAGAAAAATGCCCCATCGCGAAACCGGCGCGCTCACATTCTTCTTCGCTCCCGCCGCGCGTTTTCGTGGTTTGACGAACGCTAGTGTCCAGGCAATCCAGCACACCGCGAGTTCCACATAGCATGCAATCGTCAGCATCGAAGGTCCTTTCATTCCGCGCCTTTGCGAATTGACTCCAGCAGCCGTCGATCTTCTTTACTCAACGAAGCGTGCTCTAGCAGATCGGGCCGATTCGCCAACGTCTTTCTCAACTGTTGCTCTCGTCGCCATTTTCGAATCTGCTGATGATCTCCATTCATCAGCACCTCCGGCGCGCGCATCCCGCCAAACTCTGCCGGCCGAGTGTAGTGCGGATAATCCAGCAGCCCACCCGATCCATGCTGCGATCGCGGCACGCCGTCCTCTGTCGCAGCAATCTCCACATCCGCCACGCCAAAACTCTCAAACTCTCCCGAAGCTTCGTTGCCCAGCACGCCCGGCACCAGGCGCATCACCGCATCCACCACCACCGCCGCTGCCAGTTCGCCGCCGCTCAGCACGTAATCGCCAATCGACAATTCCATGTCGCAGTACAGTTCATTGATGCGCTCGTCCACGCCCTCATAGCGACCGCAAATCAGCACCACGCGTTCAACTCCAGTCAACTCCCGCGCCACGGCCTGCGTAAACGGCCTTCCCTGCGCCGAAAGCAAAATCACCTTGGTCGTATTTTTTCCCTGAATCCTGGCATTGGGTGCCCCATCCTCATGCTGGGATGAATGTTCTTCAATTGAAGTGGGTGCCCCATCCATGCGCCGTTCCTCAGGCGCATGGGTGGGAGAGCGAGCCCCTCCATCCGCCGTAACTCGATTGTCTTTCGTCCCAATCCCCAGCGACTCCAGCGCCTCAGCAAGCGGTTCCGGCTTCAACACCATCCCCTCGCCGCCGCCAAACGGTCGATCATCCACAGTGCGATGCCGATCATGCGTGAACTCGCGCAGATCATGTGTCTTCACCGAGACAAGCCCTTCCGCCTGCGCCCGACGCACAATCCCGTGCTCGAAGATGCCCGCGAAGAATCCCGGAAAGATAGTGATGATCTCAAATCGCATGGTCGTCACTCCCGATCATAAATCCGAAATCTCCACCACCGAACTGGGTGCCCCATGCCTCGCTTCTGAGACATGGGAAAACGTCGAACCATAGGCCAGATACCAAACCTCTCAACTCCGGGTGCCCCATGTCTCGATTCTGAGACATGGGAAAGCAACGAACCATAGGCAGACACCAAACCGCTCAACGTGACACCGCGCATTCTCTTCCAACTGTGCTCTAATGTTGCCCAACTACAATGCCCGATATTGAATCGCTGCTAAACCGCTGGCAATCCGCCGGCGTCCTCGACGCAGATGCCACTGCCCGAATACGCGCCTACGAATCTCAACAGGAGCGCCCCTCAGGGTTAAAGTGGCAAGGCCGCGTGGCGCTCATCCTTGGAGGAATCCTCCTCGCCAGCGGTGTCGCTCTCTTCGTCTCCGCACACTGGGATGAACTCGGTCCCGGCTGGCGCTACACCGTCGTCATGCTCATGGTCGCCATCTTCCATATTGGCGGCGGCATCGCACGCGAAAAATATCACGGTCTCTCGACCGCCCTTCACGCTGTTGGCACTCTTGCCACCGGCGCGGCAATCGCCCTTGTTGGCCAGATCTTCAACATCCAGGAGCACTGGCCCGCCGCGATTCTTCTCTGGGCGATCGCCGCCCTCGCCGGCTGGGTCCTGCTTCGCGACGAAGCGCAGCAGACCCTCACGCTTCTCCTGTTTCCCGCGTGGATCGTTTGCGAGTGGAGTTACTCCGCAAAGGGCCACATCGGAATCGATGTCTATCTCGGCCGCATGCTCATTGCGTGGGCTGTCCTCTACCTCACGCTCTTCCTCGGCTCTGAGCGCAAAATCGTCCGCGGCATTCTCTTCGCCGCCTCCGGCATCTCTGCTGTTGTGGGAATCGTCATGCTTCTCGAGAGTTGGCACTCCTGGGCTTACAACCAAAGTTTCCTGCCCCTTCACACTCGAATCTGGGGATGGGTCTACATCGCCGCGCTCCCGCTTTTCTTTTCGCTCTTCCGCCTGCGCAAAAGTGCTGTCCCTGTTCTCGTCGGCATCTTTTTAGGCATTGCTCTCCCGTGGAGCACCCGCACGTGGACTGAGTACTACAACTACGGCACCAGCCACGGCTCCTACACGCGCACCGATCCCAACCTCGCTGCACACGCGCTCGTCACCGCCTTCACTATCTTCCTCATCTGGTGGGGAGTGCGCGAAGTCAGCCGCGCCCTCGTCAACCTCGGTATCGTGGGATTCGCAATTTCTGTAGGCTGGTTCTACTTCAGCAATCTCTACGACAAGATGGGAAGATCTCTCGGTCTCATCGGACTTGGCGTTCTCTTTCTCGCCGGCGGGTGGGCACTTGAAAAAACGCGACGTACCCTGCTCGCCCACATGGCGCAAACCCCGGTCACACCGCAGGAGGCGCAATGAAGCTCTCCAAAGCATCCATCGCGCTTCTCATCATTCAATTGGCAATCGTCTCAACCATTGCCGCGAAATATTTCTACCAGCGATCGATATCCCCGCGCGTGTGGACTCGCGCCGCAGCCTACGATCCCGAACTCATCATGCGCGGCCGCTATCTCAGCCTTCAGCTCACCGTCGACGGATGCGAGAGCACGCTGCCATCCGCGAAGCAGGCTCAGTTCCCGCGCACAATCGACGGCGTGCCGAAGGGAACGAGATACACAATCTGGTCGCCTGAAACAGTTCGCTTCTCCGCGAAACTGGCAGTCAAAAACAACAAGCTTCTTGTGTATCGAATTCCCGATGCCGAAGCAGAATCTTCAGGCCAGCAGGTCGCCGCGTGGCCCGGTATGTCCTGCGACGCGCTTCGCCTCGTTGAGCCTGTCGACTTCTACATACCCGAACACGCAACCGACCCAAGCTGGGTCAAGCCCGGCCAGGAGTTATGGATTGAAGTTACACTCCCACCCAAAGGCCCGCCTCGCCCCCTCCAGCTAGCCCTTAAAGAAAACGGCGCATGGAAGCCCCTGGCATTTCAATAGCGCGTCGGCCACAAATCTGTATTTGAAATCTCCGCTGTGCCGGAAAACTCGGGTGCCCCAGGTCTCGTTTTTGAGACCTGGGAAAACTCAAAGGTTGACTCAGCCGCTACTCATTCAACTCCGCCAACCCTTCAGGCAGCGCCATCTCCACCCGCTTCGCATCCAAATCCACTTTGCGCAGATAGCTCTTCGCGAACGGAACCAGCACCTCGTCCGCACCTCGCCCCTTCACCACCAGCAGCGCGACTGGCCCGGCAGTCCGATCCACATCCTCAATCTCGCCCACCACTACCGGCTCCGCGCCAGCAACATCCATCAGCGTGCAACCGATCAAATCGCCGATGTACACGCCATCGTCATCCAGCGCCGCACGCTCAGCTCGCGGAATCGCCACTACCATCCCGGCCAGCTCTTCTGCCGCAGAGATGGAGTCCACTCCCGCAAAATGCAGCACCACGCCACCCTTGTGAAGCCAATGCCCCACAAGCTCCACTTCACCAGGTGTGCCAATTGCTTGCGCGTGCGCCAGCGCGCCCCCACCCCCAACGGAGGTGGCGCCACGCAGCAGCCACAATCGCCGCCGCTCCGCAAATTTCTCAGGAAAATCAGTGAGAATCTCGGCGAAGACCTCGCCCTTACGTCCCTGTGTGCGCTTGATGCGCGCAAGCCACACCCATTCCTCCGCCACGGTCATGATGTCTCCAGCGGTAAATGGCCAGTCACGTTTGTGGCCGGGGTTCTCCGACAACGAGGCTTCGTCGATCGGATGTCTACGCTTCGTCGTCTTCTTCCAGGATGTCGAGCGTGTAGCGATGATGCAGCTTCATGCTCACAGCCCCCAGAATCGTGCGCACCGAACGAGCGGTGCGTCCTTGCTTCCCAATTACCTTGCCCACATCGCCGGGCGCAACCCGAAGTCTCAGGACGGTGTTCTCATCCCGATCAACAGACTGCACATCTACGGCTTCCGGTTCATCTACCAGGGCCCGCGCGATCTCGCGGACCAGCTCATCTACTGCGACCATATCGACTTGGGTCATGCACTTGCCTCTGACCGTAAACATCCAAGGAGAAGCAACTTGGATCGGTGCGCGAATAGTATCAGCACACACCCATTTTCGTCAGTAATAGTGTGCGCATCGGTCAAAAACCACGCGCACACCCTGGGCAATCTGGAAAGGGAACTAAGCTACGGCCGGCTCAGCCGTTGCGGCTGGCGCTGGGTTCTTCGCAACCAGCTTGGCCACGATGGTCGAAAACTGCGCGCCCTTGCTGTGCCAGTAGGCAATCCGCTCGTGCTTCAGATCGACCGAAGCTGGGTTGGTACGGGGATTGTAGGTGCCGACGACCTCGATCGAACGGCCGTTGCGGGCGCGGTCCTTTTCAATAACCACGACACGATAATAGGGCTGCTTGGGGGCGCCAACACGCGCCAAACGAATCATCACCACGGCGATACGGTTCCTTTCAAATTCCAGTGCTCTGTTCGTGTCCTCTTGGGTCTTCAGGCGGCGCGGATGCACCAAGCCAAATAGGAGGCCAGACCAATCTGCCCGGCCACGCAAGACACAACACCTAAGTATCGCCGAAATAGACCCTTTCAGGCAAGCGGACGGGCAACGCGCCAAAAGCCTCCCAGGGTTCCCAACTTCCCATACTCCCTGTCCAATCCCGGTCGCTCGCGGCATACTTGTCTTCAAGCCGTGCCCCATTTCCGCAAGCAGGAGAAAGATTCCCCATGACGTCATCGAGAAAAAAGGAGCCGCTCAGTCCCGAAAACCTGCCGGTCGAGGATAACTGGCATGTCACCACGGGACAGCGCGACGGCAAGCCGATGTTTGTCCGCTCCCACACCGGCTATCGCGAGTTCAAAGGGGTTACCGGCTATGAGCATCAGATCGCCATCGCCGTGCCGCTGCGGGATCCGGATGCCAACGGGTTGCCGAAGTCCGCAGAGAATGAGGAACTCAACTCCATCGAAGACGCCATCTGTCCCCTGCTCGAAGCTGCCAACGAATCCTTGTTTGTCGCCGCCGTAACCACCGGAGGAATGCGCGAGTTCATCTTCTATTCCAAATCGCCGGATCAGGTGCAGGCAAAATTTCAGCAACTCCGAAGCAGAATCACTGACCACAAACTGCAACTCAAAATTCAGCCGGACAAGGAATGGGTTGTCTACTTTTTGCTTTCGTAGCAGCCCCTGCGCCCCTTGGATCCCGAGATAAAAGCCTGGGCGTCATCACTTCGCCGGGAACAAGAACCGCAGCATCGGCCGCACCCGCCCCGCCCAGCTCGTCTCGTCGTGCGTCCCGCCATGCACCTTCTCAAAGTGCATCGTCTCTCCCGGGCGCCATCCGTTCGCCTTCAGCCTGCGCGCCAGGTGTTCCACATCGCGCAAAGTTCGATGCCCCTCGCCATCCCCCACGTCGAGCCACACCCGCGGCCGCTCCCACATTTGCGGAGCATGCTCGTTCAGGTAGCCCAGGATGCTTTTGTGGTTCCACCACACGCTCGGCGACAGCAGAGCCAGCCGCCCAAACACCTCGGGGTGCCGCAGTCCAAGATAGAGCGAAACCAATCCACCCAGCGAAGACCCGCCCATCCCCGTGCTCTCGCGATCTTGCCGAACTCGATATTCATTCGCAATCCAGGGCATCAGTTCCTGCGTCAGCAGCTTGCCATACAAATCTGCCTCGCCGCCGCCCATCTGCCAGTTGCGCTCGTGGGTATACTCGGCCAGCCTCCGATCGCCGGTGTTGTAGATCCCCACAATCACCAGCGGCTCAACCTCGCCCGCCTCGATCGCCGCATCCGCCTGCTCACGCACCTGCCACGTGCGACCCTGCACAAATGAAGTGCGCCCATCAAACAGGTTCTGCCCGTCGTGCAGATAAAGCACCGGATAAGACCTCTCCGGCTCCTCTTCATATCGCGGCGGCAGATAAACAATCAGGTCACGACGATCCGGCAAATGCGTGCTGCTGAATGCGCCATGCAGTCGAAGCCGGGGATGCGGCGCCGCTTCAACCTGCGACTGCAACTCTTCGCCGGCTTCGGCGCTTGTATGCGACTCCAGATTCAATCTTGTGCGATCCCCTGTTTAGAAAATTCACAAGCAATCGTGAGCTCTTGTGGACAGTCGCGAAACCTTCAACAAAACGTGTGCCTGTGGCTGTTACAGTATCAAGAAAACCGCGGGTCTCCAATCGCCGGTCTCCAAAGAGAAAGCGCAGACCATGAATCGCGAATACCACAAATGGCATTCCAGCCGCCTCGACCGCGACATGGAATTGCTCGTCTTCGGCCACGCCGGTTTGCCTGTCCTCGTGTTTCCCACCTCGGGTGGACGCTTCTTCGAATTCGAAGATCGCCAAATGGTTTCTTCGGTCTCTGGCCGCATCAATGCCGGTGATCTTCAACTCTTCTGCGTCGACTCCATCGATATGGAAAGCTGGTACAACCGCAATGTCTCACCCCGCTGGCGCATCGCCCGCCACGTCCAATATGAGGATTACCTTATTCATGAAGTAGTGCCGCTTATCCATCACAAAAATAAGGACTCCCACCTCGTCTCGCTCGGATGCAGCTTTGGCGGGTACCACTCTACCAACATCGCCCTTCGCCACCCCGACATCTTCACCGGTTTGCTCTCCATGTCAGGTGCATTCGACCTCTCCAACTTCCTCCTCGGCTATTACGATCAGGATTGCTATTTCAATCTCCCGACTCACTACCTTCCCAACATGGCGGACGCCTGGTTTCTCGATCAATATCGCCACAATACCTACATCCTCGCCACAGGCTGGGACGATCAGTGCCTGGGCCAAAACCAGAATCTCGACCGCATCATGAGCTCCAAAGGCATTCCCCACAAGCTCTACACGTGGGATACCTACAACTCGCACGACTGGCCCACATGGCAGCGTATGATTCAGGAATACTTGTAACTTTTATTATCCCCAACGATCTTTAAATCAGGAGGTTGCATGACCGAATTAAACCCTTACGCGAAGTTCCTCGATGGGCGTTCACTCGATGCCATTCTTTCTACGACTTCCCACGAAATAGCCAATAAGCTGCAAATGATCGGCCCCGACAAATCCGACGTCGCCCCCGCGCCGGGCAAATGGAGTCCCGCCGAAATCGTCTGCCATCTCGCCGACTGCGAAATCGCATTTGCCTTCCGCCTCCGCCAAACCCTCGCCGAAGACAACCACACCGTCCAGCCCTTTGATCAGGACAAGTGGGCCGCACCCTATCCGGGAATCTCGGCTACCAGCGCACTCACCATATTCACCGCTCTGCGCACCTGGAATCTCATTCTGATTGCCAAGGCACTTCCAACATCCGCCGCAAAGCCCGTCAACCATCCCGAGCGTGGCGCCATGACCTTCCAGACGATTGTGGAAACGATGGCCGGCCACGATCTCAACCATCTCGCCCAACTCCAGCGCATGGCCTCGGTAGCGCAGTAACTTCGTTTCCGCGCAATATCGCATCGCATGTCGGAATGAGTGTTCAACCCCAGCTTGGCGATGTTGTAAAAATGCCTACTGACTACCAGCGAAACCATCTCGCAGATCGCCTGCTCTGAAAAATGCTCTGATCTCTTTGGAAAGTTTCCTGTTCGGCTTTCTTGTCCCTCGTCAGTTCCGCCACTAATCCAAACGGCCCGCTCTGCTTCAGAAAAGCGGGCTTGTCCTCAAGTCTTCCAGGGATTTTCTTCCTTGTGTTGTCCTTCATCCTGTGCGAGAATTCGCGTCATGAAGGGCCACCCAAAAGTTCTCGAGCAATTGAATAGCGCGCTTCGCGACGAACTCACCGCGATCAACCAGTACTTTCTTCATGCCGAAATGAGCGAAAACTGGGGATACGATCGCTATGCCAAATTTATTAAGAAGCAGTCGATCGACGAAATGAAACACGCCGAAGCATTAATGGAGCGCATCCTCTTTTTGGATGGAGCGCCATCCATGGAGCCGATGACGCTCTCCGTCGGGCGCAATGTAAGGGAAATGATCGAAGCCGATTTAAAGCTCGAACTGGGTGCGGTCGCGTCCTACAACGAAGCGATCCGAATCTCGGTCGAGAATAAAGACAATGGGTCTCGTGATCTGTTCGTTCGCTTGCTAAAGGACGAAGAAGGCCACGTCGACTGGCTTGAGGCTCAGATTCACAAAATCAACGAAATTGGCTTCGAGCGCTATCTCATCACGCAGTCAAGCGAAGAATAAATTCCGCTGCCATCGCCCCCGCAAACCGAGGGTGCCCAGGTTTCGCCCTTGAGACCTGGGATTTCCGCCGAACTCAAGTAATTTTCCCTGCAAGATTCCATGTCCAGCACGTTCCCCGTGTATGGACACCGAGAACGCTTGCGCACTTCGGGAACATTCTCTCGCACTCCGGGGTCCAACACATCAGCATTCCCGCTGCACCCAGGAGGAATTGTGCGTCATTCGCTGATAGCCGTTTGCCTTGCCGCGTCCGCTCTGAACCTCACTTCTCAATCGTCTGCCGGTCCGCGGCCAAAATCCCAACCTGCTGCATCATCCAGGCTGAAAGTGCCGCAGTCCGCCGCACCCCAGGTGCTCGCCGTCCGCAAAGTCGTCCTCTACAAAAACGGCGTCGGATATTTCGAACACGCCGGCACCGTGACAGGCAACCAGCGCGTCGCCATCGACTTCACTTCGCCACAGTTGAACGACGTCCTCCAGTCGCTCACCGTTCTGGACGAAGGTGGCGGCCGCATCTCCGGAGTCAACTACAACTCCACAACCCCGCTCGCTGAGCAACTCAAGTCCCTCTCCCTTGGCATGGGCGACGATCCCAATTCCACCGAGCTCTTTCAGGCTCTGCGCGGCCAGCGTGTTGAAGTCAGCGGCGGTCCTGGCGGAGTCATCTCCGGTCGCCTCATGTCTATCGAATCCCGCACGCAAAAGTCCGGCGACAGCGAGAACGCAACCACTACCGAAAAGTTCTACCTCACCCTGGTTGCCGTCTCCGGTGCAGTTCGCGTCATCGAGCTCACCCCCGCACTCAGCGTTCGCCCCATCGACTCCAACCTCCTGAGCCAGCTCGATCGCTATCTCGAACTGCTCTCGACGACCCACGCCAATGGCCTGCGACATCTCACGCTCAACGCCCTCGGTGAGGGTTCGCGCCAATTGCGCGTCAGCTACATCAGTGAAGTACCTGTGTGGAAAGCGACCTATCGCATGGTATTCCCGCGTGAGGGTGCAACTGAGAAGAAAACGAGCGCAATCGTCCAGGGCTGGGCCGTCGTCGACAACACCGTCGGTGCTGACTGGGACAACGTCCAGCTCTCCCTCGTTGCCGGAGCGCCACAGAGCTTTATCCAGCCGCTCTCGCAGCCTCTCTACACGCGCCGCCCTGAGATTGCCATCGCCACAGGTGCGCAGACTACTCCGCAGACACACGAAGCCGCCGACGAGAAGGATCTTGATAAAGCCGAGCTGTCCGCAGACGCAAATGCGCCCGCCGCAATACCCGTGGCCAGAGCCAAGGCGGCCAAACAAATGATTGGCGGTTCAATGGGCACGGGTTCTGGCGGCGCTATGGGTTCCATCTACGGGGCCAAAATGGCCGCTCCCAGCAGCGGCGTCTATCGTGCCAGTGATGCTCTTCAGCAAGGCGACGTCTCTACCAGCGCATTCGACGACTTCTTCGAGTACTCGCTCACCCAGCCGGTCACCATCCACAAAAACGAATCCGCAATGGTCCCCATCCTCCAGCAGGAACTACCCGCCGAGCACGTCACTCTTTGGAGCGAAAGAGAACGAACACCCCTCCGCGCAGTCTGGCTCGAAAACAAATCCAGGCTCACCCTCGACTCCGGCAGCTTCTCAATCTTCGAGAGCGGAGAGTTTGCCGGCGAGGGACTCCTCGACCCAATTCATCCCGGCGAAAAACGCCTGCTCTCCTACGCCGCCGACCAATCCATGCGCGTCAAAATCGCCGACCGTAAAGGTGACCGCACTCTCCATCACGTTTCAATTCAAAAGGGCGTCATCATAGAAACCTACATGGACGTGGCCAGTGTTACTTACTCCGCAAGCAACACTGGCGATGCCGACCGCACCTTGCTTTTGGAGCACCCCCGCCGCGACAATGGCTGGGCCCTCGACGATGCCATCAAGGCCGATGAAACCGCTCCCAACCTCTATCGGTTTCGCCTGCCGGTTGCCTCTCATGCCACCGCCAAATTCGAGGTGCGAGAACGCGGACCGGAATACACCCGCGTCGCCCTTGACCCCAATCAGAACTACTCCGTCTATCTCCTTGAACTGACAAAGCGCGTTCCCAACGCAGAAGCTCAGCTTCGCCCCTTGATCGACGCCGAAGTAAAAATCGCCAACCTGCAGCACCAGATAGAGCAGTCAAAAAAGCAAGAGGAAATAACTGCAGCCGATGAGGCACGCTACCGCGAAAACCTGACCGCCCTCAAAGGCAACGAGGCTGCGCACCGCTTTGTCGAAGAACTGAATCAAGCG
Organism: uncultured Acidobacteriaceae bacterium; assembly: GCA_963737915.1. GTDB lineage: Bacteria > Acidobacteriota > Terriglobia > Terriglobales > Acidobacteriaceae > Telmatobacter. The sequence goes on along the minus strand of CAVTUP010000009.1, from coordinate 498,572 downwards.
GAAGATAAATTGCAGGCCGCGCACAAGCACACCGCCGACTTGGAGCAGCAAAAGTCTGAAGCCGTCGACAACCTTAATACCCTGATCTCCGCCCTGAACTTCGATTGGAATGTGACCCCAACAAAATAACTCCTCGACGAGCCGGGTACCCAGGTCTCGCACTTGAGAGCTGGGAATCTTCAACTCTCAATAGAAGGTCATCCTTGTATCTCTAGAAGCGGTGACAGCGAAATGTGAATCTGTTGCAGTGGGGGAGCTGAGCGAGGGCGGCCCAAGTCTCAAATGAGTAATCGCCTCACTGCTGCAAAATAAATCCTTCCAATTTGCAGATAATTAGCCCCGAATGGCGCACGATTAAATACAGGAGAGCCTCACGCCGGAAGATGTCCGTTACACTCGCTTCCGGAAACAAAAACAAAGTTGTCACCTTGAGCGGAGTGAAACGGAGCCGAAACATCCGCGGTTGTTTTTCGGCAGAAAAGCTTCCATTGCAGCGCAAGATCCCAGCCATCCGGGACGGCTTGGGGGGTACCCCCGGGGTAAAGAAATAAATATTCTCTGTGGAAATTTGCCGATTATTACGAAGTTTTGTGAAACACCTTAACCCACGACCCTGCCGCAGGGATCCCCAGGTCGCGCTTTTGCGATCTGGGGAACTACGCGTCGCCAAAGAATCCGCGCGATATCTTTGCCTTACTTCTGCTTGCCCGCGCCCTGCTTCTTGCCCTGCCCGCCCTTTCCCGAATTCTGCTTGTTTTCTTCAGGGTGATGTTTCTGGTGGTGAGCTACCGCTTTTGCAATCTCTTCCGGCGTGAGCTTGCTGTGATTGTCAGAGTGCAGCACATCGTTCGCTATCGAAGAGTCGGACTTGGATTGTTCCATCATTCCTCCTTGGGGTGGCGAGGAGGCTCAATCTGTAATCTGCTTTCGGGTCGCAGACGAGTCCCGCCATTCCGGGCGTAATTGAAACACCCTTAACGGCTCGAACTTCCGAAGCGGCTTAAATCCAAAAACGCCAATACCACTGCCCCGGGCAGGGAAGACCGACTTCCGGTTGCCCCACTCCGCAAGGATAGTCCTCTTTCCATCCGGCGCAAAGTGCGTGCGGCAAACTCGCCCTATACCCGCCCCGTAATAGCGAACTCAATCACTCGTGCCGTCTTGTCCTCATCTTCGCCCGAAGAAATCATGAGGTCGTAGAGATGTGGATTGTTCCATTCCTTGCCAAACCTGAGCCTCAGATAGTGGGCGCGTTCGCCGTCTACCGCGTGAATCCGCTGTTCAATATTCGCGCCGGGTTCCAGGCGCGTACGCAGCCGGTGCATTCTCAGGCGAAACGGCGCATAAACAAACACGTGAAAGACATCCGCCTTCGACTGCAAAATGCACTGCGCCCCGCGCCCCACAACCACACAATTCCCATCGGCATGAGCGTGCTCCACAATCTGCCGCGTAAGGTCCGTCATCACATCTTCATCGAAACAGCCTCTCTCATCCAGCACCACGCCCGCCGTCAAAGCCGCGCCTCGCATGGCCTGCCGGTTCATTCGCCGCAGCCATCCCTCAACATGCTCATCGAAGCGGCTCACCACTTTTGCGTCCACATGTCCTGCGCAGGCGATCGATTCAATCAGTGCGCTATCCAGCAGCTTCCATCCCAGTCGATCTGCGATCGTCTTCGCAATTCTGCCGCCGCCGCTTCCGAATTCCCGCGAGATCGTTAACACCCGGTAATCCATCTGCGCCCTCCGTCCTGTTGAAGGGAAAAACTCTACGCCCACGCGTAAAGCCCCGCTGTGACGAGGGCCACTGTCGCCTCCGGAGCGCGGCGTAGAGCTTCAAAGCCTCCTGCCGTACACTGTTGTCAGTCGCGGGCCCAATGGAGCTACCAGGCTCATTGTCCGGAGGTTACGGCATGAAAAAGATCGGTGTTTTGTTCGGCATGGAAAACAGCTTTCCCGGCGCGCTCGTTGAGCACATTAACGCTCGCAATATCGATGGAGTCACCGCCGAGTTCGTCGAAACCAGCGCCGTGCACCTCGACAAGCCCGCGCCATACGCGGTCATCGTTGACCGCATCTCCCACGACATCCCGTTTTATCGCGCCTTCCTCAAGCATGCCGCGCTCAACGGAACCGTCATCATCAACAATCCATTCTGGTGGTCCGCCGACGACAAATTCTTCAACTACACACTCGCTGCAAAGCTCGGTGTTGCCGTTCCTCCCACTGTCATCCTGCCTCACAAGAAACATCCCGAAGGCACCACCGACCGCTCCATGCGCAATCTCGAATACCCGCTCAACTGGGATTCCGTTTTCGAATACGTCGGCGAACACGGCTTCATGAAGCCCGTCGATGGCGGAGGATGGCGCGATGTTTACCACATCCACAATCGTCCGGAATTCTTCGCCGCATACGATCAATCGCGCGACCTCTGCATGCTCTACCAGAAGGCTGTCGAATTCAACGAGTACTTCCGCTGTTACGTCGTTGGACAGAGCAAGGTCCACATCATGCCCTACGACCCGCGCCGTCCCCATCACGAGCGCTACATCCAGAACCCGCCCGTATACGACAAGAAGCTGCTCGCACGCGTCGAAAAAGATGCGCTCAAACTCTGCCAGGCGCTCGGCTACGACCTCAACACAGTCGAGTTCGCCGTCGAGAACGGCATCCCATACGCCATCGACTTCATGAATCCCGCCCCCGACGCCGACCTCCACTCCGTGGGCCAGGCCAACTTCGACTGGATCATCAAGGAAGTCGCCGACCTCGCCATCGACAAAGCGAAAGAAGCCCCGAAGCTCCTCGACCTGAAGTGGTCTACTTTCCTCGGCAGAGCCTCCGCAGCCGCGCCCGCAAAAAAAACCGCAGCCAAAAAGGCGCCCGTCAAAAAAACGCCCGCAAAGAAGAAGGCCTCTCCGTCCAAAGCGTCGTCCTGAGCTTCAAATAGACAGCAGCCTGGTGCCCCATTCATGCGCGCTGTTTGCGCATGAGTGGGAAACCACGAATCCCAACCAGTCCCCTCAGATAATCGCCCTCGTTTACGCCACCTTCCGAAATGTCAGGTTGTACCGATACGGCCCCGTCAACGGATGATGCCCCGGCTTAAGCGGCTGGACACCATGGAACCGCATCCGCGAAGGTCCACCCCACACAATCACGTCCCCGTGCTCCAGCAGGATGTGCTTCGTCTTGTCCGTGCGTTGAAAACCGCCAAGCAGAAAAACGCACTCCAGCCCGAACGACAGCGACACGATCGGCTGGTACAAATCGAATTCGTGCCTGTCCTGATGAATTCCGAGCTTCGTGCCCGCCTGGTAGCGATTGATGTGGCAGCTATCCGGGCGAAACTGCGAAAACCCCGACCGCACCGCGCAGCGAATCGCAAAATCCGACAGCACTCGCGGCATCGGTGGCCACATCGGCTTCCGGCTTTGCGGGTCCCAACGGCGCCGAAATGCCTCCGGCGTCCCGCAGTCCGACACCATCACCGACATCGGCAATCCACTGGGAGTCGTCGCATGGTGCAGCGGTGCGGCAGCAAGAATGCCTTCCGCGGCACCGAAAAACTCGGCATCCTGTGGCAGGGCCAACCCCCGCATCAATACTGCTCCGGGAAAGATCTCCTCGTGCGTCGGCTCCGCTGCAAGCTGGGAAAAGAGATTCATCGCCCAGCCACATCCTATCGCAAAAGGCAAAGAAAAGGCGAACATATTTCTAGCTTTTTCTCAGACCCTCAATCCATCAATCCCCGCTCCCGGCGCTCATCAACTCCCTAACCTCTTCATCGCTAGTAGGTTCAAAGTTGAGGTAGAAATTCCCCACGGCTTCAAATGGATCTGGCATCTCATGGCAAATTATCTGGTCCGCCTCCCCCGCCAAATCCCTGCACGTGATCTCCGCTCCAACCGGCACCGCAACAATAACGCGCAGCGCAACCGGCCTAACCGCTCGTGCGGCCGCCCGCATCGTTGCCCCAGTCGCGAGCCCATCATCCACCAGGATCACCGTGCGTCCTTGAATCTCAATCGCCGCGCGTCCTCCGCGAAACTCCCGCTCCTGCCTCTCCATCTCCTGTTTCGCTCGCTCCACCGCCGCGCACAGCGTCTCCTTCGAGATACGCACCGAGTGAAGAATCCTCCGGTTCAGAACAACGATCCCACCACTCGCGATGGCTCCCATCGCCAACTCTTCCTGCCCCGGCACCCCAAGCTTGCGAACAAGCAGAACGTCCAGCGGAAGCCCACATGCGTGCGCGACTTCATAAGCAACCGGTACGCCTCCGCGAGGCAATCCAAGCACTACTCCACCCTCTAGCTCCGGCAGCGCAGCAACATCCCCGCCCAAAACCTTTCCCGCCTCTCTGCGATCCTGAAACACCATTTCACTCCCGCGCAGAATTCTATGCCTTCTTCTCAGCCCATCAAATGATTCCAGGACCCTAAGTCGCCGGTCCCTCTGCCCTTCGTCCCTGCCTTACAATTGCCACACGCTGTTCCCAGGAGCCTTCATGCGCCCGTCCTTCTCTCTCGGCATCGAAGAGGAATACCAGACCATCGACCCGGTCACGCGCGATCTGCGCTCCCATATTGAAACCGAGATGCTGGCCACCGGCAAGCTGCGCCTACAGGAGCGCGTCAAGGCCGAGATGCACACCTCAGTCGTCGAGGTCGGCACCCGCGTCTGCCGCAACATCGACGAGGCCCGCGAAGACATCTACGAACTCCGGCGCGAAATGGTCAAGCTTGCCCGCGAACACTCACTCGAACTCGTCGCCGGCGCCACGCATCCCTTCGCCGACTGGCGCACCCAGGAAATCTATCCCGACCCGCGCTACCATCAGGTCGTCAAAGATCTCCAACTCGTCGCCCGCGCCAACCTCATCTTCGGCCTCCATGTTCACGTTGGCATCGAAGATCGTGAAGCCGCGATCCGCATCATGAATTCGATGCGCTATTTTCTCCCCCACATCATGGCGCTCGCTACCAACTCGCCCTTCTGGCTCGGTCTCAACACCGGCTACAAAGGCTACCGCGCCAAAGTCTTTGAGAATTTTCCACGTACCGGTATCCCCGACGCCTTCGCCAGCTACTCCGAATTTGAAAACTACGTCAGCCTTCTTGTCCGCACCAACTGCATCGACAACGCCAAAAAAATCTGGTGGGACATTCGCCCGCATCCGTTCTTCAACACCGTTGAAGTCCGCGCCTGCGATATCCCGCTCCGCGCTGAAGAAACCGTGGCTATCGCCGCGCTCATCCAGGCCACCGCAGCCTATCTCTACCGCCTCCATACCGCCAATCTGGACTTCCGCCATTACTCACGACCCCTCCTGATGGAAAACAAATTCCGCGCCGTCCGCTACGGTCTCGACGGCAGCCTCATCGACTTTGGCCGCCAGCAGGAAGTCCCCGAGCGCGATCTCATCGAGGAGTACCTCGTTCTCATCGACCGCGAAGTCGACGAACTCGGCAGCCGCGAAGCCATCGACGGCATACGAAAAATCCTCCATACCGGCACCGGCGCCGACCGCCAGCTCAAGGTCTTCGAAGAATCCGGCGGCGACCTCAAAGCCGTTGTCGACTACATGGCCTCCGAAACCCGCGCGGGCCTATAACAGTTATCTGTCTGCGCCAAGGAACGCCGCCGGGTGCCCCAGGTCTCGCTTATGAGACCTGGGAATCTGCAATCTTTAGTGCTCAACCTGAGCATCAAGAGAAATGTCACCCACTCAGCCGGGTCTTCGATAAGATCCAGCTTGACCCACCTGCAGGAAATGAACATGAAGAACCGCCGCGCGTTCCGACTTCTTCTTGTCCTCCTCGCATTCCTGTCACTCACTCTTCACGCAGCCGAAGACCGCGCCCCCAAAATCATAAAAGTAGATCCACCCAACTGGTGGGCCGGCATGCCCAAGCCTTTCCTTCTCGTCCGCGGCGAACATCTCACCGGCAGCCCACTTCACGCTCAGCGATCCTCAACTCCACGTCGATCAAGCCACAATCCCCGCAAACGGACACTGGGCCGAACTCTGGCTCAACGTCTCGCCAGCGAAGCCCGAAACCATCACTATCCGTGCCCAAAACGTCGACGGCCAATCCGCTCTCCAATACAGCTTCGAGCAGAAACAATCCACACAACACAACTTCGCCGGCTTTTCATCCCGCGATGCGATGTACCTGATCATGAACGATCGTTTCGCCGACGGCGATCTCGCCAACGACGGCGCTGATGCCAATCAGCCCGAGTCGAGCGCAGAAGCCGCAGCCCAACGAGCCGATCCTCGCGGTTGGCACGGAGGGGATCTCCGCGGTATCACGCAGCACCTCGATTACATACAGCGACTCGGTTTCACTACCGTCTGGATCACGCCTGTCTACGACAACGAACACCAGTCCAACAGCTATCACGGTTACGGCGCGACGGATTTATACGCCGTCGATCCTCACTTCGGATCACTCGCCGATTTGCAGGATCTCGCCACCGAGTTACATCGTCGTCACATGAAGCTGGTGCTCGACACCGTCCCCAATCACGTTGGTCAAAATCACCCGTGGATAGACGACCCACCTGACCCCAACTGGCTTCACGGCACGCGCGCCAACCATCATGAGCCGCTCGGCGAATTCACTCTGCTCGTCGATCCCCACGCGCCCGACCGGGATAAGCAGTACATTCTCGAAGGCTGGTTCGCCAATGTGCTCGCCGATCTGAATCAAGAGAACCCCGCGACTGCGCAGTACCTCATCCAGAACGCGATGTGGTGGATCGAGCAAACCGGTGCCGACGGCCTGCGCATCGACACGTTCCCCTACGTCAGCCGATCTTTCTGGCACAACTTCCACGTCCAACTGCATACGACTTTTCCAAACCTGACCACCGTCGGTGAAGTTTTCAATTGCGATGCGACCATCACCTCCGCATTCGCTGGTGGCGTCGCTCGCAACGGCGAAGACACAGGTCTCGATACGCCGTTCGACTTTCCTTCCTACTGCGCTCTCCGCGATGTCCTCCTCAAAGACGCGCCTATGTCGCATTTGGCCGACGTGTGGCGTCTCGATGCACTCTATCCACATCCCGAGCGCCTCGTCCCGTTTCTTGGCAACCACGACACGTCCCGCTTCATCTCGACGAGTGGTGCTACCCCCGAAAGAATGCAATTGGCATTCGCGGTCCTTCTCACGATGCGCGGAATGCCGCAGATCTACTCCGGCGACGAGATCGCAATGACCGGCGGGGACGACCCGGAAAATCGCCATGACTTCCCCGGTGGCTGGCCCAGCGCCGCGCCCGGCACTCCTCAAAATGCGTTCACTCATCCCACCGCGCAGCAGGCAGCAATGCAAAACTGGGTTGAGCAAATGCTTTCGCTGCGCGCGAAGTATCCCGTGCTTCAGGCCGGTGAAATGCGAATCCTCGTTGCTGACAAAGACATCCTTGCTTACATGCGAGTTGCACCTGCTCCCGCTGAAACGAAAGAAAATCCCGGAACGAAAGACAGGTCCGCCGAAAGAATCATCGTTGTCGTAAACCGCGCATCCGCCGCCGCAACTTTGGCTATCAACCTGAACGGTACGGCCTTGGCAGGGGCCTCTCAGTTTCATACTCTTATTGGAGAAGCTACTGCGCAATGGTCCGACGGCAACGCCAGAATAGAAGTGCCTCCCGGCAGTGTGTGGATCGCTGAGATTCGCTAAACCACGATGCCTTTTTCGGGCTAAGGCAGCTGCCACCCCTCGAGCGCAATTTTAGCTCCGTGCTCAGAAGAGCTCTCTCCTTGCTATTCGATTAATGTTCCGAATGCGCGAGGTCGGTACATCTTACATCGATACACTCTGAATGCATCTCCATCGTCATCTTTATAGACTCAAAGAACGGCTCCAGTGCCAGGCGATCCAGATTTCCCATGGTTGCGATCTGTCCCCAGTCCCGCGAGCGCAGATAGTCGCTCTCATGAGCAATCCTGAATCCAGCCCTCAAACATACGTGCGGAAATTCAAGCGAAGGCAGTGGAAACGTAGTGATCGTGGGTGCTGCATCTTCATCAGCTGCCAACGGCATCAGCCCGGCTTTGCCGATCTGCTCCCGCGTCCACCGTCCCAACTCTTCGTAATGCTTGTAACGAGCCTCCCGTCCAGCGCTCCCCGCGTAATTCTCGCGAAGAGCCTCGCATGCCGCGAGCACAAGAGGTGAGGGAAGTGTCGAAACCGGTCCCGCACTGCGCACCGAGGCCGTCAAGTCAAATGTCGGACAGACGATCTTTCCTTGCAATGTGTCAATTGTTCGCTGCGAAGCGAAGACAAACGCGAGCCCCGCGTACGATCCGAGTGCCTTGCCCGAAACCCCGGAAGCAATAAACAGACGCTTGCCGGCAAATTCCAGCTCCACTGCGCCAATGCTGCTTACGCAGTCCGCTGCCACTTCGATTCCACGCGCCCCAGCCAACTCAGTGAGCCTCGCGAGATCGTTCAGCACTCCGGTACTAGTCTCCAGATGGACCGCCCAAATCCATGCCGGCATTCTTTCGAGCGCGCGCTCAATCGCCCTGAAGTTCCACTTGTCACCCCATCCAAACCGGAGTTCGCGATAGTTCAATCCCGCGCAAGAAGCCTGTCTCACCAGCCGTTCGCCAAACTCCCCGTTGGCCACCACTAATCCCTCAGCATCTCCAAATGCGGCTCGAAGATTGGCGGCTACCATGTCGTTCGCCAGCGTTCCCGATCCACAGAGAACCACGCTTTGCAGCCCACCCATTAACTCGCCGAGCCGCGACCGCGTCTCCTGATAGAGATCGATAAACTGCCGCGAACGATGCGAGGTCGGCACGCTATGAAGGGCTTCCACCACCCGCGCCGACATCGCGACAGGCCCCGGCAGCAGGGTCTCCGAATGGTCTCGCCGCCACCGCGAACCATAAAGGCCCGCTCGCTTCACAAAGCGGTCTGGAGGTGCTTCCAGCGAAAGCCGCATCGGCACAAACGATGCCGCACCGCAAGGCACAGACGCTCCAATCGGTCGAAAGCCCATCTTCGAATACATTGCCAATCGCTCTGCAATGCCCGAAATCAATAGATCGGAGTAGTGGTGTTCCCTGGCGTAAGCGTGGACCTGCCACAACAGTCCCGCCAGAACCGACCGCTTGCGAAACTTTGGCAAGATCGCCAGCAAGCGGATTTCCAGTGGCGCGCGAAGCTCACTAATCGCAGTTAGGTCTTTCAGCCGGCTGGCGACCGAAAATTCGGGCCCATCGTGAACAGAGATCATGCCCACGACAGACGTGCCCTTGCAGGCGATGAAGTAGCGATTTTGATCGTGGAATCGGTCGATCAGGCGGCCATCCGGAGTTCGTGCGTGCTGGCCGACTTCTTCTGCAAAAATCCGATGATTGAGGCGGTGAATCTGCTCGATCTCATCCGGAGTTTCTGCTTGCTTGAACTGCATTCCGGTCATCTTTTCGTACCCGCAAATCGAGTGACACAACTGTACCACGCACTCCAGACTGCCTCGAATCAGAAATGAGTCTCTCGTCTCCATATCCGAACACTCAGGGTTTCTGGTGATGGGAATCACACCCGAAATGCCCTGCCGTGCACGCCGCTATGTCCGGTGTAGAACATTCGCCTCTCCAGGCAGATTGCGTTGCCCCGAAAGTTTCCTTTACCTGTTCATGGGCCTGCGATAAACTGCTGAGAATTGAAACAACGGAAACCTTATGGGAAGCTTGAAACGGCTGTTGCTTGTCGAAGATGAGCTCAAAGACTTGAAGTTTGCATCCGATACGGCGCGTTCCGTCGGAATCGAGGAAGTCGAATCTCGCACCACCCTGCAAGCGGCCCGTAGTTATTTGGATAAGGCGCTCCAGGGCGAATTCCCCTTGCCCGATGGCATCGTGCTCGACCTGAATTTGGGCTACGAGAGCGGATACGAACTCCTCAGGTATTGGCACTCCACTCCGCGCTTGGCTCAAATCCCTGTCATTGTCTGGTCCATTCTCGGAGACGAGCAGCGCGAGATGTGCAAACTCTTCAAGGTGACTTCTTTTGTCGCTAAATGGGAAGGAGCCGAAGCATTCCGAGATGCGCTGACTCGGCTGCAGCAGTCCTGATCTCGAGAATCGAATTCAAAGCCTCTCTTCGTCATTTTTCTGCATCTACCTCTCTAAATCTCGGTGTGTGTCTACATTAGCGCCCCCCGCCCACCTGACCCTAAACTGCAGAATCAGCATTTCGAACAAGCAGGCAGGAGAACGTAATGAACGAGTTAGCGGAGATTATCTCCAAACATGAAGAACCGATCCGCGCCGATTGGGTCCGGGAAATGGGAAATGCCGCCCAGCGAGCGGATCTCATCAGCAAGACGGAACTCGAGGAACAGTGTCGCTCTCTATTGAGCGCCGTTGTGACAGGCGTAAAGACAAGCGGCGCCACTGACATTAGCGCTCCTGGCTGGAACCCCGCTCGTGACCTGTTGCAGGATATTTCGGCCTCCCGCGCGCGACAGGGTTTCGCTTCTGCAGATGTTGCCTGGTTTGTTCTTTCGCTCAAGAAGCCGTTGTTTTCCGTCATACGCCGCGAACTGTCCGGTAGCCAGGACAAGTCGTTTGAAGCCGTCTGGACCACAACCGAACTCCTCGACCGGCTTGCGCTCTTGACCACCGACGCCTTCATGGCCGCCCGCGAAGAACTCATCTCTCGCCAGCAACAGGAGCTCCTGGAGCTTTCAACCCCCGTCGTGAAGCTTTGGGACGGCATCCTTGCTCTCCCCATCATCGGAACCCTCGACAGTGCCCGTACCCAGGTGGTGATGGAAAGTCTTCTGCAAACCGTCGTGGCTACCAATTCCAAGTACGCCATCATCGACATCACGGGCGTACCCACTGTAGATACGCTGGTCGCCCAGCACCTGCTCAAGACCATCACCGCTGCACGCCTGATGGGAGCGGAGTGCATCATCAGCGGCGTTCGGCCGCAGATTGCGCAGACCATCGTCCATCTTGGCATCAACCTTGAAGACGTCATCACCAAGGCCAAACTGTCCGACGCCTTCGCGCTCGCCTTGCAGCGCAGCGGTCGCAAGGTTGTGCGCGATGTCGCGGCTCAGGTCAGCCCGATCAGCGGTCTCTTTGCAAAGCGGGAGGAGTAAATGGAACGAATTCCTGTCCTTCGCATGGGTTCGCTCCTGCTGATCACCATCCAGGTCGACATGCACGACAAGCTCGCTCTTCAGTTGCAGGATGATGTCACGGAACGCATCTCTGAATGGGGATCGTCAGGCGTGCTCATCGATATCTCCTCACTCGAAATCGTCGACTCCTTTATAGGTCGCATGCTGGCGAATATTGCCGCAATGTCGCGCGTCCTGGGGGCAGACACGGTCGTCGTTGGAATGCAGCCGGCAGTTGCCATTACGCTCGTCGAACTGGGCATGTCGTTGCCCGGAGTTCGAACCGCACTGAGCGTGGAAGCGGGAATGGAGCTGCTCTTTGGAGCGGTCCCCGGAACGCAGTCTGGATCGGGTGATGAGCGTCCTCAAGCGTGAACTGATGCCGCTGAAAAGTTCGAGTGACGTTGTGCTCGCCCGCCAGAAAGTCAGGCAGTGGGCCATCGAGCTCCGCTTTAGTCTCGTCGATCAGACCAAATTGGTTACCGCTGCCAGCGAACTTGCGCGCAATGCGCTCGATCACGGTAAAGGCGGCCAGATGGCCATAGAACACGTCGCAAACGGCCCAAAGGCCGGCCTTCGTCTGGTCTTTGAAGATCAGGGTCCCGGTATTCCCGATGTGGAACAAGCCCTCAAGGACGGATTTACCACCGGCTCCGGAATGGGCCTGGGGCTTGGAGGCAGCAAACGCCTCGTCAACGAATTCAGCATCCAATCGGAAGTGGGCAAGGGGACCAGGATCACAATCGCACGATGGAAATAGCCTTCAGTGAATGGGTGGCAGTGACCGACACCAGCTCGGTCGGCGAGGTGCGCCGCACCGCGCTCACGGCAGCTCATAGGCTTGGCTTCGATGAAACGCGTTCGGGCGAACTCGCCCTGCTCGCGACAGAGGCTTCAAGAAATGTTCTCGTCCATGGCGGTGGAGGCGAGGTCGTGATCTCGGGAATCAACGATACCATCGGCCCCGTTGCTCGCATCCTGGCAATCGACAGAGGTGGCGGAATCGCCAATATCGCCGAAGCGATGAGCGACGGGTATTCCACTGCGGGCACCATGGGCGGCGGCATGGGAGCCATGAAACGAATGGCAACCACGCTCGAAATCTTCACCGGACGCACCGGCACTGTAATCCTGCTCGAGTTAGGGAAGCATACCCCCAAAGAAATGCTGCAGATTGCTGGCCTCGCGGTGCCCCACCCGGGAGAACGCCTCTGCGGCGATAGCTGGTATTGCCACCACACCCCAGATCGTACGCTGGCAATCATCGCTGACGGCCTCGGGCATGGATGGGGGGCTTCTGAAGCCGCCCAGGAAGCCATTGCGACGTTTCGCCAGCGTGTGGACCTGGCCCCCGGGCAGATTCTGGGCTACATCCACGATGCGCTGCGAAAGACGCGGGGGGCAGTCGCCGCGGTTGCTGAGATTCGGCCAAAAGAACAGGTTCTGATCTATGCCGGCGTGGGAAACATCTCCGGTGTCCTTCTCGCTGGTGGCTCATCGCGCAGCCTCGTTTCCCACAACGGCACACTCGGAATGTCTGCTCCCAAAATCCAGGAGTTCCGCTCCGAGTGGCCGCCCGACGCAATGCTCGTGCTCCACTCTGACGGACTGCAATCCAGGTGGGACCTCTCCTCCTATGCCGGACTTGCCTCACGGCATCCCGCCGTCATCGGCGGGGCGCTGCTGCGCGACTTCCGTCGACAGCGCGACGACACCAGCATAGTCGTGGTCAAGGCTGCATAACCATGTCTGTTCCCATCATCCATCTCGCACTCGTCACCGAACGCGATGTCGTTCACACGCGCCAGCGCGCCCGCGAAGTTGCCGCGGAACTCGGCCTTGATAACCAGGACCAGATCCGCATGGCCACCGCGACCTCTGAGATCGCCCGCAATGCCTTTCGCTATGCGCGCAATGGCAAGGTCACTTTCGCGCTTGAACTCGAACCACCGCAACGCCTTGAAGTCACCGTCTCTGATTCGGGTCCAGGTATTCGCAATCTCGACGAGATTTTCGAAGGCCGCTATAAATCCGAGACCGGCCTCGGTATGGGAATCCTTGGTACAAAGCGCCTCATGGACGACTTTCAAATCGATACGTCGTCCGAGGGCACGACCATCCGCATGGCCAAGCGTATCCCGCACCACCGCGACACATGGACTGCGCGTACCGCCAACGTGCTCATCCGCAAGATCCAAGCTCGTGCCCCGGAAAACCCTTATGAAGAAATTGAGCAACAGAACCAGGAATTGCTCAAGACGCTGCAAGAGCTGCGTTCGCGACAAGATGAACTTGAACTCCTCAATCACGAGCTTGAAGATACCAACCGGGGCGTAGTCGCCCTATACGCGGAACTGGACGAACGCGCCGATTATCTGCGACGTGCCTCCGAATTGAAGACCAAGTTCCTCTCCAACGTCTCCCATGAATTCCGCACTCCGCTCAATTCCATCATCTCCCTCGCCCGGTTGCTCATAGACAGAATCGACGGCGACCTGAAGCCTGAACAGGTCAAGCAGGTCCGTTATATCGAGTCGTCAGCGCGGGACCTTCAGGAGATGGTCAACGACCTGCTCGATCTCGCAAAGGTCGAAGCAGGAAAAATTCGCATGCGACCCAAGCGGTTTGAGGTGCATGAGTTGTTCAGCGCGCTGAAAGGCATGCTCAAGCCACTGCTCGCCGACAATCAGTCCGTCGATCTCCTCTTTGAAGATGCACCGGAACTTCCTCCCTTGCATACCGACGAAGGCAAAGTCTCACAAATACTTCGAAACCTCATCTCCAACGCTCTCAAGTTCACGCCCAACGGCAAGGTCATTGTCTCCGCGCGGATGCTCGAAAGCCAGAGCGTGCAATTCACCGTGGAAGATACGGGCATCGGAATCGCACCGGAGCATCACGAATCAATATTCAGAGAATTCAGTCAAGTCGAAAACCCGCTCCAGGAGCGATATCGAGGAACCGGGTTGGGTCTGCCGCTGTGCAGAAACCTCGCCATGTTACTCGGCGGTAAAATCTGGCTTGAGAGCGAGGCGGGGCAGGGCTCACGCTTCTTTGTCACAATTCCCGCTGTCTACATTGGCGAGTCCACACCGCCCGAGGACAACGCATCGTCGCCAGGGCCGGACTTTCATCGCGCCCCGATTTTGTTTCTTGATCCCGGGGCAGAAACCGCTCACGCATTCGAATCCTACCTGCGGAACTCCGAGTTTCAGCCCATCCTGATTCATTCCACGGCGCAAGCTGAGGTTTGGATTGCTCGGCATACTCCCGCCGCTGTGGTCGCCGACATCTCCGCCGGCGACGATCAAACATGGGGCTTTCTTAAGAAGCTGCGTCAAAGCGCGCCTGACCTGCCGCTGATCGTCACGAGCATTCATGACGAATCTCAATCCGCAATCGCCGTCGGCACGAACCTCTTCCTACCCAAGCCCGTGGAACGCGAAACACTCCTTCGTGAGCTTCGTCGCCTCACATCGCAAACAGGCGTTCGGCGAATTCTGCTGGTTGACGACAACGAGGTCGCGCGCTACATCCTGCGTGATCTTCTCAACCATCCCTGGCTTGACATTCGCGAGGTAGGGAACGGCACTGCCGCCATCGCCGCCCTCGACGAGAGTCTGCCGGATGCATTGATCCTCGATCTGCTCATGCCCGATATCAGCGGTTTCGAAATCCTGCGCCGGTTGCGAGCGCAGCCCGAAACCAATAGTTTGCCCGTACTTATCTATACGTCCAAAGTCCTTTCCGATGAGGAAAAGTCGCAGTTGGACTCGTGCGGGGCCAGGATCATCCGCAAGGAGGACGTCACTACGCGGCTTTCAGCACAGCCTTTTCTTGACTGGCTGGAATCCGTTGGATTGGGCCCGGAAGCTGCCCTCCGGGAGCCCCATGCCTAGTTCCACTCGACCCCGCGTTCTAGTCGCCGACGATCGAGAGGAGAATCGCTATATCCTATCGCGTGTCCTCGATGGAGCCGGTTTCGATTGCATGCAGACTGGTACAGGTCTTCAGGCGTTGGAACTCGCGCAGACCCTGCCCGACGTCATCGTGCTCGACGTGCGGCTGCCCGACATTTCAGGCTACGAAGTTTGCCGCAGGATTAAAGACGACCCGCGCACCGCATCCGTCTCAGTCCTTCAGATCTCAGCGTCTTTTGTCTCCAGCGACGACCGTGTCCGCGCACTCGAAGCCGGCGCTGACGGCTATCTCACTCATCCAATTGATCGCATGGTGCTGGTGGCAACGGTGCGTGCGTTGCTCCGCTTGCGAACGGCCGAAGCAGTGGCCCGCAAAGCGGCTGAGCAGTGGCAGTCCACCTTCAACGCCCTCGCCGAAGGCATCGCCGTGGTCAATGCGGACGGGAATCTCGTTCGATGGAATCGCGCCTTTGAAGAAATCTGCGGATCCAAAACTCAGATGAAGGCCGGTGACGATGCGATCGCCCTCCTTGAGAAACTATTGGGCACTGCCGAACCCTTGAAACGCAGCAACATACGCTATTCGGCTGAGTTCGCCATAGCCAACCGAACCGTAGAACTCTCCGTGAATTGCGTAGGAGCGGAAGGCACCAGAAAAGAAAAAATCCTCATCCTCGCGGACATCACAGACCGCAAACTTGCCGAATACGCTGTTCTGACAGCAGAAAAGCTAGCAGCTACAGGCAAGCTGGCCAACGCAATCGCCCATGAGATCAACAATCCTCTCGAGGCCCTCACCAACCTGATTTACCTGGCGGGATCTTCAACGTCGCTCGAATCGATTCAGGGTTTTCTCTCCCATGCCAATGAAGAGCTTGCACGTATTTCGCGCATCACCAAGCAATCGCTGGCGTTCCATCGCGATTCCCAGCGCCCCGTCCTTGTAGATGTCGGCGCACTCGTGAGAGAAGTGGCCTCACTATTTGAAAGATCCGCAGCCCTGCGCCACGTGCGCCTCGTTTGTAAAACACAGCCCGGCATCACTATTTGCGGATTCCCCGGCCAGCTCACACAGGTCTTTGGCAATCTGATTCGGAATGCTGCAGAGGCCGCTCCAGCAGATTCTGAAGTTGCCATTCGCATCAAGTCCATCCATCGCGCGGGACGCCAAGGCGCGCGCGTCACCATCCATGACCGTGGCTCCGGCATTCCCCTGGACATCAAGCACAAGTTATTCGATCCGTTCTTTACCACCAAGGACCTCAAAGGCTCTGGCCTGGGACTATGGGTTTCGAAAACCCTCGTCGTGAAACACGAAGGCACCATCCGCTTTCGTTCTTCAGAATGCCTCCATCGTTGCGGAACAACCTTTGAAGTGTTCCTTCCCATGGGCGATCTCAGACCGCAAAGCGCTCTCTAGCTCTCAATTTGCAACAGGACCCTAGGAGTTCGTCGTAGCGCCGCGATTCATCACATCCCGGCCCGCAAAATCATTCACAACCCATTCGTTCATCGGAAATTGCTTCCGGCAATCAAGACACCCTGTCGCCACAAACCGAGCTGAGCAGCTCGGGCAAACTGCCCCGGTCTGAAACGTGTCGAACTTCTGCCCGCATTGAGAGCATCCCCAAAAAGCGCCCACTGGTGGCGCGGTCCGGCAACTCGGACAGGCAAACCCACTCCGTCTTGGCAACTTTGCTACGCGCAATAGCGCTCGCGCTTGTTGTAGCCCGCTCCAACAATTCATCAGCATGAAAGCGCAAACTATGCCGAGCCACACCGAGCGCAGGTACACAGCCAGCGCGACCACGCCCACGATCCCAATAAAGCCGAGAGTCGTCGCCACCATCAGGCTTCGAGCGCGACCCAGCACAAACCACAACAGCGAACGTAGAATCTGTCCGCCATCCAGTGGATAGACGGGCAGCATGTTGAAAATCAGCAAAGAGGCATCGATGAATAACACCGCCCGCGACAGCAGGTAGACATTGGGCATCGTCAAAGCCCATCCTGCCGACTTGCCGAACATCACCACTGCATACAAAACCGGCAGCAGCGCCACGTTCACCAGCGGCCCGGCCGCAATGCTCCACAACATAGCGCCCGGCCGCTGCGGCGGGTCCACATACGCCACTCCGCCCAGCGGCCATAGCATGATCTGATCCGCGGTTCCGCCCACCGATCTGCAGGCCATGGCATGCCCAAACTCGTGCATCAGCACAATCACGAACAGAGCCAGGTACTCCAGAATGTGCCATGTGATGGAACTGTATCTGCCCTTGCTCTGGATCTCGTAAGCTGCCACGACAAACCAGGACCAATGCAAAAACAGGTCCACTCCAGCGATGCGAAACAGATGAATCGAGCCTTGACGGGAATTTGGCATTTAAGTAGCTCTACTCTATGCGGATTGACCTTCCCAATCAACCCGCATATTGAAACGCTGCTCCTCGGCTTTCCATTCTCCCTTATTAAGCCAGCTTCCACGGCGCACGATAGGGTCGCGAAAGCAGCTCGCTTGCTGCTGGGTCATTGAGAATCTTTTCTTGCGCAACATCCCAGTGAAGCTTCCGCCCGACGAGCATTGAGATGAGACCAAGATGTCCCGGAAGCGTCGAGTGGTGAGCCGTCTCCACCGGAGTAATCGTAGGCTTGCGCGATTTCACGCAATCCAGAAAATTCCGCCGATGCTCCGAAGACTCATACAGTCGCACCGTGCGCAGATTGTCGGGGAGCGGCCCTTCCTTGAGCCACTCCGGATTCGACGCATCAAATCCGCTGCGGTCCACCCACACCCAGCCGTCCGTGCCAATCCATTTCGTGCCCATGCTGATGGCCCCCGAACCACCCGCGATCGTCATCCTCACATCGACCGGATACTGCGTAACTTCCTTCTTGTATATGCATTCCACGTCATACTTCGTGGCCGTGTTCCAAACCGCATTGGCATTGGGAAATTCTCCATGTGCCTCAATCTCCGAAGGCCCGCTGAGATCGAACCCCATACCCCAATGCGCAATATCGCCGTGGTGTCCAATCCAATCCAGCAGCTGGCCGCCGCCAGTGTTGTAATTCCATCGCCAGTTTTGATAAACCCGCGCGTCGATGTAGGGCTCCATCTTCGACGGCCCTATCCAGCGGTCATAATCCAGATCGGCAGGTGGCTCGGTCACGGCCAGATTCCACGCAGGCGTTCCCGGCACAATCTGGGCCGGGCTCGTAATCTTTTCCGGCAGCGAATCAAGCCTCTTCAGCAGCGCTGGCACAGTCCCGGGAAAATCATGATGCCCGCCCGGCAGCCCAACTTCAACATGCGTGACCGTTCCGATCAGCCCGTTGCGCACAATCTCCGCCGCCTTGTGAAACTGGGGCACGGAACGCTGCCACGATCCTGTTTGCCACATGATTCCGTTCTTCTGTACCGCCTTCACAATGGCCTGTTGTTCCGCAACCGTGCGCGCCAGCGGTTTCTCTCCGTAAATGTCCTTCTTGCGATTGGCCGCTTCCGTCGCCACCATGGCGTGCCACTGATCTGGAATCGCGATCATCACCGCATCAATATCGTCACGGGCCAGCAATTCGCGATAGTCGTGGTATGCCTTGCAATCTTTATTCCCGTATTTCGTATTGATCGTGTCGACAGCGGCCTGCAAGTGAATGGTGTCGATGTCGCATGCTGCCACCACCTGGCAATCATCCATCGTAAGGAACGATTTCGTGTTGGCCGGACCCATCATCCCCCAGCCAATCACCCCGATCGTAATGCGATTCGATGCCGATGCGCGGGCCGCCCATCCGCTCCGAGACAGTGCCGCCGCCGCTCCCGCCGCCTGAATGAAGCGCCTGCGTGTGAACCAGGAATTATGACTTGAGTCCAATCCAAAACTTTTCACTTGAGTCTCCCAGATTCCTTTCCTGGATGCTCCGGTAATCGCTCACAATCGCTCGTCATTAGCGGCCCGGTTCATGGCTGGAAATGGATGCACGGGAAGTCTAGCACGCAGGCTCCCTTTCAAACTTCGCCGGGGATTCTCAGGTCCCGGATGAGCCTTCCTGCTACCGCTCCCACACCAGTAAAGCAGCCTTAAATCCTGCGAGATTCGAAGCCCGGGTGACCTCTGAAGCCAGAAATGCATCGAACAGATTCATGCCGAAGAGCGACACCCCGCTGCCCGTAACTTCCTCGATAGAGCCGGAGTGGGCATCCGATGCGCGCGACTGCTATCAGGGCGTCATCCTCGCACTCCAGCGCGCGCGCATTCCTTTTGCCATCAGCGGCGGCTTCGCATTCCATCACCACACCGGCATCTGGAGATCGACCAAAGACCTCGACCTCGTAATGGTTCCGAGTGCCGTTCCCGAAGCATTCGAAATTCTCGTCCAGCAGAACTTCGAAACATACATTCAGGATCCCGTCTGGCTGGCCAAGGCCCGCCGCGGAGATTATTTCGTCGACATCATCACCGGTGTAGGAAACGCCACCATGCCCGTCGATGAGAGTTGGATCGATCGGGCAGTTGAGGACGAAGTTCTAGGCATCCGATGCAAGGTGATCGGTCCCGAGGAATTGATTGCCTCCAAGCTTTTCGTTACGCGCCGCGAGCGCTTTGACGGTGCCGATATCGCTCACCTCGTGCGGGCCCGCGGCAGGCATCTCGATTGGGATCGCCTGCAGGAACTCACAGATCCACATTGGGAGATGCTCTACTGGTCGCTTGTGCTCTTCGCATATGTTTATCCCGCCCACGTCGCGCTCGTTCCAAAATCCGTCTGGTCCGATCTTACCCACCGTTTTCTCGAGCACGTCACGAACCCCAGTCACGCTGAGCCCTTCCGCGGCTCCCTCGTCGATCCCAAAATGTTTGCCATTGATGTAAACGAGTGGGGTGAACGCGATCTCTATCGTGAGCTGTGCGAAAACTATCCGCAGCCATTGCCGACGGAAGGTGCCACCAGGGGCAAAGAATGAGAGTTGCCGCTGTCGCTGACATTCATCTCGCGGCAGATAACCGGGAGAGGGACATCAGCCAGTTTTCCCTGGTCAACGAGTTCGCAGATGCACTCGTAATCGCTGGCGATTTTACAAACCACGGCATGCCCGACGAGATGCGCACCTGCCTCAATGTCCTCGAACACATCCGCATTCCCATCGTTGCCGTTCTTGGCAATCACGATCACGAAAGCGGACATCAGGACGAGCTCGCCGGCATGCTCCGGCTCGCCGGTGTTCACTTGCTCGATGGTCACGGTTTCGAAATAGACGATGTCGGGTTCGCCGGCACCAAGGGGTTCTGCGGAGGCTTCGCCCCTCACGAGTTAATGCCTTTCGGCGAAGCGGGAATCAAGACCTTTGTTGAGATTGCAGAGCGCGAAGCCATCAAGCTCGATTTCGGTTTGGCCCAGCTTCACACGCGAATCAAGATCGCGATCACTCATTACGCCCCCATCAAAGAGACGATACTAGGGGAACCCGAGCCGATCTTTCCCTTCCTCGGTAGCTCCCGTTTGGCGCGTGCGCTCGAACACCACAAGCCCACACTCGCCCTGCACGGCCACGCGCATCATGGCACATTCTCTGCGACGACAAAATCAGGCATCAAGGTCTGCAATGTGGCGCTCCCGATTCTGCGTCAGCGCGGAGAACAACACCCCTTCACCATCTTCGACTTCTGAACGAAGATTCAGGTTTGCTGCACGGGGCCCGCTCTGTAGACTTCATCTACGAACCCGATGCGCAGGTGGGTTTTTCGCCGCGTCCCCATCCGCGAAGAATCAGAAATCCGACAGAGGAAACCATGTCTCTCGATTGGCAAAGCGGAGCACTTGCACAAGGTTTGGCCTGCTACCGAAAATGCGAATATTTCCTCGCTCATGAACACTGGGAGAGTGTCTGGCTCCAGTTGAATAACCCGGAGAAAACCTTTCTCCAGGCGCTAATCCAGGTCACAGCTGCTTTTCACCACCTTCAGACTGGCAACACCCGAGGCGCTGCCTCCTTGCTGCGCCGAGCTATGCGGCGCCTCGAACTGGCTCCCGATTGCTTCGCAGGCATCGCCGTCGCTCCCCTGCGCACAGAAATCCGCGAGTTGCTCAAATTACATGAAGAGGGAGGATCGTTCACCGTAGCAATCCCCCAGATACGCCTGACTGGCCCGGGCTAGACGCATACGAAGTATATTTATCCGATACCAATGTTTGCGCGCTCGCA
Organism: uncultured Acidobacteriaceae bacterium; assembly: GCA_963737915.1. Lineage (GTDB taxonomy): Bacteria > Acidobacteriota > Terriglobia > Terriglobales > Acidobacteriaceae > Telmatobacter. Next base: position 477,276 of record CAVTUP010000009.1, on the reverse strand, counting down.
GCACGATCCGTGTCAAGTGCAAGCCGAACCGATTTTCTCGCCGAATGGAGAAATATGAACGACGCAATTCCAAAAACGCTCGATGATCTGTCGCGAAGGGAATTCCTTCGCCTCGGCGGCCTGACCGCCGTTGGTATCGGCATCCAGAATCTCGAGGCCCAGACCGAACAGCCCCACGCTGCCAGTATGATTGGCGTTCCGTTCACAGCGGGCAATTCAAGGGTCGGTATCATTGGCACCGGCGGAAGAGGCACCAGTCTCCTCGAAAATCTGCTCGCAGCCGACGTAAAGGTTCTCGCGCTCTGCGATGTAGTGAGCGAAAAAGCCGAGCACGCGCAATCTCTCGTCGTGAAAGCCGGCCAGAGCAACCCGGAACTCTACACAAATGGCGACCACGCGTTCGAGTCTCTAGTCGCCAGAGACGACCTCGATCTCGTCATCATCGCCACTCCGTGGAACTGGCATGTGGAGATGGCTGTCGCCACCATGAAGCACGGAAAGCACGCCGCCGTCGAAGTCCCCGCCGCCACCACCATTGAAGATTGCTGGAAACTCGTCGACACCTCAGAACAGACCCGCCGTCATTGCACCATGCTTGAAAACTGCTGCTACGGTTACAACGAAACCCTTGTCTTGCGATTGGCCCATGCCGGGCTCTTTGGCGATCTCCTCTATGGCGAAGGCGCATACATTCACGATCTTCGCGAAGAACTTTTTTCAACCAAGGGAGAAGGACTCTGGCGCCGCACCGCTCACACCCAGCGTGACGGCAATCTATATCCGACACACGGCCTGGGCCCGATCGCGAACTACATGGGCATTCAACGGGGCGACAGGTTCGACTACATGGTCTCCGTGAGCACGCCTCAGCACGGACTCGATGCATATCGCAAGGAAAAAATTCCCACCTCCGATCCAAGATGGGCCGAGCGATACATCAATGGAGACATGAATACTTCGATCATCAAGACCGCCAAGGGCCTCACGATTACGCTCAAGCACGACACCGTTAATCCGCATCCCTACGATCGCATCAACGCCATTGCGGGCACCAAAGGAGCGTTCGCGGATTATCCGCCTCGTATCTATTTCGACGGTCAGGAAGGCGGCGAAGCGTGGGGAAGCATCGATTCCTACAAAGACCATCAGCATCCGCTCTGGAAAGCAGAGGGAGACATCGCAAAGAAGCTCGGCGGCCACGGTGGAATGGACTACATCATGCTCTACCGGTTGATTCAGTGCATGCGCGAAGGTCTCGCGCCCGATATGGATGTGTACGACGCTGCGGCCTGGTCAGCGCCCGGCCCCCTCAGCAGGACTTCCGTTGCAAACGGAAGCGCTCCCCAAAAGTTCCCCGACTTCACGCGCGGAAAATGGCAGGAACGCACCGCCTCGCAAATCGCAACGCAAAGCTAGGGAATCAGAAGAGCACCCACGTCATTCCGCAGGGAACACCCTGAAGTAATCGAAGTGAGATAACCCGCGAACGCGTAATTCTTGCAGATTTAAAGGGATTCTTGTTGACACTCTCTTTGAATCCGCGCTATCGTCGGCTTCGCCGATCTAGAAATGCCTTCCCCGGTGCCTCCCTGGCCAGCAAGCTCATGGCCTCTGCTTTTGGCCGGCAAGGCTGATCAGGTTCGGACCTTTCGGGCCCCTTCCCCAGCTTGTTGCTTTGTGTGTATCACGCGTTGTATCGGCCCAATTCTCGCGCCTATTTGCGGATCCTGAACCCGATGTTCATCTGCGTCTGAGACTCGCTCCCAGCGGACTCGGCGGCAGTCTGTTCCGCTCGATTCGTCGCGTGCATTGGCGAAAGAAAGGTGAGAGGAAAAAATGAAAATCAGATCCCTTTTCTGTTGTACCGGCACGAACCAGTCACCGTTTAAACGTGCAGCATCGTTGCTTCTTAGTGGAGCCGCGGTCATGCTGCTTCAAGCGGCCGTGGTCCAGTCGGCCTTCGCGCATAGCGTGGGCATCACAGCGACCGCGAATTGCGACAACAAAGGTAACGCCACGATCAGCTACCATGTCACTTCGTGGACCATTGGTACCAATGGAATAAATCCGGAGATCGATGTCTTGTTCAACGGAATACTGGTAGACTCTCAGCCGTTTACCCTTGCCCAAGATCCAGATAATCAATTCTCCGGAACCAAACCGTCGCTGCCCAACACCGTTACGGTGACCGTGGAGGCTTTGGTAGCGGCTGTATGGCCGACCGATGGTTTTCCAGCCGGTCAAAGTGCTTCGGTGAACGTCACGATCCCCAGCAAGTGCGCTCCGGCCATCGGTCGCTTCACTGGCGGTGGAAAGCAAGTCACCGTGAATCTTGTTAACGGCGATCCTGTCGCAGTTACCAAGGGTTTCGAAGTTGACTGCGATCTGCACACCCCTTCGAACAATCTTGAGATCAACTGGGAAGGCAACCAGTTCCACATGACGTCATTCAATGCGGCGGATTGCAGTTTTACAGGACCTCCGAACCCGCCCACAGCGCCTGTCAACACTATTGTTGGCATGGGTACCGGTCGATATGACGGCACTGATGGTTACACCGTTATCTTCGAATTGATTGATAACGGCGAGCCGGGCACGAATGACGAAATTAGCATCAAGATTTACCAGACCTCCAATCCCAGCAACGTTGTCCTGCAAATCCCGCTGACGTTCGTTACGACAGGGAACGTGCAGGCCCACGTCGATCAGCACTAAGAGAAGTTGGAAGGGCGGCTCAGGCAGACTTGCCGGGCCGCCCTGACACTTCCGCACAGGTTCTCGGTGAGTCTCGGTCTCGCCGCATCCAGCGGCCACACCGCTCACGGTTTCCTTTTCCGGCCATTATTCGATACCCTCATAGGACAGCACCGCATCACTGCGACCGGAGAATTGCACCCTGGGAATGACTGAAACCGAAAACCATTTGCTTGCCGTGGCCTACCCCGCCGAGTTCATCGCCGGCGCCCGTTCCGCCGTCACCACCTGCCTGCGCATCTCGCCCGCCGAAAAGGTCACCCTCATCACCGATCGCATTACCGAGCCCATCGCCGCAGCCATCGCCGAGCAACTTGCCGAGCTCGATTGTCAGTGGAACGCCTTCATCCTCGAAGACCTCGCCCCGCGCCCTCTCGTCGACATGCCCGCCGCTGTCCTCGCCGACATGGAAACGTCGCAAGTCTCCATCTTCGCCGTGCAGGTCCAGCCCAACGAGCTCCACTCCCGCATGCAGATGACCGACGTCGTCAACCGCCGCCGCATGCGCCACGCTCACATGGTCAACATCACGCCTGAAATCATGTGCCAGGGAATGCGTGCCGATTTCAATCTCGTCGACCGACTCTCTCAGCAGGTCCTCGACCGCGTTCGCAAAGCCACCCGCATCCGCGCCACCACCGCCGCCGGCACCGACATCACCGCCGACATGAACCCCGACTACAAATGGTTCAAAACCTCCGGCATCATCTCTCCTGAAAAGTGGGGCAATCTCCCCGGCGGCGAATGCTTCACCTCTCCCGGCGAAGTCAACGGCACCTTCGTCGTCGACGGAGTAGTAGGGGACTGGCTCTGCGCCCGCTACGGCCTCCTCGCCGCCACCCCGCTTACGATTCAGATCGCCGCCAACCGCATCGTGTCATGCTCCAGCGTTAACAAGCAGCTTGAAGCCGATTTCTGGGCCTACACCCACACCGACGAAAACTCCGACCGCGTCGGCGAATTCGCCATCGGCACCAACCTCGGCATCGAGCGCGTCATTGGAAACATCCTGCAGGACGAAAAATTTCCCGGCATCCACATCGCCTTCGGCAACCCCTACGGCGAACACACCGGCGCCCCCTGGCGCTCCGGCACACATATAGATGTAGTGGGATTGGGCTTCAACATCTGGCTAGACACCGGCGAACCCGGCAACTACCAAACCGAGCAAATCATGCAAAACGGCAAATTCCTGATCGCCGCCTAAATCCGAGCCATACGCACTTCGCTGCATCCGAGCTGTCGGGAAGGGTATCAGCCACCCCATGAGGACGTGGACCACCCGCCGGATATACTCACAGCGGAGATCCCATCATGCCTCGCACTCGCAAACTAGCCGCACTCCTTCTGTCTCTCGCCGCGCTGTTCGCCGCCGTTTCCGCGCAAGCTGAACCAGCGCTCTGGGTCGTCAAGGGTCCCCACGCCACTGTCTACCTCTTCGGCTCCGTCCACGCCCTCAAGCAGGACCAGCCCTGGCGCTCCCCAAAAATCGACGCCGCCATCCAGCAGTCAGGATCACTCTGGCTCGAGATCCCCAACATCGACGACGAGCAATCCCTTCAGCCCCTCATCCTCCAACTCGGCCTTGACCCCCAGCACCCGCTCTCCACCAAGCTCACCAAAGAACAGATCGCCCGCCTCGACCAGATCGCCAAGAGCGTCGGACTCCCGGCGGGGAAGCCTCTCTAGACCCGATGAAGCCATGGCTCGCTGCCGTAACCCTCGGCGTCATGCCCATCATGCAGGCAGGCTTCGATCCAAAAAGTGGTGTTGAATACACTCTCAAACCCGAATTCGACAAAGCCAATAAACCAGTCAAAGGATTTGAAACCGCCGAGCAGCAGCTTCACCTCTTCGCCGACATGTCCGACAAGACGCAGGTCGACTACCTCGCATCCGAACTCGACGACTACGAATCCTCCCTCAGCAACTTCCGCAAGCTCATCGACGCCTGGTACGCAGGCGACGACGCCACGATGGACAAGATCCTCTCCGCAGAGCTCCGCGACAAATACCCCGACCTCTACCAGACGCTCATCGTCCATCGCAACGAGGGATTCGCATCGCAGTCCAAACCCTGCTCAAGAGTGATGGCACGGTCTTCGTAGCCGTCGGCGCCGGCCACCTCGTAGGCAAAGACGGCGTTCCCGCCCTGCTCGAAAAACAAGGCTACAAGGTAGCCCGCCAGTAATCAGCACCACCAATCAGCGTCACCAAAAAATTCAGCCGTGTCATCCAGAGCGGAGCGCGTTTGGGGTAAGCGGAGCCGAAGGACCTGCTTCTGTTTTTTTGCATTTGTACGTGTCTTTCCTGAACCAGCTCATGCCATGGTGCCCCATCCATGACACGGCCTCATCGTGGCATGGGTGGGAGAGCACTCACTTTGTTTGTCCCTTTCGCTTAATCCCCGGCGGAGCCACGTAGTGAAACCGCATCAGGTAAATGTTCTCGCCCTTCCCGTGCTTCGCGACCTTCAGCATGTCCAGAACACCCAGAAATCCTGACTCGAGCGCAAGCTCCGGAGTGATATCTGGAAACCCAATCTGTTCGATTGAGTCCACCTCGATCTCGCCCTCTTCCATTCGATATCGTCCGCCAACCCTCACGCGAGGACTCATCCAGATCCTGACGCTGCACGTGATGTCCCCGCGCCGAACTCCCTCGCGAAGCCGCTTCGCAAACAGCATGCGCAGATTCTACGCCAGCGGTTTTGGCGCGACGTGGGAACCGAAGGACCTGCTTCTGTTTTTGTTTTGTATGGGCTCGCTTTAATAGCCTGCCCTCAGCGCAGCCGAAGGGTGCCACCAACAGATCTCCTTTTGAGAAATCAATCCACGCGGCGAAGACCGCTTCAAACCTGATCGATCGACAGCCCAGCGAGTTGTTTCACCAGTCGCACCGTCTCCACCGAGACTGTAACCACCTGCCCCACTAGCCGCACAATATATTCCGGATCGTCCTCGCGGTTCGGATCGTTCACAGTTCCCGACCGCGTATCCGTCGAAATCGGTACTAGTTCACGCGCCGGTTCAAGCCCTTACTTGTAGTGTCAAGCCCTCCACTCAGGCGAAAACAAGCTAAGAGCTAGAAGCCAGAGGCTAGTAGCTGCCTTTTCGAATTTGCAGATAATTACGGGCCCCCGGCGGATAATCGAATCAGAAAGAAGAACGCGGGACTGTGGTAGTTCCACTACAACCGCGAAGAACTCCGAAATATCTGTAACCCCTTACCGCACAGGATTCTGCGGCTAACTCCTTTGTATAGGAGAATTTGCAGACAGAGATTCGCCGCCACCCAATGGAAACAAGTAACTTCCTTGCAGAATACCCTGGGGGGGTGCCAACCGGGATCAGACACAAAACCCATCCGCATCTCGCAATTGTGCCAAACCCGAAAACACCTCGTACGCGTTGATCCTCACCACTTCCGGCCATCGTTGCCGTCGCATGCACTACAACCGAGCCCAAGGTCATGAACGTCTCACTCCGCCATCGGCCAGCGAATCATGTCATGATGATTTGTGGTTTTCTTCAGGCTCTCGACAATTTTGAAAAACACGATGAAACTGCAGGTTCTTGGGACGGTCGTACTTGCTCTCTGGCTTTGCCCCGCGTTCGCCCAGCCCTTGCCCGAGATCAACCGCGGGCCCATCCAGGCGGAACTCCTCGCGCACCTCAGTGTTCGTCACGTCTCCGGCGGCGAGACAGCATTTGCGCGTGTCACTGTCGATTGGAGCGGAAAGAACTGCTTTCTCAAGCGCGGCTCAATCCTCGAGGCTAGAGTCGAGTCGGCCGTTCCGCGCAAGGGCGCAGATCATTCGGAACTGGCCCTCGCCTTCACAAAGGCACAATGTAACGGCGCCGATCTCACTCCCATCGAACTGGTGCTCGCAGCCGTGGCCGCTGTCCCCAACGAATGGGCCAGTGCGCCCGACTCGCGATTTGGAATGCCGATGTCCTTCTCGAATCCGAACGGCAATGGCATGCCTGGCTTCGGAGCAGCCGGTGTCGGAGACGTCTACACGACCCGCTTGGAGTTCCTCGGAATCAACCACCGATTCCCGATGAAGCCCGATCTTCGCCCCGGAGATGTCCTTGACATCAAGGGATTGAAGCTTGAACTCGGAAAGGGCCCAAACAGAAGTTCGCTTCTCTCGTCCCGCAGTCGCGATGTGGCTCTCTACAAGTACACGCAGCTTCTGCTGGTCCCTGCCTCCATTGCTTTTCTTCCGGCAGCTCCGCCCCTTGCCGCAGCGAACGCTTCCAACCCGCTCAATGGCGCCGTACCAATGGAGCCCGCTCCAAAACCGGCGGCTGCAATTCCGCCAAACACTCTCGAAGTCTGTGAACCTCCCGGTTGTGCCGTCGATCTGCCCGTCGCCTCCAATGAGCTCGCCGGTCACAGTCCAACTTCAATAGCGATTCATCCCCTCGGGTACACGCCGCGTTCCCACAAGGTCGTCGGCAATTTTGAAGACGAGGAAGCGCTGGCTTGGCTCGGCCCGCAGGAGTTGCTCTTCGCCTTTAATCCACATCCGCTCATTCGACGCGCGGGACCTCCAAATCCGATGCCCCCGTCAGAATGATTCGTGCCGTCCTGCTGGACGCACAAACGCGCAACATTGTTCGCGCCGTAGATTGGGAGTTGGCAGATTCGCGCCAATATCTTTGGCAACTTGATCGAAGCCGCATCCTCGTCCACGTCGGCAACGAACTTCGCGTCTATCGCGCGGGATTGGATATCGAACGCCGTATTCCCCTCGCAGGCCCGCTGGCCTTCGTGCGCATCGCGCCTAACGGAGAGCTGATGGCAATCGCTACATTGCGAGAAGCGCACTCACCGGAACTCCACTCCCAACTCCGCGACAATCTCGGCAGCGAGCCCGAAGAAGACGTTGACGTTTTGATTCTCGACAAAGAGTTCAAGACGATCGCCAACGCCTCCACCACTTCCGGCCTGCTGCCTCCGACCCTTTTAAACGAAGGCCAGGTAAAACTGCTCTCCCAGCCAAAGATGGGTTATCGGCTGGCCATGAGTACATGGGACAACCAGACCGTCACGCTGGCGCGCTTCGTGTCGCGGTGCACACCGGAGCTCTCAAGCGTTGCGCCCGATCTCCTCTTTCTCCTCAGTTGCGACGCAATCAATGGCGCCACGGAATACCGTGTACTGCGCGCGGATGGCAAACTCCTCCTGCGCGGAGAGTCAGGCCCTCGCGAAGTGGGACAGGAAGCCGTGGGCAACAATCAGAATCGCACCTTCGCTGTGAAGCTTGTCCATGCCGGCCGCGAGCTATCTCCGGGCCAGGAGTTCATGGGCACAGAACTCGAATCCGTTGAGGTGCGTGTTTATCGCGCAGAAGACGGAAAGCGCCTGCTCGCAGTTCGGAGCTCCGAGCCAGCCTCGAGCCACAGCGACTATGCCCTGTCCCCCGACGGCTCGCAGCTAGCCATCCTATCCGGCTCTCAAATCAAGTTCTTCCCCGTCCCGGCACAATAGAATGCGCCCCCTTTCGGGACCCCAAACCTCGTCGCTTCGTTAAGATCTTCTTGTATCTGGCTTGCAACGCTTTGTAACGTGTGATGTCCTGTGTCTTGGGCGGGGCCAGGTTCGTGCGGCGGTTTCCCAGCCCTGCGGAGTCTTGCGGCGAATACCTGGCGGAGTGGAATTCGGCGGAGCCAGATCTCTGATCATCGTTGCAGACGAGTCACAGTTGATGATGCCGCCCGCGTTTCCTGAAAAGGTCACGCCAGCGAAATCGGCGCTTGAGTTCACCAACGCAAGAATTCCGGGTCCACCATTTTGCGAGACGTTGCCCCCGCGGATCAACGCTTCAGAATTGCCGTCCACGCGATGCCTGCGCTGCGCGAATCAGACGAATTGCCGTTTCCCCTGATTGAGTTTGCACCGAAGATGTTGACCTGGCTGTTTGCATAGACTTCTACGCCGGCGCTGGTGTGATCCGAGACGTTGTCTCCCTCAAACAGAGTGACTTGGCTGCCGAGGCCAACAGAAATTCCGACAGGGCCGTTCCCTTGAATGGCGCTTTGGAATCCCTCGATGTTCCAGAAGGATGCCTCGGAGTCTTCGGTAAGGGACGCCCCTCCGGCAGTGTTGCCCTGTATCGTGTTCGGTCCAAAAACAGCTCCGACCTGAGTTCTTCCACCACCAGTACTTTGAATCCCCCAGCCGCCGTTGTCATCGATAATTGTGTTTCCCCATGTCTGGAATGCGCCAATTCCCAGGTTTACGCCGTTGGCGCCGTTACCCCTGATTTCAAGCGGGCCGCCAAATGGGATGAGAAGAACAGCTGAATTTCCGTCGATGACATCCCGTGGCCAACGTTATTGTTAAAGGCTCCGGCAGTGAGCACCACGACATCGGACAGGTATCGCGCTGCCAATCCAACCTGACCATTTCCGCTGCTTGTGCAGGAGTCGATCGTGACGCTGGTGCTATGCACCACAGCGATGCCATCGAATTGCGCGTTCGAGAAATTCAATCCGTAGAGGTAAATGAGCTTCGAGTCGGAAATGAGAATCTCGCCATTGATGTTGGCTGTTTGGCCGAACCATGCGCCGAGGCTGACGTTGTTCAAGTTCTCCAACGTGACGTTCTCATTGCAGGTTCCGGTTACAAGGATTGTCGAGCCAACACCCGCGCTCGGCAACGCAGCGTTGATGCTGGGAAACGCCTTGGGGTTCGCGCCGGAGCAATCGACAAGAATCTGCCCAGACGCCGCAAGAGGCAACAACACCGTCAGGGAGATAAAGAGCTTGTGCCAGAGTTTCATGGGGTCCTCTCTTTTCAGAAAAAGCCGCACTTCCTTATGCGCACGATTCGTGCGATTGAGAGAAAGTATCGCCAGCGAATTAGTTTTTGCTGCCTGTTGACGTTCCGGCAAAATAGCCGGAGGGCACAACACCTGGAGCGTTGGCCTGACCGGAATAGTTTGTTCGGAAGGATTTTCCGGGTTGGCCTAAACGATAGTTGGTGCCGTCGAGCGTGAACGTCTGCACACTCGTAACGGTGTTGGTGTGTACCGTTACAAAGGCGTTGGTCGCAGTGTTGAGAATGACTTGCTGCAGTGAAGTTCGATTTCTGGATGGGCGTTCCCTGGCTGAAACTTGCCGGATCGGCGAAACTAGACGGTCCGTTGTTGAGATAGATCGTCGTTGTTCCTGCTCGATTGACGATTCTGAATGGCCCGTGATTCACGACCTGCGTATTCGTCGCAGTTGTCACAAAGGTCACAAGAGCGGTGCTCTCATCTTTCGTCGTTGGCTGCTGAAGACCGAATTCAGTCCCGCGACACTCGTGAAGTAGCCGTATTGCATGTGGGCAGCGCCGCTATTAAGAAACTCGCCAATCATTTGATATACAACCTGGTCTTCACCGATTGGGAGTGTGGTTGTCGGCTGGGCGGAAGCGCAAAGCGCCATCGTGATCATCAAAATCGCCGTGACAGAACAAGCAGCGCGTTTCCTATTCCTCAAATGAGTTTCATCCCGACTTCCTCCGTGTCGGCGACTCTTTCGCTAAACCAACCGGGTTCGACAATTTGCAATGTGTGTTTTTTCGATAACTTTTAAATAACCAGCCAAGTCGATTGAAACAATAAACAGTTAATCGCAGTCGAGAATGTGCCTTACGGCAGGATCAACGAAAGTAAGAGTGGGGTCAAGCTGATCCGGTGCTATACTTTCCTCCCAACAAACTCGAAGGAAGAGTCAGATCTTGCCAACGACTCCGCGCAAGTCCGACGTAGTCAGCTTTGAGCTTTTGACGTTTCCCTGCCTACTCAGGAACTGTTCAACCACGGCACCCGAATCAAGCTTCCACCTCAATCTTTCCGTGTCCTGCAAATGCTTCTCGAGCATCCCAGGTCAACTCATCACCCGCGAGGAATTCCATCGGGCGCTCTGGTCTGCTGACACCTTTGTCGACTTCGATCAGGGCCTCAACAATGCGATCAAAAAAATCCGTGTTGTCCTCAACGACTCTGCTGAAACACCGCGCTATATTGAGACACTTCCGAAGCTGGGTTATCAGGTTCGTCGGACATATCAGTCGATCCCCCTCGCGTTATCAGGTGCCGAATTGCGCGGAGACGCAACCCACGCCTTTGATGGCAATGGCTCAAACCCGGACCCACAACGGACACCAAAGCGAATCAAGCTTGGATCTCGACGAATCAGGCGTGGCTCAAAGCTCGTCTTTCGTCGACAGCGAGGCAAATCTACAGGGTCACACCGATCGCAACGTGAGCCCTTGAACCCAAGGAAGTCGATTCGCAATGCTCGCAGTTGCAACTCTCATCGTCGCCTTGATTGGCGCAGTTGTAGCGCGCGAGAAGCTTCAGAGGCAAAGGATCTCCGACCTTCCATTGGAATGGGTTCCATTTACGACTCTCCCAGGTTTTGAAAATGCGCCCTCCTTCTCGCCGGACGGAGAACAGATCGCATTCGATTACTTTCAGAACGATCAGTGGAACATCTATACAAGACGGCTCGACGACGAGAAAATGATCCAAATTACCGACCCACCCGATTGGTCGTCATGTCCTTCGTGGTCACCTGACGGAAAACTCATCGCGTATTTAAAGGGACCCAGTATCGGCGGGATGCGACTGCGCTCTGGCATCTATCTCATGTCGCCGCTTGGAGGAGCAAAACGAAGACTCCTCGAGTAGCCAATGTCTCGTGCCACGTTGGCTGGTCCCTCGACAGTAAGACGCTCGTTTACGGTCCGGGTTGGTCAGCCACCGCACCGGCAGGTCTTTATCTCGTCGATGTCGACAACCCGGTTCCGAAAAAGCTCATCAAATCTCCTCCAAACACCGTGGATGCTGGCCCGGCGTTCTCGCATGACGGCAAGAAAATAGTCTTTGCGCGAAACAGCAGCCTTGGAACAATGGATCTGTTCGTTGTTGCGAGTTCGGGGAGGAGAGCCCAAACGACTGACTCACATTGACGCCAATCTCGGCGGACCTGTATGGACAGTTGACGATCAGAAAATCATCTTCTGGGCTGGATCAGGCTGGACGACCACGCTTTACTCCGTCTCCGCGAACGGTGGAACACCCGAGAGACTGCCCCTGGGAACTCACAATGACGGAGGACCCGCGATTTCTCCGGACGGGCACAGGCTCGTTTATGTTCAGTCGCTCTTCGACCCGAATATTTGGCGCGTAAACCTAACGCAGCAAAAAATAGTCGGTCAAGCTCAGTTCATCTCCTCAACATGGTTTGAAGCGTCGCCCGACTTCTCGCGAGATGGCCAAAAAATTGCTTTCCTTTCCGACAGAGATGGTACACAAGCCATCTGGACTTGCCGGGTCGACGGCTTGAATCCGCAGAAACTGGAAATCAACAGCCTCACATCCAACCGGTCCGCCGAATCGTCCCAGTATCCCAAAATGGTCGCCAGCCGCCGACCAAATCGCATTCGACGCGTTGAGCGGGACCATCGCCAAATCTTCGTCGTAGATTCCGAGGGCGGAGTCGTCACATCAAATCACTTCAGGAGAATTCGAGAGCCACGGCACCTACCTGGTCAACGGACGGGGAATGGCTCTACTACGGATCCGAACGGACCGGCCGATACGAAATCTGGAAGACCTCGCTGAAAACCCGCGAGACCAAGCAAGTTACGCACGAAGGAGGCTACTTCGCGCAAGAATCTGCGGACGGAAAGTTTGTATATTTTAACAAGCCGGCCGCCGGATTCGCGACTTGGACCTATGTCAGACCCGGCATCTATGGGATGCCAGTCAATGGCGGCGCCGAAAAATTGTTGGTGCCAGAAGCAACGTGGATGTGGCGTGTGCGGAGCAAGGGGATCTATTACACCGACAATAACGCTAAGCCACGCCCTGCGCTCAAGCTGTTTCATCCCGACACCGGCAAGACCGAAACCCTCGTGTCCCTTGACAAGGAATCCTGGGGAGGACCTGGCGGAATCGGAATTTCGCCGGATGGAGCGACATTGCTCTATGCCCAGATCGACAACGAGGGCAAGGATCTGATGCTTGTTAAGAATGGCATCTGGTAATCGCCGTCTCGTCGCCATCTGTACTCGGCAAACCAGAGAATCGAGTGCCCCGCCACACCCGCCACGCTGGTACTCCCTCCCGAACAAGTAACTTCGCGGCCAAAAAAGTTCGTAAATCATTTCTGCGCAATGTATCTCGGGGATCCGGAAGGGAATTAACAACTCCGTTTTGAGCGCGCTCAAACACGTCAATTCGTGAAACCGCTTCTGACGGATACCATCCAAGAACTGTTATGACTCCAACTACTGCTTCGCAATCTCTTCGCACCCTTGGCAACTCCGATCTTCGTCTCACCCCCATCGGATTCGGTGCCTGGGCAATCGGCGGCGGCAACTGGGAATTTGCCTGGGGCCCGCAGGACGACAACGAATCCATTAACGCAATTCACCGCGCCCTCGACCTCGGCGTCAACTGGATTGATACCGCAGCCATCTATGGCCTGGGCCACTCCGAAGAGATCGTCGGCCGAGCACTCAAGTCCGCCAGTAACAAGCCGCTCGTCTTCACCAAGTGCTCCATGCGCTGGCATCACGATCGCTCGATTTATCGCTCGCTGAAGGCAGTCTCACTGGCCGAGGAATTGGAGGGTTCGCTGCGCCGCCTTGGCTCTGAAACGATCGATCTATATCAGATCCATTGGCCGAACCCCGAGACCGAAATTGAAGAGGGATGGGAAACGTTGGCTCGCTTCAAGCAGCAGGGCAAGATCCGCTGGATCGGCGTGTCGAACTTTTCTGTGGAGCAGATGAAGCGCGCACAAAAGATCGCGCCGATCACCAGTCTTCAACCGCCGTACTCAATGCTTCGTCGCGCGATCGAACAAGAGATCCTTCCCTTTGCGCAGTCCAGCGGAATCGGAGTCATCAACTATTCACCTATGGTCTCCGGCCTGCTCACTGGCAAGATGACCGCCGAGAGAGTCGCCATGTTCCCGCAGGATGACTGGCGTCGTCGCGCTGTCGAATTTAACGAGCCTCGGCTCAGCCGCAACCTGCGATTGGTTGAAGTTCTGCAGGCGATCGGAAACGATCACAACGTAAGCCCCGGCGTAATCGCTGTAGCTTGGACCCTGCATCACCCGGCGATCACCGCAACAATTGTTGGTGGTCGAAGCCCCCAGCAGGTAGATGGCATCGCATCTGCGATGGAATTTCGTCTAACGGAGGAAGAGTACACCCGCATCAACGATTTCCTCACCGCGAACCCAGTTTAACTGCGCTGCAGAGCCCGCCCAGAAGCAAAAGCCCCGGCCGAAGCCAGGGCTTTTGCAAAACTTCATCCGATGCGAGGTTACATCGCAGCAACAAAGTCAGGAATCAGCATTGCTGCGTTTTCCTGGAGAAGCTGGGTCATTCTCGCTGCCATTCCAGTGTACATAGAAGCGGCTCGGAACGCATTGACGCGAACACCTTCGCTTGCGTGGCTGAATGCGTATTGTGCCAGAGCCATCAGAACGCAAACTCGAATCTGCATTGCGTCGCTCCGCAACGTCTCGAGAAGGAGGCGATCAACCGAATCGCAGTTTTTTGCGGCAAAATCGGCCATCTCCAACATCACTCGAGCGTTCTGATACATGACCCAAAGTCCGTGCGGACCATCCATACGTGACCAGGTATCTTCGGGTGTCGAGTTCAGTCCCTCTTTCCAAAGGAATTGGTCGCTCAATTCGCGTGCGCTCCAATCACCTCTCAGGCGCGCAATGAGCGAGTCCCAAGACTGATTGTTGCGGCGGCGGGCATTTGCCCTCCACTTAACGAAATATAGAGCAACCAAGGCAACTGCAGCGATTTGAAGCAGTGGAAAGATCATCTGTGGCCCTCGGTCCTACCGATGGTAACCATTACTGGCATACTCACCGCGGCGGACGCCATTTCTTCGTTCCTACCACTAGTACCAGAAAAACGTGGGTTTGTGGCAAATATTATTTCCACATGCCCCCCTTTTTTTAGATGCAGGTACTTTGGAGAACTGGTCACATGAGTAACTTAAAGTAACTTGACCTCTGCGTAAATGACACTTTTGGGTTGCGAAATGACGCCTTTGAGGCACCTCAAATCTATCGGAACTACTAAGGATTCTGATAGATCGAGTTGAAATGGATACCCAAAATGGGGGTCTTAAGAAAGCAGCAATTTCGAGCTAGCGCTGGGCGCGCCTGTCCCTTTCGGAATCTGAAGTGAGTGCGATTCGGGTACTGCGTGCGCTGCCCGCTACAGCCAGTAAGAAGCTCTGCATCTGAGGAGTGAACTCCCGCCTCTCCGGCACCTTCTGGGCAAAACAAAAGCCCCAGTAAACGATTGAGCACACGTAGCTTACAGCCACCAACTGATCAAGAAGATGGTATTGCGCCAAGAGTGTGGCGTTACCTACCGCTTGGTTCGTATGGAGTAAGGCCGCAGACAAACTGGCCAGAGAATAGATTCCGAGGCCTGTTGCAATCTGGAGTTCCCGGTCTCGCCATCCTATTGATAGCAATTGGCTGCATCCGGCGAGTGCGAGGAAGAACAAGATCCGCATAACGGAGAACGTCATTAGTAGATGAATCAGGAGGCGGCTTGACGGCTCGAATCCGCTAAACCCTGGGGTCTTAGCAAAAGGCCACACTGCCGCGCAAAGTAGTGCCATAAAGACGACTACCGCCACAACAGCACCGCGCGGCAGAGACGCCCGAACCGGACGAAGTACCGACATTGAAAGTTCGACGAGAACCGCAAATTGGAATACAGATCCGATAAGCGTATCCGCTACATAGACCTTCATGTCTGAGTGCGGGAACCGGTGCAGAAGAATATAGCCCCCGACGTCGCTCAGAAGGCTCCAGCCTATAAAGGCGGAAAATATCGGGAAGGTGCGATAAACGCGCTTCAGGAGAAGTACTGCGACAATAGCCGCTTCTGCGGCCGAGCCAGCGAGTAAAAGCGCGTTATCCAAGGTCACCGTCGGCCTCCCGTCCAATCTAAATTGACGGAGATCGCACTGAGTCTAACAGTGTCGGGACCAGTTACCAAAGAAAATGATTTAGACGGTAGCCGCAAGTTTGGTTCTCGGCGGCGGCGGCACAAGAATCGGTGAGCTGGCTACCAGCTTCGTTCTCGGTGGAGGAGGAACCAGGATCGGCGAACTGAATACCTTCGTCCTCGGTGGTGGCGGCACGAGAATCGGCGAGCCGGCCACCAGCTTAGTTCTTGGAGGCGGAGGAACCAGGATTGGCGAACTGAATGCCTTCGTTCTCGGCGGTGGCGGCACAAGAATCGGCGAGCTGGCTACCAGCTTCGTTCTCGGTGGCGGAGGAACCAGGATCGGCGAACTGAAAGCCTTCGTTCTCGGCGGAGGCGGCACCAGAATCGGCGAGCTGGCCACCAGCTTGGTTCTCGGCGGCGGAGGAACCAGGATTGGCGAACTGGCCAACTTGGTTCTCGGCGGAGGAGGAACGAGGATCGGCGAGCCTGCTACAAACTGGCACGGACTAACTAACACCGGAGAAGTGGCCACAATCCCATTTCCGGAACGTAGTGACTGCGAATGAGTTGGTGAAGCTACCGCCAATGCGGAAGAAATAACGAAACATGACCCAATTACGACGCCGCAAGCTTTCAACGAAGTCATTTATGTACACCTCTGGTGGAACAATTGGAACCGTACTCGAAAGACTAACGCAAAAGGTGCAAATCCGTACAACAAAAGTACTGGAAAAAGAGAAAATAATTTTAGGGAAACGTTTTCTCAGCCCCCGTAATGGGAAAAACCCCTTTTCAGGGCCTTTAATTCAATGACTGCCTGGCATTTTCACGGTCCGATCAAGTGTCATTTACAATCCGCCCGTGGACTGGGAAGGCTGAAAAGCGACAATTGTTTGTCAGCGAAAGCGTCTGCAGATGTGGAGATTCCGTTGATTCCAAAGTTGCGTAGGAGTTTCAACGAAGGATTCAGACCTGACGATTATCCGAGGCTGCTCTCAGAATTGCAGGTGCGTTGTGGGGGAAAGGTGGAGTTTCGGGTAGCGGAAACTCCTATCTTTATTCGCCTATCGCTTTTGCAGTCCATGGCAAATGAGGGAGCCGGGCTTGCCCAAGCTCTTCTGTCAGATCTGGATTACCTTTCCGCGGCTCGCAAAGCGATTCCCCGGGGCTACTGCGTAGCAGACGAAACAGCGCATCCTCACTTCCTGACCGCTGACTTCGCCCTTATTAAGGATGCGGAAGGTAATCTGGTTCCAAAACTTGTTGAGATTCAGGCATTTCCCTCGGTCTTCGGGTATCAATCAGTGCTGTGTTCCGCATATCGTGAAGTATTCGATTTGCCTCAGCGGATTGGGCGTTTTTCTTGGTGGGCTCAGTGAACAGGGCTATTGGGATTTGCTCAAGCGCACGGTCCTAGGCAAACACTCCCCGGAAAACGTTGTACTGACAGAAGTGGATCCCATCCATCAGAAAACGTTCCCTGATTTCCATATCACTTCTCAGAAACTGGGAATTCCCGTGATTGATATTGCGACCCTGCATCCCATTGGCGACAAACTTCACTATCGAAACTCTTCTGGAAAGCTGATACCGATTCACAGGATCTACAATCGAGCGATCGTAGATGAGCTCATCGCTCGCGAGATACGCCTGCCATTCGACTTAACGACTTCGTGGGACGTTGAGTGGGCAGGCCATCCTAACTGGTATTTCCTCATCAGCAAGTTCTCAATTCCCTGGCTTTCGCGTCCCCCGGGGGGGAAAAGCTCGGTTCCGGCCGCGGCGTTTCTCAACGATTTCCTCGATGGAACAGGCAGGCCTGCATTGGCTGAAGCAGGGGTACCTCTGCCATCGGATATTGGTCCGGCCTCGGTTTACAAAGAACTGATACTCAAACCCTTGTTTTCATTCGCTGGAAAGGGGATCCAGTTCGAACCGACTCAGGCAGATTTGGAATCGATTCCACAAGAAAGGCGCGCAGACTATCTCGTGCAGCAACGAATGCACTTCGAGGCCACAATTGACACGCCTTTCGGGATGACTCAAGCCGAAATTCGCATTCTCTATTTGTGGCCAGACGGCGGTAATCTCACACCGGCGTTATCGCTTGTTCGTCTTGGCAGAGGAAAGATGATGGGAGTTGACCACAACAAGGATCAGGAGTGGGTTGGAGGGTCGGCCGCCTTTTATCTCGAAAACGAGGACGAGTCACTTTGAGATGCAACTCCTCAAAATAGAGTTACCTGGTCGATTACTACAAGAAAACTTTCGTGCTCTAGGATTTACCGCAAAAGTTGTATAGAGTTTCGACAGGATCCCAAAGGCGGAGAAGGACGCGTATGGAAATCACAAAGTCTGATTCATCCCCTGACCATACGAAAGCTGCATCTGGCAGTTTTCTTAAAGAGGTAAGATGCGCGGTGCGTTTTCCGCTTTCCCTCCCGGTAGAGCTTAGCGATCATCTTCGCGAACTACCCGGCGTAACCCGGAACGTTTCGTCGAATGGAGTGCTCTTTGAAGTGAACGGGCCACTGAATGTCGGCGAAGACATCCACTTCTCATTGAGAATGCCCGGAAGTGTACTGGGTACTCCCCAGGATGTGTTAGTTCACTGTCGCGGGCGTGTGGTACGCTGCTCCATAAGCCAAAGTCAATACCAGGCCGCTGCCACGATCGATGAATACCGATTTGTGGAGCCATAAAGGCCAGGTTTGACGGCATTGCAGCCTCTTATGGAACTTTTGGACGAATCAAATGAAGGCGAACTTCTAGACGGTCCGGTCAGGCCCGGCACTATCCGCATTATCCTGGCGGATTCGCAGGCCATTTATCGCGTCGGTATCCGCAAGATTTTTGCGCTTGAAGACGACATCCGCGTAGTTGCTCAAGCGGACTCGCTCGATAACTTGCGTTCCGCACTCGAGCGCCACCCGGCAGACGTAGTCCTGATCGAAGGCGGCCTTCTCAGTGGCACCGCCAACGTAGTTCCCGAACTTTTACGTATGGCTCCGGACGTCAAGCTTATCGTGCAAAGCCTCGCGAGCGACGAAAGCCAGACAGTTGATCTGTATCGCCGCGGCGTTCGCGGAATCATCTCACGCTCGATTTCGCCAGATCTGCTTGTACGATGTGTGCGCCGCATTGCGACAGGCGAGACCTGGATCGACAACCAGGCAGTGAACTGGGTAATCGATGCTTATCGCGCACAGGCGGCCGCACTCGTGAGCCCACGCACTCAACCACGGCTCTCGCCCAAGGAAACAGCGATCATTACCTGCATTACGCAGGGCAAGCGCAACAAGGAGATTGCATTTCAGTTGGGGACTACCGAGCAGGTAATTAAGAACTATCTGCGAAAGATTTATGACAAGCTCGGTGTCTCAGATCGCCTTGAACTTGCTCTCTATTGCCTGCACAACAAGATCATTAAGGCCGACGCGGACGAAGTGACGATCGCACAAAAAGTATTGGCGCGGTAGGCAGTTCAATCCATCGAATGCGGTCACAAAGACTCAAGCTGTAAGCATAGGCGCATTGAATACGCTCGGAATTTAGCGTTTGGAGATGTGTCAGCTTTGCAGCTTCGCAGTTTCGCATTCTGACTCGCCTGTGCAACTTACGGGAGCTTGAGTATCGCGGCAGTTCGTCCGTGCCAGTTCTAACAGCCTGACGAACTCCGCTAATTCCTGCCTGTTCAAATGACCGAGCAAATCTCTCGGCGTCTGCAAAATCTCCGGATCCATTTGTTTCAATAATTCCAGCCCTGATGCGGAGATCTGCGTCCAAAGCACGCGGCGGTCATGCCGATCTCGCTGTTGGCGGATCAGCTTCAGTGTCTTCATACGCGCGAGAAGTCGCGTAATGTCGGGCTCGGCAGTGATCATCCGGTCTCCAATTGCCGAGCACGTCAGGCCGTTTGGCTGCGCGCCTCGCAGAATCCTGAGCACGTTGTATTGCGTGGAAGTCACACCCCAATGTCTGGCTCTCTTTTGGAACGCACGGCTAACGCAATCGGAGGTCCGCATCAGGTTAAGAAGCGCCTCTTCTTCCAAACTCGAGAAGGGGCGCTCCTGTGCGATTTCTTGTTTCAGTGCCGCCATTGAATTGGCTCCGATGCGCCGTGCGTTCTGCAAGTCAGTGCGTTTACTGCTTGGCAACATCCAAATCGATCGTGAGTTTGACATCGTCGCCAAGGACTGCGGCTGGGAATTTGGAAGCAATGCCGAAATCGGTGCGTTTAATTGTGGTGGTGGCCGAGAAACCTGAGTGAGGCTTCTTATCCATGCCGGGGACTGGGCCTGTGGGACCCTCAACGTCCAGAACAACCGGCTTTGTGACACCATGCAGAGTCAGGTTGCCGTTTACCGTCAAGCCATCTCCGTGCTTCGCTACGCTGGTGCTGACAAATGTCGCGGTCGGGAATTGAGCCACGTCGAAGAAATTCGTGCCTTTGAGATCGTTGTCGCGCATGCTGTTGCCCGAATCAACTGTGGTCACATCGATGGTCATCTCGACGGTTGACTTCGTTATATCTGCCTCATTCAGAACGATCTTTCCTCCGAGGTTGCCGAAATGACCACGAACTTTGGAGAGACTCATATGAAGGATTGAGAAATCCACTCCGCTGTGAGCCTTGTCGGGTACCCAGGTGGAAGTTTGCGCCACCGACAGGGAACCAGCAGCGAGCGCGAGAATGCCAAACACAAGTGCTAAACGCTTCATCGGTACATTCCTTTCGATATTGGGCCGGGGGGCCGGTTGAGGTTCTCGGCTCACGCCGAACTTTAGCGCGCGGATCAAGGGGAAGACGGGAACGCGCCGCGGAAACTCGCTCCCGCGTATTCATGGGACGCAGCAGAGTTGTTATTCGTTGCAACAATTATCTTTTGAAGGCAGCAATTCTGCCGCCTAAGCGCGGGCGCGGTGTTCGTTGAGTGTCTGCTATTCTCCCGGTAATGTCTTTCGTCCGCGACTTCAAGGGCCTTACTCCAGCTCAGCGTCACACATTCGTAGCCTCTTTTCTGGGCTGGACACTCGATGCGCTGGATTTCTTCCTTCTGATCTTCTGCGTCAAGGCAATCGCGACGGATTTCGCCACCAAGCCTTCGTCGGTTCTGGGCGCGGTCTTTCTTACGCAGGCATTTCGGCCGGTTGGCGCGCTTGTTTTCGGTATGCTGGCAGACCGCTTTGGCCGTAAGCCTGTTCTCATGATCAACATTCTCAGTTTCTCGGTCATCGAGCTGGCCTGTGCATTTGCGCCGTCTCTCGCAGTGTTGATGGTATTGCGGGCACTCTTCGGCATCGCGATGGGTGGCGAGTGGGGAGTAGGCGCGGCACTGGCGTTTGAGACTTTGCCCAAAGAAGGGCGGGGCGGGTTCTCTGGAATTTTGCAGGAGGGGTATGCATTTGGATCCATCCTGGCTTCGGGGGCGTTCGCTCTGTTCTTTCATTCGATCGGCTGGAGGGGGCTTTTCATCCTCGGCGCAGCGCCGGCTCTGCTTGTGTTCTACGTGCAGGCACGCGTAGGAGAGTCGCCTGTGTGGCTGGCCAGGCAGCAGAAGAAAAGGGAACAGTTGCATCGACCTGTGGAGATCAAACACTCCAAACCGCTGATTTCCTTTCTGCCCACGTTTCTTTTTCTTATTCTCCTGATGACCGCGTTCATGACGCTTTCTCACGGAACGCAGGATGTGTACCCGACGTTCCTCGAAGTGCAAATCGGCCTGACGCCTCGAATCGTTGGCCTGATCGGCGTGTTTTATGGTTTTGCCCAGATAGCTGGTGGATTCTTTTTCGGAACATTGTCTGAGAAGTGGGGCCGTAAGCGCGCGATTATCGCGGCTGCGATGCTGACGATTCCGGCGATTCCATTGTGGGCCTACGGTCACTCAGCCATCACGCTGGGCATTGGCGCGGCGATGATGCAGTTCATGGTGCAGGGAGCCTGGGGCGTGGTTCCTGCGTACCTTACTGAGCTGACGCCCGCGCCAATTCGCGCGACTGCTCCGGGGCTCGCATATCAGCTAGGGGGCCTTGTGACTTCGTGGAATGCGAAGGCCCAGGCGTTGGCGGCGGAGCGGTGGGGAAACTACTCCCCCGTGCTCGCCATTACCGTTGTGATCGTGGCCGTGTCACTCTCAGTCCTGGCTTCGCTGGGTCATGAAGTGAAGGGCAGGGACATGGCAGCGGACTGAGCTCCCTGTCTAACGGCCGTAGAGTGCCCTCAACTCGCCATATGCCAGGATGTGCCCTTTCAATGCTTCTTCAACCTGTTTTCGACTGATTCCCGACGGCAGGTCGAGCTTCGTATCCACGGCATACAAGATGAACCGATAGCGGTGGCGTGAGTTCTTCGGCGGACAGGGGCCGCCATAGCCGATCTTTGGGAAGTCATTCAAGCCGTGACGAGAACCGTCTGGAAGTTGTGGCTGCGCAGGCAATCCTTCGGGCAGTTCCCGGGTCGACGGGGGCAGATTGTAGAGTACCCAATGCACGAACGTTCCCTGCGGAGCATCAGGGTCGATGACGATCAAAGCCAGGCTTTTCGTCGTTGCCGGGGGCGCGGTCCAGGAAAGTTTCGGAGAAGTATCCGAGCCATCGCAGGTGTACGCGCGCGGGATGGCGCCGTCGTGAAAGCTCGGGCTCGTCAATTGCAGACTAGGGGGCCCGCCGGCAACTACGTCCTGTGCCGCTTGACGGCAACCCAGGAATGCTGCGGGATTTAGCAACACTGCAAACGCAAGAGTCCTGGCCGATTTGAATCGGCGAGTTCCGGCGCGAAAGAGAAGCGAGTTATTTTGATCTGGTGCGTTCATGCTCTTCCAATCGTTCACTCATGGGATTCAGCCTTGAAGAGATCAGGTCAGATGACGATCTCTATTTAGGCCGAACAAGCTCGATGCGGTCGCGAGTGCGCACCCAGGTATTTCCAGCCATGCGGCCGACGGCGTCCAGTTCGGCGGGATCTACGCGGAAGTCATCCAACAGATCCTTGCGTACATGAAAGCGCAGCACTTCACCAAGCACGATGACTCCGCTCGATGGCACGTTTCCGGTGTAGATGACCTGGAGCAAACGACACTCCATTTGCGCGGGCGACTCGGCTACCCGGGGAGGTCGCACGACCTCGCTTGCAAGCGGGGTGAGGCCCGCGAGTTGAAATTCGTCGACATCGGGGGCAACTTCAGCGGCAGTGATGTTGGCCTTTACCGCGATGGCATCGCTCACCACGTTCACGACAAACTCGCGAGTCTCTTCGACGTTGCGGAGGCTGTCTTTACGGTCACCGGGATGGTTCGAGCCGGATCGAAGCGCGGGGCAAAAGAGCACGGTGGGCGGCGCTGAGCCCACACCCGAGAAAAAGCTGAAAGGCGCGAGATTGACGCCGCCGCTCGAATCCACGGTGGAGACGAGAGCCACCGGCCGCGGAACGATGATGCCTGTCATCAATTTGTAGATCTGACGGTGTTCACAAGCTGCGGGGTCAAAGGTCATCATTGACACAGGGGCCACATCGGAATCCTTCATTCTGATAGCCTAGAACACCAGGTACGGCGTTGCGCGTTAAGTTTCTCGTCGGGTCGCAGTGGGCCAAGATGTGTCAATTGTGGTCCATGGCCCAAAATTAGTCGCCCAGTAACAATCATTGATGCACAATCGATTGTAGGAGAGGATCAAACCGTGCCGCGTATTCACTTTCAGCTTCAACTCGCCGAGCTCAAGGACAAGGTTCTTGCGATGGCTGCTCTGGCGCAGCAGGCGGTTGAGTCTGCAGTAGACGCGTACCTGTTGCGCGACCTGGGCCTTTGCCAGTTCGTTAAACAGAATGAAACGGCAATCGACTCGATGCAGCGTGAATTGGATGAGATGGCCTATGAACTGCTCGCAAAGGAGCAGCCAATGGCAATCGATCTTCGATTCATTCTTGCGGTGATCAAGATCAATGGCGACCTCGAGCGCATTGGCGACCAATCGATGGGCATCTCGCGCCGCACGCGCGACATATTGAAAGCCGATCCGATCGAGTTGCCAGTGGATTTTGCAGCGATGGGCGAGTTTGCAGGCCGGATGATTCGGACCGCTGTGCAATCCCTGCTGGAAGGAGACGCTCGTCTCGCGGATTCAGTGCGAGAAATGGATGACGAAATTGATCGCATGAATCGACGGGCGCATCTGGATCTGCTGAAACTCATCCAGGAACAACCGCAGTTTACCCAGCAGGCAATGAGCGGGCTCATGATGTCGCGCAGCCTCGAGCGCATCGCAGACCACGCTTCGAACATCGCTACGGATGTAATCTTCTGGGTTCGCGGCGCAGATGTTCGGCACCAGTTAAGCCTCTCGATAGATTCCTAGCTGAAGCTCTCTTCAAGTTGCCGTTTAGCAACACTCCATGTTCGTGGGGTGGAAGGCGTGCGGCGATTTCATTGGAACCCTATTCTTTTGTGTTGGGTTTTTGCCCGTTTCACAAAACCTGATAATTATCTGCAAACTTTTTTTGCGTTTGTGGTTACCACCGGTTAGGGGGGTGGGTATTCATTGAGGGGGGTGGGTGTTTCATGTTTTGAGCATGTGACAATCCACAACTTCAGCCGTACAGATGCGCAATTCAGATGCACTGCGTATCGGCCAGCATCAGCTAAAGACTTTTGAGAAACGGCAACGTCTGCGATATCCCCCGCAACACCGTCAGAATCCATAGTGCGCTATTCGGGGATAATTATCTGCAAATCCCGATGGAATATTTTTCTGTCAAAACCGGCAATTCTCGGTCAAATGGCCATGCATTGGCTGAATCCAAAATTTGTACGGTTGACGGGACAGGAGCGGATGGATGAGCGGTCGTGGGAAGCTACAGGCTTGTGGCGAAGAATCGCCGCCAGGCTACCAATACCCTTTGAACAGCAGATAGCAGGGTAACGCCGAGTGCCCCTGGGCCGAGGAGAGCACAGCGCATGTGAATGTACGGCAATCATGAAAGATCGGAATGTAGGGGCCGACAAACTTCAGGTGCAGCAGCTTGCGCGTCAAGGCCTCTGATTGAGCCGCTGTCAGCAGGATCGGCTTCCCGGTTATGCGCCCTTCCCCCGGACTTGGCGCGTAGTGGTAGTTGATCGGAGGCAAGGCCAGCCACGGTAGCGGATGCATACCCGAGATCCTTTTGATGTTGCCGTAGTGATCCTGCAACGAGACCTGTCCAGAGTCGATAAAAGGCAGAGTAGCCGGCCCAAAACCGATTGTCATTTTTCCCTCTGGACTCTCCAATTCCAGCCAGTGATGCGCAAGAGGCCCGGAATGATCTGTGCGCAGTTCGAGCATGACGGGGCCGTCGGAATCTTCGAGGGCGAGTTTGGGCTCAATCTCCGAACGCGATGGCAGGGCCGAAGCCGACGTAAAGCAATGGGCCAGACCCAGCCCGCAAGGCCGCACGCTGCTTTGCGAAAACGGGTTGGCGCGAAAGGGAGCAAGCAGGCGATGCAGGATTTTGACTGGCCACCGCTGAGTTGCAACCTCCTGCCCAGACAGGGGACGCAAAATCAGGAACAGCCATACTGAAACCATCGCGGAGGATCGTGCCCATGATGGCCGCCTGGCGGCCCCACGGGACGACCGTTTTTCTGCCGGTCTGAGATCCAACTTTCGCTGACTCACAATGAGGAATGCCTCCGGATTTTCGATCTTCTTACCCGGGCGCGCCCAAAAAAGACAATAAATCAAAAACCGGTCCGCTCCGTCGCGCCGCGGATTCGGCGGTATGAAGAGGCCCGCCGAGTTCACGGAAGGCCTCTCCAAAGAGAGTCAATGTGTCAGCGAGTTGCTTCAAAAAGGAACCAGGCGCGACGTTCGGCTTCGTCGATCCAGACTTCGATGAGGCTTGTAGTGGCGTAGTCATTGGCCTTGTCAGCCACTTCATGCGCTCCCCGCAAGCTCTCAATGAACGCCTTGTTGTCTTTGTGGAGTTCCCGCAGCATCTCGGTGGGGCCGACAAACTGCTCATCGTTATCGGCGATTCGCTGCAGCCGCGCAATATGTCCGACTGACCGAATGGTTGTGCCGCCGACCTTGCGCACGCGCTCGGCAATGTCATCGGTGATGGCAAAAATCTGCGTTGCCTGTTCATCAAGCAGCAAGTGATAGTCGCGAAAATGTTGGCCGCTCATGTGCCAATGGAAGTTTTTGGTTTTGAGATAGAGGGCGTAGGTATCTGCCAGCAGCGCATTCAACACGCTGGACAGGTTCTTGACTTCTTCGGAGGAGAAGCCATCGGGAACCTTCAATCTTGATGCCTGGGTCTCCTTTTCATGTGCATGTGTCGGCATGGGGATTCCTTTCGCGTGGGGGGTGGAGGTATCCAAAACGGAGTGCCGATGCATTCCTGTAGTGATTAGGATGCTTATTCAAACTTCGAGGTGCGGCAATATCTGGTTGATGAGACGGAAAAGGCGCCCATTCCTCTCGGAATTAGCGCCTGAATTTGTGCTGCTGAATTTTGAAAAAGGTTGGGGTGCGCTCACTTCTCGCCGAGAGGGTGTGTGTCGTAGTGCAGCAGCACGGCAACGGCGCAACTTGTGAGTCGCGTTTCGGCGGAGTCTGCCCGGCTGGTGAGAATGACAGGAACCCGTGCGCCCAGCACAATTCCGGCAAGCTGCGCGCCACCCAGATATTCAAGCTGCTTGGCGAGCATGTTGCCGCTCTCGAGGTCGGGCACAACCAGGATGTCGGCCTGACCGGTGACCGGTGAGACGAGATTTTTGATGTCGGCGGCTTTCACACTTACGGCGGTGTCAAAGGCCAGGGGCCCGTCGAGAATGCCGCCTGTGATCTGCCCGCGATCGGCCATCTTGCACAACGCCGCTGCATCGAGCGTGGATTTGATCTTGGGATTGACTGTTTCAATTGCCGAGAGAAGAGCCACCTTTGGCTCTGGAATTCCCAGGGCATGGGCGAGGTCGATGGCGTTTTGTACGATGTGAACTTTATCTTCGAGTTCAGGCTCGATATTGATGGCTGCGTCGGTGATTAAGAGCGTGCGTGCATAGGCAGGCGTATCCATTACAAAGACGTGCGAAATGCGGCGGGAGGTGCGCAGGCCGGTGTCGCGCGCCATGGCCACCTTCATCAACTGATCGGTGTGCAGGCTTCCCTTCATCATGGCCTGAACACTGCCATTGCGGCACATGGCGACACTCAATTCGGCAGCTTTCAATTCGGTTTCAGCATGGAGGATCGGATAAGGGCTGATGTCTACGCCGATTTTTATTGCGAGGTCTTTGATCTCGGCTTCGTGGCCGATCAGTGTCGGCTCAATCAGACCCTCGGCGGCAGCTTCGACGGTTCCGCGCAATGCCACATCGGACAATGGCCAGCAGACCGCGGTTGTGATTGCCGGGAGAGATTTGCAGCGCTCAATAAACTGGTGGAAGACGTGATAGTCAGCGGGATGGCCAACAAGCGGGTCGACTGCAACTGCTTCGGCAAGGGGGGCTAGATCGCTCATCGGATGCTTTTCTCCACGGCCGGAGCAGGGATTGACCCTTCTGGCCTCACGCAATCATTTTCGCCCCTGGATAGCGTTGGAGATGTGCGGCTGGTCACAGTTCGGGCCGCAGTCTCTAATGGTGGTACTGCCAGGCCAATCTGCAGGGTGAGTGGGTGATTGTCGAGGCGGACACTTAGATATCCAGGCCCGGCAATTCTTAGGTTCGATCGTCTACGCGGAGTGAGAGGTCTTCCCGCAGCAGGCTAAAACTGCTATGCTGCGGGCGCTGAGAAAACCGATTTACATGGAGAGTGGATGACGATGTGGTTCCTGGGAATGGATGTGGGCACGGGAGGGACCCGGGCAGTTGTTGTGGATGCGACGGGCAGTTTGATCAGCGGAGCATCGAGCGAGCACGCGCCCTTTCGTACGCCTCATCCCGGCTGGGCTGAGCAGGATCCCGAGGACTGGTGGCGAGCTGCGCAGGAGGCGATTCGATTTGCGCTTGCCGCTGCGCCCGAGCCGCACCAGCCCATCGCTGCAATCGGTTTGACGGGGCAGATGCATGGGGCGGTTCTGCTGGATGAAAGCGGAGAGGTGCTGCGGCCGTCGCTCATCTGGTGTGATACGCGCACGCAGCCTGAGTGCGACTGGCTGCACGAGAAGATCGGTTACGAGAAGCTGATTGAGCTGACGTGCAATCCGGCGCTGCCCAACTTCACGTTGACGAAATTGCTGTGGGTCAAGAAGCACGAGCCGGAGATTTTTGCGAAGACGCGCCACATCATGTGTCCCAAGGACTACGTGCGTTATCGGCTGACGGGCGAGTTCGCGATCGATGTGCAGGAAGCGTCGGGCACGCTGCTGCTGGATGTGACGCATCGCAGGTGGTCAAAGGAAGTTGCCGAAGCGGCAGGGATTCCGGAAAGCTGGCTGCCCAAAGTGTACGAGTCGCCTGAAGTATGCGCGCGCATCAGCGAGAAAGCTGCGGGCCTGACGGGACTGAAAGCGGGCACGCCGGTTGTGGCAGGCGCGGGCGACCAGGGTGCGGGCGCGGTGGGGATGGGTATTCTGCAGCCGGGATCGGTCTCAGCGACGATTGGCACGTCTGGCGTGGTGTTTGCGGCGACGGCCAATCCGACGAAAGACCCCAAGGGGCGGCTCCATACTTTTTGCCACGCAGTTCCGGGTGTGTGGCACGTGATGGGTGTGACCCAGTCGGCGGGGCTGAGCCTGCGCTGGCTGAAAGAGACGTTCTTCGCAGGTCAGGATTATGACGCAATGTCGGTTGCCGCGGAGAAAGTTCCAGCGGGCAGCGAGGGGCTCATGTGGGCTCCGTATCTGTTGGGAGAGCGCACACCGCACCTTGATCCCGAAGTGCGCGCGGCGTTCGCGGGGATCAGCACCAATCACACGGCGGCGCATTTCACACGGGCTGTTCTAGAGGGTGTTGCGTATTCGCTGCAGGATACCTTTACGCTGTTTGCGGAATTGGGAATTCCAGTGAGCGCAGTGCGGTTGGGCGGCGGCGGTGCACGAGGGCCGCTGTGGCGGCGCATCCAGGCTGGGATCTACGGACAGACGGTCGAGGTGCTCACGGCGGAGGAGGGCGGCGCGTTTGGATCGGCTCTGCTGGCGGGTGTTGGCGCGGGGCACTGGGCGAATCTGGATGAAGCGTGCGGGCAGGCGATCGAAGTAGCGAAACGGATCGAACCTGATGCCGGGGACCTCGCTGCGTACAAGGCGGGCTATGCGCAGTGGCGCAAGGTTTATCCCGCACTGAAAAGTTTGCGGTAAGTGCGAGACGTTTCCTATAGCATGGAGGCGCTCGGCGCTTAGGAATGCGCGAGGGGTCGAGCCGAGATCCCGCATAGGAGCGGAACATAACTGTGGCGACCAGCCAAACCGCAAACCGTCCGAAGGAAGCCGGCGCTGTGAACCCAGCGTTCGCGCCCGAACCGCTGCAACGCAATCTCGCAGTCGACGCTTATCGCGGGCTTGTGATGCTGCTGATGATGGGCGAGGTGCTGCGCCTTGCGGAAGTGGCGCGGTCGTTCCCGAACAGCACAATCTGGCGATGGCTGGCGTTCAACCAATCGCACGTCGAGTGGGCGGGCATGAGCCTTCACGATACGATTCAACCGGGATTTACGTTTCTTGCCGGGGTTGCGCTGCCTTACTCGGTGCGGAGCCGCATGCGCAAGGGGGAAAGCTTCCGGCGGATGCTGTTCCACACGATGTGGCGGAGCGTGGTTTTGATCGCGCTGGGGATTTTTCTGCGGTCGACAGCCGGGCCGATTACTTATTACACATTTGAAGACACGCTGACGCAGATTGGGCTTGGATATACGTTCGGATTTCTGCTGACGTTTGCGAAGCCGCGATGGCAGTGGATTGCGCTTGGCGGAATTCTGTTTGGATATTGGCTGGCGTGGGCTTTGTATCCGACGCCGGGGCCAGGATTCAACTATGCCTCGGTGGGCGTGCCGGGCGATTGGCAGGGGCAGATCTATACGGGCTTTGCGGCGCACTGGAACAAGAATGCGAATCTTGGCAATGCGTTTGATGTTTGGTTTTTGAATCTGTTTCCGCGGACGAGCCGGTTTGCATTCAATGGCGGCGGGTATCTGACGCTCAGCTTTATTCCGACGCTGGGAACGATGCTGCTGGGAATCATCGCGGGGCGGTGGTTTATCGAGTCGGCTCCGAAGATTCCGGTGCGCAGATTTTTGATTGCGGCGGTTGCGCTGATGGCAGCGGCACTGCTGCTGCACTTCACCGGGGTTTGCCCGATTGTGAAGCGCATCTGGACACCGGCCTGGGTGCTTTGGAGCGGGGGCGTGGCTTTTGTTTTTCTCGCTGCGTTCTCGTGGATCATTGATGTGAAGAAGAATCGCAAGATTGCGTTTCCGCTGGTGGTGGTGGGGATGAACTCGATTGCCGCGTACGTGATGGCGGAGCGGTGCCGGGAGTTTGTGGAGAGCAGCTTCAAGATTCACCTGGGCATGCGTTTTCTGAATGGGATGGGTACGGCGCTGGAGCCGTTCTTTCTTGGAGTGCTGACGCTGCTGACCTACTGGCTGGTTTTGTATTGGATGTATAAGAAGAAGATATTCATTCGGATCTGAATGGGACTTACACGGGAGTTGCCTTGCGTCGATCTCTGCTTTCTTTTGTCATGCGTGATGTTGTGCCTTGGAGTTTTTGTTTCCGCACAGAAGCCGATGGACGCGCCGACGTGCGCGGATTTGCATCTTGTGCCCGCGGTGCATGAGTGCAGCGATGTAAAGCGGCTTACCGCATCGGGCGGGATTGCGGTCTCAACCGCGAAGGACAAAGAGGACGAATTGACGGCCGAAGATTTCAAGGAGACCGCAGCAATCGGTGGAAAGCAGCCTGCGCCGTGATCGCAACCTCATGGTCTACCTCGAGCGGGCGGGATCTCCAACCGCAAAGGCACAACTGGAGCGGGCCCACCTGTCGTTCAGCCCTGAGATGCACGATGAAGGCTACATCATCGTTCCGGTGGGCGCACGTGGGCTTGCGGTGATCGCGGAGACATCGGCTGGTCTCTTCTATGGTGCGCAGACCGTGAAGCAGTTGATTCGCGGATCGGGGAAAGACGCCGTGTTGTTGGCACCCACGATTCGCGACTGGCCGGCGATGGCGCATCGTGGGATTTCGGATGACTGGTCGCGTGGGCCGTTGCCCAACATGGAATTCCTGAAGCGCGAGATTCGGACGCTCGCGGCGTTCAAGTACAACACTTTCTCGCCTTACTTCGAGCACACGTTTGCCTATGCGAGCACGCCTGTGGCGGCGTTTCCCGGGGGTGCTTTCACTCCGGATGAGGCACGCGAACTGGTGGCGTATGCGGCGCAGTACCACATCACCGTAATCCCGGAGCAGGAGTCGTTTGGACATCTGCATCATGTGCTGAAGTTCGAAGCATATTCTCCGCTGGGCGAGACGCCGCGTGGCTCGGTGCTGGCGCCGGATGATCCCGGCACCCTGCCGCTGATCGGGAGCTGGTTTGGCGAATTGGCAAAGGTGTTTCCAGGGCCGTACGTGCATATCGGCGCGGACGAGACTTTTGAGTTGGGGTTGGGACGCACTCGCGATGAGGTGGCCAAGCAGGGACTGGGCGCTGTGTATTTGAATTTTCTGTCGCAGATTCACAAAGAGTTGGAGCCGAATCACAAACGGCTACTGTTCTGGGGAGATATTGCGGTGAATTCGCCGGACCTTGTAGGTACGCTGCCGAAGGACATGATCGCGGTGCCGTGGGTCTACGACGCGCGGCCGGACTTTACGCCTGAGATTTTGCCGTTCACAAAAGCGGGTCTGGAGACTTGGGTCGCGCCTGGTGTAAGCAACTGGAATCGGCTCTATCCGAACAACAACGAGGCGCTGGGCAATATTCGCGCCTTCGTGCGCGATGGGCAGAAGCTTGGCGCGAAGGGAATGCTGAACACGGTCTGGAACGACGATGGGGAGGGCATCTTCGACGAGAACTGGTTCGGCGTTCTGTTTGGCGCAGCGGCGGGATGGCAGGCGGGCGAGAGTTCGGAAGAGAGCTTCATCGCTTCGTATGGCATGGCGTTTCATGGCGATCAGACGGGGAAGATCAGCCAGGCGCAGCGCGAATTGATGGCTGCACATGCGGTGATGAAGAAGGCGGGTCTCGAAGATGCGCGGGATGAACAATTCTGGATCGATCCGTTTTCGCCGGAGGGACAGCGCATGGCGACGAAGCTGTTGCCCGTAGCTTCGGAGTTGCGCCTGCACGCAGAACGCGCAATCACACTGCTGGCCGAGGCGCGTGCTGCGGGGAAGCTCAGCAATCCCGAGGCATTGGAGGCGCTGGAACTGGGAGCGCGGCGGATTGACTTTGTGGGTTTCAAGTTTCAGGCGGCGGACGAGTGCGTGTCGCAGTACGCAAAGGCGCAGACGCTCGCCGGCGATAAAAGCCGCTGGGGCGAGGTTGAGAACATCCTCGAAAATATCGGATCAAACAATGGCCGCCTTGAGGATGTGCGCGATGGTTATACGCAGCTGGGACAGCTCTTTCGCGATGCGTGGTTGCGCGACAATCGGACGTATTGGCTGGCGAATAACCAGGCTCGATACGATCGCGCGGCGCAGATTTGGATCGGACGCGGCGAGCGTTGGAACCAGGTGATTCGGCGCTGGTGGGATACGCACACGCTGGCTCCGGCCGCGGATGTGGGGCTTGCGCCGGTTGCGGCAACATCCGCAAAATAGCGCCTTATTTGGAACTCGTGCAACTGGGGCTTGATGGATTCTGAGCACGCGATCTGCGGGCTTATGCAGTCGCGGTTGCGACAGCGTTGACTCGTGTTCTGGGTAATGCGATTCCGACTGCAACAATCCAGATGAATCCTGGGAATCGAGTGAGCGGAATCAGGAACAGCATTGCTGGGCTGATGAGGTGCAGCCAGCTCAATTCGCCGGCAACCGCGAGCACGAGTCCGAGCACGACGATCCATTTCGGCAACAGCTTCATGAACGCGGCGGCAACAGAAACGCCAGCCATCAGCAGGCCCATGGGAATGGAGAACCCGGGGCCGCCGAGAGCATAAGCGAGGTAGTAGAGAGCAAGCAGTGCGGGCGGGTTTTGCACGACGGCAGGATGGATCAGCGTCCACATCATGAGAGCCGCAGCGAGGCCGTTGAAGACGGTGAGGAAACCTCCGAAGAGAGCGATCCACGGGCCGGCGGAATTCACACCCAGGAATCGCAATTGGGCGACGACCGCGGCGGTGAAGAGTCCCAGGCAGATCGTCGCGCCCGACTGCAGAAAGAGGCATGTCAGTACGGGCCCCGCGTGAGTTTGAAAATAGGGCACGATGACGCTTGCAGGTTCCCAGGGTCCCGGCCAATATGGTTTGCCGGCCAAGGCCGTCACCGGGAACAGCCCTGCGTTGAAGAGCACGGTGTAGAGAATCGCCAGCAGCGCCAGGTGCGGGCCTGCAAAGCGTGAGGTTGTCTTCGCGTCCGTTGTGTACGTCATAACAGTGATCAGGCAAGCATCCGGGTTGCGTTCCGCTAAACGGTCGGGTGCGGCGCCATCCTTTCTGCATGAAATGGACTTTCTCTTCGGCGGAGCCAAAGTTCGACCACGAGCGTGTTGATCGAGAAGCCGATCCAGAATGCCATGCCGAAAAACTGTTTTGGCTGGAGATGCGTCAGGGCACTGGTCGCGAAAAAGACACCCATCACCGGTCGCGTTGTGGCGATGCCAAGAAGGATGCCGATGGCGCGCGTCATCCAACGCCGTTGCAAAGCCGGTTGGCTGTTCTGAGCATTCCGATAGGCGCGCGCGAGGGAGTAGAGGAACAGGGTGTTGAAGAAGAGTACAGCCGATCGTTCCAGCCATCCTCCAACAGCGTCGGCGCTCATGGCATATGCGGTGATGCCCACAATCGCGCCCAGGAGAAACAGGAGACGCTCGAGCCAAACCGCGGAGGCAAACCGTCGCGAAAAGTAGAGCGGGACGAGGAGCACGAATATGAGAGCAGGTACGATGTGCGCGACGGTCAGCATGGCATGCGACTCGAAGGAAGCGTCGAGCCCGGCAAGTTGAGGCGGCCCCGACGTTGACGGATGCGCCAGGGCGACAAGTCGGCGCAAGACAACCGCCACCGCGATTGCGATGCAGATCCAGAATCCGATTCGAAGCGCGAGCGGGGCGGGCGTTCTCGGCGACTGCGGGTTGGCTGCCAGTCTGGATAGTTTCTCCATCGAGCCCTCCTTCCGCATCAATTCCGCATCCGGCGCGGAATAATTTAACTATACGTCTTGTAAAGTTAAATTGCAACAGGCTAAGATTAAGCCTGTGAATCGAAAGAAGACAGAGCCCTGCAAGCGGCCTTATTCGTTGGGGAAGCGGTTGGAGTCGTCCGGCCGAACCCGGGCGAATATTCTTACTGCCGCGCGTGCGCAGCTCGCGTCACATGGCTTTCTGAACTTCACCCTGGATGGATTGGCGCGCGAAAGCGGCGTCACGCGGCAGACCATCCACAATCTGTTCGGCACCAAGAGCGGATTGCTTGAAGCACTGTTCGATCAGCTTGCGATCGAGGGCGGCATGGAGCGAATGCGGTTCGTCATGCAGCAAAGCGATCCTTCGGCCATGCTGTCGGGCTTCGCTGAGATATTCACCGGTTTCTGGAGCCGCGACACGTTGCTGCTTCGCCGCATTCACGGCATCGCTGCAATCGATCCGGAGTTTGGCGAGGTGTTGGAAGCGCGCAACAAGCGCCGGCGGATGGCCGCGACGAGAGTTGTGGGAGTGCTCGGAAAGTCAGCCGAGGGCAAAGATGCAGAGGAAAAGATCAATGCGCTTTATGCACTGACGTCGTTTGAGTTTTACAGTTCGATCATGGAAGTCAACGATGATCATGGGGAAGCGGCGCGACTGATCCGCTCAATTGTCGAGAAATCCCTGCTGTAGCGGTTCTCATCTCGCCGGATTCAAAATAGAAACGGCCTGCTCCGTTCGAGAGGCAGGCCGTTTTACGGATGATGCGGTTTAGTTCAGCGTGATGTCGGCGTGCAGTGGCGTGTTTTCGCTGGAATCGCCGACGAGGATGATGAACTTGCCGGGATCGATGGTCCACTTGTGGGCTGTTTCATCCCAGTAGCTGAAGGCGCGCGCGTCGAGATTCAGTGTGACGTGTTTCGATTCGCCCGGAGCGAGGCGGACTTTTTCAAAGCCTTTGAGTTCGCGCTCCGGACGCTTCGCTTTTGCCGAGGGATCGGAGACGTAGAGTTCGGCCACTTCCGCGCCGGCACCTTGCCTGTATTGGTTACGTCGAAACTGACCGAAACCTGCGAGCCAGCAGTAGCCGTTGAGGGAACAGCCAGTTTCGAAAAAGTGAACGTGGTATAGCTCAGGCCGAATCCGAACGGGAACAGCGGGTGCTTGCCGGTCGTCGTCCAGTAGCGGTAGCCCACCATCAACTTGTCGTCGTACTTTACATGCGGAATGACGTAGTCTGTCGCCGGCTTGTCGTTTTCCGGAACGTGGAGCGAAGTGTCCGCGCCTTTGATCGGGTAGTAGAACTGTGCGGAAGGATTGTCTTCCCAACTGCGGTCGAAACTCACGGGCAGCTTGCCTTCAGGGTTGTGTTTGCCGAAGAGAACTTCGGCGACAGCTGTTCCGCCTTCCTGGCCGGGGTAATAGGCATGGAGGAGGGCAGGCACCTTGTCGAGCCAGCGGCGCGTGTCGAATGCGCCGCCACCGATGAAGGTAACGATGGTTCGCGGGTTGGCTGCGGTCACGGCGTCGGCAAGGGCATCTTGTCCCCAGGGGAGAGCGAAGGTGCGATCAAGGCCCTCGCTTTCTGTGGAGGTGTTGAAACCGACGGCGAGGATAACGGCATCGGCGGCGGACGCCATCTTCTTTACGTCCTCAGAGATCATGTCTGATTCATTGGCGATGCCGAGTCCGAAGCGGTTGCCGACAAAGCCCGGCAGATAGTCGGCTACGACGCTGACGGTTTGTCCGGCAGTCAGATCGATTGAGGCAGACTCGGGATGTTGGCCTTCTACCTGAACCTGCTCGAGGACCTGCTTGCCGTCTACTGTGATCTTGTAGCGGTCGTTGCCGGATGCGGCGGCAAGGATCATGTATTTGCCCTGCTTCGCCGCCTTGAAGGAGGCTGTGTAACGAATGCTCCGCGGGGTCTTGTCGGCGGGTCCCCACCATTCCTGTTTGTAGTTGCCGATGTTTCCAGGAGTCGCAGTCTCGGGCGTGCCGCTGAAGTCCTTACTCGGGAATGTGGCTTCTTTGATGCCGCCTTCCCATTTTGTCTGCCAGAAGATGTCGTTCATCTCGGGGAGTCCGCGCGTGTACACCACGTGAACGCTCGATCCAACCAGGTTGCCAATCCCAGTGACGATGCTGACAGGTTCGAAGGCCTGGGCTTCCGATGAGCCTCCGCCGCCGGTAACGGCGGGCCACGCGTCTGGGCCAATGATGGCGATGGTTTTCAATTTCGCGGCGTTGAGCGGGAGAATGTTGCCCTCGTTCTTCAGGAGGGTCAGGCTTTCGCGAGCACCTTTGAGAGCGACTGGCCGGCCAGCGATAGAGTAGGTCGAGTTGGCTGGATCAAACTGGGGACGGTCGAGAAATCCATAGCGCAGGGCCACGCGAAATAAGCGCAGTACCTTCTCGTCTATGGTTGATTCTTTTACTGTGCCGTTCTTGACTGCGGCCAGGAGTGTCTTCGTGTTCATGAAGCGCGGAGAGGGCATCTCGAGATCGAGTCCGTTGTTTGCGGCTGCGACACCGTCATAGGTAGCGTCCCAATCGGACATGAGCACGCCTTTGAATCCCCATTCCCCCTTGAGCACTTTCAGGTTCAGGAATTCATTTTGAGTGGCATGGACACCGTTGATGAGGTTGTAGGAATTCATGACAGAGTCGACATGACCCTTTGTCACGGCGGCTTCGAAGGCGGGGAAGTAGATCTCCCGCATGGTGCGCTCATCGGCTTCCACGTCGACGTTGTGGCGGTTGTATTCCTCGTTGTTCAGCGCGTAATGCTTCACCGTAGCGATGACACCTTGCGACTGCACACCTTCGATGTACGGAACGACAAGTTCCCCATTTAGGAATGGATCTTCGGAGAGGTATTCGAAGTTTCGGCCGTTTACAGGCGAACGAGCGATGTTGACGCCCGGGCCAAGCAGGAAGTTGACGCTACGCGCGCGGGCGTCCTTTCCGAGGCTCTCGCCCAGTTCGCGGGCGAAGTTGCGGTCCCAGGTTGCCGCCAGGGCAACGCCGCCGGCGTAGGCGGTGGTTGGTCCCCATGTGCGCACTCCAACGGATGCGTCGGACATTTTGAAGCGGGGCAGATTGATCGCCGGAATAGCATTGGTAAACATGCCGTCCACGCCGCCGATCAGTTCGATTTTCTGCTCAAGGGTTAGCTTTGCGAGCATCGCTTGCGCCTTGGCGTCGATGGAT
The DNA here is from genome assembly GCA_963737915.1 of uncultured Acidobacteriaceae bacterium. Taxonomy (GTDB): domain Bacteria; phylum Acidobacteriota; class Terriglobia; order Terriglobales; family Acidobacteriaceae; genus Telmatobacter. The sequence continues at coordinate 440,032 of CAVTUP010000009.1, read as the reverse complement.
GGCGAACCGGCTACTGGAGCCTGCGCTTCGACGGGCAATGTGCTTGTAAGGAGACTGCCGAACAGAATCAGAATGGCCACCAGACAGAAGGGCACGAAGGATTGGGTAGAGACTTTCGCTGAGTTTTTCATGACGCGGAAAAGGCTATCGCATCCGTTTCGGGATGTATATGGATTCCGTCACACCGTTTTCATCTCGTTGGAAGAACAATTGCGGCGTAAGTCCCTTTTGTTTGGCGGATTTGTGACCACTGTCACAGGGCGGAGTGAATGCGGTCACTGCTACTCCGGTTTGGCGGGCGCAGACTCTGTCCGATGGAAGAGAACGCGGAGGCGCAAGAATTGCGTCGTGAGGCGCCAGTCGGCGCGGAGGGGCATTCATGAGCTTTGCATCTTTGAAGACCATTGTGGTGGCCACTGACCTGGATGGAAGGTCGGAAGCTGCCCTGGAGTATGCTCGCAAAATTGCGAGCGCATACGGCGCGCGAATTGTGTTGGCGCACGGTCTGGACCCGATGGATTATGCCTCAGTAGAAGCTGTTCCCGGAAAGATCCTGGAGGGTCTGCCTGAGCAGGCCCGGGGTGTCCTCGGGAAGATGGCCGCCGAACTCATTCGTGAAGGCATTCACAGTCATTCTGAGATACGGCAGGGAACTGTAGCGCAGATTCTTGTTGATGTAGCGAAGCAGTATCACGCCGGGCTGATCATTGTCGGAACTGAAGGAAGACAAGGCGCTGGTCCGGTTGTGGTGGGAGCCGTTGCCGAGCAATTGGTGCGCATGGCGCCCTGCGCGGTGATGGCAGTGGCCGCAGACTATAACGCCGGTGCGTTCCGACCCACGCCGGGCGGTCCGATCATGCTCGCAATGGAGAAGAACGAAGTAACGCCGGCAGCGGTGGCCACGGCATGTTCTTTAGCCGAGGTCTTCCAGCGGACGCTCCTGGTGATGCATGCGCGTCGCCCTGCAGAGGCGGCCGCGTTTCTGAATCCAGGGGCAACCACGCTGGAGCAATTTGGAGTTCAAGGAAATGGGCGATTCCCGGTGCGATGTGTTGTGAAAGACGGTAAGCCGGGAGATGCCATCGTGGAGGCCATCGGACAGTATCACCCAAGCGTGCTCGTTGTCGGGGTAAAGCGAGCCAGCGATACGCCGGGACCACATGGCACAGCCTTTACCTTGCTTGCCCGGTCACGCGTTCCAGTGCTTTGCGTGCCGCCGGAGACACCGAGCGTGGCGTCAGAAAAGGAATCTTTCTTACCTGCTTCGGCTCGATGATGTCCGCCGGCAGGCGACAAATAATCATTCGCGAGAGCAATGGGGCGGCTGGGAGTTGCGATTCTGCTAACCACCGCCTAAATCCATTTCGGGAGCAACTGCTATTGAATCGAGTTACAGCATATGGAAATCGGTTCGCAAGTACGGGGCAGCAAAGGAATTCGCAGTGACACGGCTGGCAGCGAGAAGGTGACGGCGGCACGTCGCGTGAAAACGGCGGGCGCAAGGGGAGATGGAACGATGCAACCAGAGGTAAGCTCAGGGTCCTACAACAGCGGCGCCGCTGCGCACCCTCTTGCAGAACTGCTGGCTTGCCCGCCGACAGTTGGGAATCTGCTAAATGCGTCGGCGGAACAGATCGGCTTTGAAGCCGGCGACATCGTGTTTCACCAGGGGGATGCCTGTCGGGGCCTTCATGTGGTGATTTCCGGACAATTGCTGCGCAAAGCGGAGCGTTTGGAGATGCGGCTTACGCTTGGAACGGTCAGGGCCGGGGAACTTGTGGAACTGGCGGCTGCTTTAGGTGACGGCTGTCACACCTACACGCTGCTCGCGCAGACTTCGGGATCTTTGGTGCTACTGCCGCTGGAGACTCTGAAGCAGGCTTTCCTGGCGTATCCGACGCTGAGAATGAAGCTTCTGGAGGAACTGGCCAGAGAGGTATCGCGAGCCTACGGCATGTGCAGCGCCAGTCGGCTGGCCGGGGTTCGCCGCCGCAGATCGGAATCTCCGATTCCCTTCGGGGAGGTCTGAGCCTAAGTCGGGCGTCTATCTTAACTATGACGAAAGAATTGACGGCTCCGACGCTTACCTCAGAAATGCGATATACTTCGATCTAGACCCACGGAATACGTATGGCTGGACTGCACTCTCATCACCCACCGGAAGATTGTCTTAACTGTGAGCACCGCCATCTGCGGATGTTCTGCAATCTCACACCTGAAGCTTTGCAGGATTATGACGGTATTGGGATCATGATGAGCCATGCACGCGGCGCAAAGCTCTTCACCGAGGGCGATGCGGCGCGAAACGTTTTCGTGATCTGTTTCGGACAGGTAAAAATCTCTTCCACATCCCGTGATGGCAAGACAATGATCCTCAAAATTGCCGGTCCTGGGGATGTCATGGGTCTAAGCGCGGTTCTGGCCAATGTTCCTCACGAAGTGACTGCCGAGGCGATTGAGCCGTGCCAGGTGAAGACGGTGCGGAAGCAGGAATTCATCGACTTCCTCGGTCGTCATGGTGTCGCCAGCATGCACGCCGCGCAGTCTCTTTCCGGCGAATACCTGACGGTGTTTCACGACGCCAAACGGTTGGCCTTGTCGGGTTCTGCCGCAGGACGGCTGGCGCGATTGCTGCTTGACTGGGGAAAAGCCTCCGCGAATGGCAAGCCGGAAATCCGCTTTACGATGGCCCTCACGCACGAAGAAATTGCCAACATGGCAGGAACTTCGCGTGAGACGGTAACGCGACTGCTGAATCAGTTCCGTCGTGACCAGTGGATCGTCATCAAGGGCGCGAGCCTTACGATCACGAAGCCTGATGAACTTGAGCGCCTTACCGCTTAGATTCTTCTTCGCTCGTTGAACCTTGACCCAGGACCCTTCCCACGCAAATCAACCATGGCTTGCCAGGTGCGGGATGTCTTTGTCCTGCGCGTTCTCAGTTGGTTCGCGTAGCGTGAGGACCGGGCAGCGAGCATGCGCGAGTACCCGGTAAACTGTTCGATCACGGGTAATGCTCTGGTAAGCCGGTCGATTTGTGGCGCCGAGAACAATCAGGCTTGCGTGCAGTTCTGCGGAAGCGGAGAGTATCTCGATGGATGGATTGCCGTGTGCAACACGCGGTTCCACCCTGGCGCAACAGGATTCGGTCGCGCCAATTTCGGCAGCAAGAATTCTCAGTTCCTGCATCGCGATTGAATCCAGGCCCGTTGGCAGGCCATCGCGCTTCATCTCGTCAAGATGGGGAAGAACGTGGAGCAAAACCAGCCGGGATTTCTGGCTTGATGCGATCTGGCAGGCAAGAGCTGCGCTCGGACTCGAGGTCTCTCTAAGCGTAGTGGCATGTAACACGACCTTTTCCTGGTCGTTGTTTCCCACTTCGAGATGAGCCTCGGGGCCCACGGTCATGACCGGGACATTTACCGAACGCAGCACTTGCTCTGCCACGGAGCCAAGGAGCAGCTTGCTTATCTTGCTCCGGCTCCGAGTTCCGAGCAGGATGCGATCCACCTTGAATTGTCGCGACGCCACAAAAATCTGCTGGGCGGCATTTCCTTCGCGAACCACCGAATCGCAGATGATGTTTTCGCCTCGTGCCATGGTGCGCCATGGTTCCATGGTTTTGGAAGCGAAGTCGATTGAACCCGCTGGATCGTACATGGGTATTCCGGCGGCATCGACTGCCATAACCGTGCCAACCGCGAGGACGTGCAACAAAATCAGCCTGGACGATGAATCGCGAGCCTGCTGAATTGCAAAGGGCATAAGCCGATCGAGGTCACTCAGATCAGTGGCGACGAGGATTACTGCCGGATGGGTCCATCGGCTCAAGCCCTGATCGGGCATCGCATCCACCTCAACGCCAAGAGCGTGGCACCGATTTCAGGGCCACGATGTGCCCGGGAGCACCGGAATGAGTGAGGCAGATCACACGCAACGATCAGTCATCGCCGTCGGCGTCAGACGAGCGGGCTGCCAAAAATTTAGCCGCAATTGTGATCCTATTGCTGCGATCTGCGTTTGTTTGCAAGAGCCGCCAATAGATTTTTATCCGTTTCTTTATTGATTCCTTATTCGTTTTCCAACTATTGTGGGGAATGGAAGCCCAATCCCACATTTTCCATTCCTCTAATCACTCCCAAGAAAAGACAGCTTGTCGTGTGTCTACTGAACGCCCGCAGTTCGACCGAAATTTCTAGCATTTCAAGGGCATAGGACTGAACAAATTTATTCATCTTTCCTGGAGGTCAAGCGCATGCTTTCTCGAGATACCAGAGGTGTATTTACCGCAATCCTGCTGGCGATCGCGGCAATTTTTCTAGTGCCGGTCGACAGTTTCGGCCAAACATTTCGCGGTGGCATCAACGGAACGGTCACGGATCAATCCGGCGCTGTGGTGCCGGGAGCGACCGTTGAAGCCACGGAATCCTCCACAGGTGTTTCGCACAAGACGATCACGTCCAGCGCGGGTGCGTACATCTTTCAAGACATGCCGCTCGGCGCTTACACGGTGAAGGTGTCTGCGTCGACATTTAAAGATGCCATTGTTTCCAAGGTCCCCGTCACGGCCGGCGTGATCTACACACTTCCGGTAAAGCTCTCGATCGAATCAGCCGGAGAGACGGTTGAAGTGTCTGCGTCCAGTTTGTCTCTCGACACAACGACCACGACGCAAATCACTGTCATTCCCGAAACGACGGTGCAGGATATTCCTCTCAATGGGCGCGATTTTACGCAGATGATCGGCCTGGCGCCGGGATTCGCGGGATACTCTCTCGGCGGATATGGCTCGGTGAATGGGACGCGCGCGAATCAAGTTAACTGGCAGATCGATGGTTCCGACAACAATGACTGGTGGCACAACATTCCCGCGGTCAATCAGGGCGGCGTCGAAAATATTGCGGGCGTAACTCTTCCTATCGATTCTGTCTCTGAGTTCAGCTTGCAGACGCATTCATCGAGCGAGGTAGGCCGGAATCCCGGCGGCACGGTGAATCTCGTTACCAAATCCGGCACCAACGGCATTCACGGTACTGCCTACTACTACGAACGCAATCAAGCGCTGGCAGTGACCAATCCGTTTAACACGCTGGGCGATCTGCCGCTTTCGAATGTGCAGTGGGGCGCGTCTCTTGGCGGCCCGTTCTGGAAGGATCACACTTTCTGGTTTGCAAACTTCGAAAAGCAGAAGTTCAACATCGCAACCGGTAACTCCGGCACGGAGCCGAACGCGGGCTTCCAGGCGGCGGCCGAGGCGTTGCTCTTCGACTACGGTGTTGCAGAGAGTTCCACGATGAAGAGCCTGATCCCGATTCTTTGGCCCTCAAATCTCATCTCGGGGACTTCGCTTTCCGCGATTCAGAATCCCGCGCCGGAGTATGGATACAGCTACAACGGCGTGATCAAACTCGATCACACTTTCAACCAGCGGCACAATATCTCAGGTCGCGCATTTCTCGGGCAGGGAAGTCAGACCGCTCCTGTGGGTCAGACTTACGTGAACCCCTGGTACTTTGAAATTGCGCCGCTTCATGTTTATAACTACTCGGTCGCCGATAACTTCGTCATTTCCCCTTCGATGACGAACTCGATCACGATCGGCGTCAACTATTTCAACCAGACGTTCTCTGACGCGAAGACTGGATTCGGCGATGTTACCGACGCGGGATTCGTGACAGGATCTCAATTCGCGAATGCTCCAAATATCAAGATTTCCGGATTTGAGCCGACGGGCAACACGCCTCCTGAGGGCCGAAACGATATTACCGGCCACATTGATGAAGCGCTGAACTGGACAATCGGGAAGCATCAGCTTCGGCTCGGCGGGGAATACCGCCAGATGCAACTCAATGAATTCTACTGGCGGCATGCTCAAGGCAGCTTCACCTTTGACAACACCTACGCCTCGCCCTGGCAGGATGCAGAAGTGGACAACAAGGTGAAATCGCTTGCGAATTTTCTCGCCGGCTACATGACCAAGGCAACGCAGGCATTCGGCGATCCTGAGCGCACGGTCTACTCGCATGCGTTCGATGTGTTTGCGCAGGACAGCTACCAGTTGACGCAGTCGTTGAACATCAATTTCGGCGCACGCTACGACTTTATGCAGCCGATGCATAACGGCAATAAAGACCTCTCGGTCTTCCGCCCCGGAACAACTTCAACGTACATTGCTTTCCAAGGCGTGGACATCAGCAATGTCTACGACCCTGACTACGCGAACATCAGCCCGCGTCTCGGCTTCAGCTATCAACCGAGCTGGTCGAGGGGAATGGTATTGCGTGGTGGCGCAGGCCTCTTCTTTGACATGCCGAATGCCAATCCGTTCCTCGACAACCGCCCAGGAAACAGCGCACCAAACGGACTGGAAGGAAATCCGGGCGGCACGAATCCGGTGGTCAACCCGATCATTGGCTTCACGCCGATTGTGAGTGGCCAACAGATTATCCCCACTCCGACCGGCGAGAATCCCTGCCCACAAGACACGCCTTGCGGCGCATTCAGCGTGGCCAAGGACTTCCGGTCGCCCTACAACATCAATTACAGCTTCCAACTTGAGCAATCGCTCGGGGGCAAGGCTTTCATGCAGATTGGCTACGTCGGCAGCCAGGGACGCAAGCTGCTAAGCCTGCTGAATATCAATCAGCCGATCGCGAACGGAACACCGACAGCCTCGGATGGTGCATTTGCAAACATTTCGATAGGCGGCAACTACTACTCCGACGTCAACCAGATTCAAAGCATCGGTACTTCAAACTACAACTCGCTTCAGGCGATTTTCCGCACTACCTCCTGGCGCGGATTCACGTCGCAGATCGCGTACACGTGGGGACATAACCTCGATGAAGTCACCGCTTATCGCGGCGCATTGCCGCAGAACAGCTATGACTTCAAGGGCGACTACGGCGCGTCTGACTTCGATACGCGGAACAGCGTGGTGGGATACATCAACTACGACATTCCAACGTTCAAAGGCCCGAAGGTTTTGACTGCCGGGTGGCAAGTTAATTCTGCATTCAGCTTCAAGGGTGGTCAGCCGATCACGGTCTATACGTCCTCAGACAACAGCGGCACCAACGAGGGAGTACAGCGTCCGAACCAGATCGCAAATCCCCTTTTGGGCATGTCGCACAAACTGGTGAAGCCTTCCGACGGCACGCCGTATGTGCAATGGCTCAATACCAACGCCTACGAGCAGCCCGCAGACGGAACGTGGGGCAATGTTCCACGCAACAATGTATTCGGTCCGGGCTTCTCAGATGTCGACTTCTCCGTGTTCAAGAATACGAAGTTCAACATCCACGACTTTCCCGTTAACGCTCAGCTCCGTGCGGAGATGTACAACGTCTTCAATCACCTGAACCTGGCCAGCCCGGCGTGCACGCAGCTTTGCAATGATTACTGGGATGGATCGAGCGACTCGGCGGGGGCATTCGGCACGACGAGCTCCACGATTGGGTCGGGCAACTACTCGCCAGGCATCGGCCCCGGCGAACCGTTCAACGTGCAGTTGGCGTTGAAGCTCATCTTCTAAATGAACGAGGCAAATGATTTGGTAAACAATGCAAGGGCGCCCATGCAGGCGCCTTTGCTTTTTTGAAATAACGCGCGCCTCTTTGCGCTGTTCGGTTTTCAAAAGAAGACGGCAAATGAAGAGGCCCCGCCGATTTGGCGAGGCCTCTTCGTTTTCTGGTTTGATCGCGATGCTACGAGAGATGCGAGAAGGGATGTTCCTGCAAACGTCGTGGCAGTTTCGGTGGCACCAAGCCGGCAGTGGTGCCGGCCATGACTTCGTTGAAGGCCTTCTGGAACGCCATCATCTCGTTTGGCGTGCCGACGGTAATGCGTACCTGGTTAGGCCAAGCGGGCCAAATGCGTCCAATAAACATGTCCTTCGATGCGAGGGCTGATTGCACTTCCTTACCCGGGCGACGGACATCGAGCATGAAGCAATTGCTCTCAGAAGGCGTCGTTGCGTAGCCTTCACTCTTCAACCACGCCAGCGTCTGCGCGCGAGTGTCGGCGATGATTTTCTTGCGAGTGGGCACGAGGGTTGGATCGAGCAAGCTGGCTTTGGCAGCAGCGACGGCGGTGACTGGCAGAGAATTCATTCCGCCGAACTGGCTGACTTTGGCTAACAGATCGGGTCTGCCAATGACGAAGCCCATGCGGATACCCGCCATCCCATAGAGCTTTGAGAAGGTTCGCAACACGATTACGTTCTTGCCCTCTTTTACGAAGTCGATTGAGCGTGGGGCGTCGCACAGGTGGATGTAGGCTTCGTCGATCAGAAGAATGGTGTCTTTCGGCGCATTCGCTACCGCGTACTCGATGTCGGAGCGCGGCGTACAGGTGCCGGTGGGGTTGTTGGGATTGCAGATGTAAATGACACCCGGATTGGAGGAAGCTGCGAGCATCGCCTTGATGTCGTGCGATGCCGCACCCTTCGGGTCGGATAGCGGAACCTTGATGACCGATGCGCCGGAGACCTTTGCGGCCCACATGGGCGCTTCATAACCGGGATCCGCAATCACCAGCGGCCTGTCTTTGCTGGTGAAAGCGAGCACGGTGTAGTGCAGCGGTTCGCTCGAGCCAGCAAAGGCCATCACTGACTGGGGATCCAGTCCCTCTTGCTTGGCAAAGATTTCGGTAAGTTCCTCTTCCATCGAGAAGAGATAGCGGCCGCCCCGGGGAATGATGTCGACCATTGCCTGGCGCGCGGCGTCCGATGGTCCCATCGGATTTTCGTTTGCATCGATGTGGATGCCTTTGTTGGGATCGGCGAATTTAGGCCGCTCGGCGAGAGCGAGATGCGCTTCAGTGAGGATTGGAAGGCTCGCCAGTGCGGATGCGCCGGCTGCGAAACGGAAGAAGTTGCGGCGGGAGATGCCGGAGGACGTTAGAGGATCGACAGTCGGATACATCGGCGCGACTCCTTGAACGGGATATTGGAATTGACGGAGGAATGCTGTGGCCTTGGCACACTTGGAAACAGCCGGGAATTAGCTGGTGCGGGGAAAGGGAATGTGGGTCCCATAACCCAAGTTATCGTTGAAACGCCCGGAATACAAGCATGAAATGACGTTCCTACCTGTCGCTTTGATCGGGCCAAACCCATCGTTTCTCTGATACGCTACCTCTCAGCGTTGGGGACGCATCCGGTCCGCGGAAAGGGCTCGAAGCCCACCCGAGTCATCTGAATTTACGCACCTTCTTTCAGCCCGAGCCGCGGACAACGGGCGCAGCAATGAAAGGAGGCCGCAATGTCCGGCAACTCGTCTGCATCTCCTCGCCAACTTCCCAGCCGCCCCAACCTGCGCCATCTCAAGGACCAGGCCAAAGATTTGCTTAAGGGCGGCGAAGCCGTGTCCCTAAGCGATGCTCAACTGAAGATCGCGCGTCTCTACGGCTTTTCAAGTTGGCCAAAACTCAAAGCGCATGTTGATTCGCTCAGCAAGTCGGAAGAAATAGGCCAGTTGAAACAGGCCATAGATGGAAATGATTTCGAGCGCGTCAAGCAACTGATGAAAAGCAATCCGGCGCTTCACCATGCACCGATGGGTTACAACAACAACGGACCGCTGACATGGATTGCCGAATGCCGAGTGCCGTGGGAGGCGCCGAGCCCAACGCGATTGGAGATGGCCCAGTGGTTGATCGATCACGGATCGGATGTGCACCAGGGCGGCGACGGTCCGCTCATGCGGGCGGCTCTCGGGAGTCATCGCATACCAATGATGGAACTGCTGGTGCGCAACGGCGCCGATGTAAATGCGGAGTGGAACGGCTACTTTCCAATCATCTTTGCTGCGTGTGAAGCGGTTGCACCCGGGGCACTCAATTGGCTGCTCGAGCATGGCGCCGATCCGAACTGCGCTCGCGTTGGGCGCAAGTATCCCGATACTGCGCTCGATTACGTTATTGGCACCTATGCCCGCTCGAATGAGCTGGCTGAATGTATCGATCTTCTGCTCGGAGCCGGCGGTGTGGGCAGACGCAATATCCCTGCAGTGATGGAGATTCTGCGTGGCCGGATCGATCGGCTTCGACAGCTTCTGGATGAAGATCCGTCGCTGGTGTCGCGCCGATTCAGCGAACTGGATTTCGGGGGCACTGCCTATCGTCGCCTGTCGCTCGAGGGAGTGACGTTGCTCCACGTTGCCGCCGAGTTTGGAAATATCGAAGCTGCCCAACTGCTGTTGGAACGCGGAGCCGACGTAAACGCGCGGGCTGAGGTGGCCAAGGCGGGCCTCAACGGGCAGACGCCGATCTTTCATGCCGCGACGCAGTTTCAGGACTTTGGCCTGGGAATGGTCCGGTTTCTCGTAAAACACGGCGCGGATTTGTCGATCCGCGCCAGGCTCCCGGGCCACTACGAGCGTCCGGAAGAGGTAGTGGAATGTTCGCCTCTTGGCTACGCGCTCATGTTCCCGGGGCAAGAAAACAAGACAGTGGTGTTTCTCAAGGACCACCGCGCTCAGGAGTAAGTTCGGCGCCTAGTAAATCCGGGCGTATTGCAGGCTGGGCGCGTTGTGGTAGACTCCGTCCGGAAAACGATTTCTCCAGCGTCGCTGGTTTCTAAGCGACAGAGTTATTTGGGCTCGATGGTCGACGGCGTTCCGGACAGGAATGTTTTTAAGCCGAGCGCTTGACAACCTATGTAGTAAAGCCATTTACTTAAGGGCGAACGTCCCTTTCAATTGCGGATGTATTCACCCAACTTCAGGTGACCGAATGTTCGATCTACTGCCACTGTCTGCCGTCGCCGGATTACCGCACTCGGCCGCGGCACTCCTTTTGCTAAGTGCCCCGTCTCTGGCCCACTTAAGTCTGCTCGATATTGCCGTGATTGCGATCTACTTCGTAATGGTGATCTGGATTGGCTTTTACCTGAAGGGCCAGGCCAACACCAGCGAAGAGTTCTTCATGGCCGGCCGCGAGATGACGGCCTGGATTGCGGGCCTGAGTTTCGTTTCGGCAAATCTGGGCTCGTTGGAATTGATGGGCTGGGCCGGTTCCGCTTATCAATACGGCATTCTGGCTGCGCATTGGTATTGGGTGGGCGCCATTCCCGCCATGCTCTTCCTGGGCATGGTGATGATGCCGTTCTATTACGTGTGCAAAACGCATTCTGTGCCGGGATATCTCAAGCTCCGCTATGGCCAGGGATCCAGCACTGTGGCGGCTGTTTCTTTCGCCTTCATGACCGTGCTGATGAGCGGCGTGAACATGTTCGCGATGGCTGAAGTGATGAAGATCGTGCTTGGCTGGGATCTGAACTTCTCCATTATTGTCAGCTCCCTCGCCGTTGCCGCGTATGTCGCACTCGGCGGGCTGCGCTCTGCCATCTTCAATGAGGTATTGCAGTTCGTGCTCATCTGGGGCGGTGCGCTGCTGGTACCGATCCTTGGTCTCATTGAAACTGGCGGCTGGACCGGCTTCAAGGCCCGCCTGGCTCATAACATCGCCAATAACGTCACCCCGGCCGGAGACTACACCCACATGTGGCGCAGCATGGGCCACTTTGCCGATAACCCCATGGGCATTCACTGGACAGGCATTCTGTTTGGCCTCGGGTTCGCTATCAGCTTCGGCTACTGGACTACCGATTTTCTCGTTGTTCAGCGCGTGCTTGCCGCGAACTCATTGCGTTCGGCGCGCCTGGCTCCGGTCATCGGGTCATTCTTCAAGATGGCTGTGCCATTCATCGTGATTCTTCCCGGCCTCCTGGGCCTGGTGGTTCTGCAGAATGCCGACGGAAGTCTGATGCACCTGGTGGGAGAAAACGTAGTGGCTGCGCACCCTGGCGCAGGACTGCACAGCTATAACGAAGTGCTGCCGCTGATGATGGTTCGCTACCTCGGCCCCGGCCTGCTCGGCCTGGGCATCACCGCACTCATCGCCGGATTCATGAGCGGCATGGCCGGCAACGTGAGCGCCTTCACCGCCATCTTTACCTACGACATCTACCAGCCGCACATCGTCAAGAATGCCAGGGACGAGCACTATGTCCTTGTCGGCCGCATCGTGACCGTTGTCGGCGTGGTCATCTCCATTGGCGCAGCGTACCTCGTCATGAATGCTGCCGGCATCATGGATTATGTGCAGGCGCTGTTCAGCTTCTTTATCTCGCCCCTACTCGGCGTCGTGCTGCTCGGCATGTTCTGGAAGCGCGCGACCAAGGCCGGCGGATTCTGGGGCCTGCTCATGGGAACCCTCACCTCCATCGGTCTCTGGGCCTGGGTCAAGGCGGATCCCTCTGCGCTGCGCTATGTCGCCATCTCGCCCGACGCCAAAGACATGGCGGAGAATATGTATCGCGCCCTCTGGTCCGTGATAACTTCGGTCGGCGTCAACGTGATTGTCAGCATGTTCACCAAGCCGCGGCCCGTGGCCGAACTGGCTGGAGTGGTCTATGGTGCGACGCCGCTGCCCACCGAAGAGCCCGTCCCCTACTACAAAAACGAGTGGTTCTGGACGGTAATCGCCGTGGTCATCTTCTTCGCCCTCAACATTTACTTCTGGTAAGGAGCATTCATGCACTCGTCTGGCATCCCGATCTGGTTTTTCATCGGCGTACTGCTAACCGCTTACGGCGCTCTGATTCTCGGCTACGGCCTCTACGAGCTAGGCACCGGAACCATGGCTGTCGCTAACTACCACGCCTCCATCTGGTGGGGTGCCTTGATGTTGGCTCTCGGCCTTTTTTACGATTTTCGATTTCGCCCGGGCCGCAACGGTTAAGTAGTGGGTGCGGCAACAAGGAGCAGGGAAATGGCAACGCAAAGAACGATGACATTCGGTGTGATTGTAGGAAATCGCGGATTCTTTCCGGATCATCTGGCCAAGACTGGTCGAGAGGAAATAATTTCCGTTCTTGAGGCTGCGGGGGCACGGGCCATTGTTTTGGGCCCTGAAGAATCCAAGTATGGTGCAGTGGAAACGTATGCAGAGGCGCAGCATTGCGCCGAGCTTTTCAAGAAGCACGCGGAAGAAATTGACGGCATCATTCTTACTCTGCCCAATTTCGGTGAAGAGCGCGGAATCGTTGATGCCATCCGGCTCTCGGGCCTCAAGGTCCCCGTGCTGGTGCAGGCCACGCCGGACCGCTCCGAAGCGATGACCATTGCTACTCGCCGCGATAGCTTCTGCGGCAAGATGAGCGCGTGCAACAACATGATGCAGTATGGCATCAACTATTCGCTGACCACGCTGCACACGGAGAGTTTGACTTCCGCTGAATTCAAGGCGGACCTGGAGTGGTTCTCCGCGGTATGCCGCATCGTCAAGGGATTGAAGAATCTCCGCATTGGCGCAATTGGCGCCCGCCCCACGGCATTCAACACAGTGCGCTATTCGGAGCGAATCTTTGAAACCAGCGGGATCACGATCGAGACGATTGATCTTTCTGAAATCTTCGGCCGCATTGGGCGCATGAAGGATACAGACGACGCCGCGCAGGCCAAACTCGCGGCCATCAAAAAGTACGTCACGACCGCAGGTATTCCGGAAGATGCGCTGATGAAGATGTCGAAGCTCGGCGCAGTCATCGACGGTTGGATGAAGCAGACCCACGTGACCATCAGCGCCGTGCAGTGCTGGACTTCGATGGAAGAGTTCTTTGGCGTAGTGCCGTGCACGATCATGAGCATGATGAGCGACAACCTCATTCCCTCAGCCTGCGAAACAGATGTGCCCGGCACGCTGAGTATGTACATGCTGGCCTTGGCCTCCGGGACGCCGTCGGCGCTGCTCGACTGGAACAACAACTACGGCAGCAACCCCGACAAGTGCGTCTGCTTCCACTGCTCGAACCTCCCCAAGCATTTCTTCAGCGATGTCAAGATGGATTACCAGGAGATCATCGCCGGAACAGTTGGCAAGCTGAACACGTTCGGCACCTGTGTGGGTCGCGTAAAGGCAGGCACGATGAGTTTCGCTCGCTATTCAACCGACGACCGTCGCGGAATCGTTCGCGGCTACACGGGCGCTGGCAAATTCACTGACGATCCGCTGGAGACGTTCGGCGGGGCCGGGGTAGCGGAGATTCCGCAGTTGCAGAAATTGTTGAAGTACATTTGTCGCGAAGGGTTTGAACACCACGTAGCGGCTAACTTTAGCGACGTATCCAAAGCAGTGCATGAATCGGCCCGTTACCTCGGATGGGAGAGCCATCATCACCCGAATCTCGAAGACTAAATCTTGGAGTTGGAGAAATTATCGGGCGTCGGCAAATTTTCGCCGACGCCCGATCACTGTGCGGGAGTTTTGGAAAAAGGAATTGCAATCATGAGCAAGAGAATCAGCAAAGGCCTGGTGGTGCACGGATCCACACTCGTCACCGAAGCCGCGTGGAATGCGGAGTTGGACGCAAAACACGAAAAGATTGTGGAATGGCTACGCGCTAACAAGCTTTCCGGTGTGCTTTTGAAGCGCAACGAGAACGTGGCGTGGCTTACGGGCGGAGCAGTGGAAGTACGCGTGTTGACGCCGGGTGAGACGGGCGTGGCATCGTTGCTTGTAACTGCGGCAGGGAAGCGCTACTACTTCACCACCGAGAACGAAGCTCCGCGCTTGCATGATGAGGAGTTTGGCACACTGGATTTCGAGCCGATACTTTTCCCATGGTACGCAGACGACACTGTAGCCACGGCAGCCCGCCTCGTCGGCGGACCTCTCGGATCAGATACGCCGGGGCCGGGGCTGACGCCAGTTGATCTCTATCCGCTGCGTGCCTCGTTAGGCGAAAGCGAGATCGCGCGCTATCGCTGGCTGGGCGCGGAGACAGCAGCCGCAACCGTCGAATCGCTGCACCAGGTTGAACCAGGTCTGAGCGAATACGATCTTGAGGCCCTGACAGCCGCTAACTTGCTGCGTCGCGGCATCTTGCCGTCGGTTTATCTTTTCGCGGTTGACGATCGCATCTTGAAGTACAAGCATGCGGCTGCTCGCGGCGCCCGGCTCAAGCAATACGCCATGCTCAACTTGTGCTCGCGGAAATGGGGGCTGGCAATTTCGATTACCCGCTTCGTGCACTTTGGCGCATTGCCAAACGAGCTCGCGGCTCGCTTCAAATCTGCGGCGCAAGTAAACGCAGCCCTGCTGGATGCTTCGCGGGTGGGCGCAACTTCGGCGGAGCTGTTCCATATTGCTCAGGCCGCGTACTCGGCGGAAGGCTTTCCGGGTGAGGAGCGATTCCATCACCAGGGTGGGCCGACGGGGTATGGCGAACGCGAATGGGTGGCGACGCCGAACGGTGCGCAGGTCGTCGTCAACAACCAGGCTTTTGCTTGGAATCCAAGCATTCGCGGAGGCAAGGCCGAGGATACCGTGATTTTGCGCGATGGCGTCATTGAATGGCTCACCGCTACGCCTGAGTTACCGGTGATCAACGCCACTGTCGGCGGAAAGAACTATCCCGCAGCAGGCGTCCTGGAGAAGTAGCGATCTTCAGAAACGAGCTCCGCATCAAGGCGAACTAAGACGAGGTCCATTTCGGGCCTCGTCGCTTTCTTGCCCTATTAAATTACTCAAAGTTCGCTAGTTTGTTTCGGCCGGCTGCAATGTGACGCGAGCCGTGAGCACGACCAGCGCAGCCCAAAGAACATCGGCACCCAGAAGATGGGCTACCTGCATCCACACGGGCGCTAACAGCACAACGTCGAGCACGCCGAGAACATACTGCGCAGCCAACAGCAGAAGCACGAGGGCGGAAAGGCCTCGATTATCCCAGTGCGCCGTCCGTTGTGCTGCGCGCACCAGCAACCAGATGAGAAAGATGCTCGCGACGAATGCGACGGTTGGGTGCGTCCAGCGCCAGCGCACCAGCCATCCGCTGGTCGCTGAGAAATCCTGCGCGAGCGCGGATCCGAGAGACGTCGCGGGAAACAGCGTATCGCCGAGCGCGGCCAGCGAACCGGTGACGCCCACAATGAGGACTACAACTACCGACGCGATCGCTCCAAAGGGCGCAACCACACGAATTGTGCCCCGCATGTATCCGTGTTGCCTGCTAAGCAGATGTGCCGTGAGCGTAAGAGCCGCGAGAAGCAAAAGCGTATTAGTCAGATGCAAAGCGAGATACGCTGGTCGAAGCGGCGATTGGCTCTGTGCGGTAAGACCCAGTTTTACGAGGAAAGCGCCCAGAATGGCTTCGACCAGAGTGAAAGCGACAGAAGCGACGGAAGCAGCACGTGCAAGATGACCCCGCACTGTTCCCGCAAACGTCCACACCAACAGGCCAACGGCGGAAAAGAACGAGAGGCCACTTGTGATCCTGTGGGTGAACTCGATGATTGTGTTGGCGTTGGCGGAGTGCTGCAGAACGGTGCCATTGCAAAGGGGCCAGTGATTCCCGCATCCCGCTCCCGCGCCCGTTGCGCGAACCAGCGTTCCCCAAAGAATCACAGCAATGAAGTACGCCAGGACGCCCAGGCAAAGCGGCGTAAAGCCGGTGATGGCAATGGTTTCAAGTCTACTGAAGCAGCAGCCGCATGCATGAAGAAAAGCTCCGTATCAACTCTTCAGTGTAGAACATTGCCGATCGGCCCGCACACAGCAGGATACGCGTCGAATTGGTCTGAATTGGTTTGAACGAAGCTAACGCCCCATCAGTCGCACAACATGATTCACGATGATGAGGTCCTCCGCTGGCGGAATCACGCGAACTTTTACAGGCGAGTCGTCGGCTGAAATCACCCCTTCGCCGCGAATCTTGTTTCGTTCGGCGTCAAGCACGATGCCAAGGGCACGCAGGCCCGCGCATATCTCGGCGCGAGAGGCGATGTCGTTTTCTCCGATGCCGCCAGTGAACACCAGCATGTCGAGGCCGTTCAACTCGGCGACAAAACTTCCGATCCACTTCGCGATCGTCCATGTGAACTTGTCGACGGCAAGGCGCGCCTTGGAGTTTCCTTCTTTGATTGCTTCGCGCAGGTCGCGCATGTCGTTGGAGAGTTCGCTGACGCCCAGCAATCCCGCCTTCTTGCTGACTGCGGTTTCCAGTTTTTCAGCAGCTTCGGCGGCGTTTTCGGTTGTCTCCGCAATCTTCCTGAGGATGAACAGCACGATTCCTGGGTCGATGTCGCCTGTGCGCGTTCCGCTGATAATGCCGCCCGTCGGGGTGAGACCCATCGAAGTATCGAGGCATTTACCATCGCGAATCGCGGAGATAGATGCGCCGTTGCCGAGGTGTGCGACGATCAGTTTTCCAGGAACGTCGGGCTGCAACTGGTAGACGATGGATTCGTAGGATATGCCGTGGTAGCCGTAGCGACGAACTCCCATGGCCGAGTACTCCGCGGGAATGGGCATGTGGGTGACCACCTCGGGCATAGTGCGATGAAAATAGGTGTCGAGGATGGCAAAGTTTGGCACGCCGGGGAACAGGCGCAATGCCTCGCGCATGATGTAGACAGCGATTGGCGTGTGAAGCGGTGCGAAGGCGGCGTAGCTCTCGATCTCGTCAATCAACTCCGGCGTGATGATCTGGTTTTCGAGCACGGTGGGGCCGCCGCAAACGGTGCGATGCCCAATCGCCATAGGAGCGGAGAAACCGCCGGAGTGGAGCGCGTCGGCAACCAGTTTGAAGGCAACAGCGCGATTGGGCAGAGCCGGCGCCTCGTCGACGACCTTCTTGCCCTCCGCGTCCTTGATCCAGAACTTGCCATTATCCGTGCCGATACCATCGACCGCTCCTTCATGGAGCTTTGTCCGCTGGCCGTCGCCGGCTTCGTACATCGCGAACTTGATAGAAGAAGATCCGCTATTCAAAACCAAAACAGGCAAAGACGACATGAGAGAACCTCTTAATTTGAAATGGAAATCAGCGGGTGTGCTCCGCAGGCCAGCGCCAGTCTCGAATCTCAGGCAGATCATCTCCGTTTTCGGCGACGTACAAGCGATGGCGCTGAATCGCTTCGGAGTACCATTGGCGCGCAGCGTCGACCTTGTCGGCAAGGCGCGTGACGCGCGTAATTGCATCGAGTGTTAACTGAAAGCGATCGATGTTATTGAGCACGCACATGTCGAAGGGCGTCGTTGTCGTGCCTTCTTCTTTGTAACCGCGCACATGGATGTTGTCGTGGTTATGTCGCCGGTAGGTGAGCCGGTGGATACACCAGGGATAACCGTGAAAGGCGAAGACGACGGGCACATTTGGTGGAAAAACGCCATCGAACTCCTCGTCGGGCAGCCCGTGCGGATGTTCGGAGGATGGTTGAAGCGTCATCAGGTCGACAACGTTGACCACGCGAATGCGCAGGTCCGGCACCTGGGTACGAAGCAAAGTGACAGCCGCGAGCGTTTCCATCGTCGGAACGTCCCCGCAGCAGGCCATCACGATATCGGGATTATTGTCATCGTTCGATGCCCACTTCCAAATTCCTAAACCGGTAGTGCAATGGGCAACAGCTTCATCGATCGTGAGCCACTGCGGGGCGGGCTGCTTGCCGGCGACGATGAGATTGATGTAGTTCTTGCTGCGCAGGCAATGGTCGCTGACCGAAAGTAATGTGTTGGCGTCGGGCGGCAGATAGATGCGGACCACATCGGCCTTCTTGTTCAGCAAATGATCGATGAATCCCGGATCCTGATGCGAAAAGCCGTTATGATCCTGACGCCACACTAAGGAACTGAGCAAATAATTGAGCGATGCGATCGGCTTGCGCCAGGGTAGTTGCCGCGTGACCTTGAGCCATTTCGCGTGCTGGTTCACCATCGAGTCAATGATGTGAATGAAGGCTTCATAGCAGGAGAAGAAGCCGTGCCTTCCCGTAAGCAGATAACCTTCGAGCCAGCCCTGGCACATGTGCTCGCTGAGAATTTCCATCACGCGGCCGATTTGCGAAAGGTTCTCGTCTACAGGGAGAGTCTCGGCCATCCATGATTTGCCGGTTCCGGTGATTACATCCTGGAGGCGATTCGAGGCAGTCTCGTCAGGGCCGAAGACGCGGAAATTTTTCTGATCCTTGTTTGCCTCCATGACTGCGTGAAGCAGTCGCCCGAGTACCCGCGTGGATTCGACGTCGGATTGGCCGCGTCCTTCAATCTTCACGGCAAAATCGCGAAAGGCTGGCACCTTTAGCGGCTGCAACAGAAGGCCGCCATTCGCATGGGCGTTCATGCCCATCCGACGGCGCCCCTTCGGCGCAATATCAGCGAGGTTACAGAGAAATGCGCCCTTCTCATCGAACAGCTCTTCGGGCTTGTAACTGCGCATCCACTCTTCGAGCAGGCGCATGTGGTCGGGCTTCTCGCGAAGTTCGGAGAACGGCACCTGGTGCGCTCGCCAAGTGTCCTCCACCGGCTTGCCATCGACGTTCTTCGGCCCTGTCCAGCCCTTGGGCGTGCGCATGATCAGCATGGGCCATGCAGGACGCTCGGTTGAGCCTTCCCGCGCGGCTTTCTGAATCGCGGCAATACGGTCGAAGATGGTATCGAACACCGCGGCGGCTTGCTGATGCATCGTTGCCGGATCGTCTCCGCTGATGGTGAACGGCTCATAGCCGTAGCCACGCATCAACTGCTCCAACTCAGAATGGGGGATCCGCGCGAGCACCGTGGGATTAGCGATCTTGTATCCGTTGAGGTGGAGGATCGGAAGCACCGCGCCATCAGTGGCGGGGTTGAGAAATTTATTGGAATGCCAACTGGTGGCCAGCGGTCCAGTCTCAGCTTCGCCGTCGCCTACGACACAAGCCACAACCAGGTTTGGATTGTCGAAGGCAGCGCCAAATGCATGGACGAGCGAATAACCCAACTCGCCACCCTCGTGGATGGAGCCGGGCGTCTCGGGCGCAACGTGACTGGGTATGCCATAGGGCCAACTGAACTGCCGGAAAAGGCGCTTGATGCCATCCCGATTCTGCTCGATGTGCGGGTAGATTTCGGTGTAGGAGCCTTCAAGGTAGGTATTCGCGACAAGTCCCGGTCCGCCGTGACCCGGGCCGATGATGTACATCATGTCGAGGTTGCGCTCGCGAATGATGCGGTTCCAGTGGACGTAGAGAAAATTGAGACCGGGAGTAGTTCCCCAATGGCCGAGCAGGCGAGGCTTCACGTCATCGAGCGTGAGCGGGCGCTCGAGCAGAGGGTTGTCTTTGAGATAGATCTGTCCGACGGAGAGGTAGTTAGCTGCGCGCCAGTAGGCGTCCATCTTTGCCAGCAGATCGGGGCTCAGGGGGCCCTTGCTCGTTGTTTCGCTCATTCATCAACCTCGCAAGTTGCGTTCCCGTGACACCAAGAAGCCTAGCAGCAGTGTGTTAAAGCCGAGGGGTGATTCGAGTCACACGGCCACGAGACGCAGGTTCACGGTATGAGACGCAGAGTCTCTTCGTTTCAGGGTCAGATGCCTGTCGTGGTTAGAAGTAGCGCTTGAGTTTCAGAATCTGCGACTCGAAACCGTACCAGAGTGCGCTAGCTGCTGCCGTGCAGGCTGCGAGGCGGAAGACAACGACGGACAGGTTGCCAATCATACCGAACTTATCCATGCGCGCATCGAACCAGCCGAAATAGATGAATACCATGATGTGCGTCATATAGAGGCCGTAGCTGATGCGGCCATAGAAGGCCAGAGGGCCGCGACGCAGCAGGGCGTTCAGCGGATTGCGTGCGCCAGTGGAGGCGATTCCCGCGAGAACAGAGCCTGCGAAGCCGGTGGTGAGAGCTGAATCGAGAAAAGCGGTGCCGCCGGCGATTGTGCCTGCGGCAAGAAAGCCCGTCGGGATTGCGGCGAGTCCGATCGTGAGCCAGACGCGACGGCTGAGCGGCAGAGTGTAGAGGCCGAGTGCAAGCAGGCTGCCCATTGCGATTCCGTCGATGTGCGTGAGCGTGTGCGTCTTCGTGATCCATGCAAAGTGCGTGAGCCGGAAGAGCGGTGACGCAATGAGAGCGGTGAGAAGCAGATGTCGCGAGCATCCAGGGGCGACGCAGGAATCTGACAACGGGAGCCCAGAGAAAGTAGTACTGCTCCTCGATGGCGAGGGACCATGTTGGACCAATAGCCGGCGGCAGAGACAAGTGAAACAAATTTTGCAGGAACAGAATGTACGCCCACCAGGGAGCGGTACGAATTGCGTCAAGAATTGTGGGGCCGATGAACCATGGCGCGTTCAAGTAGCAAACGACGAGGACGAGTATGTATACCGGCCAGATGCGCAGTGCGCGGCGGCCGTAGAAGTTTCGGAAGTAGTGCGGCTTGCTGCGAGACGTCCAGCAGGATTGAGGTGATGAGAAAACCGGAGAGCACGAAGAAGAGATTGACGCCGGCCCATCCCCAAAGCGACGCGCCGTAGAGCCAGGTTCCAATCAGCCGTGGATGGCAGTGATAGAAGACGACGGAGAGAACGGCAATGCCGCGGAGTCCCTGGAGTTCCGGGATATAGGAGGGCAGCCAGGATGGGCGTTGAGTGGGCAATGGAGTGACTTGCGGATTTACTTTGGTGGATTCCCAGGTCTCAAAAGCGAGACCTGGGGCACCCAATTTTCTGCCTGGTGTGTTTTGTTATCCTGCCGCCAGTTCCTTGGCTCGTTGCGTGGCGCGCATTACGGCTTTGATGAGCGTGACGCGGAGACCGCCTTCTTCGAGTTCGAGGATACCGTCGATGGTGCAGCCGGCGGGAGTGGTTACGGCGTCTTTGAGCAGGGCCGGGTGATATCCGGTTTCGAGCACCATTTTTGCCGCGCCGAAAGTGGTTTGAGCGGCGAGTTGGGTGGCAGTATCGCGGGGCAGGCCAACCTTTACTCCGGCTTCGGCGAGGGCCTCGATGATGATGTAGATGTAGGCGGGGCCGGAGGCAGAGAGGCCGGTGACAGCATCCATATGCTTTTCGTCGACGACGACGGTGCGGCCTACGGTCTCGAAGATGCGCTGCGCAAGCTCCATCTGCTGGGCAGAGACGAAGCGTCCACGGCAGAGGCCAGCAGCGCCGGCGCCGAGCGCAGACGGCGTGTTGGGCATGGCGCGGATCACGGCGATGTCGAGTCCCGCCGCGTCTTCGATGGAACGTGTCTTTACCGAAGCGGCGAACGAGATCAGCGTCTTGTCCTTGGTCAGCGCGGGACGAATCTCGGCGATCAGATCCGGCACCTGAAAGGGTTTCACGCCGATGAGAATCAGGTCGGCCTGTTTCGCGGCTTCAAGGTTGTCGGTACTGACGTCGACGCCCCACTGCGTACTGAGCGCGATGGCGCGCTCGGCGTGGCCAACGGTGCCGAAGATCTGGTCGGGAGCAAAAAGATTCTGCTTCAGGAAGGCCTGCAGCAGGATGCCGCCCATCTTGCCCGCGCCGAGAACCGCCACGCGAAGGTGGGGAAGTTGCGCAGGTATTGCTGTGGCCTCAACGGCTATCTCCGCCATGATGTTCCTTGTTTTTCAGTGAGAGTGATGGTTCATGAACAGGATACTCGTATCGGCGCGGAGGTGCCATGCAAGGATGTTTGATCGGTCAAGGAATCGGCCCAAAAAACGGGACCTGGGCGCACCCAGGTCCTTGCGTTTCGCGTGAAGGTCGAGTTTATCGGCTGAGCAATGCCTGCTTTGCGAGGAACTCGTGGAGGGTGTTGGTCATGGTTGCATCCAGGTTATCCTTCGGCCAATCGGCATTCCAGACGAGGTAGCCGCCGGGCAAGGTAAAGGTCTTTTGCCGGCCTCCGATTGCGCTGAAGGTCGTGGCGCCCCAAGCCTGAAACTCCAATTCATAGAGGTGAGCATTCTCGGCTCCGGCTGCGGGGCTGCGCAGATCTGCGACGTGCTGGCCCATGTGAACGATGGCCCGGCTGAGTGCGTCGCCCTTGAGGCGCGACGAATCGAAGACGCAGTTGAACAAGACTCCGTCGGGAGAGTTGCGGTCGCTCTTCTGCTCGGACCTTGCATTCGCTTCGTTTACACCGCCGAATGCAATCTCCACGCCGTTGTTCTCGCCCTCTTTTCCGAATGCGTTGGCGGCCCGCTCGATTTGCGCGCCGAGAGGATTGCCGGGCCCAAACGCGGTGGCCGCTTTGTGAGCCTCTGCAACCGCGTTGCTGCCGCCCGAATCGAGCGTTGGATCGGCCTTGATGATTGCGGCGACTTTCGAGTAATCGATCTCCTGTGAAGTAACTTCAGAAACGGATTGCAGCACGAGGCGCGCGCTGTACGCATTGAGATTTCCAAACCCGCTAATGGCGACGATCTTGCCGGCCTTGTCGCGGGTGAGCCCTGCCTGGGCACCATCGAGCCTACCGACAAGGGTCGCGCTCACTTCGTACTTCGTGCATCCGAGGCACATTCCGCTGCTCTTGAAGGGCGTCGAGAGCAGGGAATCGAATTGCTTGAAGTCCTTGCTCTTGTCGAGAACGACGGGAGTGCGGTCCGGTGCGGCAACCGTGCCGCCGAAGCTCTGCGCGGGCTGGAGTTGCAGAATCGCTTCAGGACCCGATTTTGCCTTCGATCCTTCAGGATAGGAAAGCCAGATGCCGTCTGCGTGCTGGCCGCACTCGGCGCCCTTGATGATGAACTGGTCGAAACCGGCGGAAACGGTTCCCTTGATGCGAACGGTTTTTCCATTGAAGGAAGCTGGGTTTTTGAGAATGTCACAGACGGTTGCATCGACAGCCTGCGCGTGCAGGCAGGCAGAAAAGGCGCAAAGAAGGCCCAGTGTCAGAAGGTGTTTCATTGGTGTATTTCCTCAGTGGTTGCGGCCCATCTCGCCGGCGTTTTCGCGGGCCGAGGGCTCTTTTGGAACTGGAAAGATTACCACAAGCAAGCGTCAGGACTTGTGCGCCACGGCACGTTCTGCCTTCACTGACCTGGTGGCTTCTGGCTTGTGATCCAGGCTGTAATCCGTTCGTCGAGGACATCGAGCGGCATTGCTCCGGCGTCGAGCACCTGGTCGTGGAATAGCGCGAATATCGAATTTGTCTCCCAGCGTGGTCTTGGCCCTGTCGCGGAGTTCGAGAATTTTTAGCTGGCCGATCTTGTAGGCCAGCGCCTGGCTGGGCCATGCGATGTAGCGATCCACTTCAGACTGAACATCGGTTTCGCCGATGGCGGAGTGGTCGTGAAAGAACTGGACCATTTGTTCGCGTGTCCAGTGTTTGGAGTGAACGCCGGTGTCGACCACCAGGCGAATGGCCCGCCAGATATCGCCTTCGAGGCGGCCGTAGTCGGAGTAGGGGTCTTGATAAAAGCCCACATCCTTACCGAGTCGCTCCGCGTAGAGTCCCCACCCTTCGGAGTAGGCGGTGTATCCGCCGTATCTGCGGAAGTCGGGAAGACCCTGCAGTTCCTGGGCGATCGAGATCTGGAGGTGATGGCCCGGCAGGCCCTCGTGATATGCAATCGCTTCGACATCGTCGAGGTTGCGATCGGTCGCGTTATAGGTGTCGATGAACAGCCGGCCCGGACGGCTTCCGTCTGACGTGCCGCGCATATAGTAAGCCGTCGCTGAAGTCTTTTCGAGGTAGGGCGGAACGGGTAATACCTCAAAGGACGCTTTGGGGAGATTGCCAAAGAGCTGCGGCAGCTTGCTCTTCATCGGGGTCAAGTATTTGCGATATGCATCGAGAAGGGCTTCGGCCGATGCCGGTCGTTGCTTGGGGTCGGTCTTGAGGCTGGCCTGAAAGCTCTTCAAATCTTTGAAGCCGAGCTTTTGTGCGATGACCAGCATCTCAGCTTCGTCTTTCTTTACTTCATCGAGACCGATCTGGTGAATCTTTTCTGCTGTGAGATCGGTTGTTGTCGTGTGGTGGATCAGGAACCGGTAGTACTTCTCCCCGTCTGGCAGCGCGGAGATGCCGGGCTGCTCGCGTCCGGCGGGAATGTAGCTCACCTCAAGAAAGCGCGCGAATCGCGAGTATGCTGGCAGAACCTGCTTCGTGATGGCGGCAAGCATCTCCTGCTTGATGCGTTCCTGTTCCGCAGCGGAAACGGATGCGGGGAATTTTTTTAATGGCAGAGCCAAGGGCGAGTCTTCAGGTTTTTGATTGGCTAGTTGTTTGACCTGCTCGAGGGTTTTTTCGAGAAGATATTTCGGGGGAACCCGTTTATCTTCGACGCCTATCGACATGTTGGTCGTGACCTGATCAAAGGCCTTTGGAATCGCGTGCAGTCGAGCGATCCAATCGTCGTAGTCCTTGACCGTGGTGAAACCGAGTTGTGTGACCAGTTGAGGGTATTCGGAGTAAATGCCGCCCATCTGATTTACGGGCATCTCCCAGGCTTTGAACTCCGAGGCTTCCTCATCATCGGCGAGGCGGCGCATGAGCATCTCACGGCTGTTTTTTTCCTGATCGCTCAATCCATCGGGATCGATGGCGGCCAACTGCAGAAGAAAATTCTGTTGTGCGGCGAGCCATTGGTTGATGGCCTTCACGGAGTAGTCGGATACCTGATCGTTGTAACGCTTGTCGCCGATAGAGGAGGCGAACTCCGGCGATGTTTTCAGGTACTCCTCCCAATAATTATGAAAGAGAGCATTGAGAGATTTGCTGCGATCTGCGACAGGGCCCGGTGCAGCGGCGGGGGGCGCCTGCGCGTACAAAGAAGAAACAGGAGCGGACAAAAGCAACAGGGCAGTGAGTGTAGGGAGCGGATATCTTCTCAATGCGACGGGACCTCGGGATAAGATGGGCGGCGAAAAGCCTTCCCGTCGAGTGTAGAGCAAGGACCGTGCAGTCGGAAGGGACGTCAACGCTCTGAATCGGGCTGGCCGCCAAGGATGCGGTAGAGTGTGGAGCGGCTTATGCCGAGGTGACGCGCGGTTCGCAGTTTGTTGCCGTGGTTCAGGTCGAGCACGTAATGGATGTGTTGCCGGACCACATTGTCGAGGTTGAGGCTTTCGATTTTCGATTCTCGAACTTGCGATGGCGGTTCTGCTTCGGTGAGGATCGGCAGGTTTTCTGCATGAATCACTCCGTCGGCTGCCTCGAGCAATGCACTCTCAAGGGTGCTGGATAGTTCCCGGACGTTGCCGGGCCAGTTGTGCTGCTGCAGGAGCGACGGAACCGTTGAACCCAGCACGACCGGCCGAAGATGGTATCGAGAGCAAAGACGATCGAGCATGGCGAGGGCCAAGGGAACGATTTCGTTTCTGCGCTGGCGAAGCGGCGGAATGGGAAAGCGCGCGGCGGTCAGTCGGAAGGCGAGGTCAGGCAGCAGCTTTCCTCTCGTGGCCATCTGACGCAGAGAGGCTTCGGAGGATGCGACCAGCACAGTGTGACGAAGGGTGCGATCCTGAATTGACTTCAGGCGTCCGAGCAGAAGTGCCTGTTCTGCAGGCCCTAACAGATCGATGCGATCGAGATATACGAACCCACTGGACGCAGGCGTCGTGAGCCACTCGCGCGCATCGTGGCGCTCAAAAGTCTCACCGTCGATTGCAGCGCGACTGTGCAGATAGCGAGCTAGCGTGGCTTTCCCTACGCCAGGCTCGCCCTCGATGACAGCCAGTTGCAAATGAGGAGCAACCATCGCAGCGCGTGCCAGCAACCCTCGCCAGACCTCGCCGGCATCGACGGTGACAATATTTGGATTTGGATCTGGCTCCGGCTCCAACTTCCTCACGCCGGCACCTAAAGGAGCGGTTTGAAACTGCGCGGCACTCAGCGTGGAAACCAATGTACCTCGCCTCCGTCGTCCTGATTGGAAGATGCGGGATCGACAGTATTTTTATCGGAGTTTGCGCAAAAAACTTGACCCGGAGAGTTGTGTCTCTCCGGGTCGAAGATCAAAGGCGTTTTGATCGCGGGAATTTCAGGCTTTGCGGAATCGCTTCGACGGCTCGTCAGAGTAGATCTGGCCGTCGCGAATGTGCACGACGCGATGGGCGTATTCGGCGATGTCGGGCTCGTGCGTGACAAGAACGATGGTGTTTCCCTTGGCCTGCAACGTATCAAAGAGGGCCATGATTTCAATTCCTGTTTTAGAGTCCAGGTTTCCCGTGGGCTCGTCGGCGAGGATGATCGATGGGCTGTTTACCAGGGCGCGGGCAATTGCGACACGTTGCCGCTGGCCGCCGGAGAGTTCGTTGGGTTTGTGATTCATACGCGATTCGAGGCCGACATTGATCAGCGACTGCTTCGCGCGCTCAATGCGTTCCGCCGCAGGCGTACCGTTATAGATCAACGGCAACTCCACGTTGTGGAGAGAAGTGGCCCGGGAAAGCAAATTGAATGTCTGGAAGACGAAGCCGATTTCCTTGTTGCGAATACGGGCCAACTGATCGTCGTCCAGTTCGCTCACCAATTGGCTGTTGAGCCAATAGCGTCCCTTGGACGGCGTATCGAGGCAGCCAATGAGATTCATCAGCGTTGATTTGCCAGATCCCGATGGCCCCATGATCGCGACGTACTCGTTCTGCTTGATGCGGAGAGAGACGCCGCGCAAGGCATGTACCTGCTGTTCCGAGCCCATATCGTACGTGCGCCAGAGATCGTCGACGACGATCATGTCGCCATTTGTCGGAGGCGCGATTATTTCTTCGGTCTCGACTTCGGTAGTGGTTGTGTTCAGAGCCATCCGAATCTCATCCTTTGCCTGCTGCTGTGTCCGTTGCCCAACTGCCGAACGTGCCAGATGCGAATGCTTGACGCGCGCGAACCTTGCTGAAGTTCCTAGCTTGGTCCGCCACCCCCCGGTGGTGTGACGGGCTTCGCCGTGTCTCGTTTCAGGAGCGCGCCATTTTTGAGCGTGCGCAGTGTCTTGTAGGGACCAATCACGATTTCCTGTCCCTCCGTGAGACCAGAGAGGACTTCGATGTCCGTCGCGCCGGTGATGCCGGTGGTGACCGGGATGAACTTCGCCCGCTGCTTGCCGCCCTTGTCTTTTTCGATGACGTAAACACCCTGGACAGGCTTGACCTTAGGGGCCGCGGTGGAGACCGACGCTGCTTCAACCTTGCCATTGTTGGTGGGCGGCGGAGGCGTGTACATGGTCAAAGCCTGAATGGGCAGTGAGAGCACATTCGGCTTTTGCGCGGTGGTGATTTTCGCCGTCGTTGAGAGGCCGGGGCGCAACTCAAAGGAGGATTCATCCAGTGTTACGACGACCTTGAAGTCCTTTGCCTCTTCAGTACCGGTGGTCGACTGCGAAGTGGCAACGCCGGTGGAGCGTAACAGCGCCTGATCGCCGACCAGGGTCACGTGGCCCTTGAATGACTTGCCGGGCAGAGCGTCTACGGTTACTTCGGCCGCCTGGCCGATTCTGACGTTAACGATGTCGGTCTCATCCACTTTTACTTCAGCGGTAATGTTGCTCAAATCCGCCAGTGTCATCAGAGTGGAGCCTTCAGCGTTTTGGATTCCCATGACAACCGTCTCACCCTCGCGGATGGGCTGGTTGGTTACGACACCGTCAAAGGGCGCGACAGCAATTGTGCGATTGAGCAAGTCCTGGTTGGCGCGCAGCGTTGCTTCCTGAGTCTTCAAGTGCCCACCTGCAGAAGCGGTATTTGCGCGAGCCTGGTTGACGCTGGCCACGGCCTGTGCAAGTGTCGCGACGTCGGTGTTATAAGCCGCTCTCTTGGCATCGTAATCCTGCTTGGCCATGATTCCGGCCTTGTACAGGCTCTCAGCGCGCTCATAATCCAGCTTCTTCTGTTCGAGATCCGCTTTGGCGTGCTCGACGTTGGCTTCAGCGGTCTTTTCCGCGGCGATATACGACGCGATGTCTGTATTGGCCGCGGCAATAGCCGCCTGCTGGCCGGCCACAGACGATTCCTGCTGGACGTTTTCGATGCTGGCCACTACCTGGCCTTTCTTCACCCTGTCGCCTTCCTTCACGTAAAGGTGGGTGACGCGGCCCATCGCGGTCGCTCCGAGGTTCACGTAGGTCGTTGGCTTGATCTGGCCCGTGCCGCTCACCACCGTGGCGAGGTCCTGACGCACGATTTTGGCGGTCAAAACTTTGGTGTAGCCCGACTGTTGTTTGTAGACAAAGAAGGCAACGAGTCCAGAAGCCACAAGTACAGCGAGAACAATGAGCAGTATTTTTTTCATGAGCGCTACGAACTCCCAGGTGTCTCCAGATATTTTACGCAATTTCAGTTCGAACAGTTCCCAAAGCCGGGAAATCTGAGTCAGGCGACCTTTTAGGGTCCTGTTCCCCGCCACGCATGTTGCGGGTTGCACCGCATCCGCATTGAGCCCTGGCGGCCAGCCTGATCAGAACGCAGCCCTTGGACCACTGTGAACAGTGATTTTGCCTGTTCATTCTGACGTTCGAGTGCACTGCAAGGTCTCAAG
This sequence comes from uncultured Acidobacteriaceae bacterium, assembly GCA_963737915.1. Taxonomy (GTDB): domain Bacteria; phylum Acidobacteriota; class Terriglobia; order Terriglobales; family Acidobacteriaceae; genus Telmatobacter. The sequence continues at coordinate 410,812 of CAVTUP010000009.1, read as the reverse complement.
CTGAATTTGGGATTTTTAGGCTTTCCGAGGCTGATTCGGGTTACCTCTAGAATACCTGTTCGTCCAATGGGCAGGGAAGTGCGTTCGATGCCTTGCTCAGTGTCTCCCGGACCCGTAGAATAAGGCAACGTAGGAGTTTTTCAGCGCAATGATCTTTACCGGACGTACGTTGTTGTTCGTCGCACTGGGTTGCGGCATCGCACTAGTTCCCGCAACCGGGCTTCGAGCCCAACAGTCAGCTAGTCCGTCCGCACAAGCCGCACCTTCCGGCCAGGATCAGGAACCCGATCCCCTCAAGCGCCAGCGCAGCGACGAAGATGTAAGAAAAGCTCAAAAGGCCGTCCGGCAGGAGTTGAAGGGCGCCTTCAAGACGTGGCTCGAGCAGGATGTGACTTACATCATCTCTGACGAAGAACGAAAGTCCTTCAAGAGCCTGAGCAACGATGAGGAGCGCGAATCCTTCATCGAGAACTTCTGGTTGCGCCGCAATCCCAACCCAGATTCCCCTGACAACGAGTTCCGCGAGGAGCACTACAGGCGCATTCAGTATGCCAATGACCATTACGCTGCCGGTAAACCTGGGTGGAAGACTGACCGCGGGCACGTCTACATTGCGTTCGGTGCGCCGGATTCGATTGAAGCGCATCCCTCCGGCGGCGCCTATCAACGCCCCCTGGATGAGGGAGGCGGCGAAACAGCCACGTTCCCGTTTGAAACATGGCACTATCGCTATCTGCAGGGCATTGGCGACAATATAGATCTCGAGTTTGTAGACACCTGCCAGTGCGGCGATTACCACTTCACCATTGATCGCGGCGAAAAAGATGCGCTGGCGCACGTGCCGGGCATGGGCGCGACTCAGTGGGAGCAGATGGGGCAGGCCAAGAAGGCAGATCGCTTCAAGGGCGGCTTTGAGACACTCGGCACAGGTCCCTTGGCGTCGTCGCAGCAGGCGAAACAGTTTGACCGGATTGAGCTGGCGGCCAAGATATTTGCACCGCCCCCAATCAAGTTCAAAGATCTTGAAAGTTTTATCACCGAACACAAGCTGATCAGCGGCCCGATATTTCCTTTTGACGTGCGTACAGACTTCGTCAGGGTCACGTCCAGCACCGTACTGGTTCCGATCACCCTGCAAATCAAGAATCGTGACGTGACGTTCGTGACGAAAGATGGTGTATCCAAAGGCGTTGTGAACATTCTAGGTAAGGTCACAACGTTGACGCACAAGACGGTACAGACCTTCGAAGATACGGTGGAGATCCAGCAGCCGGCCGAATTGCTGGAGAAATCACTGGATCGCAAGTCGATCTATTGGAAGGCGATTCCGTTGCTTCCGGGGCTTTACCGGCTCGACATTGCCATTAAGGATGTGAGCAATCCCGACCACATCGGCATCTACGGAAAGGGACTCGACGTTCCCACGTATCACGACGAGAAACTGGCTACCTCTTCTCTGATTCTTGCTGACCAGATGTACGCCGTCAGCTCGCGCGAGATCGGCGCGGGAAATTGCGTAATTGGAAACACGCACATCTGTCCAAGGGTGAGTCCGAACGCAGCTACGCCCGTCAACTTCAAGCGTAGTCAGCAGATCAACTTCTGGATGCAGGTCTATAACCTGGGCATCAACGACACAACCAAGAGTAACGAGGCCAAGGTTACTTACCAGATCCTGGATTTCGCAACGAATACGGTGGTCTTTGAGAAAGAGCAAGATTCCAAAGACTTTGGAGAACACAGCGACCAGTTAACGGTGGAGAAGACCCTTCCCATGGCTGGTTTGCAACCGGGCAAGTACAAGGTGACGATCAAAATAAATGACACAATCTCGAAACAAGAGATTGCGCAATCGGCGCCCTTTGTCGTGGAATAGAGATAGCGCCCCGCATACTCGGTTATCCGACGGAAGATCGGGAGACCCGCGGGGAAATGATTCCCGGAATTTTAGCCAGGACGCCGCCAGGTCACCTTTGAGAGTGATGATGCGCAGGCTCCATTTCGTTTCCCTGATCGCGCTGTTTGCCGTCGCGGCCGCCCCGGTATTCGGAGCTGCATCACCGTCCGTGTCCGGTGTAGTGCGTGACTCTGCCGGAATTCCGCAGATCGGCGCCATTGTTCAATTGCTGCGCCCCGACCTCAGTGTGATCACGGCAGTCTATACAAGCAGTAAGGGCAGCTACACATTTTCGAATGTCGAGCCTGGGCGCTATGCCGTCAAGGCGATGGGGACTTCGTTCTTACCTTCGCTGAGGGAGAACGTCAAGGTCCGATCAAACTCCGTCGTCAACCTCACGCTGAACACTCTCTACGAAGTGATGCAGTGGCTTCCCTCTGAGCCGCGCTCTGCCAAGTCCTCGAAAGATGATTGGGAGTGGACCCTGCGTTCCGCCGCCAATCGGCCGTTGTTGCGATGGCTGGAAGATGGACCCCTGGTAGTGGTTTCGGATCGCTCGGGAAGGCCCAAGCTGAAAGCACGCCTGGTGGCTACCGGACAGGAAGGGACCTTTGGGGAGAGCGGCGAACGCATTAGTGCCGGCGTTGAAGTTACGCCCTCAAACAGCCGCGAGCTCCTGGCACGGGTCGATTTTGCTCCGAATTCGAATGCCGGTCTTGAATCCATGCTTGGCTTCCGCCAGGATCTGGGATTCGCGGGATCGGTTCAATCGATGGCCGCAATCTCGATCCATCCGGAGATCGAGGGGCCCAGCGGCGAAGGGCTGGAGCAGGCCGCGATGCGCAGCTGGGAAACCATGCACATGGGCGACACGTTGGCCATTGAAGCAGGCGCCCAGCAGGTCATTGCACGGTTCAATCAGAATTCGCCCAATGTCGTGATGGCGGCGATGCCGTTCGCCGCTGTGGAGTGGCGCACCGGCAACTCGGCTGTGAGTTATCGGATGACCAGCGCGGGTGCTCCCTCGTCGACGCACGATGAATCTCAGCCCGGCTTCTGGATGCCTCGCCTCTCAACAACTCGCGATGGTGAGTTAATGCTGGAACGGGGTCTGCACCAGGAGATTGGGTGGGAGAGGCAGACAGATGCCTCTGCGATGGCATTTCTCGTGTATGCGGATCGATATGAGAATCCAGTCATGGAAGCGAGCGGGCACTTTGCAAGTTTCACACCTGCGCTCTATGACCGGAACAGCGGACTGATGCGCGCAACGGGGCCGAATTTCACGGGATCTGGTATTGTGGCAACCGTCGAGCATCGGCTTCCCGGCGGCAGCCATGTGCGTCTGCGATACGCCAACGGAGATGCGCTGATCGTTCCGGCATCGGTGCACGCGCAGGGACTTGCACAGGTATTTAGTTCTGCTCGTCCGCGCCATGCTCAAACCTATTCCATTTCGCTGTCGGGTACGCTGGACGGAACGGGCACCCGGTGGCACGCGAGCTATCGATGGCAGCCAGCCGATACCGTTACGGCTGTTGCGCCGTACGCCGAGTCGTCAGTGGAACCGTATCTGAATATTCATCTACGGCAGCCTATCCATACCCGGCACGAAGGCGTCGGTGTCGAGGCTCTGCTCGATGTCAGAAACCTGCTGGCCCAGGGATATCAGCCGTTCCTGTCAAGCGATGGATCCGTGCTTGTGTTTGCTCAGGATCAGCGCAGCTTCGGTGGCGGCGTAGCCTTTACCTTCTAGCTCCGACGCGATCGCGAGCTGTTTTCTTTTGTCCATTGCAAAGCGCGGGAATGTGCATCAGACGCCGACGCAGTTGTGTGATCCGCGCCTTTGGAATCCCTCTCCCGCTGTGTTATATTTTTCAAGGGTTAGAGTAAATCTCAAGCACCCGGACTGTGCGTTGATCTTCCACCGCGCAGTTCATCCAGATCACTTGGACGCGTAGCTCAACTGGCAGAGCATTCGGCTCTTAACCGACAGGTTGTAGGTTCGATTCCTACCGCGTCCACCATCGAATCAAGTATTTATAGATTCCCAAAACAAAACTTCACCGCATTCACCGCATTTGAAAGTGAGAACCTCACTTTCAACGACGTGTGATCGGCGTTCTTCCCCAAACCGCAAGAGGGAGCATTCCCGGTATTCTCAGGATGATTTTTCCAGTGCTCGTCAGGGGAAAGTGTGTTTTGTTTACGGGTGCGAGACGCAGGACTTCGGAGTAGAACGCAGGGTGTAGCTGTGAATCACCAGGCTGGTGTCGTCGATAACTGCACTGGGGGTTTCCTGCGCATCCTCGATTTCGGTTGCGATCTCAACGCCATCGATAACTTTGGTCTTGGTGATCACAAAATCTTCAATGACGTTTGCCGTCGCCCCGCCCGGAAGAGTAATCGTGAGCAACATCTTGCCGGTTCCGTCCGCATTGACGGAGTAGGTCCCTTCGAGACCGATGCTGGCGAGCGATCGAGTACTGTTGGGCCCGGGCTGGTTGGCAATGGCGGAGCCGGTAAGACTGCCCCTGCCGTCGAAAGACTCGGTTCCCAGGGCGCGGGCGATATTTGCCCCATACGTTGCGATTGCTGCGTAGTCTCCACAAATGCTCGCCTGCGAGTATCTGGGTCGAGATTGCCGTCGCTCGTGATCTTCCTGGGCCGAGGCAAGGCACGGCATTACAGCCAACGACGCAAGAATGCACGCTACTGTCTTCCATCGATTATTGACGCTTGGGTTCACAGGATTCTCCTCTGCCTAGGACATGTCTGAGCCGTTTTTATCGAATCTTCACGACTTTGTAGAAACGCTGGTTGGGGAACGTGTTCACTTGCGGTGATTCTTAAGACTGACTTTCTGCCAACAGCTCCGCGAGCGCGAACATGTTCTCTTTGACGACGTAATGACAGGTCCATCCCGCCCTTCCGAACGTTGCTCCAGACAGTCCAAGGCGCGCCGCGCAAATTCGCCTGCGTGCTCGGACGCCCGCAAAGCAGCTCAATTCGATTCCTACCACGTCAACCCACGTCAACCAAAATCATTGGCGAATTCCGACTCAGTGTTATCCAACTTGCCTGTATCTGAAGTGATGCAAGCGAACAGAGATACGTTGCAATCCTGCTCGGTTGAGCGCACTCGATGACACGCCAATCCAAGACCAATTGGCAAGATTCAAGTTGACATCGCGGAATGGTAAAGGTCAAAAGAGCCAGGCGTGAAATGTCTCGACGCGAACCGGAGCCGTCCTACGACTAGAGGTTTGTGCTCAAGGAGGAGGCTGTCCTATGCAGCGTGTATCGATTGCGCTTACAGTGCTGAATTTAGGGATACTAGGTTTCATTCTGTCGCAAAGGGCGGGATCTGTTTTTGCAGATAGCCCACCGACGGTGCTTCGAGGCCAAGCGCTGGAGATTGTCGATTCCAAGGGAAGACTTCGGGCATCGATCCAGGTGCTGCCAGAGGGCCCTGCGCGCAGGGCTGATGGCTCGCTGGCCGAACAAACTGGAAAGATATACCCGGAAGCGGTTGTCCTTCGTCTGATTCGTCCGGACGGTCGGCCGTCGGTAAAGATCGCGACAACTCAGCAGGGCTCGGGAATTGATCTCAGTGGAGGAACTGATCCTGCCTACATGGTCTTGAATGCAGACGGCGGGAACACTTCGCTTACCTTGACCAATAAAGACGGGAAGCGACAGCTTATCGAGCCATAAGTCCGCTTCGGGGTATCTAAGCGCCAATGAGTGCGAAGGCAATGACGCACTCATCGAGGTCATTCCTACACCCAAAGTTCCGGATCATTGCTGGAAGACGAAGAATGCGTTCGAGCCGATCCATAGCGGCCCTCCGCCAAGCGTAGTTCCCGTTTCACGCGCTATTCCGCTCGCAATGCCTCCACCGGATTGACTGCTGCTGTGCGTCTTGACGGTATATAGCTTGCCAGCAAGGCCGATCCGCACAACGCGATGCACGCCAGCAAGTACGTGATCGGATCCACTGGACTGACATGGAAAAGCAATGACTTCAGGAACCGCGTCGCCGCGAACGCCAGAAGCAAGCCGCACCCGATGCCGCTCGCAGCAAGCACCAGCCCCTGTCGCACAAACATCGTGGTGATCGCTTTGCGTTGTGCCCCCAGAGCAATGCGAATGCCGATCTCGCGCGTGCGCTGCGAGGCTGAATACGCAATCACGCCGTAAAGCCCCACGATGCCCAGCAGCAGGGCGATGGTGGCCGCAATCGCCAGCATCACCAGGGTGAAAGAGGTTCGCGCGATCGACTTCTGGTAGTAGTAATCCTGGGTGTGCACGCTGGTGAGAGGAAGGTTGGCGTCCACCGACCAGACTGCCTGGCGCACATCTTTCATCAGACTTTCGGAACCAGCTCGCGGAGTGCGAATCGCAAATACCACGAAGCGCCTGACGTTGAACCTGTCACTCTCGAAGTGAGACATCAATGTCGGCCAGTAGGCGAAAGTCGGCGCATCCTGGCTCATGCCATCGTGGTGCACGTCGTCGATGACCCCGACGATTTCGCGCCAATCATCCTTCGTGCTCACGCGGATGTGTTTGCCGAGCGCATTCGTCGCATTGCCCCAATATTCGCGCGCAAAATTCTCGCTGACCATCGCCACGGGCAACTTCTGGAAAGTTTCGTCCCATGTGAAGTCCCGCCCCGCAACCAGGGGGATGCCAAGCGTCTTCAGAAAGCCGGGCGCGCCGAAGACGAATTCGCGCAACGGCGGCATTGCGTTGCCTGCATAGTTTCGGTCCTGCGCAAACACCGGGTCATGCCACCCGTTTCCATCCATGGGAACAGAGCCGCCGAAGCTTACAGACTCGACGCCCGGAACCGCTGCGATCTTTTGGGCGATGGCCTGCTGTCTGCGAAGAACATCGTCGTCTTTCGGTACGTCCGCTTCGGAGATGCCCAGCCGCACCGTTTGGATCTTCGCAGTTGTATCGTAGCCGGCATCGACATGGATCAGTGCACGAAAGGTCCGAATCATGAGTCCGGAGCAGATCAGCAGCACGAATGCGAGGCTTACCTGGATCACCACCAGTATGTTGCGCGTACGATGCCGCTCGCGGCCCTGGCTGGTCGTCCGACTCTCGCGCAGCCCGGTTCCAGTCCGCGTGCCGGCATAGCGTAGCGCGGGAATGGAACCGAAAAGCAGGCTGCAGATCAGAGCGACGCCCAGCGTGAAGACCAGGACGTTCCCGTCGATTCCGATGTCGTGCAGGCGAGGCAGGCCATCGGGACCAAGAGCAACAAGCAGGCGCAGCGCGCCCCACGCGAGCACGAGCCCCAGCGCACTGCCCAACACCCCCAGCACCGCGCTCTCCAGCAGGAATTGTTTGGCGATCCGCCACGGGCTTGCCCCGAGAGCAGAGCATATCGCCAGTTCGTGGTGGCGCCCTTCGGCACGCACCAGCATCAGGTTCGCGACGTTGGCGCAGGCAATCAGCAGCACCACTCCGATGCTTCCCATCAGCACCCAAAGCAGCTTGCTCACGTCGCCGATTACATCCTGAGTGAGCGGCCGAACCTTCGGCCCTATCCGCGCCTTTTGGAAGAGATCGATGCTGAATCCCGGCGGCGCGGGAAAGCTGCTGAGCACGATGGGCCACATCCGTGCCACATCCGCGTTTGCCGCCTGCATCGTGACCCCAGGCCGCAACCGGGCAACGCCGTCATAGCTGAACTGGCCGAGCGTGGTTTTGTTTCGGTCGAGACGAATAGGCAGGAACAAGGAGGGCTGCTCCCAATCGAGAAAGCGGAATTCCTTTGGCATAACACCGATGACCTGGCGCGCTTTGCCGTCCACCCGAATCGTTCGTCCCACAATCGCTCGATCCGAGCCGAAGCGGCTCTGCCAATAGTCATAGCTGAGCATGACCGTGTCGGGCCCCCCAGGGCGGTCATCGACGCGATTAAACCAGCGTCCAAGAACAGGGGCGAGGCCGAGAATCGGAAGAACGCCATCGGTCACATCGAGCGCCTGCACCTGCTCGGGATTGCCCTGGCCGGTAACACTAACTGAGTCTCCCTGGTAGATGCCGATGTCTTCAAATACGCGGTTCTGCTCGCGATAGATAAAGTAGTTCGCCGGCGCCATATTCACGTCATCGAGATTCAGTCCTGGGGCCGTGTGCCAGACTCCCACCAGCGACTCCGGATGCTGGTAGGGCAAAGGCTTCAGCAGGACGCCCTCTACAACGCTGAACACTGCGATGTTGGCGCCTACGCCCGCGGCGAGCGTTATCAGCGTGATCACGGTGAATACGGGCGCGCGCCAGAGTCTGCGGACTATTTGCCTGAGTTGGCTAGAGAAGGAAGTCATTGTCGATCCTCCGAGTGGCGTGGGGATAGGAGCAGGCGATGTTCACCCTTCAGACGCTACGCAGCGCCTTTCGAATAGGTTCCTCGACGGAATGGGCTATTCATCCATTTGTGACGAATGAACGCATTTCTGCCGACGAGTTTGTCAAATTAAGGTGCGAAGACGTCCTTCAGCCCTGCGCCTCGATCTGTACCGGTCCCAGCAGTCCCGAGGGCTGCAGCGGATCATTCGACTGGAACGGATACTTATCCGGAATCCATGTCAGCCGTTCTTTTTCCGGCAGCCCGCTGTCGCGAATCAGCCGGTTAAGCCAGAGGTTCGCCACCGTGATCTCCAAATCATTCCCGCTTGTCTTCAGTACATTCGCCGGAAGGCTCGCCCGCCACGGAGCACACCACACAACGCCGAGGTCGTGCCCATTCAGCCGCAGGGAAGCGATGTTGTGCACACTTCCCAGCGACAGGAACAGAGCCCGCGTTGTGCCCATATTCGCGGCATCGAAACGGATCCTGTAGGTTGCTTTGCCCGAGTAATAGCGGATGCCTGGTTCGCTGCGTTTGCTCCAGTCCTCGAGCCGCTCGAACCTCACGTTGGCTGGACCACCCCAATGCGGATCGAACGACACCTCCCACGCACCTTCGATCGTTTGCACCGGCGCAAACGAGGGGAAGTTTTCCGCGGTCGCGTTGTGGTCTTCGCTTTTGCGAAATACAACGAACCCGCTTTCATGCCGCGCTAACCGAACCGGGACGATTGTCCGGCCGCCCTTTTCCTCAAACTGGCCAAGCGCGCGACGCTCGCCCGTCACGGCGTCCCACCACTCCGGACGCTTACCGCTCACGCGGAACGCGCATGTCACCGCGTTCTCGCGTCCCTCACGATTGGCAATGAAGTACACGTCTTCATTCCCATCGCGCCGGTGAATCGCACGCACGCCCTCGCCTTCGAAATCCGGCACGATGCCTCGACTTGCCAGCACTCGAGCCGTCGCCCGATAGGCCGGATAGAGCGAAGCCTGTTGCAGGCTCGCAGGCGTAAGCTTCCACGGCGCCGCATCGAATCCGCCATGCTCCACTACGTGTTCCATCGCGGTGCCCGCACCCGCTGTCACCTGCCACGACGCATCCGTAACCACGCTTGATGTCGGACCGGATGCGCCCGAATGCGTCACTGCCGCGATCACGCCGAACGGCAGATTCCCCGCGTTCTTGCGGCCATCTACAGTCACGCGGATTTCGTTCTCGCCGTCAGCGAGAAGAGACGTCACGTCAAACCTGCGTACTTGATCGGCCACATGACCTGCGCCAAGGCGCATGCCATTCAATGCAACCTCGTAGGAAGGGCTCGCCGTTATCAGAACTTCCGCGATGTCAATGGTAGTAGTGCCCTCCACTCGGAACGAGCGCGTGAACGTGAGCGTTTCCTTGTTCTGGCCCGGTTCATTCGAGCCTGTTGCCCAGATCCATCGCGCCCGCTCAAGCGGGTTTTCCAGTGCCCACCGGAACGCACTGGAATCGTGAAGCACTGTGCCCTTGCCCACGGAGCCGGTTTCCCCTTCGTGACGGCCGGCCCAAAGCTCTTTGGATAATTGCTGGATCTCCGCATCGCAGCGTGGATAGTTGCTCAGACTCGGCGACGCTTTGGGCGGCATCCCGATCACCGTAGCTCCCGCCTCAACCAGTTCTCGAATCTTGCTCAGCAGTCGTGGCGTAATCGTCTCTGCCTGCGGCAGCACGAGCAGTCGGTAGCGCATGCCGTCGGGAAACACAACATCACCGTCCGACACCGAAGCGCGCGATATCAGTGTCTCGGGACTGCACCCGTCAAAGTTATGGCCACGCCGGTCGGGAAACTCGCCGGGCAGAAACACAGACGGCGGCGGAAGAAATACATGGGGCGCTCCCTCCGCAGCGAGGTAGAGCACGTCGGCGACAAACAGCCCGCGACGCAGCATCGCGGAACACCGCGTGACATAGCGGTGATAGGCGTGCGCCATGTCCCACCAGGTCTGGGTTCGATCCCAGTGCACGCCGTAACCACCATCCGGCCCCATTGTCATTCCGGGGGAGCGATCGGTCCCCGACTGCGACTGGAAGCGATGAAACACGATGCGGTTGATTCCCGCGCAGAACGCCCAGTCGTTCTGGTTCTTTATCGATGCGGGATGCTGCAACCACCGCTCAGGGAACTCCGCCGTGAACGACTCTGCTGCGATGATGGTCCGCCCGTTGGTGTGGCCCACCGACGTGGACTCGACCACACTCCAGTTCGTCTCGATCTCGCCGAAGTGGGACCAGAACTCCGCCATAGGCACATCGGCGACGCGACCAAGCTCAAGGTCCGAGCACGGGTCAAGATCATACGGTTCCAGTGAAAACTGCAGTCCGTATTTGTGTCCCAGCTCGCAGAGTCGCTGTGCCTGGTTGTCGATCACCAACTCCTGCGCAGTCTGGCGGAAATCCCAAAGGAACCTCTCCGTCGTTGCGTGGTTGCTTACGACGAAGCCTGCCAGCACGGGCAGATACGGCATCAAATCATATCCACGTCGCGTCTTGAATTGAGAAGGGAAGTCGGGCGTCCAGTTCTGCGAACTCATCTCCCAACTGTCGTAGTGCAACGTCGTCAAACCGGTCGTTTTGTGCCGGCGCTTTCCAATCCGCTCCAGAAGCTTCGCAACGTACGCCTCGAAGTGGTGATCGACCGCGGCACGGCTGAACTTGTCGGTCTCAAATCCCAGTCCCGGGACTGGCGCAGGGCGAGTAGTCTGCGCCGTGATTCTCCTGCCCGCACGTACCAGAATCCAGTCGCCCTCTGGAATGTCCCACTCCAGGTGCCCGTCGTTTCCCATCCGTGTCGTGAGGTCCTGCACGCGTGTTTGCGGCACGCAATCCTGCTCGGCCGCCTCTTCGTATGCAGCGTTGCTCGGGAGGAACGGCCGCACCCACGGCACCGTCGAATACGGGCCGAGAATTTGCGATGAATAGGAGCCTCGCATGTACAGCGCCTTCTCTGCAAGGTCGGCCGTGTGCGCTTGACCCTGCGGCGCCGGAAATGCCAGCGCGCAGGAATCGATGTAGAAGTTCTCCCATGTCGCGCGCAATTCGGGAGTCAGCGTTTCTTCGCCAAAGAATGGCGTCCTCGGCTTTGGTCGCGCCAACTGTCCGCTGAATTTTCCGGGACCGTGCACGCGCGTCTCGCTCGTTACCAGGAACTGCATCGACTCTTCCGGTTTGACCCACGGGCCGCCCGCGCCGCACCATCCCGCGCCTGCCGCCAACGCTATCTCGAGTCCCAACTCATCGGCTCGCCCAAATGCATCGGCAACGGTTTGTTGCCAACTTTCGCTCATGAACCGCTGCGGGCCACGCGGAATCCCGATGTCAACTTCGAGATAGACCCCGCCCCCAATTCCTGCGTTCTTCATCGCGTCGAGATCGGCGGCCATTCCCTCGGGCGTGAGATGGCCGTCCATGAAATACCAATAGACCCACGGCCGCGCCTCATCTGGCGGATTCACGAAATGCGCGTGATGCAGGTCGATGTCGTCCGCTGGGAAAGGGAAGAGAGAATCGCGAAGACTGATTCCGAGAAGGCCCATCGAGCCCGACTTCAAAAGCGTTCTTCGAGTGAACTTCGGAAATAGGCGCATAGAACTCCTTGCTCAGCCGTATCCGCCCGCGTACGACATCGTTTTACCAACGACGCAAGCAGGGGATTGCCGGGTCAAGTCCGTATTGTTACGGTATGCTCCGCCCGTGCGCAAATGGCAGTGTCCCGAAAAGCCTCGAAAACGTGGAATTTGTTCCGCAAAAGCAATCAAGTTGACGCCCGCACTGAACCTCGATCAACAAGTTTTTCCATGGCTTGTATGGATACGGGAAGGCGTCCAACCGGGCTATTCCACGTCCGAAAGGAGATTGCTGACGCGCACGATCGTATCAATCTGATCCTGTGAGAGTCGCGACAGGAAATGCCGTTTCACAGATTCCGCGCGCACTGGGAGAGCTTCCCCCAACTTCTCCTTGCCGGATTTAGTCAGCACAATGAGAACAGCTCCGTCCTCACCTTCGCGCTTGATGAGTCCCCGATCCTGCATGCGTGTTAGCTGGTGAGAGAGACGGCTCTTTTCCCAGCCCATCACCTTTGCGAGTACCTGTTGGCGCATCTCGCCTTTGCCTATTCCAGCGAGCCGGGAGAGAACGCCGAATTCGGATCCTGAAAGCCCCGTTGCTTCCGAGATATCTCGCCCGACCCGGCCGAGTACCTCTTCGCCCATAATCTGGAAAGCGTGCCAAATCCGGAGTTCTTGCGGGTTTAGCGATTTGGAAGTCATATCGGTGCTTAGCGTATCAATTACCGGTTGACATGACAACCTTAAAATTATTACTCTGGTTGACATGTCAACCATGTGTAGAAATTTCCCCATCGGGAAAGACGACATCACGAGCGAGCAAGCACTCCGCGAGTTTATCGATGCTGCCGGTACAAGGCCATGTATATCGCGGCCAGAGCACCTGCTTGAGCGACTGGATTTACTCGACAAACTGGACGCCATTATTGGTCATTTGGATTCTTCGGATTTGACTGGCCGTCCGGATGCACGGTTCATCTCACTCGTGAAGACACTCAAAAGCAGGCTGGAATCCGCCAACGATAATTTGTACGAATTCATCCGCTCTGAAATCATCTTGCAAGGCAGTTCGCGCGCACTTCGGTATTGGCTCCTCGGCCCGGCGAGTTGCGGAGGCGCCGTGAGTCCCCAGTTTGGTATTAGCTTCGATCTGCGAGACGAGATTTTGGCAGGTGTCCTGAAACTCCGCGAACCAGACGAAACTGAACTTCCGCGATCTCCCGAAATGGTGCTATATCAACCCACTCCGGTTCGGCATATCCTCGACCTCGCTGCACCCGGCAACATTTCGGACGACGACGTTTTCGTCGATCTCGGATCAGGTCTGGGGCACGTTCCTTTACTCATATCGATACTCTCGGGAATTCGTACTCTGGGGGTCGAGCGCCAGCCAGCCTATGTTGCGAGTGCGCAGGAATGCGCGCGAAGACTCAATTTGCAGCGAGTGCAGTTTGTTGCGGAGGATGCCCGTCTGGCAGATCTGTCGTGCGGCACCGTTTTCTATCTGTTCTCACCGTTTACGGGCTTGATTCTGACTGATGTTCTCGACAGGCTCCGAATGGAGAGTGTAGAGAAGCAAATCAGAATCTGTTCCCTTGGACCATGTACTCACGCCATTGCAGATCAAACATGGCTAAACCCAAGCACAATTCCGGATGCGCGACGCATCACAGTCTTTACGTCGCGCTGAGGGAACTCAGCAGATTGTGTGATCTCGGTGTGCGGTGGTATCGACGCACCTGAGAATCATGCAACGCCAGAGATTTCAGGAATGGGAGGAACGAGGTGAGTTCTTTGCCTGGGCATGCGGTCGTGATTGCTGGAGGAGGGCCGACGGGGATGATGTTGGCCGGCGAGTTGATGTTGGCTGGCGTCGACGTCGCCATTGTCGAGCAGCGTGCGAGCGCCGAATTAGTCGGCTCGCGCGCGGGCGGTCTCCAGGCCCGCACTATCGAGATTTTCGATCAGCGCGGGATTGCCGGTCGGTTCCTAACGCAAGGCAAAGTGATGCCGGTCGCAAGCTTCGCCCACATCCAGCTGAATATCAGCGATCTTCCGACTCGGCACAACTACGTTCTGGCGCTTTGGCAGAAGCACGTCGAACGCATCCTGGCCAGCTGGATCGATGAGTTGGCCATTCCGGTCTATCGCGGACGCGAGGTGACGGGATTCGCACAGGACAACACCGGCGTAGAAGTTGAGTTGTCCAATGGCCAGTCGCTGCGGGCCCAATATCTCGTCGGTTGCGACGGCGGACGCAGCGTGGTCCGTAAAGCAGCCGGAATCGCATTCCAAGGATGGAATCCGACGATTAGCCACATGATCGCCGAAGTCGAGTTGGCGGAGGAGCCGGAATGGGGTATCCGCCATAACGACGTCGGCCTGTATGGCCTTAGCAGGCTTGACGACGGCCTGGTGCGGGTCCTCTTGACCGAACGGCAACTCGGCCGCATTGGCGAACCTACCCTGAGTGATCTCAGCGAGGAACTCATCGCGGTCTATGGGACGGACTACGGGGTCCACAGTCCGGTCTGGATTTCCCGGTTCACAGATGCGGCGCGCCAGGCGGTAGCCTATCGCGACCGGCGAATTCTGCTCGCCGGTGACGCCGCGCATATACATTACCCGGCGGGCGGACAAGGTCTAAATATCGGTGTTCAGGATGCTGTAAACCTGGGATGGAAGTTGGCACAAGTTGTCAGGGGTACGTCGCCCGAATGCCTGTTGGACAGCTATCAGGTGGAGCGTCACCCGGTCGCCGCCCGGGCATTGCAGAACTCGCTGGCGCAGGTCGCCTTGCTTCGCCGGGATGATCGTTCTAAAGCAGCCCGGGACGTAGTTTCCGAACTGCTCCAGTTAGATGAGCCTCGCAAACGGTACTCCGCGGAGATGTCAGGTCTGGGTATCAAATACGATTTCGGCGAGGGCCATCCGTTGCTCGGACGCCGGATGCCCGATCTCGACCTGGTCGCTGCGAATGGCCCGTTGCGGGTCTTCTCCTTGCTGCACGAGGTTCGGCCGGTGCTCCTTAATCTCGGCAAGCGTGGAAGCTTCGACATCACACGGTGGGCAGATCGAGTTCCGCAGATTGACGCCGTGTACACCGGTCCGTGGGAGCTTCCGGCGATCGGGACCGTCACCGCTCCACGCGCAGTGTTAATTCGACCAGACGGATATGTGGCTTGGGTGGGAGATCAAACCCAGGTGGGACTTGCCGATGCACTAACCCTCTGGTTCGGATCTCCTTCTGCGTCCATAGCGCACGGGAGACGTAGGGATCCGCAGTGACAGCCGATAAATCCTAAAATCTGCAGTGCCTAAAGTGTGAGCGGCTTTATATTCGGTCCCAGATACGCCGCCGAGATTGTGGAGTCATGGGTAGAGTTGAAGCTCTGACCCGGCTAGTCCAAACATGGCTAAGCGGCCTGCGTTGCCTTAGAACGAGATCCGCCCCGTTGCGATGATGGCGTGGTTATAACTATGAAACTCGGAGGTCGCAATCTGGATGCCGCCTCCGAAGATAAGAGCAAGGCGGTTGTTTGATTCCCGGCTGAACTTGATCTTGCTGATCATGACCCCGGGTGTTACAAAGGCCTGAATTCGGCCGTCGTTCGGTCCGCCACGATAAAAGGTTGAGTTAAACTCCAGTTCCGGCCAGATGAGCCGCGTCGCTCGATACTGCGCCACGGAATTCCATGCGATGGGCCTGCCCGACCTGGCCGTATGTCCCGTCGGCAACGTTATCGCCAGGCTGGATTGTGCGTCGAAGCGCCCAAATCCCTTGCCACCGTAGAGGGTCGGCGCTACAGAACCGTCCGAACTGCCATTCTTGTAACTGCCCGTGGGCACCGTGCCATTCAATGACGCGCTCAGGGAATAATTGCCGTGTTTTGGACCGGCTGCAAGAAATCGATACTTGACCAGCATCAGCCAGTCACCTGCACCGTCCCGCGCTTTACTGTTGTGTTCAATATATGAGGGTAGCGTGATATCTACTTCCGTCTTGTACCAGGGAATGAGGTCGAAGCCCTTGCTGTTCCCATAGATCCAAGTCTCAGTGTGAGTGGACGTGATCTGTCGAACCGCGTCAAAACGTGCGAGCTGTACAAGACCTGACGATGGTGTCACTACTGGAACTGGCCAGGCTGGCTGCTGAGCCACAGTCTTGTTGACGCGTCGTTCCCACGAGGTGAAGAATCCGGATTGCGCATTGGCCTCGGGGATGCATTGAGCACAGACAAATCCGAGAATCGTCAGCAGAACCATCCGGCCGATCGATTTCCATGAAGATGAACCATGAGTGGATTGAAGTGTTGATATTTGCGAATGTTGGTTAGTTGGCATGTTGAATCTACTCCGTCTGCCTTACATTTCGAGAATAGGAAGTTTTGTTCGTGGAGGCAGCGACTTAAGTTACACCGTGCTTTAAATAATGAAGATTTGGGAGATCGGCGGTAGCTAGCGACGATCTGCCTTCCCGTGTTGGCGAGGTGATTGCGGCGTCTTTGCTGGTGCGAACCAATCAAAGACGCCGCAAGGATATTTAGCGAACTGCTCAGCGACCTGCGAGGGCGACTTCTTGCTCTTCCTCCTTAAGTTCTGCTTTCGTGCTTCGGCCTGAAGCCGCCGTGCCGTCGAGTGAATGTCCGGTCAGGAGGCCAAAGACGAACCATGCGAACAAAGCAGCCCCGATCGCGAAGAGAATGTCTCCGGGAACGCGCATCCAACGCAGCGATTGCATTGTTCCCGACTGCATGAATTCTGAAGACCGGGCATACCACGTGCCTCGTTCCATCGACGCCCATGCTTGCAGAATCCCTACCGGCAACATGCTGAGGATGACCATGAAGATCAGGCCCAGATTCAGTGACCAGAACGACAGCTTCAGCGGTCCCTCCTTCCACTTGCGGCCCGGCATCAGCGCGCGCAAGCAGAAGAGCGTCAAGCCTAGACCCAGCATCCCATACACGCCAAACAAGGCAGTGTGCCCATGGACCGGGGTCAGGTTCAAGCCCTGCATGTAGTACAAGGCAACGGGTGGATTGATGAGGAAGCCGAACAGACCGGCGCCCACCAGGTTCCAAAAGGCGACTGCGACGAAGAAGTAGATGGGCCACTTGTAGTTCGCGATCCAGGGTGTCTTTTTCGTCGGCTGTGCAAGCCGGATATTCTCCCATGCTTCGTAGCCGATCAAAGTGAGCGGCACAACTTCAAACGCACTGAAGATTGCACCCAGACCAATCACTGCGGGAGTCGCACCAGCGAAGTAGAGGTGGTGAAACGTCCCAATGATTCCACCCGACAAGAAGATCGTAGTCGAGAACAAAGCTGCTTTGGTTGCCGTGCGGATCTCGATCAATTTGAGGCGAGTGAACAGAAATCCGATGACGACAGTGGCGAAAACTTCAAAAAATCCCTCAACCCAAAGATGAACTACCCACCAGCGCCAGTACTCGGCGGTGACCAGGTGGCTGCGCTGCCCATACATCAGTCCGGCAGAATAGAACAGCGGTATCGCGATACTCGATATTAGAAAGAGACTCAACAACGAGCGGTCCTCGCTCTTGCGAACCAATGCCGGCTTGAGCGACGCCACCATCATCACGAGCCACAGGACCAGGCCTACGAATAGCAGGATTTGCCAGAGCCTTCCCAGATCGACGTATTCGTAACCCTGGGCGCCGAGCCAAAACCACGCGTTGCCAAGGCGCTGCTGGATTCCGAGCCATTCTCCGGCGAGAGATCCGCCAACGACGAGGATCAATGCGCCGAAAAGCGCGTTAACGCCAAGGCGCTGATATTTAGGCTCATGCCCGCTTACCGCGGGGCCGACAAACAGACCGGTAGCCAGCCACGATGTTGCAATCCAAAAAATTGCGATCTGCAGGTGCCATGTCCGAGTCACTGCGTAAGGCAGGTACTTATCCAAGTGGAATCCGTAGAAGCCTTGGCCTTCAACGCCGTAGTGCGCCGTCACAATGCCCATCAAAATCTGAACGCCCCACAGAATCACCACAACGAAAAAATACTTCAACGTGGCGCGTTGAGACGGAGTCGGCTTGAATCCGAGAAAAGGATCCTGTTCAGAATAAGGACCGTGTACCAGTTCCTTCTCCTGCGAGGCGTACCACCAGACGAGGCCCCCGATGCCGGCGAGCAAGCCGATGAAGCTCAAGACCGTCCAGAGCACGGCGCCCGATGTCGGACCGTTGGCAACCAGCGGCTCGTGAGGCCAATTGTTCGTATAGGTAGCTTCGGAGCCAGGACGATTCGTGCTTGCGGCCCATGACGTCCACCAGAAAAACTCGGCAAGTTGATGTTGCTTTGCAGCGTTGGTCAAGGCACCGCTCGGAATGGCATACGCTGACCGGCCCGTTGCAAACACGTCGGTATAGTAAGCGCGCAACTGCTCGAATGCCGCAGCGCGGTCGGCGCTTAACGTGACGCGATTGCGCGAAGCATCGTAAGTATTGGTGCGCATTTCGCGAATCAGACGGGCCTTGAAGATGGCCTGTTGGTCGGGTCCAAGTGCAGCAAAACTCGCCGCCCCAGTTTTCACCGCCCAGGCATTCAAGAGAATCTCCGATTCACGATGCAGCCAATCGGCGCTCCAGTCCGGTGCGACATAGGCTCCGTGACCCCAGACAGTCCCGATCTCCTGTCCGCCAATCGACTGCCAGACTCCCTGCCCATCGGTGATGGAACTTCCAGTGAAGAGAAGCTGTCCGCCTGTCGTGTAGACATCGGGGATGGGAGGAGCTTCGCTGATCATCTTCCGCCCGACACTGCCAAGCACGGCAAACGATCCAAGAATGACGATGGCTAAGGCCACCCAATAACGTTTGTAGGACATGAGCCTTCCTTAAATGAAGAATGAACTGCAGAGCGAGCCCTGATCCGTCTCCGGAGGTGGCTGCAATGAAGTCAAGTTATCGACTTCGCGAACCGAATGCAGGGACATAAGTCACAATTTCGTGACAAACAATTCGTTTCTCGAATCAAAGTGTCCCAGCAAGGAAGGGATCTGAATGTGATTTAAATCACCTTATTTCGGTACAAGCCCGGCATGAAAAGTCCAGCTTGGAGGGGCGCAAGATTTCACCGATCAGTTGGTGCGGATCGTCCGCGATTCCTGCTAAAGTTGCCAAGGCCCCTTCGAATGAGGGAAATACGCCGTTGTTAAGCGGGGCACAGCCGGCCAAATTCTCCCGGAGGTTGCACAGCATGTCGTTCCGTTCCGTGTTCCTGGCCGTCGTCATCGCGTTTGCGCTTATTCTTGCCGGTTTTCTCGTGAATCGGGCGCGCCCTACAGTCGAAACCCAGCAGCCGACAGCCGATTTTGTCCGGGCGTCGGGAAAGTGCGCCGAATGTCACGCACGGCTGCAATATTCGGTCGTTCACGAATACGAAATGTCTGCTCACGCGAAGAAGGGCGTCAATTGCCTTGACTGTCACCAACCTGCCACAGGCCAACAAAAAGTCGATCATCACGGCTTCGTGATCAGCCCGCATCTGACAGCTGGCAATTGCCGCTCCTGTCACGAAGGCGTCTACCAGGAATTCTTGCGTAGTCGCCATGCAGCTCCAAGTTGGGCCGCCGTTCACGGTGAAAAAAGCCTGAGTGCAGAGCAAGTCTCCTTCAGCGAGCAGTTCCAGCCAGGCGGAACGAAGCGTCCACCGAATCCGCTGGTGCTTCCAGAAGGGCATCCTGCAGCCACGTCCGGTTGCGAACAGTGCCACGCTGTAGGAAAGCCCAACGATGACGGAACGATTGGGAGCTGTACGCAATGCCATTCCCGGCATACGAGTTCCGTTGAACTCGCGCGCCTGCCAAGCACATGCGGTCAGTGCCACATGGGCCCCGATCACTCGCAGATCGAGATTTACAACGAGTCAAAACATGGGATCATGTTCGCGGCGCAGCGAAATCTGCTCAACCTTAGCGCAGATCCGCGAAAGCTAACGACGCGCGACATGTTTGTACCCACCTGCGCCACGTGCCATCTGAGCGGCATCAATGGCCTCAAGGTCACGCACAACCCGTCTGACCGGCTCGGCTGGTACCTTGCGGACGCAATCACAACTCATCGACCGAACTACATGCAGGCCCAGTTCAATATGAAGCAGGTATGTACTCAATGCCACTCGCAGGCGGTGGTCGACCGCGTTTACAGCCAGGGCGAGGAAGTTGTGCAGAGCACCAACGCCAGGGTTACCGCTGCCAAGGCGATCGTGGATGACCTGCGCAAGGATGGCAGCCTCTCAGGACCGCCATTCACGCACACGATCGACTTTACGTATTTCAATCTCTGGCACTACGACGGTCGCACATCGAAGCACGGAGCGTTCATGGGCGGCGCCGACTTTGTGCAGTGGCATGGGAACTACGAACTGCTATCGAAGACTGTCGAGTTGCAGCACCAGGCCGACGAACTGCGGAGGGAGCATGCCCACAAGTAAAATCCTGCTGCGGTTGCAGAGTGTCGTCGCAGACAGGCGGATGCGATGGGCGCACGATCCTCAGCTTTGGATTGAGCTCTTTGTGACCACGAATCTGGCGATCCTTGCTGCGGATATTTACATCGCCCACTCGGTGAATCATTTCCGGAAAGCCGCGGAGTACATCCCTCTCTACTTCTCCATCGGGGCGCCGGTGGTCCTGGCTGTCACGATTGTTCTTCGATGGATGTGGCGCGTCTTAGCGCCGTGGCGCGACATTGGCTATTTGGTTGGCTGGCTTTCTGTCCTGGTTGGATTGGGTGGCGTTCTCTATCACCTGGAGAGCCGATTCTTTCTCGATCGAACACTGAAGAGCCTTACGTATGCGGCGCCATTTGCGGCACCCCTGTCGTATACCGGCCTTGGGTTCTTACTTTTGATGAATCGAATGGTAGGCGCGCGCACCGCGGAGTGGGCGCGATGGGTAATTTTCCTGTCGCTGGGCGGCTTCTTCGGAAACTTCGTGTTGTCGTTGACCGATCATGCGTCGAATGGATTCTTTGCAAAGACTGAATGGATCCCCGTCATCTCATCAGCGCTTGCAACCGGCTTTCTGATCGTTCCTCTCGTACTTACCGTGACGCGGCGATTTATGGATGTTTGCCTGATCGTTATGCTGACGCAGGCCCTGGTCGGCGTACTGGGATTCTGGTTTCACATCCAGGCCAATCTTGTCGGACCGGGTTCCAGCCTTTTCGACAGGCTGGTAAATGGCGCTCCTCCAATGGCTCCTTTGTTATTTCCGAACCTCGTGGGCCTGGCGCTGATTGGAATATGGGCGCTCCTTCCTCATCTTGAGGATGCGAATCCGGGGCGGAGATCCTGGTTGGGTACGACCTACGATTGGGCACACCCTGGCGACGAGACCAGCGGGCCTGAGTGAAGCGCTGATCATGCAATCACACAATCGCTCGCTGGCTGGCGACGTCCGAGGCGAATGCTGAGCGGCCCACCAGAAATGTGAGCGCCAGGTTGATCGCGAAGATCAGTACTCCAGAAAGTTCCACCATTCCTGAAACAGGTAGCACTCTCCAGGCAAACGAGACCAATCCCTCATAGGCGAGAGGCTCAGAAGAAACGCGCAGAAGACATCCGGTCTGGAGACATAGCAGGCTTAGAAACATGAGGCGCTTGCTGAAGAGTTTCTGGACACCGGCGAAGTGGGGCAGAATGCGCGGCCCGATTGCGAACACCATGGTTGCTGCGAATCCAACTGTGAGCGCGTGACGGGATGCACCCCAGATACCGCCGTGTACATCGGCAAGTGCAGCCCACACACTCATCAACGCAGCGACGACGAGCCACGCATACGGCAAACGCGCAAAGGTTGAAAAACTGGGATGAATGCCTTGGGTAATGGCACGCCCATGAGATCTCTCTGCGAAACGCAGCGCTACTCCTATTGCAACTGCGCCAAAGGCAAACAAGATCGTCGCGGGCTTCGGCAAACCAGCGATTCCAAACAGCACACCTGCTACATCGAGGCATAAAGCCGCGCGAAACAAACGAACATTAGGCTCTGAGATGCGCAGAAAAGATGGCAACCATCGCGCAGAGAATCCCCAGACCACGGGAACGACGAACCCCCATCCGAGCAATACGAGGTATTTCTGATCAAGAGAGTGTGGCAAAGATCGAAGACCGCCCTGCAGGCCCAATCGAACACATTCGACAAAGTTGAAGATTACGGCGGATGCGAGGCCTGCGGTTCCGATGAGTACGGAAACCATCCAGAGTTCCATGGGAGTCTTCGTCCTGTCGCCCTGAATTGATGCCGATCGCTTATGGTGAGAAGCTGCGTAGAGAAACAGAATCACCGCGACAAGCTCGAATCCCGCAGAAAGTGGGAGAAGCGTGCGCCATTGCCATCCATAAATGTTTGCGAACCAGCGCATCGCGACGCCGGATGTCCATAGGAGGTAACAGAACTGAGGCAGACGAGTGGCCAAGCGGCCGTGCGTGGGTTGTGAATAGAAGCCTATTCCAAGAATGAAACTGCCGATCCAGCCAAACATTTGAGCGTGGCCGTGTCCTTCCATCCATGCCGCGGGCAACGTGCCGAGCCCGTGATTAGCACTGATCGCCATCAGGTTTGAGAATCCCAACAGCGTCCCGGGCAAAGCCATGAAGAACAGGCCGCTGACGATCCAGACGCGAAGCATGAGACTCTTCTGGCGTTCGCGAGCGTTGATTATTGCATTCTCACTGACCCCGGAACTGATTGCAGCTTGATCAAATATCAGAACTGTAGCCATGGCTAACCCCTTGACTTTAGTTTTTCTTCCAATTGAATCGCGCGAGGAAACAGAATGTCGTTCTCGAGATGGACGTGCAGTCTGTGGTCTGACTCGAATTCGCGAAGGCCTGAAAAGAGCGCGATATGCGTCGCGCATGCCCACGAAGGCGGCTCAAAATGATTTGTGAGACGAATCAACTCCGCCATAATGTTGTCGGCAGATTCGTGCTCCTGTTCCATCATGAAGATGGGGTGCGTCACCGAAACGAAGCAGGCGTGCGCAGCGGGATAAGCAACGATCGATTCCTGATCCATTTGGGTGATGAATGGAAAAAGGACTTGTTCTTCCTTCAGAATATGCGCATACATTTCCGCGCGAAGGGTTTCTAAGAGTTCAGCAATTGTTTTGAGTTCGGGCGCCCGATCGCTGCGTTTCGCCGACACCGTCAAGGCCATCTCCGCGAGTCTCGGAAGGTCTCTGCGAACACGGTGGTGATGAACGCGAACGATGTGTGGGATTAGCCTGCCAAGGGAAAGATTTGCGGGATCCAATGCTTCGCCGCCACGTTCCCGAACCTCCGCATCGGCAAGTTTCTCGAGAACTTGATCGACGGAGAGTTGCAGTTCCTGGCACGCGCCTTCGAGCGATAAGTCTCCTTGCAGGCAGAGATTGATGTCGAATCGATGAAAGATGCCGGCTGCGGATGGCTGCCTGGTGACGATCTCGCGAATAGACTGAGTTGCGGTAGACATGATCACTCTCCACTTTCGACCGTAACGGTTAAGGAAGAGTTGATCAGTAACTTATGTCACTCGGGGTTGAAAAGGTCTATGACGAGGTTTCGAGTAGAGCCTTCAACCCGTCCAGATCCTTTACGACGATCTGCCTTGCGTCCACGTCGAGCAGCCCCTCGGCCTGCAGGCGCATGAGATTGCGCGAGACCAACTCGCGGACCGTTCCGAGTTGGTTGGCAAGTTCCTGGTGGGTCGCGGGCAGTTGAAACTCAATTCCGAGGGGGCCCTTCCGACCTTCGCTTTGGGCCAGTTTAAGGAGTGCGGAGATCAAGCGTTGGCGAATCGTAGTGAACGATAATTCCTCGATAATGCCCACCAGGCGTCGCAGGCGGCCTCCAACCAC
Source organism: uncultured Acidobacteriaceae bacterium (assembly GCA_963737915.1). Lineage (GTDB taxonomy): Bacteria > Acidobacteriota > Terriglobia > Terriglobales > Acidobacteriaceae > Telmatobacter. The sequence continues at coordinate 387,064 of CAVTUP010000009.1, read as the reverse complement.
CTGGAGCACTTTGAGCGCGACTTCAGGATGCTCGATGCAATACGCCTGAAAATCGCGCCGCGAGATAAATGCAATTTCTGCATTCTCGATGGCGACGGCGGAAGCCGGAAAGGGGCCGCCGTCAAAGACAGGCAATTCCGCGACGGACTCCCCTGGAACGTTTAGCGCGAGAACCTGCTCGCGGCCGCTCATTGAGGTCTTGAAAATGCGGACTTTGCCCTGAGCAATAATGTGCAGGCCATTGCAGGGCTCGCCTTCGGAGAAGAGCAATTCTCCAGCAGTGAATAGCTTGCGAACTGTTCTCGAGGCCAGCGTCTTCAACTCTGCCGGCGTGAGGCTCGACAAAAGCGCAGTTTTCCCGAGGGCGGCAGCGAGATCGGTGCGTTCAGTGGTCACCCCGGAATTTTATCAGCCTGGGACTTTTGTCACTGCATCCTTCCTGGTCCGCGCTGTCTCATCGATTCATGAACCCTCAGATCAACACAACCGACTTCAACGAACGGCCATTCATCGCCATCTGGGAAGTGACCCAGGCTTGCGACCTCGCCTGTGTACACTGTCGCGCTTCTGCGCAGCCGGACCGCAATCCCATGGAACTGAGCACGGATGAGGGCAAAGATCTGATCGACCAGATCGCTGCATTGAAGGTTCCAGTGTTTGTGTTGACGGGAGGCGATCCGATTAAGCGGCCCGATCTTTTCGAGTTGATCGGTCATGCCCGCAGCGTAGGCGTCAGAGTTTCATTGACGCCGAGCGCCACCCCTTTGCTGACGAAAGATGTGATTGTGAGACTCAAAGAGGCTGGTCTTGCCAGGCTTGCCGTGAGCATGGACGGTGCCAGTCCTGAGACGCACGACGCTTTCCGTGGCATGAGTGGGTCGTTTGCTCGTACGCTCGACGCGGTTCGTTGGGCAAATGAGATTGGTCTGCCGGTGCAGATCAATACGACGTTCAGCCGGAGAAATATCGGTGAAATTGATAGCATCGTGGCCTTGATGGAAAAGCTGAAGATAACTCTTTGGAGTGTCTTCTTCCTCGTTCCCACTGGTCGAGGCAAGTTGAACGATCTTTTGGGCGCGGAAGAATTCGAATCCGTCTTTGCGAAAATTTACAGTCTGTCCAAAACCGCGACCTTTGACATTAAAACGACGGAGGCCCAACATTACCGGCGCTATCTATTACAGCAGCGGGTTACTGAACGGAAGCTGGGAATCGACTTCGTCTCACCGCACGAGCGGACTGTCGATGCGATTGGGCGAGCCCCGCGCGGTCTGAACGACGGCAAGGGATTCATTTTCATCTCGCACAAAGGGGAAGTGTTCCCCAGCGGCTTTCTTCCTCTGGCGGCCGGCAATGTCCGTGAGCAGGAATTGACGGCGATCTATCGTGACTCCCCGTTGTTTCGTGACTTGCGGGATACATCGAAGCTTGAGGGAAAGTGCGGTTCGTGCGAATTCAAAGAGATCTGTGGAGGATCGCGAGCTCGCGCATACGCTTTGACCGGAAATCCCCACGCCGAGGAGCCGTGCTGCTCCTATGTTCCAAGGGGCTACGTGCAGCCGGCACCCCAGTTGAAAACAGCGACAACACTTCATGTTCTTCAAGGCGCCTGACAGTGGCCGCAGTTAGGAACAGAAGGCTCCGAGCGTTGCGGTCTTCTTTTTATTGAACCCCGAGTGACAAAAGTCGCTGTGGTGAATATAGCGATCTCTCTATGCTGTGTTTAAAGGACATCGAAATGACTGCAACCACACAAACCGTTCGCGAAATCGCACTGGAACAGCCGACTGCAATACGGGTATTCGAACAATTTGGAATCGACTACTGTTGCGGGGGCCGCAAGCCACTTGCCGAGGCTTGCGCTGCCGGAAACCTCGAAATCGCCGCGGTTCTTGCTGCGCTGGAAGCCGCGGAAAACAAGCGCGGTATTCAGGTCGAAAACTGGATTGAGAAATCATTAGAGAGCCTGACCTCGCATATCGTTGCCACACACCACGTGTATGTGAAACGAGAACTGCCGAGGCTGGCGCTGTTGGCTCAAAAAGTTGTCAACCGCCACGGCTCAACGAAAACAGAGCTCCAAGTGATCGCCACAACTCTCATGCAATTAGACGAAGAGCTCACGCAACACCTGGCGAAGGAAGAAGAAATTCTTTTTCCGTATATTGCTGGTCTCGAGAAATCCGTGTCCAGTGGAACTCCCAAGCCCCATAGCTGCTTCGGAACGGTTGCCAATCCGATCGCGATGATGACGCAGGAGCACGATGCTGCGGGCAATTTGATTGGCGAAATCCGACGTCTGAGCGTAAATTTCACCTGTCCAAAGGATGCCTGCCCCACCTTTCACGCGTTTTATGACGGTCTGAGGGAATTCGAGCAGGACCTCCACCAACATATCCATCTGGAAAACAACATCCTCTTTCCTCGTGCCATCGCGCTCGAGAATTCTAACTGTTAATCAACTCAAGCCGACCGCTCAAGGGCCGGGTTCATTGCGAACTCGGCCAATTCTTCAAGCAATCCACGTGAAGGGAATACCAGGGCCTGGTATCAAACCCCAGACCCTTCGCTTCAGCAAATCGGCTCTGCTGCGCCTCACAACGGCGAATGTTACAGAAACCTGCCTCCTCAAGCATGCGCGACAGTTTCTCGAAATTGAACCAGTTGATATGTTCGCCCGAACGCTTCCAATCGTATTCCAGGCCTTGCTTGCACCAATTGAGGAAGTCAACTTTCGGCATTTCGTTCAGCCTCCGTGCGAAGTCGCCTTCGTCAAAAGCGCTTCGAGCCTGACCGACAAGGGTTCTAAATGCCTCTGAGATGCTGGCGTCGTCACGTTCCATCCAACTCTTAAAGAAGTCTGTGTCTCGCTGCAGCAACCGGTCATAAATCAAGTCTGCATCGGGCACGACAATCCGAAAGCCGCCGTCGCTCTTGAGAGAGCGGTGGGCTTCCCGGAATATGTGCTTGCACCATTCATCTTTCAAATGTTCAATGACGTGCTCGGAATAAAACAAATCCACCGAACCATCTGCGAATGGAAATTGGCGGTTGCTCGTCAGGTCATGCGCGAAATCAATGAAAGATGGGGCGTAGTAGTCGTACCAATGTCCGCGATATTCCAGCACTTTCCAGTCGCGGACGTACCATGATCCCGCGCCAATGTTGACAAGCAGCTTTTGCGGGTGATCGACCCATCGCTTCTTGAATGCCCATATCCTTTGCAAACGAGCCTGATTCGAGCGCCAGCGCAGCGTGTAATATTCGGGCTTCGCCTCATAAAGGATGTATTCAAGAACGTTGCATAACCACGGATGCTTTTCTTGAAGAACGGTAAGGTGGTCGTCCGAGTCCTTCACCAGGTACACGTTCTTCCCGTCCGCGAGCTTCCACTTTCGATGCCCCCTGCTTCTGAACTTCAGATTCGAGCCTAGCGGGTGGTTGTGTTGACTAAAAGCCTTGCGCAAACTTTCATCGGCAACAGCGTACTTGAAAGTTTGTTTGGCTGACGGTTCCAGGAAGAACAACTCCTGGTGAACTAGGCCCTTTAGTTTGCTCCTAATGGACATAGCGACGCCTCATAAGGCGACGCGGAACACTATGATCCGATATTGACTTGCGCCCGCGCCGGCAAGAAAGAAGTCCCGGGGGCCCTTGCGCAAAACCTACTTGCGGTGTCTAACTGGAAATGGTGACAAGGCCCGGCACACTCTCGCCGTCGGGCCAAACTTGTGACGTATCATGAAACAACTTTTGAGACGCAGTCAAGCATGTACATGACATAGCAGCCTGAATTTTTAAAGAGGGGACCTTGGGTTTATGGTCCGGGCGACCCGTGCCCACATTCCGCGGGACTTACACCTAAAGTCCGGGTGCTCAGTACACAACAGCGTTTCATAAGGGCGGCAAATGAAGCTGTCTGCAAGTGTTTAGAACGCAATCCTTGTTTCTGCGGCTATATGTCCTCGTTCGATGTCAGGAGCTGTTCACCAACGCTTGCCCAAAGGACGATCATGGAACGGGGACCGGCACGATAGGTTTTTCCGGGAACGATCGGTGCTTCCAGCCACGGAACGATGTCTTCAGGCGATTCGCGAAATGTGTCGATCCATCGCCTCCATGAGCCGCCCCCCACTTCTACGGGCGGAAGTTCGAAATCAAGCGGCTCCCAATAGGCATTGAAGATGACGTAGGCAAGCAGGCCTGCTTTTTTCAGCTCAGCGCTGAGTGCGACACTGTGGGAATATTCGCCCCAGTCGGGCTGGTTGAGCTTTACCCCGTGCCAGCCCTTGACCCCCTCGCGAATTAACTGAATCAAGGGCATCCGCTGACGTTCCGGACTGGGGTCTCGCAAGATCCGTCGTGCGAGTATCAGCTTCACAAAACGATGCATCGCGGCGTGCTTGTCGAGCAGGGACCAGTCGAGCCAATTCTGTTCGTTGTCCTGGCAGTAGGCGTTGTTGTTGCCGTGCTGCGTCCGCAGGACTTCGTCGCCCATCTGAAACATGGGAAGGCCGAGCGAGAGCAGAACGACGGTCATGAAATTCTTTGCCTGGCGGGATCGGAGGCGCTCAATTTCAGGATCAGTGGTCGGGCCCTCGATGCCACAGTTCCAGCTTCGATTGTCATCGCCGCCGTCGCGGTTACCCTCCTGATTGGCGTCATTATGTTTGTGGTTGTAAGAGACGAGGTCGTTGAGCGTGAACCCATCGTGACAGTCAATGAAGTTCACACTCTGTTCCGCTTCGCGTTGCTCGTGGCCAAAGAGATCGTGACTGCCGATAAAGCGGTCGGCGAAGCGCGGCAATGCGCCATTGTCACCACGAAAGAGACTCCGTACATCATCGCGAAAGCAGCCGTTCCACTCTTTCCAGCTATCTCCGATGAAATTGCCGACCTGATATAGCCCAGCTGCGTCCCAGGCTTCGGCAATGATCTTTGTGCCGTCGAGAACCGGATCGGACTCAATGTCCCAAAGGACCGGCGGGTTGGACATCGCATTCCCGTCTGAATCGCGCGCGAAGATCGATGCCAGATCGAAACGGAAACCATCCACATGCATCTCTTCCACCCAATAGCGAAGGCTGTCCACAATCATGCGGCGGACGATCGGATGGTTGGCATTGAGAGTGTTTCCTGTGCCGCTGTAGTTCGAATATTTGGATCGGTCCTGCTCGATAAAATAGTATGCGGCGTTGTCGATTCCACGCAGGCAGAGGGTTGGGCCGTTTTCGTTTCCTTCAGCTGTGTGATTGAAGACGACGTCGAGAATGACCTCGATTCCTGCGCGGTGCAGCGCCTTGACCATGTCGCGAAACTCATCCACTGCGCCCAGAGGATCTTGGCGGGAACTGTAGGCGTGGTGCGGAGCGAAGAACGACACTGGGGCGTATCCCCAATAGTTAACCAGCCCCTTCGGGCAATCCTGCGAATCGAACTGAAAGACGGGAAGAAGTTCGACAGCGGGAATGCCAAGGTCCTGAAGATAGGGAATCTTCTCGATGAGGCCGCGGAATGTGCCACGAATATTTTCTGCGACTCCGGAACTCGGATGCCGCGTGAATCCCTTGACATGCATTTCGTAGACGATGGTCTGCGACGAGGGACGCCGGAGCGGGACATCTCCCTCCCAGTCATACAATCGCGGATCGACCACGACGCTTTTCATCGCGCTTGCGGCGTTGTCGCCGATTCCCTTGGCCGACTCGCGGCAGTAGTTCTGAGGAACAGCGACGGCACGGCCGTAGGGATCGAGCAGCACTTTGGTTGCATCAAAGCGCAGCCCTTGAGCAGGGTCATGCGGCCCGTGAACTCGATATGCATAGATCTGGCCCGGTTGCAGACCCGGAACGAATACATGCCAGTAGTGATAATCGCGGTGAAGCGACGGATCCAACGTGATTACGCGCGCGGGCAGTCGGTCATTATCGCGGTCGAATAGCAGCAACTCGATCTTTGAAGCATCGCGAGAGTACAGACTGAAATTCACGCCGCCATTGCTGACGGTCGCGCCGATGGGAGCGCTTTGCCCGATACTCGCGGAAGAAGGCCCGACCTGCCGAGAAACTTCTTGCACTTTCCCAGCTAAGGCACCGGACATGGAGCCACCTTCCATATCTCCGCTGCGTACTGCTTGATCGTCCGATCACTCGAAAACTTCCCGGAGCTGGCGATGTTCAACACAGCCTTGCGGGCCCATTCGTGCGGATGCGCGTATAGCTCGAGCAGCCGTGCGTCTGCGTCCAGGTAAGACTGCAAGTCGGCGAGGTGCATGTAGTTGTCGCCGTTGGTGAGAAGCGTGTCATACAAGGGCGTGAAAGCACCCAGCTCATTGCGGCTGAGATAGTCAGAGAAGATAAGATCGAGCGCCGCGCGAGTTTCGGGCTCGTTTTCGTAATGCCACCGCGGACTGTACCACGGGCGCGTGTCGACTACCTGCTGCGCTGTCAATCCAAACAGGTAGAAGTTTTCCTCGCCAGCCTCTTGAGCCATTTCGATGGTCGCTCCATCATGAGTCCCGATTGTGAGCGCGCCATTCATCATGAACTTCATGTTGCTCGTGCCACTTGCCTCGTAGCCGGCGGTAGAGATCTGATTGGAAACGTCGCTGGCCGGGATCAGATGTTCTGCCATCGAAACGCAGTATTCGGGCAGGAATACCACCTTGAGACGCCCTCGCACTAGTGGATCTCCATCAATGGCGCCCGCGAGGTTGTTGATTAACTTGATAATCAACTTGGCCAGGCGATAGGCAGGCGCAGCCTTTCCGGCGAAGAAGAATGTGCGTGGCGTCATCTCGGCGTTAGGGTTCTCGCGGATCCGGTTGTAGAGCACCGCGATGCGCAATACGTTGAGAAGCTGCCGCTTGTACTCGTGAATGCGTTTCACGTGGGCGTCAAAGATGCTGTTGGGGTCAACCACCAGGCCAGAGGTGGCCTTGAGCCAGTTGGCAAATTCCGATTTGGCTTCGCGCTTGGCCTTGAGCACGGCATTCTGAAAGGCACTATCCTGCGCGAGCGGCGTGAGGTGCCTGAGCTGATCGAGGTCGGTGATCCAGGCATCGCCAATCGCCTCGGTGATGGTGTGAGCAAGCGCAGGGTTCGCGAGCAGCAACCAGCGCCGCGGCGTAACACCGTTGGTCTTGTTATTGAAACGCTCTGGAAACTGCTCGGCCAGCTCCTTGACCGTCATTGTCCGCAAAAGTTCTGAGTGAATCGCGGCCACGCCGTTTGTGCTGTGCGAGCCAACGATGGCCAGGTTCGCCATGCGGATGTTGCGTTCAGGGCCTTCTTCGATCAGGCTGACGCGTTCGATCCTCGCCTCGTCCCGCGGGAAGCGATTTCTTACGTCCAACAAATGACGCCGGTTGATCTCCAGAATGATCTCCAATTGGCGAGGGAGCACCATTTCGAACCACGCCAGCGGCCACTTTTCGAGAGCTTCGGGCAGCAGAGTGTGGTTGGTGTAGGCGAGAGCCTTTTGCGTGATGCCCCAGGCCTGGTCCCATTCGAGATGTGCGTCGTCGAGCAAGATCCGCATCAACTCTGGTACCGCGAGGGCCGGGTGCGTGTCGTTGAGCTGGATGGCGACTTTGTCTGCAAGCCCACTCCAATTGGAATTGTCGTGCCGAAAGCGCCGGACGAGATCGGCCAGCGAGCACGCTACGAGGAAATACTCCTGCAGCAATCGCAGTCCTTTTCCCTTGGCGGTTGAGTCGTCGGGATAGAGAACACGCGTCAGAGACTCGGCCGCAAGCTTGTCGGTCAGCGCGCCGGCGAAGTCGCCGCTGCTGAACTCCTGAAAGTCGAAGTTGTTGGGCGCGGACGCGGCCCAGAGTCGCAGAGTATTAATTGTCTTGCCGCCGTAACCCACGATGGGCCGGTCATAAGGAATGCCAAGCAACGTGGAAGGTCGTCCCGATATTACGCGAAACGATCCTCCATGCAATTCGAGTGAGCAATTCAACTTCACCTGGACCGCTTCATTGGGGCGGGCCACCTCCCAGGGGTCTGCATTGCGCAACCAGTTATCGCCTTCTTCGTGCTGCCATCCGTCCCGGATGGATTGCCGGAAGATGCCGTACTCGTAGCGCAGGCCGTAACCCATGGCAGGGAGTTGCAATGTAGCCATGGAGTCAAGGAAGCACGCTGCTAGCCGGCCAAGTCCGCCGTTTCCCAGGCCGGCGTCTGGCTCCTGCTCGAGCAGCGAGAGCCAGTCAATATTTTTTCCCTTTGCTGATTGGGCCGCAAGCTGATCAAGCAGAAGGTTGGTGAGATTGTTAGCTAACGAGCGGCCAAGGAGAAATTCCATTGAGAGGTAATAGGCGCGCTTGGGGTTCTCAGATTCGTATGTTTTCTCTGTGAGTATCCACCGCTGCGAGAGAACGTCGCGCACAGAACGAGCAAAAGCTTCGTAGCGCTGCCGGGCGCCGGCCGTCGTGAGATCCGCTACATTGTCGAAAAGCAAATGGCGGTCGTAGAGCCCGTCCGCACCCGTGAAAGGAATGGGTCCACATCCGTAGTGTTTTGGCAGTGTCGCCTCTTTTGTCGTCTTTGCTCCGGGGGAGATGGCGCGTGTGGTGCTCATGGGAACAGTCCTTTCCGGGTTGGCCTGTCTTCGGTGGGGTGCCTGGTGCCTGGCGGGTTCTCGCGAACCACCATTGATCGCTGCTTCCAGTGCAATATCCGCGAGATCCTCGCTTCAGAGTCGGATTCCATGACCGACGTAGTCCTGCTTTTACGAGAATGACGTGCCGGGCGTGCTTCAGCCCGCCCACGTCCATTGATCAGCTTCCGGCTTATCCACGCCGTGCTCGTAGGCGTAGTTCTGACATTCGATCTGTGTGTTGCGCAGTTGTTCTTTTGCGTGCGCGCCTGTCGTTTGCAGAGAGGGAACCCGGTCAATGACATCGATTGCGAGGCTAAAGCGATCGATCTCGTTCTTGATAGCCAGATCGAGGGGCGTGTTGATGTTTCCTTTTTCTTTGTAGCCGCGCACGTGCAGGTTCTTATGATTGGTTCGCCGATAGGTAAGCCGGTGGATCAACCATGGATACCCATGGAAGGCGAAGATAATCGGTTTGTCCTGGGTGAAGAGGCTGTCAAAGTCCCTGTCCGTGAGTCCATGTGGATGCTCGGTCGATGGAACGAGCCTGTAAAGATCCACAACGTTGACGAAACGGATCTTGAGTTTTGGGAAGTGTTGGCGCAGCAGCATCACCGCCGCCAGCGCCTCCTTTGTGGGAATGTCGCCGGCACAAGCCATCACAACATCCGGTTCAGAGCCTTCGTCGTTGCTGGCCTTCCTCCAGATGCCCACGCCCTTGGTGCAGTGAGCGATTGCCTCGTCCATGTTCATGTACTGCAGATGCTTCTGTTTGTCCGAGACAATCACGTTGATGTAACCCGTGCTCTTGAGGCAATGATTGGCTACGCTGAGCAGCGTATTGGCGTCAGGCGGGAGGTAGATGCGGCAAACGTCCGCACTCTTGTTGACCACCAGGTCGAGGAAACCGGGATCCTGATGTGTGAACCCATTGTGATCCTGGCGCCACACCGTGGAGGTGATCAGCAGGTTGATCGACGACACTGGAGCACGCCAAGGCAGTTCCCTGCACATTGCCAGCCACTTGGCATGCATATTGAACATGGAATCGATGACGTGCACGAAAGCTTCGTAGGTAGAAAAGAATCCATGTCTGCCGGTGAGGACGTACCCTTCATACCAGCCCTCTAGGGTGTGCTCCGACAGCATCTCGAGAACTCGGCCGTCGGGGGACAACTCGCCGCCGTCAGCGTCTTCAGGCAAATAATCAGCAAGCCATAGCTTCTTGCTCACTTCATAGATTGCGTCGAGCTTGTTTGAGCTGTTTTCGTCCGGTCCGAAGACGCGAAGGTTGGTCGGATTAAGGCGCATCACATCGCGAAGGAATCGCCCGAGCGGGCGCGTATTCTCAGCCGAAGTCTGGCCGGGCTGTTCGACCTTCGTGGCATAATCGCGAAAATCGGGCATGCGCAAGGTTTTCCGCAGCAACCCGCCATTGGCGTGAGGGTTGGCGCTCATCCGCCGCGTCCCTGTTGGAGCAAGAGCCCTCAACTCCGGGATCAGCCGGCCGCTTTGATCGAATAGCCGTTCCGGGTGATAGCTGCGCAACCACTCTTCCAACAGCTTCAAGTGGGCGGGCTTTTCGCGTACGCCGGCAAGGGGGACCTGGTGGGAACGCCAGAAGCCTTCTACTTTGTGGCCGTCTACTTCCTTGGGACCAGTCCACCCTTTTGGGCTGCGGAGGACGATCATGGGCCAACGCGCCCGGGTGGCCTTGCCACTCTTGCGGGCCTTGTCCTGAATGTGGCGAATTTCCAGAACGCACTCTTCCATCGTCCCGGCCATCTTCTGGTGCATTAACTTGGGATCGTCTCCTTCAACGAAGTGCGGCGTCCATCCATAACCCTTGAACAGGTTCTCCAGTTCTTCGTGGGATATGCGCGCCAGGAGGGTGGGGTTGTTGATCTTGTAGCCGTTTAGATTGAGGATCGGGAGCACGGCGCCATCACGGACGGGATTCAGGTACTTGTTGGAGTGCCAGGAGGTTGCCAGTGGGCCAGTCTCAGCTTCACCATCGCCGACAACCACGGCCACCAGCAGGTCTGGATTGTCAAAAGCAGCTCCAAATGCGTGGGAGATGCAATAACCCAACTCGCCGCCTTCGTGGATAGATCCCGGGGTTTCTGGCGTGCAGTGGCTGCCAATCCCTCCAGGGAAGGAGAAATCCTTGAAGAACGCGCGCATTCCGTCTAAGTCTTCACTCTTGCTGGGGTAGATCTCAGAATATGTGCCTTCAAGATAGACCGGGCCAATCACGCCGGGTGCGCCGTGGCCGGGCCCGGCCAGAAAGATGGCGTCGAGGTCGTATTTCTTGATCAGACGATTGAGATGAACATAGCTGAAGCTCAGGCCCGTACTCGAACCCCAGTGACCCAAAAGGCGATTCTTGACGTGTTCCGCCTTCAGTGGTTCTCGCAGCAGGGGGTTGTCACGCAAATAGATCATGCCTGCGGCCAGATAATTGCATGCGCGCCAATAGGCGTCGATCTTCTTCAACTCCTCGGGAGATAGTGGGTGGATTTCAGTGTGGCTGTTTGAGGCTGTTCTTTTTGCCTTCGTATCAACGAGTGTTGTTCCCATAACTCCTCCCGTTGTCGGCGTCTACCTTCAAACGACGACTCACGTCCTGACTGGCTGTCTCGGCGGGTGGTTGTTGAAAGCCATTCGGCTCGTACTCGACATCATTCGAACTTTGAAAGGAGAGCGATCCCTTGATGGGCGCAAATGGAACGAGGGCACCATCGGGAGTCCAATTCTCAGACGCGGAATCCTCCCCTAACAACTAGGAAAATCCCTTGGGAGACCCCGCATATAGCCGCGAGACCAATCAGCATCCTCTTTGTCTGGATGATTGTGCGTGAGACCGGGGCAAATCGAATGAAAGTGCCGTTAAATCCCGCCTTGAGAGACGGTTAACTAGGGCTTCTGGCTATCGTTCGGGCTGGAGCCGGACACAGTCTGATGTTCGTAGAGGGCGATGTTGCCGCGAAGCGCAGTCGCAAGCTCATTGTTCTGCTGTCTTTCGGCCAATTCAAGAGCTTGCCGCGCAGTCGTCACCGCCTGCTGGTATTTGCCGGTTTCCGAGTACATAGCCGCCAGCATCTGCAGGATCGCCGGTTCTTTGCCGCCTGAGAGCGCGGCTGCGGATTCAAACTGCGGCAGAGCGTCGGTGAATCGGCTGGTTGCTGCAAATGCGCGTCCGAGATTGTAGCGGCACTCAGCGGATTGTGGAGCCAGATCAACGGCCTGTTGCAGTTCCGCAATTGCCTCATCGAGCTTGCCCTGGCGCGCGAGAATTACACCGTAGACATTGTGGCCGTCAGCGTTTTTTGGCGCCAGCTCGATACCCTTGCTTAGCTGTTCGATGGCTTCATCGCGATGCCCCGTGACTTCAAGCAGATGGCCAAGATTGATGTGCGCGGCACCATTATCGGGATTCAGCTCGATAGCCTTTCGAATCTGGACCATCGCCTGATCGAATTTGCCGGCCTCTGCCAGAGCGCTGCCCAGGTTGTTGTGTGTCTGTGAACTGTCGTCATTCATCGACAGGGCCTTGTTGTAATTCTCAATTGCCTCGTCGATTCGGCCGGTTGCGGCGAGCGCGACGCCGATGTTGTTGTAAGGACGCGCATCGGCGGGATCTTTCGCGGCAGCAATCTTCCACGCGGGAACCGCTTCGGTATATTTATGCTGATCCTGAAGCTGCTGCGCCGCGTCGAACTCGCGGTAGAAATCGATCGCAGGCGTGTCGATGTGGTCCATCACATCCGACCCAAGATTTACAAACTCGGGAATGTTGACGGCGCGATTTGACGCGGTCGCATTCTCAACAACGATCGGCGGACTCGCGTGGCCCTGCTCGTCAATATGCGTCAAGTAGAGATGCGTGTAGAGCGAAGGTGTCTTCGACGAGAAGGCCAGCCAGCGCCCGTTCGGATTAAAGGTGTGCCACGAGTTCATCACGGGAAGGTTCGACTCGAGCGGCCGGGCAACGCCGCCCTCGAACGGAACAATGTAGAGCTTGCTGTCGGGGCGCATCAGCAAGCCGTTCTTGCACTGCACAAAGATGATCCACTTGCCGTCAGGCGAGACCTTGGGAAAGTTGTTGCTCATCCCATTTTCTGAAGCGCCGACGATTCTCTCCGGAGTTCCGCCCTTGCCGTCATTGAAAGGGATTCGGTAGAGATCGTACTGAATCTGTGTTTCCTTGGGATCGTTGGCGTACATCGAGCGCTCGTATCCGGCTGGATAGGGGTCTCTTGCTGCGGCCCGCGAGAAGACAAGGTACTTTCCATCGGGGCTCCAAAATGCTGACGTCTGCACAAAGTTGGGATCGTCGGCGCCGGGCAGAGTCTGCAATTTGCCACTGTCTTTGCTATACCAGGCAAGCACTCCGCGAGTGGGATAGAAGACCTGGCCAAAACCATAATTTGAGTAGAAGCCGTTATAGAGGCGGTCGATTACGCGTGTGCCGTGGGCGTGCGGCACGTCAATGGAATTCACCACATATTTTCCATCGGGCGAGAGCTGGCTCATGAATCCGAAACGCTTCTGTGCATGTTCCTCTGAGAATGCGCTCCAGTGAATCAGGTATTCGCTGCTGATGGTGCTGACTTTCTTTACGGGAACGAGCGCGTAGAGTCCCTTGTCGTTCGCTGGGCCGTCGACATCGATTCCCATGGTCTTGCCGTCGCGCGAAAAGGAGTGGCAATTCCCGCATGTGGGCAAGTTCGTCATCATCACTTTGCTCTGCGGCTGGTTGATGTATCTCAATTCCCACTTGATCTTCGGGAGCACCGAGTCGGGCAGAGGCTTGATGACACCGCGTTGTTCGGTCTCGGGTGGTGGCGGAATCAAAGGAACATCGCGATAGAAAATGGGTGCGCCAACCGGGTCTTTTGATGTCGTGATCACTGCCTGGCTGCGAGAGACCGGCTCGCGATCTTTTTGACTCGCATAGCCGCTGACAATCACCGTCGCTGGCTGATTCGCGGAGTGCTTCTTGATCTCTTCCCACGTCTTCGAATCAGGCCGCCACGTGTGGGCAGCAGCCTGCTCGGGAGTCAGAGTGGGCGGAACATATCCAACGAGTGCATCATCGACAGGGCCGATCTGCATCTTCTCGCCGGTGGACCAGACTTTGATCGGACGCGCCTTTTCGCCGAACACGACTTCAACCTGCCAGACGGTCGCGGTGGGATTTTCGTCGCGCCAGGCAAATTGCGGGGGAATGATCTCCGGCGGATAGATCGTGCCATTGGCTGGAATGTCAATGGTCAGGCTGCGCTTCGGCGATGCCTCTTGAATGTCCATCGGCACGGGCTTCAGGTACGCCGGAACAGGGTCGGGAGCCGCGGAGGACGCGATAGCATCATTGGCGATTCCAGCCACGACGCTGGCTGGTGACGCACGAAAGGCTGACGATCAGAACTCCCGCGGCCACTCCGATCATCCGTTGCATGCAGACTCCCAATGAATCGCTCCGGCAAATCCCTTCGGCCCACAGGTCTAAGGCCCTCTCCAGTACTTGCATTGAAGAAGATTCGGATAGTGTCCGAAGATGCGGAAAGCTGAACTCATTTTACGGAGCAGCAGGTATAGGTTCGCAGTGAGCTAGCTCACACGAAACACAGCTTTCAAGTGTGGCCAATTTTGAGGGCGACAGGGCGTTCGGGAAGGTATCTCTTTATTTCACGGCAGGTTGGGAGGAGTTGGCTTCGGTGACTTTGAGCACCTGATCTGCGGAGACATTCTCGAGGGACTGCACAATTCCGCTGGGCCACGTGATCTCGACTTTCGTTGCGGTCGACTCCGCGCCGAGCCCAAAGTGAACCGGCCCCAGACTGGATGAGGCGTAACAGACGCTGGAGGTCTGGTGGTTATATTGCGCTCCGGCTTTTGTAACCACTTTGATCCGCGCGCCAATTCCGTCGCGATTTGACTTCACCCCACGCAGGGCAATGTCGAGCCAATGCGCGTTGCCGGGACTGCGGTTCATCCATAGCTCCGCATCAAGGTCCATTGAGGTCACGACGACGTCGATGCGGCCATTGCCCTCAAAATCGCCGAACGCGCAGCCACGATGACGTGCCGCAGTGGCATCTGTGAAGCCCGCTTCAGAAGTAAGGGCTTGCCATTTTCCGCTTGCGCCAAGATTCCGAAAGACCGTATTCGGCTGCTTAACGGTGGCGCCCGGGGGATGTGTCGCCGATACATGGCCTCGCGAGACGAACAAGTCTTTCCAGCCGTCATTGTCGAAGTCGTAGAAGCCCGGCCCGAAGCCCGACATTCCAAGGCTCACCGCGCCCATGCCGCTCGCAGCGGTCACCTCAACGAAGTCGCCCTTTCCCGTATTTTGAAGTATCGGGAAGGTCTGCTTGTTCAGCGCAACATAAGCGATGCCGGGATAGCCGTCATTTCTGAAGTCGCGAAAATCGAGCCCCATGCCGGAAATGAACGCGCCTTCTTCGGGCAGTGCGGCATTTGCCTGAAAGGCAACCTCTTCAAATTTGTTGCCGAGATTATGAAATAGAAAATTGTATTCAGAGTCATTGGTTACGAAGAGATCGGGCTTGCCGTCGAGGTCGTAGTCTGCCATGCCTACGCCCATGCCTTTGCCCACATGATCGCGAAGGCCCCACTCCTTCGAAACATCCTTGAATGTTCCATCTCCCTGATTGAGAAAGAGCTGGTTGGGTGTTCCTTTGTAGAAGCGCGGATGACAATATTCGGGGATGCTCTCGATCACGCAGAGCGGTTTGTCTGAATAAGTCCACTGCATGTAGTTGACGACAAATAAATCCAGAAGTCCGTCATTGTTCACGTCAACCCAGGCGGCCGCCACAGACCAGAGCGGGCCGAACTCCGGATCATTCCATTTATCGAGCCCCGCCTTCTTGGTTACATCTTCGAAAGTACCGTCGCCGCGATTGTGATAGAGCTTGTTGCCGTGCACTCCGGCGACGAAGATGTCAGGTTTGCCGTCATTATCGTAATCGGCGACCGCGACTCCAATATCAAAGCCTGTCCCCGTCAGTCCGGCTTGCGCGGTTACGTCGGTAAATACGCCATTACCGTCGTTGCGAAAAAGCCGGTCGGAATATTTTGCGGAGGACTTCTTCATCGTGGCGAGGTCGGCGCCGTTCGCAAAGAAGATGTCGGGTCTGCCGTCCCCGTTGTAGTCGAAAACTGCGACGCCTCCCGCCATCGTTTCCGGGGCGTTTCTGGCTTGGCTCTCATCGCTTTGAAGATGGAATGGCAGACTCTTGAGTTCGAATCGGATTGGCGCCGAGGCTTTTTTCCTGACTGGACGAAGAAGTAACGAGAAGGAAACAGGCAAGGAGCGATGCGCAGGCCGGGATTATATAAGGAACGATTCTGCGCATAAGACCGACGTGTGGTGGTGCGACCTGAGATTGATTGTACTATTCCAAATGTTGCCGCCGACAGCACTTTGTTTTGGTTACGTCCGTCGCGAAATGCGGGAATATGAGTGTGGATGCACGAAAGTGGGACTGAATCCTCGTGAAAAATGCCCGGAAGCAAGCGCTACGGCGGTAAAATTCCACCAGGCACGATCACAGCTTCAAAACGTCGCCAAAACGTCCCCATTGGCCATGTTCGATAACAAAACAATGAGCTGCAGATCTTTGCCCAGTCAATTGCTGAGAAATTGGGCTGATCGATGAACCTTGATTCGCAGAACGCGGCGGGCGACCTACCTTTGAGAAGAAATTCCTTTTGTTTTTTTGCGGTGGTTTTGTTGGCCTTGATGGTTTCGTCTGCTCAAGGTCAAGTTGCGCCGGAGCCGCAAACTGCTCCGGCCAAGCCGGCATCAACAACACCCGCGACAACTGATCAAGCGCCGGGCACTCCCGCTCCGATGGAGCAGGTGCCGGGCATCAGTACGAATGCGGATGAAGTTTCTCTCGATCTCGTCGTCAACGACAAAAAGCATAACCCGATCCTCGACCTGAAACCGGAAGACCTCGTGGTCACCGACAACGGCACCCCGGTGAAACTGACGGGTCTGCACCTGGTAAAGGCCGACGCCGGCACAAGTCATATGGTGACCCTGCTGTTCGATCCGTTCCACGGTCCGACGGCGAAGAGCGCGCGCGTCATTGCCGAAAAAGTTCTCAAGGTTCTTCCCACCAACGGCTACTCGTTTGCCGTTTTGGATTTCACGGGACGACTTCGGCTTCTGCAGGGTTTTACTGAAGACAGGAAAGCTTTGAGCCAGGCGATCAATGTAGTTACCGAGAGCCAGGCCATCGTGATGTCGTCGACTTACACCTTGTCGGTAAATGTGGTGAACGACAAGAAAGCGGACGAGGGTCGAAAGAAGACTGCTTCTGAAGCGGAAAAGAACATAATTTCCATTGCACAGACAGGCGCCGATTTGTCGGGAGTTCATGCGGATGTGAAGGAGCGGGCGCGGGCGCAGTCACTAATGACGGCGCTGCAGGATACACAATCCGTCGCGCAGGAGCAGCACACACAGTTGAACCTGGCCGGCCTGCTCGCGCTGGTGAAGTCGCAGCAGCGCATTGGAGACAGGAAAGCGCTGATCTATTTCACGCAGAACCAACAACTGGATTCGGCGTCGAAAGAGATGCTGAAGACGATTGCCGGCGCGGCGGCTCGCGCCGGAGTGATTATCTATATCGTCGACATGAACGCGCTCGGGAATGGGGCGCAATATCAGATCTCAAATGCACTGGTAAACGGGCAGCCTCCATTTAATCCGCAAGCTGTCGCTACTTCCCCTTTCACGTCGGCCATATCCCAATGCAGCAGCAGGGCGGCGCACCCATAGCGGGCACTCCTTCGTTGCAGGGGACCGGTTGACTGGGGTCCAGCCCAGACGATTGCCATGGCCACCGATTTCATGCGTGGTAACAACGAAGACAGGACAAACCCGTTCGCCGATACCAAGAGCCCGATGGCGGGTTTAGCGAAGGACACAGGCGGCGCTTACATTGATGTAGAGAACAACACAAAGAAGCCGCTGCAACAGATGGTTCAGGATTTATCGACCTACTACCAGGCTTCTTACGCTCCACCGTTCACTGAATACGACGGGAAACTTCGCACGATTGCGGTGAAGCCTGTGCGGTCTGATCTGCAAATCCAAACCAAGACTGGATACTTTGCGTTAGCGCCCGGAGCGGAAGCCGGAATTCGGCCGTTTGAAGTGCCATTGCTAAAGACCCTCACAGAGCCGCAGTTGCCGATGGAGGTCAAGTTTCGCGCGACCGTCTTGCGCTTCGGCGATCTGCCCGATGGAAACACCAACACGCTTGCGGTGGAAGTGCCGCTCTCGGAGGTGCAAACAAAGGAAGACGTCCACACCAATCTGTTTTCAGCCCACGTATCGATCGTCGCCCAGATCAAGGACAAGAGTGGAGTGGTCGTCGAACGTTTCGGAGAAGACATTACGAAGCGCGGCGCTCTTGAAACGCTTGATCGCGATCGCACCGCAACCATTTCGTTGGAGCGCCACTTTATCGCATCCCCGGGCCAATACACGATTGAGGTGGCGATCCTCGATCAGAACAGCGGAAAAGCCAGCGCGCAGAGAGCCGACTTCGAAATTCAGAGCCAGCAAGCTGGCATGGCCTTGAGCGATATCGTTCTGGTCAGAAAGGTCGAGGGCTCTCATGAAGAGGATGAAGATCCCCTGGAGCCTCTTCGCTATGAACACCAGAAAGTGACGCCCAACGTTACCGGAGAATTGCCGGCCCATGCCAAAGGTGTGTCGTTGTTTTTCATCCTGCATCCCGATCCTGCAGCGAAAGATCCCGCGACGTTGGAGATGGAAGTCATTCACAACGGAAAGCCGGGCAAGCGCACGCCTCTGCCTTTGCGCAGCGATGGCGTTCGCACAGCGGTCCCTTATCTGGCCAGCTTTGGTTCAGGCGCGCTCAGCCCGGGCGAGTATGAAGTGAAGGCCTACCTGAGCCAGGGCGGTAAGACAGTCGCGCAATCTGGAACCTTCAATGTGGAGGGGACGGCGAGTGCTGATGCTTCAAGCAATTCCACGATGGGGTTCGGAGGGGCTGCGATTACTGCAGATGCAGGAAACCAGCCGCTGGAAGCTAACCTGCATGCGCCGGGACAATTAACGATCACGACTCTCACCAACCCCGGCCAGACCCTCTCGAAGGAAGAATCGCACGTGCTGATTGAGGATGCGCGACAACGTGCCCTCAGCTATAACGAATTCCTGCCGAACTTCATGTGCATCGAGGTCACCAACCGCTCGATCGATGCGGGCGGAAATGGCCGATGGAAGCTGAAAGACACGCTGGTTGAGTTGCTGCGCTATCGCGAGAAGACCGAGACTCGCACCATGCTTGAAGTGAACGGAAAAGCCAGCACTACAGATAGAGAAGCGATGAAGGGCGCGCTCTCAGCCGGCGAGTTTGGCGGTGTTCTGCAGGCCGTTTTTCGAGTTGCCTCGCAGGCAGATTTCCAGTGGAAGGAAACCGCCTCTTTGAGCGGGGGAACGGTTCAGGTCTACGACTATCGCGTCGATCGCAAGAATTCCGTGTTCTCAGTGACGGGATCGAACGACAAGCAACTGATTGTGGGCTTTCACGGTCAGATCTACATCGACAGCGCTACGCGGAATGCTCGCCGAATCACCTTGATTGCCGACGATCTGCCAAAGGATTTTCCGACCCATGCCACCCTCATCGGTGTGGACTATGACTATGTCTCAATCAATGAGCACGACTATCTGATGCCAGTCAGTGCCCAGCTTCAGTTGAGACAAGGCCGCCGCGAAGCTGTGATGAACACGATGGAGTTTAGAAACTACAAGCGGTTCGGCTCAAACGTGAAGATTCTTGGATTTACCCCGGTGGAACAGCAGTAGCGACAGTCGGGCGTGTGTTGTTGTTCTATCCTAGGAGGATGCGATCCGTTTTTATTCTGGCCCTTGCGCTTTCTCTGCACGCTGCGGGTGCGCAGGCTCCCGCAGCCGATGCGGATGAGTTTCTGCGCCAGGGAATCGCAGCACAACAGCACGGCGATTTGAAAACCGCGATCGACAATTATCGAAAGGCCCTGGCAATTCAGCCGGGAATGGTGGAAGCGCGCGCCAATCTGGGCGCCGCTCTCTCTGCTGCTGGGCAATTCGATGCAGCCATTGAGGAAGACCTTCGCATTCTGGCCAAGGCGCCAAACAATGTGGGCGTTCGCATGAACCTGGCCCTTGCTTACTACAAGAAGGGCGATATGGAACATGCGCATGCCGAGCTTTTGGTTGTGCACGCGGCCCGGCCTCTTGATCTGGCGAACGCCGTGCTGCTTGGCTACACCTACATCAAACTCGGCAAGGGAAGGGAAGCCGCCGAGATGCTCGCTCCGCTGGAAGCCGGGCACGAAAGCAATATGGATTTCGAATACGTGCTTGCGTATGCGTTGATCGAATCGGGCAAAGAAGCCGAGGGACTGCCGAGGATGGAGAAGGTGGCGCGAGAGACGCACTCCGCGGACGCCTACTTCATTGCCGGGTCGACACGGCTTGCATCGGCGGGAATTCCACGAAGCTCGTGCCGACCTGGATGCGGCGATTGAGTTGAACGCGTCGTTTCCGGGACTCTACACGATGGCGGGGCAGGCTCGGGATGCGCTTGGAGATACGGATGATGCGCTTCCGGCATTCGAAGCCGCCCTTCGCGCCGACCCGAGGGACGCTATTGCGAATCTATATCTCGGGACGATGCGTTTGAAGCAGAGGGATCTGGAGAGCGCGAGACCGATGCTTGAGCTAGCGCTGCAACTGCAGCCGAACTCCCCAATGGCTCAGTTTCAAATGGCCAAGCTGAACAGCATGACGGGCAAGTACGCAGAAGCCGCGGCGGCATTGGAGCAGTTGGAAAAGTTGGACCCTAATTGGCTCGACCCCCACATTGAGCTGGCCGCGATCTACTACAAGCTTCACCGGCCCGAAGACGGTCAGCGCGAGCGTGACATCGTGCAGCAGATTGAGGCAAAGCAACAAAAAGCGGGGCCGCCAAAACAGTAGCATCGCAGCGCTGGGCCACTTGATCTCAGCGCTGGGCATTGCGCGTCAGCCGAGAGGGCATGCTCTATCCTGATAAGGATGCGACTCATTCCAATCCTGATGCTCGCGCAGAGTCTTCACGCGGCCGTGGGACAGGCGCCAAAGCAGAATCATTCCACCCAGGCGAATGAGCTCGTGCGCGCCGCTGACGACGCACGGCAGCATGGTAATTTGCAAAAGGCTATTGAGGATTATCGCAAGGCGCTTGCCATTCAACCGGATCTCACGAAGGCGCATGCAGGGTTGGGCGCCGCACTTGCAGCAGCGGGCCAATTCGACGAGGCAATCGCGGAAGACCGACGTGCATTGTCTACTTCCCCGCAAGACGAAGCGGCGCGCATGAACCTGGCCATGGCGCTCTATCGCAAGGGCGACTTGGCACACGCTGCAAAAGAGCTTGAGGCCATTCATGCCGCGCATCCATCTGACTTATCCGCCTCGATCCTGCTGGCCTACACCTATAACAAGCTTGGACAAGCGGCGGAAGCCGCGAATTTGCTGGGTCCGCTCGAAGCCGGCCATGAAAACAATCTTGAACTGCAGTATGCCCTTGCCTTCGCGCTGATCCAGTCAGGCAAACAGGCAGAGGGACTTCCCCGGATGGAAAAGGTGGCACTCGCGAAAAAATCAGCCGAGGCATGGTTCATTGCCGGCTCGGCTCGTTTCTATCGGGGAGATATGCGCGATGCGCGAGCAGATCTTGACGCGGCGATCGAACTGAATTCTGCACTGCCCGGTCTCTACTCCCTGGCGGGCCAGGCTCGCTATGCGATGCAGGACATGGAAGGCGCAACCACCGCGTTCCAGGCGGCGCTGCGCGCCGATCCCATGGACTTCGTGGCCAATCGCGATCTGGGTGCGATGCGGCTGAAGCAGGGCGATTTTGAAACCGCCAGGCCGCTACTGGAACTCGCTTTGCAACTGCAGCCGCAGGATCCGTTGACGCGCCTTCAAGTTGCCAAGCTCGATGACATGACAGGCAGAAGTGCGGAAGCCGCGACGATTCTGGAGGACCTGGTGAAGACCGATCCCGATTGGCTCGATCCTCACTGGTTGCTGGCGGCAGTCTATTCGCAGCTCAACCGGCCAGAAGACGCCCGCAAACAAAGAGCAATTGCTCAGCAGATCGAGATCCGCCAAAGACAAGCCGGAGCCAATAAGAAATAAGACCCACGCCAACAGGCGCCTCACGCTGGAACTCATGCGGCCCGGCAGCGCAGCCTGACCGCTGCCCGAAGTGCTGTGACCACCAGAAAATTCGCAGGTGTTACACGCAAAAAAGTGGGGGTGGCTTTAAGCCACCCCCACTTGATCGAACAATTCAACAGCGAACTAGAAGTAATACTTCGCTGCGAACTGCATCCAGCGATATCCCACCTTGTTCTGAGGAATACCAGTGGTGTTGCCGTTGGAGTTCATAGTGAGCGACGAACCGCTGCTGAGACCATTGAACAGCAATTGGTTATCCGCGTTGCCAGCCAGGCCGAATTGCGCATTCGGATGGTTGAGCCAGTTGGTAGCCGAGATGCGAATTTCGATCCTTTGAGCATCCGTGACTCTGAATGCCTTGAAGACCGCCAAGTCGCTGCCAAAGTAGTGCGGCGTCCGGATGTAAGGCCAGATGTTCTGTCCCATTTGTCCGACTGCCGATGCTGTTGGCGGCAGAGGAGCCGCAAAGCAGTTGGGGTTGAAGTACTGACCCTTCTGCAGGTTCTTCCTTGGATCGCAGAGCAGTACCGGCATGATGCCAGCCGGATACTGGTTGCTGCCCAGCCAGGTCGTGGTTGAGATCTGGTAGGTTGTGTTGCCGCCCACTGTCGATGCCGGCATAGGCATCGTGATCGGTGAATTGACCGTGGCGCCAGACGCGGTGTGGAACTGCTGATAGTTCATGTTCATGTTCGGCGAAATGGCCTGGTAAGGTGCTCCGTCTTCGTACGTCGTGTAGCCGGAGAGTTGCCAGCCATTGATCAGTTGGCCAAGAGCCCAGTTGCTTTTAATCGGCTTGGGCAGCTTGTAGCTGAACGACAGGTTAAAGACCTTGGTGTGGTCATACTGCAATGGACCGTAGTTGGAATCGAGATCGAACGGATTCACTACCGAACCGTTGCCGTTTCCGTTGGACGTGGAACCGTCGCGGGTACCAAGGACCTTGCCGAAGGTGAAGTTCGTGAACAAGAAAAGGTTGCCGGACTGCTTCTGCGCGGAAACCTGCAGCGAGTTGTAGTTGGCATATCCGCCGTGTGTCTGGATGTAGATGTCGCCGTAGTTCTGCAGCGGACGATAGTGCTGCTGAACCATGGATGACGATCCAGTGGTCGGAGATGGGTTCTGGTAAATGTTGGTGATCGGATCCGGTCCGAAGAAGGCGCCGGCTGCGATCGGGTTGGCGTCTTCGATGTGGCCGTTGGCGCCGTTGAGGAGCTGGTTGCGGCTCATGCTGCCCACATAGGAGAACTCAGCAACGGTGTGACCAGGCAGTGCCTGTGCAACTCCGAAGCTCCATGTGTTGGCATAGGGCACCTTGTCGTCGCCTTGCTTATCCGCCTTCAGGCCCGAAGCGCCGTTCTGGTTCAGACCCTGAGGAATCTTAAGCTGAGAATGCGCCGTGCACTTCGTATTCTCGCCTAGAGATGTTCGTGCAGACGTTGCCGCCCTGAATGTTGTAACCGTAGAAACCGTTGGTGCCGGTGTTTCCGGTATTGAAGTTGAACGAACCGATCGGACCGCCCATGGCGCCGCTGGCATCGTTACCCGAGACCTGGTAGCGATAGGTTCCAAAGCCGGCGCGAACCACTGTTTTGCCGGTGCCGAATACGTCATAGGCAACGCCAACGCGTGGATCCATCAGGAACAACTGACTCTTCCATCCCGACGTGGGGATCTGCGAGGCGATGTCATGCCAGAGCAATCCAGTGTTCGGCGGTGGGCTGGACGTGTTGTCGTAGGTCGTCGGATCCCAAACCTGCGTGCCGCCAATCTTGTCATACCACTGACCTTCATGATCGGCGCGAAGTCCGAGGTTCAACGTGAGCTTGCGGGTGGCTTTCCAGGAATCCTGCGCCCAGATGGACCACTGATGCCAGAGTAGATCTGGAACGGCGTCAATGTTCTGCTCGTCGTAGTGCTGGACACGTCCCATCAAACGATCGAGTTCCATGTTGTAGGTGGATGAACCGCCCCAGTTCTCGAAGTCGTAGTTGCCGTTGATGTCGCTTCCATTCGATTGCAGGTTTTCCTGGGCATCCCAGTAGAAACCAGCCTTGATCGAGTGGGTTGAGATGATCTTCGTGAACGTATCGCTGATCGCCGGCGCCTTCGAAGTCTTGCCGAAGGAGTTGGGACCGTAGATGCCGCTGTTGAAGTTGAATTGGTTGATTTCAGTAAGACCGGAGTTCCACCCGCCCTGGAAGTTGGCAAGCTGATCGGTCGAGTCGGATCCGAACAGGCTCTGTACCGGGAATCCAAGCTTGGTCCGGCTTACGGCCGAAGGATCGGTCAGGCTGTTCTTATTGATGAATTCAGCGTACGAGAAAACAAACTCGTTGGTGGTGGTGGCGCTGAATACGTGGGTGAAGTTAGCCAGGTAAACATGAGCCTTTTCCTTGCCCACTGGTGCTGCAGGGTAGGGAATCGTCCACGTAGGAGCCCACCAGATCGACAACGGATGCGAATCCGTCTCTTCCTGCAATGTATAGGAACCCCAGAGTTTGTTGTTGTCGTTGAACGAGTAGGTGACTTTTCCCGTTACTTCCCAGCGGTTGACTGGAGTGCTGGGCGAATAGCTGAAGTTGTTCCATCCGTTGGTCTGGCTGGGTGCCTGGTTCGCATTCGGGTTCAGGTTTTCAACTACTACACCCTGCGGATCGAAGTACGAACTAAGATTCGGAACCGGGCCGTTGCCGTATCCACCCCATGGAGAGACGGTGCTGCCGCAACCCTGCCATCCGTTATCCGTGTTGCAAGGAAGAGCATAGGTGCCTGGATAGACCTTGAGCACGTCGCTCGCGACGCCGGGGTTGTTAAAGTCGCCGGACCGCTGTGCGGCTGTAGGAACGTTCATTTCCACAGGCGCGTTGTATGGATGCTGGTTCATGTACTCGTAGCCAGCCCAGAAGAACAGCTTGTCCTTGTTCTTATTGAAGTGCGGGAAGAACACGGGACCGCCAAGGTTGCCGCCGATGTAGTAGAACTGCTGCGGATAAACTGGATTGCCCTGTTCGTTGTTGAACCAGTCGTTGGCGTAGCCGACCGCCGTGTTACGGGCGTAGAGGTAAGCTTCACCGTGGAACTTCTGGCCGCCGCTCTTGCTGAAAGCCTGAAGAACCGCTGGGCCCTTTGCGTATTCGGCGCCATACGAGGCCGACAGATACTTGACGCTGTCGGTCATGTCCTGGTTGATGTTTGCAACCTGCGTTCCGGCGTTGCCTGGATCGATAAGGTTGGCGCCATCAAGAATCACAGCCGTTGAACCGTAAGGCTGTGCACCGTTGGATGAGAAGCTGCCGGCCGGGCCGTTGTTGGTGCCCGTGGTCTGGCTGTTGAAGCCCGAGCCCGCGTTGCCAGAGTTGTTGAAGGTGACGCCAGGCATCATCTTGATCAATTCGGCAGCGTTGCGTCCCGTCAAAGTGGCGGAATCAACGAGTTCGTTGTTCAGCGTGGCGCTGACTTCCGCTGTATCCACCGGGATCTCAGCATCCGTGCCAGAGACAACCGTGACGGCTGTCGCTTCAGTGCCAATCTTCAAGTGAATGTTGGGAACGGTGCGGCTGTCACCCTGGTTGAGGACGATGCCGTTCATTTCCCAGTTTGCGAATCCTTTTGCCGAAATGGCCAAGGTGTAGGTGCCCGGGATCAAGGCTGTGACCGAAAAGAACCCCGAGGCATCTGCTTTGGTTTCGCGCGTGTCGCCTGTGGTGTCGCTTTTGACCACGATCTTGGCTCCCGGAACGCGAGCGTCGGTCTGGTCAGTAGCTGTGCCACTGAGCGTCGCAGTAAGTTGCTGCGCATTTGCTATGGAAAAGGAAAGGGCCATGATCGGAATTAGCAACCATGGCACCTTCCTGAACCAGTTCGACACCGTGAAATGTCCCGATGTCGGTTGGGTATTTTTGAACATTTACCAAGCCTCCTGAAGCGTTTTTCTTCTTGTTTTTAGCCTTCTGACACACGTCTAGCCGCAGCAATTTGCCGCTATATGTCGCCAGAAAATCGTATTAGTAGATCCTGATACCGTTAACACACTGAATACACGATCGGCAAGTCGATTTTTCGGCCAGAATCGCTGCTGAAAACGATCTCTCATAGGCCTCACATTTCACGATATTTACGCAAAATGGCCGAGGATTTTCCCGAAAATCAAAAGGCTCGATGTAGTGAGAATCTCGAAAAATTTACAAAAAATTTGCATACCAACAGGTGGCTTCTTCGAGCCACAAATGTAACTAAGCCTATCGAAAGCAGGTGGGGGAAGGATGTGCTTCAAATCACGTGAGATCAGAGAAAAATCCAAGAGAGCTAGAAGGGTCGGCCTGGCACGATTCCCCGGCCTTCAACGATTGTAATCAAGCGGTTAGCTGTCTGCGCCGGGTACTTCTCCACGGCACCGGCGGGCCACAGAACCTCAACATCGGCCTTGGCGGCAGTTCCCAAACCAAAGTGTATCCGCGGATCGTTCGACGACATGTAGCTGGCCTGGCTCATGACGACCTGCGCCTGCACCTTACCTTCGTACCGCACCAGGATGCGCGCCCCTATTGCGCTGCGATTGCTCTTTGTGCCTTCTAATCTCACCTTTAGCCAGTGATTTCCGCTGGGCGCATCGTTGCGCAAAAGGGTCGGAGGCTCATGCTGATTCATGATAACGATATCCAGATCTCCGTCGTTATCGAAATCACCAAAGGCACATCCGCGGCTCACGTGGATAGCGTTGATTGCCGGGCCGGCCTCGTCTTTTATCCGGGCAAACGTGCCGTCGCCGCGGTTTCGAAAGAGGACTCGCGGCCCCTTGTAGGGGAACTTCGGATTCACGCGCTCGATCTCCGCATAGACATTGCCAGTGACCCAGAAAATGTCAGGAAAGCCGTCGTTGTCCAGGTCGACAATGTTTGTCCCCCAACTGACGTAAGTGCGTTCCCCGGCCAGCCCGGCGGTCATGGCCTGATCTTCAAATTCCCCTTTGCCCAGGTTGCGATAGAGACCGGATGGCTGAAGCTGGAAGTGCGTCTTGAAGATATCCAGATGACCATCCAGGTCGTAATCGCCGATGCCGATTCCCATCCCAGCCATTTCTTGGCCGTCGGGGCTGATTCCCACGCCTCGCATGAGGCCTTCTTCGCGAAAGGTGCCGTCATGGTTATTCAGCAGCAGCAGGCTCTGTGTCGTGTCGCAGGCCACGAAGATGTCGGGCCATCCGTCTTCGTCAGCGTCGAAAGAAACAGCGGTTAGTCCATAGGAGCCCTTGACGGCCGCGATTCCCGATTCCTTCGAGACGTCGGTGAAGGTGCCGTCCCCGTTGTTGCGATACAGAAAGTGAGGTGGCGCTTTCAAACCTTTCGGTCCGCAAGCGACTGCGACACCCTGGTAGTTGCAGTTGGGCACATCGAGTGAGGGCTTGGCGGCACGCGCAATATCAATCTCGACGTAGTTCGATACGAACAGATCGAGAAAGCCATCTCGGTTGTAATCGAAGAATGTGCACCCAGCTCCAAACCGAATTCCCGCGTGCAGCAGCCCGGCTTTTTCTGTCACGTCGGTGAATGTCCCGTTGCCGTTGTTTCGGTAGAGCTTGTTCTGGCCGTAGTAGGTGACGAACAAATCCTCGTAGCCATCATTGTTGTAGTCGCCCACGCACACGCCGACACCCCAACCGGCGTCAAGCAGTCCTGCCTTTTCTGTCACGTCGGTAAAGGTGCCGTCGCGGTTGTTCTTGTAGAGGCGATTTGAAGCGCCTTGCGGCACATCTTCGAGCCTTCGGCCTCCGACGATGAAGATATCCATCCAACCGTCGTTGTCGTAGTCAAAGAATGCGCAGCCCCCGCCCATCTCTTCGATGATGTAGGTAACGGATTCAGGAACACCGTAGAACATTGTCTTCGTCAAGCCGGCACTCTGCGCGACGTCAACGAATTTTGAAAACGGCTTGGATACTGGAGCGGGATGATCCTCTGGTGCGGCAGACAAAATGCGGGGCAAGAGAGCCGAAGCCCACAACGCAGGAGCTGTCCGCAGCAATTTCCGCCGGGTCCAGCGGGAAGTGGGGAATGAGTTATTCATGCTTAGGCTTCTTCATTCTGCCACTGCGTCTGCACGAGGGGCAATTTTGCCGGAAAGCAAAGCGCGGCAGAATCGCAATCAAGGGTGAGCTTGCTGAGCGGCCGGGTCGTGCGAAAGACGATCGTTGAGTTTTTGAGCAACCGCATTGCCTGGATCCAGACGAAGAGCCGTTGCCGCCGCTTCGCGCGCCTCAGTAAAGTGCGCTCCACTGGCCAGCTCCGCCGATAGATTGATCCACGCTTCGACCCAGGTGGGAGCAGCCTGAACGGCCATGCGAAAGTGCTCGATTGCCCCGGCAGAATCACCACCGCGCGAGAGCAGATAGCCGAGTTCGTTCTGAGCGCCCGCGAGTTGAGGATTCAGCTTTACCGCCTGCTCCAACTGCGCGCGCTCGCCCTCCGTGTCTCCGGCCTGGCGAAGCGCGATGGAAAGCTGATATTTGTATGTGGCGTTGTCCGGCGCACTCTCTGTGGCTTCGCGATAGTGTGCGATGGCCTCCTGCACCTTGCCGGCCGCGAGCTCCGTATCGCCTTGCGCTGAACTCGAAGCCGCTTCAACACTTGCTTCGTCAGCCTTCTTGAGTTTCTGATACTCCTTCATCTCCTGAGCAGCGCGTTCGTTTTCGCCGAGGCCCCGCAGTGCCTTGGCCAACTCGAAGTGCACCTGTGGCTCACTGGCCCCCAGCGCGATTGCTTTCTCCAGATGCTCCTTTGCTTCTTTCCACTCTTTGAGAAAGACGAGCACCATGCCGAGGTTGTATTGGGAGTTATAGAAGTTCGGCTCGATGGCCACCGCCTGCTCCAACAGCACTTTTGCCTGCGCATAGTCGCCGATCGAGCGATACACGATTCCGTTCAGGTAGAGGACCTCAGGATCGTGCGGGCGTTGCGTCAACAGCTTCGGACCAAGCGGCCGAGCTGCGTTGATGTGGTTCGTCAGCACCAGGATGCGAAACAACTGCGCAGCGGCTTCCGTGTTATTGGGATTCAGCTCGACAGTGTGTTGCATCAGGTTGATGGCATCCTGATAGCGATGCTGCTTCACCAGCACCACCGTCATTGCGCTGGCCAAGTGGAACTGACGCGGGAGAAGCTTTCATTGCCTCGGTGAGCACCTGGTTCGCGTCATCGAGATAGTTGAGATTTCCAAAGGCCTGGGCGAGATCGATTGCGATCTTTTCGCTATGAGGCGCATTTCGCAATAGCGTAACCACGCCAACGTAGTCCTGACGTGAGAGGAGGTCTGCGGCGAGACCCTCAAGCGCCGCCACTGAGCGAGGGTCGATTTCGAGAGCCTGCTTCCACTGCTCCACAGCCTCTTTGTGCTGCCCGGAATTGTCGTAAAGGAAGGCGAGCATCAGGTGCGGCTTGATCACCTTTGAATCCAGCCGAACCGACTCGCGCAGCGAAGGGATCGCTTCGCTCGCGTGTCCCGCTCCCACCAGCGCCAGTCCCTCAAGATAATGAAGTTGTGCAGAATTTGGGTCCGCTTTTAACGCGTCTTTAAAGGTCGCTGAGGCGCAATCAAACTGCTTTTGGCTCGCATACCAACTCCCCAAAACAATGGCGTTGTCGGTTGTTGGATGGGCATGCAACTTCGCGACCATGGCCTGCGGGCCGTTACACGCCGCGTGCGCTGTAGCGGCGAGAACCACGCAACAGGCCAGCAACATCCACTTTGTACCCGCGCGAAGCAGGTTACCCACGGCAAAATCTCCCAAAACGTAGGATATCAACTTCCCTGGGCGACCGTGGTTTCCGGTGTTCCTCGCGCGCTTCTTGTGCCAAACTGCATCTGACGTAGTGAGGGTACTTGTATGGACTGGACGCCGGGTGGAACGAGTCAGGATGTCGAAGATCGCCGCGGGTCGAGTGGTGGCGGCTTTGGCGGTGGTGGCCTGGGGATTGTTGGATTCATTGTTCTGCTCATCATCAGCCTTGTCACAGGCAGAAATTATCTGGGCGCATTCTTTGCCGGAGGCGGCGAGAGCAGCGTTCAAACCGACCGGCCAACCACAGGACCGCCTCCGAACGCTTCGCCGGCGAAGATCGCGACGTACAGCTTGTGAGCTTTGTGCTCGATGACGCGCAGAAAACCTGGACCCAGATCTTCGAAGAGCACGGCCGCCAGTATCGACATGCCAAACTCGTGCTATATCGCGATCTGACGTCTTCTGGTTGCGGCACCGCGCAGCAGTCGACGGGGCCGTTCTATTGCCCGGAAGACGAAAAGGTCTACATCGACCTGGGATTCTGGCGCGACCTCAAGCGCCTCGGCGGAGATACCGGAGATTTTGCGCAGGCCTACGTCATCGCTCATGAACTCGGCCACCACGTGCAGAAGCTGTTGGGCATCGAAAGCCGAATGCGCCGTCTGTCGCAGCAAGACCCTGGCGAACAAAACCAGCTCTCCGTCGATCTGGAGTTGCAGGCCGATTGCCTCGCGGGGGTCTGGGCACACAGCACGCAGCAACGGTCAATCGTGCATGAGGACGACATTGAGGGCGCTTTGAGAGCCGCCGCTGCAGTGGGCGACGATCATCTGCAGCGCATGAGCGGTCGAGCCGTCAGCCCCGAGCGATGGACGCATGGCTCGAGCGCGCAAAGAACGGACTGGTTTCGCAGAGGCATCGACGGAGGACAAGTAAGCACTTGTCCGACATTCGACGGAAAGCTCACGCCGTAGCCCTTACCCGAGCTGGCCGAAATAAAAGAGCGCGGCGACAAGCGCGAGACCGACAGCAAAACCGAGCAACAGTTTTCCGCGGGAAGGCGCGGGTGGGGTGCGAAGTAATGCGAACCCAAGCGGTACAAGGGCGACGCACAGTCCGCTCGCCGCAACCGCCGAAGTAATTGAGCTACCTTTGAGCACGCCCATCATGAGGGCCGACATAAGACCTAGCCCTATCGACCGCACCAACCCAAGAGTTCGAGACAGATATGCACCGATCGCTAGCAGAACCCATCCCAGAAGAATCATCCCGTTGAGGCTTGACACTACATGAAACGCACCGTAAGACGCCCCAACTGTTTGGGTGGCGCTTTGCACTCCTTCGATTCGTGTCATCTGAAAAGCGAGATAGTCCGCACCGCCATGGAAAGCCCGCGCGAAAAGGCCGAACATAACGAATGAACCACCCCATATTGCCCATCCAGGCTTTGTCGCTGCAACCATGTTGGCTACCGTGAGCACTGCCGGCCAGAGAAGAATGTTTCCTGCGAGAAAACAATTGTAGGCGGCGGTCATGAGCACAGGATGGTCGTGATAAGCCGCAAGCTGTTGTGGAAAGAAGAAGTGGAACTGGATGCGCAGAAGGATACCGGCGAGAAGAAGCAGAGGCGCCAGGATTAGTGACGCCGCCCCGAGCCATCGTCCGGGGAACGACCATTCCTGATTCTGGGCCGCGCCATCCACTTCGCTGAATCTGGCAACTCTTTTTTCCATCCGATTCTCTCCCCGAATTCAAAGCTGCAACCGGCCAGGAAACCTTCGCCTCAATTACATAACATTTGTGAGCATTAGAGTTTCGCATCTCAGATTATTCAAGTGCGAGCGAGTTGCGTTGTAGAATCCGGCTGTGACGCTTAAGACATTTGTTCTCGGAGAATGCATCCTTCTCGCGTCCCTTGTGTGCGCTGCGCAGCCTTCGATCGACTATCACCAGCATCTGCTCAGTCCAGCTCTCGCGAAGCTCGGTTCGCTGCCCGCTCCATTCACCGCTCGCGACCTGATCCCTTTGCTCGACAAGGCCGGAGTGCGGCGCGCTCTCGTGCTATCGCTTGCTTATCAGTTTGGAAATCCTAACCGGCCTCCGGTAGCCGATGAATATGCGAAGGTGAAGCGCGAGAATGACTGGACGGCACAACAGGTTGCGGAATTCCCCGATCGGCTGCGAGCCTTTTGCGGCGTCGATCCTCTAAAACCCTACGCACTGACCGAAATCGAGAGGTGCGGCAAGGACCCGTTTTTGCACTATGGCCTGAAGCTGCACTTCGGAAACTCAGATGTAAACCTCGACGACCCGCACGAGGTGGCCCTGCTTCGCAAGGCCTTCAGCAAGGCAGACGAACTTGGAATGGCGATCGTGGTGCACATGCGATCATCGGTGACCCGGAATCGGCCGTACGGCGCAAAGGAGGCCAACATATTCCTGATGCAGGTTCTTCCCGCCGCGCCTCATGTCCCCATCCAGATCGCCCATCTGGCGGGAGCGGGCGGGTTCGATGACGCTTCAGTTGATCAGGCACTTCAGGTCTTCATTGCAGCGATCGGCAGAAATGACGAGCGCATGCGACATGTCTACTTTGATATCTGCGGAGTCGCCGGACTAGGCATTGGCAACATAAGAAAGATCTGATTGCCAGGAGAATTCGAGAAATCGGCATCCAGCGGATTGTGTGGGGTTCGGACGGAGCATTCGGCGAGGGCATGACGCCAGCCGAAAGCTTGCAGGCATTTCGTCAACTGCCCCTCACGCCGGAGGAGTTCCGCACCATCGATTCGAACATCACTCCGTATATGCGCTAAGAGGGAATTGGCCGCAGGTCCTTGACGAAGGAGAAAACACTGGCCGCCCGTTTTCGCTTGCGGACGACCATTGCAGGATTGAGGAAAACTGAACAAATTGAGTTGTAATGCTATTTGGGGATGAAGGTTCGCCCGTTGGTGATGACTAGAGCCGGCGCAGCTATTTGAACCTGCGCAGCCGGGTCACTAACCAGGAAGACATTCGGCATATCCCCTGTTGTATCGGTATTCCGTTTGATGATGTCGCCGAGCGTCGTGTTCGCGATCAGATTAGCAGTCGAGCTATCGAATCCCTGGTTGAGCCAGAAGAAGCGATCGCCGGCCCTCAACGCCTGAAACTGACGCGCAATGATTGCCTGGAACGTGGGACCCACGACCGCCCCACTACTGTGATCCTCCGCCAGGCCGCCCATGAACAAATCGAGATTTTCGACCCGGCCGTAGACCTTTTGCAGATTGGCCTGCAAAACGGAATCGCTCGTTACTTGATCGAACGATCTGTAAGGTAAAAGACCCAACGCTCGCCTGGTCTGATTCAATGTGCCGAGGCCTGCATCGCGCTCGCGCTGTATGTCGATGGCGATGAGATCGACTTCATCCACATCTCCGCCGGCCAATGGCGCAAACAACAAGTTCCGCAGCGCTGCCACGGTATAAACGTCAGTAGCCTGCGAGGACTCTGCAGTAACGTTGCGCAACAGATCATCCATGCCGTTCGCTTCATCCATCGCAGCCGTATTGAAGAATGCCTGTGCCAGGGATTGGGTAAACGTCACATTCCCCGCATTGTCGCGTCCCTCCTGGGTACCCGATACCTGGGAATGCCCCACCCTGAAAGCGGCCGTTGAAAATTCTTGCGTGACCTGGGCATTTACCCTCGAGTCATATCCCCGATAAGCACCGACCCTTCCACCAACCAGCACAGGCAGGTACTCGTTGTAGACGATGTTTTGATACTCGGCGGTAGTTATGGCCCTAGCCATTTGATACCTTTGATTGCCGCTCCATCCCGGGCGGAGGGCCTTAAGTTTTGCGACCCAGAAGTTATGTTCACGCATGAAGAGTGTGGTGACAGCGCTCAACTCCGGATTCTCCATGACCCTCGGATCACCCGTGATGAAGCTATCTCCACTAACCGGAAGATAACGGCCATTGCCCGAGCTCTTTAGCGTCCCATCGGAGTTACGCAAACTGGCTGCAACCGTCGTAGTGGATCCATATAGCTGCGATAAGTCAAGATAGCCGGCTGTTGTGTTGATGATCGTATTCGTTGACGGACTCCTGACGTCCCGGTTCATGACGATACTTGTCCCAGCAGGAAAAATTGGATCACCCGGAGAAATGACGATATTGATTGCGGCAGTAGTCGGAAGAGATTGCTCCAGATCAATGTCGTGGTCAAGGAACTGCCCAAAGACATAGAGCCACGCGGAAGCAGTTGGATCGCCTGTTTCGGCGTTCACACCATTGGACCCCGTACCGCCCGCGATCTTGTTGCTTATATATCGCGGGTTGGGGCCGGATACCAGCCCGTTCGTTGTCCCCGAAGCAAAGTTCAAAGGAGCCAATGCCAGCTCCGGGCTACCAGGAACTGCGTTGAGTCGTGGGTTCTGGCGATTGTTATTGCCGCCACCGATCGGTCGAAATTCTCGCAATAAAGACGGCGAGTTACTCGTTGTGAATTGGCTGGATTGAGATGGCGCGTCAATGGTCACAGCCGCCATAACAGCGGCTAATAGAATGATCTGCTTCATGGACAATCTCCTTTGCTCGTTCCCCCCAACGAGAATGTCGACTATCCTGACTGATCATTCTTCTTGTGTCTTGCGGTTTCTTGCCGGGTTCTACTGAATCCTGCCACTCTTTTCGAAAGGTCACGTCAAATCGAATTCCAAATCAACGGAAGTTGCCGCGAAAAGCTCCCGGTGTGATTCCGATTTCTCGTTTGAAAATCGAATTGAATTGTCCGGAGCTTTGAAAGCCTACCGCCAAGGCAACTTCTACAATGGACAAGTTTGTCTCCCGTAGAATTCTCTTTGCTCTCTCAATTCGAGCACGCATCACGTAGCGATAGGGCGGCAAGCCAGTATGCGCTTTGAAGTTGTGAGCAAAGCGGAACTGACTGAGCCCGGCGATCTCCGCGAGGGAATTCATCCGCAAAGGAGTGGCGAGATCCGACTCGATGTAATCGATGACCCGCCGTAGTACCTGTGGAGCAAGTCCGCCGGCGAGAGTTGAAGGTGCGTCTCGCGTCGAATACTGGCCCATGAGACGGCTAGCCAGTGCCAGCGCAAGCGACTCTCCATAGAGACGGCCGCAAGCATAACTGGATTCACCTTCCGCTTTGAGTGCCATGCAAATATGCTCGATCTGTGGATCGACCAGATACGCGCGAGCCATAAATGCAGATGGTGGGCTTTCACGAAGTTCGATACCGCAGTTGTTGATGATCTGCTGGGAAACAGAAACGACCAGCACTTCATGCGGAGCGTCCGACTTTACCTTGCACACCGTGCCTGCCGGTAAAAAGGAGATGTCACCACCTCCGCGCAGGCGTGTGTCTTGCTGCCCATCGATCTTCAGTTCGACAACGGCTGGGCCTGACAGATGGAGCGCAACAAGATGGTCCACGATCTGAAACTCCGGTGTCGCAATACCTTCGAAGCTATACACTTCAGCAGTAATGCCAGCCCAGGCCGCACCGCTCGTCCATTGGACCTGCCGATCAGCGACCACGAGGATGGAGCCGCCCGTGGCAGGATCATGCAAGGGAATTGTGCTCTTTGGGGAAGTCATCAATCTCGCCTCTCCTTCGGAGGAGAAGCTCGGTAGAGTTCAACCGCATTCCAGTGTCCCTTCGCGAGCAAGACCGAATTCAGGGCGCGACGTGCCTCTTGCATCCGGCACAATTCCGCTGCACGATTGCCCTCGACGATTCGTTGGAGTGCCGCTGCAAGCCCGATCAGTCTCTGGATAGCTGCAAGCTTCAGCGCTGAATTCTAGAGCCTCTTCACCGCTTTCCAGGCACCATCAATACTGACAACTATGACAATCGAAAGTCCCAAACTTCCGGGTCAGGATGGCCGCCGCGGCGTTGGAGTCTCTGTGTGTTCCGCATGCTTTTTGGTAGTAAACCCCGATGTGCAGAAAAAGGCAAGCTCAAAATAGAAGCTTGAGATGATAATGACCTTCGAAAGAGAGTAGAAAATGCATGGCTCAAGCGCGCAAAGAATGGAATAGTTCGCAGAGGGATGGACGGGACGGGTTTAATACCCACTGTCTTCCCATCACGAATCCACAAGAGGACATCATGACTCCACGTGTTGGCTCCACGCCGGGCAGCCGTTTCACGTTCCTCGCCGTCTTCCTCATTGCATCTCTCGGCTGCACCTGCGCGCAGGTCAATCTTGGCAAACAGCTCACAGATTACGTCGGTACGTATGCAGATGCGCCAGGTCACCCGGTTGAAATCGTCGCAGGCGATGGGCTATTCGCAGTCGTGGACGAAGGCAAATATCCTCTTCGCCCCTCCGGTGTCGATCAGTTCTCCACCATTTCCGGCCAGGTAGTTTCTTTTCCTCGCGATGCCAATGGAGTGGTCACAGGGTACATGCAGGATGGCAGTTTTCATCCTCGCGTATCCTCCACGATCACGATTGAGGCCGCCGCGCTCGCTCGCCCGCGCCCGAAGGGGAAGGATTCTCCCGCGGACTATCATTACCATCCACCTGCAGATCTGCATGACGGAATCGCCATAGGAGATATTGCCCAATCGGATCTCGGAGTTTCGACAGCGAACTCAATTGTGCGCGGAATTCTCGACGGTACCTACCCGGACGTTCACAGCGTCCTTCTCTTTCAGCATGGAAAGCTGGTGCTGGAAGAGTACTTCTACGGCTACAACGCGCGACGTCCCCACCAACTCCGCTCCGCGACAAAGTCGATTGTCGGAGCCCTTGCCGGAATCGCGATCGATCGAGGCGCTGTCGCCGGAGCCCAGGAACCGGTCCTCCCGCACATGAGCTACTCCAGCTACGAGAATCCTGATCCGCGCAAAGCTTCCATAACTGTGGGCGATTTCCTCTCCATGAGTTCGGGGCTGGATTGCAACGACCATAGCGCAACTTCTCCGGGGCGTGAAACCGTTCTCGACGACAAACCGGATTGGGTAAAGGCTACGCTTGATCTTCCCCTGATCAATCCACCTGGAACGAAGGCCTACTACTGCTCCGGTGGAGTAGCCGTGGTGGGGCGGCTCATCGAAAACGCTGTCCACACGCATCTCCCGGAATTTGCGCAGGCCAACCTCTTCGGTCCCTTAGGGATTGCACAAACCGATTGGAAGTGGAATTACGATCTAACCAACGCAGACAAAGAATTCGCGCAGATTCACATGCGCTCCCGGGATATGCTCAAGCTCGGAATACTCTACTCGAATGGTGGGCGGTGGCGTGGACGGCAGGTTATCTCCGAATCCTGGGTGCGTACGTCATTAGCCGAGCACAGCCACGTAGACAATGTCAGCTACGGATACTTTTGGTGGCGCCGCTGGCTCGAAGTCGAAACACCGGCTGGCCCACAACGTGTTGACCTCATCGCAGCTCAGGGAAATGGCGGCCAAAAGATCTATCTCGCGCCCCAGTACGGCCTGGTTGCGGTGTTTACCGCGGGCGGCTACAACGCTGAATCGACTCCACCAAACACAATCATGGCGAAGATCATTCTTCCCGCGCTGATGAAAGCTCCAAGTCGCAAGCAGACTCCAATCCATCCGAAATGACTTGTTTGGGATAGAAGCAGTCCAGATCGTATTACTCCCGGTTCCTCGAGTTGATTGTGAAGGGGGGCCTTGACTTCTCCCATTTCGGCCACCTAACTCATTGAGAAACAGTGCCGCCCGGCCCAACATTCGCTGAAGGAAGGCGCGTTGCG
This sequence comes from uncultured Acidobacteriaceae bacterium, assembly GCA_963737915.1. Lineage (GTDB taxonomy): Bacteria > Acidobacteriota > Terriglobia > Terriglobales > Acidobacteriaceae > Telmatobacter. The sequence goes on along the minus strand of CAVTUP010000009.1, from coordinate 349,650 downwards.
TGTTATCTATTCGGGGCAGCTCATCTTTGCTCTTTCCCGAAGACTCCGCAATGGCCTAGATTGCTAGGCATGGCCTTGAACGATCGTCGCTCCTTCCTCAAGATGGCAACCCTTGCCGGCGCGTTTTCCACGAACAGCCTGTTCCATCAGGCCCATGCGGCTGCCTGGCATGCGGCGGCTCGCTCCGTGGCCAACCTCGACGAAGGAGCAGTGGCTCAGAACGAGGATTTTTGGAGCGTGATTCAGCGCGCCTACTCGGTCAGTCCTCAAATCATCAACCTCAATAACGGCGGAGTCTCTCCCTCACCCATCGTCGTGCAGCAGGCTGTGGAACGCTACAACCAGCTTTCGAACGAGGGTCCGTCGTATTACATGTGGCAGATACTTGACCAGGGCCGCGAACCGTTGCGGCACAAACTCGCCCAATTGGCGGGCACGCCGGCTGACGAGATTGCCATCAACCGCAACGCGACCGAAGCCTTGAATACAATCATTTTCGGTCTGCCCCTTAAAGCGGGAGACGAGGTTGTCGGGTCCAGGCAGGACTATCCCAACATGATGAGTGCGTACCGCCAGCGAGCGGAACGCGATGGCATCGTCTACAAGCAGATCAGTTTCGACTTCCCGATCGAAGACAACGACGCAATTGTAAAGGCCTACGAGCAGGCAATTACTCCGAAGACGAAGCTGGTGCATGTGACGCACATGGTGAACTGGGTGGGCCAGCTTATGCCAGTCCGGCAGATTGCCGACATGGCGCATGCACGTGGCATTGAAGTGATCGTCGATGGCGCCCACTCCTTCGGACTGCTGGATTTCAAGATTCCAGATCTGGACTGCGATTACTTCGGGACCAGCCTGCACAAGTTTCTGTCAGCGCCGATCGGCTCTGGAATGATGTGGGTCAAAGCGGACAAGATCGAAAAGATCTGGCCGCTTACCTGCGCCGGGAACCCTCACAGCAGCGACATCCGCAAGTTTGAGGTGCTTGGTACGCGCAGCTTTCCCATCGAACAAGGCATTGGAGAAGCCATCAACTTTCACGAGGCCATCGGCGCCCGGCGCAAGCAGGAGCGCATCTTTTATCTGAAGAACTACTGGGCGACGCGTGTACACCAGATTCCAGGCGTAAAACTGCACACTTCGCTCGATCCGAGATTTTCCTGTGCAATCTGCGGAGTCAGCATCGAGGGCATGACTCCCAACGCATTGATGACGACTCTCTTCGACCGCTACAAAATCCACACGGTCGCAATCGACTACGAGCAGATTCACTGCATTCGCGTCACTCCGCACGTCTACACAACCATCGCGGACCTGGATAAATTCGTAGGCGCAATCGGTGAGATTGCACCAGGTAAAAAGGCTTAGCAGAAACGCCTCCGATACAGATTGGCCTTCAGCGCAGATTGAGTAGCGGAGAAGTAGCCTTTCTGTGGGTGCATGGCTCCCTGCAAAGTTGCGCACGAAGGGAAGGCAACACGCAGGGAAGGCGCTCGGAGATGGCATTTGAGGCTGCAGGGCTACCGGCCGTCCCAAAGCGAAACCGGGAACATTCATGATCGTGGAGTTGGCGCGGTAGGCTCACACTTGCCAGGGCTGAGCCCCAGCCTACCTTGAGACGGGTTGGCGTTCAACCTATGGTTGGCCGTTTGCGTTTTTGGGAACGTGGCTCGTGATGCCTTTGAGGAGAAATTGGAATCGTGGCTCCCGATGCCGTTTGACGAGAAATTCGCGAATGAGATTCTCGCTCCATCGCGAATGAGATTCGCGGCTGCATCTGCGCCTGCATTCGCCAATCCGTTGAAAAAGACCAGCGGTGCTCCGCGATCGGCCTCAGGGTAGTACAGGTTAGAAATGGCAGCCAATTGGTAGTTTAAAGTCGGCGATTGAATTCTTCTCGGACGGCACCGGCCTTATACTCGTTATCACGATTGTGGAAAGCGCCGGCACACCGACGAATCCGTCACAGAGCAAACATTTGCGTTCCTTCGATTTCCGCTTGGCCGTGGGAGTGATTTTGCTCTTGCCGGTCATCTGGTTCAGTTGGAAGACCGTTGATGGTCTGGCCGCGCGCCGCCTCATCCGCACAGACCTCGCCGAAATCACGCACGCGCGCTACGGAATCCTGAGCGCAGACCAATGGCGCATCATCATCGGCCCGATGCTCAACGCGCAGGTCGACAAGCTCGATCTCAAGCAGCAGAGCAAAACTCTCCGGCCCATGGTCGAACGGTCACTGTACGCCCTGCTCGACAACATCAAGACGCAGATGACGACGCCTAACCCCAAAGCGCCCGGCAAGCCCCCCGGCGCAAACCCGATGCTCGTGAACATGATCATCGCAACCCTGCGTCCACATGTGCCGGAGTACACCAATGTAGTAATGGCGGAGCTGGCAAAGCCGGCAACGCAAAAGAGCTTTCAGGACTCCATCCGCGGCGTCCTGGCCGATGCGGTCAAGAACTCGTTCAGTTCCACGGACATGACCACCTACAACGCCATTCTGAAGCTATATGGATGCGCCAGCGGCGCCGTCTGCGAGGAGACTCTCGGCAAACAGATTGAAGAAGCGAACACGGAACTGACTCGCTACTATCTCACCGTGCTGGCGTCGGCGGCGCTGGGGTTCATCCTGCTGATGGTCGGAACGCCGGCGCTCTCGCGGGGCGCTGTGGTGGTGCTGATGTTGTATTGCATTTCGATGCTGGCCGCCGGTGTGCTCAGCCCGATGCTGGAGGTGGAAGTCCGCGTCACAAAGCTTGACGCAACCCTGCTCGGCACGCCCATCGAGTTTCGCGACCAGTCGCTGTACTACCGCAGCAAGACCGTGCTTGAGGTGTCTCAGACATTGATCCAGATGGGCCGGCCCGAGATGACGCTGGTTGCCGTGCTGGTGATCCTGTTCAGCGTGGTGTTCCCGGCGCTGAAAATGCTGGCGCTCAGCGCGTGTCTCCTCCGGCCGTCGCTCTTGCGCACCAACCGCTTCGTGAAGCTGTTGGCCTTCGAACTATCCAAATGGTCCATGGCCGACGTCATGGTCCTGGCGATCTTTATGTCTTTTATCGCGTTCAACGGTGTCATCGGCAGCGCGTGGGATGGCCTGCGCGACGTTCCGAACGTACAACAAGTGTTGATCCCGACGAATGCTTCCAGGATCCTTCCCGGCTATTACCTATTCATTGGTTTCTGCGTGTCGAGCATCTTCCTGTCGAAGAAACTGGAGCACGGGATCGCAACGTACAACCAGTAGTAGCTTCCCTGCGATGCATCAACGTCATTCTGTTCGCAACGCCTGCAACGGGTCAATGCGCGAGGCGCGTCGCGCCGGAACGTAGGCAGCAACCAACGCGACAGCGCACAGCAGCAAACTTACGCCCGAGAAGACAGCCGGGTTCGTCGGTGTTGTGCCAAACAGCAGGGACTCGATCCATTTATTTAGCGCGAAAGAGCCGAGCGTCCCCAGCGCCACCCCGGCGAGAGCGAGTCGCAGCGTTTTGGTGAGAACCCCTCGCCGCACAAGCCATGGGTTCGCGCCCAACGCCATGCGAATACCGATTTCTTTTGTTCGCTGATTCACTGAGTACGAAATCAGCGCATATATCCCGAGCGATGCCAGCAACAGGGCAAAACCCGCAAATCCAGATAGTAGTATCACCAGAAATCGGCGTGGCGACACCACCTTGTCGACCAGCCCCTGCAGCGTTTGAAACTCGGTGACTGGCAGATTTGGATCGATGGGCCGCAGCGCCGTTTTGATGCTTGCCGCCAGACTCGATGGAGGAAGTGCGGTTCGCACTACCAGCTTCATAGCCGCGTAGTCCCCGGTTTGACGCATCGGCAGATACATTTCAGACCCGCCCAGTCTCTCGGGTCCTCCGTGATGAACATCGCCAACCACGCCCACGACTCGCCGTCCCCCGTCCGTCGTCATCATCTGTCCGACCGCATCCTGCCCGGGCCACAGCGTGCGAGCCAACGTCTCATTCACCACCACCACGGGTTCAGTCGACGATCGATCACTCCCGATGAATTCTCTTCCCGCCTTCAACGGAATTCCCAGGGCTCCAAAGTATCCATCGCTCACCACGCGAATAAACGCCTCCGGATGATTATTCTTGTCGTAAACCTGTCCCTTGGCCCCGACTTGCCAACCCCGGTCGCCGTCGAGCGGCAGGACGTCAGTTATTCCGGCTGCCGCGATTCCGGGAATTGACCGGGTGCGTTGTAGCACATCGTCAATGAATGCGCCCTGTTGCGCTAGATCCGAAATCCGAATGCTGGGGTCAATCCTCAACGCGGCTGTTCGCTCTGGTTGAAATCCCAGATTCACGTCCAGGACACGCAGAAAACTTTGAATGAGCAGCGCCGCGCCGACAAGCAGCACGCAAGCGAGGGCGAACTCTGAGATCACGAGTCCGTCGCGGAGCCAGTTATGCTGGCGACTCGCACTCGACTCGCGACCGGCATCCTGCAGCCCTGCGCGGAGCTTGTATGTTGGCACCTGGAGCGCGGGCGCCAGCCCGAAGAGGACGCCCGAAGCGAGCGCGGCCAACAAGGTGAAGGCCAGCGTGCGCCCATCGACCCGAACGCTTGCCAGAAGAGGAAGGTTGAATGCACTGAGATGCGCCAGCGTGCGCGTACCAGCCACAGCCATAAGAAGACCCAACGCGGCGCCGCAGCCCGAAAGGATCACGCTCTCGGTTAACACCTGTCGCAGCAACCTGAAGCGCCCGGCTCCTAACGCCGCCCGCATCGCCATTTCTTTTTGTCGCGTGCCCATTCGCGCCATTTGCAGATGCGAAAGATTCGCGCAGACAATCAACATCACCACACCAACAGCGCACATCAGCACCATGAGAGCCGGACGAACTTGCCCGCTCACATGCTGTTCCAGCGGAACCATCGTCGGGCGGATCGGATTCCGCTCTGGATGCTGGTTCTCCAGTTGTTTCGCCAGCAATGTCAACTCAGCCTGTGCGCCCTGAATCGTAGCGCCGGGCTTCAGCCTTCCGACAACCGCCATCGCGTTTCCGGCGGGTTTCATCTTGTCCGTGAGCGGCCAGGGAATAAAGGCATCCACCGGAGTGCCCGGGGCAAAGACGCTCGCGAAGTCGAACGAAGCGGGCAGGACGCCGACTACGGTCACGGCCTGGCTGTTCAACGTGAGCTTCTGGCCCACCACGTTCGGATCCGCACCAAACCGCCTGTGCCAGAAACTGGAACTCAACAGGATGGCGGGCGGAGCGGAGTATTTCCCCTGGCTCTCCTCCGTCGTGAACGAGCGTCCGATGACGGGTTCCACCCCAAGCAATGCGAAAAAGTTCTGCGTGACCGGAACGGCCGTTAGACGTTCCGGCTCGCCGCTCCCTGTCAACTCCTTGTTGCCCGCGCTATAGACCCCGGCCCAGCCCGCCAGATCGGAGAATGACCGGTTCTGGTCCCGGAGGTCTGAATAGTGCTCGGTCTGCGTGCTGTAGGTTTCCGCATTGGAAATCCAAACCAACTGTCCCGGATCGCGGAAGGGGAGCGGACGCAGCAGCAGCGCATTGATCACGCTGAATACCGTTGAAGCCCCGCCGATACCAAGGCCGACAATAAGAATCGCAAATACGGTGGAACCCGCATTACGACGCATTCCACGAAATCCGTAATGCACATCGCGTACGAGCGACTCGAGCCAGCTCCACGACCAGGCAGCATGGGTTTGCTCGCGAATCAGCGTAGGATTGCCAAACGCGCGCAGAGCCGCAAACCGAGCCTCTTCCGATGACAGTCCACGTTCTTGCTGTTCTTGTTCTTCCAATGCCAGATCAGACCGCAGCTCCCGCTCCAGATCCGCATTTCGCTTCGTGATCCGCCACCATGTCATCTCTTGTCTCCTCACTGCCCCAGCCAATTACTCGCGACCGACTGCGATCGTGTCATTCGTTTCGCAACGCTCGAATAGGATCTACGGATGCGGCCCGGCGGGCAGGCAAGAAGCTCGCTGTAGCGGTAACGCCAAGCATCAATATGCACGCGGCCAAAAGTGTGGTCGGATCAGCCGGCTTTAATCCGAAGAGCTGAGTTGAAATTAGGCGCGATGCGAGGGCCGCTGCGGGAATGCCGATTGCGAGACCGCAAATAACCAACAGCAACGACTCGCGCAGCACCATGCGTGCAATTCGGCTGCGTTCCGCGCCCAGCGCCATGCGAATTCCTATCTCGCTGGTTCTGCGGTTGACCGTGAAGGCCATTAGTCCATAGAGACCCACACACGCCAGCAACACAGCCAACAGTGCAAAAAAGCTTGCCAGACGCGACATGATGCGCTCCTGGAAGAGCGTTTGTTCGACCTGCTCGGTCTGAGTGCGCACAGCGAAGAGGGGCAATCTGTCGTCAACAGCAGTGACGACGCTGCGCACAGCTTTGACGAGCTCGCCAGGATCTGTGGCGGTTCGCAACTCGAAGTGTGCGCTGTTCTGAACTAGCGGCAAAAACATGAGGGGCCGAACCTCGCGGCGCAGGCTTCCGTACTTGGTGTCACCAGTGACGCCCACGATGAGAAATCCCGGCTGCGGGCCTTTTGCAGGCTCGTCGCGCTGAGCATTACCGATGTGAAGTCCAATTGGATTTCGATCTGGGAAGTAGCGGCGCGCGAATGTCTGATTGATCATCACCGGCACGGGAGCAAGAAGACTGGGGGAGCCGGCAGGCCGTCTATCTGATACCTTTCCGCCCTTGGCGACGGCGGCATTGGTGCCTACAGCGGAATCAAAATCGGCTGACGTGAACGCTCGACCGGCGCGCACGGGAATACGCATGGTGGAGAAGAAACCGGGGCCGACCGGGAGATAATCTGTATTGACATTCGATTTCGGTGGGGCGTTATCGAGATGGACGTCGGAGCCGGAAGTGCTCAGGCTCAACAGGGCATCCTCGGAGTAGCTCACAGAAACGACGCCGGGCAATGCGGCCAGCCGCTGCTGCAAGTTGGTATAGAGCGCGACAGTCTGAGAGTCTGTGTAGCCCGCCGTCTTGGGGTCGAGACCGAAGAGGAGAACATTCTGGGTGTCAAAGCCCGGCTGCAGTTGGTGAAGATTGTTTAGCGTGCGCATCAGCAGTCCTGCGCCGACAAGCACGACGATGGAAAGAGCGACCTGTACCGCCACGAGCGCGTCGCCGAGACGAATACGCAAACCTTTGCGGGACGGCGCAGGGATAGAGAACGTGCCTTCTTTGAGAGCGGGCGTGAGGTCCACGCGCGAACCGCGTAGGGCGGGGGCGAGGCCGGCGAAAATCCCGGTAGCGAATGTGACAGCACTGGTGAAGGCAAACACGCGCCAATCGAGAACAACTTCAAAACCGAAGTCGGCTGCGCTTCCGTTCGAAATGAGTTGAACGAGCGCGTGGACGCCCCAGATGGTAACGATCACGCCGAGTCCGCCACCGGTGATCGAAAGCACGACACTCTCAACGATGAGCTGACGCGCGATGCGGGCGCGGCTGGCGCCGAGTGCCTGGCGGGTTGCCATTTCCTTTTGCCTGTGTGCAGACCGCGACAGCATAAGACCGGCAACGTTGGCACAGGCGATGAGGAGAACGAGGCTTACGCCTACCATGATCACGTTGAGCAGGGGCGCAATCTCCGCGCTTGCACCGTTGAGGCCTTGCCGCGCGGGCTGGAGCGAAACTGCGGGGGCGGCGGACGGCGTGGACAAGGGAGTGGCGCCGTGCAGCACCTGGTTGCGAAAGATGCCGGATACCTCCGCCTCGGCCTGACTGATTGAAACTTCCGGCTTGAGCCTGGCGACGATGTTTATCCAGAAAATTGCAGGATCGGTGAGCCGGTCGTCCTCATCACCCCACCACTCACTTCGCACGCGGTCAACAAGTGCGAATGGCATGAAGAAGTCCTGAGTTTTTCCGGGAGTCAGGTGGGCGAACCGCGGGTCGGCCACACCGACGATGGCAACTTGCGTGTTGTTGAGGCGGACAACTCGGCCAACCGCTGAGGGGTCAGCACCAAAGGCGCGCTGCCAATAGCCATAGTTCAAGACGATGACGGGCGGGGCAGAGGTCGAGTCATCAGAAAGATTGAGCGGGCGACCGAATATTGTTTTGATCCCCAGCGTTGAGAAGAAATCACCGGAAACATATTCGCCACGTGCAGTAACGGCCGCGCCGTTGCCCGCGAAGTTGATATCGAGTGGCCCTGCAAGGGCAGCGACGCCGGAGAAGGAATTCGCCCCGGTGCGCACCGCGCGAAAGAACGGCACGGATAGCGAACAATCGGAGCCGGGCGAGCCGCAATCGCCGTAGCTGCTATGACCGTGATATTTGAGCTGTTGCTTGGCCGTCCAGCCGAAGAGCACGAGGTTCCGTGGATTCTCAACCGGCAACGCCCGAAACATCACGGAATTAATGACACTGAAAATGGCGGAATTGGCGCCAATGCCGAGAGCGAGAATCAGGACGGCCGTAATGGTAAATCCGGAAGACCGCTTCAACTGGCGGAATGCGAAACGAATGTCTTGCAAGAGACGCTCAAGTGGCGTCCATCCCCAGGCTTCGCGGGTTTGTTCCCTTATCAGTGTCGCGTTGCCAAAAGCACGCCGGGCCGCATATCGAGCCTCTTCCGATGACAGTCCACGTTCTCGCTGTTCTTGTTCTTCCAACGCCAGATCAGACTGCAGCTCCCGCTCCAGGTCCGCATTTCTCTCCGTGAACGGCCACCATCTCATCTAGCCCTCCTCTGCGGCAGGCCACATCACGCGCGCTACGGCCTCAGTCATCTGCTTCCACTGCGACTCTTCGGCTACAAGTTGCTTCCTGCCTTTTTCCGTCAGCCGGTAGTACTTGAAGTCACGGTTAATATCCGGAGCGGTCTCCCATTTGGAAACAACCCACCCGCGTTTCTCCAGGCGGTGCAACGCCGGATAGAGCGAACCATGTTGCATCTGCAGAAAGTCGTTGGTGGTGCGCTGAATGTGCTTGCCGATCTGGTGCCCGTGGGCGGGCCCATACAGAAGCGTCCGCAGAACGAGCATGTCGAGCGTGCCTTGCAGAACGGCCATGCGTTGCTGTGTCTCTTTTGTCATAGAAGACATCCGACCCTCAGGTTGAATCGATGGTAGACATTCGACTATTGATTGTCAATGGAGAGAACGGACAACTTTCCTGATCCTTCTTTTCTCGGACGGGCATCAAACTCTAGAATCCGCACGGTGCCGCAGAAAGCAAAACAAGACAGAGGTATTCCCATGACTGATTCTCCTGAGCTTAGGACGATGAGAATGCCGCTCAATCACGGCAAGGGTAAGATTCCCGCACTCGGTTTTGGCACCCTGATTCCTGACGCAGCCGTGACCATAACTGCGACCCGAGACGCACTGGAAGCCGGTTTTCGACACTTCGATTGTGCCGAGCGATATCGGAATGAACGCGAGGTGGGTGAGGCGTTGCACGCAGGGCTCGCCGCTGCAGGAATCACGCGCGATGACATTTTTGTCACTACAAAGTTGTGGAACTCCAATCACCGACCCGAGCGCGTCGAACCGGCATTCGAGGCGAGTCTCGCTAGACTCAAGCTCAACTATCTGGATCTTTACCTCATCCACACTCCGTTTGCGTTTCAACCAGGAGACGAACAGGATCCACGCGATCAGAACGGCAATGTCCTTTACGACCACGACGTAACTTTGCTCGATACCTGGAGAGCAATGGAAGATCTCGTGGATCGCGGCAAGTGCCGGGCGATCGGGCTGTCGGACATCGGCCTGAACGAACTGATGCCCATCTGCGAAGCGGCGAGAATCAAACCTTCTGTGGTCCAGGTCGAATCGCATCCGTATCTGCCGGAGACCGACCTTCTCGAATTCTGCAATGAGAATGACATTGTGCTTCTGGCTTTTGCGCCGTTGGGGCACGGAATGAGGCCTGGGCTACTCGAAGATCCAGTCATTTCGGCAATCGCCGCACGTGTTGAAAAGACGCCCGCGCAGGTGCTTCTGGCGTGGGCTGTGCAACGCGGCACGGCTTTGCTCACCACGCCAAAAACTGCGGTCCGCGCGCGAGAGAATCTCAACCTCTCCGTTCTTCCAGAAGATGCGTTCAACGAAATCAATCAAATTCAGACGAGACAGAGGCTCAATGAAGTGGTGACGACAGGCATCCCTGGATTCATTCCACGAGGTAAATCAACATGAAGACCGAAGAGCATTCGATGCAAGAGAAACAGATACGTGAGGCCCTCAATTCGCATTGGCGCGCGTCGGCTGCCGGCGATGTAAATGCAGAGCACGATATTTACGATGACGATGCCATTTGCGACTATCCCCAATCAGGCGAGCGAATCTTCGGACGAAGCAATCTACAGGCCTTGCGCAGTCACCATCCCGGTAAGCCGTCCGGTTTCACCGTCAAGAGAATTCTCGGACAAGGTGATCTCTGGATTACGGAATACACAATCATCTACCAGGGGCGATCAGCGTACACAGTGAGCATTATGGAGTTCCGCAACGGTAAGGTTGTGCACGAGACGCAGTATTTCGCAGATCCCTTCGAGGCGCCACCCTGGCGGAGCAAATGGGTGCAGCAGATCTCCTGATGCGGAAAAGCACCACGGTCAATCTTGCTTACCGATTGCCGGTCAGGTCTTGCTCACATGGACCTCGGAACCGGTTGCGCGGTGATCGAGCAGCTTCGCGATCACCGCACCGGTTTTCGACTTCAGCGCGCTGCAGCGTGCGTTTCCATCTGCTCCCTGGCTTCAGCCGATTTGACCCATTCTCCCGCTACCTGCCGCGTTGTTGCGTTCACGCGATTGAAGAGGTTGATCACGCCGATCGAGAGGATAATCGCCGCGAGCTGCCGCTCATCGTAGTAGAGAGTCGCTTCTGCCCACTCGTCGTCAGAAACCGCATTGGGCCGGTCGCTCAGCCGCGTTGCAGATTCCGCCAGCGCCAGCGCAGCACGCTCCGCGGGCGTGAAGTACGGTGCATCGCGCCACGCAGCAACGGTCAGCAATCGCTCATTTGTTTCTTTGATCCCGATCAACTCGCGCCCGTGCATGTCGAGACACACGCTGCAGCCGTTGATCTGGCTCACACGCAAGTGGATCAGGCTGAGGGTTTTCCGGGGAACGCCACACTTTTCGAGGGTGGCGTTCAGCGCGAGAATGGATTGAAGCGCTTCGGGGATGACCATGACGGGATTTTTCATTCTTGATTGCATAATTCGGGATCTCCTTGTCACATACGGGTTTTTTCGTTCGTCACAACCATGACGGAACTGGAAGGGAGAATGTGACAGATGGACGAAGGTAGATGGCTTGCAGAGCAATTTGAAGAGAACCGCGGACACCTGCGAGCCGTAGCGTACCGGATGCTCGGCTCACTGAACGAGGCAGACGACGCGGTGCAGGAAGCGTGGCTCCGGCTGAACCGTTCCGACGCCAACGAAATCGAGAACCTAGGCGGATGGCTGACAACTGTTGTCGCGCGTGTCTGTCTTGATATTCTTCGCTCCCGCGCGTCGAGGCGCGAAGAGTCCCTCGACACAGCGGGTTTCGCGGAGTCATCTGCCCCTGCGCAGCACCGCGTTGATCCTGAACAGGAGGCGCTCCTGGCCGACTCGGTTGGGCTCGCGCTCCTTGTTGTGCTCGACAGGTTGAATCCCGCAGAGCGGCTTGCATTTGTCCTGCACGATCTCTTCGATCTCTCGTTTGACGAAATCGCCTCTATATTGGATCGGTCTCCTGAGGCGGTCAGACAGCTTGCCAGCCGTGCTCGCCGGCGCGTTCGTGGAACAGTGGTACCTCCCAATGCTCAACCTGCTCGCCAGCGGGAATTGGTTGGCTCTTTTCTTGCAGCACTGCGAAGCGGCGACGTGCAAGCGCTTCTCGCGGTGCTTGATCCGGACCTTGTGGTACAAGCTGACGCGGCTGCGGCGGTCGGCGGCACTCAGCGCGAAGTGCGCGGGGCGCGGAACTGGGCCGCAGAGGCAATTAGTGCCGCGCGTGGCGCCCGCTTTGCGCATCCTGCAATGGTGGATGGGACTGTTGGGCTGGTTGTGGCGCCCAAAGGCCGGCTCTTCAGGGTGCTCCGCTTCTCGTTTTCCGGCAATAAAATCGCCGCTATCGAAGTTGTGGGCGATCCAGACCGGCTGCGCGCGATGGAGATCACAGTACTCGACACGGCCTAGATCACTCATCGAAGAACCGATTGGTACCGCAAAGTCGGCATGGCGGAATCCGCGATGAAGCACCCTTCAGCGGTTCCTATCGGAATCGGCATCTTACGGTCCGCTATTCACTAGACCTGTATGCCGGGCGAGATCAAATTCCCTCGTCGATGAGCCAACCAGAACCTAATACCAGAATCTTTTGAATCCTTAGACCGACTGGTCTACTCTATTCGGGTGCGATGCAAATTCGTGGAAGATATACGAAGAGGTCCTTTCAAATCAACCAATCAAGAGCAGCGAGGAACTTCCAATGACCGCAAAATCGACGCGTGAGCATTTAATCGACATTGGCCTGGGACTGATGCACAAAAACGGATATAACGCGACTGGGCTGGCCGACATTTTGAATGCAGCGGATGTGCCCAAAGGCTCTTTTTATCACCATTTCGATAGCAAAGAAGGCTTTGCCGCAGCTGCATTGGAAAGATATGGGATACGCGAGAGGGAACATGCGGCAGCGGTTCTGAGCGATACGACGATCTCTGCAGTGAAACGCTTGCGGCATTATTTCAGCGATCTCGTGAAGATTTACGGCCAGAAGGGAGCGATTCCCGGATGCATGATGGGCCGCTTCAGTCTCGAAATCGCCCGAGAGAGTCCGCAGTTGAGGAAGCGGATCAGCGCTTCGTTCGACCACTGGCAGCACACGATCGCGATGGTGATCCGGCAGGCGGTTGTAAAAAAGGAACTCGTTGCAGGTACGAATCCCGAGTCCCTGGCGGGATTCATGCTCAACAGCTGGCAAGGAGCGCTATTGCGTTCGCAGGCTGAAAAGAGCAACGCTCCGCTCGAAACCTTCATGCACTACATGTTCGATGAGCTGTTGACGAAGAAATCGAAGGTTTGAGGTCGGTGTAACCCACTAATTCAGCATCGAGCGCGCTCGGTCATACCAGTCTTCCGCGCTCACCCCAATATCAACGCGCCGCTGACAGAGTGCGACGGCGCACTTTGAGTCACATACGCACCGTCCCAAAGACAGTGTTCAACACAAAGGAGAAACGCAATGTCCACGATCCACTTCCATCAGACAACCACCTTGACACCCGAGCAGTACGTCGCCGGGCTCACCGACTTCGGGCCTGGCCGCTCGAAGCTTTTTGGCAACAGTGCCGACGAGTACCTCAAAGTACATCAGCGCGGCCGTTCGCAGGCCGACGTCACAGAAGGCTCTGGCGGCGTCTGGGAACGCCTGCACTACGACTGGTCCGATCCCAACCACGTCGCCCTCACGACGACCGACTCCAATCTGTGGGGAGGCGCATCCGGCCACACCTACACATTCACGCGTCAGCCCAACGGCACGACCGACATTGACCTTGACGTCGTACGCGAGGGCAAGAACCTCAAGGGAAGACTGCTCGGCTTCGTGCTCAGAACCATCGGCAAGGGCGTTTTGGAAAAGGCATTTTTGAACAGTGTCACGGCCATTGAAGCCCGGAATGGCGCAGCGAAAGAGGAACGCGCTGCATGAGGAAGCGAGTAGTTCCATGAGACTAATGCGTGCACCAGCGCCATTGTCCTCATTAACAGAGCGATCGGTACTGATATGTCAGCCAGTACCGATGCGCATGCCGCGGATCACTGCTGAATTTCAACTAACGCCAAGAGTCGTCCAATACAACGAAAATTGCCGAATCGTAACAACGTCAGTCAATTGATGACACTCGGCCTGTGTTCGCCGGGAGATATTCTATTTCAAACTGTTATAGTCTTTTTCGCTGACAGGCTCTAGCCAGATTGTCTTTCCCTTTTGAGTCGGCGTAACCGCTATATAGGCAAAGCCACTTTTCTCTGTTGCGCCGTGCCAGTGCTCTACGCCAGCGAGGCACTTGATCACATCTCCCTTGTGAACGATCTGTACCGGCTTTCCCCGTTCCTGATAATAGCCAGTGCCTTCGGTGATAAGTAGAACTTGACCGCCTGGATGAACATGCCAATCCAGCTTTGCGCCGGCATCATAGGTTGCCATGGCAATACTGGGATCGAATGTACTGTCTCCTACGTTTAGCTCACTGAGCCAGATATTCCCCGTGTGATTCTTAGTGGTGGATAGCGTACCTTTCGGGAATCCCGAATCCGCTGTTTGCGCTTGAGATTGGAAGAGGAATAGAGAGCTCAGCGCGAAAGCGATGACTAGAAGTTTTGTTCTCATGTCTTATCTTCTCCTTGGTGCTTTGTATTCGGTAGTGCTGCCAATTCGACATCACTGAAACAGATTCAGCAAGTTTCGCCTGTGTTATTTGCTCGGCTTCGTTAGCCCGTGCGCCTCCAGCCACCAATAGAACTCTTCGAGCCAGTGGTCGCTCGTAGTCCCTTGTTTGCGCATGCTCCAGCCATGACCACCGTGCTCATAGATGTGCAATTCCGGTTTGTATCCGGCTGCCTTGAGCGCATCGTAGAAGGCGACGATCTGCGGCCCGGCAAGATTGTCGTCCTGTGCCATCTCCATGAAGAAGGGCGGCAGTCCTCCCTTAGGTATCGGAGGAACATCAGGAAAAGGCGCGCCGTAGATCGGAGCGGCGTAGTTGGGCCGCGCGGTCACATCTGGATTGACGGCCGTATACTCGGTGATCATCCCGCCGGCTGAGAATCCCATAAAGACGATCCGATCCGGAGAGATTCCAAATTCTTGGGCTTGTTCGCGCAGAACCTTGATGGCTTGGATGCCGTCGGCGATTCCGGCTTTACCGTCCTCCAGGATCAAGGCGTGGTTATTCAACTGTGCGCCGAAACGCGCCCCACCGGCCTGACCTAACTGCGCATCAGATTCGCCTTGGAGAGGAGCCGTCCGGTACTTCAAGACGAATCCCGCAATGCCACGCGCTGCAAGCCACTCCGCAATTTCGTGTGTATCCTTGCCAAGGAAAATAAAGCCGCCGCCGGGGGCAAGAATGACGGCGGTTCCCGTCGTCTTGCCCGGATCAGGAAGGAAAGCAGTCAGAGTTGGCGTCGTCACGTTGACAATCGACTCCATCGGGCCGAAACGAATCGTGGCTTCCTTCTGCTTCCACTGCTCTGAGCCAGGAGCGACACCAGGCCAGATGTTGATAACCTTCGGCGCGAGCGCCGGCGTTGTCGGCTGTGCAGGTTTGCCGGTGTTGGTGTCCTGAGCGTTGGCTATAGTCATCACACAAGCTGCAATCAGGCAGAGTGCGACGAAGGGCTTGTGACGCCCGCTGCTCATCGAATCAGTTCCATTGATTTTCATGGTGTCTTTCCCTCTCTCACGTCAGATCAGGCTTTCAGAGTCCGGTCATTTTCAACATAGGTTCAGGAAGGCGGGCGCCTTCGAGCTTCAAACCGGACGAGGCTTCATCGATCTCCGTGAGATCAGCCTCTGTCAGTTCAACGTTGACCGCGCCCAGATTCTCTTTGAGCCGGTGCAGCTTGGTCGTTCCAGGGATCGGCACGATCCACGGCTTCTGCGCCAGCAGCCAGGCGAGCGCAACTTGTGCCGGGGTAGCGCCTTTGCGCTCCGCGACACTCTTGACCAGCTCGACCAGCAGCATATTGGCCCTGCGAGCCTCCGGCGAAAAGCGCGGCACGATGTTTCGGAAGTCGGTGGGTTCGAACTTCGTGTTCTCGTCGATCTTGCCCGTCAGAAATCCAGCGCCGAGCGGGCTGAACGGAACGAACCCAATGCCAAGTTCCTCCAATGCCGGCAGAAGCTCAACTTCAGTGCCGCGGTAGAAGAGTGAATACTCGCTCTGCACTGCGGTGACCGGCTGGACTGCGTGTGCTCTCCGAATAGTCTGTACGGCTGCTTCCGACATGCCAAAGTGCTTGACCTTACCTTCAGAGATCAACTCCCTGACCGCCCCTGCGACATCCTCAATCGGCACGTCAGGGTCAACGCGGTGTTGATAGAACAGATCGATATGATCGGTCCGCAAACGCTTCAGGCTGGCGTCTGCTACTGCTTTGATATGCTCGGGCCGGCTATTCGTGCCGCCGCTGCGCTGGCCAGTTTTAAGATCAATGTCGAAGCCGAACTTTGTGGCAATCGTTATCTTGTCGCGGATCGGCTCAAGCGCCTCGCCTACCAGCTCTTCGTTCGCAAATGGCCCATAGGCTTCAGCCGTATCGAAGTGCGTGACGCCAAGGTCGTGTGCGGCCAGAAGCATCTTGATCATCTCGCCTTTGTCGGCTGCCGGGCCGTAGGCGGAGCTCATGCCCATGCAGCCGAGGCCAATAGCTGAGACTTCAAGTTCTGAGAGTTCTCTTGTGTACATCGTTTACGCTCCCTCGCAAGTGTAGGCAGGAGCGAACCTGGCCCGTTATCACGATTCTCCCGATCTTTTGCCTAATTCTCTTGAGGACCGGCCTTTGAGCTAGCATCGCGAGTGCGGCAGAAGTTATGCTCTGGACTGGAAGACAAAGGGAATGAATATGAATAGCAGGCATTTCGCAGCTCCTCCGACAGTCCGGTCTATACAGGATTTGAGAACTGAATTGGCCAGGAAAATTGCCTGGTTCATCGGCTCTTCAGAGAGGCTGATCACAGAAGTGCCGGGCATGTTGCTTGTGCGCAGGACTGCACCCACTGAGCCATGCTCAGGAACGTACTCGCCAGGCGTGATCGTCGTTGCTCAGGGTAGCAAGCGCGTTAACCTCGGCCAGACGACGTTCACCTATGACCAGGCACGATTCCTTTTGACCTCCATCGACCTGCCGATCGTCAGCCAGGTGGTAGAGGCAAGCGAAGCAAAGCCTCTTCTCGCAGTGGCGATCAAACTGGACATGCCGATGGTTCGCGAGCTTCTCAACCGCGAAGAAGTCCACGTGCGTGAGGAATCATTCAACTCACCTGCTATGGTCACCGGCGAGACCACGGCCGAGTTGCTGAGTGCATGTTGCCGGCTGGTCGAGCTGCTCGGAAATCCACGGGATATTCCCTTTCTGAGCGGCCTCATTCAACGCGAGATTGTTTACCGGCTTCTTTGCGGACCCGAGGGTGCTCGCCTTCGAGAGATTGCTACTTCAGGCGATCAGAGCCATCGCACCGCAAAAGCGATTGCATGGATCAGGGACAATTACGCGAAGCCTGTGCGCGTGGAAGATCTGGCCCAGATCGCTGCCATGGGAGTATCCACGCTGCATCATCATTTCCGTGTGCTGACCCATATGAGCCCCCTTCAGTATCAGAAGCAGTTACGGTTGCAGGCCGCGCGAGGACGAATGCTGCTCGATGGCCTCGACGCTTCGACTGTGGCGTTTGAGGTTGGATACGAAAGTGTCAGCCAATTCAATCGTGAATACAGCCGCTTCTTTGGCCAGCCGCCGATGCGTGATATCAAGGCTCTCCGAGAAGGGAAAGTCGTTGAGATGAGCGCCGCCTGACGGCGAGTCGGGAGAGTTTGTGATGGGTCTTCTTCTTAACGGATCGTTCGGTTAAGCACTGTCAGACCGGATGCGATCTCGTCTAGGATCCGTTGTAGCTTGGTTTCGAATTTGAGCGTCACTACGAAGGCCAAGTAGACAATCTACTCCATTGGGAGTAGTGTGTCTACATCTATGAGCGACAAGGACCAATATAAAAACAGGATTGAGCTGTTGCAGGGAACACTCGACATGCTCATTCTCCAAACGCTGCAATGGGGGCCGCAGCATGGATATGGCATTGTCCAGGCTTTACGTTTGCGATCCGGAGACGTGCTTCAGGTGGAGACCGGATCACTGTATCCGGCTCTCCATCGATTGGAGCGTCAGAGCTGGGTGCAGTCTGAGTGGAAGCAGTCAGAGAGCAAGCAAAACGCCCGCTACTACCGGATCACGGCCAAGGGGAAAAAGCAGTTGGCCTCGGATCTGGGCCGATGGGAGCGGATTGTCGAAGCGATTGGGTCGGTGATGTACGTCAAGCCGGAGGAGAGTGAGTCATGAAGTGGTTCCCGAGCTTCGGTTTTCAGCGGCGCAAGCGCGAATTGCAGGAAGAGATTGATGCGCACCTGCAGATGGCGATTGCAGATCGAGTGGCGCGAGGCGAGACGGCAGAGACCGCGCGACAAGCGGCGGCGCGGGAATTTGGAAATATTCCTCTAGTGCAAGATGTGACGCGCGACATGTGGGGCCAAGCGTGGCTTGAACAACTAGGCCGGGATGTCCGTTACGCGTTACGGCAACTGCGCAAGAGCCCCGGCTTTTCCATCACCGCGACGGCGATGCTGGCAGTAGCTATTTGCGCCAACAGCACCGTATTCAGCTGGATCGACGGCACCATGTTGCGTCCGATTCCTGGCGCGCCGGACACGGGCGATCTTGTTAGCCTGCAGCGGGGGGAACGGAACTTCTCCCCGACTCCGCCCTTCTCGTATCTCGACTATCGCGATCTGCGCGAGCAGAACCACACGTTCGTCGGGATACTTGCATACCATCACGATTGGATCACGCTGACCGGCGGCGCACAGCCGGAGCGCGTCTTCATAGCGAACGTGACGGCGAACTATTTCGATGTGCTCGGCATCAAGCCGGTGCTTGGACGATTCTTTCTGGCTGAAGAAGAGACGCGTCCAGATGCGGTTCCCAACGTGATCTTGAGTTACTCGCTCTGGAAGGCGCGCTATGCCGCAGACCCGGCAATTGTGGGCAAATCGATCGAGATCGCCCGGCATCCTGTGACGGTGATCGGTGTGGCGCCTGAGGGGTTTGTCGGAGCAATGCCCGGGCTGCGTGACGATCTGTGGGTAACGCTCGATCCCCTCGGGACGGATGCGTGGCGGATCACGCATCGTAGTGGTGGTGCGGTCTGGCTGAACGTAATAGGAAGATTGCGGTCAGGCGTGAGCCGTGGCCAGGCGGCCCAGGATCTCGACACCGTGATGCACCATATTGTCGTGGCGTTTCCGGACGATCATCTGGGCGAGAACCGGATCACTCTGGATCCCATGTGGCGCTCGCCATTCGGCGCCAACGGATTCATGGCGGCGACGCTGCCCATCTTGCTGGCCTTTGCTGCTGTGGTGCTGTTGCTGACCAGCGCGAACGTGGCGACGCTCACGCTGGTGCGGTTTGTATCCCGGCGGCGTGAGCTTGCGATCCGGCAGTCGCTCGGGGCGAATCGCATTCAACTGGTACGGCAGATGGTGCTGGAGGGCGTGGTGCTTTCCATCGTCGCAGGAGCTGTGGCCCTCGCGTTGACAGCGTGGACTTCGAAGACCTTCGCATGGTTCTTTCGGGCGAGCTCGAGTCCTACCACCCTGAACGGGAGCATGGACTACAAGGTGGTGATCGGGATTGCTGTATCGAGCCTGTTGGTCGGCATGCTCTGCGGCGCGCTCCCCGCCTCGCGTTCGTCGCATGCGCCGGCAGTCGAGGTACTCAAGGCAGAGTCTGCAGGTATCTCTGGCGGCTCACGCAACCGGAGATTGCTCAGCGGGCTGGTGGTGGCGCAGATCGCGCTTTCACTTCCTCTGCTATTGTGCTCCGGGCTATTTCTGCGAACGCTGCGGAATCTCGCCGGCGCGAATCCCGGATTTGAGCAGAACCACATTCTAACCGCGACCGTGGGGCTGAATATCGCCGGCTACAGCAACGACGAGCAACAGGTGATCCGTCACAAGATACTTGATCGCGTGTCGGCATTGCCCGGTGTGAAGGTTGCGTCTTTTACGGACTGGATTCCGATGAGCCTGAGCCACAAGGGCGAGGATGCGTATCCGGAAGGGTATGTGCCGCACCCCCATGAATCTTTGCAGGTGTACCACGCCGAGGTGTCCCCGCGGTATTTCGAATCCCTTCATATACCCATTTTGGAAGGACGCGAGTTTACACCGGATGACGATGAAAAGGCCCCGAGGGTACTCATCGTGGATCAGATGGCAGCGAGGCGCTACTGGCCAGGACAGGATCCGCTGGGAAAGAAGCTCAGGGTGTGGGGCAGCCTTTTCACGGTTGTCGGCGTCGCGAGAAATTCGACACATATGTTAGTGAATGAGTCACCGGAGCCTATGATCTATATGAGCTTTTTCCAGGTGGGGTACGAGACGATCGTGCAGGTGGAGACCGAGGGAAATCCGGCCGACCTGACGCCGGCCGTGGAAAACGCCATCCACACAATCGATACACGGCTGCCGGTTTTCGACGTGCGCCCCATGCGAGAGACGACCCAGTTGGCGAGCAGCTTCGCCGTCATACAGAGCACCCTGGCGGGAATGTTCGCGCTGATCGGGCTGGTTCTTGCGGTAACCGGAATCTACGGAGTCGTGACCTATCGAACCCAAATGCGAACCCACGAGATCGGAATACGAATGGCGTTAGGTGCTTCACGTGTGGACGTGCTGCGGCTCGTGCTTGTGCAAGGGTTGTGGCTCACAGCCATCGGGCTGGCGCTAGGACTGGCGTTTGCGTTGGGACTGACACGTCTTATCGCCCGGCTGTTGTACGGAATCGGCGCCAATGATCCGGTCACCGTTGCTTCCGTGATCATGCTACTGGGAACAATGTCTTTGTTAGCCTGCTACTTTCCGGCACATCGAGCGATGCGCCGGAACCCCGTGACCGCGATTCGCGAATTGTAAGCTGCAGTTCAGATTCGACGTGAATTGCGTGAATTCGGCGTGTGCGCGGCCTCCACCTGGTTGGCAAGAAGGGTAACCCGATTTCACCGGTCACAAACCAATCTGCAAGGTGGATCTTCCTTGTGCGTTGACGTGAAGAGGGAAACGCGCTCATTTTGGCTAGAACGTCCGAACGAAAAAATCCGCAGAGCGTTTGCATTGAATTAACCTCGCTTTTTGTATCCTTGGACTTGAAGTACCAGAAGAGCGTCCGCGTTGGCACGTATACGAGGCCCAGACGGCGGCGCAGCGCTGCAACTCCTTTGCCGAGAGGATTCTGCAGTGTAAGTCCTTTTAGGAGGATAATTTAGCGCGGTATTATTCATGTACATCTCTGAAACAAAAGAACTTCTTTACAGAATCCGGGTGGGGGGTACCCATGCGCTCTTTCCCGTATTGCCGTGAGCGAACGCAAACGCGGGAAGAGCACTATTAATGAATGGTTTTTGACTTTCGCTGCATGTAGTCCATAAGCAGGTATTCGCCGAGGGTGTCCGGCGTAGTGAAGTAGGCCTTTCCACGGCACATCTCCGACACTTTGTGCACGAACTGGACCAGCCCATAATCCGACGCGAGCATGAATGTATTGATCATCACGTTGGACCGCTTGCAGCGCGCCACTTCCTCGAGCGTCTCGCTCACCACCAGCGGATCGAGCCCGAAGGCATTCTTGTAGATCCTTCCATCAGGGAGCGTCAGTGCAGATGGCTTGCCGTCGGTAATCATCACGATTTGCTTCATGTCCTTGCGCTGACGTGCCAGAATCCGCTGGGCTACACGCAGTCCCTCGCGTGTGTTGGTGTAGTAGGGGCCGACCTTGACGCGCGCAAGCTGAGAGACCGGCAACTCCTCAGCCGAATCGTGAAACAGGACCAGCGAAAGGGAATCGCCGGGATACTGTGTGCGAATCAAATGCGAAAGCGCCATTGCCACCTTCTTTGCCGGCGTAAAACGATCCTCGCCGTAAAGAATCATGGAGTGCGAACAGTCCAGCATCACCACGGTCGCACAGGAACTCTGGTATTCCGCCTGGTGCACGTGCAGATCATCGTATTCAAGATTGAGCGGCAGACCTATGCCCTCGCGCGTAATGGCCGACTTGAGCGTCGTGGTTGTGTCGAGGTTCAGCGTGTCGCCGAATTCATATCTCTGCGAAGCGCCATGTGCCTCAACACCCGTGGCCCAATGGCGCGTGTCATGCCGGCCAAAACTTGATTTCCCCAGCGAGCCAAGCAGATCGCGCAATGTCTTGTAGCCAAGAAAATCAAGGCTCTTGTCGGTGACTTCGAACTTTACCTCTCCCTGCACATTTCCAGCCTGACCCGCCATTTGTGCCGCGCTCGTTGGATCCTGCATCTGCGATGAGGAGATATAGTTCTCCCGCTCCATGCGCTGAATAAGCTTTTCGATCAGTTGATCCAGCGTGCCCTCAGCCGACATCCGATCGAGCTGCTCTTGTATCGAGGGATCGAACATCCCGCCCGACTCCAGCAATCGACGCAGCGCCTCACGCAGGTCATCCAGAGTGTGATCCATCTCCCGAAAGCGCGCATAGGGATCGCGAAACCCCGAATCGAGCAAGTAATCAGAGAGCGCCTTCAGCAGATCCTCGATGTCCATCTCCGAAGCCAGGTCGCCGCTGTATTTGGTATAGCGAATGCTCTTCATTTGAACTACCCCTGCCGACCTTAGTCGCCGATCCCGCTCGCCGAATCGCTTTGAGATCTCAATTCAACCCGCCTCGGCCCCCCCGCCTCGCGCGCTGCCAGTCATCGAACTCGATCTCCAGATCTGGGCGTTCGGATTTGCGCGACGCCTTCTCTTGTGCCGCAAATCCGCGCTCTTCACTGCGGCTCAGCTTGCGATGCGCGACCAGTCCCTCAAGCAGAAATTCGGCTGCAGCTACAACTCTTGGAGCAGCATCCGACGCCTTCACATCCAACGGCGAAAGCCTCTCAAACAAGCCTTGAATCTTCTTGAGGTCTGCGAAGGCGGCTTGGCTTGGTTGGTCGTCATCGAGCTTGACCGTGCCCCCAAGGTTGAACCACTGTTCAATCTGCTGTGTATCCACCTCATCAAAGTAGCGGTCGTAAATCTTGCCCACGGCTGTGCGGATAAGGTCGCGCACCACGGTGTCGGCGCCGCGCATTTCGCCTTCGTACTCCAGTTCGAGCTTGCCGGTGATTCCGGGCAAAGCGGCATAGATATCGCTGATACGCGGCACGGCAACCGATTCGCCGTGCATCAAGGCCCGTCTCTCGGCGTTTGACACGACCAACTCCATCGTGGAGATCGGAAGTCGCTGGCTTACACCGCTGCGCTTGTCGACTTTCTTGTCCTCTCGTGCCGAAAAGGCTACCTGCTCCACGGCGGCCCTCACGTAGGGTGGAATCTCGATCGCGGCAGAGCCCCGCTCCGACCAGGCTTCCTGCGCCGTGATGGCGATGCCTTCTTCCAGCGTTTCAGGGTAATGCGTGCGAATCTCCGAGCCGATGCGGTCTTTCAGCGGAGTTACGATCTTGCCGCGCGCCGTGTAGTCTTCGGGATTCGCGCTGAAGACAAGGGCAACGTCGAGCGCGAGGCGAACAGGGTATCCCTTAATCTGCACATCGCCTTCCTGCATGATGTTGAAGAGCGCCACCTGAATCTTTCCCGCGAGATCGGGCAATTCATTGATCGCAAAGATCCCGCGGTTTGCCCGCGGCAACAGACCATAATGCATCGTTAACTCGCTAGAGAGGTCTTCGCCGCCGCGAGCCGCTTTGATGGGGTCCAGATCACCCACCAGATCTGCGACAGTGACATCCGGAGTAGCCAGTTTCTCAACGTAACGGTCTTCGCGCGAAAGATATGCGATGGGTGTCTTGTCGCCCAAGTCTGCGATCAGGCCTCGGCAACGCTTGCAAATCGGCCGGTAAGGATTGTCGCGAATCTCGCAGCCTGCGACGTATGGCAACCGCTCATCCAGCAGGGCAGTCAGCGCGCGCAGGATTCGGCTCTTCGCCTGCCCGCGCAAACCGAGCAGAATGAAGTTCTGCCTGGAGAGAACTGCATTCACGATCTGGGGAACGACCGTGTCTTCGAATCCCACGATGCCGGGAAAGAGAGTCTCACGCGTTTTCAGGCGAGCGATCAGGTTCGTGCGCATCTCATCTTTGATGCTGCGAGTTTTGAGACACGCTTCTGAGAAGAGTGTGCTGGTGCGCAGTTCCCCCAATGTTTGGGGAAGAGGGTGAGCTGCCGACATCGATGGCTCCTGGGGCCGACCCTACCGAAAGCCGGCCGTATCACATAGAGTAGACGCACGCCGAGGTCATTCCGGCGCAGAGCAAATTGTGCTGTTTTCACGACCTCAAATTTCCTGATGCATTAAACGGGGTTCGTCGCATCAGGATTTTCTCGCACTGCCAACAGTTATTGAGACTTCCCCACGCTACCTCTGCGCTCGTATTGCTCGAGAGCATCTCTCAGGTTCTGCGCAACTTGCACGTTGTTCTGCTTGACGGCAAGATCAAGCGCAAGTTCCGCCGAACGGACCGCCTCTGCGGACCGTCCGACCTTGTCATACACTTTTGCCAGCTCGGCCAGGCACCGCCAATCCTTGCCCCTGCTAAGCTGCACGGCCTTCTCAAAAGGTGAAACGGCCCCGGCGAAATCCCCCTGGGACTCGAGCATGTATCCGAGGTTGAACCGATATTCCACCGAATTGGGCTCAATTGCAATCGCTTTCTGCAATTGTTCGACCGCACCATTCGTATCACCATTCAGAGCCAGCGAGACAGCCAGGTGCTCCACGAAGGTAGGATTTTTCGGCCCGAGAGCTACGGCTCGCTTGTATTCCTCGAGAGCCTCGGCCTCCTTGTCGTTGCCGCTCAGTGCTGTAGCCAGCACGTAATGGACGAGGGCATCGTCAGGATCGCTCTTGATGGCTTCACGTAGTTTCTCGATCGCCGGGGGAATCTGGTTCTCATTCAGCAGTTTGAATGCCTCGTCGAACAAGCGATAAAAGTCGGTGGCCTGCGGGTCGATCGACTCCAGTCCACCATCCGGCGCCACGTTCACAAATTCTGGAATATTTACCGCGCGATTCGATGCCGTTGTATCGTCCACAATCACGGCGGGCGTGTCATTTCCGTTCGCGTCGATATGGGTCAGCATGAGACGCGTATAAGGTCCGCGAGCCTTGGAAGAAAACGCGAGCCAATGTCCATTCGGAGAAAACGTGTGCCAGGAATTCATCAGCGAAAGGTTGCACTTCATTAGGCGCGCCTTTCCGCCGGCAAAGGGCACAATGTAAAGCTTGCTGTCGGGCCGCATCAGCAAACCATTTTTGTTCTGTACAAATACGATCCACTTTCCGTCGGGGGAAACTTTCGGAAAGTTGTTGCTCATCCCATTTCCCGAAGCGCCCTCAACCGGTACGGCCTTTCCACCTTTGCCGTCACTGAAAGGAATCTTGTACAAGTCATATTGAATCTGCGTCTCGTTCGGGTCGTTCGCATACTGCGGCTTAGGCGCTCCGGCAGGGTAAGGGTCGCGCGCCGCAGCTCGGCTGAAGATCAGATACTTTCCATCCGGCGACCAAAACGCGCTCGTGTGCACAAATTCCGGATCGTCCGCACCCGGAAGCGGCCGCATCGTTCCCTGTTGGCGGTCGTACCAGGCCAGAATGCCCCGCGTGGGATAAAACACCTGGCTGAACTGGATGCTCTTGTAGTTGGTGCTGTAAAGCCTGTCGAGAATACCCGATGCGAATCCCGGCTCTTCGCTCTGGTGTTTGTTCGTGTTGTCTGGTGGCCCGATCGAAGTGACCACGAAGCGTCCATCCGGAGACACCTGCGACATGAATCCAAACCGCTTGACCGCGGGATCGCCCTGTGCGGCCTCGTTGTTCAGTTGAAACGAACTCCAATGGATCACATTCTGACTTTGAATGGTCATTTTGGGAGAGACCGGCACCAGAGCGTAGAGCCCTTTGTCATTCCGCGGGCCATCGAGATCGAGCCCAAACGTCTTTCCATCGCGCGAAAAGGAATGACAATTTGCGCAGGTCGGCAGGT
Organism: uncultured Acidobacteriaceae bacterium; assembly: GCA_963737915.1. Classification (GTDB taxonomy): domain Bacteria; phylum Acidobacteriota; class Terriglobia; order Terriglobales; family Acidobacteriaceae; genus Telmatobacter. Next base: position 323,807 of record CAVTUP010000009.1, on the reverse strand, counting down.
TTGTCATCACCAGATGGCTCTTCGGTTCAGCAATGTTGCGTATCTGCCACTTGATCAGTGGAATCGCCGATCGCGGCAGCGGCGCAATCGGCCCTTTTTCATCCGGAGATGGAAGCATCAGGGGGACGTCCCGATAAAACACCGGCGCTCCCACCGAATCACCCGATGTCGACATTGATACTTTGCCCGCTGCGATGGGCATCTTCGAATCGCCGTCCGCAAATCCCTGAATGGAAATGCTCGCTGGCGACGCCACGGAATGGCGCTTGATCTTGATCCACGTGTCTGCATCAGGCTTCCATGTCAAGGTAGATGCCTGCTCTTCCGTCAGCGCGAGACCCGGTCCTGCATTCGGATCAGCCTCGCCAGCATGAAAGCGCTCGCCCGCCACATCGATCCGAATTGAGTTCGAGTCATCTGCGAAATTCACCTCGATCACCCAGCGGCTTGAGGCATTACTGGGATCGTGCCAAAGAAATGCCGGAGGCGTAATCTCTGGAGGGAAAACCGTTCCCTGGAGGGGATAGTCAATCTTGATTTGCGCTGGCTGGCGGATCTGCGGCGACGTCTTCTCTGTTCCTGAAACCGTCGGGAACGAAGCCGCGCAGACAAGGCAGACAAGAAAGACCATGCCCGCGCCTGCAATTCCAGCGAAAAGGGTATGAGCGAGACGAAGCTTCATGGACCTCCAGGCGCTCACAATCACCCACGCGCTATGTCGAGCATGACCTAAATGAGGTGAATGGTTCGGTGATCCACCTCACTTCAGGAGAAGAATAAAAGTACATCTGAATCGCAGGCCTATCATCGTCAATCTCTGCAACCGCTTGTCACAACAGAACTTCGCAGGAAAAATCTGGTTTTCATTCAGCTCGGCGTGGTTCGCGCTGCAGGATCCGGCCCTTGTTATAAATGGCCATTTCCGCGAAAGTAGAAGGGACTAATCCTCAGGGATTCACACGACGCTGAAACTCTTTCTGCGCAGACGTGCGTCCCCTATGTAGTCAGCCTTGGAGAGACTTGAAGATGCGTTTTCAGAACGTTGTGCGTTTTGGCTTATTCCTTTTGGTTGCAGCGGGCCCTCTCGTTTCCTATGGACAGTTTCAGCCTCCGACGAAAGAAGAGCTGAGCATGAAATCGGACCCCAAGGCGCCCGGCGCCGCGGCGGTCTATCTCTATCGCGAAGAAACGGCGGACGACCCGCATCACTTCAGCACTGTCTATGCGCGCGTCAAGGTGCTTACGGAGGCGGGCAAGGAACTCGCGACGGTTCATGTCACTTATCAGCGCAATTTCGTCTTTCACGCCACTGGAAGCAATTCGAGCCGGATGGGATCTGGCACCGCGACTCACTGGGACGCGCCTGACGTTACTCATGCCGGCGAGGATACGCCGAATGACACGGACTCCTTTAATGTTCGTACCGAGGTGACGGCTATTGAAGGAAGGACGATCCACCCAGATGGAACGATTGTTCCCCTCACTGGCTCGCCAAACGATCTGCTGCGGGTCAAGAAAGGGCGCAACGAGGTCAACGACCTGAGCTTCAACCTGCCGAGCGTTGAAGTCGGAAGTATTCTCGAATACCGCTACCAGGTCCGCTACGATCGATTCAACCAGGCGCCGGAGTGGCAGATCCAGCAGCCTTTCTTTGTGCACCGGGCGCACTTTGCGTTCATACCTGCGGAGAAGTTCCTTCCCGAACGCAACAAGCTGGGCGCTGCAGGAGTAGATGACAGCGCCTTGACTGATGCTCATGGTCAATCAATGACGGACATTCGGTATGCCCCGGTTCTTCCGGCCGGCGTGGCGGTCAAAGCGGAAGCATCGGGAAACTATACCGTCGACCTGACCGACATACCGCCCATACCGCAGGAGGCGTTTGGGCCGCCGCTCGCAAATCAGATTTATCAAGTCAGCTTCTTCTACACTCCGACTCCAGATGAGAAGGAATTCTGGCAAAAGGAGATGGGCTACTGGACAAAGAACCTGAACCAGTACATCGCCCCAACTTCTGCGCTGCAAAACACGGTTGCAGAAATCATCGCTTCGTCTGACAGCCAGCTCGATAAGGCGAAAAAGATATTCTCTATCGTCCAGAAGCTGCAAAACATCGATTTCAACTCGGACGGGGAACCCGACATCAATAGCGATTGGATTCCCAAAGGTCATGTGGACAGCGTGCTCTCAGATCGAAAAGGCACGAGTAACCAGATGGCCTACCTCTACCTGGCATTGGCACGCATTGCCGGATTGAGTGCAAGACCTCAGCGCGTCGCCAGCCGCAGTCAGCGCATCTTCTCGCCCCACTTCCTTCGCACAGACCAGTTGGATTCAGTGGTGATCGCGGTCAACATCGATGGCAAGGAAATCACTGTCGATCCTGGCACGAAGATGGCGCCCTTCGAGACCTTGCACTGGGCGCATGCCGGCGCGGGCGGCGTAGCACTGGCAGCCAATGGCAAGGTTGAAATTGTCATCACGCCTCTGCAGCAAAATAGCGACAATAGCCTGCTTCGTGTTGGAAGTCTCAACGTAAGTCCGCAGGGTGCGATCTCCGGCACGCTCAAGGTTGCGTTCATTGGCCAACAGGCAATCCAATTGCGGCAATTGGCAATTCGGTCAGGCCCAGACGTGGTGAAGCAGGAGATCGACAGGAGTGTTGGCGCTCGAAGTTCCCGAAGGCGTCGAGGCCAGGGTCGACCATGTTGTGTATCTTGACGATCCCAGCAAGCAGCTTTTGGCAGTCGTGCCGGTTTCAGGGACCCTTGCGACACACACCGGTTCCCGGCTGATTCTTCCACGCCTGTTTTTTGAGAGCAGAGCAACCAATCCCTTCCCCCCGGATGAAAACCGGTCCTTGCCCGTGGACATGCGCTATCCGGCGCAGGAGCAGGAGCAAATCACTTACGTGCTCCCCGCCGGCTTCGCACTTGAGGGCTCGCCGCAGGACACGGTGATGAAGTGGCAAGAAAACGCTGCGTACCAACTGAAATCAAAGACTGAAGGGGAATCCGTTACCAACGCCCGGATCCTGGCTCGCGGTTTCACCTTGCTCGACGCAAAGCAGTATGGACAGCTCCGAGACTTCTATCAGAAGGTGGTCGCGGCCGACCAGCAACAGCTCGTAGTAAGTGCAACAACTGCACCCAAGGGGCAATGAGCGGCATTTGATCTCGCCCTGGCGTCGAGCCGCGTTTCAGCTGAGCTCGATGCGGGGCCTACAATTGAAGAATGCGCGGCGATTGGTAAAGTCCGGTTTCCGCGCAATAATCGCGGATTCGCACCAGCATTGAGCGACGGCATTCCCCTGGCGGCAGTTCGCTCCATAGTTCGTCGATGCGCTGATTGCGGTTCCCCGGAGGGATAGTGTTTCCAGGATTCAGGTTATCTTCACGTTCATTTCTTAAGGGACCCATAGCGCTAGCTTCCATTGTCGTGGTGCTGCTCTCCATCACACTTCTGAATTGGCACTCGCCTTTTTCTGGAGCTTCAAATCTTGCCTGCATTTGTCTACGCAGCCCAGGAGCCGCCGCGCGCACTTTCCCCAATTTCGATCGACTATCCGGAAGACGGTTCCGTCTTCCCCCCCGGCATTACTCCACCGACGTTTCTTTGGCGCGATGCCGCCGGAACTTCGTGGAGCATCGATGTAACTTTCGCCGACAAATCCGCGCCCATCCACGCTTCGTCAAAAGGGGAGCACATGCGCCTTAGGGAAATTGACCCTGATTGCGTAAGCGATTCGAACTCCCCACCGAAGCTCAGCACGCAGCAAGCTGCCACGTGGACGTGGACGCCCGATACCGTGACATGGGCCGTGATTCAGGCTCATTCCATCGAGCGGCCGGCCACGGTCACCATCACGGGCTATCGCGATGGCCAGGTTGCCTACTCCCGCTCACACATTGCCCTGACCACCTCGAGAGATGAAGTGGGCGCGCCAATTTTCTACCGCGATGTTCCGCTCATGCCCAGCGCGGGCATCGGCGGCGCCGTGCAACCGCTTGCGCCTTCCTCGATCCATCTCATCCATTGGCGCATTCGAGATATTCGTAAGCCCGAGAGCCACACCGTTCTTAAAGACATGCCAACCTGCGCGAATTGTCACTCCTTCTCCGCAGATGGCAAGACGTTCGGTATGGACATCGATGGTCCGGCGAATGACAAGGGCCTGTATGCGGTTGTCCCCGTGCAAAGGCGCATGACCATTGAAAGTAAAGACATGGTCCACTGGAACACCAACGGCCTCGTCGGCAAAGTAAGAGTCGGATTCATGTCGCAAGTCTCGCCCGATGGCCGCTACGTCCTCAGCACATTTGCCGGCCCCGCAGTCGACCGCATGATCGACAGCTATTACGTAACCAACTTCATGGACTACCGCTTCCTGCAGGTGTTCTTTCCGACGCGCGGCATTCTCGAGTACTACAACCGCGCCACCGGCATGCGCCAACCGCTGCCCGGAGCCGACGATCCAAAGTACGTCCAGACCGATGGAGTCTGGAGCCCCGACGGAAAGTACATTGTCTTCGCCCGCGCCGAAGCCCGCGATCCTAGGCCACAGGGCCAGCCTCATGCAACCCACGCCAACGATCCCAATGAAACGCAGATCAAGTACGAGCTGTACAAGATTCCGTTCAACGAGGGGAAGGGCGGCAAGCCGGAGCGCATTGTCGGCGCGTCGGCCAACGGTATGAGCAACAACTTTCCCAAGATCTCACCCGATGGGAAATGGATCGTCTTCGTGCAGTGCAAGAACGGCCAGCTCATGCGACCTGACAGCCAGCTCTACATTATCCCGTCTGCTGGTGGCACTCCTCGTCGTCTGCGTGCCAACACCCGCCTGATGAATTCCTGGCACAGTTTCTCGCCGAATGGCCACTGGCTCGTGTTTTCGTCCAAGGCGCGATCTCCGTACACGCAGATGTATCTCACTCATCTCGACGCCAACGGCAACGACACCCCGGCAATCCTGATTGACAACGCCACGGCTGCCAATCGCGCCGTCAACATTCCCGAATTTGTTAACATCAGCCCCGATGGTATCGATGAAATCCAGGTTCACGTTGCCGATGGCGGGAAGTAGAACGACGGCAGGGATCTGGGCAGTGTTGATCGATGCGATCACACGCGTCGGACTTCGTCCCAGGAACAGTTATCTCGCATTGCCGCTTCTTGTCTTGTTTTGGATTCCGCACATCCTGGCTCAAAACTGTGTTCCCCCTGAGTCGATGAAACCGCGTCTCCAGGGCAAACCCGATGCTGCGGCGCTGACCGACCTCGGCGTTTGGTTTGCAGAACAGAAGAACTACGCCTGCGCGGCGAATGCCTTTGCCACTTCGCTCCAAACCGACCCGAACCAGAAGGACGTAGCCCATATTGCTTTCATGTTCGGCGTGAGCCTCTATCTTTCGGGAGATTCAAAAGAGGGAATCGCCGCCCTCCAGGAAGCGGAGAAGCTCGGCTACCACGACATCAAGCTCCACTTGATACTCGCGGAAGCTCTCGATGCTGCGCGCGACACTGCTGGCGCAGAGACCCAATGGCGTGCGGCACTGGAGATTGATCCGGAATACTCGGATGCATTGGACAATCTCTCGACCGACCTCATTGCCGACGGCAATTTCAAAGGCACAATCGAGGTTTTGGAGATGCCACGCCTCGTAAGCCAGAGAACTGCTCAACAAAGCCTGAATCTCGGCCTCGCATACGCTAAACTCAATAAGCTCGACGACGCCGTTCGCGTGCTTCGGGACGGGCTCAACACGACCCCAGACTCACTCCCTCTTGCCAATGAATTGGCGGATGTTCTTACGCGAATGAACCGCAAAGAAGAGGCTGCGACGGTTCTCGAAGTGGCTCGCGCACGTCAAGCCCCTGACCCCGGAACAACGCTCCGCTGATTTCCCATAGCTATTAAATGCGAAAGCGGCGCCGCCATCTCTGGCAGCGCCGCTTTCTCGTCCCATTCGAATAAACGGGTGATTCGCTCTAGAACAAGTTCCAAAGCGACTGGTTGTATACCTCGTGGTGATACTGGACCTCAGACGCCTTCACAAACGTGCCCAGCTCCCGCGGTGAACGATCCGCCGCAGCCTGCTTCAGGTCGGCAAACCGGCCCTGCACGTCCGATCCGATAATGTCGGAAATCCATTTTGACGACTTGAAGTCATCGATTGCCTGCTGGATGTGATCCGGCAAGTAGCGTTGTGCCTGGCGAAGGTTATCTATCTCGGCCTTGGTGCCGTCGATGCCGGTCTTGAAGATCGAGTACAGCACAAGGTAAGGGTTCGCATCCGGCGCCACCGACCGAACTTCGACGCGCATCGAACGCGAGTTGCCGATTGGAACGCGCACCATCGATCCGCGATCCGTCGCCGAAGCCTTGATCTGGTTCGGCGCTTCAAAGTGCGGATCGAGGCGGCGATACGCATTCACGCTAGGATTCAGAATCAGGCAGATATCCAGCGCGTGCGTCAGAATGTGGTCGATGAATTCCCATCCGAAGGGCGAAAGCTGCTCCTGGCCCTTTTCATCCCAGAAAAGATTGGTCTTGTTTTTCGAAATCGAGACGTTGGTGTGCATCCCGCTGCCGTTGACGCCAACCACCGGCTTCGGCAGGAAGCACGCCGTGTATCCCATGTTGTTCGCAATCTGCCGAGTCAGCAGCTTGTACAGTTGAATCTGGTCCGCAGCCGTGACGACCTCGCCATAACTGTAGTTGATTTCGAACTGGCTGGGCGCCACTTCAGGGTGGTCCTTCTCATTCTGGAAGCCCATTGCGCGCTGCACTTCCGCCGCAGTGTCAATGAACATGCGAAGTGGATCCAGCGGCAGTACGTGGTAGTAGCCGCCCGTGTTAATGAAATCGAACTTGCCAGTCTCGTGGAAGCGCCGCTCCGCATCCTTGCCCGCGAAAAGGAAGCCCTCAATCTCATTCGCCGCGTTGAGCGTGTAGCCCTTCTCCTTGAACAGCTTGTCGGAATAAGCCTTCAGAACGCCGCGCAGATCACCCGAGTAGACCGTTCCGTCCTTATCGATCACCGTGCCGAAAACCAGCACCTTACCATTGCCGAAGACATCGGCCGGGACCCAGTAGAAGGCGCTCCAGTCAATTCCCAGGCGAAGATCACTTTCTTTCTGCGCGGTAAAGCCGCGGATAGAGGACCCATCGAACGTCAGGTTCTCATAGGCGCCAAGCAGAAATTTCTTGTCGTAATCGAGCAGATGAAGGCGGCCCTCAAGATCAGAGAAAAGAACCGTCACTGCCTTGATCCGCTTTTCGTCGGTCAAGTACTTCAGTCTCTTATCGCGGATTTCTTCGATTGGCAATCGGCTCGCACGGTCAGCCTTGGCTTGCAGGTTCAGCTCTTCGAGCTCCTCATACGGAAGCGCGAGAAAATTGCGGAACTCAGTCGACATGGTTCTCCTTCTAGACGGAAAAATGATTGGGACCTTCTGGAACAGTTTAGGGTCCTATGCATAAAGAACCCGTGAAGATTGCCGGCGGGCGAAGATTACCGGTGGCGCGCAACAAGGATCATCAACAACAGGATAACAACTGGAATGAGGGCTAACGCTCCATAGTAAAGCACCGCCCGGGGCCTGCGAGATTTGCGTTTGTCCCATTGGCGCAATTCCGGCCTGTCCTCGACGCCTACAGAGTCAAGATGCTGCAAATCATGTGCAAATTCGCGCGCATTTGCGTAGCGATTTTGCGGATCTCGTTCGAGTGCCCGGTAAATGACCTCTTGAACCGGCGGCGAAATCGACGGCTCTGCGACCGACGGCGGCATCGGATGGTTCACGAGCCGATCCCGCATGGCTTCCATCGGTGATGAACGCGTGAACGGCAGTTTTCCGGTAAGCATCTCATAAAGAATCACGCCCATGCTGTAGATATCCGACCGGCCGTCGCCGCGCTTGCCTTTCACCTGCTCCGGTGAAATATAGTCTGCCGTGCCGAGGGTCGCGGTGAAGTTCGCGTATGTAAGCCTGCGTGAGCCGGAGTCGCCCGCGATGCCAAAGTCAATCAACTTTATGTTGTCGTTCGCATCCAACACGATATTCTCCGGCTTCAGGTCACGATGAATCACACCATTTTCATGGATGTATTCGAGAGCCTCCAACACGTGAATGGCAATGCGGATCGCCCGCTCCTGGCTGATGCGGCCTTCCGACAGCATCTGTCGCAGCAGTCGGCCCTCACACCACTCCATCACCATGTAAGCTCGGGATCGCTTCTCGCCTCCGAAGACTCGCGTCACCATTGGATGGTGCAGCTTTTCTCCGATGGCAGCTTCGCGCTGAAATCGATCGAAAAGGATTGGATCGGCTTCCATGTCGGGATGTGGAATCTTTAACGCAACCACTTTGTTGTCGCGCAGGTCGACGGCCTTGAAGATCGATGCCATCCCGCTGCGGGCAACAGGAGACTCGATGCGGTAGTGATCGATTTGTGAGCCTGCTTCCACTGAATCGAGAAAGCCCATCGGACCGTATGCTCCACGCGGAATGCAGTCTTTACTTTACGGGGTCAAGCCCGCTCGGCCGTAAGGATTCCGTAAGGCCTTCTTCTTTTTTCGTCGAGCCGTCAGCTTTGTGAGGGCATTCGATAGGGCCGTCCACGGTACATGCCCATCTGCTCCACCGATCGCACTCGAATCACCTGCGCCGTAGTATTGTCGTGGCCATCAATTTCAATGCTGCGAGCCACCAGCTCATGCGCGATGTCGTCGATATTTTTGTTTTGCGAAACGATCTCAGTGAGCGTCGTTTCCGGCATCTCGTTGTGTACCCCGTCAGAACAAAGCACCAATATATCGCCGGGCTGCAGGGCAATGGCGGTCGTGTCGGGCGAGACGAACATCTCCGGCCCCAGCGAGCGGATCAACACATGGCGCGCATTCGATTCGGCAACCTCCGTTGCCGAGATCAGGCCCATTTTTCGCTGCTCATTCACCCATGTATGGTCCTGGGTAATTTGCTTGGCCCTGCCACCGCGCACCAGGTAACAACGCGAGTCGCCAACATGAGAGATGACCGCCTGATCGTGGCGAAGAGCGCATGTGACCACCGTGGTTGCCATCTTCTTTCCACGAAACTCGGGCGCCAGCGTGCAATCATGTACGGCCGCGTTCGCAAATTGCACGAGGCGCGGAAGCAGGCTGATCAGCATCGCCCCCGGCTGTGCCTTTTCAAACTCGGATGTCAACACGGAAATGGCGGTGGCCGATGCTACCTCACCCAAATCCAACCCACCCACTCCATCGGCAACTGCAAAGAGATATCCGTGCGACCGAGCCTGGTGCCGCGAATTGGGAATGAACGCGCCCGTCGCGTCTTCGTTGTTGGTACGAACCTTGCCTGGGTCGCTTGCCTGGCCAAACACTACATCCAACATGGGCGCCGCCTGAAGAATTTCCGCGTTTTCCGCGGAGGGAGATCTTCGGATCCTTTAAAGCAAAACTTTTGAAAAAGGCGCAGGGTGGTCCTCCGCTCCCTGTGTCTCACGTCCTGTCCGGCCAAAGCTTGGAAAGACTTTGAGCTAGGCGAATGCTGGTTTGCCGACGTGAAGATGGAATGAGGAAACGAAATTGCCGTTGAATTTTCGTTGGATAGATTGCTAAGTTCGTGGTTTGAGGCCGCTCCAGGCCGGCCAATGTGAGAGCCGACCTGAGCTGCCAGTTTGTCTGAGTTTTTCGGCTATTTTTCGGTCATGTTTTTGCCAAAGATAAAGCCGAATTCAAGTGTGCCCCGGAATTGGTTGGCGTCCGTTCCCGTCGAGCCAAACACACTTCCCGGCGTGTAGTCACTTGCATGCACCCACGCGAGATCGCCGCGAACGAACAAGCCTCCCTTTTGATAAGTTGGCGTCACGGTGAAGGTGTTGCCCGCGCTACCCGCTCCAAAGCCCAGCATATTGACCGATCCGTCGAGAGGGTTGCCCGAACTCGAGAGGTATTCGTAGCGCCCAGGAAGCGAGAAACCATTCTTAAAGGCGTAGCTGACGTTAATGGCGCCGCCAGTTGCGGATGTGGCCTTGTTGACGCCTACCGTCGGGTTGGTCGGCAGGTTGCCATACTGGAAATACGGCGAAATGATCAGCGGTCCCTTGATGTATGTGTAGATCACCGCGTGCATGTAGCCGTTGTTCTGCACCGGCGTAGCCGCCGTTTGGAAGACGGTCTGTCCGAGGTTCCCCATCCCGTCGTACACCAGGGTATGATGCCCGCTTGTAAAGGTCACTGAGCCCGAGAGCCACGAGTAGCGGTTGGAATAATAACCATCGTTCCAGCTGAACGCCGCGCTCAGGTGCTTACCCAGGGCTTGATTCACCTGGATGCCGCGATTGACGGCGTTTTCCTGGTTCCAGACGATGCCGCGCTCGACATTGAAGTTCTGATACGTGAACGTGGACTCCGCGCCCATCAGCGTGGGAAGAGAACCGACAAGAAACTGGGTCGTCTTTCCTACCGGCAACTTCAGATAAGCGATCGGAACAGGCCCGTAGAAATTGGTGTTCGTAGTTTGGGCGCTGGCAAACGGCACCGAAAGTGCCTGCATGGTGTAGACACCCGCCTGGACAAAGTACTGAACCTTCCCGTCCGCTTTTTGAATGAAGATCTCTCCGTTGCTCAGAGTGGCCTGCGCACCTTCGTCCCCTGGCACGTGATTGCTCTGGAACTGCGAGAAACCGGTCACAATGCCGTTGACGGAAAGTTTGCCCAAAGGTCCGGCATCAAAGGTGGCTGGCGGCATCCATTGCAGCGGACCGGTAAGAACGAACGTGGAAAGTGGGGCCGGCGCATCCGCGGCTGGCTCTGCGGGAGCAGAAACTGCGGCTGCTGGTGTTGTTGCCGGCGTCGTTTGACCGAGAGCGACCGCCGCCACGGCCATCGCCAGGGCTGCTCCGAAAATCGACTTGAGAATTGGATGATTTGGCTTGTTTGACATCGGCACTGTCCTCCAGGAGAAATATGGTTGGGTTATGACACGGATAAAATCAGGCAAAGAGAGACTTTCCATCAACCTTCTCTTTTCTGCAGCCTCCCGATTCTTCAGCCCTCTTTTGAGGCATACTCATAGCGTTTGCCCGGTCAGGGCAATTACGTGGATTCATGCGCTGAGCGCTGCTTCCTTTTGTCCGTGGACCGTTGCGGCTTGCTACTAGTAACGCAGAGGAAGCATAAAGAAGAGATGAGGATTAACAAAAGAAATCATGTGCCTTCTTGGGCGTGTCTCGGGCCTTTAAACCGAGAGTCGGACATTGCGCGGAAGCAGTTCTTGATGCAGCGCATACAGTTACACCCGTTCGCATAAGGAAAACATGGAAATGCTGCTAAAATTTAGAGACGATCTTCCTGTCTTGATAAGCAGGCCTCGTGTGTAGCGCAGGTCGGCTCCCCCGGGGAATCGCGGAGCTGCAAACATTGCTCGTTCGATCTTCAATCTAATGGAGCTGTGCCGCAGTCAATCCCCATGAAGTCATCAATGCACATGCGGGTCTATCTAGTTCCACCCGCGCAGATATTTGGGCCGCGTCGCTGAAATAGCAATCGATGAAAGGCTGGTAGCAGTTGTCCGGAACCTACATCCCTATCCGAACCGCATTTGGCGAAAGGCGTTCGCGTGCGTCAGGGGCGCGGGCTCTTCGCTTTTCGATCGAGTGCGCACTGGGTGTCGCTTCCGTCATTCTCTTCGCCGCACTTGCACATTGGCTCCAGTGGTTGCTTCCGGTCGCGGTTCTGCTCTATCTCGTCATTGTTGTTTCCACCGCACTTCTCTGCGGATTTTGGCAGGCCGTCATCGTCTCGCTATCGGCGGTCGCAATTCAAAGTTACTTAACGGCGCGCCAGATTCGCGTCAACCCCACAGCCGAGGCGACAAGTTCGATCACGCTTCTTGCCTTTATTCTTACGGCAATGGTGATCAGCCGCCTTTCCGCACGGGCAACTGAGCACGCCAGGGAATCGGACTCATGGGGCGGACAGATGCACGACCTCTATGAGTTCACGCGCCGAACACTACAGATGAATCTTCACGTCGAACCGGGCGCGCAACTTGCCGAACTAGTACATGAAATCTTTGCGCTTGAGGCCGTGGTCGTCTTCGACGCCGACCTCCACGAAATCTATCAAGCTGGATTTTGGAACGTCGATCCGCAGGAACTCGCGCAAAACGTCTACTACTTCGAAACTTCAGATGATGACCCTGAAACGGGTATCGGTCGTCGCGTTGTACGCCTCGGAAATGTTCCCATCGGCAGCCTCGTCGTGCGTGGTGACACCAGCCCGCTGACAAACAACGCCATTGCTTCCCTCATCGCCATTACCTTCGATCGCTATCGCGCCTTCGCCAATGAGAGTCGCATCGAAACCGAACGCCGCACCGAACAGTTACGGTCCACCGTGCTCGACAGCCTTGCCCACGCATACAAGACTCCGCTTACTGCAATCCGCGCTGCCAGTACCGGCCTGAGTGAAATGGGCAAGCTCTCGCCCGGGCAAAGTGAGTTGGTCGCGCTCATCGACGAACAGGCTGAAGTTCTCAACGAATTGACTACTCGCCTTCTCACCACCGCACGCCTCGATGCTGGCGAGGTCACCGTGCATGCGATCCCCGTCGGCGTGGGTGCATTGATCGATGAAGTGGTTGCCAGTCTCAGTGATCGTCTTGCCAGCATGAAGGTCTCCATCGAGTTGCCCGACGATGGACTGATTCTTTGCTGCGATCGCCAATTGATGATCATGTTGCTATCGCAATACATCGACAATGCATGCAAATACTCGATCTATGGCACTCTCATCACCATTCGCGCGGTCGAGTCCAAAGCTGAAGTGATCTTCTCGGTGCACAGTTTCGGTTCCGTCATTCCGATGGCAGACCGCGAACGCATCTTTGATCGCTATTACCGTTCCTCCACCTCATCCAATCGCGCCGCAGGCACTGGAATCGGTCTCTCCGTCGCCAAGCGTGCAGCGATGATCCACGGCGGTTATGTGTGGGTCACCAGCGACCAGGATGAAGGCACAACATTTTATGCGGCGATTCCAGCTCAGGCACGAAAGAGGGGTTCTCAATGAATCAGTCTGCAATTCGCGTACTTGTTGTCGATGACGAAGCCGCTATCCGCAGGGCGATCCGGCCTCCGATGCTCGAGCTTGGATTTCAGTTCAGTGAGGCCTCACGCGGAGAAGAGGCTTTGCAATTGCTCCACTCGGGAACCTACGATGTGGTGCTTCTCGACATCAATATGCCCGGGATCGGTGGTATCGAGACTCTTCGCCGCATTCGCGCGTTTGCCCCGCGGCTCCCGGTTCTCATGGTAACCGTGCGCGAGGGCGAAGAAGAAAAGGTCGAAGCCCTCGAACTGGGAGCGGACGACTACATCACCAAGCCTTTCAGCACCCGCGAACTCATCGCGCGAATCCGAACCGCGGTTCGACGCGTCCACGCCCCTGCCCGCGCCGAGGACGCCCCCATCGAGATCGGCGAAATTCGCCTCACCCCGGCGAAACGCAATGTCACAAAACGCGGACAGTCCGTCCACCTCACTCGCAAGGAGTACGACATCCTCTATTGCTTGATGAGCCGCGCGGGACGTGTCGTGTCGTATGCCAAGCTGCTTACTGCCGTCTGGGGAGCCGATTGCCGTGAAGAAGTCGAATACCTGCGCACCTTCATTCGCCAGCTTCGCAAGAAGATCGAAGACGATCCCTCGCACCCGATCTATCTGCTCACAGACGTCTATGTAGGATACCGATTCGCCGATACGCAGATGCTTCAGGGCGAAAATGCGCAAGATTCCACCGCCGGGGCGTTATCAGAAGGTGCCCGCGAGGGCGTGCTGTAGATCTTGCCGGATCGCCCGGATTGTCATGTAATAGTGCCCGACTTGGGCAGCGCCGCACGATGCAAATCCGCTCTATGCCTACTCGTCGTAGTGCAGCAAGCTGAATACGTCGTGTTCCGAGAACCGATCCCGCCCCTTCAAGAAATCGAGTTCCACGGCAAACGCCAGGCCGGCAATCTCGCCGCCGAGTTGCTTGACCAACTTTACCGTCGCTTCCATCGTGCCACCGGTCGCGAGCAGATCATCGACCAGCACCACGCGTTGCCCGGGCGCAATTGCGTCCAGGTGAATCTCCAGCGTGTCTGAGCCGTACTCAAGGTCGTAAGTAACGCGCGCCACAGGAGCGGGCAGTTTCCGAGGTTTGCGTACCGGCACAAATCCCGCATTCAGTCTGTAGGCCAATGCCGGCCCGAAGATGAACCCACGTGCCTCAATGCCAAGCACCAGATCGATCTTGCGCTCGATATAGTGCGCCGCCAGCGCGTCAATAAGCTTCGCAAAGCCGGTCTTGTCCTTCAGGAGCGTGGTGATGTCGTAAAACAAAATCCCGGGTTTGGGAAAATCGGGCACAGTGCGCACCAGCGCCTTGAGTGCCTCAACGTCAATCGGCTTGATCTTTTCGGGCATACTTCCGCTCGCTCCTGGTTTCTTCTTCAAGCCTGTAGCTTGATTGATTTGCGGGAAGGGAACCGGCGACTAAGCAGGCCTGCTTCCCTACAGATTATAGAGGAGCAGGCGACAGCGCCGTGACGCGACTCGCGAACAGCCATCCTCAGCGCTAGAAGTCTTTACTTCTGAGCCGCAATTGATTCTCTTGTCGCCGTATCCAGTTTCTTCATCAACTCTTGAATCTCCGGATTCGCCATGAAGTTCTTCCACAGCAATCCCGTCCGATAGTTCTCGACCATGTCGACAACCGGCGCCTGGTTCAGCCCCATGAAGATTGGCGAGACCCAGTTCGCGCTCATGTTGTACGCGTCGCGCGGTCCGTAGACTCCCCACACATCCGCGCCAAGATCGCGGTAGTAGTGTTTGAATGCCTGCATTGAAGCATCCGGCGTATAGGGAAACGAAGCCAGTGCGCCTGTAAGCGTCATTGTCCCGTGATCGTCCTGCTCATCGGGAGCAGAGGCAGCATATCCCTCCGGCGTATCGCTTGCCGTCAGCCCCCACGCATCCGCTCCGTAGCCCGCGCGGTGTTTCGGGTTCTCAATGCAATATGCGCGATTGATCAGCGCTATATTTCGATTGTTCTCGAAGTACGATTTTGTATAGCGATCGTGAAGCCCATGTGGATCGAAGCCCAAAAATGAGTAGTGCGTAAAAAACAGCGGACCTCCTCGACCGACTCCAACATCGAGCTTGATGCCGTAGTAAGTGTTTCCGTTGGCGTAGAGATTGCCATCCGCCGTGCCCGACCATCCCTGCCGATAATCCTGCGCCATCTTCGCCTGGCTCGCCCAACCGGAGTAGTACATGCCGGCGGGTACGCCATGCGTCGGCGACGCAATCGCGAGCAGATACGTCACCATCACTTCGTTCCATCCAATCAGCGGATGATGAATCCGCCAACCCCACTGGGCAGACCAGTGCCAGTAGAGAAAGTCGCTCTTTGCATCACTGCGATACCAGTCCCATTCCACCGACTCCCAAAGGCCGGTGATTCGCCGAAAAAGCTCCTGCTCTCGCGCGGTGGCGCCCTTGAAATACTGTCGTGCCGTGAGCAACCCCTGCATCAGAAACGAAGTCTCTACGAGATCCCCGCCGTTATCAAACATGCCGAACAAAGGCATCGTTTCTCCCGTCGCCCCATTCATGTAGTGCGACCAGGCACCGTGATACCGTTGCGCGTGTTCGAGGAACGCGACAATCTTCGTCATCCGTTCCAACCCCTGCTCGCGCGTGATGAAGTGTCGATCCACTCCCACAACCAGCGCGCAGATTCCCATCCCGCTCGCGCCCGTTGCCACGATGCGGTCGTCGCCGGGGATATTTTCGCGCGCCATTCCAGAGTGCGGATCCGCGCCTTCCCAGTAATACTGAAACGCCTCCTCCTGCAACATCGTCAGCAGTTCTTCATCGCTCATCTGTCGTGACGTTGCGCTCGCCGGATCCGACATCACAGAAGCACGGTATCGCCAATTCTCTGCTGTGACTTTGTAGGTTGCCTTTGCGTCAGGCTTGCCAAGGAAATCCATGTACCTTCGAATCCCTGGCACCTGCATCCCCACCGGCTTGAAATCACTTCCATCCATCGACCGATAAATTACAAATCTCGCCACGTTGGGCGAGTCGTTGGCGTTCCACCGTACCTCGATGTGCCTGTCATATCCCTCCGCGCTTACATTCTTCGGTGCCGCAGGCACGGTCGCCAAGCCACTTCCAGATGCCGTCTCATCTGCAATGCGAATCTCATCGACAATCATCGTATGCTTTACTCCATCCGCTTGCCCCTGATGAAAGATGACGCTGGCCACGTACTCAGGATGAAACGCATAGACCGAAGCAGTCTGCAACTCATCGAGGGGAATTCGTACCTGAATCCAGCGCCCCGCGGGAATGTCCCCCGAAAACTTGCCGAGTGGCTCCGGCGCCGTGAAACTCCCCGGAAACTGCGCAATTTGCAATCCCTCGCGCGCATTCGACAGCACGATCTCCGGCAAATCCTTCGCCGCGATCTTTTCCACGGAATAGCACCAGAGGTAAAGGTTCTTGCCTGTCATCTCAGGGAAGCGATTGCGAAAGTCAACAAGGTGAATCTCGGCCTCCCATCCGCCACCCGGCTTCGATTCCCATGCGATGCGGAGCGCATTTGGCGGCGTCTTGAAGACACCCGTCTCGACCGGCAGCCGCGAACTCCGCTGCTCCAGAGTGCTCGGTGCAACCACGCGTGCGGCGCTGTAGAAATATCCCGTTGAACCTTGGCTGTTGTCGAAGAGAACGTGGCGATAGTAGTCCGATTGCGCACTCGCGCGCGCACCGATCGTCGGAACGATCAAGAGCAGGATTGCTGCGCGCCAGACGAGGGTTGAAGGGGAGGCAAGGGGAACTACGACGCGGAACCGCATAGCGCGAATTATAGTAATGCGCGGCAGAAATCGCACTGCTCGATCGCCGCGCTTGCCGCGAGCCCGTCCTGAACCGGGGCCAGTTTGCTACCAGGCGCCCTCGATGCGAAATGCGCTCAGCCCCGCGGCTTCTTTTTCATCAAGATAGTGTTCCACAAGCCGATCCACGCGGCTCCCTCGCGGTCCGCGGCGAAGGCATCCGCGCAATTCCGCCAGGTCCTCGGCGCTGCCCGATGCCACAACCTCCACATCGCCGTCCTCGGTATTACGCACCCAGCCGCGCAAATCCAGTTCGCTGGCCTCGCGATGGACAAACCACCGGAACCCGACGCCCTGCACTCGACCTTGAATCAAAAAATGAAGAACCATCGTTCGCAAACCAACGTCAGTCTTTCAGAACTTGTCTTCTCTGTGCAACTTATCGCGCGCTTCATCTGCATCCGGACCTGCAGGGTTTGCATCGCCGCCCCTTCCTGCGAGACGATAGGATTCCGTCGCTGCTTCAACTTCCATCGCAGATGCACCGGCCCGCGCGGCCTGTAGGAAAGGATCCCAATCCATGCGTCGCTTGCCCGCTATCTTCCTCTTGACTCTCAGCCTCGTTATTCCGCCGATGTCGTCAGCGCAAGCCGCAACATCCACGCCCGTCGACCCGCTCTCGCCCATTTCGTGGATGGTTGGCTCGTGGAAAGCGCAGGTCACGTCTCCGGGTGGTGGCGCGAAGACGGTCCCCGTCGATCTGCATATCGAATCCGTCCTCGCCGGCAAGGCCCTTGGCTTCACCACTTCGTTCAGCGGAGTGCCAACCTATCAAGGTCTCTTTGCCTATGACGCCGCGAAGAAAGTGATCGCCTTCTGGTATCCCAGCGCCGATGGCGAACTCACCGTCGGCACCCTCACACCGAAAGACGACTATCTCTTATTGGATTTTCAGGTTACCGACTCCAACGGCGGCGCGACGCACTTCCAATCGCGCATGAAACGCGTCGGGCAGGACGACTACGACTGGACCCTGTACAGCATGGCCGGAACCGAACCGAAACAGATCTTCGCCGTCCACTATCACCGGGTTGCAAACTAGCTGACTCTCCCGCCCCACATGGGTATCAGACAACACCCCTGCACGCGCTACACTAAACTTCACAATGGTCTTCGTCCTCGATAACTACGATTCATTCACCTACAATCTCGTCCAGTATCTGGGCGAACTTGGCGCTGAGGTCGAGGTCCGCCGGAATGATGAAGTTACGGTCGAAGAGGTCGAAGCCCTCAAGCCCGAGCGCATTCTGCTTTCTCCCGGTCCCTGTACTCCGGGAGAGGCAGGGATTCTGGTAGCCCTCATCCGCCACATGGCAGGCAAGGCGCCGATCCTTGGTGTCTGCCTCGGCCACCAGGCGATTGGTGAGGCTTTCGGAGGCGAGGTGGTTCGAGCGCACAGCCTCATGCACGGCAAGACGAGCTCCGTCACCCACGACGGCAAGGGCGTTTTTACCGGATTGCCAACCCCTCTCACCTGCACTCGCTACCACTCGCTCATTGTTGCTGAGAAGTCGCTACCGCAAGAGCTCGCCGTAACTGCCCGTACGCCTGAAGCCAACGGTGCAGGATCGGCCGGCGGCTCAGTCATCATGGGATTGCGCCACCGCACACTGCCCATCGAGGGCGTTCAATTCCACCCCGAGAGCGTCTTGACTCAAGGCGGCCACCAGATGATTCGCAACTTCCTGGAAATGTAGGCACGATGCAAGCCCAGCGAAGATCCCATTCCCGCACACTGAATCAAGTCTTTCTCGCAGCAGCATCGCGACTCGTTGCCCTCGCGATCTTGCATGCTTCAATCCTGTGGTCACAGACCACGACGCCGGCGCAATCAACACCAGTGCCGCCGCCTGCAGTTCCAGCGGCGCCAGCTCAAACGGTGCCTGCACAAAATGGTGCTCCGCCGAGCGGCGCATCGCCGATGGGCCCAATCGCGATTGTCTCCCTCGACACCAAGGAGCCGGGAAGCGCCGCAATGGTCACGGGTGCGCTTCAGGTTTCGGGCGGAAAGGCCATGATCGCTTCAAACGGAGCGATCACATCGGGCGCACGGACCACAGATGTGACCTTGCCGCGTCGAGGCGTGCTTCACGTCTGCGCCGCGACCACAGTAAAACTGACTACGGATGCGAGCGTGCCGGCCGGCGACATGCCGGGCCTGATGATGGTGCTTGATCACGGTGCGGTAGAAGCCAGCTTCGCTACCGGCCGAAACTCCGACATCGTGCTGACTCCCGACTTCAGAATCCTCATCGGCGGCCCCGGATCGGCAGATGTGAAGCTCCGGCTGGCTCCGCACGGCGACACCTGCATCGACAATGCGGGAATCAACGCTCCCTATGTCCTCGTGACCAGCGTCTTCGACGGAAGCGTCTACCGCGTGCAGCCGGGCCAGAGAGTGATGTTCCAGCATGGGAGCCTGCGAGAGGTTGTAGACCAGGAGAAGGAGCCCTGTGGGTGCCCGGAAGCGCCGCGGCCCGGGACCAACGACTTTCCGGCAGCGGTCAGCGCCGGGCTTGCTCCCCCTCCTGCGCCCGGTCCACCCGGCGTCTCAGTCGGTGGCGCGGACACCTTCAGCTATAGCGGCACAGATCACTCCCAAACCGATACTGTTGCGCAGGCTGCTCCTCCACCGCCGACCGTCAGTGCAGATCGTCCTAAAAAACATCGCTCATCCGGCGGAACAAGACCGACTTTCTTCGCCCGGGTCGGACACTTCTTCCGTCGCCTCTTCGGCGCGGAATAGCACAACACAACCCGTCGCGAATGCACATTTGAGTCTGTCCCGCCAGGTGCGCCGCTTTACAGTTCCCGCGCACGCTCGATTGCGCGGATCACGGCTTGAGCCTTGTTAAGCGACTCCTCGTGCTCAAGTTCGGGTACAGAATCTGCGACGATGCCCGCACCGGCCTGCACGTAACCGTTGCCGCCCTGCGCCAGCAGCGATCGAATAGCAATGCACGAATCCAGGTTTCCTGAGAAGTCGGCATACAGCACCGCCCCGCCATACGTGCCGCGCCGCGAGGGTTCAAGTTCCTCGATAATTTCCATCGCCCGCACCTTGGGTGCTCCTGAAAGTGTTCCGGCAGGGAAGCATGCTCGCAACGCATCCACAGCCGTCAACTGCGGTTTGAGCCGCCCCACAATAGCGCTTACGATGTGCATGACGTGGCTGTAGCGCTCCACAAACATGAGCCGGTCCACCTTCACGCTGCCAAACTCGCTGACGCGACCAACATCATTGCGACCAAGATCTACCAGCATCACGTGCTCGGCGCGCTCTTTTTCGTCGTGCATCATTTCGTTTTCAAAGCGCAGGTCTTCTTTTTCCGTAGAGCCGCGAGGCCGTGTTCCGGCGATTGGCCTGTACTCCACTTTGCCGTCGTGAACCCGCACCAGCAACTCCGGTGATGATCCCGCCAACTCCAGGGTTCGCGCCGTCGGCACGTTTTTCTTTTTGGACGATTTCTTTGTGCTTGCCGACTGTCCGCCCAGCGCCCCGTCCGGGGTGAACCGCAAAAAGTACATATATGGGCTGGGGTTCACTGTGCGCAGAGAGCGATAGACCTGAAAGCTGTCCATACCCGTATGCACATCGAGTCGTTGCGACAGCACAGCCTGAAAGATGTCTCCGGCGGCGATATACTCCTTCGTCCGCTCGACGGCAGCGAGAAATTGCCGTTTGCTTGTCCGCCGCGTGACTTTGACCGACTCGCTGCCTTTGGCACGCGGAAGTCTGGGCAGTGGCTTCGAGAGACGTCTTTCAAGCCTCGCCAGTCGCTTGATCGCGTCTTCGTACGCAGCGTTAGGCTCCGTGAGAGTGACGTCAGCCGTGACAACGAGCCAGATCTGCTTCCGCACATGATCGAACGCGAGCACCTCATCGAAAAACAGCAGGCACGCGTCGGGAACGCCGAGTTCATCCTTCGCGTGTTCCGGCAGCCGCTCAATCTGGCGGACCGCGTCGTAAGCAAAGAATCCCACTGCGCCCGCAGTGAAGGGAGGCAGCCCGGTCAGCCTTGCGGGATTGTGCCCACTGAGCGCCTCGCGCAGCACGTCAAAGATGTCGCCATCGAGTTGCGTGGTTCGTTTGCCTTCGGTGATAGCAATTTGTCGACCACGCGCCACAATGCGCTTGTAAGGCGAAATGCCAATGAATGTATAACGGCCTACTTGCTCGCCGCCCTCCACGGATTCCAGCAGGAAGCATTCGCGCTCAGGCCACGCCGCGCGCAAAAATGCCGATACGGGCGTCTCCAAGTCGGCTGTAAGAGTGCGGTAGACGGGCACCAGCGTGTGCTCTTTCGCGAGTGCGACAAATTCCTTGCGACTGGGCTGAATGAGATTCGCAGAAAGCTTCACAGGCACCAGTGTACCCGCTCGGCAATGATCGCAGAAGCCTAAACACGAAGCTGCGAAGGTGTCATCGAAACGCGTGTCGTATCGTCTTAGCTATATCCGGTGCGACGGTCCGATTAAATGCCAGTGAATGGCAACCCAGCTCAAAATTACACAAGCAAGCCCGACCAGCGAGAACTTCACTTTGGTGATCCACCGAAGGCTTTCACGGCGCCAGATGCGAATTGCAGACAATGACGCAAACAGGCTCAGGAGAAGGGAAAGCGCTGTGACGCAATTGATCAGGGCAAACCACTTGAACCAACTCGGCGTCGGCGGCATGATGTCGTCCCCCTTCACAATAAAGAACACGGCGAGACCACCCAGAAACAGCACCCAGACGATTGCCGCCATTCGAGGCCCAAACGTGAGCCAGATCGTTCCCGGCTGTGGTGCAGGGCGGGGACGCTTTCGCAGGAAGATCCATTTCCCAACGCGCATGAGAACCGCCAGAAATACCAGAAACAAAATACCCAGGCTCGAGCCCGCAATCGGGATAATGAATCGGCTGTCCTCGTACCACGGCACGCGTTCCAATTGAACGCCCGGAAACTCGACAGCGATGCGCGCAATCTTGCCCTTGCTGTCGCGAATGCCGAATATCTTCTCCTGATCGTCGTCGGCCTGCCAAAGATCTTTGCCTATGGGCTTCCACTTGATCGGATGCCCGCGCAGGTCCTTCACATCCTCGATTGTGAGGACGCCATCTTTGTCCACCTTGGCGGTTCGCTGTTCAAACAGGTTTGAGAGCTTCAACTTCGTTGTCTCTTCTCGTCTGCTCGCTTGGTATTGCCCATTGATCGCTTTCAGTTCACTCACAGGGGTCTTGAGAAATTCCGCTTTCGGCGCGCCCGGAAAATATCGGTCCGAGAAGAAGTTGATAATTTCCGGACGCGGTGCCCTGCCGCCCCCTGCCGAGTTATACGAGACGAAAAGCACAAGCTTCTGTTGTGGTTCAACAAAGAAGAGGCTATGGAACGCGATCAGATCTCCCTCATGCCCGATCCAGCGAAGCCCGTTCCGCCAGTCTTGATAGAACCCCATGCAGATCGGCGGCATCTGATCACTGGCGCGATATTGAGGCGTCCACATCAGGGCCAATGTCTCCGGTTTGAGAATGCGTTTGCCGTCCAGTTCGCCGCCGTTGAGCAGAGCCTGTCCCAGACGGCCCATATCCGCCGCGCTCGACGAAATTCCGCCGGCGCCTACTGGATTGAAGAATTCGAAGCCGACTGCCGGCTTGGTCGTGTTTGAGCGATATCCCTGAGAGGGAAGGCCTGCCAGCGACTTCTGCAAGGGCTGGTAAAACGACGAGTGCGTCATGCCGAGCGGCCCGAAGATATGCTCCTGCACGTACTGCTCAAACGGCTCTCCACTTGCGCGTTGCACGATATAGCTCGCAAGTCCGACGCCGTAATTGGAGTAGGCAGGAACCTGGCCCGGAGGAAAGATTCGCATCGGTTGGTTGCGGATCAGGTAGTCGCGTATCGAAATGGCCTCTTTCGGATCGGTGAAGATGATGTCATTGATCGTCTCCTCAAATCCTCCGGTATGAGTCATGAGGTTGCGCAACGTCACGGGCTGATCGAATGCGGGCCGAATCTGAAAATCGAGATAGTTGTTAACGTCAGTGTCCAGATTCAGCTTGCCTTGCTCCACTAGCTGCATGACAGAGATCCACGTAAAGAGCTTTGAGATCGATGCGAGACGGAAGATGGTCGAATTGGGATCAACAGGCTTCTTCGACTTCAGATCCGCGTACCCATAGCCCTTCTGTAAAAGGACCTGGCCATCTTTCATCACCAGGACAGAAGCTCCGGCAATGTCGCTCCGCTCCAATTGCAGCGGCAGGACTCCGTCAAAGAAGGCCGTCAAGTCAGCATGGTCAAGCGGGTGAACTGGCGTGGGAGCGGCGGTGGCTGAAGGAATTGCCGGCGGTTGCGCTACGGGAGGCGCTGCCGTTGGAGCGTTGGCCGTTGGAACTTGTGCGTGCCCAGGGATCATCAAGAGCAGGACACACGCGCTGACAGCCGCACCTCGGATTGTCCGCATTTCATCTATCTCCAAACGTCAAGTATCGCAACTTCGCTTGGAAATGCAAGAAAAGTCGACGTCATGGAGTGAAATGCAGCACGGACCTGAAGCCCAGGCAGCCTAACTTGAAATGGGGCTATCGGACGTGCTGAGCTCGAAAAGTCTCGAGCCACTGAACCATCTCTGCCGGAGGCAACGCACGGGCGAACAGGAAGCCTTGCACCCCGTCGCAGCCCTGTTTCCGCAGGAGATTGTATTGTTCCTCCGTCTCGACGCCCTCGGCGATGACTTCCATGTCCAGCTCGTGACCCATCTCGATGATCTTTTCGACCATCACCATATCGCTATGATTGCCGTGCATATGCTGCACAAAGGTCTTGTCGATCTTGAGCTCGATTGCGGGGACATTCTGCAGTTGCTTCATCATGGAGTAGCCGGTGCCGAAGTCGTCGATCGAGAGCTGAAAATTCCTCATCCGAAGCCGGGTCAGCACATCGAGCGCGAGAGAAAACTCAATAAGACCGGATTCGGTAATCTCCAGGACAATGCGTTCCGCTGGAAAATCGTGCTTTTTCGCGAGGCTCATGAAGATGTCGGGAAACTTCAGGTCGCGGAGAGAGCTAACCGAGACGTTGATTGCAAGCCGCGGCAAAAATCCGTCCGGCCCGACAAACTGTTTCACCTCATGCAGTGCGCGTTCTGCGGTAATCCAGCAGAATTTATCCATTAAGCCCAGATCTTCGATGCGCGAGATGAAATTGTCAGGATAGACAAGACCGAGTTCCGGATGCTGCCACCGGGAGAGAGCTTCGACGCCGGTCACGCATCCTGTCGCAATATTGATTTGCGGCTGATAGTAGATTACGAATTCATTGCGCTCGAAAGCGAGCCGCAGGTCTTCGTCCGGGATCGCGAGTTGCGGATCATCTTTGTGCAATTTCGGCGGTTCTGGCGAAAGATTGGTGCCGAGGACGTCCTTTAATTGAGAAAGCGGAAAGGGCTTCTGAAGATGTCCTACGACCGTCAGGCCGAGCGTCTGGGCCAGCTTCTTGGCCGTTTCGATCACCCGTATATTGATGCCGCTCATCAGCACGATGCGCGCCTTGCACTGCTTCTCGCCAAGCAGGCGCAAGATCTCAATGCCATCCATCTCCGGCATAACCAGATCAAGCAGGATGAGGGACGTATCGGGCGTGATCTTGTCGAAAAAGGTCAAGGGCGACCGCGTCACATCACACTGCAAACCCATCGCCTTGGCCAAGGCGGACACAATTTCACCAACGACCTTATCGTCGTCGATGACCAATATTCTGTCGGCAGAAGACATCAACTCTCCAGGGTGAACAGCCATCTTTTAATCAGCCTTCTCCCGTGCACTACATCCGGGCCCGTTTTAGAGAGAGGGGCAATAAACTGTGCTGAGTGTAACTTAGCCTATGTGACTTGGCGCGGCGTTTCGCATCAAAACCCAGTTACGAACGTTGTAGAGGCAACCTCATTTTATCGTCATCGATTGAATTCCGAGAATTCTTGTACTCGCGCTCTCCAATGCCGAACCCAAATAATTACCGTCAAAGGCCAGCAGGCAGTCGGCGGTACGGGACGCAATTGCATGTTGCGGGTCAACGTCCGACTCGCATTCTCGATATAGCCGAAACAATCCTGCTGTAACGCCGTTTAAACCAGTACCAAGGGGTTCCTTGGCAGGTTCGCCCGGGCTTGACGACGTTATGTGGGAGGCCTAGACTCACATGGGTTTGGGCTAATGCTGAATTAATTGAATACCCAACCGGCGGGGTGACCGACCATTCCGCCAAAGGCCAAGTGCGGAATACCCGGATAACCGGGAAAATCCTGCCGCGTCTATTAGTTGCAGACGCAAAGACTTCCAGTCTTTCCGCGGCGGGTAGAGAGAATTGGAGATAAGTATGGCACCAGCAGCACCAACAATAACATTGGATCAGGAGATTAATCCTTGGGAGGCACAAAGCGCACGGTTCGATTTTGCAGCTCGCAAGTTGAATTTAGATGAAGGCCTTTGGAAGCTGCTCAGGACTCCCGCGCGCGAGATTATCGTCCACTTTCCAGTAACCATGGATAACGGCAACATTGAGATCTTCACTGGCTTTCGGGTTCAGCATTCCATTGCCCGCGGACCCGCAAAAGGCGGCATCCGCTACTCGCCCGACGTCACACTCGACGAAGTGCGAGCGCTGGCCAGTTGGATGACCTGGAAGTGCGCAGTCGTCAACATTCCTTTCGGCGGAGCCAAGGGCGGAGTCATCTGCGATCCGAAAAAAATGAGCCAGGGCGAACTCGAACGCATGACTCGCCGCTACACATCCGAGATCATCGATTTCATTGGGCCTGAAAAGGATGTGCCCGCTCCCGACGTCAACACCAACGAACAAACAATGGCATGGATTATGGACACCTATTCCATGCACGTGGGTCACACCGTCACCAGCGTCGTCACCGGCAAGCCTTTAAACATCGGCGGCTCGCGCGGCCGCGTTGAAGCCACGGGACGCGGCGTGCTGGTTGTCTGCGACGAAAGCCTGCGCTACCTGAACATTCCCATCGACGGCTGTCGCGTCATTATTCAGGGCTTTGGCAACGTCGGTTCAAACGCCGCCCGCCTGATGATGGAGCGCGGTTACAAGATTGTGGGCATCGCCGAGAAAGATGGCGGTCTCTCAAATCCAAACGGCATCGATATACATCAGCTCATCGAATACAAGTATCGCAATGGATCCACGCTTGGATTCCGCGGGGCGGAGGCAGTTCCCAGCGAAGAGCTGATCGTCTCCGACTGCGATGTTCTCATTCCCGCGGCAACGGAAAATGTAATTACCAGCCGCAACGCGGACAAGATCAAGGCTCGCATCATCGTAGAAGGCGCAAACGGTCCCACCACTGCTGTTGCCGACGAGATCCTGGCCGACAAGCGCATCTTCATCGTTCCCGACATTCTGGCCAATTCCGGCGGAGTTACCGCCAGCTACTTCGAGTGGGTACAGGATCGCCAGGGTTATTTCTGGAAAGAAGCCATCGTCAACGAACAGCTGGAGACCATTCTGCGCGACAGCTTTGACGATGTCGTGCGCTATGCCGAGGCCCACAACGTCAATAACCGCATTGCCGCCTACATGCTGGCCATAGACCGCGTGTCCTTCACCATCAAACAGCGCGGCATCTACGCATAGGTTTCGTCGCGTATCTCTACTACGAAACGGACCGCTGCACGCGGTCCGTTTCTTATTTGGCGCTTTGTCGCCCCAACAACAACGAACCCAAGCCCTGTTAGATCCTCGCCCTCCGTTGAGGATGGGGACAGTCGCGTCATCCACAGCATGGGGAAACTTATACTAAGTCGGGCGGTTGCTTGTGGCAAAGCGAAGTGCGGGCTTATTGATGTATCGGCGCAAAGGAAGCGATCTTGAAGTGTTCCTCGTGCATCCGGGCGGTCCATTCTGGGCCAAAAAGGATGCGGGAGCATGGTCGATCCCAAAGGGAGAATATTCCGATGGGGAACTCGCGATTGAAGCAGCCCGGCGCGAATTCCAGGAAGAAACGGGCTTTGCGGTGAACGGGGACTTTCTCGAACTCGGTGCCGTCAGGCAAGCTGGCGGAAAGGTCGTCTCGGCCTGGGCCTTTGAAGGCGATTGCGATCCGGCACAGATGGTCAGCAATCACAGCCAGATGGAGTGGCCTCCGCGCTCCGGTCGGCAGATCGACTTTCCCGAAGTGGATCGCGGAGGCTGGTTTTCGATTCAAGAGGCTCGCCGGCGCATCCTCAAAAGCCAGGAGCCATTCCTCGACATGTTCTCTGAAATCGTGACTAAACCCAGCTAATTGAACAGCGGATTCCGCCATTCCAAATGGGGCCTCGCGCTGCCGGTAACGTCCCCGCGCCGGCCGGGGAATTGAGACGCTCGGCTATCGCGACTATAGTGGTAGTTGAATCTTCATTTCATCGAGGCGCGCACGGGTACGTTAGTTCGGTGCTTTCGAAGAAATGGGATATACGCAAGCCGGATTTGGAAAGACTCTGTACCAATAAGGGAAAACTGGTGAATCTGCCCAACTCCATCACGCTAAGCCGGATCGCCATGATCCCGCTGCTGTTGTGGATTCTTTCGCCACATTTCCCCTTGCAGGGCCCGCATGGCGAGCAGGAGATCCTCGCATCTGTTCTATTCGTCCTCGCCTCAATCACCGATGGCCTTGACGGCTACCTTGCTCGCAAGCGCCAGCAGATCACCACGATGGGAATGTTGCTGGATCCTATCGCCGATAAAATCATGGTAACCGGGGCGCTCATCGCACTGGTGGCTTACAACCCGCAGGTGGTCAAAGTCTGGATTGTGGTCGTTATTATTGCCCGCGAATTCCTTATCTCAGGGCTGAGGTCAATCGCATCCTCCGAGGGCTTCACCATCCAGGCCAGCGATTTGGGCAAGCTCAAGACCGTGGTTCAGATCGTGTGCGTCGTCTCCGCAGTTCTGGCTCATCACTGGGACCAGTGGCAGTTTTTTGAGGTCGTAGTCATTCCCGTCAAATGGGTCGCGATCGCCGCCATCTACTTCACCGTGGTCGTGTCCACCATTTCGGCCATCGACTACTTTGTCGGCTTCTGGAAGCAGATTGACCACGCGTCAAAGGACCGGCGACGCGGCTTCATCTTGTCCCGCGAAAAAGGCGTCTCCACCACAGGCACCACCGGCGCGCGCTGACTTCCGGAAAGACCTGAATCAGGATTCAGCCGCAACACCGATGGGGACAGTTACCGCCCTGGCCTTCGGACGCAAAAGCCAATAGAAAGCGACGACGTGCGTGATCATCAGCATTGGCACATACAGAATCGGGATCGCGTATGTAGCGCCCAACTGCCCCGCCACTTCAGGAAGACCGATCCTGACGGCATGGTAGTAGTTGAGGATGAGGTCGCCCGTTCCAACGAGGTTGAAGGCGACAACAAAGATCCAAAAGAGCGGACGCACCCTCACCGTGAGAAGAGCCAAGATGGCGAGGACTCCGGTTGCAAAGTCGCCGTAAGCGGCGGGGTTGGCGAAGGCGGCCGGCAGATTGGGGCCGACGACGCCTGGAAGAAGAAAGACGAGCCCGAAGAAGCGGAAGCTGTGCACGGTGGCAATGACCCGGTGCGCTTCAAACCGCTCCATCGACCTGAGCCTGGGTAGAACAGACACGCTGAAGAAAAGCAGGCACGCGACATACCCTAGAACGAGTTGCATCTGGAAGAGAATTTGTGGCGACATTTGGCCCTCCTGCTCGCATAGGATTATGTGAATCATCCTATGGATTCAGAATTTCTTTGACCGTCGAGGGCAGACGGATAGCGCACTGGGATGATTGCCGACATCCTATAATGAGCCATGCGTTACCGGCCCGAACACAAAGCTGAAATCCATCAGAAGATCGTGAAAGACGCTTCGCGGCGCATTCGCGATGAAGGGATAACCGGAGCTGCGGTTTCGGCCGTTATGCGGGATGCCGGCTTGACCCACGGTGGTTTTTACAAGCATTTCGAAAGCAAGGACGAGTTGCTCATGGAGTCGCTCCGCGAGGCATTCCGGGAAATAGCCGACCGCCTTGCTCACGCCGGCGAGCGCTCCCAACCGGCGACGGCCTGGAAGGCGATCGTGAAGACCTACCTGAGCGTGGAGTATTGCGACCACGTCGAGTACGGGTGCCCCTTGCCGGCTCTTGCGCCCGAGTTGGCGAGGGCCGACAAGGCGATGAAGGCCCAGATCTGCGAGGAGCTGAAGAAATATAGGAGCCGGATGCTTCCGTTTATGCCCGGCCGGCGAACGGCTGACAAAGAACGCGCTTTCTTTTCCATTTTTTCAACGATGGTCGGGGCAATTGAAATCGCCCGGATGCTGCCCGAGCCCGCGATGCGAGAGAAAGTGCTGGCGAGCGCAAGAGACCTTCTCTTGCGAAGCTTTTGATTTTATCTGGGAATGTTCACCTTCCTGCCGTGCGGACTAAATTTCTGATATCTCCCGGCCTGGCCACGTCGTCTAAAGGTAAAGGCTTCTGCAAGGGCGGCCTGGAACGCTCATTGGATCGTCGAGCTTACGCTCGGAAACTCGGAAAGACGCCCCATGAAGAATCTCTGGAGAGTAGCGTGCCCGTTAGTCTTCACTGGAGTTGTGATCAGCGCCGTCTTCGCTCAGCGGGCTTTCCGGGAATACCCTTCGGTCGAATATGGCGGGGGGATCACGCTGCCGTCCGATTGGGGCACGCCCGCCGAGTGGACCTTTGCCCGCCTGATGTTTCCACCGGGTCCGCTGGACGGTTATCGCGGCCGATTTGACGGACCCTGGCAAGAGGGGCTCTCGCTCTGGACCCAGGACTACCCCCGTGCAGACCGTGCACTTGCGAATGCAATCCGACGCCTTACGCGCGTCGATGCTCGATCCGTCGAGCAGCCCGTAAACCTCGACGACGGTGACGAGATTTACAACTGGCCATGGCTCTACGCAGTACAGGTCGGCGAGTGGGGACTGACCCAGGCCCAGGCAAGGAAGCTCCGCGACTACCTTCTGCGCGGGGGCTTTTTCATGGCCGACGACTGCCACGGCTCAGAGGAACAAGCCTACTTTGAGAAAACGATGAAGATGGTCTTTCCGGAACGCGAGCTCGTGGATATACCCAACGACTCTCCCATCTTCCACACCCTCTTCGATCTCGATGATCGCTTCCAGGTTCCCGGCGCAGAGCACCTGGCCACCGGCCATAAGAAGGATGGCTACGTCGCGCACTGGAAGGGAATCTATGACGATAAAGGCCGCCTCATGGTCGTCTTCTCGCTGAACTCCGACATCGGTGATTCATGGGAGTATCTGGACGACCCGCGATACCCGGTCAAGTACTCCGCCCTCGGTACGAAAATCGGAGTAAATTACGTCATCTACGCGATGACCCACTGACGCCTGCCGAAGTAGTACTGCGCTGCTTCAAAATAAATCTTCACAGTTTGCAGATCATTAACCCCGAATAGCGCACGATAGATACAGGAAAGATCCAGGGTCGGGAAGACCCGGCCATTCAGGACGGCTTGCAGGGTACCCCCGGGTCAAAAAAATAAACATTTCCTGTGGAAATTTGCCGATTCTTACGCAGTTTTGTGAAACACCGATCCGCCAACCATACAGCAAGCCGCCTCAAGCCTGATCGAGGAAACCAGCATAAGAAAAGCCCCGGCTCAGGCCGAGGCTTTCTCATTCAAGCGTTGAAAGTTTCCTACACCAGTGCCGCCACGCCCGCTGCAACCGTTGCAGTGGTAGCCGGTACAACTGCCTCGTGCGTTTGGCTTGGGGCATGTGCCGGAATGTGCGCACCGCGCGTAAGCCGGTGAACGAAGTGATACGGCGGCCATGGTCCTGAAACCTGCATCTGGCAATCCCGCATCATCGCGCTGGTTGTAGCGAATTTGTTCTGATAGCGTTCCACATACTTGCGCTCGATCAGATGCGCAACATCGAGGACCATCTTGCCACTCTCGGTCAGCCGGCACGTCACTTCTTCATCCAGCGGCATAAAGAGCCGATGCATCTGGAAGCTGACTGCTCTCGCTCGCGTCTGGCGCTCGCGCTGCCGGGTGGCAGTCTCGCGAAGATTGGTGAGATACTCGCGTCCTACCGTTTCGGTTGGAACATGACGGTCAGAGTCCTTGCCGCAACAACAATCATCGACCAGGATCTTCAGGTGCATTTCAGTCTTGCCGCGAAGCTTGTCGATATTGCCGAGGAATTGGCGTTGATTTGAGCGGATGGATTTACGAAGACTCTCGTCGTCGTTAAAGACCGTTCCAAATCGAAAGGGAAGTACGGTCGAATGCTTGAAACAGTCTGCGATGACCCGGGCGTGATCCACGCCGGACTTCTGATTCAGTGCATCTGCAGGGTTATGCTCGCTAACGATAACGGCTAGGTCGCTGGCGGGGTATAAGAAAACCTGGTTGCCGCTTACTCCGTGTACGGATTCGAGCGGTACAGGTTTGCGATGACGGGCTAACTCAGGAAAGGCTTGTTTCTCACCAATACAGTAGGCATACCACGCCATAAGGATGCACTCCGTATGCGGTCGCCGGTAAGCGCGCCGCTCGTTAGTGAAGCTCTGTGAACTCAGTTAGAACAGCGGTTTGACACAGGGCAAAATATCCCCAATTGAACTAGCAGGAATACTAGCCCCCCGAAAATACGACTGGCAATGTTCTGCATCACGAAGATCGTAAAAGGTATCTAGTTGGCCCAAAATAGATTTCGTATTATTGAAATAGTACTTGATTTCATGAAAACCAACTCAAAAACCTCAAAAGGCGAGCGTAGAGGCCGGGCGGCTCCCTTTGGGCCTACAGCCGCATGATGTAAGCCATTCGCACAAGAACGAGAATGTTGAAACCGATTGAGACCGCGAGCAATGTGTAGAGGATCCACGTAAGCCTGGAGAGCTTCCTGCCGGTGACGAGCAGATGCTCCGCCAATTCTCGCTGATCGGTGGCGTTTCTCTCGGTAGACGCCTTCACGGTCGCGAGTTCGTTCTCGACCTGCTGCAGCAATGTTTTCTGGTCAAGAATCTGTCCGCGCATCGTGCGCTGTTCCGTCTGCAGTTTGTTCAGAGCGGACTCCAGCGGCACAAGGTCGACATGCTGCCCCTGGGGCGCGAGAAAGTTAGCAGCAGCAAATGCGATATTGCCATCGAGCAGAGGAAGCAGCTTTTGTACAACCGGCAAAGCCGCTCGCACAGCTCCCAAGGCGCGTCCGAAGCCTCCGGTCTTCGCCGTTTGCGAACTCGGGCGCGTGGTCAGGGCAGTTCGCGAAGCCGGGAGTGTTGCCTTCGGAGCTGCAGGCTTTATTTCCTTGCCTTTGCCTTGTGCCGACGGATTTGGCGGAACGGGCTGCCTTTCATCCGCAGAGTGAAGCGATCCGACCTCCCGAGCGTTCGCATTAGGTCGATGAGTATCGGACAATTCAGGACCCAGGGGATCAATCATGTGCCACCTTCTCTTCAATATAGGTGAGTTTCCTCAGGCACGCCTCGTACCAAATGGCAGTGTGAATCGATCTCTCTCGAGTATTCTCGTTTTCAGGAGCAAATTGTGAATCCTGCCATAGCACGTCCTCTGCGGAGTCTGCAGCGAAACATTCTGGCTGGCCTCATTACCGCCGGGCCGTTGTTCGTCACATGGCTTGTCTTCAGTTTTGTCTTCGGAACCTTGGCCAAAGCAGGACTACCGCTTGTTCAACTGCTTGAGGCGATCTTTCCTGAAGAGTGGCTCGCGACGCCCTGGCTGCAGTCGATGCTGGCCATTGTGCTCACGCTGATTGTGCTTTATGCCCTGGGAAAGATCACTTCCCTTGTTATTGGGCGGCAGGCGTTTAATCTCTTTGAATCAATCCTCGAACGATTACCCGTTGTGGCCAAGGTCTACACGTCGGTTCGTCAACTGCTCGACTCCATGCTGGCCAAGAAGGATTCAAATCAGCGCGTGGTATTGGTCGATTTTCCAATCCCCGGCCAGAAGAGCATCGGATTTCTCACACGAACGATGATCGATTCAACCACGGGAGAGGAAGTGGCTGCAGTTCTGCTGCCGAACGCCATCAATCCAACCTCGGCGTTTTTGCAGTTGATACCGCTCAGCCGGGTGACCCTGACTGATCTCAATATGGAACAGGCGATGAGTATGTTGCTGACAGGCGGAGCGGTCGCGCCGGAGAGCCTTGTCTTTACACAACCTCAAGCAACACCGTCTCAGGCCGCTGCTGTCGCCGAGGCAGCACCAGCGCTCAGTCTCACTTCGCAGCGTTAGTGGATTCGTCTGCCGCCAGCACCTCGTCGGCATGCTCGCTTTCGATCGTTACCTTGCGCAGGCTTACGTGTTCAAACTGCGCCCAGATCAGGCCAACGGGAATGATGCTCAGGAAGGTGACCAGCAGCAACAGCGCAGCGCATGCGGTTGAGGCCTCAGGCGTGGCGCCTAAAAGTCCGGCAATTGCTGCGGCTACGATTCCAATCTGAGTAAACCACCCGAGCACCGGCAACTGGAAAATGCTGGCTCCGCCGCTGGCGATCATCAAAAGCACGCACTTCTGGGGAGTAATTGTCGCTAATTCCGGGCTGGCTGCAAAAGCTCGACAGCATGCAAGGTAAGACAGGGCAATCAGCACCCACATGCCAACGGAGAGACAGGTGGTAACTGCAAAGTCCGAAAAGGAGCGCATCGTGTCGAGGCCTGAGTGAAACGTGCGAATCTTCTCACCGATGGCCGCACCCAGCTTCTTCGAAACCAATCCAAAACTGTGCTCGAAAAATGTAGCCACGGCCGCGCCCCACAGGCGCACGGCAACCAGAAAAAGAGCTCCGACAAGAGTCAATGCCAGCCCGCCATATCGCGCAAAAAGCGCAGCCAGCAAAGGGGAATGTTGTTGCATCGCGGACACAATTTTCGAGTGACCGGTTGCTCTTACAATTTCGGCTTCAGGAATCCAGAGCATTGCCACTGAAAAAATCAGCGCCATCGAACCCGCATCGAAAAGACGTTCCACAATGTACACGGCAAATTGAGAACTCAAGGGAAGGCCGGTCTTCTTTGACACCAGGTATGGCCGCACAGGATCGGCGACACGGCCAATGAGTGCGATGGCGGTGAATCCCATTGCCTGCGTGCCGAACAACGACAGCGGATGTACCTTCTTGTTGTGCCTGAGCAACTGCGCCCACCGTGCCGAGCGAACAACATAAGCCAGATAAATGCAGGCGATGCCGATGACGATTTTGTGCCAGTCTGCCTGCGCCACTTGCGCGCGGAAAGCGCCGGAGTCAAAGTGGAACCTTTCGCGGCTCCAGAGAAAAAGCGCCACCAGCGCGACGAGGACCACCAGACCCAGAATCAGTTGTTTCTTCTTCAAGCGTTCTCCGTTCGAATTCTATCCATAGATTCTATTGTCCTGAGCATCGGTTGTCCCGCGCATGATTTGACTGGTGGAGGCCCCGGTAACGCTACCGGGTTTGCGAAGATGGGGTCACGGCTACATGAACAGCCGCCTGCCGAGCCAGTGCTTCTCGCGACCGCACGCGCCGGTTGAATTCATGAATCACGCGCGCAACGTAGGCCCGCGTTTCACGATAGGGCGGGATGCCGTGATATCGGTCGACGGCCGCCGGGCCAGCGTTGTATGCAGCCAGCGCCAGCGCGAGATTGTCGTGGTAACGCGCGAGAAGTCCGTCGAGATATGCCGATCCGCCGCGTACATTCTGGTCGGGCCTGAAGCTGTCGTCAACCCCCAATTCCGTCGCTGTGGAGGGCATCAACTGCATCAGCCCGCGAGCACCGGCGCGGCTCACCGCATTGGAATTACCGCCGCTCTCAGCCTTCACAAGGCTGGCGAGCAAGTCCACGTCGAGATTGTGCTGCTGGCCTGCATTGGCCAGCATCTCCCGCAGATCTGCGGCACTTAGCTTCGCTTCAAGGTGCCTGCCATCGCTCGACTCCTGATTCAGCGAAGTCTTTCCTGCTCCGTTCATAAGAATTGCAGGCGGGTCAGGAACGTGCTCCACACCCGTAATCTCTTCCGGTCGCAACACGATGTAGCTGTTTTCTCCCGTGCTAAGGTAGAGGCGGACTTGCGAACCTACCAGCGCGTGATGATCGCAGTGCATGTCAAATCCATTGCTCAGGCTGATACGTTCGGCCGCGATTGCCGATGTGGCCGTCCCGGCAGAGCCCAGGATGGCCAGGATCCCTGCCGCCGCAATGAGATTTAAACCAATCTGCAATAGCTGCTCCTGTGCAATGTTAGCTCAGACCTTAACTGCGGCGCGTTTTGCGACTGCTGCTTCGAGCACCACGGCCACTCCGTCTTCGTCGTTCGGGGGCGCCTGCTTCCACCCACGCATCTTCGCCATGGTGCGCAACTCCTGCGCGGCGTTCGCCATTACCACGCCCTGCCCGGCCCACTCCAGCATGTCGACGTCGTTCCAGTTGTCGCCAATTGCCATCGTCTCCTTGCGATCGACTCCCAATCGGTCTGCGAGCCGTCGTAAGGCCCATCCTTTTGAGACTCCCGGCGGCAACAGGTCGAGAATCGAGAGATCGCGCGATGGATATTCCGTGCGGACGGCCTCACAATATCCGCTCCACTCGCTTACCCTCAGCGCCACCTCAGCTTGCTTCATCTTGCCGATCCCACCCGTGACCATGCCTTGAATCGGATCGTTGCCGTCTTCGAGGGCTTTTTCCAATGGCTGGACGACCTCGATTGCATCGCGGTTTGCCTCAACCCACAAAGCAATGCGCTGGTGCGCCTGCTCAAAATCCTCGAGAACCAACTCGCCCTGTCCAGGCTTGTCGAAGGTAAAGACCAATGTCCCAAACGGCCTCAGCAACTCGCAGAGTCCTCGCGCCACGCGTGCTTCGAGTTGCGAACGGTCAACAGGCTCCCCGCTCAAAGTGCGTGTCACTGCTCCATTCGACGTGATCAGTGGCATATCCGCTCGCAAACCCAGTCCGTCGAGCAGTGGAGCGGTATACGCCGTACGCCGGCCGGTGGCGATGGCGACCGTTATACCGGCTTCCTGCGCAGCCCTGAGTGCGCGAGCATTTCGCGAACTGATCTCCTGCGAAAACGTCGGGAGCAGGGTGCCGTCCATGTCAATCGCCACCAGGCGAACCGGGGGATGCATACGTCCAGTGTACCGGCCATCCGGCTTAAACTCTACGCGCATTCACCCCGATCCATTACTCTGGTGAGCATGGAGCGAACTTGTACCAATTGCCACGCCGTGATGGGTGAAGAAATACAAGGGGATTGGTGTCCCGCATGCGGCGGCGCCCTCATCGACAGGTCTGAATTGGCTAAGCCGTCCCCTCAGGTACAACCGGTCGAGGTGGACCATCGCGGCATCGTACTTCCGCGTCGTCATGCAGTTGGCGGAATTATTACGCCTCAATAAATCAAATATGCGGCTTCTGCCTGGCGCCTCGTCAACTCATACAAATATTTCTTCGATTTTTATTCGTACCGAAGCGCCTCTGCCGGCCGAATGCGCGCGGCTGCAGACGATGGGTACAGCGTTGCCAGCATAGAGATGCCAATGGACACCGCCCCAACGATCAAGCCATCGAGTGGACGCGACGCAAAGGGCAGCGTGTCAATGGAGTAGACGTCCGCGGAGATGTGAATGGGATAGTGGCCGCCGGCCCATGCAGCGAGATATCCGAGTACAAGCCCGAGCGCTGTGCCGACAACGCTGATCAGCAGGCCCTGCATGAGAAAGATACGTCGCACCTGGCCGGGATCGACGCCGAAGCTCATGAGGACAGCAATATCTCGCGTCTTCTCCATCACCATCATCGTGAGCGCAATCAGAATGTTCAGGGCGGCCACAATCACGATGAGTGCGATCACGATGAAAGTCACGATCTGTTCAAGCTTGAGGGCGCGAAACAGTTCTCTATTTTGCTCCATCCAGTTGGTGGTCATGAACCCCGGCCCCGCCGCCTTCTCAATCTCCTTTGCAATTTGGGGCGCGTGATTCATGTCATCGACCTTGAAACTGATGACCGAGACGAGATCCGGTTCGCTGAAAAGCCTCTGCGCGTCGGCCAGCCGCAAATATCCCATCTGCGCGTCGTACTGATAAAAACCCGAGTGGAAAATTCCTGCCAACCGAAAGCGCAGCACCCTCGGGAAGACACCAACCGGAGTCATCTCACCCTGCGGGCTGATCACCATTACGGAGTCGCCCACGGACGCACCAATCGTCTCTGCCAGTTCTTTTCCCAGCACAATCGGGGGCAGTTCCGAAGCCGGCGATTCGGCGCCATTCGATTGCGGCTCGAGAGCCTGCACCGCTCCCGGGGTCGCTGTCGACAACAGGTCGCTTACGGTGCGTTCCTGCTCCGGGACGATGCCTTCGATAAGGGCGCCGCCATCCCGTGCTCCGCGAGCTACCAGCACTTGTTCGTAGAGTCCCGGCGCAGCGGCCGTCACATGACGAACACGGCGAAGACGCTCAATCAACGGCCTCCACTCGCGAATGCCGTCATCCTTCACGCGCATCAACTGCACATGCGCCGTTGAACCGAGCAGTCGATCCTGCAGATCGCGGCGCATTCCATTGGTGATGGCTAACGCGATAATCAGTGCCGCAACTCCGGCGGCGACTCCGGCAACTGAGATCGCCGTGACAACACCCACAACGGCTTGCCGCCGCTTTGCTTTCAGGTATCGCGCAGCCACATAGAACTCAAATCTCATCTTGCCTACTTCGATCCGGTAGCGTTGCCAGGCGCAATCACCGTCTTGGCCACTCCAACATTCTCATGCCTGTCGTAGACACGGACAGTGATCAAGTGCTCGCCCGTCTTCTTCTCCAACGCCTTCGCTGGAATGTGTACGTCGTACTGCTCGTGTTTTGAATCGGAGAGTTCCCCCACGGGCTCGATATACTGCCACGGTCCCGCATCGAGGGAATACTCGGCGTGCGCGATTGGCGATGCCGCATCCTCCGCGTCGAAGGTCACGCGTATGGCCTTCGGACACACGGTTTGCGCACAAGAGGCCGGTTCTTCGACTGCCTTCAGAGCATTAACCGTCGGTGGAGTCGTGTCCACCCCAAAGCGCTCACTCTCCTTCGAACCCGTAAGCGCATCTCCCGGCGTGTGCGATGGCGCATCAGAGACCGTGACTTTCACCTGGTACCCACCGTCGGGGACCAAGGTAGAGTCGAAACTATAGGCTTTGTCGGTGATGTCGTCTTTGAGCAGCCGCCATTCGCGTTCCCCGTCTCCGCGTAGATAGAGCGAATATGTCAGATCGTCTCCATTATCGTCATGCGCGGCCCAGCGAACGGTGACAGCAGTGCGATCCTTCAGCGCCTGCAGGGGCGCGTTGCTGTTCGGATCGGCGGGGGTCGCTCCGCCCTGGCTCGCGCTGGAGAAAGTGATGTTCACTATCTGTTGCGGGCTTGCCGCCACATTTTGCGGATTCAGGCGAGCGCCCGTCACCACAACGAGATCGTCGACTACGGGAGCAGCATTTACTGGCAGGTAATTCACCCCCACGCTGCCAACTCTTCCACCCGCCCTCAACACAGCCTTCCATTGCAGGAATCTGCCAGGGGGTGAAGCTACAGTGCCGTCCTTCAATGGCTGCCAATCAGACCAGCCCCAGTCATTGCGGCCACGCACAGGCTGTTCCACGTTTCCCGAGCGGGTGAAGAGCTCATAGCTCGCGGAACCGGGATCCACCTCAACACGACCAAAGCGCGACAGCGATCCAGCATCGAGCACATCGCTTGCGTACTCATGCTTATCGATCGCACTCAGCGAATAAAGCCTGCCCGTGTTCCCTGTACCGATGAGCAAGCCTCCCTTGCTTTCATTACCTGCGGCGAAGCTCAATCCCTGTTGCGCGTCGACGTGCGCCACATCCGCATAATCGCCGTTCTCCTGAATGCGAAACACCCGTCCGCGATTGCCGCTGAGCGCAAGCAGGCCATCAGGCCGCGCCGCCATCGCGTAGACAATCTCTTCCTTGCCGCTCCAAATCTTGCGCGGCGCCTGCCCCTCGTTCAGCGCATAAATCTCCGTCCCCTCCGGGGCCGAGGTACTGGCATTCACGGCTTGCAGCGAGCCTGGCTGAACCACCGAGAAGGTAACTGTACCCACTCCTGTTACAGGCAGCGGGGGCAGCGGATTGCGGCTCTTGTCGCCAACGCTGGCAGCGTAGATAGTTCCATTCGCAGCCACCGCAACCGACGTGATCTCGCGTCGTGGAGCCTCGAAAAGAACATATCCCTTGCCCTGCGGGCTGATGCGATAGACCAACCCGGAACCGTCTGACCCGGCAATCAAATTTCCTTTTGCATCCCAAGCAAGCGACCGAATGTGCTGCTCATCGCTCTTGAAGAATGCCTCGGGTGTCGCCCCCGGCTTTGCAACATCGACGCGGTACACCATTCCCGGACCGCCAGTGGCAATATAGAGGCGTCCCGCAGCGTCAAATGTCATGTCCCAGATATAGTGCGATTTTGTTTCGTGGGTATCGCCGTCAGTTTTGGAATCATCACTCTTTGCGGCTGGGGCACTTGTAGTACCAGAGCCGCCCAACTTGCCGGCGTCAAATACAACGGTTGCGCTGGCCTCATCCTGCTTTGCTGTTGCGTCAGCTTTGAGCCGGTAAACCTTGCCGCTTGGCACGGTCGCTGCGTAGATTGCGCCATCCGGACCGACACGCACCACCTGCACGTTCAGGTCTCTGGTTTCAAACAGGGTGACTGCCTTTGCGCCCTTTTCTGCGCTTCCGCGAAGAACGGCAGCCGGCGTGCCGGTTCCGAGAAACGGAGTCCCATTCTTGTCTACCGCCACCGACCAGACAAATGTCGACGGCGTGGTGAGCATATCGGTCAGCCCCGGTCCTTCGCGCAGATCGCCACTGCTGCCGATAGCCACACCCTGGGGCGTGCCCTTTTCAAAGTCCTCGAGCCTTGACTGGCTCCAGAGATGAGTACCCTGCGCTAAAGCGGGTTGTGCAACAAAGGCTGGCAAAAATGCCGCCACGAGGGCAAAAGAAATGACGGAAAAGTGGCGAGAGGAGTGGGAAGTCGCGGCAAGCATTCTGCCGTTGAGTCTACTAAAGTCGGCTCAGAGTGAGAATTCGCGCTGTGCCTTCGTGCGCTGATTGTTACCCGCGGCCCCGGAATTGAATGATTCTGCGGCGGTCACGTTTGGACGGGCGATGCTCTGGCAGCGGCGCGAATTCCTGCATAGCCTTGCGCTCCGCGGCTTCCTTTTGCCGCAGTTCCTTGCTGGCCTCGGTCTCGCGGTAGAGGGTCTGTGCCGCAGTAGCCGGACCGCGCATCTCGCTCAAATGCAGAACCTCTACGTGAAACTCGCCGCCCTCATTGCGAATGCGCAGCATATCTCCGACACGAACGTCCCGTGCAGGTTTTGCCTCGACCTCGTTCGAATGGATACGGCCAATGGCGCATGCTTTGGCTGCAAGGGCCCGCGTTTTAAAAAAGCGCGCAGCCCAAAGCCATTTGTCCATGCGAACGCAATTCATAATGTGTGTGCATGGAATTGGAACCCAGACTGGAGAAGGCGCGTCAGGACGCGCCCTCGGCCTTCCAGACGTAGAGAAACTCGGCGTCGCTGGAGGTAGCCAACTCAATCCCTCTCTGGCGCGTCGCCCGGTTCAGCGCGGAACGAATATTTTCCTTCGTGTCGGGCAGCGCGGCGAGCGGAATCTTCAACGCTCGTCCAGCCTCCAGCTGCTCAATGTCACTCAGCAACTGCATCACGATACGCTTGTGCTTACCGTCCCGCCCTTTGGGAACGTCGATTTGACTGATCGATTGATACTTCATTGGAGGCAAATCAGTTTCTTGGTTTGTCGCCATTTTCGCTACCTCTACAAATCTGTGATTCTCGACTAACGTGCAGGAAGCGAGTTCCTAACGTATACATAAACTGCCGTAACCCTACCGTCCACTAGCGGACATAGTAACAAAAAAATCTTAGGAAATCACACTCAAAAATTCCGGTTCTCCCTCGAAAAACTCGCCCTGTCGTGATCCAAACTCGCGATGTCATGAGATGCTCTATAAGTGGCAGATTTTAAAGACTTAGTCGCATATCGAAAAGAGATAGCCCGTATCGATCGATCTTTGCTAGGGTAGATCTAGAGGTGACCACACGTGAGTAAGAGTAAGAGTTTTCCCACTGTTTCTCTGAAAGACGTCCCCGACACTGAAACCAACCATGCTTACAGACCTGTGGTCTTAGTGGTCGACGACGAGAGCGTGATTGCAGACACGCTTGCGGAGATTCTGACCCGCAGCGGCTACACGGGCGTTGCCGAATACGATGGCGACAGCGCGCTTGAGACCGCACTGTTGATGCCGCCGGAAATGCTCATTACAGATGTAGTCTTGCCTGGGATGAGTGGTATCGAACTCGCAATCACGATCAGACGTATTTTCCCGGATTGCAAAATCATTCTGTTCTCGGGACAGGCGTCCACTGCCGATCTGCTTGCTGCTGCTCGCCAGGATGGTCACCACTTCACATTGCTTACCAAGCCACTGCACCCGCAGGATCTTCTTACGCGCGTCTCGGAAAACCTAAAGGGGCACAAGCAGAACGCGCCAATCGGAGCGTAAATCGCATCGGCGCATTAGAGTTTGTCTTATTTCAGAAAGCCCGAACAGAGCAGTCGTCCGGGTGCACTCCTCAATTAGTTTGCCAGCACGGCTCGGTAGCGGACCTTATTCTTCTTTACCTTTTCGATTGCCTCGTTTGCTTTGGCCATCGGAAACGATTCGGTGCTCGCCTTTACGTTGTGGCGTGCTGCTACGTCCAACATCTCGCGTATCCGGTGAGGACTCCCGATCGGGCTGCCGGTAATGGAGCGAATGCCGGCGATCAGCGGAAAAGCCTGGACCGAGACCGGGGAAGGCGGCACGCCCACGAAACAGAGCGTCCCTGTCGGTCTCAGCGACTGAATGTACACACCCCAGTCCTGATCGGCGTTGGCTGTCGTCAGGATGAAGTCATGTGTTCCGGCAACTTCCTTCATCGCCTTCGATTCGCGCGTATTCACAAAGTGATGCGCACCGAGGGCCCGCGCCTCTTCCTCCTTCGCAGCGGAGGTCGAGAATGCCGTCACTTCCGCACCGAACACTCGCGCAAACTGAATCGCAAGATGTCCAAGCCCGCCAATGCCTACCACTCCCACGCGCGAAGTCGGATTGATTCCGTTATCACGCATCGGGTTATAGACAGTGATTCCGCCGCATAGCAACGGTGCGGCCTGCTCGCTAGGTAACGCATCAGGAATCGGCACCACAAAGCGGGCGTTGGCACGTACGCGCGAGGCATATCCGCCATGGCGATGTACACAGGTCGCTTCGCTTGAGGCGCAGAGATTCTCGAGACCGCGGGTGCACCACTCGCAGACGCCGCACGAGTTCGATTGCCAACCGAGACCCACCCTCTGACCAGTCTTCAGTGAACGCACCTGTGTGCCGACCGCTGTGACGCTGCCGATAATTTCATGACCGGGGATGAACGGATACTGGCTCATGCCCCAGTCATTTGAAATCAGGTGAAGATCGCTGTGACAAATGCCGCAGTGGGTAATGCCGATTTCCACTTCATGTATGCCCAGTTCTCCCGGGTCATAA
Organism: uncultured Acidobacteriaceae bacterium; assembly: GCA_963737915.1. Lineage (GTDB taxonomy): Bacteria > Acidobacteriota > Terriglobia > Terriglobales > Acidobacteriaceae > Telmatobacter. The sequence goes on along the minus strand of CAVTUP010000009.1, from coordinate 281,192 downwards.
CGAAAGGGCAAGAGTTCGGCTCCTGCCGCGTGAGCTGCCAATCCTTGAATTTGACCCATGATCGTTCGCAGTCCTCACTGGGGTAGCAAAAAAGAGGCCGATTGAGATTTAGAGTCGCGCGGCCCGAAGTGTGACGTTCAGCGGCTCTACACAGTTGTTAGTTTAAACCGCCGCCCGCCTCTACGCGCAGATTCAGAATCTGAAAACCGTTGAGGACGCCCCCGGCCGGCGCCTGGCCGGCCACCACCGCAGACTCGCCATTCAGATTCACGTCCTGCGAATTGCGCAAGGGCTCGAGTGCATTGGCTACAGAGAGCGGAAGGCTCGACAGCGTTTGGCCGCCCACGCCTGCCTGCGTCTCAGGCATTAGTACGCTCACAAAAATTCGATCAGCCGGATGTTGGTTGCGCGCCTGGGCCAGCGCCGACTCCAGGTCAACTGTGGTGCGATTGCCGAAGCGCGGCTGCACCAACGCGCGATCCAATGTCGCGGCATCTGAGATGAGCAGTCGAAGGTTTCCAGCGTTCAACCGGGCAGGCAGGATGATCGGGATACGAATGTTGCGCTCCTGTTGTTGCCACGGCCGAACGGTGGCTTCAACAGTGATCGTGTCTCCCGCATGAACGATGTTGCCTGAGTTGAGACGAACGGCTTCCAACTCAACCTGTGCACGCCGGGGTATCGCCTCCACATCGAGATTGATTGCCCGCACAGCGCCTTCGCGGTCCGCATTGGCATACAGTCGCGCGAAGCTCTCATCGGCCTGCATCGCTGCCGACAACTGCGCGGACCCAGCCTCTCCTGCCGGAGCCCATAGATCGAGGGGGGACGGCGGATATCCCTCAATATTCACATTGCCGGTAACGTGATAGCTGGTCTCGGCGCTGCTTTGGTTGGTTTCAAGGAGGGCGTCGTAGAGCGATACAAGCACCGCCTGCGGAGTAAGGGCCGGCAGGTCTACAACTTCGATGTTCAGCTTCCGGTCCGCTCCTGCACCGTGTACGTTGATGTGCACTGGAATCATCCGGGGCTTCGCGCCCAGCACGCCGAGAATTGCCGAATCCCGATCCTCGGTGAATGTGCCTATCGCTTCGCCGGTGTTGATGATCTTGAAAGCGTTCAGCGGCGAGGCTAACGTTGCCACCACCTCAGCGGTTGTCATCGGCAGAGAAACAGGCCCGGCCTGCAAGATAGGATGTCCGCAAGCCAGGAGCTGCTTCGGGTCGACGTACGTAACGGTGCACGTTGCCGAAACCTCAAGGTCGCCACGGACCAACTGCGCACTGACTGCGGAGCCCGGCACAATGCTGGCCATCGCCGACGTGGAAATCGTGCCGATCGCGCCATCGGCGTCCATCTTGGAGGAGCCGCTGCCGCCACCAGCTGCGACCATCTCAAGGCCCGTCCCCGCCATGCGCTGCTGCCACAGGCGCACCGCTTCCGGTCGAAAGCCGCTCATGACGGTGGGAGTCTCCATAGCCTGGAAATTCATGCCCCCGGCAGCGAGTCCGATCTCCGAACTCGAGAGGCTCGCCTTAGTGACAGAGCGATCGGGAGAAGCACTCGAGGCCCAGGCTGTACCTGCGGGAAGATCCCGTACCTCCAGCATCTGCTCAATCGGAGTGATGCCGGCGATCGGATCCTTGCTGAATTGTCCGATGCGATAGGACAGCGATCCCAGCAGTTTGTCGCCGATATATACCGGGCTGCCGCTCATGCCCGCAACCACACCTGTGTATTCAGGCTTAGTGCCGTGCAGTTGAGCAAGAATCATGTCGTGGCCCGGTCCGCGCGCTCCCCGCAATACGCCAAGGATCTCCACTTCCATAGGCTCCGGCTTGGTTCCCATGAAGACCGTCCACGCCGTGGCGATTTGGCCGCGATGCACCTGGCTCACGGGGTAGAAGCCGGAACCGGAAGGTGGAGGCCCTGCGTTAGCAGCGGCACTCTCAGCCCGAAGAACGGCGGTTAACGCTGGAAGCATCAGGGCCGATCCCAGCAAGGCCGGGAAAATCGAGATTGCCTTATGGCGGAGTTTCACGTCTATAAGAGTAAACCGGCGGCGGGTTCTTCGGGAGTCGAAAAGCAATTCCCGATGCATCGTTCGCTGGCTTTTTGACGCAGGAGTCGCGCGGTTGGATGCGACTCTTGTGCAATACCGTTTGCCGATTGCTTTGGGTGATCCCGTATGCTGTTGAGCACAGAGGTAGTCATGTCATTGATTCACTTCTCCATAATTTCGTCGCGTCGCCTCGCCTCGTTGCCCTTGCTCGCCATTTTGCTGGCCGCACCGCCAGGCTGGGCGCAGAATCAACCTCAGCAGCCGCCCCCGCAACAGCCTGATCAGGCTTCGCCTGAATCTGGAGGACCGGGTGCGGATGCCGGCACTATCGCACTCCCGAAGAAAAAGGACAAGCCTGAAGAGGCACCGGCACCTGCGCCCGCCGCGCCCAAGTTCAAAAACCCAGAGGGAGCCGGCGACTACTCGCTCCGCGTCGACGTTCCCGAGGTTTCGGTGGATGTGGGTGTGTTGCTCGAGAAGACTGGTCAATTCGTTCCGAACCTCAAGCCTGCCAACTTCCGGGTTTACGAGAATGGAGTGGAGCAAAAGGTCACCGGATTCAAGCGCGTCGAGGCCCCCATCACAGCGCTTTTGCTCTGTGAATTTGCCTCAACGAGCTATTACTTTCTCTACGACATGCGCAACGCAGCCTGGTCATTTGCCGAGCAGCTGAGGCCTCAGGACTACGTGGCGCTCATGACCTTCGATATGCGCACGCAAATCGTTACCGACTTCACCCAGGACAAGCGGCAACTCTACAACGCGCTCAACTCCCTGGTAATTCCTGGTTTCAGCGAACGGAATGTCTTTGACGCACTGTATGAAGCCGAGGATCGCCTGAGTCGGATCGAAGGCCGCAAATACATCATCCTTATCGCGTCAGGGCGCGACACATTCTCAAAGATCACGCTCGACAAGATCTACCAGAAGGTCAAGAACACCAAGGACATCACAATCTTTACGGTATCAACTGGCGGAGCGTTGAGGGCGATGGTAGAAGGCCGAAGCGGCAGCTGGGATGCCCAGATGCGCGACATTGATTATCTGCAGGCGGACAATCAAATGAAGACATTCGCAAAGATGACGGGAGGAATGGCCTTCTTTCCGCGCTTTGCGGCGGAGATGCCAGATATTTTCGGCGACATCAACAAGAACATCCGTTCGAAGTATCAGCTCATTTACCATCCCACCGACGCCAAGCAGGACGGTACTTATCGCAAGCTGCGTGTTGAATTGGTAGATGACGAAGGACACCCGCTGCGCATGCAGGACGAGAAGCACAAGCCTCTGAAGTACGACATCATCGCACGAGACGGATATCGAGCCCGCCAGGAAGTCGAGTAGGGCGGGAGAGAGAACGCTGGCAGGGCGGCGATCAAGCCGCCCGCCAACCTGGGAGACCGGCAGGCAACGGACGGTCTACTTGAACTGCCTCACGATATCCATGACGTAATAGCCGACGACAAACAGGGTCGCTACTCCAACAAGCATCGCGGCTCCCTTTACCAAAGGCTGGATTTTGTTGACCTTTGCTACGATGGCCGCCTGCGCCGTTCTCTCGTTGCTAAAGGAGTCGTCGAGGAAGATCTGATCTTCTTCGTTCTTGGTCAGGGTTGAGCGATACAAGAAGAGAGCCGCAAGAATGAAAACCAGGACTCCCCACACAGACCACATAACGGGAACAATTGTCATTACTTCACCTCCGGCATGATTGCTGCCCCAGCAATCGGCGGGCCGTGAAGCTTGATGCGGTCTCGCGCGAAGGGGGCCGTACGGTTCGAATAATAGCCCCGGGATATCGAGCGCCTTCGTGACAAATATCACAGGTATTATGGCCCCATTCCAGCCCTCATTTCACGTCAAATGTCATCAGAAACAAGGCAGATGGAACCTGGATTACAAAGCTCGGGAATTGCGACCTTGTGTCTACCGGTAGCATCCAATGAGACGAATCCCGCGATGGGCCTTGAATCCCGCCACGGGGAGCAGTACAGTTGCTCTAAGGGCATAATTTCAGAACCGGGAGAAACCATGGCCACTCTAACGACAGCACCGACGCAGGAAACTGAAAAGAAAGCACCTCTTTCGCTGACCCCTCAGGCAATCGCTAAAGTGCGGGAGATTATGGCCACCCAGGAGCCGCTTCCTGCAGGACTGCGCATCGGCGTAGTTGGCGGGGGCTGCTCGGGCTTCCAGTATTCGATGGCCTTTGAAAATCAGAGCGGCATGATGGATAAAGTCTTCAATTTTGATGACTTGAAGGTCTTTGTTGACGCCACTTCATTGATGTATCTAAACGGCTGCATCGTAGATTATGTGGAAACGCTCGAAGCTGCCGGCTTCAAGTTTGAGAATCCCCAGGTGAAGAGCACCTGCGGCTGCGGTTCTTCGTTCAGCGTCTAGTTCCCGGTTTTTTAGAAAAAGACCCGTCCATTGCGGACGGGTCTTTTTCTGTTGGTGCTGAAAGCTTGTCCCAAGTGATTGTCCCCCACCGGGCTCACGGGAAGAAGGCTGAGTCCAATTGCGATCTTGAGATCGCGCAGGGTTGGTCCGGAACCGTTCATATTGGTGTAATACGAAATCAGCCAGAGTGTGGAACGAAGAGCGCATTGGCAAGAGCGCGTGACGAAGAGAGACTCATTGAGCACTACCTCGGTGATTGGAATGGATCTTTCACAAAGCTCGCTATCACCGTCGCGAGGTCTTTCAAAAAGGATCAGGGCCATTGCTCGGCATCAAACACACCTGACTTGACTCAAGAGCAGAGGCTGTCCCGCGTCGAAGTTCAGCTACGCGCCGAAGGTCAGCCTGCAGCACACTGAGGCGGTGCAGGAGAAGCCGGCTTACATCACGGTAGTCCGTCTTCGTAATCGGCGCTTCAGCTCGCTCGTCGCCGATGAAGGCGACTTGCATGCTCAGAATAGAGGCAATCAAAGAGCAATATTCCGCATGGTGTGGCAATCGTCCCACCATAGTTTTACGGGTGATGTGCCGGGAATCACAGGCGGAGGGCAGTCGGGTAAAGCGGAATGGCGCGGCTTGTTTTCGGGTTCTTTACTCTGTGCTTGTCAGATTGCCGTTTCTTGCGGCTTCAAATTCCGATATCCATTCAAGAATGATGTGTTTAAGACTCGTGATCATGGGAGAGTCGCTGTCTCCCGTTAGCTCGAGCCTCTCAAGTTTCTTGCGCAGTACCTCAATTTGATAGCAGTGGAGGGAGCCGCAATGAGGGCAGGAGGAGGGATTACATTTCATGGATTGCCCCAAGAGCTTATGGTTGTGGCGGGAGAGAGCCTTCGGAAGCGTTGTAAATTGAGGTCTATCAATGCGACTCGTAGAAGAAAGCGGCATAGCGGCTCGCGCGTGGCGGGCGGGCAGGTTCTGTATCGGCATCCCATTCTTCGCCGGTTTTTGCTGCGATCAAGAACAAAGGGGTCCGCTGGAGCAAGAAATTTCATTGGATGAAACAAATGGTGTCATGATGCGGCCCCAGGAGAAGTGTCTCGCGTCACATATGTCAAAGCGGTCAAAAATATTGGGTGCCGACGCTCACGGGGAGCGAAGAATCAGACTGCCTCAACTCGCTGGGTTGTTATCGTCCACATAGGGGTTTCATAGACTTAGCCGGAGTTTGCTAGGGAGGTATCAGCACCGCCTCCCGATGGCGTCTGAGCTCCAGCGGCCTCTGGCAGATCTGTCAGTTGTCTCCACCATCGAATGTTGCTCTAATGCGGCTACTCGTTCGGCGGGGAGCCTCTTTTCCCCGCGACAATTTCGCTGTTCCTGGCAGGTTAGTCATTCGGGATGCGGCACAGGGGTAAAGCGATGACAAAATCGAGCAGCGCAAATATGAACGAAGAATTCTCGCCGTACGTGATGTGGGCCATCATCATTATCATCGCCGCTCTGATGGTAGGTTGAAAGAATCCCAAGCACGACTACACTCTGTGCCCGCAAAGAATACCCGCGATTCGTCTCAACGTTGGCCTGAATTTTGGGCGCCTTATTGCGGCGGCGCAGGAGTGGGGCTGGCAGGCGCAGCAGGCGGGGTCGGAGTTGTCGGCGTGGTCCCGCCGCCTATCGGCGTAGTCGTGCTGCCGGCGGGCTGGCCAACTGTTCCGGTGTTTCCGCCGCTCATGGTCTGCTGATCCATCAGCGGGCTGTAGAGAAATTCCCATTCGTTGTAGTGGTTCTTCTTTTTGTAGACCAGGATGGACTGTTTCGGGCTCTGCGGTGAGAAGCCGATGATGCCTCCGCCGCCAAAAGTCTGGCCGTTGGTCCCGGTTCCTGTCGTGCCTGTGCCGCTTGTGCCCGTCGTCGAGGTAGTTCCGGAGCCGACACCGCCTGCCGAAGGAGTGCCAGTAGTGCCGGTGCCAGTTGTAGGATTTCCATTGGCGTCTGTGCCGCCAGTGGTTCCCGCCGGGGTTCCTGTCGTTGGAGGCGAGGTCGCCCCGGCATCGGTTGAACTACCGGATGTGGGAGTCGAATTGAAGAGGCCTCCGCTGGTCGGAGAAGCGCTGCCGGCGCCTCCAGCACCAACCGTGCCGGGCATTCCATTGCCGCCGCCCGGCCCTGTGCCCGCCAGCGAGGACGCAGCCAGCGGCTGCCCAAAGAATCCCATGGCTTGCGGTGTCTTGTTCTGGCCAAACAGGACGGGCTTCCACTCGTCCTTGCCAGTCGTGGGGTCGACGTATTTCTTGCGAAGGAAACGCATGTTGTTGGTTTTGACCAGTGCGTCGATGTTCGGCGGATATGCGCCAAACTTGCGGTAATAAAGCTGGACTGCGCGGATATATTGCTTGCCGCGCTGCATGGTCTCAACTTCGCGATCCCGACGAATGTCATCCCGCACACGGGGAATGGCCACCGCCATTGAAAGGATAAGAATGGCAAGCATGAAGATGATCGCGACCAGCATGTAGCCCTCTTCAGAAGGCCGCGGCCGCCGCTTTTGAGCGCGTCTGGTCATCGGTTAATTGACTGAGAGGGGGACAGACTGTGTGTTGTTGTATCCCATATCGGTGATCTGCACGCTGCCCGGCATGATGGAAACCACTTTGTATCGGTGATCGACAATATCGCCGGGGCGGGCCATGAAAATGTCTTCCCCGTGCATCAGGAACGCCTGCAAGGTCTTGTCCTGACTTTGGGAGTAGCCGAAGTATTTCAGATCGATTGCAGGAGGTTGCGGTGGTGCAGGCGGAGTGATGACTTCCGGTCCGGTGGCTCTTGCGGTCTTGACTGGTTCCTCTATATGTACAGGAACGGAGTCAGCTGAAAAGATGTTTCGACCTTTGCCGGAGTAGACGACATCTTCGCTCTCAGCCAGCTTGTCGAGGTGCAGAGCCGGATCGAGCTTTCCGCCAGTGAGATGTTGCGCCTCATGGCCTTCACTCGGAGACCCACTCAGCGCACGACCAGTTGTTGCACCCGCTCGCGGCGGGTTGGCGCGCGAAACTGCAGTCGGTGCTGGCGTTGAAGGCGTAGAGGAGTAGTTGTAAAGTTCCCAGCCGCCGACGCACACGATAAAGAGCGCGAGACCGATCACAAGGTAAACCTGGCGCTTGTTTTCGATTCCAAGAGGGATGGCCATGGTTATTCTCCCTCCGATGGTGTTGCACCTGCATCTGGCGTCGTGGGCTCCGCGGGCGTCTGAGGCAGGCCCGCCGGCACAGCCGAAGGCCGCAGCCAGCTTGAAACTCTCAGCCGCAGGTTTACCATTCCGCCTTGTTGGCCGGTCAGAGCCATGCTGCGAATCACAAAAAAGTTCTGATCACGCTCCAGTCCGTTGATGAAGTGCATGATCTGCGAATACTCGCCGCTGATGCCGCAGTCCATCGATATCTCGGTCAACTCGTTGCTTGAGGCGCCCTGGGTGTATTGCACCCGGGAGAGCCGTACTCCCGACTTCACCTCGAGCTCACCGAGTTCGCTTGCGATCGAGGAATAGTTTGCTGGAATGCGCTTCGCGTAGAACTCCTGCATCTGGTGGCGCGAATCGGCGACTCGTTTATCCAGTCCGCGCAGCGGAGTTGTCTGCATATCGAGCGATCGAAGTTCGATCTGCTTGTTGGCCAATGCGTCGCTTGAGCGGCCGTTGGTAGCAGCCCAGTCCATTGCCAACCGCGCCGCGAGGCCGGCGACCAGCACGATCAATATGCCCACGCCGACATAGTGCCATGTGAGCGGCGATTTTAACTGTTCGTTTCCTGCGAAGCGGGATTGGGGGCTCATTGTGGCGGCGCTCCTCTCCGGGGTTGCAGAGGAGATGTGGGTGTCGGCATGCCTGTATATGGTCTGCGTGGCGGCGTTGTATGAATCGACGACGGTGGCAGGTGAGACGCTTGCCTGGCGGCTGCTTCTTCACCTGCTGATTTTGCTTGCGCCTGCTTGCGTTCCGCGAGCGTCGCCGGATTGTAGTCGGCCAGCACATCAAAATCGACGCGATTTGATGCGCTCACCGGTTCTGCGCGCTCGCCCGGCCCACCTGCGGATTCGGAATTCTCGCCGACGATGCGGGGCAGCAGGAAGCGCCGTGAGTGCTCCAGATTCTTGACCAGGTCAACAGCGCGATCCCGCGGACCGATGACGCGCAGTCGCAGCGTGATGTGGCCATCCTTTGCGCGGGCCGGCTCGATGGTTGTTACCTGTACGCCGGCGGGAAGCACGGTTTCGAGATCTTCCATCGCAAGCGTCCACGAAAATGCCTTCTCATCAAATAACTGGTTCAGGCTTTGTGCCTGTGCCAGGGTGCGGGCATTGTCGGGCTGGTGCATCAGGTTTTCGTAGCCTTGCCGCTCCTGCCTTACACTCGCAATCCTGCCATCGAGCGAATGATCGCGGGCGCGGGCTTCTTCTGCTTTCTGGTGAACAGCGCGCAGGCCCAACCCCATGATGATCGCTGCAAACGCGAGCGCAGCCATCGCGACGCGCAAGTTCTTCAGCGCCGGTGCAACATCGGCAAATGGGCGGCTCGCGAGATTAATGGCAATGCGCACGCTATGCTGCTCCCGACAGTGCGCCGGTAATGCCGGCTACGCTTATGTTACGCATTGCGGTCGTGGAGCCCGTTTCCGGCCTGTCAACAAGATTCACGATTGTCAGCTCCGAAGTTCCAAACCACTGCTCAAATTCGGCCGCATCCCCGTTCCCGGCAAAATAGAGAGTCTTCGGAAGCACGGAGATCTTGTCTTCATAGTATGCTGCGGCGACCGCGACGCTGCGCTGCACTTCGATCAGGCGTTGCACAGGATCGTCGGGAAGGTCGAGCGTGCGATAGAGCAGCAGGTCGTTGCCCTGGGTAATCGAGGTCGTAATCGCCACTCGGCTCAGGCACGCAGCCAGGACCGGTTCCTCTGAGTCAAGCGCGGCCAGCGCGGCCAGCGCGGAGGGCATCACCGAACCCGGCTCGTAGCCCGCGGCGCGTACTGCTCCTTCGTATTCCTCAAGAATCGGGCTAGGAAGAATCGCTGCCAATACCCTTGATTCCGTCTTGCTCTCGGTCAATATCTGGTAGCTCAGCCCGGCATGCTCCACATCGAAAGGCACCATCTTGCGCATACGGAAGCGGAGCACCGGGACGGCCTCGCTGGCACGAGCGGGCAGGGAATCGAAGTCCAGCACAAAAACGCGGACCGCTGTGTCAGGTACGATCACCGTTACAGCGCGAGTACGCGGTGTAACACTGCCGAGCGCCGAGCGAATTGCCGCGATGACCGCCTCGGGCGCACGCATATTAGGCTCGCCGATGCCCGGCAGGAGTTCTCCGGGACGCAAGGCTTGTAACGCATAGACAGCGGGCTCACCCTTTGCCGGCAGCGCAGCAGCCAGCACGCCCTCAGGCGTAATCTCGATTGCCGCGGGTGGGCGCCCGCCGCTTTGCGAGCCGGATTTGGACTTGCTCAGGATCGATCGCACTATCGTGAGGCCTCGATAAACGTGACTTTATTAATCTCCTTGAGAGTGGTCAATCCGCGGCGAACGCGCTCCAGCGCCGATTCCCGCAGAAAGCTCATTCCCTCGCGCTGCGCCAGCTTACGAATCTCCGAGGTGGGCTTCTTTTCAAGAATCAGCTCACGGATCGAGTCGGTCAAGTCTAAAAGCTCGTGGATTGCGGTACGTCCGCGATACCCCGTCCCGCCGCACTCGATGCAGCCGATACCCTCTTTGAACGGGAAACCCCGCCAATCCACCAGGTCCATGCCGCTCGCCACAAGAAGGTCATCGGGATAGCTGACCGTGCGTACACAATGTTCGCAGATGGTGCGCACCAGTCGTTGCGCAAGGATGCAGTTCAGCGCGGAGACGAAGTTGTATGCTTCCACGCCCATGTTCAAAAAGCGCCCGAGCACGTCTACGACGTTGTTGGCGTGGACGGTCGTGAATACCAGGTGTCCGGTGAGCGCCGAGTTGATGGCGATCTGCGCCGTCTCCTGGTCGCGTATCTCTCCGACCAGGATCTTGTCGGGATCGTGACGCAGAATCGAGCGAAGCCCGCGAGCAAACGTCAACCCCTTCTTCTCGTTCACAGGAATCTGGGTGATTCCGCGGATCTGGTATTCCACCGGGTCTTCGATGGTAATGATCTTGTCTTCGTCGCTCTTGATTTCGTTCAGCGCAGCATAGAGCGTCGTGGTTTTGCCCGATCCGGTTGGCCCCGTCACCAGCACCATGCCGTAAGGCTCGCGAATGTAGCGACGGAAGCGGCGCAGATCCTCTTCCGCAAATCCCACCACGTCCAGCGTCAGGTGGTGAAACTTCTCGCTCATCGATTCCTTGTCGAGCACGCGGAGCACTGCATTCTCGCCATGCACCGTCGGCATGATGGAAACGCGGAAGTCGATGAGCCTGCCCTTGTAGCGGACCCGGAACCGTCCGTCCTGTGGAACTCTGCGTTCGGCAATGTCGAGCTCGCTCATGATCTTGATGCGGCTCAGAATCGTGGTGTGATGTTCGCGCGCGATGGGAGCCATCGCTTCCTGCAGCACGCCGTCGATGCGGTACTTCACATGCAGGGAATCGTCGTAAGTCTCAATGTGAATGTCGGAGGCGCGCCGTTCGAGCGCTGTAAAGATCGTGGTGTCGACAAGGCGAATGATGGGGCTGATGTCTTCATCGCTGGTCAGCTTTTCGATGGAGATATTCTCGTCCGCGTTCTCCTCGCCGGTGACCACATCGAAGGTCAGGCCTTCACTGGCTTCATCCAACACTCGCTGCGACTGTTCGGTTTTCTTGAGCAGGTCGGTGATCTGCGACAACGTGGCAACGCGCGCGATAATCCGATGGCCCAGCAGCCCCGCAATCTCATCCAGTACCATCAGGCGCGACGGATCGCTGACCGCGATCACGAGCATGTCCTGTTGCTGCTCAATCGGTACAAAGTTGTAACGGAACATCAGTTCAACCGGCACCGTACGCAACAGGTCATGCTGAATCCTGAAGTTTTTCAGGTCGACGAACTCAGCGCGATAGCGGGCAGCGAGTGCCTCGGCCTGTGCGCGTTCATCCATCCCATTCAACACCGGGCCTGGAGGTACCGGAAGTGTAGTGTCTGCCATAAAGATTTAGCCCTGTCCTCCTGCGGCCGACCCCAGGGAGAAGATCGGCAGGTAAAGCGAAATAAGAATAAAAACCACGACCACACCCATGACGATCAGGATGGCCGGCTCAATCAATGCCAGCGCGGCGGTCAACGCTGTCGACACGTCCTCTTCAAAAAACTCCGCGACGGAATTGAGCATCTGCGGCAAGGCGCCCGTCTGTTCTCCGACGGAGATCATCTCTGCCGAGAGATCGGGAAAAACTCCCGTTTGCGTGAGCGAATCGGCCAGACTTCTTCCTTCGCGAACCGTCGTAATGGCCTCGAACACGGCATTGGAGACTTTCCGCGAAGAGATCGAACGTGCTGCTGTCTCAAGTGACGGCACCAGCGGCAATCCGCCTGTAAGCAGTGTAGAGAGGGTTCGTGAAAACAGCGCCACCTGGTATTTAAGCCAGATCTTTCCAAAGACTGGCGCGCCGACGCGAATCGAGTCTACGACGCCGCGGCCCTTTTCCGTAATCGAGAACCGGTAGCCTCCGACGAGGATCACGAGTAATGCCACGGCGATCCACACGAAATTATGTTGCGTCCATTTGCCGAATGCGAGCAGGGCCAGTGTCATCTTCGGCAACTGCGAGCCCATCTGGTCATAGAGTTCGGCAAACTGCGGAATCACGACGGTGAACATGAAGGTTAACAATCCCAACACCATCGTCAATAACAACGCAGGATAGATGAGGGACGCGATCAGTTTTTTGCGAAACGTGAGCGAAACCTTCTGGAATCCTACATAGCGTTCTAACACTTCCTGCAAATTGCCAGAGCGTTCGCCCGCCAGCAGTGTTGTCGTATACATCACCGGAACGCCCGTCTGCGCTTCGAACGCCGACGATAGTGCTTCTCCAGTTTTTACGCGATTGGTAACGTCGTCGAGCTGGCTGCGAAAGTGCGCGCTCTTCTGAATCTTCGCCAGCATCTGCAGCGAGCCCAGAATCGGCAAACCGGCCCGGATCAGGGTAAGAAATTGCTGATTAAAGATAAGGAACGGTTCCAGCTTTACCTTGCGACGCGACATGCCGCCAAGGCCTGACCGGGCACGCACTGAAAACACGTGATATCCGGCGTGAAGGAAGCGGGCACGCAACTCGTCTGCAGTAGCAGCGGTCTGCACTTGCTCTTGCACGCGGCCGCGCTCGTCGGCCAACTTGATTACGAACTCTGCCATAGGTCGGTTGCCGGGTGCTCGCCCGCCGCGAGGCCGGCATTCCTTTGGATCGTTGTCCTGCTAAAGGTTAACAGTTTCGTCCTTTGGATAGACGCACATTTGCCGCCAAGCGTTCGCGGGCAGTAATTAGGATGCTCGCCGTTTTATCAGGTTGTTACCGGGTGACCATGAACGCCGATTCAATGTAAACCGTCTTCTTTCCAAGGTATGCCCAATGTATGCTGATTCCCTATGAAGGCCGTGCCTCGATTGGACCATGCGATGGATTGGACGAAACCGGGGAGACGAGGCGAGCTACAGATCAGTCCACCCTGGCTGGTCGGGTTCAGCCCCTTCCGGGCCACCGCCGGGAAGCTGGCCGCACTCCTACTCTTCCTGGTCGCCGGTGCGGCCATCCCTATTGCCTATCTGTCCGGCTCACTCCACGCCAGTCGAGCCGCGGCCGTTGCCCCATTGCCGCATGATCTGGCCCAGGTCAGCTTTGCCGTCGCTGGAGACGTCATTCCCCATGAGCCTGTCCGCGCCGCCGCGGCCGCAGGCGGCGAAGGGAGCCAGGGCTGGGGAGCCCTCCTTGGCGACGTAAGCGACGTCTTCCGCGGCGCTGACTTCGGCTTCGTCAACCTTGAGACCCCTGTGGCTCCGGCCCACTCGCACGGATCGAAGCCCTTCCTGTTCGACGCCCCTGTCGCTCTGCCCGAAGCGCTGAAGGCCAACGGCATCAAGATCGTTTCTTTTGCCAACAACCACGTGATGGACCAGGGCTGGGCCGGCTTCGCCGAAACCCGCGAGCACCTTCGCGAAATCGAACTTCTCTTTGTCGGCTCGGGCGACACTGCTGGACAAACCTTTCAGCCTGTCGTCGTCGAGGCCAACGGGATCAAGGTGGGCTGGCTCGGCATGACGCGCTGGCTCAACGGCAACCGCAACCCCGACAAGGACGACCAGCCCCACGTCAACTTCTTCCCCTATCCGGGGGAATCGGGCGGTGCGCCGGGCGCTGACGAGGCCGCCGTCCTCGGGGCGATTACGCAGGCCCGCGCCCAGTGCGACATGCTGGTGGTTTCAATCCACTGGGGAATCGAATACGCACCCGCGCCCCGACCTGAAGACGTGGAGACCGCCCACAAGATGCTCGAAGCGGGGGCTTCGGTCATCGTGGGACACCATCCGCACGTGCTGCAGCAGGTGGAAACCTATCGCACCACCGACGGCCGCGACACGGTCATCTTCTACTCACTGGGGAATTTTCTGTCGAACCAGTCCCGCAACTACGTCGACGGCCTTATGCCCGACAAGGACGGCGACCCACGCGACTCGATGATTGGCCTCTTTTCGGCCATCCGACGCGACTATGGCCCTGCCGGCATTCGCGTTGAACTGGGACACGTTGGCATTCTTCCCGTCTGGGGCGAGAACAACCGCAATGAACTGGCGCGCGGCAAAGCCAAGGCGCCCAACATCCACCCGGTCCTGATTGACCGCCAGATGCCGCGCTTGCAGGGACGTCTTGATGAGCTGAATAAACTCGGCCAGTCCCTCACAGCCGAGCAGAAGCAGGAGTTCGTTGACCTGACCAAAGAACTCAAGGTCCTCGATGACCGCCGTCGTCTTCTGCTCGCGCGCACAGGCGACGACTACCTCACAGATCCGCCTAAACTCCCCGCAAAACCATAAGCCGCGGCCCTCACATGCGTCTGGAACTTTGCGTATGCCAAGTGGAATTCAGATACTGTGCCCGGCTGCCGGAAGAGGTGCTTCCGCGGGATGACCCAACGGCGAGAGGACGGCTGCCTGCGCTTGGGCACACTGCGTGCGATGAATCCTGGCCGCGAAATAGCGAATTACCAGTGGCGGAATTCCGAATGCACCAAAGATGAAGATGAATGCAAACAGATCGGCGACGCTGGCGATAAATGGCGTTGACTGATCCGAAAAAACCGCCACCAAGGCAAACACGAGACAGAACAAATACGCGTAAAAAGCCAGGTGCAGCGTCCAGGCAGCGATGCCTACCGGGCGGTACAGCAACAGGGCCGCGCGAACTTTGGCCGTAGTGGTGGTCAGGCCGGTGAATCGGCGAATCGCTCTTGTTTTTTGCAGCGACGTAAGTTCGCGCAGCGCGGATTCCAACTCTGCTGTCAGCGCGGACTGCGGCGTAGCCGCGGGCGTTGCGGTGGACAATGACAAAGCAGGAAGCTCGGAAATCCTCTTGGCCAGCGTGGAGATGCGTTCGGTAAGCTCGGCGCTGCGGCGCTTCGACGTGTGATCCTGTACCCACTTGACCGCGCCAACGATAGCCGCCGGAACCAGTGTGGCCAGCGTGGGCCATACAACCTTTGCCAGCAGATTCACTTTCGCCGAGATGTTCGGGATCTGTTCGGTAAGAAGCATTTCGTGCTCCTGCGAGAAGAGTTTGACTGAAACCAAAAGGGGATTGGCGAAAAAATCATGACAGGTTACTTGCGCGGTGGCAAGACTAAACATCAATCAATGCAAAGGAGACCAGGGCACGAGGAGAACCGTACAAGCCTGTGCTGAAGACCTAATACCCGTTTGCCACCAGCCAGGATTCAGTCAGCTCAAAGTCAGGCTTCTTTCCTGATTGCATGTGCTGATACGCCAGCTTAACCAGCACATCGGCCTCGACATTCAGCGGAGCGCCCACACTCAGCGTATGCAGATTGGTCCGCGAGTACGTCAGCGGCAGAATCGCAATCGAAATCGTATCGCCGTCAACGTCTGCGATCGTCAAGCTGATGCCCTCAATGGCCACCGACCCCTTCGGAACCATCCACTGCCGTACACCATCAGGCACACGCGCCTTCAACGTCCAGTCGGTAGTCTCCTTGTTGAATTGCGGACTGCTCTCCGGAATCACCGGTTCAAGCGCCGTCATCACGCCGCAGCCGTCCACATGGCCCTGTACGATGTGGCCACCCAGCGGACTGCCGGCAGCCGTCGGTAACTCCAGATTCACCTTCGCCCCTGCTGCGAGCGATCCCAGCGAAGTTTTATCCAGGGTCTCCTGAGCCAGATCCGCATGGAACAGGTTTGGATTCACATCCAGCGCCGTCAGGCATACGCCGCTCACACCCAGCGAATCACCCTCGCGCAGCCGCGCTGCAACTCCGGGCGCCTCAACCGTAATCCGCCGCACGCCGCCGCGATCCACCAGGCTTACCAGCGTTCCTGTCTGTTCAATAATCCCTGTAAACATGGTTACAGTTTAAGACAACGCCCGGTCTCTGTTAGTTTTGGATTCTCGACCAGCTATCCTTCGCAACTCAAGCCATAGGAGAAGATTGCGCATGATGCATTTCCGCTCTGTCGTTACGCTGATGGCATTGGCACTGCTGGTCGCGGCGGCCGACGCGCAGGACCGCTCCTACGGCCGCTCTGTTGTGGCCACCCAATTTGGCATCGTCGCCACGAGTCAGGTCTCAGCCTCGCAGGCCGGGGCGCGTGTTCTCGAGCAGGGCGGCTCGGCCATCGACGCTGCCATTGCGGCCAACGCCGTTCTCAATGTCACGGAGCCCACATCCAACGGAATGGGCGGCGACCTCTTCGCCATCTACTGGGAGGCGAAGACCGGCAAGCTTTACGGACTAAACGCCAGCGGATGGGCGCCGAAGGCTCTGAGCATCGAGCATCTGAAATCGAAGGGCATCGCCGAGAAGATGCCGGAGGAGGGCATTGACTCCGTAACCGTCCCCGGAGTTGTCGACGGATGGACCAAGCTGCACAAGCGTTTCGGCCGCCTGCCCTGGCACGACCTCTTTCAGCCCGCGATTTATTACGCCGAGCATGGCTTTCCCGTCTCTGAAATCATTCACGCATGGTGGACAGGGGATAGCGAAGGCCTCAGGACTAACCCTGAGAGCACGCGTGTCTTCCTGCCCGGCGGCAAGGCTCCCGAGACGGGGCAGGTCTTCCTCAATCCCGACGTTGCACATGCATTGAGGCTCGTTGCCGATCAGGGAGAATCCGCGTTTTACAAGGGCGACATCGCCAAAGCGATCCTGAAAACATCGTCCGATCTGGGCGGCACGATGACCGCCGACGACCTCGCAGCCTACTCTGCCGAATGGGTCGAGCCTGTCTCAACCACTTATCGCGACTGGACCGTCTATGAGCTGCCGCCCAATGGCGACGGCATCGCCGCACTCGAGATGCTCAACATCATGGAGCGCTTCCAGCCTGATCCGGCCGGTGCGCACAGCCCCGCAGAACTACACACTCGCATTGAAGCGATGAAGCTGGCCTACGCAGACGTCAAGGCTTACGACGGCGATCCGCACTTCAGCAAGATTCCAGTAGAGCAGCTTCTCTCCAAGGAATACGCGGCCAAACGCGCTGCCCTCATCGACCCCGCGCGCGCCAACTGCACCGTCGCTCCCGGAGCGCTGGGCAAAAGCGATACGACTTACTTCAGCGTCGTCGATCGCGAAGGAAATATCCTCTCCATCATTCAGAGCAACTACAACAACTTCGGATCGAACGTGACGGTGGAGGGAATGGGCTTCGCGTTGCAGAATCGCGGCGCGCTGTTCTCGCTCGACCCGAAATCCCCGAACGCGCTCGCAAGCCGCAAGAGGCCTTTCCACACCATTATTCCAGCGTTCATGCAGCACGGCGATCAGCACATCGGCTTCGGCATCATGGGCGGACTGAATCAGCCGTTGGCGCATGCGCAGTTCGTGTCGAATATTGTCGATTACGGGATGAACATTCAGGCGGCGATGGAGGAGCCACGCTTTACCGACAGGCAACAACTCGGTTGCAAGATCGTTATCGAGTCCCGCGTAACGCCCGGCAGCATTGACGCGCTCACGAAAATGGGCCACGTCCTCGATGTCCATGCTGCGTACACTGCGCAGATGGGCCGCGGCCAGGCCGTGATGCACAACAGCTCGACTAAACTCAACTTCGGCGCCAGTGATCCAAGAGCCGACGGTGCCGCGATTCCCGAACAGCCAAACTTTTCAGGGTCGAAGGCATTGCCCTAGAGCTGATCTTTGAGCGATAGTTCGCTGATCACTGCCCACTGGTTTTCGGCCATGGATCTCTCAAGAGCGAGCACAACCCCAGATCGTTTCCGTAGCGCTCCACCTCGACCTCGGCCATGTGAATCGCGTTCGCCATGCCCTTGAATGCGGGCACCGCGTCGGACCCCATGATCTGGGGCGACACGAACAGGTGGACGCGATCGACAAACCCTCCGGCAAGCAACGCTGTATTCAGCCGCGTTCCTGTCTCCGTCAGCACGGTGAGAATGCCTTCCGCGCCGAGCATGTCGAGAACTTTGCCCAAGGGAACTCGCCCCGCATCCGGTGTCATGACTTCCACGCGCACGCCGCGCTTTCGCAACTCCTCGATGCGGGCCTCATCCTTCGAAACCGTAAAGATCACCACATCGTTCTGTGCGCTCTGCACCATCTTCGAAACGAGCGGCATGCGCAGCGCCGAATCCAGCACCACGCGCATCAGGGGCCGCCGCCGCCTCATACCGCTGCGATCGGTCAGCATCGGATCGTCGGCAAGCACGGTGTCGACGCCGGTCAAAGCTGCGTCGGCCTGCCATCGCAACGGCTGCACGGCTGCCCGCGCCTCCTCGCTCGTAATCCAATAAGGCTCGCGCGCCGAATGCACACCCGCCGGCGGCGCGATCCGTCCATCGAGCGTCATCGCCACCTTCATCAGCACCGACGGACGCTTGTGCTGGCTCCATCGCGCAAATCCTTCGTTGAGCCGCCGCGCCTCTTTTTCGCGAACCCCAACAACTGGCTCAATTCCTGCCGCGCGCAACCGATCGAGCCCATGACCAGCCACTGACGGATTGGGATCGATGGTCGCCGCAACCACGCGAGCAAGCCCCGCCGCGATGAGTGCTTCGCTGCAAGGCCCGGTTCGCCCGGTGTGATTGCAGGGCTCCAGCGTCACATAAGCCGTGCCGCCCTTGAGGCGATCTTCTTTCTTATAGGTGAGCGCGTGCTGCTTCGCTTCGTTCAGCGCGACCACTTCCGCATGGTCCAGCAGGTCGTATTCGTGCCATCCCTCGCCGAGTACCTGGCCCGCGCGATCGAGAATTACGCAGCCTACCGCAGGGTTTGGCGAACTGACACCAATCCCGCGCCGCGCCAGCTCCAGTGCCCGCTGCATCCAGTCGCGATCTTGGTCTGAAGTCATTTGACTTGCATCGTCCTAATCCTCTTACCCGAGCAGCGCATCCACAAAGGCTCCCGCGTCAAACTCAAGCAGGTCTTCCATCTTCTCGCCCACGCCCACAAACCTCACCGGCAAATTCAGTTCCCGCGCAATCGCTACCGCGATGCCGCCCTTAGCCGTTCCATCCAGTTTCGTCAGGACAATCCCCGTTGCACCTGCCGCCTGTGTAAAGAGGCGCGCCTGTTGCAATCCGTTCTGCCCCGTTGTGGCATCCATCACGAGCAGCACTTCATGCGGGGCTCCCTCGATCAGCTTTGCCGCCGTCCGCCGCATCTTGTCCAACTCATCCATCAAGCCCGTTTTAGTGTGCAGGCGGCCTGCTGTATCGACAATCAGCTCGCCGATATTTCGCGCTTTCGCCGCGTTCACCGCGTCGTACAGCACCGCCGCCGGATCGCCGCCCTGTCGCGTCTTGATCATCTCCACGCCGGAACGCGAAGCCCACACTTCAAGCTGCTCAATCGCCGCGGCTCGAAACGTGTCTGCGGCGCAGAGCAACACCGTCTTCTGCTGCGCGCGATACCACGCCGCGAGCTTGCCACTTGTGGTTGTCTTGCCGGTCCCGTTGACTCCAACGAGGAACGTCACCTTCGGCGGCGCGGCGGGGTCAACCACGGGCTTCTGCGGAGCCTCCAGGATTCCGCGCAACTGCGCTTTCAGCAGATCGCGCAACTCTGCTCCGCCCTCGATCGCCTGGCGCTTCGCGCGCTCCCGCAGCGCATCGAGAATCTCTGTGGTGGTCTGCACGCCAATATCGCTCGTGATCAGAGCCGTCTCAAGATCCTCGAGCGCGGCCTCGTCCACTTCGCGCGTCAGGGCGACGATCTCCTCGATTCGCGAAGACAGGGTCTCCCGTGTCCGCGTTACTGCCTGGCGCATCCGCGAGAAAAATCCGGACTTGGCTTCGGGCTCGCCTTCGCCCTCCGGCTTCTTCGGTTCCTCGTCGTAACCCGTAAAAAGTGTGATCATTCGTATATATCCATATTGAGTCTAGAGCATTAGCGTTACGGATCGAACTTTGCTCGCAAAGCGCGAAAATAACCGGCCCACAACCCGCACGAAGCGATTCACTTACGCCAGGTACCGGTCCGAAACACCGCTGTCAAAATAGAGCATTTTCAACCGGTTTTTCACTTGTCATCTACGCGGGAAATGCGGAAGAATCTCGAAGCGGCCCGGCAGCAATGTTGATTCGGGCAACGAGGAGAGTCATGAGCAAAGTGCGTGTACTGGTTGGAACGCGGAAGGGAGCGTTCCTGCTTTCTTCCGACGGTAAACGAAAGAAGTGGGAGGTGAGCGGTCCTCACTTTGCGGGCTGGGAGATGTATCACGTCAAGGGTTCTCCTGTGGATCCCGATCGAATTTACGCCTCGCAGACCAGCGGCTGGTTTGGTCAGATCCTCCAGCGCAGCGACGACGGAGGCAAGACGTGGCATCAGCCCGGAATGCCCGCCGGCCAACCGCCGACACCCGGTCCTCCGCAGGCAGCTCCGAACAAGTTCAAATATGACGAATCTCCGGAAACCGGCAAGCCGCTCACCACGCACATGTGGTACGACGGAACCCAGCATCCTTGGGAGTTCAAGCGCGTGTGGCATATCGAGCCATCGCTCAACGATCCCAATTCTGTCTACGCCGGGGTCGAAGATGCAGGCATCTTCCATTCCAGTGATGGCGGCGAAAACTGGAAGGAACTTTCCGGCCTGCGCGGTCACACGTCCGGTCCCGGATGGCAGCCCGGCGCCGGTGGCATGTGTCTGCACTCCATCATTCTCGATCCCAGCGATCCCAAACGGATATACATCGCCATCTCTGCCGCGGGGGCATTCCGCACTGACGACGGCGGAGCCACGTGGAAGCCCATCAATAAGGGTCTCTATTCCAAATACATTCCGAACCCTACGGCGGAGGTCGGTCACTGCGTCCACCACATCGCAATGAATCCGAAGCGCCCCGGTATTCTCTTCATGCAGAAGCACTGGGACGTCATGCGTTCCGACGATGCCGGCGACAACTGGACAAAGATCAGCGGCAACCTGCCTACTGATTTCGGATTCGTAATAGACATTCACGCTCATGAGCCCGAAACGGTCTATGTCGTCCCCATCAAGAGTGACTCTGAACATTTTCCGCTCGACGGCAAGCTTCAGGTCTTTCGCAGCCGCAGTGGCGGCAACGAGTGGGAGCCGCTCACCAAGGGCCTGCCGCAGAGCGATTGCTACGTCAACGTGTTGCGCGACGCAATGGCGGTCGATCAGCTCGATAAATGCGGCATCTACTTCGGCACAACAGGCGGCCAGGTATACGTGTCGCCTGACTCTGGAGACTCCTGGTCGCCCATCGTCCACGACCTGCCCGCCGTGCTTAGCGTCGAGGTCCAAACCCTGGCTTGATTTGAGGCGCAAAATGGAAAGCGGGTCGGGCCTTGCGACTTCCCACCCATGGATCAAAGACGATCCATGGATGGGGCACGCGAAGTTCGTAAAAGTTAAAGTTGCTGACGATATGCAGTCAAAGAGGGACTTACCCCGAAGATGTCTTCTATCCACTCAATTCGAGTTGCGCTGCCTTACCACCTGCGCAACCTTGCGCATATTGACGGCGACGTCACGCTCGAAGTCTCCGCGCCTGTCACGATCCGCTCTGTCCTCGACGCGCTCGAAGCCCGCTATCCCATGCTCTGTGGAACCATTCGCGATCACGACACGCTCAAGCGACGGCCGTTCCTGCGCTTCTTCGCATGCGAAGAAGACCTCTCGCTCGAATCCCCTGAAATCCCACTCCCCGAGGCGATCGCCACAGGCAAAGAACCGCTGCTCATCATCGGCGCTATCGCCGGCGGCTGATGACCGGAACCCACCGTACCGGTTTCGCGATGCGGCTTCGATGCGGCGTGGTCACCTCAGATTTCCCCTCGCCTCTTTTCCTCCTCTTCCTCTTCTTCTTCGGGGTCCGTTACCTCTCCGGTTTCAAGATCCCTGAGTGGAATGTTGTGGATCTCCGGGCTGTCGATATCGATCTCGGCATCGCGAGCAAATGGATCGTGTGAGGTGGCCATCATTTCCCTCCAGGCATCTTGGGATGCACGGGGGCAGCGCTTGGCTGTCTGCACCCCAGCCTGTCAACCGGACTGGCAGACGAGTGGCCTTCGCGGTCTGGATGTTTTTAACTCCCGCGCACTATTTCTTGAAGAGTTGGGCGAGCACCGGTGCGGCGTCGGCGTCTTCAATCACCGGCACCGAGTTGAATTCCAGCAGATCGCCCCACTTCGCGGCGCCCTTATAAAGAGCGATGGGATTGTCTGACTCGGAGAGCAGGAATCCCCCGCTCAGGTCGATGTTGTGCCACCGTCCCAGGATCTTTACGCCTTCTTCCGGCGCCGCCTCGCCGGCGAGAAATCGTTGCGCAGCTTCGGGGAGCGCTCCAGTTGGAAAGGACCAGGTTGTCATGAATTTCATTGCGCTTATCCTCCATTTTGAATTTCGTTTTGGGGAGAATTTTCCCAGGGAGTTTCCGGGCGGACGAATCATACAACAATTCCGAGCTCAGTTCTTCCCATTCGATTCGACGGCGGGAGCGCGGTGTTGTCGAGGGTTGGGTGTTTCACAAAGCCGCGAAATAATCGGCAAATTTCCACAGAGGATATTTATTTTTTGACCCGGGGGTACCCCTCTCGAAGTGATCTTGGATGGCCGGGGTCTTCCCGGTCTGAACTCTCCTGCATTTATTATGGTGCGCCATTCGAGGCAAATGATCTGCAAAGTGGAAGGATTTATTTTGAAGCGGTGCTGCGCGGAGTCTATCTCAGGTCAGCCGGTGCACAGCTTCTATGGTCAACCCGGAAGCCCTCAAGGAGTAACTCCGGATTGGCTGTAACTCGACCAGAACTCGTAAAGTTCTCTCGAAAGATGATGGGGAGGGGAGCCTCTCCGACTTGTCGATGAGTGACTCCGCGATATACGGCTCGTTTGAGTTAGACCTTTCTCTTTGATGGCCCACTAACATTTCGCGTGGCACCGACCGCTAGCCTTCCACAGCCCCGGTTGGGCCCGAGCCGGCGGCTGGAACGAAGTCTCCCACGGTCTTGCTATAGTTGTCCGTCGGGCGCGTCCAGAACTCTTCCGAGTGAAGCAAGTGAGGTCGTCATGTCCAAAGCGCATCTCCCGCGTCGTTCGTTGCTCAAATCCCTGTTCGCCCTTCCAATTGGACTGGCTGCGCAATCGTCGCTTGTGCCGCCGAGTCCGGGTGTTGCGAAGGTGGCTGCTGGCTCGGACCGTTTCAACAATGTCATTAAGTTGCCCGGTGGAGATCTCGTCTACGTGAAAGTAGCTACCCAGGATTCCGGTGGTGCGCTCTTCATGACCGAACAGCCCATCGAGCGGCGAGGAGTTGGCCCACCGAAGCACTATCACGAAGCGCAAGACGAATGGTTCTATTGTCTCGCGGGGGAGTATGTGGTTGAGATCGGCGACAAACGTTTCCGGCTCGCCGCAGGTGACTCAGTGCTGGGGCCGCGGCAAATACCGCACGCGTTTGTTTATGACGGTACCGGCCCAGGTCGCCTGCTCGTGGCATTCACGCCCGCAGAACATATAGAACGGTTCTTCCGCGACCTGGAAAGACGCGGACACTACTTTGGCAATGGTACCGCCGAGGAGAGAGAGATCGCGCGTCTGGAATACGGAGTCGTGAACGTCGGTCCGCCATTAACCTTATGAAATGGCTACCTGGGCTCTGACGACTGCCGTCGCGCTCCCTCGAATTCTCAGTTGTTACGAAGTGGCCACCCGCTCATCGAGCCGTATAAAACGAGTCTTTCTTGGTTGCCGGCGGATGGTGGACTACTCTTCCCTTTGACGAATATTCGCCTCGACACCAAATTGGACTCACCAAAAGCCAGTTCTCAGATTCAGGTGTGGTGAGCCACGCGAGGACTGTCAAACAAGGTCATTTGATGCTGTTCGTTAATTCGTCAATCTGCGTCGACGGCATAGATGTGCCCGGAGCAGCGGCCCACTTACAAATGGCATCGACATCATACTTCGAGAGCCTCGCATTGCGATGAATCGCCGTGTAGTCAGAGAGCGGCATCCTGCCTTCGGAGACCGCGTCGCAGATCAGGCTGCGTTCGCCATCGGACGGGGGCTGAGTTTTCCACTCAGAGAAGTTCAGAATTTCACGGCCCTCGACGACGTGCTTGGAGATAACCCAAGAAACAGGCGCGACATGGCTGTACCATGGCCAAACAGTGCGGTTAGAGTGGCAGTCCCCGCATGAGCGATCCAGAATTTTACCGACTCGCGGATTGATCATCTCCGCTGTATGCGGCCCAGTTGTCGAAGCCTTGGAGACTCCGGAAGTCGGAATGAACTGCATTCCGATAAAGACCGAGACGAGCAGGATGGGAGTTAGCTTTGCAATCTTGCGAATGATTCTGTTCCTCATTCATGCAAAGTACGACGGATGGACCCTTCCGCTTGTCATCCTCCGGTCACACTGAAGTCATTATTTGTGCACCAGTCCGCAACGTCCCATCGAAGGGCGGGTTTCGCTGCATTTATCGAAATGGCTTAGGTGCGGCCAGAGGCAAACGCACCCAGCCTGGATCGAGTAAGAGATATTGAAGGGCGCGGTGTCTGGTGCAACTCGGACAACTCCCCGAGAGAGCATTTTGCCGGTGCATGCCGGATCAGTCCGTGGATGAATCTTGTTCTGTTCTGAGGCGAATTTCGATTGTCTTGAGAGCGACGGCGATTCCGCCAAAGACGAGTGCAATAGATATGGCATCGGTCTCTCCGATGAATCTTTCGCCGTGAGCGAATACGCTGAGCAGACGCGTGCCGATCAAAAATAACAGGCCGGTGAAGGTCATCAGGATTGCCGCGCCACTGCACAGCAGGAGGAGGATGTTTGGGGCGGATCTTGTCGAGGCGATCATTGTGAGGCCTCCTGAGGGATTGGAGTGCCTCTTACGCTACACCCGCGCTTACATAGTCAGTTGATTTCTCTGGTAATCAGCCTATTACGATTGCTCTCTCTCGATTGCGACTAAAGTCATCAAAACAGGGCGCGGATAAGAAGCGTTCTTGGCTAACCACGAGAGTCAATTTTGCAGGTTGCGCGCGCTGTCCCATGGTCTCAAGATCGAGACCCTTCGACTTCGCTCGGGGCAGGCTCTGGGGCACCCAATTTCGAGCAAATATTTACATGAGACCTGGGCCACGCGTCGGCGTGCTTCGGTTTGTGACAGTTGTTAAAAGCAACTGCAGATCCTTCGACTCCGCTTCGCTTCGCTCAGCGACTGTCTGAATTGTCAAGGGCAGGTTGATGGAAAAGCGGAAAACGATGGTGCGGTTTTCCGCTTTCCCACAGCCTCGACTACGACTACTGGCGAGTTGAGCAGTTCAGTTCGAAGTGCGCGCTCTGTTGTCGGACCTCGCGAGCCTTGGCGTTGAGGCGCACGAGCAACTTGTGGGCCACGGCGATGCGAACGACTTTGGGTGGTTTGCCGGCGGCGCGCAGGCGCTGCTGGAAGGTGATGAAGTCGGGCTCGTAACGAGCGACCACGCTGCCCACCAGGAACAGGATGTCTCGGACTGAGGCGCGGCCTCCTCGCACCGCGCGTTTGCCCTGATGTTTGCCGGAGTCGTTGGCCAGAGGCGCCAGTCCTGCAAGTTTGGAGATGGTCTTGTTGGAGAGCGTGCCGATCTCCGGCATCTCGGCCATGATGCGGGCCACGGTGCGATCGGCAACGCCCTTGATGGTGCGGAAGGCTTGATTCAGTTCGCGCCACAACGGATCGGCTTCGATGAGTGCAGCGATAGCCTGTTCCAGTTCTCTGATCTGTTCGGCGAGGAATTTGAGCATTGCGCGGAAGCTGTTCTGTATCGGCGTCGTTGGTGACTAAACGTTGCTGGTTCAGCTGCGCGGTGCGAACCTCGGTGAGCTGGCGCAGACGAGTGACGCGGGCGCGCAACTCGAGCTGGGTCGGCGGGGCCAGGCAGAGCGGCTGAGACTTCTTTGTCTGTGCGTACCAGGCGATCATGCCGGCATCGATGGCGTCGGTCTTCTCCAGCCAACCCATGCTCTGCGCGAACTGGCGCACGGCACGCGGGTTGACCACCGCCACCGGCAGGCCGTGTCCGGACAGCTCGGCAAAGGCTCGCTGTTCGTAGCCGCCGGTGGCTTCCATGGCGACCAGTGCAACTTGATGGGTCTTACAGAAGGCAGCCAACTCTGCGATGCCTTCCGAGCTGTTGGCGAAACTGGCTGCGGCGCCGTCCTGTCCGATGCGCGCGGCTAAAGAAGATGAACCAATATCCACTCCACAAATAATCCCTGTCACGGTAACCTGCCTTGTATGTTCGACTGAGATCGTGCGACTGTTCGGTCGTACGTGACTTGGGCAGCGGTCGCCTGTGCTGAGCGTCGGTCGTTGAGACCGCAGGATGAACGGGAGCCGTCCGCCCGCGGGGGAACCGATGCCTCGGTTCCCCCACTGCAACAGTCTCTACGAAAACTGCTGCTCATTCAGAGATACAAGGATGACAGCGCGTCTATTTTTCGTTAGTAGTCCCGGAGCGCGACCATGGGATCGACACGCGTGGCTCGGCGCGCCGGCAGAATACACGCCACGATGAAAGCAAACAGGAACACGAGCGAGATCGTTCCCAGCACCGACATATCGCGCATGCTGCTCTCTGTCCACCGCTGCACCGAATTGCTGAGGCCCACGCTGAGCAGGATCCCGAGAATCACTCCGACGCCGGTGGTGCGCGCGGTGGAGGCCACGGTGAGCAGCAAGACGTTCCATTGCGACGCTCCGAGGGCCATGCGTATACCGAATTCGCGGGTGCGCTGCTCCACCGAATAGGCCACCACGCTCGAGATTCCAATCGCCGCGAGGCCAAGCGCAATCATGGAGAACACGCCAAACAACGCCGCGATAAAGCGTTCGTGCGACCAGACGAACATCGAGAAGAACTCATCGAAGCTCGTGGCCCTGTAGACTGCCTGATTCTGATTGAAGGCCCGGATGTTTACGCTGATGGCGTGAACGAGTGACGCCGGATTGCCCGATGTGCGAACGAGAATCGAATTCCCCGGCGCCGTGATGATTGAGGTCGGAAGATAGACCTCGGGCAGTATAGGACGGTGCAGGCCATCGTTGCGCACATCTGCAACAACGCCGATGATCTGGAACGGCGCCTTCAGATTTGGATCCGTTAAAAGGTCGCTCGGTAGCTCTGACAACTGAGTGGGTCGAATCATCCTTCCGATGGGATTGGCGCCGGGGAAGTAGCGATCGACGAACGTCTTGCTGACACAAGCGAAGTGGGCTCCGCGATTGACCTCTTCGCGCGTGAGGGTGCGTCCCTGGAGGACCGGTATGCGGAGAACGCCAAAATAGTCGGCGCTGGTGAGAGCGACTACGCTCTTCTGGCCGTTATCGGGCGTACCGCCCACAATCTCGACCGGCTGTAGCCAGCGGCCGTTCGGGGGCGTTGAAGTGAGGGAACTGGCGATGGAGGTCACACCCGGCGTCGCCTTGATCGTCTCAAGCAGTTCATCGTTATACTGCACGCCCGCCTGCCAGGTAGTGAACGACTTTTCAGGATATGCCAGATTGAGCATCAGGATATTGTGAGTTTCGAATCCGAGCCTGGAGCTATAGGCCTGCACGAAGTTGCGCATTGCGGCTCCCGCACCGGCCAGCATCAGAACCGTGAGAGCGATCTGGCCCATGATGAGCGCAGTGCGTGTGCGCGCACCTTGCGAGGTCGTGGTGCGCGCGCCGGACGACTGCACCATCTGGCTGATATGCGGGCTCGAAAACTGCAGCGCTGGTGAGAGCCCCGCGAGAATGCCTACCGCGATCGAGACGCCGGTGCTGAAGAGAAGCACCGGAACGTTGAGGTGAATGACCACTTCGTGGGGAATGGAATATTCCGGCAGCAGGCGAACGATAAAATGAATGGCCGCGTAGGCCAGGGCCATACCCAAAACACCGCCAGTGACGGCGAGCATCACGGCTTCAGTCAGTAGTTGCCGGATGATGCGCATCCGCGATGCTCCGATAGCGAGACGGGTCGCGAGTTCCTGCAACCGGGCGGTGCCGCGAGCCAGCATGAGAATCGAGACGTTGCCGCAACCGATCAGAAGCAGAAGCGCCACGGCCGCGAACAGCACCAGCAGTGTGCCTTTGAACTGGCCCAGCAGCCAGTCGTTCAGGGTCTCAACCTTGATTGTGTAGTCTTCTTTCGGCAATAGCTGAGGTTCCGCATGGCGAATCTGCTCGACGATACCGGTCAACTCGCCGACCGCAGTGGCGGTGGAGACTCCGGGTCTCAGTCGCACCAGTGTCTCGAGGCGGCGCTTCGGATCCATGCCCGCCGGTATCGGCAAATAGACCTCAGAGTCGTGCCAGGTAAATCGGGGGCCTACTACGCCGATGACGGTGTACTTATGCTGATTGAGCTCGAGCACTTTGCCAAGTACGTTGGGATCGGACGCGAAGTGTGATCGCCAAAACAGGTAGCTGATGACGGCAACCGGAGGAGGCGCGACACCCTCGCGGGCTTCGGAGGCGGTGAATAACCGGCCCATCAATGGCGGGGCGCCGAGAACCTGAAAACCACTGCCGTTTATTTCAAGAACCTTGACCGACTGGGGAATCTCACCGTCGGTCGCCACCATGCTCTCGTCGTTCTGGGCAAGGGCGTCCTCGACTGACCTGGTTTGACGGAGCTGATCGAGTTCCTTGAGGGTAAACGGGATTTCCCCGCGACCCTGCTTGGTTTGGAAGGTGATGAAGGCGAGTCGATTGGCATCGCGATAGGGATATGGGTCAATCAGGACACCGTAGAGGACGCTGTAAACGGCGGCAGTGGCACCGATGCCAAGCGCCATGGAAAGGATCGCGGTCAACGCATAGACACGGTGTCTGAGCAATTGACGGAAAGCAAAGGAAAGATCCTGGAGGAGCGACACGGGGAACCTCCTGCGACCTGAAGAGACGTTAAACGGGGAGCATTTCGGGGGCCGTTTTCGCTTGTGGCAACCGGCCAAGAATCAGCGAGTTGATGATACGGCTGCTGGTGGAAGTGTACAGAATCGCGTTGCCGCGTTCAAAAACGGACAACGCCGGTGATGGATGTGTGAGTAGTAATCGCTTAAAAATAACCTGTCGCTGTCACTGCGAATCCAAACAACCAAGACTACTTCAAAGGAGACCGAACCATGACACTCAAAGATTTCTATCTTGCACAGCTCGACGGCGAGGCCGCCCTGACGCGCAAAGCCATTGAGCGCGTTCCCGAGGGGCACAACAACTTCAAACCTCACGAGCGTTCCATGGAACTCGGATATCTGGCTGCACTCGTCGCGGGAATGCCGGGGTGGATCGCTTTCATGATCGACCGTGACGAACTGGACCTTGGGGATGCGTCGTCAGAAGGATTCCGCACGAAGGCGGTTGCAACGAAGGCAGAACTGCTTGCCAGCCTTGACAAGGGAGTTGCCGCGGGGAAGCGTGCTCTGCAGGGCACTACGGACGAGCACCTGATGACACCATGGGCTTTCAAAATGGGTGGCAACGTGATGTCGAAGCAGCCGCGATATCTCATGTTGCGGGATGCGGTGTTCAGTCACCTGGCGCATCACCGCGGGCAGCTAACGGTGTACCTGCGAATCGTCGGATCGACAGTTCCGGCGCTGTTTGGGCCTTCGGCAGACGAGCGGATGTAGCGGTTGCGGCGGGCGTTTCAGTTGACGGAAAGTAACTGACGCTTCACCTGCTAAACTCGGTTTCGTCATGATCCTCGCAAGTTTTCTGATTGTGGTGGTGGCCTACCTGCTTGGATCCATACCAACGGGATACCTGCTTGTGCGGCTTTTCCGCAAGCAGGACATCCGTTCGGTCGGTAGTGGAAACATCGGCGCCACCAACGTGCTGCGCTCGGGCGGGAAGGGACTTGGCGCAGCCACGTTCCTGCTGGATGTGCTCAAAGGCTGCGCGGCTGTGTGGGTAGGCGGGCTGCTCGGCGAGCTTCTTTTGCCCGGAATGCCTTTTCGCGATGCGCAGGCGATCGCGGCATTGGCTGCTGTTATCGGCCACATGTTCCCGGTGTGGCTTCACTTTCGCGGGGGCAAGGGAGTGGCGACGGGCTTCGGCGTCTTTCTGGTGGCTGCGCCGCTTGCCGCGCTGGCAGCGATTACTACGTTCGCTCTTATCCTTTTGATCAGCCGATACGTGTCGCTGGCTTCGATCATCGGGGCAGGGAGCTTTCCTGTGTTTGCGTGGTTCCTCGTGCATGGGGACAAGCCGGTCTTCTACATCGTGGTGCAGGCGGCGGTTGCGCTGTTGATCATCGTGAAGCATCACCAGAACATTGGCCGGCTGATGGCCGGCACAGAGAGCCGCTTCGGCGCGCATGCTCGAGAAGGGAAACCTGCATGAGCCGAATCGTCGTACTGGGTTCCGGTGCGTGGGGAACCGCAATCGCTCTGTCCCTGCACCGCCGTCGAGGCCACGAGGTGACGCTCTGGTCCCATAGCGAGGAGGAAGCCCAGCAGATTGTTGCGGCGAGCGAGAACAAGCTGTTTCTTCCGGGGTTTCCGTTGCCTGCGGGCCTGAAGGTTACAGCAGACACTGCTGCGATTACCGAAGCACAGATCCTTGTCTCCGTGATTCCCTCAGAGTTTCTGCGGCCTACGCTGACGCGAATTCGTGGGAACCTGCATAACGGCCAGTTCGTCGTGAGCGCAACGAAGGGCGTGGAAGATCGCACCTTTCTGCGCATGACACAGGTCATCTCGCAAATCCTGGAGCCGGCGGGGCTGCTGCTTTCGATCGGCGCCTTCTCGGGGCCGAGCTTTGCAATTGAAGTGGCGCAGGGACAGCCTACCGCAGTGACGGTGGCTTTCAGCGATCACCAGATCGCCACCTTTGTGCAGCAGGAATTCTCTTCGGAGACGCTGCGGCTTTATTCGTCGACGGACGTGATTGGCGTGGAACTGGGCGGAGCGTTAAAGAACGTCATCGCAATTGCGGCCGGAGTTGCCGCGGGCGTCGGGCTGGGACACAACTCGACTGCTGCGCTGATCACTCGGGGCATCGCTGAAATTACGCGGCTTGCTGTGGCTTGCGGTGGGCGGCGCGAGACGCTTGCGGGGCTTAGCGGTGTGGGCGACCTGGTATTGACTTGCACAGGATCGCTTTCGCGCAACCGTACCGTTGGAGAGGCGCTGGGACAGGGGCGAAAGCTGCCGGAGATTCTGGAGAGCCTTGGCGGCAAGGTTGCGGAAGGTGTGCGAACGTCGCGGGCGGCCCTCGGTCTGGCGCGTCAACACGGGATTGAGATGCCGATTACGGAGCAGATGGAACTGATATTGGAAGAAGGCAAAGACCCGCGTGAGGCGATCAAGGAGTTAATGCTGAGGCCGGGCCGAGGCGAACACTAAGGCTGTATCCGGTGGCAGCACTTGACAGGATGTCTAGTTAACTCATTTATTATGTGTAACTTAATGACGCGCTGAAAATAATATGCAAACAAAAAGCCAGCGGTGGTTACTTCTCGATAGGGGGTGTAGTCCTGCTTCCCGGCGGAGTGATTCGACGGGACGAGAGCCCGGGCTGGGCCTCACACGGCTGATTGGGTCTGCATTCGAATCACCTGGATTGGTTGGCTAACTACAATTGTGCGCCAAAGCAGGGAAATCTTCTGCAAATGTGTGGGCGGCGACTGCGATAATCCTGCGCACGATGATTTCTATGTTCCGTGGGAGGTCACGATGCACGCGAGATTCTCTATTTCCCAGACAGTCCTGAGCCGGCGGAAGGTTGCAGTTGGCATCGCCGCGGCGATGGGGGTCGCGGCTTGTTCTGTGAGTTCCCGCGCGAATGCGTCGCAGGAGGGTTCGACGCAGCCGAAGGAGTTGGGCCCTTGCATCGCACCGAACCAGGCTCGCACATCCATTCACTACGATCTGAACTTCAAGGTGAGCCCGGAACGGTTCTACGACACGATTCTCGATCAGGCAAAGTTTGCGGCGTTTTCCGGGGCGCCCGCGGCGATCGACCCTACGGTCGGCGGGGCTTTCTTTCTGTTTGGGAAACTCATCGTCGGCCGGAACGTGGAACTGTTGCCAAACGTGCGGATCGTGCAGGCGTGGCGGCCTGCGTCGTGGGATCCGGGAGTTTATTCGAGCGTTCATTTTGAATTGAAGGCGAATGGCGAAGGAACGGATCTCGCCTTCGACCACACAGGCTTTCCTTCCGGGTTGTATGACCATCTGGATTGGGGTTGGAAGAACCATTATTGGGAAGGGTTGAGGAAGTATTTCGGGTAGGAGATGAAAGTAAGCTTCTCTCGGCGACTGAGAGTAAGTTCGCGAAGCGGTTTCGATACCTTGCTTCAGGATCGTGTTGGATGCTTCCGGCTCATTCCATAAACACGTGTCATCGAGGGAGGAGTGGGTGTATTCTTTCTGCCTCCCCAGGTCATCTGATCTGAGATCCCAAGGAAAGGCAGTGAACCATGCCCAGTTTTATGATCCAGGCGTCGTACAGCACCGCAGCGCTCGCCTCATTGACAAAGAAACCGCAGGACCGCACAGACGTGATTCGGAAGTCGGTTGAAAAGCTCGGAGGCACTTTAACCGGTGTCTGGCTTTCGTTCGGCGAGTACGATACCGTCGTAATTTTCGAAGTGCCCGACCAGGAGAGTGCCGCCGCACTTGCACTCGCCGTGGGCGCAGGCGGCACGTGCAGCAAGGTCAAGACCACCGTGCTGCTCAGTGCTGCAGAAGGTGTTTCCGCGATGAAGAAAGCCGGAAGTTCAAGCTACAAACCGGTCTCAAAATAGAGACCATCCCGGCCGATTCGTTCGATGATCCAATCGGTTGCGCTCGCTCCTCACTCTCCGCGTGAGCGAGCGCGACCCTGCAAAAACAACTAACCGTTGGCCTGTCTCCAAAATTTGCAGATCGCAGATCTTAGGGTAATGCAGTGTCAAAGACTCATTAGTGCCCGTATGGCCATTTAGGACCGGCGAAAATCTGGCAAAGAGAAGTATCGGCGGTGACTCGACAGTGATGGCAGGTTGAAGCGAGACAACTTCAAAGAATTATGACTTTCCTGCCGTGTAGCTTTACTTCTTGTAGGATCGCGTTGTATTCCTCTCCGCAATACCCGTATCGCACGCACAGCCAATCAGACAGCGAGGATTCCGGCGCATGACCGCGATAAAGCTCACGGTTGAGGAACAGGTCAAAGGCGTCATCGCCCACCCTCACAACTTCAAGCACTGTGTCTTTGATCTTCCGTGAATCTTTCAGGGTTCGGCTCACGTGCATACCTTTCGCGGCCCAGAGGCTAGGAATCTGAATCGCGCTCGAGCAAATTGCATACCGCTGCACGTCCCGACGCTCTTAATCAAGCACGTTCTAAGCCCAATCGAGATCACACTCAGGGCTTTCAAGAGACCCCTCGCCTCCGCACATACCAGCGAAGCGCAAACCCCACGCTGAGGGCGCACAAGGCAGCAATAGCCGAATCGTGCGGCAGATCATCAACCTGCGATTCGAGGAATGCATCGCTGGGGTCGTTTTGCTTATAGCGGATTGGAACGACATCGCCCACAGAGTGTTCAGGAGCTGTGCCTTTCTGCCAGATGCGACAAGCCACCGTATAGGTTTTCTTGTCCACGGCTTCAAAATGAACATGTGGGCAATAGAGATTCTCGTTACCGTCTGCGTGCACGTCAACAAATGTGACGGTGCCGGTTGCGACAAGGCTATGGCTTCGAAAGTTCACAAAATACATTCCGGAGCCAACCGCCACAAGGCAAAAACCAATTCCAGCGACAAACGCCGCCAAAGACCACGTTCGAACGGTCCATGGAAAAGTGATGCGCATCATGGTTGCTGAGCCATCATAGTCGAGGAAGACGAGTTTTGGATGTATTGTGGGCAATACGGAAACTACTAATTAGTCAATGGTGTTTCCCGTGGCGGGATTCGATTGAATCCCGTAGCGGATGCCACTGCCTTAGGGCGTGCCTCCATTTCGCTCGGAGTATCTCCCTCAGGTGCACAATTGATTATTGATTTAGGAAATTTCGGGGGGGGGGGCGAAGACACCTAAGTCGAACTTTGGATTGTCCTACTGCAGCCCCTTGGCCTTCCGCTCCGCTGCCTTCCGGTCTGTGTACTTCCGAAGGTCGTCAAGAGAGACGTTGCCGCTCGGAACGTTGGGGTCGTTCGGGCTCGGTGCAATGTACGCCTGACCGACTCGGCGAAGAACCGCGTCTTGATTCTGCTTCGCCTGTTTCATCATCGGAAACGCATATGCGAAGAAGAGACCGAACGCTACAAGCGTAAGAGCGAATTTTGATTGAAGGTCGTTCATAATTTCCGAATTACAACCCGAGTATGGCGGTAATTTACGAAACAGAAAAGGTCTCCGAGGTGGACGCAATGGTAATCGGTAGTAACTTTGAGGGCTATCGTCAAGTGGCTTGCGCCTGTATCGCCTCTCTATACGAGGAGCTGATCATCGCTTGGTGATCTCAACGATCTGTGGAAAGTGCGCACGAGTGTTTCTGAGCGTGAGCGATCACGGATAGCGGGCAACGAATCGAACGAGGCACATTTTTGAGTGCCGGGTGGATTGTGGACGATACGGAAGTTTCACTATGGGTAAACGGCTTGATCTTTGACGGGCCGCGTCATCAGAAAAATGGCCTTGGTTTGCCTGAAAATACCAAAATCTTCAAATTGGCAACTGCCGAGCACATCGCTTTTTGATCCCTTTCAGCTTTGGCCTGCCCCGGCCAACTCGTTGCTTTGTCAAACCCGAGTCTAGTCGACCATCAGTTCGCCGGGCATGATTGGGCGCGTGCGCGGGAGCGCGCCATTGTAGGCTGCCACGCCCATCGCGATCAGAGTGCCTGAGTAAATGACAAGTTTGACCAGGCTACCGGTACGCGTGAGTGGAAGGCTCTTCCAGAGCACAAGCAGCAAAATCTGCGCCGTGGTCACGGCCCAGACCGAACCGTAGAAGTAGCGGCGCTCGATCCCTTCCCCTTTGGTGGACCGGCCGACGCGCGGCAACGCTCCGAGCGCCCCGAGAAGCAGAATGAGACCGCACAGCGGGAAATACGCGTAGTGATAGAGCTGGCTCATGTACCAGACGCCGGTGATGGACGCGATGACCAATCCCACAAGATTGAGAAGGGCGAAGTTGATCACGGCGTTCCATGCGAACGTGTAGCAGACCTTGCGGTAGAGCAGGTTCGGCTTGTCCTCGTCGAAGCGCAGAATATAGGGTGCGGGCTCGACTCCAGGTAATTGTCCATACACCGCGGCGATTCCTGTTCCGATGAGTACGGCCGCGAGCCAGACAGAGTTTGCCCAGCCGAATCCATGCGCAAACAGACTGAACGTGAGCGGTCCCGGCGCAAGAAAAAACACCCAGATCCAGATGGGCCAGTGCGCAAGCCGGTAATGCCGTTTGTTGCGCACGCGCATTTTTCGGGCGTCCGCATACTCCACTTTTCCGCTGTATCGCATTGCGCAAGTTTTTCAGAGGGCGCATGAACACGTCAATGTCTCGAATCCTGCGCCAGCCGTGTACCCATCCGCGGAAAAGGAGACGCAGGAGCGAAAGGAAGAACGTAAGCTAGCCGACGCGCCTCATTGTGCAGCGCGGCGCTGTCTTCCACTGAGCAAATAAATGGCCGCCCGCAGTTCAAGAAGCGGATCGCCCGAAGGCTCAATTCCGTCTACTCGCGGAATCGGATCGAAGATGATGTGCTTCTGCTGTGCAACACTGTCGGACAGGGCGCTGGTTAACTCGACCGTACCGAGTTCCACAAGTTCGCGGCTCTCCGGCCAATGCACCGTGGCGTCGTCGGTGGTGTCGCCTGCGGCGGCAATCTGCGCGAGCACCTTGAATCGAATCGGCCCTTTTCCCACCCGCTCGACGATCTCGTCAAAGTGGTAATTCGGTGAAATTTTGGGCACCTGCTCTTCTGTCAGATAATCGTTGCCTTGCTCGGGAATGATGCGGTAGCGCCCAAACTTGGTTGGTCCATTGCCATTGGTGAACGCGAACGCGGTAACACCAAAATACGTTTCTCTCGCGAGACTTGTCGGGAAGGGCTTCGGAGCTTGCACAAAGGCCAGCGCGGCCGGGTGCGCCGCAAGGAATTTTTCGATGGGCTTCGGGGATGGAACATCAGGGCCGCTGGCTGCGGCCGCCCGGAGAAACTCCAGGAACTGCGCTCCATCGCGCGTGGGGAATCCATCGGTCGAGTGACTGATGATATCTGTATGTACGCGTTCTGCAAGATTGAACCGAATCGCAAGCCCTCGCGGATTCGCCTCCGGCGCGTTATCGGGCAGCGCAGGAATTCCCGTTGAGTTGGAGAAGCGGGCTGTCACAGGCGTCGATTCCCGCGAAAGATGCGGCGCACGGGAGAGCGTTGCCGCGCCGCTTGCAGGTTTGAATGTGCCGGTAAACATCTGACCTTTTGCGTGTGCCGGACGGAGACCCGGATGCACGCCGAAGATGGTTTGGAATTGTTTCAGCAGATCGTTGGCAAGGGCGACGACGCGTTCATCCTGGGGCAGAGGCATGGGGAAATGCTCCTTGATCGTTAGTGTGCGTAGCAGATTTCAGCCGGAACTTCAGCGGAATACTTCACAGATGACCCTGATGCAATTCGGACTCATTACTTTGAATTGAACAGGAGGTTAATTTTCCGCCGATCTGAGTTGAAGAAGATTACATCAATTTCCTGCGGATCAGATCGAGCGCTTGCTGTGTAGCCCAATCGCGGACGCGGTCCCGGGCGCCGCGAAAATTGCGTTCAAATGTGTCTGTGGTCTGTCCGTCACTGACCGCAATGTAGACAAGGCCCACTGGTTTTGTGTCGGTGGCTCCCGCCGGTCCGGCGATGCCCGTGACGCCAAGTCCGAGTGACGCGCCGGTCCGCTTGCGGATGCCTTCGGCAAGCGCTGTTGCGACTTCAGACGACACAGCGCCATACCTGGCGATAAGCTCGGGGGGCACGTCGGCAAAGGTCGTCTTCATTTCGTTGGAGTAGACAACCGCGCCACCAAGGAAGGAGCGAGAGCTGCCGGGAACAGCCGTGATTCGTTGCGCAATCATTCCACCAGTGCAGCTTTCCGCCACAGCAAGCGTGGACTGACGGAGCCCGAGGTAGTAGAGGACAATCTGTTCCAGCGACTCTCCCTCAGATGAGTAGAGCCAGTCGTCGAGCGCCTCTTCCATGCGGGTTGCGAGTTCCTCCACGCGCTGCTCAGCCAATTCCTTATTGCTTTTGGAACAGAGCAGGGTGAGCTGAATATCGCCCGCATGGGCAAGGATGGTGGTCTCAACGTCGCGATATTCGGAGTAAATCGGAGCGAGCAACTTGTCGGCCTGCGACTCGGGAATCATGGCGGCCTTGAGGATGCGCTTGGCGATGTATCGCTCCGGAAAAGCAGCCCGCAGCTTTGGCAGACACTCTTCGTCGAAGAGCGGGCGGCATTCATTGGGAGGGCCGGGAATCAACATGATCAGCTTGCGATAACCGGAGTAGAGGGTTTCTATCCACTGACCCGGCGCGCTGCCATTGGGGTTGGGCATGACGGTGGCGCCCTCGATTACGTCGGCCTGCTTAAGGTTGTTCTCAGCCATGGGCAGGCGCCACGTGGCGGCCCGCGCGTGCAAGGCGGCCAACTGGGCAGCTTCGCGACGCAGCGTGAGCGAGAGCGCCTCTGCCACCGCTTCGCGGGTCAGGTCGTCTTCGGTGGGGCCTAGTCCGCCCATGACGATCACGATGTCTGTACGAGCGAGAGCGTTCCTGACAACTCCTACGATGTCTTTGCGACGGTCTCCGACGATCGTCTTGAAGGCGACGGTAACGCCGATTTCATTCAGTCTCTCGGTCAGATAAAGGGAATTGGTGTCCTGGCGAAACGGGGTGAGCATTTCGGAGCCGACAGCAATAATTTCGGATTTCATAGAGGCAGCTTCTAGCTCCTAGCGGGATGATGCCGGGGTAAGCGACTGTGTATTTTCCTGGATTGCTGGATTTCGCACTGAACCAGCTGGCAGCCTGGAGCGAGCGGCTCGCAGCTAAGAGAGATTCAATCCTTCTACCCCTAAGTCCACATCATAAACCGCCTCGTTGGTGGTGAGTACGGTGTTGCCCAGCGGCGAGAAAGCCACGCCGACCAGGTTGACGCCAGCCAGCACAAGGGTGGCTTCACCGTCTTCTGCAACCCGCACCAGTCCACGGCGCCCACGCAAGGAAGCCACGACGTAGATGGAGCCGTCTTTGGCGAGCCCCAGCCCTTGAGGGCGGCCGAGGCCCCGGAACCAGGCCCGCGCCTCGCCGTGGATATCAATGGCCCAGATTGCGTCATTGGAAGAGAGGGTGGGGCCGGTTACAAAGAGGGTTCCTTCGCGGTCGACGGCGAGATGGTAGGCAGAAACGCTGGGCTCCAGCGTTGCGTAGACAAAGATCTTGCGTTGCGGATCGATCTTGAAGATGGTGCCGCTGCGGTCGCCCACAAACAGATTTCCCGCAGGATCAAATACTGCGCCTGTAGCGACTCCCATGCCTTCGGCGTAAAGTGTCGACTCGCCGGCCCCGTCGATGCGATAGACATTTCCCTCTGCGCGCGAGGTTACAAACAGGTCGCCTTCGGGGCTGAATGCAAGACCAGTGGGGTTTAATATGCCGGTCACAAAAGGCGTTCCACGGCCGTCGGGGCTGATGCGCACTACCGAAACAGGTGTCTGCTTGCCTCGTTGGCCTGAGATGGTCGCATAGATCATTCCGGAGCGGCTCACGGCCGGGCTGGTTACGGGATGAAGGCCGCTCGAGAGTTCTCGTGCAACGCGTATCGGGGCAGCGTTGCTGACACCGGTGGGAGTTCGAACTTCGATCAAGCCGCTGGTGGCCTGCTCGGGGATTCGAAATGCGACTCTGCCGGGCCGGCTCATCAACACCTGGGCAGGATGGGTGCCGATCACGACAACGGGTGGTCCAAACTCATGGGGACCCAAATGTTCGCCGACAAGTTCGACTTCTCCGAGCGGCAAGGCTGCGGCCGGCACGATATCGTCGATGCGCGGCTCCGGAATGGATTCTTCGCGAGTGGATGGAGTGCGGGTGCGGGGCATGGCCGTCTCAGTCTAAATCCAAATGCGCAACAGGGTTGCTACTCCCAAAGCATACAGGCCTGCGCCC
Source organism: uncultured Acidobacteriaceae bacterium (assembly GCA_963737915.1). Taxonomy (GTDB): domain Bacteria; phylum Acidobacteriota; class Terriglobia; order Terriglobales; family Acidobacteriaceae; genus Telmatobacter. Next base: position 241,872 of record CAVTUP010000009.1, on the reverse strand, counting down.
AAGTCGTCGCAAACTATGCCCCATCCTTCAGGAAGGCGTTCGAGTTGGCGAATGGGGAAGGGTTTCGTAATGTCGAAGATGCGAAAAAGAACGAGTGCGATCAGGGCATGTTTCCAGTCGGCAGGGCTGCCCAGGAGGGCAATCCATTGCCCGGCCACCTCATCGATTACGACGAACCCTGGGTCGTGACTGGCGCTTTCGCGGGCGGCGATGGTGGCCCCGGGAACCCCTAAAGCGATGGTGAGGGAAATTGCGGCAATCATCGCTAAAAAAAGAACTTGCGGAGAATGGTGCAGCCCCATGGCGAGCGCAGCCCAAAGCAGAACGGCGGCTACCGATCCCCAGGTGCCCGGACCCGGCTTGCCGAGCCCCGCGCCGAAAAAAGTGGCGACGATCCAGGCCCAAGCAGTCTTCTGTGCGGCGGCCTTTTCGACGGCAGCGGGACTACTCATCGTCGGAGCCTTTGTTGTGCCCGCCGGCGAGTCCACCGAGGTCGTCAAGAACCTCAGGGTCGAGAATGGGAGAACTGATTTTGTAGACGCCCATGGCCCACTTGCCCAGATCGATCTTGCGGCAGCGATCGGAGCAGAAAGGGAAGTCTTCGTCCTTAAGTTGAACGAGCATGCCGCAGGTTGGGCAGTGCAGAACTTTTGCGGATTTTTTCTTCGCCGGCATCGCGTTTGTATCCGAGAGTGAGAGATCAGTTTACAGCGGGCCCGAAACGACTCGGGCAATCACATCGTACTCGTGGGCCTCGGTGATCTCAGCCTTGTAGAAGCGTCCAGCTTCAAGGCTCTCCAGTTCACCGAAGTCATTGATATAGACTTTGCCATCGATTTCAGGTGCATGGAATTGCGTGCGGCCTTCCCAAAGCATCGGCGTCTCTTCACTTTCGCCTTCAGCCAGCAACACGAGCTCGCGGCCTACCCATTGCTGCTTGGCGCGCTTGCTGATGGATTGCTGCAGTTTCATCAGCCGGCGTTGCCTCGCACCAATGGTTCGTTTGGGAACTTTGGCATCGAGTGAGAAGGCTCCGGATCCCTCTTCATCGGAGTAGTTGAAGACGCCCAGCCAGTCAAATCTCGCTGCGTTGATGAACTCTTCCAAAATCTGAAAATCCGAGGAGGATTCGCCGGGGAAGCCAACGATGAACGAAGTGCGCAAAGCGATTCCCGGAACTGCGGCCCGCACCTTTTCCAGAGTCTTGAGGAAGATGTCGGCACCGGCGCCGCGTTTCATACGCTTCAGCACGTCGGGAGATGCGTGTTGCAAGGGGACGTCGAGATATTTGCAGATATTGTCGTGCTTGGCGATCGTCTCAAGCAGGCGGCCGGTGATTCGATTGGGGTACGCATAAAGGAAGCGCAACCAGCGCAGGCCTTCGATGCCGGCGAGGGCGTCGAGCAGCAATGCCAACCCGTCTTTCAGGCCCAGATCTTCGCCATAGCAGGTTGTGTCCTGACCAATGAGCGTGATCTCCTGCACGCCGCGGGCGACCAGTTGCTGAACCTCGGCCACGACCGACTCGAAACGCCGCGACCGGAATTTCCCGCGCAGATTTGGAATCACGCAGAAACTGCAGGGGTGGTCGCAGCCCTCCGCAATCTTGACGTAGGCGGAGGATCGAGGGGTGGTGAGGAAGCGCGGAGTCGACTCGTCGTAGAGATAAGTCGGCAGCATGTGTGCTGCTCCTTGCCACTCTTCGCGGCTGAATCGGCCCTGCCGCTCGCGCAAATCACCTTCCGCGCGAAATGCGATCTCTTCGTGCTTATGTGTTCCAGCGAGCGACTCTTTCCCGTGGAGGGTAACTGCCGATGCGGTGCCGCTGAGGATGTTGAAGGGTGACACGGTTGCCGGCATTGGAGCCACGCCAGCGGCTTCCAAAATTGCCTCCAGCTCTCCCGTGCCTACGACTGCGTCCACTTCAGGAATGCTTTTGCGAATTTCGTCGCGGTAGCGTTCCACCAGGCAGCCGGCAACGATCAGCTTCTTCGCCGAGCCCGAAGTCTTGAGCCGGGCCATCTCAAGGATCGTGTCGACCGACTCCTGCTTGGCGGTATCGATGAAGCTGCAGGTATTCACAACGAGGATCTCTGCCTCTTCGGGACGGCCGGTCAGGCGCGCGCCCGCACGGTCGAGTAGCCCCATCATCACCTCGGAATCCACGAGATTTTTGGGGCAGCCAAGCGAAATAAAGCCCACGGTGGGAGCCGTGGGTAGGGAAAGTTTGCTCACCCTTCTATTGTACCGGTGTGCGGTTTTTGCAGCGAATCCGGCCTATGCCTAAACCCTATCGATGTTCTTGTAAACATCGCTGATGTTTGTGTTTACGTCTGCCTGCAGTGGGGGTATGGCGCCGTAGTGCGGATGGCCCGCCGCACTGGTGCGCGCGAGAAAGGCTTCGTAGCCATTGGACTGAAGCGAGCGGAGCGAAGCAACGGTAATCCGCTTCTGCATTTCAGCCAGACTCTGACCGGCCTGCCGGGCCTGGGCAACTCTCTCCGCCAGTTCCTCAATGTAGTTGCGCTGATTCATCATTACGGTGCGATCCGATTGCAGCGGTCCATGCCCGCCAAGCACGTATTTGAAATCGGCCTTTGCGACTTCGTCGATCGTGCCCGGCCACAACTTCGGATAACCGTCGGCGATAAACGGCAGCCACCCGTGGCTCGCGTCTCCTGTGGCAATGGCGCGCTGTTGAGGACAAAAGACAAATACATCTCCCGCGGTGTGCGCGTGCCCGTGAAATTCAAGGTGCAGATCGAACGCCGGGTCGTTGAGCACGTAGGATTTGTCGAAGGTGATTGTCGGCAACTGCGGTGCGTAGTCTTTCATCTCGGCTTGATAGGCTTTCAACTGCCGAATCTGTTCCGCGCAAAATGCTTTCTCCTCTGCGGAATTTGCCTTTGCGGCTTGCGATTGCATCGCATCGATTTGTGCCGGAACTGCGTCGATAGAAGCCTTCATGCGCGCCATCGCCATATCAGACATAAGCTGTTTGGTGGCCGAGGTCGCGATAAAGTCGACCTTTTCGCCATGGGCGCGATAAGCATGGTTTCCCTGGGTGTGATCCCAATGGAAATGGGAGTTGATGACGTAACGCACGGGCTTCGGCGTGACCTCGCGTTTGATCTGGGCGATCAGTGCGGCGGCTGCCGAGGGCTTGGAGTGCGCATCGACTACAACCACATCCTTTGAACGCACAAAGATCGCGGCATTGCAGTTGATGACTGTTTGGGGACGGGCCTGGGCGAAGTAGACTCCGTCCGCTACCTTGTGCAGATCGAAGAGGTTTGCGTTCGCGGAGGGGGCCGCCCCGCGCGCCCACGCGGCACGATGATAGGCGAGTTCCATTATCGACGCTCCGGAGAGTGCTCCTGCCATCAGCACGCGCAAAAAATCCCGGCGCGACGTGTTGTTCTCCTCGGGGGATGCGTGGTTGTGCGGATGTGTGTGGACGTGTTCGTGGTCGTGCGAATGCTGAATGTGGGGATGGTGATGCCGATTCTTGTCTGCCTGTTGGCACATATCCGCGAATCCTCCGATGCAGTATTTTCAGCTGTTTGAATCGCCTCCATTCTTCACCGGGAATGCACATTGCGCAACCACAATTGCAAACAGGCAAGGTTGGCTTTTTCACATGCGGAGGAGCAGCGACCCAGGTGGTAAAATCTATCAGTGCCGGGTCCTACGCGACGTAATCCCGCCAAACCCGCCAGGTCCGGAAGGAAGCAACGGTAACGGGCTAGTACGGGCGCAGTAGGTCACCCGGTACTTTTTTGGCTTCGTACAGGCATCACAGCGCGGCTTCGGTTGAGCCCTTAAGATGAAACGTTGGGTGCGGCCCAACGGGATCCCTCAGTCCGCAGAGAACGCCGCAAGGAGAAATGCATTGACCCTCACCGTTCGCCCAGTGGTGGGCAGGCGCGCCAAGATCACCGCGCTCGGTACCTATGTGCCCCCGCAGATTCTGACCAATAAAGACCTCGAAAAAATGGTGGATACCAACGATCAGTGGATCGTGGAACGCACGGGCATCCGGGAAAGACATGTTCTGGCCAAGGGGCAGGGCGTCAGCGATATCTGCGTTGAAGCCGCCAAGAAATGCCTGGCTGCGCGCGGCATCGCTGCAACGGAAGTCGAAGTGATCATCGTCGGCACCGTGACTCCCGACATGATGTTTCCATCCACTGCCTGCCTTGTACAAGACAAGATCGGTGCGAAGGGTGCGTGGGGATTCGACGTGTCGGCGGGCTGCTCCGGATTTGTATTTGCGCTGCAGACCGGCGTGAAGCTGGTGGAGAGTGGCGCTCACTCCAAAGTTCTGGTGTGCGGCGCGGACGCAAACACCCGCATGACCGACTACACGGATCGCTCTACCTGTGTTCTGTTCGGCGACGGCGGAGGCGCGGTATTGATCGAGCCGGCAGAAGAGGGCGAGATCGGCTTCATCGACTTTGTGCACGAGATTGACGGCTCCGGCGGAGTGTCGCTGAACCTCAAGGGCGGCGGCAGTCTGAACCCGTCGAGCCACGAAACCGTCGACCAAAAAATGCACTATATCTTTCAGGATGGGCAGGCAGTTTATAAGTTTGCCGTGCGCAAGATGGCAGAGGCGACCGCAAAGCTGTTGGAGCGCAATGGCGTGACCGGCGCCGATCTCGGCTGCTTTATTCCTCACCAGGCAAACAAGCGGATTATCACCTCGACTGCCGACCGGCTGGGCATGGATCCCGAGCGCGTGATTATCAATATTGAGAAGTACGGCAATACTTCCGCAGGCACGATCCCGCTGGCCATGGAGACGGCCATTGAGCAGGGAAAGATGAACAAGGGCGACCTGGTGCTCCTGGCCGCCGTAGGGGCGGGATTTACTGTCGGCGCGGCGCTGCTTCGCTGGGAGATTTAGAGCAGTTTCGGAATACACGTAGACTTTTTGAGCGTTGCGAAGGGTGGCTTTTTCTTGATGAAAAAGCCACTTGAGCGCGTGCTTTCGGTCTATACCAATTCCGAAACTGCTATCGTCTCGGCTGTCGGAATTCTCACGAAGCTCTACAGGGGAACAGCGCGCATCGAAAAGTCGTATGACGGCAGAACGCCCAGATCCGCCGCCATGCGAAAGAATCCCGACATACCTTCCATGCACTCTTCGTCGAGCACATAGTGGATGTTGGTTGTGAGGTAAGAGCGAATCGTCTCCTCTGAAAGCGGAATCTGGCGCGTCCATTCAGCAACCAGGGCATCGATGTTCTTGAGACCGTGATCGCGGGAGCGGATAAAATCCTCAGCGAGGCCATCGAGCTGGATGTTGCCTGCAACGCCCCACACCGCCGAAACGAATGGCAAACCTGTCAACGCAGTCCACTCCTCGGCCAAATCGTGGTAGACGAGTTCCTCGCCGGTCCGTTCGAATCGGTTCGCCCGTTCCTCCAGAGCCATCAGGGCCGGATCTCCGATCACAATGGCGGCATCGGCTCGATCGAGCATCGCGTCGAGATCCGCAACCATCGGTACAAACGGAACATCGGGATTGCTCCACTGATGAAAAAGAATGCGCGCGTACGCCAGGGTGGTGCGGCTGGCGGTATCGGCAGCGACATTACGCAGTTGTGTCAGTGGGTGATTGGCGCGCCGTACAAGCAACAGTGACCGCACGCGACCCTTCGATGCGATGGTGCAGCCTGGCAAAATTCGCAGTCCCGGAATCGTCGCAAGGGATGCGATCGGGACCAGCCCGATATCGGCATCCCCCGAGGCGAGCTGGTCGGCGCACTGCGAGGGAAGCATCCAGTCAACGTCGTATCGGGTGGCAAGCGAGGTACTCAGCGGCAGGTGTTCAAAGTCCCACATCAAAGGAGCTGGATTGAGAAAGCGAATGGCGGCAATACGCAGGCGGTTATGAGAGTTCGAACTCACGTTCTTCTTAGACTATCAAGTAAACGCTTTGTATGCGTTAGTTAGCCGCCGCGACGCGGGATTGCCGAAACATTCGCCCGGTCACAGACTCTCACCGATCTTGCCGGTGAGCACGATTTCCATCGAAGTCCCCCAGTGACCATCGGGGTTACAGCTTGCAGTCCATTGGGGGGATTCGCGAATGTTTACGGAGGCAGAAGCTGCAGTCTTTGAGACCTTCGACTGGACCAGTGCAACCAATGTCGTGCACTTCTGCGCGTCTTTGGTGAATTGTCCGATGGTCGAGTAATGTTCGGCTCCGACATCCTGCCCCCACCGGAAGCTGTATTGTTTTGTGTTGTTATCGTTGGGCTGAATCTCGCCCACGAGAGTGAAAGTCAAACTCAGCGACCCCGGTTTTTCACTGTCCCCGGGATCGCATTGGACCGTGAGGTGATCCTGCGAATTAGCCCTGTCCATCGACGGGCCGATGTCGAAACGACGCGCCGGCAAGTCGCGACATTCTGCCTCCGATACAGTTCCCCGGAACATGTATTCCCGCTTCGGCTGATCCTGCGCGAAGGCGAAACCGGCCGGCAGCGCGCAGGCAATCAACAGAATCGCTAAACGGTTTGGGTTCATCATCGTTTCAACATTCTAGCCGCAGCGTTGTGGCCCTTAGACTTGACTTCCCGCCCAGGTCGGATTAGTGTGGGCGCAATTACCGAAGAATCTATTAGAGGATAGTTCCAAGTCATACTTCTAAGGAAAATGGTCGTGTGCGTCAGCATGCGTATGCACTTACGATGTCGATATTGAATCAAGAATCAGTCAGTTCCGCGGAGACTCCAACAGCCAGTCAACTCGATGAAAATCGTTTGGCGTGGTTGGCCCTTGCTCTCACTCCGGGGCTTGGTCCCAGGCGCATCCTCGATGCCGTCAGCGAGTTGAGCACTCCCAGCCAGATCTTTGATCTGACACTTACAGAACTCGAAGGACTCAGGCTTCCCGCTCATGCGGCGCAATATTTTTTTGACGGGAAGTCATGCAAAGCCGCCAACGAAGAATGGTCGCGAGTTGTTGAGCATGGAGCCACAATCGTGACGTATGGCTGCTCTCAATACCCGAATGCGCTGAAGGAAATCTACGATCCGCCGCCGGTACTGTGGGTCAGGGGAGCTGTCGGTCTGCTGGCATTGCCGTCGATCGCGGTCGTGGGGACGAGACATCCTTCGCCGTATGGCTCGGCCGTCGCAGAGATGCTTTCCCGGGATCTGGCGGCGCGGCGATTGCTGATTGTAAGCGGCATGGCGCGAGGCATCGACACCTGTGCTCACAAAGGCGCATTGTCGGCGCGCATGCCTACGGTGGCAGTTTGGGGAACAGGCATTGACGTCATCTATCCCAAAGAAAACAAGAAGCTCGCCGAAGATATTCTCGCAACTGGGGGAGCCATCGTGAGCGAAGTTCCGATGGGTACCTTTCCGGCACCGCAGAATTTTCCTCGTCGCAATCGCATTTTGAGCGGCCTCAGTGTTGCAGTTCTTGTAGTTGAGGCGGCAGAGAATTCCGGGACACGCGTGACTGCGCGTTGCGCCGCAGAGCAGAATCGTGATCTGTATGCTGTTCCCGGCAATGTCACCAACAAGAATTCATGGACTCCTAATACGCTGATAAAACAGGGCGCAAAGCTTGTAGCCAGTTGGGAGGATGTCTGGGAGGATCTGCCCTCGCAGGTGCGTCTGCAGTTGGAAGAGACAAGGGGGATTGAATCCCACTCGCAGCCTGCTGCATCTCTCTTGCCGGACCCTGTGTTGCGAACGGAAGAAGCTTTGGTGCTTGAGGCGTTACGCACCGATGAGTCGCTGCAGATCGACGAGTTGCTCGAACTGCTGGAAACTCAACTTACCTCGTCAGAGGTGTTTACGGCTCTATTTGAGCTTGAAATTACGGGACGCGTGCGCTGCTTGCCGGGAAAGAATTACGTGCGGACGTTGTGAATCGGACATCTTTCCCAGTGGAATTATCAAAACAGTTGGTGCGATTGTTTGCGCTTTTGAGTCCATTTGCGCTTACTGTTGTAGGCACGCCTGGCCTGAATGACACTGATTGACAGTGGAAACGAAGACGCCTTCCGTGTTAGCTTCCAACTTTCGCGGCTATTTCCCTAAAGGATCAGGCCACGCGCGTTTCAAAAAAATGAAGGGCGCAACAACGCAACAGAATGACCCGTGCCGAGTCCAACAGGCCGAACGGTGTAGAGTAACTGAAATCAAGGATGGCAATGAGCAAATCACTGGTGATCGTCGAATCTCCCGCAAAGGCGAAGACGATCGAGAAATATCTGGGCAAGGGGTTCGAGGTGCTGGCTTCGGTCGGGCACATCATGGATCTGCCCAAGAACGATATCGGCGTCGAACTGGAGAAGCGAACGTTCGAGCCGACGTTGATTGTGTCTCCGGGTAAGGAGAAAGTTGTTGCGCAGCTGAAGAAAGCGGCGGCCTCGGCCGACGAGATCTTTCTGGCGCCTGACCCCGATCGCGAAGGCGAGGCGATTGCCTATCACCTGGCGATTCAGCTGGGAACAAATGCGAAAGAGCGGAAGAAAATCCGCCGCGTGACCTTTAACGAGATTACGAAGAAGGCGGTGCAGGAAGCCTTCAATCATGCACGCGACGTGGACCAGAATCTTGTGGACGCGCAGCAGACGCGGCGCGTGCTCGATCGCCTGGTGGGCTACCAGATTTCTCCGCTGTTGTGGGACAAGGTGCGGCGCGGATTGTCTGCGGGCCGTGTGCAGACGGTGGCGGTGCGGCTGATTGTTGAACGGGAGCGCGAGATTGGCGCGTTTCAGCCGGTGGAATATTGGACGCTCGATGCTCTGCTTCATCCGGAGCGGCAAGCGGAGAAGAGCTTCAAGGCGCGCTTTGTCGGCATCGATGGCGAGCCGGTGCGCGTGGCGAATGGCAAGGATAAGGACGGGAAAGATCAGTTCCTCTCGAACGCGCTGCCCGACGAGAAGTCACTGAATGAAGTGCTGGGCGCGCTGGACAAAGCGACGTGGTCTCTGGCCTCGGTGCAGAGCCGCGAGCAGCAGCGACGACCGCTGGCTCCGTTCATCACGAGCCAACTGCAACGAGATGCGGCAAGCAAGCTGGGCTTTAATGTGCGCCGCACGATGGGCGTGGCGCAGCGTTTGTATGAAGGCATCGATATCGGCGCCGACGGAACGACCGGCCTGATCACGTATATGCGTACCGATTCGCCGCGTGTGGCACCTGAAGCGATTCAAGGGGCGCGCGAGTGGATCAAGAAGGAGTTGGGCGCGCAGTATCTGCCGGCGAGTCCGAATGAGTACAAGGGCAAGAAGGACGCGCAGGATGCGCACGAAGCGATTCGGCCTAGTGATGCTTCGCGGACACCGGATTCGATTGCGCGATATCTGAGCGATGAGCAGTTGAAGCTATACAGGCTGATCTGGCAGCGGTTTGTGGCGTCGCAGATGATGCCGGCCATTTTCGATGTGACTACGGCGAAGATTGCCGCGGTTTCGCCGAAGGACGGCAAGACCTACGACTTCAGGCTCAGTGGGTCGGTGGTGCGCTTCGACGGATTTCTCAAGGTCTACGAGGTCGCCGAAGACAAAAAGGACGACGACGATGAGTCGAGCAATAAGTTGCCTAATCTGGATAATGTGAAGGCGCTGGAACTGGAGAAGCTGGAGCACGATCAGCACTTCACTTCGCCGTCGCCTCGCTTCAACGAAGCATCGCTGGTGAAGGTGCTTGAGGAGCGGGGCATCGGGCGGCCGTCGACATACGCTTCGATCATTAATACGATCCAGGATCGCGAATACGTCACCAAGATTTCGGGGCGGTTTTATCCGACGGAGATTGGTGTGGTGGTGTGCGACCTGCTTGTGAAGAACTTTCCGTACATCTTCGATCCGGCGTACACGGCCAAGCTGGAAGGCGAACTCGACGACATTGAAGACGGCAAGGAGAAGTGGACCGATCTGTTGACCGGGTTCTACGGCTACTTTGAGGATGAGCTCAAGGACGCCGGCAAGAACATGGAAAACATCAAGCGCATGGAGAAGGTGACCGGCGAGAAATGCGAGCTTTGCGGGTCGCCTCTGTTGCTGAAGTGGGGCAAGTTCGGCAGTTTCTATGCGTGTTCAACCTACAACAAGAAGGACCCGACAAGTTGCTCGTTCACCAAGGAAAACATTGCGGGCAAGCCGGACATGAACACGCCGGAAGCGCAGGACGCGGGCGAGACCGAAGAGTATTGCGACAACTGCGGACGGGTCATGGTGCTGCGGCGAGGGATCTTCGGGCCGTACATGGCGTGCCCAGGATACAACGACGATCCGCCGTGCAAGACGATTCGCAAGCTAAGCCAAAAGCAGCAGCAGAAGCAGAACACACCGCAGCCGACAGGCGAAGCCTGCCCGCTCTGCAGCAAGCCGCTGGTGCTGCGGCAGGGCGCGTATGGCGAGTTTGTCTCGTGCTCAGGCTATCCCAAATGCAAGTATGTGAAGCAGAACCTGATCGAAGGGATGAAGTGCCCCAAATGCGGCGAGGGCGACATCGCTGAGCGCAAGGCGCGACGGGGAAATATGTTCTGGGGCTGCACCAACTACCCGAAATGCGACTTCACCTCAAACTACAAGCCGGTGGCTCAGCCTTGCCCCGTCTGCAACAGCCCCTACCTTGTTGAGAAGACCTTGAAGTCTGGAATCTTTCTCGAATGCCCGAATAAAAAGAAAGGCGCCGAAGAAGAGACCAAGCCGAAGAAGCGCGGCAAGAAGACTGCCGAGCCGGAGCCGGGAACAGCCGTCATCTGCACTTATTCCAAGCGCATCGGGGATGCGCCTCCGCCACCCACGGCCGAAACTCACGGACCGGTTGTGGAGAAGCCGGCGGCGAAGAAGGAGTTGCAACCGGCCTGATCGGGAACATGACGACGGTCCCTGGGTGGGAATTGATTGCCTGGGGACGCTGTCAATGTCGCGTCAGAGCTAATGCCGCGTCTGCATCCGTCGAAGCTGCGCTGTGGCATCAAAACAGCGCGAGGCTCGATCATTTAAGATTGCAGCGGAGACCTCTAACAATGGAACGGATGCTCGCAACTCCCGCCGACGCGGAGATTATCCTCAAGCTTTATGAACTGCGCACTGAGACGGTGATGCGCCAGGCGCGCGCGTGGATGACGGGCGAGTTCTGGCCGATTACCGTCGAAGATTTCTTCGCAGTCGCCTCGAACCCCGCAGACCCCCACAACGCCTACTTCCGCCAGGTAATCACCTACTGGGAGATGGCGGCTGCGATGGTGCTTCACGGCGCCGTCTCCGCTGAGCTATTTGTCGACAGCAATGCGGAAGGATTCTTCCTGCTCGCAAAGTTCTCTCATATCCTCGACGCGATCAGGGAAAAGAATCCCACGTTCTTCATGAAAACCTCGGAACTGATCCACCGGTTTACAGCAGCCTCGGCCCGCTATGAAGCCGTTCTCAAGAACGTTGAAGCCCGTCGCCAAAGCCTGCAACAGCGGCCCGAACTTGCCAGAAAGTAGCAGCAAGTCTGCCGCAACGGCCGTTGCCCAGCCTTGTGCGATACGTGTCTCCGGGCGCATCATAGAGTCCGGTAGATATTCCTATCTCCCGGAGGTTAAAGTGAAACGTATTCTAGCGATGCTATTTGCCGTGTCAGCGTTTGCCGCCGTCGGGGCGAATGCGGCCGACTCCACGACCATCAACGGTTGGATATCGGACTCGATGTGTGGCGCCAAGCATGCGGGTTCGGGCGCCGCCTGCGTGAAGAAGTGCATTGATGGCGGAATGACTCCCGTGTTCGTTGACGAGGCAAAGAAGTCGGTCTGGACAATCGACAATCCGGATGCTGTGAAGAGCTTCTACGGCGACAAGGTGACCATCACGGCCACAGAGAATGCCGATAAGAAATCCGTTCACGTCGACTCGATCGCTGCCGCAAAATAGACTTCCTGTTCGCATCGGACTCGCCACGTCGGGCAATCTCTGGTAGTGTCGTATCCGTCGGTCTCGCCGAAGCTTCCCCAGCATCGGCGAACGACGGTGCGCAATTCAACCGGGAAAGACCATGGCAAAAGCAATCTGGAACGGCAAGGTTATCGCCGAAAGCGATACGACTGAGACAGTTGAGGGAAATATCTACTTTCCCGAGGGCAGCCTCAAGCGGGAGTATTTTCGCCCAAGCAGCACCACCTCGACCTGTCCGTGGAAAGGGCAGGCGCGCTACATGAGCCTGCTGATCGACGGCCAGGATAACCCGGATGCGGCCTGGTACTATCCCGATCCCAAGCCAGCCGCTCGAAAGATCAAAGGCTATGTGGCCTTTTGGCGCGGGGTAGAAATAGAGAAATAGCAGGCCGAGTCTTCCGAGGAGATCGAATGCGCATCCGCCCCTTCCTGCTGGCACCTTTGCTGGCGCTGGCTCTCTCTGGTTGTGCGCATTCGGCCGGTCATCCTGCTCCGACGGCCACAGCTCCCACTCTCACGGGAGATCCTGCACATCCCGGCACTACGCAAGGCTGGGTCGATACCAGGCTCTACTTTGGTCTTGGCACTATCGATCATCCTGAGCAGGGCATCAGCGAATCGCAATGGAGAGCGTTTCTCGATCGCGAAGTGACGCCGCGATTCCCGGCTGGATTGAGCGTTGTTGATGTCTATGGTCAATGGCAGGGCAAAGATCAACCCGCGCCCGAAAGGCTGCGATCGAAGATGCTCATCATCGACTACGCGGACACTGCGGAGAATCGCGAAAAGATCGAGGCAATTCGTACCGCCTGGAAGCAGAAGACGGGCGACGAATCCGTCATGAGGGTCACGCAGCCTGCCGACGTTTCCTTTTGACGGCTAGAAGGTCAGAACATAGCTGAAGACGTCCGACTTCTTCTGCGGGCCGAGGTTAGGAAACGCGAAGTGATCGCGACGCACTTCTTCCTGGCGAAAGCCGCACTTTTCCAGCACTTTTGCCGAGGGCTGGTGATCCACGTGGCAGATCGCTTCGAGCCGCTGGACGCCCGTTTCGCGCCCAAGATCAACCATTGCCGCCAACGACTCGGTGGCGTAGCCGTTTCCCCACGCGTCGCGCGCGAAGGCGTATCCAGTGATGGCGCGGGTGTTGGTCTTGTAGGAGAGGCCCGTACTGCCAAGCAGCTTGCCGTCTCGGGCGAACACCAGGAAAGGCCCAGCCGGCCATCGCTGCCATTCGCTGTCGCTCCACGAGAGAAACGCCAGGGTGTCGGCCACGCTTCTATGCGTGGGCCAACTCAGGAAGCGCGTTACCTCGCGGTCGTTCGCGTAGCGGCCAAAAACTGCCTGTGCGTCGCTGGCTTTGGGCTTTCGCAGCAGCAATCGCGCAGTCTCAATTTTCTCGGGACCTCTCTTCAACTCTCGTGTCCCTCGGGTAATGGACGGCCAATCTCCCAGTGATGTCCAAAGGGATCGGCAACGCGGCCTGTGCGCCAGCCATAGGGCTGGTCCTCAATCGTCCAAATCACGGCTGCTCCTGCCGCGACAGCCTGATTGAATATCTTGTCGGGATCCTCCGCGACGATCACCATGCGAACACTGCCTCCGCCGAGAGACTCCGGGCTGAAGTTCTGGTGTGCAGGAGACTCATCGGCAAGCCAGAAATCAGATTCGCCCACCTTTAGCTGGGCGATGACCTTGCCATCATCACCATTGAGCCGGAACAACTCGGTGGCGCCGAAGGCCGTTTTATAAAACTCCACTGCCCTGGCTCCATCTCTGACAGAGAGCATGGGAGCAAGCGTGGTTTTCAGTTTCGTTTGCTTCGTTGACGACTTGATCAAGGAGTTCTCCTCCTTTTCTTCTCACCAAGTGTTGGTTGGTGAAGCGTTAGTACGCCTGCAACTGTTCAAGCGGGAGGCGCACGCGGAAGCATGTTGAGCCGGGATCGGAACGAACACTGAGATGCCCTCGATGTTTCCGCACGATTCGCATTGCATTATCCAGGCCCAGGCCAAGCCCTTGCCCCGGCGCCTTCGTGGTGAAGAACGGCTCGAAGATCCTGTCCTGCAAGTCGGGGGGAATGCCGCGTCCGGTATCCCAAATCTCGACCAGCATCATCTCCCCTTCGAGGCGGCACGTCAATCTCAACCGGCCCCCGGTGCCAACGTCAGCGATGGCGTCGAGTGCATTCTCAATCAGGGCCGTCCACACCTGGTTCAACTCGCTGCCGTAGGCGCTAATGCGCGGAAGTTCGGGCTCGTAGTTGCGTTCCACCTCCACGTGCGTCATGCGCGATTGCAGCATCTGGACGGTGGCATCCAAGCCCGCCGGCACATCGACTTCGAGAATCGGCGCGCGATCCATGTAGGAATAAGCCTTCACGGCACTGATCAGATCGAAGATACGCGACGTCGAGTTCAGCAGCGTATCTACCGAACGCGAGGATCGCAGATAACGTGCAAAATACTGCAACGTGATGCAGGTCTCATTTGCGGCAACCATCGCACGCAACTCGTTCAGGTCTGCGACGGTGGTCCGTTGCTCGGCCAATTGCGCTGCAACTTCCCACGCGCCTTCGCACTGCAGTTCCGTGAGCCAGCTCCGCAGCTCTTCTTCCTGGGTGATCAGCAGACCGGCATCGATCCCTTCGTGCAAGACCGGCCGGCTAAGAATGCGCTGCTCCCAATTTTCAATGAACCGAATCTGCTCCTCGGTGAGGCAGAGGTTGACTAACTTGAATCGGTTTTGCCGGTTGGCTCGAAGCTCCATCACCAAGCCTGCTGCGGAGCGCTGCGCGGCCGATGCGGGATTGTTCAACTCGTGGGCGAGGTTGGCAGCCAGCTTGCCCAAGGCCGACAGCTTCTCTGCCTGCTGTTCAATGCGGGTGACTTCACGCACCCGGTCAAGCAGCGTTGAAACCACTCGCTGGGTCATGGATGGAATCGCCGCGAGCATCTCCGGGAAGACAGATTTCGGAATCAGCAAGGCCCATACCGGCGAGACTGCAAATCCTTGACCTCCGGAGACCTTCATCCGCGAGAAGGGCAATAGGCCGGTCATTTGTCCCGCGCGTCCAATGAAGAGCTCCATCGGGCCGCCACGGTTGCGCCTGACGTGAATCTCGCCCTTGAGAATCAGGATCATTCGATCTGCCGGAGCGCCTTCTTCAAAGAGGATGTCGCCGGGCTGGCCAACGATCTCCTCACTATGATGGGCAAGCCAGAGGCGATCTTCGAAGGGCAAGCCCTGGAGCGGCACAACACGATCGATCGCAGCCGCAATCGTTTCCGCCGGCGTAGGACAGGCTGGGGGGCTTACAGTTGAAGAGAGCATCCGGGGAACCTCCGGCATGGCATGTCCAGAATAGCCGATTGCGCGACCAGCCGACTGAAGGACGCGTTAAAACGAGGCAATCTGCCCGCGGGGCGCGAAATTCATGACACCAAACGCATTGCACCGTGGGAGTCCGGTCCGCCCGTGGGAAGTTTTCCTCAGATTTCTCGAATAGCGCCTTGACTCTTCGCGTCGTAGCCACGCCACGCCTCACCTTGTTCAGATGTTATGATTGGCGGTTCGAAAACAAGGCAGGTAATCACCCCATGTTGAAAGCTGTTACGTGCGGATTTCTCTTACTCATTGCATCAATTCTTGCCCCGGCGCAGCCCGCTGCGTCTGCCTTTGACTCTGCTTCCAAAGTTTTCAGACTCGACGGTGGAAACGTTTCCTATGTTTTCGGAGTGAATCCTCGCGGGGAGTTGCAGCAACTCTACTGGGGAGGCAAGCTGGCCACGACCGACAACTTTAAACAAGCCGTCCCGATGCGCGAGGCGGCTTCTTTTGACTCGTCATACACCACCACGCCGCAGGAATACGCCGGCTGGGGTGCGGGACTCTTCGTTCAGCCTGCTCTCAAGGTCACCTTCGCCGAGGGAAATCGTGACCTGGTGCTGCACTACGACAGCCACGAACTCACGCCAAACGGCGTCGACGTTGTACTCAAGGACATCAAGCGCTACATCTTTGTGACGTTGCACTACTCCATCGACCCCGAGAGCGGGATCCTGGCGCGTTCGGCGACGATTGAAAACCGTGAGCCGCAACCGGTACAGGTGGAGGAGGCGGCCGCGGCGGCCTGGGCGCTCCCGCCGGCTCACTATTCCCTCAACTACCTCACCGGGCGCTGGGCCGGCGAATGGACTCTCAACCAGGAGACGCTGCATCCGGGCGAGCGTGTGATTGAAAGCCGGCGCGGGTCCACCAGTCATCAGGCAAATCCATGGTTTGCGATCCAGGCGGGCGACCCCGACGAAGATCACGGCGAAGTGTGGTTCGGCGCCCTGGCATGGAGTGGTTCGTGGCGCATGACCTTCGAGCAGGACCAGCTGGACGCAGTGCGCGTCGTTGGCGGCTTCAATCCATTTGATTTCGGCTATGTGCTGCATTCCGGCCAGTCGCTTGAGACGCCGATATTTTATGGCGGTTACAGCTCCCATGGACTCGGCGGGGCTTCGCGGCTTTTGCACCGCTTCGAGATTTCGCAAATCCTGCCGCGCAAGGTTGGAACCGGCCCAACTGCCGCACCCAAACCCCGCCCGGTGATCTACAACTCCTGGGAAGCCACCGAGATGAACGTCACCGAAGCCGGGCAGATGGCTCTCGCTGAAAAAGCAGCGGCGCTCGGCGTCGACCGCTTTGTCATGGATGATGGTTGGTTTGGGCAGCGCAAAACGGATCATGCAGGCCTTGGCGACTGGTATGTAAATTCAGAGAAGTTTCCACACGGATTGAAACCGCTGATCGACAAAGTGCATTCGCTCCATATGGATTTCGGACTCTGGGTTGAGCCGGAGATGGTAAACCCTGATTCAGATCTGTATCGAAAACACCCTGAGTGGGTGTTGAATATGCCGGGACGTCCGCGTTCGGAAGCGAGGAATCAGCTCGTCTTGAATCTGGCGCGGCCCGATGTTCGCGCCTACGTGCTCAGCTTCCTCGACAAGCTCCTGACCGAAAACGATATTGCCTTCTTGAAGTGGGACTACAACCGCAACTGGAGCGAGCCTGGTTGGGATCAACTGCCGCCGACTGAGCAGAAGAAGGTATACGTCGAGTTCACGCGCAATCTGTACTCCATTCTGGCGGAGTTAAAGCGCCGGCATCCAAAGGTGGAACTCGAATCCTGCTCGGGAGGCGGCGGGCGCGTCGATCTCGGGATCCTGAAGTATGCCGACGAGGTGTGGCCATCGGATAATACCGATCCGTTTGACCGCCTCAAAGAGCAGGACGGATTCACTTACCCCTACACCGCGCAGGTGATGATGGCCTGGGTCACGGACTCTCCCCACTGGCTCAACAAGCGGTCAACCTCTCTGACTTATCGCATGCTTAGCTCCATGCAGGGCTCTCTCGGCATCGGGGCCAACATCAGCAAATGGAGCGATGACGACACTGCGACGGTGAAGCGGCTGATCGCCAGTTACCACGAGGTGCAGCCGACGATTGTGCAGGGCGACCTTTACAGGCTGATCTCGCCGCGCAATGGCAGCGAGTTCTCTGCCACGCAGACCGTCAACCGCGACAAGAGCCAGTCGGTAGTCTTTGCGTTCATCCATTCGACTCAGGAGGGAAGAACGTTTCCGAAACTCAAACTGAAGGGGCTCGATCCCGCTGCACAGTATGCGGTGACGTCCATCGATGGGAAACTTCAGCCGGGATCGCCCGAGGTGGCCAGCGGCGCATATTGGATGAATCACGGCATGGACATGAGCGAAGATTTCCGTGGGGATTTCCAGGCGTCGGCATTTCGGCTCGACAAAAAGTAGGCTCGGCTGACGGCGCGTCTGCTTTCCTGTAGCCGCGGGCGGCATCAGTGTGTAGAGTTGCTCTATTCGCGGCGATGAAGTTGGTGCTACGCATCTCGCGCGAATCAAGGAGCCCGCGGGAGCGTGACGGCGAAGGCAAATGGGGAGTTAAGAGTCTTCGGCCCGGCATTGGCGCTGCTCGTCCTGGCCGTCCTGATCAACTATGTCGATCGGGGCAATCTCTCCCTCGCGGCGCCGCTGCTGAAGGTGGAGTGGGGCCTTTCCGCATCCCAGCTTGGCGTCCTGTTCTCAGCTTTCTATTGGACCTACGTGGTGATGCAGCTTGTGGTCGGCTGGCTGGTGGACCGCTTCAGCGCCGCCCTGGTCATGGCCCTTGGAGTTCTGGTGTGGTCGCTGGCGACGGCGGCGACTGGCCTGGTTACGGGATTCACGACGCTGCTGCTGATGCGCCTTCTGCTTGGCTTCGGAGAGTCGGTGGTGTTCCCCGCCAGCTCAAAGATATGCGTGCAGCATCTCTCTGAGCACTCGCGGGGGTTTGCAAACGGCACGCTGAGCGCTGCCATGCGATGGGGTTCGGCCATTGGAACCTTCGGCGGTGGAATGCTCATTGCGAAGTATGGCTGGCGAATGTCGTTCATCGTCATCGGACTCCTTGGGTTGCTGTGGCTTCCGGCCTGGAGGCGGTGGAAGCCCGGACCCGCGCCGATTTCTGTCCACGAGGCCGGGAGCGGCCCGAGTTTTGCAATGATCTTGCGGCAACGGTCTTTTTGGGGAGCGGCCACCGGCCACTTTTGCGCAAACTATCTCGCCTACTTCGTGATGAGCTGGCTGCCTTACTACCTTGTCAACGAGTGGCATCTCTCGATCACTTCGATGGTGGGCACCGCAGGCGTTCTTTACCTGGTGGATTCCTTTACGTCTGTTGCAACGGGTTCGATCGCAGATCGATGCATCCGGGGTGGCGGTAGTCCGACATTCGTTCGCAAGTGGGCGATGGCAATTGGTTTTTCTACAGCGGCTGTTGGCCTTGTCGCATGTTCCGTTTCGGGTCCACGCACGTATATGTACTGCCTCGTGGCAATGGCGATCGGCAGCGGAGCATCGAACGCGGGTACCTTCGCTTTTGCGCAGACACTGGCCGGACCGCGCGCGGCGGGGAAGTGGGTAGGCATGCAAAATGCCATAGCAAACCTTGCGGGCATTACCGGACCGGCTCTTACCGGCGTTCTCGTTGACTGGACAGGACACTTCGCAGTGGCATTGGTATCGGTCGCGCTCGTTACGGTAGGCGGGGGACTCGCGTGGGTACTGGTTGTTCGCAAGCTGGAACCCATCAACTGGCAGGCTGCGCAGGAGAGTTGCGTGTAGTTCGGGAGATATTGCTGCAAAAAGCAAATGGCCCAGCAGGGAACGCCTTGCAGGGCCATTGTTGCGCCTGGAGAAGATCAGCGATTCTTTGCGACCTCTTCCACGGTGACGGGATCGAGAAACGGCATGCTGGCGCGGAGCTGCTTGCCCACGATCTCGATCGGGTGCTTGGCTTCGGCATCGCGGAACGCCTGAAACTCCTTGCGGCCTGAGTTCTGATCGGCGAGGAAGCGCTTGGCAAATTCCCCATTTTGGATTTCGGTGAGGATCTGCTTCATCGCCTTGCGGCTCTCGGCGTTGATTACGCGAGGTCCAGACACGTAGTCGCCCCACTCCGCCGTATCGGAGATGGAATACCGCATATATGCCAGGCCTCCGCGATAGATGAGATCGACGATCAGCTTCAGCTCGTGGAGCACCTCAAAATAGGCACTCTCGGGCTGATAGCCACCTTCTACGAGGGTTTCATAGCCAGCCTTGATCAGCGCGCTGACACCGCCGCAGAGGACGGCCTGCTCGCCGAAGAGGTCGGTTTCCGTTTCTTCCTTGAATGTGGTCTCGAGGACTCCGGCGCGGGTGCAGCCGATGCCTTTGAGGTAGCTGAGCGTGAGGGCATGCGCTTTGCTCGTCGCGTCCTGATGGATGGCGATAAGGCCCGGGACACCACCGCCTTCTGTGAAGACTTCGCGCACGCGATGTCCGGGAGCCTTGGGCGCGGCCATACCGACGTCGATGCCTGCTGCGGGAGCAATGGTCTTGAAGTGAATGTTGAAGCCATGAGCGAAGAGCAGTAGCTTGCCGGTGGAGAGATTGGGTCCAATCTCTTCGTTGTACAAGCTGGCTGCGGTCTGATCCGGGACGAGAACCATGACCACGTCAGCCCACTTGGTCACTTCAGGCACAGTACCGACTTCGAGGCCGGCCTTTTGCGCCTTGGCAATTGACTTGGAATTGGCGGCAAGACCCACCTTTACCTGGACACCCGAGTCCTTGAGGTTGAGGGAGTGGGCATGCCCCTGCGAACCGTAGCCGATGATGGCCACCTTTTTCGCCTGGATCAGAGAGAGGTCAGCGTCGTGATCGTAATAAGTCTTTGCCATGATTTTCCTGGTTTTTCCTTTGTTTGCGATTTGGGAATTTGTTTGGTTCCAATTGCGGGGACGATTCAAGTGAGAGTGAAATCTTCGGGGTTATGCCTGGACGAATGTAGTCAGACTGCGCCGCGTGCGTTCGCGAAGCTGGCAGTCCCGCAACTCGTCTGCAAGTGCTTCCAGGTTGGGAACGCCGTAAATTGAAAAGTTCTCGAGCTCTGCGTCGGAAGAATAGAGATGCAGATACGCCTGACCCAGGATGCGACTTGCCAGGGGCTTACGCAATTCAAAATGATCGATGCGAAACAATTCAAGAGATTCCTGGACTTTTGAAAGCAGGCCGCGCTCGAGTTTGATTCGTTGCGTGGTAATTCTGTAGCGCGTGCTCAAACTCTTGACGTAGTAGTAGAGGCAGATGACCGCGCACGCGGCCAGAAACAGCAGCGTTGCATACAGGATGTTCTGGTCGGACTTTTCGATATATCCTGCCTTCATTGCATACCCCGCTACGACCGCCAAAAAGATCACCACCAGAAACGGCATGAGCTGGCCCAGCGTGTAGATCATTGCCGGGTGTCCGGCGAAGAGATCCCTTTCGATTTCAAGCTCTTTTGTAGCCGTGTACGCTGCCAGATCGGTATTACAGAAACGGCACTTGATCGCCACAGCCTTGATTGTTTCGCCGCAGACCGGGCAAATTTTTGTGTCTCCGTCCATCGTTCGATCCTTTCTGGTCAGAATGATAATCCTCTTCCGAGGCGGGTGAGGTCGCTATGCAGGCTCGATGTCGGCGTTTTCTTCGGCGGGTTCAGCGATTTCTTCTTCTGGAGGGTTTTTATCGTCAGCGTGGGCGCCCAAGGCTTTGAGGACGCTGGAGGTATGATGGCCGCGGCGCATGGTCATCTTGCCGCTCCGGCAGATTTCGAGGATGCGGCCTTCGTCTTCGCGAAGCACCTCGATGAGTCCTTCGATCTTGCTTTCGACCCCGGTCATCTCGATCATCAGCGACTCGGAGGTGAGGTCAACGATGCGGGCACGGAAGACTTCAACCAGGTCGAAGATCTGCGCACGGTTGCGTGGCGTGGCGGCAACCTTGATGAGCGCAAGTTCACGCGTGACGTTTGGCGCCTGCGCGATGTCATCGACGTCGACGACGTTTTCAAGCTTGTACAAGCTAGCGCGGATGCGATGACCGGCTTCGGCCGATGCCTCGCAAACGAGCGTCAGGCGTGAGAGGCCCGGGCGTTCGCTGCGACCGACGGTGAGCGAGCTGATGTTGATGTTGAGACGGCGAAAAAGCGACGCGACTCGCGTCAGCACGCCCGGAAGATCTTCAACGTATGCGACGAATGTGTGCAGCATGAAAACAGCCTCTAGCTTCTAGCCTCCAGCTCCTAGCTCTTCTTCACCGAATCGGGCTTGTTCGGAATGGCCGCGCGGTTTTGCGGGCAATGAACAAAATCGACGGCTGAAAGCCAGCAGCTGGAAGCTGATTTAAACGTCGTCCGGCGACTCTACGAGCGGATTCTTGCCGGGGCGGCGGATCATTTCGTGTAGGGCACTGCCTGCGGGAATCATCGGGTAGACCGAGTCTTCCTTTTCGACCATGAAGTTGAGCAGGTACGCGCCGGGGGCAGAGCGTGCTTCGTTTACGGCGTCAGCCAGTTCAGCACGGGTACTGACGGCGCGGCCGGCGATGCCGTGGGCATCTGCCAGCTTGACGAAGTCGGGGCTGACGAGCGGTGTGGCTTCGTAGTTGCTCTCGTAGAAGAACTCCTGCCACTGGCGAACCATGCCGAGATAGCCATTGTTAATGATGGCGATGTTGATCTTGATCTTTTCCTGGACGATGGTGGAAAGTTCTGCGGCAGTCATCTGGAATCCGCCGTCGCCGGCGATGACCCAGACTTCTTTGTCGGGGCAAGCGAACTTCGCGCCGATCGCGGCCGGCAACGCAAATCCCATCGTGCCGAGACCGCCAGAAGTGATGAGAGTGCGTGGATGTTCGTGGTGGAAGTATTGGGCTTCCCACATCTGGTGTTGGCCTACGTCAGTTACGACGATTGCATTGCCGCCGGTGATGCGCCACAGGTCGTGCATAACGTGTGCAGCGTAGAGATGACCCGAGTCGGGCAGATTTTTGATGTCGCGTACCGCCACGGCACCCTTGCTGGATTCGATGGCTTTGAGCCATGGGGAGCCGTCACGTCCGGAGATGCGTGGCAGCAGGTCTTCGAGCACCTCGCGCAGATCGCCGACGAGTGCGACATCGACCTTGATGTTTTTGTTTATCTCCGCAGGGTCGACTTCAATATGAATTTTCTTTGCTTTGAGCGCATACGAAGAAGTAGTACCGGTGACGCGGTCGTCGAAGCGCATGCCGCAGGCGATGAGAAGGTCAGCTTCCTGAATGGCGTCGTTGACCCACGCTTCGCCGTGCATTCCCATCATGCCGAGGTTGAGAGAATGCGATGCCGGGAAAGCGCCAAGGCCAAGCAGAGTGAGAGCAACTGGAATCTGTGCGCGCTCGGCTAGGGTACGGATCTGCTCCATCGCGCCAGATTCTGCTACGCCGTGGCCAGCGAGGATGACCGGTCTTTTTGAGTTGCGAATCAACTCGGCGGCTTGTTGCAGGCCGGACTCTTCAACGCGCAACATCGGGTGGGGGCGGTACGCGCGAGGCTTGGCTGCTGCAAAGTCAAAGATGGCTGTGCCCTGTTGCGCATCCTTGGTGATGTCGACCAGGACAGGGCCGGGGCGGCCTGATTGCGCGATCTGGAAGGCGTAGCGGATCGCGGGAGCAATGTCCTCTGTCTTGTTGACGAGAAAATTGTGCTTGGTCACGGGCAGGGTAATGCCGGTAATATCGACTTCCTGAAACGCGTCCGTTCCCAGCACTTTGCTGGAGACATTGCCGGTTATGCAGACGACCGGAATGGAATCGAGCATGGCGGTTGCGATTCCGGTGACGAGGTTGGTGGCGCCGGGACCGCTGGTGGCGATGGCCACGCCCACTTTGCCCGAGGCACGTGCGTATCCGTCGGCCATGTGCGAGGCGCCCTGCTCGTGGCGTACAAGGACGTGGTGGATGGGAAATTTGCGCAACGCATCGTAAACCGGAAGAATTGCTCCACCCGGGTACCCGAATACATCGGTTACACCTTCGCCTACGAGTGTCGCCCACACGATTTCCGCGCCGGTGAGCCGGGTAGGTGTGGTGAGGTGCGCGTTGGCCGATTGCGTTGTTGAGTTGTTTCCCATGGGTAACTCCTTGATAGCTTCCGGTACTAGTTCCGTTACGTGGTTGCGCCTTGCGAGGCAGAGGTTACACGGTCGACATACTTGCGAAAGACGCCATTGGGCCAGCGCAATGCCGGGGGCGTGAAGTTCTTAAGGCGTGCGGCAATTTCGTCACTGCTGATCTCTACGTTGAGCGTTCGATTTGGAATGTCAAAGTGGATGATGTCGCCTTCGCGAACCGCAGCTATGGGTCCACCGACAAATGCTTCGGGAGCGACGTGGCCAGCAGTGAAGCCGCGCGTGGCGCCAGAGAAGCGGCCATCGGTGAGGAGAGCGACGGTGGAACTGAGCTCGGGATTGCCGCTGACAGCTGCGGTGACTTGAAGCATCTCGCGCATGCCCGGGCCGCCTTTCGGGCCTTCATAGCGGATGACGAGCACGTCATTGGGCTTGATCTTTCCTGTTTGCACAGCGGCAAAGCAGTCCTCTTCGCAGTTGAAGACGCGGGCTGGGCCGCGGTGCTCGACACGATTGGCGGCGGCGATCTTCATGACACTGCCTTCGGGAGCAAGATTGCCTTTGAGGATGACGAGGCCACCGGTGGGTTTGATGGGCTTGTCGAAAGTGTGGATGACGACCTGGCCGGGTGTTTCCTGCGCCAGGGCGGCTTCTTGCGCAAGCGTCTTTCCGCTGATGGTGAGCGTCGAGCCATCGGCGTGGCCCGCATCGATCAGTCGCTTGGCCAGCAGACGGGAACCACCTGCGGCCTGGTAGTCGGACGCGACAAACTTGCCGGCGGGAGTCAGATCGCAGATAAACGGAGTGCGTTTGGAAATGGCATCGAAGTCGTCGATGGAGAGCGCAATGCCCATCTCTCGAGCGATGGCGAGCAGGTGCAGGACGGCGTTGGTTGATCCTCCGCTTGCAGCCACGCTGGCGATGGTGTTTTCAATGGATTTGCGGGTGATGATTTGCGAGGGCCGGCGATTGGCGCGAACTGCGTCCATCAGAATACGGCCGGCTTCACGGGTCGCGGCGTGCTTGTCTTTTGAGGTGGCAGGGACGCCGGAGAGCTGAATGGGCGAGATGCCGAGAATCTCGCCCGACATGGCCATGGTGTTGGCTGTGAACTGACCGCCGCATGCTCCGGCGCCGGGACAGGCGTTGGCTTCGAGAGCCTCGAGTCCGGCGTCGTCAATGCGCCCGGCGGCGTGAGAGCCGATGCCTTCGAAGACGTTCTGGATGGTGATGTCGACACCGTTAAGCTTGCCGGGTGCGATGGAGCCGCCGTAAAGCATGAGGCCCGGGATGTCGAGGCGGCAAAGGGCCATGATGATGCCGGGCATGTTCTTGTCGCATCCGCCGATGCCTACGAGACCGTCGAAGAGATTGCCGCGGGCAACGAGTTCGATCGAGTCTGCGATCACTTCGCGCGAGACGAGCGAGGCCTTCATTCCCTGCGTGCCCATCGTGATGCCGTCGGAGATAGTGACGGTGTTGAACTCCATCGGCGTGCCGCCTGCCTCACGAATGCCTTCTTTGAGGGCCTCGGCAACTTCGCGAAGATGCAAGTTGCAGGTGCCAATCTCCGTCCACGTATTGGCGATGCCGATGATGGGCTTATGCAGATCGTCTTTTGAATACCCGGCGCCACGCAGATACGAGCGGGCGGCCGCGCGACTGGGGCCTTCGGTCAACGGGATGCTTTGGCGTTTGCCTTCGATAGTCATTTTGTCCTTGGAGCGGAGTTAGTGGTTAGCGGAGCTAGCGGCGTTCGCATGTTGGTATTCAGCTCCGCCCAGCACCGCTGCTATTTCGCTTTCAGCCATTCGGCTTCGTCGTGCATGGCTTCGTAAGTGTCTAGTGCCGCCGCATGGCGAAGGGTCAGGCCGATGTCGTCGAGACCTTCGATGAGACAGAACTTCCGAAACGGGTCAACTTCAAATGTGGCTTTGAATCCGTGCTCGTCGGTGACGGTCTGCTCTTCGAGAGAGACGGTGAGCCGATAGTTCGGAATTGTCTTCGCATTTTCGAGCAACTGAGCGACCTCTTCTTCGCTGAGTCGAACGAGGACGATTCCATTCTTGCCGGCATTTGAAAAGAAGATGTCCGCAAAGGTTGGTGCTATGACAACGCGGAAGCCGAAGTCGCTGAGCGCCCATGCGGCGTGCTCGCGACTCGATCCGCAGGCGAAGTTTTTACCGGCGACAAGAATCTGCGCGCCTTTATAGCGTGGGTTGTTGAGCGGGAACGATGGGTCTGGATCGCCAGAGACTGTTCGTCGCCAATCGAAGAAGAGGAACTCGCCGTATCCGGTGCGCTCAATTCGCTTCAGGAACTGCTTGGGGATGATCTGATCCGTATCGACGTTGGTGCGGTCGAGAGGCGCGGCCAGAGAGGTCAATGTGCGAAACGGTTCCATCAGGCTTTTACCTCCTCGTGGACGGGCCAGTTGCGAATATCGACGAAGTGGCCGGCGATCGCCGCTGCGGCGGCCATTTCTGGGGAGACAAGGTGAGTGCGTCCGCCGCGGCCCTGGCGTCCC
The DNA here is from genome assembly GCA_963737915.1 of uncultured Acidobacteriaceae bacterium. Lineage (GTDB taxonomy): Bacteria > Acidobacteriota > Terriglobia > Terriglobales > Acidobacteriaceae > Telmatobacter. Next base: position 215,889 of record CAVTUP010000009.1, on the reverse strand, counting down.
TCGAAGTTACGGTTGCTCGTTGAGGCGCAGCGCTCGCCGGGCGCAAGAATGTCGGGATTCATTCCGAGGCACATCGAGCATCCGGGCTCCCGCCAGTCGAATCCCGATTCGCGAAAGACCCGGTCGAGACCTTCCTGTTCGGCTTGCGCTTTCACGGCCTGCGATCCGGGAACGACCATCGCGCTCACGTGCGTGGAGACCTTATAACCAGCGGCGATGCGAGCTGCGGCGCGTAAATCTTCAATGCGCGAGTTGGTGCACGAACCAATGAATACGCGATCGATTGGAATCTCAGCAAGCGGGGTGCCAGCCTTGAGCCCCATGTATTCCAATGCGCGCTCGAGTCCTTTGCGTTCCTGCTCGTTGGGTACCGTGGCCGGGTCGGGAACAGTGGAAGTGATGGGTGCAACCATGCCCGGGCTTGTGCCCCAACTGACATACGGAACGAGCGCCGAGGCGTCGATTACGAGCTCGCGATCGAATTTCGCGCCAGCATCGGTGGGTAGCTTACGCCACTCGGTGACTGCGCGATCCCATTTTTCTGCCTTTGGACTAAACCGACGACCTTTCAGATAGGCGAAGGTTGTTTCGTCGGGAGCGATCATGCCGGCCCGTGCGCCGGCTTCAATGCTCATGTTGCAGATCGTCATGCGGCCTTCCATTGAAAGCGCGCGAATGGCGGAGCCTGCATACTCAACCACGCATCCCGTAGCGCCATCCGTGCCGATTTGACCGATGATGGCAAGAATGATGTCCTTTGCTGTTACGCCGGTGGGCAGTTGGCCTTCGACGGAGATCCGAAAGGTCTTTGGCTTCGATTGCGGCAGGGTCTGCGTCGCGAGTACATGCTCAACTTCGCTTGTGCCAATGCCGAAAGCCAGTGCGCCGAACGCGCCATGCGTGCTCGTATGCGAGTCGCCGCAGACAATGGTCATGCCGGGCTTGGTGATGCCGAGTTCGGGACCGATGACGTGGACAATGCCTTGTTCGCGGCTGTTCACGTCGTAAAGTTCAACACCAAAGTCGGCGCAATTTTTGCGGAGTGTTGCAATCTGCGTCGCAGCAATCTGGTCGACGATATTGAGGCGTCCTTCAATGGTGGTCGGGACGTTGTGATCAACGGTTGCGATGCAGCGGTCCGGACGGCGTACCTTGCGATTGGCCAGACGAAGGCCTTCAAAGGCCTGGGGCGAGGTGACCTCATGGAGCAACTGCAGATCGATATAAAGCACTGTGGGCTCGCCCTTGGGCTCGACAACCACGTGCTGGTCCCAGACCTTTTCGAATAGTGTCTTTGGTGCAGTACTCATGAAACTCCCTGTTAAGCTGCCAGCTACTAGCTTTTAGCCTCCAGCTTGATTTTGCCGCCTAATTGGCTCAGGCGCTAAAGCCCGTCGTACTTGCGATTTCCTTCAGCACGACTAAAGTCGTGCCCTGTTACAAGACTTTGGAAAACACTGTTCAGGAGCTAACGGCGAGAAGCTGCGTCTTTACTGTCTCGCGGACCTTCGCGCCCATTTCTGTTGTCGATAGCACCGGGAATCCCTGCGGATTCACGCGAGCCAAGTCTGGCGTGCGGAAGCCCTGTTCAAGCACTTTGCGCACAGCGGTTTCGATAGCCGCAGCTTCCACCTCGAGTCCAGCAGAGTGACGAAGGATCAATGCGCCGGTAAGAATGGCCCCAAGCGGATTGGCGAGGCCCTTGCCAGCAATGTCGGGGGCCGAACCATGAACGGGCTCGTAGAGGTTGACCTTTCCGCCGATGGTCGCAGAAGGCAACATGCCCAACGATCCGGTGATGACCGCAGACTCGTCGCTCAAAATATCCCCGAACAAATTTTCAGTCAAGACGACGTCATAGTTGCGCGGCTGATTCATCAGGTGCATAGACATCGCGTCGACATATTGATGTTCGACAACGACATTGGGGAATTCTGCAGCAACTTCATTCACGGTGGCGCGCCAGAGCTGGGAGACTTCGAGAACGTTTGCCTTGTCGACACTCGTTAGCTTCTTGCGGCGCTGCGAGGCAAGTTGGAAAGCGATGCGGGCGACACGGGCCACTTCGTCGCGGGTGTAGCGCATGGTATTCCACGCTTCACCTTTGGTCTTGTCCCACTCTCTCGGCTGGCCGAAATAAAGTCCACCGAGAAGTTCGCGGACGAAGAGAATGTCGGCGCCATCAATGATCTCGGGGCGGAGCGGGCTGTTGACGGCAAGCTCTTTGAATGCAAACGCAGGGCGGAGATTTGCGAATCCACCGAGCGCGGCGCGGAGTTGAAGCAGGCCGGCCTCAGGACGCCTGTCGGGCGGAAGGGAATTGAATTCATTGCCACCGACGGCGCCCAGAAGAACACCATCGCTCGCGAGCGCTTCGTTCAGCGTTTCAGCAGGCAGAGGGGTACCGTCCTGCACAATCGCAACGCCGCCGATACGGCGCTCGGTGAAGACGAAGTCATGGCCTCCGAGCGCGGCTGCTTCTTTCAGCACAGCAACTGCTTCGCTGGTTACTTCGGGGCCGATACCGTCGCCTGCTACTACAAGGATCTTCAGCTTCATTTCGTTTCCCAGAGATTTGATTCGTGTTGATTAATCGAGTTCGGCGACCGGTTCACTGCGACGCTCGCGAATCTGGTCAGGCAATATCCCTACCAGGTCCTGGTCATAAATACTCTTCTTGCGGTCTGCGAGCGCGACAAAACGGTAGTAGGTTTGCTGCAACTCTTCTCGCGAGAGTGTGAAGCCGAGCTGTTCGAGGCGATGGCGAAGGGCCGCGCGACCGGAGTGTTTGCCGAGCACGAGATGCGTGCGTGCGACTCCGACTAGCGCGGGCGTCATGATTTCGTAGCAAAGCGGGTTAGCCAGCATTCCGTGCTGATGAATCCCAGACTCGTGGGCGAAGGCATTCGCGCCAACGATAGCCTTGTTGGGCGATGGGCGGAAGGTGATGATCTGGCCGAGCACCTGGCTTGTCGGATAGAGCTGGTCCAGCTTGATGCTGCTTTCAACTCCGTAGTGGTCAGAGCGCACATAAAGGGCCGAAGCGATCTCTTCGAGGGCCGCGTTGCCTGCGCGCTCGCCGATGCCGTTTATCGTGCATTCGACCTGGCGTGCGCCGGCGGTGATGGCGGCCAGCGAATTAGCTGCGGCAAGCCCAAGGTCATCGTGGCAATGAGAGGAGAGAATGATACCCTCCGCATCGACGGCGGGGATGCGCTCGCGGACTTCGCGAAACATCTGGCCGTATTCCTCGGGGGTCGTGTAACCGACCGTATCCGGCATGTTGATAGTGGTGGCTCCGGCCTCGATGGCTACGCGGACCATGTCGATCAAAAAGCCCCGGTCAGAGCGAGTCGCATCTTCGGGCGAGAACTCGACGTCGTCAACGAAGGAGCGGGCAAGCCTAACCGATTCGGCTGTGCGGTCGAGAGCTTCTTGACGGCTGATCTTGAGTTTGTATTCAAGGTGGAGATCACTCGAAGCCAGGAAGACATGGATGCGCGACCGGTCGGCAAACTGCAGAGCTCGTGCGGCCATCTCAATGTCTTCGTTCTTGGCGCGCGCCAGAGATGCAATGCGCGGCTTGCGAACGGCCTGGGTGATTGTGGCAATGGCAGCGAAATCGCCTTCGGAGGCCATCGCGAATCCCGCCTCAATGATGTCGACGCCCAAATCTTCGAGGGCGTGGGCCATCGTGAGCTTTTCCTGAGTCGTCATGCTGCAACCAGGGGATTGCTCGCCGTCGCGCAGGGTTGTGTCGAAGAAAACAACGTGATTTGGAATTTTTGATGTCATGTGCACGCCTATGGGAAAGACCTCTGCCCTATGATTTTCTCGCAAACAGGGGGTATAACGCAAAGTTATTATTTTTTGGCGAGCGATTAGAATCGCTTATAGTTGTTTGAGTTAGAGGAGAGATAGCGTCGATGGAGCTTAGCCAACTAGAGACATTTTTGGCGGTTGCCGAGGAGCGAAGCTTCTCGCGAGCGGCTGTCCGGCTGCATCGGACCCAGCCGGCGGTCAGCCAGGTTATCCGCAAACTAGAAACGGCAGTCGGGGAAACGCTCTTTGACAGGGCGGCGAGAGATGGGTCGTTGACTGCAGCAGGAGAGTTGTTGCGCGATTATGCGCAACGATTGCTGGCGCTGCGGCGCGAGGCGTCAAGCGCACTGGATGAGTTGAAAAGCCTGGAACGGGGTCGCTTGCAACTGGCGGCCAACGAGTACACATGCATGTATTTGCTACCGGCAATTGACCAATTCCGCAAAGAATTCCCTCAAATCGGAGTGTCTGTGCACCGAATGCTGGCGAGCCGCATTCCCGAGGAGCTGAACCTGCGAACGTTTGAGATTGGAGTGGTGTCCTTCCGCCTTGACCCGGAGCGGTTTCGCACGATTGCCGTATATAACGACAGCCTGATCTTGATCGTGAGCCCGAGTCATCCGCTGGCAGGGGCCGGGCGTGTCTGCAATTAACGATTTGGGCCAGGAAAACTTTATCGCGCACAATGTGACTTCGCCGTTGCGCAAGAAAGTGATCGAGACCTTCCAACGCTATCGAACGCCTTTGAACATGGAGATTGACCTGCCCACGATCGAGGCGATCAAGCGGTTTGTGGCGATGGGGAATGGAGTGGCACTGGTGCCCCACATTACGGTTGCCCGGGAGCTTGAAGTGGGCGACCTGGTGGGAGTCACGGTAGATGAGTTGGAGATGAAGCGGGTATTGCGGCTGGTTCATCGGCGACAAGCGACTCTTTCCTATGCCGCGCGCGCATTTCTACGCACTGTGAGGTCGATGGCCCAGAAGCATGGACCGCCATTTTATTACCACGTTGAGAGAGCGGGGTAACGCGATGCAGAAGAAACAGGTAAAGACGCCCAATTGGTAATTTCTGCGTCTATTGCCTTAGACCATTCCGCCGCACCCGATTCAGTGTGGACCGCTCCGGCCATTTACAATGGTTAGAGCGGGGCCCCGGCACGAAACCGGCGCACCGGAATCGACAACCTGGTTGCCAGCCGGACGGTTGAGCAGTCGCGAGGTTCCAGACCGAATGAAGAAGATCGCCCTTATTGCCTTACTGCTGGCCGTGTGCACTGCAGTGGGCCGCGCTCAGGAGAGCCGGCAGGATATCAGCATCAGCGGATTCGCCCTTATTGAGCCGTTTGTCGCTTCATCGACCAACGTACAAGTGCATTCAAACGCGGCTTACGGCGCGTTGACAAGCTACCGGTTCATGCTTACGCCCTCGAGCGCGCTCGAGGCAAACTACGGCGTTACCTACGAAAACTCGATCAACTACTACGTAAATCCAAACCATTACCAGGTGCTGACTCGCACGCAAGAGGTATCAGCAGCCTACGTGCGCAGCTTTACCTACAAGAAATTCAACCCTTTTGTTGAAGCGGGGCCTGGCGTCTTCATCTTTCTGCCGATCCGCAACTCCGGGACCACATCGCTCGATGTGAAGCAGCAGACCTCTGTCGGTGGCCTGTATGGCGGAGGCATTGCATACGAGATCAGCCCTAGTTTTGATATCCGAGCGGAATATCGCGCATTCGTAACCAAGGTGCCGACTTTTGACAATAAGCAGTTCACAACCAACAAGTGGTACAACATTTACATCCCGACGCTTGGCGTGGCGTACCACTTCTAATTGCGAGTTGAGGCGACAAACGAGAAGGGGCGGATTGGGTCCGCCCCTTCTTTGTGACATTGTGAGTCTGATATTCGGCAGAACATTCCCATCTCAGTCCGCGCCTATCGCATCGCTTCCTGATAGCGGCCGAGTTCCTTCAGCATTGCGCAGTGCGATTTGAGGGCTGCGACAGCCTGATCGGCCTCGCCGGCAGTGTGAAGCTGGCAATCCACATAGAATATGTATTCCCATGGCTTGCCGTGAACGGGGCGGGATTCGATCTTCGTCAGGTTGGTGCCCAGGGCGGAAAGCTTATTCAATGCGGCCACCAGAGAGCCCGGCTTGTTTTCAACCGAGAATGCAAGGCTGATCTTGTTTGACACGGGGTCGGGGATCGCATCGCCAGCACGGCGTACGAGAAAGAAGCGCGTAAAGTTTTCGGGATTATCTTCGATGTTGGCTTGGAGAATTTGCGCGCCATAATACGAAGCCGCCGCTTCACTCGCGATGGCCGCGGCATGGCGGTCGCGGAACTCGACGAGTTGCTTGACGCTTCCGGCCGTGTCGTAGAACGCGAAGGACTCCATTCCGGGGTGGTCAGCGAGAAAGCGTCTGCACTGAGCCAGTGCGACTGGATGAGAGAAGACTCGATTGATGTCTGCGATAGTGGCGCCTGAAACTGCAATGAGGTTATGGCGGATGCGAAGCAGCGTTTCGCGTATCACGATCACATCGTGATTGAGCAGCAAGTCGAAGTGCTCCAAAACCGAACCCGCCAGGCTATTTTCAATCGGAATGACCGCGGCATCGACGGATCCCTGAGACAAAGCATTGAACACATCGGCGGAGAGGGAGCAGGGCACTATGACTGCATCGGAAACCAATTTAAGCGCCGCTTCGTGACTGAATGAGCCCGGTTCTCCCTGGATGGCAATCTTCATTCCGGTGCCAGCTTCTCCTGCTGTAGATTCAGATGTGGCGGTTGCGAGGGGCTCGGTCGTTCCTTGCTTTCTGGGACCATACCACAAGTCAACGGCAGATTTTTGTGAGATCGTTTCGGATGACATGGAAGGTTACCTCTGCAGCCAGACATCAGTGGCGACGAACGCAAGAAATACCATCGCAATTACGCCATTCATTGTGAAGAATGCGGCGTTGAGGCGACGCAAATCTCGTGGGGAAATGATCGAATGCTCATAAGCGAGGAGTAGCCCTGCTGCGGTGATTCCTAACCATCCAGCGATGCCAAAGCCGAAGAGCCGGCCAAACCACACCAGTAGACACAGCATCGCGATATGCATTGCCCGCACAGCCCAGAAGGCTGCCGGGACGCCAATTGCCTGGGGAAGGCTGTGGAGGCCGGCGGCGCGGTCGTGTTCGAAATCCTGACAGGCATAGAGCACGTCAAAACCTCCGACCCAAAGCGTGACCGCGGCGGTAAGGACAAGTATGCGTGGATCGAGGCTGCCACGAACCGCGATCCATGCGGCAGCCGGGGCAAGACCGAGGGCCAGGCCAAGCACGAGGTGTGACCAGCGCGTGACGCGCTTCATATAGCTGTATCCAAGCAGCACAATCAGCACAAGTGGGGAAAGGTAGAGCGTGAGACGGTTCAACTCGGCAGCGGCCGCAATAAATGCCATCGCCATACAAATGGTGAAGCCCAAAACGAATTGGCGCGACAGCAGGCCGGCTGGAATGGCGCGGTTGCTGGTACGGGGATTAGCGGCATCCAGTTCGGCGTCGGCCCATCGATTGAATGCCATGGCGCAAGATCGCGCTGTGACCATCGCAACAAGGATTAAACCAAGAGTGCGCCAACCCGGCACGCCGCGAGCCGCGAGTAAAGCAGCAGTCAGGGCAAAGGGCAGCGCGAAGATGGAATGCTCCCACTTGATCATCTCCAAAGTTGTCCGGATTTTATGGATCAAGCCCATCGAGAGTCGTCCCAAGTCTCAGTGTAATTGAGGTCGGGGGCAGCTCGTTGGTTTCGGCAGGTTCAACTCGATGCGGTCAAGCTTCGGCTTCTTCGAGGGTGGCCGTGAGGGGGAGAATCGTGTCGACCTTGGTGACCTTGAAGAGATCCATTACGCGCGTGTTTGCGCCGCAAACGACCAGTTTGGCGCCACGCGTCTGGCAATGCACGTAGTGGTTCATGACCAGGCCCATACCGGCTGAATCCATATAGGGAACGCCGGAGAGGTCGATGACGGTGAGGCCTGTCGGCTGCATGCTGCGAAGTTCCGTCTGGAACTCAAAGAGATTCCGCAATGTGAGCGGGCCTGAAAGCGAGAAGATTCGGGTGGTGGGCGAATTGCCTTCTTTGCGGTCGATCGTGAGAGGTCCGTCTGTGAGCATGGCCAGATAAGTGTAAGGAACAAAATGCTCTTTATGATTACAATTTCGTGAATGTCACTTCAGGAATGCTATTAAGCGGGGGAAATATCGGATATGGCATTTGGGGCACTGACCTTGCGGTCCCGTGCCCCATTATTCAGCGATCGGTTCTCAGGGGAGTTACTTCTGAGCCTGGCCGCGAGACTTTTCTTCTGTCTGGCTTGCCACCTGAAGGTTGTTCTTCACACTGAAGATTCCAGGAACGCCGTTCGCGCGGATCCCAGCTGTATTCTTGTCTGCTTCTGAATCGACTACACCAAAAAGCTCCACGTGCCCGTTTTGCACCGAGATGCGGATGGGTTTGGCGGGGTCGATCGAGTATTTGTTCAGGGAAGGGTAGCCATAGATGGCACGCGCAACTTGCATTCGGGCCTGGTCATCCATGATCGAAACTGGATCGACTTCGATGTCATCTACCACTTCCTTTACGCCTGGATAAGTGGAGACAAGTGCCACGGCGGAGTCCTTGTCTACATCGGTGCGAGCATGCCCACCCAACGAAACTACGCCGTTTTCGACGTTGAGGGAGATGGAGTTGAAGGCATTGCCATAACCTACACGGTCGTAAGTCAGTTTTTCGGTCAACTTGGTTTTAAGTTCATTGTCGGAAATTGAAGGTCCGCTCACCTCAATCTGGTTGCGTACCGCATTCACGCCTTTCGCTTTGCGTACGCGCTTCTCGGCTTCGGTCTTGTATTCATATAGGCTCACGGTGCCGGTCAGCGTAGCGATGCCGTTGTCTACAGTTACCTTTACATCCTTGAATCGAGTTTTATCCAGTTTTGCGGCTGCTTCGTTGCCGGCGCCATCTTGTTGTGCCGAAGGCGCGCTATAAACCGGGGCAGCCAATGAGCCTTGAGGAAGGCTCAAGAGAGCCCCTGTCAGTGTGGCCGCGAATATTGCGGCTGGGGAAATGAGTATTGTCCTTTTCATTGCAGCTCCTTCTATGTGCAATCATCCTTGGCCGCCGACCAGGGACTTGGCCGGCGGTCCGGTTTCGTCTTCCGGACGTATAGACACAGATTCCGGAGAAAGGTTACGGGGTTGGTTCCAGCCGCCAAATATCCCCTGAAAAGTGCAAGATAGAGGTCTTCGCAATGCGCACGGTAGGAAGATCAATCTAGCGGAAACGGCGGGTGGCCTTAACCACCATTGAGAAGACGCCCGATTCGTCGCGCGCAATCAACAACGAGACATGCCGGTTGATGGCAATTTCTGCCTGAAGCAACTGCTGCGCGGTCGTATCCACATCGGTGGCGTACGTGAAGGTGAGATTCTTACCCAACTGCTCTTCGACGGTGATGCGCGTAGTCGAGTTGCCCAGCACTCCGAGATGACTCGGATCTACTTTCACCGATCCAGCGCCAAATAACTTCTGCACACGGCTGCTTACGGTGGCATTCAGAGCACCGCCAAGGAGCACGTCAGTTGCGGGATTGGAGGCGAGCTGCTGCTGTTGCTGGGTGTAGATTCGTTGCTGGTCCTGCGTTCTTCCGAGCGCAAGCAAGGCCACGACATCTGCTTCGGGTAGCGGAGGATCACTTCGATAAGTTACCGCAAGCTGGTCAACGGGACCGTGCAGGCCGAGGGTAATGTCGTAGTCCTCAACGCGAGCGGTCGCGTTCAAATCGATGAGCGGCTGTATCCGCACAGGGTTTGAGAAGTTGATTTCTCCCCGCTGAAGTTCGTATCGGGTTCCTGCAATCGTTGCGCTACCTTCGGTGATAGAAACGCGCCCCAACAATGATGGCGAGGCGACCGTGCCTCGGAGGCGCAGGTCAACATCGCCTGCAAGTTTCGCGTAGGCGTTTTGAAAGTTTAACTGTGGCGAAGATTGAACTCGAACATCCAGCCGAATGTGGTTTGAAGGCGCGTCGGATTGGGCTACCGGCTGCGACTTGGTGGCTTGAGCCGCGAGGGCCACGAAATCTATCTCAGAGCTGACGCTGAATCGCGTGATCAGCGCGCTGCCACTCAGAAGCAAATTGTTCTGCGGGCCCTGCAATTGCAATTTGAGGTCTGCCGCTGAACTAACGCCCTGGGGATAGCGGATGCGTATTCCTTTGCCTGTGAGAGAGAGGTCGGCGTAAACACCGTTCCGATAGGCAAGATACCCTGAGACGCTGAGCAGTCCGCCACCGCTCATGGCGGTCAGCGATTTTACTTCGAGCCGATCCTGATTGAATTCAAGCGTCCCGTGCAGCTGACTAAGGCTATTGGGCAGGTCTTCGAGCGCCAATGAGGCATTTTGGAAATCCACGGTACCTGTGAGTCCTGGTTTCTGTATCGGCCCGTGTGCCTCGACGCGGAACGTGCACATACCGGTCGCGGTCAGGTCGGGATCTATTGTCTCCGCCAGCTTCAAATTGACAGAACCACTTGCCGCGAGATCCAACTGTTGTTTGTCCCTGAGGTTTACGCCGCCTTGCAGGCGCAGATCAGTCTCTTCTCCAGTGATGTGCAGCGGGTCGAGACTGATGCGCCCGTCCGCCAAAGTCGCGTGAACGTCGCCTTCGCTGCGGAGATGGACGCCTGCAATCGTAACTGTCGCGTCTTTTAGAAGCGCTTCTCCACGAAGCTGTTCCGGTCGTCTCAGGGGCCCGTGAACCGTGACTTTGCCAGCTAATGCGGATTCGCCTGTAAGGGCGTTTATGTGGGCGAGCTTAAGGATTGCGCCAATATTGAATCGCGAGAAATTGAGTGTTGCTTCTGTTTCGTTGTCCCCTCTCAAATCGGTCTGACCGTATGCGGAAAGTTCGGTAGCCTCAAGCCGGGTCTTTATGTCGTAAGTCAATTTATGGTTTTCAGCGTGTGCAAACACTTCGACACCGCCAAACGGCTCTCCGCTCACGATCAGGCCTGTCATGGTGGCGTGTCCTTCAAGGCGTGGATCATCGAAGGTTCCAGAGCTGGTGATCGAGAAGCCGAGATTGCCCGCGACCTGCAAATTCTGATCGCGAATCCGTTGAATCTTAGCCAAATCGAGTCCGGCAGCTCGCGCATCCAAATGAAATTTGTGGGAGGGAATATCGTAGCTTCCCCAACCTGTTATCTTTCCGGCTTCGTCATTGACGGTCACTTTTGCAATTTGCACTACCTGGTTGACGATCTTGCCCTCGGCGCGAATATGCGCAACCGGCTCACCATAAACCGCGCCGCGGTCGAGATCTACCGATCCGTTGCCATTCAGCTTTTGGATTGGCCCGTTGGCGTCGATCTGCGCACTTAGCAAGCCTGTGAGTGGGATCTTTGCTTCGATGAGTGGCTGTAGATCATCCACCTTGACATTTGCGGCTCGAAGGTGAGCGTCGAGACGCGAATTTGAATCGAACGCCGGTCTTCCTGCTGATCCACGAATGGGCTCCGCCGCGGAAAGAGACCCACTAAGGTCGATGGTCGCTTGATTTTGGTGCAATTGGCCTTGTTCGACATTAATCCTTTGAGCCGAGTAAGAGCCGGTTGCGCTGACGCTGTCGAAATGGATGGTGTGAGCCGCGGTGGAGCTATCGCTCGAAGGCATTTCAATTACAAGGTTCGTCGCTTCGACTCTGCCTGCAATGTGCGGATCAACGACTGAGCCCGACCACGTTCCATGAAAATTGCCTTCCCCATCTAGGGAAACAGGAAGGGCATCTATGCCGGCCTTTCCATTGTGAGTCAACCCCAAGTCCATAAAGAGGGCATCGAACTCGCTCAGGTCGCCCGATTCAAAGTCCACGAAGATGCCGGTGGGACTGCTGAGGGGATATGCACCCAGATGACCGTGCGCTTGAAGATTGCTCGCCGGCAGCTTGATTTCGAGCCGGCGAACGTCCACGCCTCCATCGCGCTGAGTGTATGTTGCGTCGATCGCGCCCGTTACCGGGACTTCGTCGGGGAGAGACTTTCCAGATGAATTGACATTCAACTTCGATGTGACGGAAAGGGTGCGAACATCACCGTTGGTCCAAACTGCCGCGGCCGAGCCGTTAAAACGAGCATCGAGGCCGAGCCGCCGGAAGGGTGGCTCACCAACGATATCCAGGATTGTGTCAAGGGAAACGTTCTTGAGCACTGCATCGACTTTGCCGTTGGTGTGAAGGTCCGGTGAAACGGGCGCGGGTGCGTTTTGGACTATTTCGGTTTTTGGCTTTGCTTTCGAACCGTTCGACCGCTTGATTGGCGGCGGTGTTGCGGCTCGCATCTCGGGTGTGCCGGGGATCGGGGCGACCCAGTGATCCAGTAATACGTCGCCTTCGAGTTGTCCTCCCTGGCGCAATCGCGCAACTACTGACGTAATCAGGAGTCGCTCAGGGTCAGCATGAATTCTGGCGTCCAACCCTACACCCCGAGCGGTCACGCCCGGACCAACGTAAGAGGCGTTCTCGGCATGAACCGTGCCGTCAGCGCGAAACTGGCCTGCATATCCTTGTGCGGCCATGTCAAGGCTGGCTATGCCTTCTGGCGTGAATGCATATCCGGTGATCGGCTCCATGAGACGAAGGTCGACGTCGCCCTTGACAGTAGCCTGCCATCGTGGACGGTCGAAATTGGTGAGTTGGCCGGCAATATTCAAAACATAGTCGGTACTGCCTTTGCTGGATGCCGTTAGTCGCAGGGAACGCAGATAGACGGCGTTTCGCGTCAAATCGAGCGTTGCCTGGACATTTCCGTCGACAGGGGAGGCCGCAAGGTGAGAAACCGCGCCACGCATGAGATGCAGATTCCGCGCGCTCGCCTCGACGTGGTAACTTTCAGGGTTCTTGAGGTTCACCGGAACATAGGAGAGACGGAGAGAGACTTCATTGGCAGAAAAGTCGAGAGGGATTCGGCGACTCTGAAAATCGAAATCTGCGGCGCGATTATCGTCGTCCAAGACTCCTTGCTCCACGACGACGCGGCCGGCCTGAAGATCAAAGAATGTATCCAGCGGATGGCCAGTTGTGCTCGCCTGCACGCGTGGTTGAGGCTGGTTGGTGGATCCGTCGGGATAGACGATCAGGTGAAGCCGCGGGCGAACAATCGCAAGATTGCGGAGGAGAATGCGGGGACTCAACACACCCAGAACGTTCACCTGCACGCGGAGAGAGTCTACCTGGGCGTATGGCGCTTCGCCCGGTGCCTCAAGGCCATGAATGACGATCCCGCCTACTTCTGCTTCGAGACTGAGAAGATTCCAATGGAACGATGCAATCTCGACTCGGCCGCCCGTGGCGGATGCGATCCGTGCGACGAGTCGCTTGCGAACCATGTTTTCAAAATTCGCGGAGCTGGCCCACAAGAAGAGGCCGACGATGGAAACAAGCAGGACAATCGTGATGCCTGTGCTCGTCCAGAGGATATGTCGCAGATATTTACGCCGCGAGGGCACTGGCTCTGCGGGCTCCTCATGCGGCGCCTGGGGGTCTAGAGAGCTCATTGGCTCCTGGTCGCTCATTGTGCCGTCGTCCCAGGTTGGGTTGGCTTTTCAGGATCGTCGAGCGAGGGATCGAGCACTTCGATCTCGCCCTGCTTGCGAAGGTTATCAAGCCAGCCATCAAATAGGGTATTCACCTGTTGCTGCAGCAATATCTCCTGGATGCGTGGGGCGACCTGATCGAGCGGTGGCACAGTTTGACCCGCAGGATACAGCGGCAGAAGTTTCTCACGATAATAAGCGCTAATTTCTTCTGGAGAAATGCGAATGCCCTGGCGGAAGCGAAGTTCAATGAAGCGGAGAACCTCGAGCCGATTGCGCAAATAGGTTTGCACCCTATCCTGAGTGAGACCGTGGCTCGCGAGGAATGCATTCCACCCTGCGTCTGAACTGCAATTGTGGCGAACACAAGTGGGCAACTGCGTTCGAATCGCCTTGAGTCGTGCGACAACTTCTTCTTCTGAAGGTTGTTCGGATGGGATGTCGTCTTGATGGATCTGCTGTTCGATGAGCGAACGGCTAATCAACTGCTGCAAGGCCCTCGGTGCCGTGAGTTCGCCAAGTCCAGCGCGGCTGGGATCGAGGACGGAGAGCTGAATCTCGTCTTCGATGTCACTGGCCAGAATAGCTTTGTGATTCACAACTGCTACGACGCGATCCAGAGTTACCGGAGCGGTATCTCGTGGGCCCGGATTTCCCGTTTGCGTTTTCCCCTGCGAAATACCCAGTGCAAGAACAGCAGCGACGAGCCATTGTCGCGTGGCAAAGATTGCTGCGATGGGGAACGGAAATATGCGTGGCATTGCCATCAGAAAGTCTGTCCCAGGCTGAAGAAGAAGTTGAAGTGACCCGCCTGCCCCACGTGTGGCTGCGAATCAGGAACCGACAACGAATAGTCGATGTTCACGGGGTAGATCGGCGGGTTCAGGTTGTAGCTGAAGTCTACGCGGATCGGCCCAACCGGGGTATGGTAACGCACGCCAAGCCCTGCCGTGTGTGAGAAATAGTCGAAGCTGCAGAGGCCTTGAGTTCCGGTTGAGGTTGTCGGCCCCGGGGGCACCGGATTCGGGACGGGAGGATCGTTGAGGATCTTGCAGTTATCGCGGTCTGGCTGGTGAATACGCAGTGCGCTGATCCAAGCATCGCCCGCGTTGGTGAAGATATTGCCCATGTCGTGAAAGAGCACAAAGCTAACGGTATCGCCGACGAAGGGAAGCATGGGCGGAGGCAATCTCATCTCGGTGCTATTGGTCAAAGCACCGGCGCCGCCGATAGGGAATCCGGTCTCAGGATCCCTAGGTCCGGCTGCATTGAAGGAAAAGCCGCGCAGCGAACTGGGGCCGCCAGAGTACAGGCGTTCAGGAAGAGGAATGAGCCGGGCCGAAGGCGCCCCGTAGGCTCTTTCCTGACCGTAGCGCGTGTTGCGGGCGAGAACGAAGCGGTCCTTACGGAACCCGTAGTAACTCGAGTTCGAAAGGTCAAGTCGATTGAATTCCGCTTGAGCCCCGAAGTCCGCATTCGAGAGGAACTCTTGAAAACTGAAATAGGTCCCGCGATGCGCATCAAGAGGAGAATCGCGCGTGTCGCGAACCCATGTGACCCCGGGACCCGCGACGCGTACAGCCGTGGACAGCGCCTCGATTTCGCTTGGACCGACCTGGAGACTCTCTTCGGCAACCTTCACGCGGCGAAAGCTGAATTCATAAATAAACGTATTGGCCTTGGATATGCGGGAGTTGGGTTTTGTGAAGCGCTCCGTTACACGCATACTGGCCTCCAACTTGGACGCGACGTAGGTCGTCACGTCTTGGCTGTTGGCGTAGCCCCCCGAGAATGTGAGGCCAAAGTCCTGGTTGCCATGAAATCGAGGGTTCTGGAAGAGAAGGTTGATGTTTTGTTCAAGGAGGCCATAGGTTGAGCGCAGTGATGCGGATTGCTCGCGTCCGAAGAGGTTGTTGCGGGTCACGTCAAACAGCACACGGGGACTGATGCCGGTCTTTCCGTTGGGATTGCAGCTTGTGCCACTCGCACTGCTGATGCCCTTACAGTTGTTCTGCGGAGTTCCTGTCTGCGCCTCGAAGCCCAGACCGTAGGTCAAGGCCCATCGTCGCGCTTCCGTTGCCTGCAGCAGCACGGTCTTGTACGGCTCTGCTCCGTTAGGGTTTTGGACGGCGGTGTTAACTTCGTTGAAAAGCGCGTATTCGTAGAGATTCCGCTGGGTCTGGCCGAGAGCCGACTGGTTGAGAGGGTTGCCGGGGAGCAATGTTATTCCGCGCGCCACCGTATCCGGACGTGTGTAATGAAGACCTGTCAGGAGCACTTTGCGTACAAAAATCTGTTGCCCTTCCGCGATGTGAAAGACAACATCGACTTTGGTCGAATCCGCGGCCTGCGTCTGCTGCTCAACTTCGATGTGGACCTGGTCGAAACCTCGACTCAGATAATCGGTCAGAAGAGCATCGCGGTCGCCAGCAAGGTTCTGAGGTGAAAGTAACTGTCCCGGTGCTGTGTTCATCAAGGCAAGCAATTTCTCTTCACTGGATTTGACGGCCCCATCCAGTTTGAGCAAACCCACGCGTTGCTGCTGTCCTTCCACTATGTTGTAAACCACGGAAAGAGGTTCCGCAGTATTGCGCGACTGTCCTTGTCCTGGTGCGTTTGCATTCGGCGTGGCGTTGGTCGATGTTTCAGGCGTGATCTCCACTTTGGAAAAGCCGTTGTTCTGGTAGACCGCCTGGAGCGCGTTGATATCCGCAACCACCAGTGCCTGGCTGTAGGATCCGTGGCGGTCCAATTGATCGGCGGCGTGAACGCTCAGCAACAACTCCAATGTCTTTGAATCGAAGTAATGGTTTCCGGCCACAGAAACACTTTGCACCCGGCGGCGCGACCCAAGCGAAATCTTGTAGAGAATCAAAACCGTGTCTGAGGACGGAGTGTCGCGCTCGTGTTCAACCTTTACATCGAAATAGCCGAGGCGCTGGTAATAATCCCGCAACCGGCGATTGCCTTCATTCAACAAATCCTCGTCGACCGTGCCTTCTTCAAACACCGGGATCGCGCGCTTGAGCCGTTCCCCGCTGATTTTTGCTCCCTCAACTCTGACTTGCACAACAGGTCCCCGGATCGCCGAGAAGCGAAAGTTGTTTCTTTTGGTCGCTTTCACATAGTCCTGTGACTCGAGCTTGATTTCGGCTTCCAGTCTCTCCTGCTTCCGGTAGTGCTTGAGGACGCCGCTCAATGCTCGATTTCCTGTGTCGTGAGTGACAAGGTTTCCGGCCTGTATGTGCGCAGCTCGATGAAACTCGTCCAACGTCATTCCGGAATCGCCGGAAACTGAAACGTCGCCTACTCGCGCCTGGGGGCCAGATGTGACCTGGAACGCAATATCAACCAGTTGTTCTTCGGGGTGCTCCGTCAGGTGGTAAACAATTACGGGCTCATGGAATCCGTTGTCTGCCATTGCTTGACGCATCAAACCAAGGGCCCGCTCCGCTCGCTCCCTGGTAAATCGGGTACCGGCCAACAATCGACTGGCGTGTTCCAACTGGGTGTTCATTGTGGCGCCTTTTGCGCCATCCACCTTCACTGTTCCGACAAAAAATCTCGGTTCACCTTTGAACACGATTGCAACGCCATCTTCTTCCCGGCTGGCGTCCGCGCTGATGGTTTCGAACAAGCCGGTGGCAAACAGCTGATGGAGGCACTGTGCAAGGTTCTCCCTGGTTAATGGCGCACCGACTTTTTGTGCGAGATGGTCAGGGATTGGCCGGAGCCGCTCGACTGCCACGCCTTCATAGGAGATCCGAGTTACGCGCAGTCCGATAAATGCAGCCAGTGTTTCGACGGACGGGGCTAAGGTGGGGGGATTTAGGGGCTGTGAGTTCGTACTGGTTGGATCCTGGCCGCGGCCAAAGGTTGCGACCAGTGAGAAGAAAAGAAGCCATCTTGGCAGCATCCTATGCACGACAGGAGGCCCGAACTGCCAAACCGACTTTGCCTTTCCCACTTCTTCTCCAGAAAAAATCGGCAACAACCACCCGCCAAGTCGTTGAACTGCATCAAACAAAGTATCTCGAGGATCGTCTCCCGGCGCTTCTCTGCCGCAGCTCCAACATTTACTGCTGCACCTTTATACTAACGAGGAAAGAAGCTTGGCGCAGCAATACTCGACTTACAGTGCGATTGACTCCCCTCCCCAAAGGAAGCGCATGCCCCGTTCCCGGTTTCAAAAGCAGACACAGGAAGCGTCCACAACCGAACCCGTCAAGGAAGCGGAGAGCGCGGTTCAGCTACGCGACCCTGCAGCCGAGGTACGGGTTTCGCCACCGCTTTCGCCCGAGGCCGAGATTTTGGCCAAAGCGCAGGCGGGCGACCACCACGCATTTGCTCACCTCTACTCCCTGCACAAGAGACGCATTTATTCGCTCTGTTTGCGTATGGTGGGTAACGTTGCCGAGGCCGAAGACCTCACCCAGGAAGCATTTCTTCAGCTTCATCGCAAAATCGCGACGTTTCGCGGCGACTCGGCGTTTTCCACATGGCTTCATCGCTTGTCGATCAACGTCGTCTTAATGCATCTGCGGAAAAAGGGCCTGCCGTTGATGTCGTTGGACGAGGCTATGGAGCCGTCTTACGACGACGGTCCCGGCCGCAGCTTTGGCGCGCCCGATCTTTCCCTTACCGGTTCTATTGACCGTTTGGCCCTGGAAAGAGCTGTTGCGGCCCTGCCGGCTGGATATCGTCTCATTTTTGTGCTTCACGATGTTGAGGGGTTTGAGCATAATGAGATAGCCGCCATGCTTGACTGTTCTGTCGGAAATAGTAAGTCCCAGTTGCACAAAGCCCGCCTGAAATTGCGTGATGCGCTCCGAATCTCTCTCCGGAAGGGGGGACGGCGATGACCGTAGACCCCAAATCGATGAGCTGTCAGGAGTTCCAGGAGCAGATGTCTGACCTGATCGGCTCAGGAGCGGACCTGCAAGACCACCCGCATCTGCAGAATTGCGATCTCTGCCGGGCTCTCCTGAACGATCTGGAGACTATCGCAGAGGCTGCGCGGCAACTTTTCCCGATTCAGCAGCCCGAAGAGGGATTGTGGGATCGAATCGAATCGGCGATTAAGCAGGAAGACGGGTCGGCGAGCCCGGAGTAGCAGACTGTTTTCTTCAGGCTTGCGCTCCCGGGGGATGTGGGAGCGAGGCAAATCATTCTTTGGACTTTTCGGCCGATACATTGTCTAACCGACGATGTATCGGCCTGTTTAGCTTGCTCGATGTCTCGCAGCGAGGGAACGGGAACGGTGAACCCAGCGTATTCAGATGTTTAGAACACGGTCAACGTCGGGCAGAAGGCCAGAAAGGGACTTTGTGAAACTTTTCGGTTTCTGCAATGTCTAATGAAGGAAAGTTGATAGAAGGACACTCAATGCAAAATCAGCCTTCCATATTGCCGCCCGAGAGTTCCCAGACGAAAGGGAACCCGCGTCGTATACCGGTTCTACCTGTCCGTGACACGGTACTTTTCCCGCATGCTGTTCTGCCGCTTACAGTTGGCCGGGAAAGCTCTATTCAGCTGATCGAGTCGTTGGCTGACGAGCGGTCGATTATCGTGACCGCACAGCTTGACCCCCGGCTGGATGCACCAAAGCCGGAGGATCTTCACAACGTCGGAACCCTGGCGACGGTGCACAAGGTTGTGCGGATGCCCAACCAGAGCCGATTCGTCTTCACGGAAGGCGTGGAGCGTGTGCGGCTGGTGCGCTACGTTCAGACCGAGCCCTTCATGATCGCCGAAATCGAGACGGTGGAAGACGTTGAGCCGGAGACCACTTCGAGCGTTGAGGCACTGGTTCGGAACGTCGTTGGGCAATTCCAGCAGATTGTTTCCGAGTCGGCGACACTCTCAGATGAGTTGCGGACCATCGCGGGGAATATCGAAGAACCCAGCCGCCTGGTGGATTTCGTGGCTTCGTCCTTGCCGTTCCTGACCACGGACGACAAACAGCAATTGCTGGAGACCCCGAGCGTTCCGGCGCGGTTGGATCAGCTGACGAAGCACCTGGCGAAAGAGCTAGAGGTGCAGCAGCTGCGCACGAAAATCCAGAGTGAAGTTCAGGACCAGGTACAGCAGTCGCAGCGCGATTACTATCTGCGCGAGCAGATGAAGGCGATCCAGAAGGAACTCGGCGAGCAGGACGAGGGCCAGCGCGAGGTTGACGATCTTCGCAAGAAGATCGACGACGCCGGAATGCCGGAAGACGTGAAGAAGGAAGCGCTGAAGGAACTGTCGCGGCTTTCGCGCATGTCTCCGATGGCCGCCGACTATTCGCTCACGCGCAATTACATTGAATGGCTTGCAGTGTTGCCCTGGGCGAAGAGCTCAGGCTCGAAGATCGATATCAACAAGGCCAGAGAGATTCTGGATGAAGATCACTATGAACTGAAGAAGGTCAAGGACCGCATTCTCGACTACCTCAGCGTGCTGGAACTTAAGCCGGACATGAAGGGACCGATTCTTTGCTTTGTCGGACCTCCAGGCGTGGGCAAGACAAGCTTGGGCAGATCGATCGCGCGCGCGCTGGGCCGGAAGTTTCAGCGCATCTCGCTTGGCGGCATGCACGACGAGGCCGAGATCCGTGGTCATCGGCGCACCTATATAGGAGCGCTGCCGGGCCAGATCATCCAAAGCATTCGCAGGGCGGAAACCAACGACCCTGTGATCATGCTTGATGAGGTGGATAAGCTCGGCCGCGACTTCCGTGGCGACCCCGCGTCTGCTCTGCTGGAGACGCTGGATCCGGAGCAGAACAACACGTTCCGAGACAACTATCTCGACGTGCCGTTCGATTTGTCGAAGGTGCTGTTTATCTGCACGGCGAACATGCTCGACCCTGTTCCGCCGCCGTTGCTTGACCGCATGGAACTGATTCCTCTGCAAGGGTACAGCGAAGAGGAAAAGGTGCACATTGCGAATCGCTACCTGGTTCCGCGTCAGATCAAGGCGAATGGAATCACGGTTGACCAGATCGAGTTTCCTGAGCAGGCGATACGCCATATCGTGCGCCACTACACGCGCGAAGCGGGCGTACGCAAGCTGGAGCAGGTGATCGGCACCGTTTGCAGAAAGCAGGCTCGCCGCGTTGTCGAGGGCAAGACCGAAAAACTCGTGGTGAACCGCGATGTGCTGAAGGACTTCCTTGGCAACATTCAGGTCCGCGTGGAGACTGAGGTTGCGGAGCGCGTGAAGCGGCCGGGAGTGGCGGTTGGCCTTGCCTGGACGCCGGCCGGAGGCGACATTCTCTTCATCGAGGCAAACAAGATGAAGGGCAAGGGCGGCTTCAGGATGACGGGTCAGATTGGCGAAGTGATGCAGGAGTCGATGCAGGCCGCATTGACCTGGGTGCGCTCGAACGCAGCGCTGCTGGGACTGGCGGAGGACTTCACCAATGAGATCGATCTGCACATTCACGTGCCTGCGGGAGCGATCCCGAAGGATGGACCATCGGCCGGCGTGACCATGGCGACGGTGCTCGCATCGTTGCTGACGGATACTCCGGTGCGCCCGCTGACCGCGATGACAGGCGAAATTACGTTGAGCGGGAATGTGCTGCCGGTGGGCGGCATCAAGGAAAAATTCCTGGCGGCGCGCCGGGCGGGAGTGGAAACCATTATCCTGCCTGCCGAAAATCGACAGGACGTGGAAGAGGATCTGACGCCAGAGATGATTGCCGGCGTGTCGATCCACTATGCAAGCCGCATCGAAGATGTGCTGGCGGTAGCTCTGCCGCTTTTGAAGGCCCGGCCGGATGTAACGCCGATCGTGCCCGAGAGAGGCGCCGAAGCAGCTGCATAACCCAGCGTTCCGCATTTGGAAAAGGCCGGCGAATCTGCCGGCCTTTTTTTATGGGAGAAAGAAGAGAACCAGCAGACACATCGACTGAATCCCGGTTCATCCGTCTAACTCGCAGGCGGTATGCTTTCAATACGATGCAGGTGCGAGTTTTTCCCTTTGGCATTTTGAGAGAATCTCTAGGCTCTGACGCGTTTGTTGTCGAGTTGGCGGGCGACGCTACGGTCGCGGAGTTGCTTGTGCGGATCGGGGCACGCAATCCCGCAGTGCAACTGCGCGGAATTGCGGTGAGCGTGAATGCCGAGTATGCCAATCCGAGCCAGGTGCTTCGCAACGAAGACGAGGTGGGTTTGTTGCCGCCTGTTTCTGGAGGCAGTGCGGGAAAATCGGATGCGCCGACTGAGGCGGATACGTCAGTGGCAACCGCACTGACAAGAGAGCCGATTGATGCTGAAAAGCTCGTTGCTGCGGCGAAGCGCGGCGAGGATGGCGCGGTTGTTGTTTTTGATGGGATCGTCCGCAATCATTCGCGGGGACGCCAAACGCTGTATCTGGACTATGAGGCCTACGAAGAGATGGCCTTGAAACAGATGGACGAACTTGCCCGCGAGGCCCGGAGCCGTTTTAGTGTGCGGCAGGTGATGATCGTTCATCGGTTGGGAAGACTGACGGTGGGAGAGACCAGCGTGTTGATAGTGGTGGCTTCGGCGCATCGAGCGCAGGCGTACGAAGCGAGCCGGTGGCTGATCGATACGCTCAAGAAGACGGTTCCCATCTGGAAGAAGGAAACGTTTGTAGACGGCGTGGTTTGGGCGGATGGCGAGCCCTTTCCCGCGGGGTTTGCCGTGGAGGATCCAGATGCTCCGTCGGCGTAAGGGGAAGCGAATCGGCTGTCGATGGATGTTACTTGCAATTGCGATAGGTCTGGCGATGACAGCGGCTGCACAGGACGCTCCTTTGCGGCTCGACGTAAAACTGGTCAATGTATTTGTCAACGTCACCGATTCGACCGGGGCAATCGTGGGTGGCCTCAGCCAGAAGGACTTTGCGATCAGCGAGGATGGGCGTCCTCAAACGATCCAAGTGTTTGAGCGTCAATCTGAGTTGGCGTTGAATCTGACCCTGGCCATCGATACGAGCGGCAGCGTATTCAAGGACAGGCAGCTTGATATTTCTGCATCGCGGAAATTTGTCCATGCGCTCATGCGTTCACAGGACCAGATGAGTCTGCTGGAATTCGCAACCTATGTGCGCGAACTGACTCCGTTCACAAATAAGGTCTCGCAGATCGATCACGGTCTCGACCGCCTTCGAGGCGGTGATGCAACGGCCCTGTATGACGCTGTCTATCTTGGCGCCAGTCGCCTGGGACCGAAAGAAGGACGCAAAGTATTGGTTCTTGTGTCGGACGGAGGAGACACCGCGAAGAGCACCTCCTATTCTGACGCCCTTGAAGAAGCTCTACGCAGCGAAGTGATGATCTACAGCATTATCGACGTCCCAATCGAAGCAAGCGCGGGTCGCGATCTTGGCGGTGAGCATGCACTCATCACACTTTCCGAGCAGACTGGCGGGAAGAGCTTTTACGCGAGTGAAGGCGGTCTCGACAAGGCATTTGCGCGAGTCAGTGATGACTTGCGAACGCAATACCTGCTGGGCTATTACCCGCATAACCAGGAGCCGGGGCGCACGTTTCACCGCTTGCAGGTGACGATTCCCAGGGCTGCACCGGATGCATTCAATATCCGGCATCGCACCGGGTATTACGCCGATTCGCAGAGCAAGAGCAAATGAGCGGGCATTGGCCGGATTTGGTTGATTACCTTTCGCATTCTTCTTGAGCGAGAGTCATTGCGCGCGGAAGTTTTTTCAGCCATTGTGTAACTTAGTGCAGCTCTTGCAATCAGGGGTATTCATGGGGACAACTGCTCGGCATCTGAGCATTGTGGTGCTGGCATGCGCTTTGGCGCTGCAGGCGTCGGGGCAGACCGCGACGCCGGCGGCCGGGGAGTCCCAGGCGGGAGTCCAGCGTAATCTGATCGGTTCCGAAACTTCCGGGGGCGAGACACCGCGCGTTTACTGCGACTGCGTCAGAGGCCACGTCAGAGGCCGTCACGGTGCAGACGCTGGTGGATTTCAAAACCTCGGACGTGAAGTTCAATCTGCAAGAGCTGACCGAAATTTTGAGAGATCGCAGACACGAGGGCTGGGTGTTAGCAGCTTATCCGGATCCGAAGACTCACCGGCCTCTGATCGGCGCGGGATTCAGTCTCGATCTTCCGGCGAGGGAGCATCCGCAGCGCGATCCGCTTAATCCTCATTCCTTTATCGAGCCCTCCTCAGCGGAACTCTGGCAGGCGGCAGGATTGGAACAGGTGCGGTTGCAGGCAATGCTTGAGCGGTTCAGCAATCAGTATGCGAAGTGGAAGTACAAAGGGTACCGCAAGAGAATCAAGACGCTCTCGCCGGAGATTACCGACGATGAAGCGACCATGCTGCTAAGGATCTCGGCGATTCAGGCTGCTTACAATGCGAGAGCGTACTGCCGCAATTTCGATCAGTTGGGCGCCTCTCAACAGATGGCGTTGAGCCAGCTTGTGTACCAGATGGGCGTGAACCTTGAGCAATTCAGCCAGTTCCTGGCATTGATCAACACGGATTCGAGCCTCGCGGTTGCGGACACTGGGGATGCGACGCCGAATCCGGACGGGACGAATCCGGATGGATCGGATGCTGAGCACTGGAAAGCTGTCCAGGCATCTTTGATCCATAGTCAGTGGGCGAGGCTCTATCGCACGCGGGCGATCGCGGTGATCGCGATGCTCGATCCGCAATATCCTGACGACCCTGGTGTGGCCGAGCGACGTGTTAGCGCTACGCTTCGTCCGCCAGTCGTGCACCGGAGGAGAGGGCGAGCCGCCGTGACGCGCGAGCTGGCGTCGAGCAGCGGAAGCCGGAAGAAACCATCCCGGAAGCATCCGTCTGCTGCGACGAAACGCAAGGTGTAGATAAGTTTGGGCGGCGAGCCTGAGGTTCGCCGCCCGCGTTTCTATGCTGCTTTATGCTGCGGCGACGAGGTTCACCCGGTCCGAGATGCCGGTAAGAATTTCATCAGCATTTATTTCATCGGCTTCGATGGATTCGAGCACATTGGCATCCTCTTCGAGGCCCAGAAGGTCGGCCCAGCGGCGAAGAGTGCCGTAGACTGCGATCTCGTGGTGCTCGACCTGTTGCGCTGCGCCGATCAAGGCGATGTCGCGTACTGAAGTATCCTCCACGTCCTTGATGGTGTCTGAGGCCTCGGTGGAGAGGCCGTTGATGACCTTGCAGGTTTCTGTTTCTGCGTCGCCAACGAGGCGGCGCAGCAGCATTTCGACCTTGGAAACGTGCCCGCGGGTTTCCTCTAGATGAATACGGAATGCTTCGGACAATTCTGAATCCGTTGAGTTCGCAATCAGATCGGGGAGGGAATTTGTGATCTTCTGTTCCATATCCAGGGCTTTCTTCAGGTTGGCTATGTAAAGGGCTTGTAGATCTTCGATATGGGCTGAAAACAACTTCATGGTTTCTCCTCTTGGGTTGAAATTTAGCGGTCGCATTTAGCTTGCACTTGCCCCATTCGTGCATTGGCACCGCGCATCGATCACTCGGCTCTGCTATGAGAGTTGGCGTGATTGCGACGGGTTGTCTGAGTTGAGAATCAGTGTGAGATCCGATGGATTCGGCGCTTCGGCCCTCGCCGGATCATGGGTTCACATATTCCCACGATGGTTTTTACCTTGTTGTTGCCATTTGCATCTAAAATTGCATCATGACTCCTCTAATTCCCTCGCGCCGTCATTCCAAGGCACCTCCGCCGGGTGAAACCGGGCAGGAGGCTCTCTATCTGCGCTCTCTGAGTGAACGGCAAGTTGCGGTCTCTGTGAAGCTTCGCGGCGGGGAGATCGTGCGCGGGTGGATCGAGTACTTCGACGACGGGATGCTGCGGCTGACCCGGGAGGGAAAGCCCAATCTCTTCATCTATAAGCACCAGATCGAAACCATCACTGAGGCGAGCAAACGGCGCGCACCGCGACCGGCGATGGAAGACCCGGTCAACAGCAAGGCAGTGTCTTGAGCAGCGTGGTCCCGGATCTTTCTCCCAATTTCACCTGGGTACCGAAGGCCGCGGAGATTGCGCGGGAGGCCGGCGCGCGGTTGCGTCAGTTCTTCTCTGAGGGAGTGGCAACCGAGTACAAGGGCGACGTGGACCTGGTGACGGTTGCAGATCGCACCGTTGAGAAGCTTATCCGAACGCGACTCTCAGAAGTGTTTCCCGACCACGGCATGTTTGGGGAAGAGGGCACGCGCGAAAAACTTGAGCGGGAGTTTCGCTGGTATGTCGATCCGCTGGATGGGACTACCAATTTTGCGCATGGGTTCCCTCAGTTTTGCGTTTCGATGGGGCTTGAGCAGCGGCCTGCGGGCCTTGCGCCGGAGCAGGATGGAGCCCTTGTTGCAGCAGTAATCTACGACCCGATGCGGGACGAATTGTTTACCGCCGAGCACGGATGCGGCGCCTGGCTGAATGGTAAGCCGACGCGGGCGTCGCGCATTCCCGATCTGGCGGAGGCGCTGGTTTCTACGGGGTTCCCGAGCCGCAAACGGCACCAGAGCCCAAACATCCACTTCTACCATGAGTTCACGCTGCGTTCGCACGGCGTTCGGCGGGCCGGATCGGCTGCGCTGGACCTGGCCTATGTTGCTTCGGGACGGTTGGAAGCTTTTTGGGAGTTCAATCTGAACCCGTGGGATACGGCAGCAGGCATTTTGCTGGTGGAGGAAGCGGGCGGACGAGTGACCGACTTCTCTGGAAGCCGTGTTCAGTTGGAAAGCAGAGAAGTTTTGGCTTCGAATGGGCTTATCCACGATGAGATGGTCGGCTTCTTCCAGGACATGTTCG
The DNA here is from genome assembly GCA_963737915.1 of uncultured Acidobacteriaceae bacterium. GTDB lineage: Bacteria > Acidobacteriota > Terriglobia > Terriglobales > Acidobacteriaceae > Telmatobacter. Next base: position 189,663 of record CAVTUP010000009.1, on the reverse strand, counting down.
CCGGGCGGGACCTGACGCCGATCCCAACGCCGGAAGAGTTTGCCGCGCAGAGGGCCGAGCGGGCAGGCCGCTGAGGTAACTGAAGATGGCGCTCATTGAGGGCTGAGAGCGCCGCGCGGTTTTTTCTGATTCCCGCATGGCAAAACGGGGTTGATCCGGGGGCGAGTCAGCCCTTGGGGACGTGTGCTACTATCACGTCGAGACTTCACTCTCCGGAGAGATCAAGATGGCATACATCATTGCAGAACCTTGTATCGGCACCAAGGACACAGCTTGTGTAGACGCATGTCCTGTGGATTGCATCCACCCCAAGAAAGACGAAGCGGGCCACGGCGAAGTCGATCAACTGTTCATCGATCCGGTGGAGTGCATCGATTGCGGAGCGTGCGTTCCGGCGTGCCCGGTATCGGCCATCTTCGCGCAGGATGACCTGCCGGAGAAGTGGGCACACTTTACCGAGAAGAACGCGACGCACTTCGGTCGCTAGGAATTTCTTCACTCGATAGCTTTGGTGACATGAAACGCGTCCGTCAAAGCGGGCGCGTTTGTGCGTCTGGGACTTGACATGGCTGGCGCAGCGCCGTCGCTACGGTCGCGTTTTTCAGGGGGTTCCTCTCCTGTTTCATAGAAGCCGGTAATTATCTGCAAAATTCTTTGCCTCTAAAGTTACTTCCCGTCAGGGGGGTGGGTAAATCCGCGTTTTTGCAGGCGGAGACAGCCGCAGTGTTCTGCCAGAAAGCAGCATTGGTTTTATGGTGCACCAACGGTGGCTAATTATCTGCAAAACAGCGAAAGAAAAGTTGATTCATCTGGCGGCCTACGGTGCCCACGTGGGGAGTATTCTGTCAGGTGCTTGAAAGGAAAGATTATGGACCGCCGCCAATTTGCAGCTCGTTCTCTCGCAGCAGCAGCAGGTGCTGCGCTGTCTCGCCACTTTAGCTACGGTGCGCCATTCTCCGCAGATCAAGTTCCTGGGGCAGTACCGGATTCGCTGATCCAGAGCGCTCGTTTTCCGGAAGGTTTTCTTTGGGGAACTGCCACGGCCTCCTACCAAAACGAAGGCGCATGGAATGTGGACGGCAAGGGCGAATCGATTTGGGACAAATTCACGCATACAACCGGGAAAGTCAGAGGCGGCGTGACGGGAGATGTTGCCTGCGATCAGTACCACCTCTATCGGCAGGACATCGCTATGGCCAAGAAGCTTAACCAGAAGAGCCAGCGATTCTCCATCTCATGGCCGCGCATACAGCCTACCGGAACGGGCGCCCCGAACATGAAAGGGGTGGATTTCTACAGCCGCTTCGTCGATGCTTTGCTCGAGGCAGGCATACGGCCCTGGTGCACGATGTACCACTGGGATCTTCCGCAGGCACTCGAAGATCGTGGAGGCTGGCCGAACCGGGATCTAGCCAATTACTTTGCGGATTATGCCGGCATTCTCGCCAAGCATCTCGGGGATCGAATCACGATGTGGGCGCCGTTTAACATGCCCTGGGCGATTGCATTCATGGGTTATGCCGCAGGCGCTTTCCCGCCTTGTCGAACCAGCTTCAGCGACTTTCTGAAAGCAGCACACACTTTGGCACTGGCTCAGGCAGAGGCGCACCGCGCGGTCAAGGCGGCGTCCCCGAAGGCAACGGTGGGGAGCGCGTACGAGATGGCTCCCGCGTATCCAAAGACGGACTCAGACGACGATCGCGCAGCAGCCGCTCGATACCATGCGATGAACAATGTGTTCTTTCTGGAGGCGGCGATGAAGGGCCGCTACCCGAAGGCTTTTGTCGGAGAACCGCCCCTTGAAGTGATGGGCTTCAAGGCGGGTGACGAGAAACTGCTCTATGCGCCGCTGGATTGGGTGGGCTTTCACTACTACACGCGCCGCATCGTTTCGGATGCGAGCAAGGAGCAATTTCGCAGCGGAGGCAATTTCAGCGGTACTGAGATTGAAAGCAATTCCCCGGGCGGTCGCGATCCTTACACACGGTTCCGCGCCGCGATGCCCACCGAGGGCCCGCTTACAGACGCCGGCCTCGAAGTGTGGCCGCGTGGGATGTACGACCTAGTCACACAGATCTCAAAGGAATACGACCACCCGATCATCGAAATTACCGAAAGTGGATGCGGGTATCTGGATGGACCAAATGAAGAAAAAAACGGCAGCATACCGGATGAGCGCCGCATTCAGTGGTATCGCGAAGTGCTTGCGGAACTGGCTCGCGCGATTGCCGACGGAGCCAAGGTACGCGCCTTTCATGCCTGGACGCTTCTCGACAATTTCCAGTGGGGTGAGGGCTATACCGAGCGCTATGGGTTGATCTACACGGACTTTCGCAATCAGAAGCGGACGATCAAGGATTCGGGGCTCTGGTATGGTCGAGTCTCTGCAGCCAATCGGCTCAATGTGTAGGGCTGTCGGTGATTTTCATTGCTGAGTTTCACAGTGCGCCGGGCATGGTCAATTATTGGCATGCCGAAAGCGTGCGGGGTTATTGAATAACCAGTAACTGACGGTTGGACGGTTATCCAACCGGAACGGAAAAATCCGATACAACTACGACGGTCCATGGCTAAGACAACTTCGCTGCCCCGATAAAGATGTCGCCGAAGAGCGTCCGACGCAGCGGGCCAGCAGATCTCAATCCCAGGCGTTCCATTTCCGCCAAGAATTCAGCATCGCTGAAGCGGTTCTCGACGGGATGTTCGAAGAACATGCGATACACCCAGCGTTGGAGAGCGGCTCGCGTCACTTCTTCGAAGAAGAGCGTACCGCCAGGCTTGAGAACCCGTCGAATTTCTGCGATGCTCCTCTGCCAGTCTGGTACGTGATGCAGCGCGCCAAAGTCGAACACCGCGTCGAAGCTGGCGTTCGCAAATGGCAATCGTTCGGCGTCACCCTGCATCAGGGTCACGCGCCCGGCGTATTTCTCCAGAAGCCGTTTCCGCGCACGTTCGATCTGTACGGGGTCGAGGTCTATTCCGCAAACATGCGCAGCGTCGAAGCGACGAAAAATCACGTCAACCCCTGCGCCTTGCCCGCAGCCGATCTCCAGCACTGTTCCGCCTGGCACCGATCCGCCCAGCTTACGTAAGAGGGGGCCTTCATAGAACATCTGGATCGCTGCTCGGAAGGGATTATTGACAAGCAATTGCTCGGCTAAATTGAGCTTCATCTATCTTTCCTGCGTAGCACAAAGCAATCCACGAATGGAGTGACAGCGCTCTCCTGCGCGACTACAAGTCCGGCCTCACGAATGTTGCGGAGCCAGTTTCGCCGTGAGTAGAAATGGAAGAACCCGGGACCGAAGGCGATGAAGTTTTTCCAGTCACGAAGGTGTTCCACCAGCACCACGCATCCTTTCTCTCGCATTACGCTTGCGGCTTGACGCAACAGATGCATTCGGTGTTCCTCATCCCGCACCTCATGTGCGGCGAAGAGAAGGAAAACAGCGTCGCAATCGTTCTCGAGCAGCGGCAATGCGTCGTATGTTCCGCGCTTGAACGGCACGCTGGCTGGGTGGATCTGTCTCGCTCGTGCAATCGAAGGCTCGGTCATCTCTCCCGGGTCATAGATGTCCACCGCAGAACCCTCCGTGCCCGGCAACAACTGCCGCAACGCAGATGTAGACTCGTCTAAGCCAGCGTGAATATTTGCCCAGCGATGCGGAACAACAGGGAGTCGGCTGGGCAGCCATTGCCACCGCGTCACTCCTGTGTAGTCGTACACATACCAAGAGACAAAAAGAGAACTCAGCGTCCAAAACGCGACAACGGCGGCGCTGGATTGAACCATAACTTCGACCAACGGCCCTAGCTTCTCTGAAGCGATGAGCACACCCACTCCCGCGAGCACAGCCGCACTGAGAACATAGAACTGCACATTGAAACGCACGATCTTGACAACACCTGCGAAACGACCTTGCGCTCTGACCTCAGTCATGATGGCAGTGTTTCCCGAATACCCGGTTTCCACGAATAGGGAACATTCTCCAGATAGAAAGCGTTGGCGAGAGTCGCCCCAGCCGAACGAAAGGTCTCGTGCTCTAGGAATGTATTGCAGTGTACCTTTACGGATATAGGGCGCGGATTCCAATCCCTGCGAACGCCTTCCACGCGGATGATCGAGTGAGTTTGGGGCTCGTAATCGAATGTGAATTGGAGCGGTCCAGCGAATTTGCGAGCTTCGCGAAGGTCAGGAAAAGGAGAGCCCGGTGGCGGAGCTCCTGGCTCGTTCGCAATATCCGCTTCCACTTGCAGATCTGCATCACTATGCGGCGAGCAGATTTCGACCGAGTATGTGCTGTCTGTGCGCCGGAGCCGACATTGAGAGAACTCATAGCTGTAGTGCGTGAGCAGATTCCCGAACACGCACATGGACCGACGGTCGGTGTCACTGCGTAAAATGCGCAACCCACGCAATGTTCTTCCGCCTCGGGTCTGATAGCGTGTGAAGATCCGATATCCGGCAAGGAAGAAGTTCAACCCGAAAGAAGTCGGAAGAAACGCGGGACGTAGGTCGCGGGCTTCCACCATTGCGATCGCCAAGAACCCGAAGCCGTCGTACACATCCAGCGTGAGCCCGGGCGGGAGCAATGGTCTCAATACGTGTTCCGGAATCGCATAGGCAAGTACCAGAGAAGCCCTCAACTGGGCTTTGATAGGGACTAGGTGTCTTTTGAGCAGGTGCAACAATCTAGAGCCCTCGGCAGATAAAGGATAAAGACAGTATAGGAGCACGATAAACGGCGATAGAAATGGGTTCTGAATGGTTTATGGCCAATCCTTCCCTTTGACGGATCTTCGCCCATGACATTGTCGGCCGTACCAGCGCCGACAGTATACGAAGGCTTCGCGCGCGCCGCGCGCGGAGTTTGCGACGAATAGCAGGGACCCGCGTCGCCGCCCGCGCTCCGAGAAGGGTTCATTAAGCGGTAGCCGGTTGCCCCTTTCGCGCGGACATTTCGAGGACAGTCGCTCTCGGCGGCGCGCAGAGAGCGGAGTTTCCCTGGCACATTCGGTACACCACCGAATGCGCCACCTGCGGTATGAACTGTTTACGATAAACTTCCGGAGTTGGCGGTCGCACGGTCATTGCTCTTCCGGGACCTCTGTCGGGAATGGCCGGAATGACGGTGACTCGTCGCGAACTTCCTGCCCATTGACGGATCTACTTCCGGGAGATTAGCCACCCGATCACAACTCCGATGGCGATGCCCACCGCAACGGACCCGACGAGCGTTTCCACCGGATGCCGCCCCAGACGTTTGGTTGTATCGTCAAAGAACTCTTCCGCCGCATCACCGGCCTGTTTCGCAACGCGCCGCGCTCCTCCCAAACCCTCTTCAACTACCTCCGCCATCGCGGACGTCATGCGCGATGCCGTACGCGCTGTTTCGGCAAACTGTTCTCCGGCCCGGCCCACCACTGTTTCCGACATTGTGCCTCTCCTCTTCGATTGTGATTAGTATAGAGGCGGGATGGCTAGGGAATGGTTGGCTAGCGGTGATCCGCCGGAGCACCCGAACTCAGGCTCAAGATATGAGTTGCCCTGAGGTGTTTGGGAGGAGCATTCCAAACGCAATCATGTGCAGTTCGTCTGAAATCGATCGCGAGTCTCCGGTTGGCTCACCAATCACACACATACGCGAACCTCGAATGGCTATTTACAAATTGGGAAAAGCCAGGATTGTAGCCAATTCGGTAGTAACCCCAATTTGGAGCAACTTCCGGTTAGGCGGTCAACCGCCCGAAACCCCACTCGCCGACCAACCGGTCGCCGCAATCCGGTTGAAAATCTCCGACAATCTTGCCGATTCAATATCCGACACATCGACACCGTAGACCTCTAAAATCTTCGCCCACATCTGCTCGTTGGTTTCGTCGGTATGGAAATCCCAAAGGCTAGACTCGTCCGAAATCCATGCCCAGTCAACATTCAAAACTCGTCCGATGAAGTCTTCGCTCAGCTCTCGATTTACAGAAACGAGTTCCTGCGCGGCAAATTCTATTGGGGCATTGACCCCAGGGCGAATCATGGGCTTTCCCTCTAGTCTCCGCCGGTCCCTGATTGTTTGAAAGTTGATCTGGAGGCTCCGCAAAGCGTCCGTAGGCGTTTCTCCTCCACCTGTAACGGCCCAGTTGACGATGTACGCGACATAACGATGCTGCGTAAATCGCTCACTGCTGAAATGAGGGTCAAAGTCGTGCTCACGAATCACAACAGGGTAGTCGTTCAGTTCCCAGTCCTTTTTACGAATCGACAGACACCTCTTCCAGAATGCGGCAATCTGATTCTTAAGGCGGACAGCCTGTGCGGAAGTCATCTTCAACAGTCTATGCTGCGGATTTGCCGCAGCGTGATTTCAGAAGCATTCCGGCCGTGTTGTGGCCAATCCGGAAGTAATCCCGATTTAGGCTACTTCCGCTTTCGCGGTTTTACGGGCGCTTGAGGTTCCGAGAGCGGGTCTCTGCTTTGCGGCGGTAGGGTTCTTTGCATGGACATGCTTCGCAATCTTCGATGGATTGGCGAATATGCGATGGCGCGCGGCAGAGCGTGCATCATCACTTCTAAAATGCCCCGTCATGGCACCAAACGCGCAATAATGGATGGGTTTGCATCTGGTGGTAAACACATATCAGGGCCACCTATTTACAGGTCTCCCAGAGATTTGAGCCCGCAACGCAACAAGGATCGGCAGCGGAGTCCCAGGCTGTCCTGCGAGAGAATCGCCGCAGGGAGTGAGGTGGCGTCGCAGCTCTGGCCGACCACCTCGCACGGGCAGAGGTTCACTTTGGATTCAGAATCTGCTCAAAACGCGGCTTTTCACGACCGGTTGGCTCCCCACTACGATGCTCTTATGGCAAGTAGCGCATACGACACATTGGCACGTGAGGCCTTCGTGGAACTGGTGAGCCGTTATATTTGTCCGGGAAGCGAGTTGCTCGACTTTGGGTGCGGAACGGGCATTGATGGCTTGCAATACGCTCGGAAGGGGTACCGCGTCCAAGCGTACGACAACTCGCCCGGCATGCTCGCTCAATTGCAATTGCGGTGCAAGGCTGAGGTCGCGTCGGGGCAGATCATTGCCTGGTCGGAGGATTATCCGTCGTTTCTGGATCGCTTCCCACAATCACCCGCGCCGTCCGCAGCGGTCGCCAATTTCGCGGTTCTGAATTCCATCCGGGATGTAGCGCCGTTGTTCGAGACTTTCGCCCGGAATCTCGCGCCGCCAGGATGGATGATACTCAGCATCTTGAATCCTCTTCACTGGTCCAAATTGAAGAAATCGGGATGGTGGCTTCGAAGCCGGGATCAGCATGGCGGATCGCCGGTTTACACCGTCCAACCCTATGCCACGTATATGCACTTCGTGCCACACTTGCTGCGCGCGGCACCTCAGTTCCATTTGGTGGGCCGCGCCAATTGCGGCAGGTTTGTGCGATATAAGCCGACGACGCCGGAAAACGAGCAGTCCTGGTGGGGACCGGCGGATCCCAAGAGGAAGCGGATGCAGCAAATATTGTGGCGGACACCTGCGTACCGGCTGCTCGGGCAATTCGTGTTCCTGGTATTGCGGAGAGATGCTTGATGGGCTTTGCGAAATCGCTCAAATGCCACTTGCGTCAGTTAGCCAACTTGCCGCGATACGACGCGGTCGGGTTGCGCGATCCACAGCATGAAGTGGAGGTCTGGCTGCACAGCAACGGCAAAATTCTAGATGTGACGCGAAACAACGTTGTCGCGGCGCTACGCCCGTTCACCATTGGCATAATGCTGCAAGGAGAGGACTCTGAGAATCTGGATGCTGGTCCGGTGCGCCTCTGCATACGTCAAGGGCATGAGCCAAAGCGCCTACTAGGCACACTCCATCTCCGACTGGTGCGGAGAATTCCAATCTCTCAACATCGCTTTTGTCTATTCGAGATGGATGGTTGTGGCAATTTCTGCGTTGGATCTGTGAAGATTGGACTATACAACCTGCGTGAGAAGTGGCTGGCCGAACGTCGGCAGCGAAAGAACCCCTACAACTTTCGGATGGCGCCGCTGGATTTGCAGTGTAATCACGTCTTCTATATGTGTCCGCGCCCGGTCGTGCTGGTGACAGTCGTGCACGAAGGCGCGGGAAACATGTTTCCGATGGATTTGATCGGCCCGACGGATTCGAAGTGGTATTCGATGGCGTTGCGGAAGACCAGCCCGGCCATCCGCCTCATGCAAGAATCACGGCGCATGACGCTGGCCAGCGTTCCGTTCCAGCAAAAGGCCATCGCGTACGAAATGGGTAAGCACCACAGGAAGACCAATATCGATTGGGCAACGCTCCCCTTTCGAACCGTGCCGTCAACATTGTATGGACTGCCGGTGCTCGAAGGAGCGCTGTGCGTGCGAGAAGTCCGCGTCCAGGAGTTTCACGAGGTCGGATCTCATATTCTCTTTATCACGACGATTGAACGAGAGACCTTTCCTGAGAACATTTTGGAGGATGGTGGCAGCCCTCAATTGTTCCACGCTTTCAGCTCCTATCGGCAATATTTGACGATGCAAAGTCCATTTGTGGAAGCTACATCAATGTGATCGCAGGGCTGTCCAACTTTCATTGCATAACGAGGGGTGCAGGCTGGATGCGATGATGGAATCGCATGGCGGTGCTTACTTCAGAAGCGGTGGTATTGCGGACCTGGCCGGTGCACGAGGCCGACCTGGTGGTGAGCATTTTTACGCGGGACTACGGAAAGATGAAGGGCGTGGCGAAGTCGGCGCTGAGAAGCCGCAAGCGGTTTGGCGGAGCTCTGGAGCCAATGACAGTGGCTCGGGCGTGGTTTGCCGAGCGGCCCAAGCAGGACCTGGTCAGGCTCGATCAGCTTGAGATCATCCGTTCGCCGCTCTCTGCGCCTGTGGACCAGGTGCGAATGACGGTGCTGAGCCTTTTCGCCGAGGTGCTGGAGGAGGCTCTGCCGGATCACGATCCGCAGGAGACGGTATTTCGTCTGGTGCTGTCGGTGCTGGAACAGACTACGGTGGAGCAGCCGTGGATGCCGCTGACGTATTTCCAATTGTGGATGACGAGGCTGATGGGGCTGCTGCCGGACATCGCTCACTGCACGGCGTGCAGTGAGTCGTTGGTGGCGGGGGAGACGAGTTTCAATTCGTTTGCGGATGGACTGTTTTGCAAGGTGCATCGCAATGGGAGTGGGAGCGAACTATCGGCGGACTCGTGGCAGGTGGCGCTGAGGATGTTGCGTGCGCCAGTGGGAACGTTTGCCGGTGAGACGTGGCCGCGGAGGCGTGGGCAGGATCTGCGGAGATTCACGCTGCAGATATTGGAACGGCACATGGAGCGAAGATTGAAATCGGCCGAGGCGCTGGGAAGGCTGTGATGGAACGGGCGCGGTGGTTTCGTGGGGCGAGCGATGGATGATTTTGAGAGACTGCTTGAAGCTGTGAAGCGTGGCGAGCTTGGAGAAGTGGAAGCCCTCGTTAAAGGCGATGCCGAACTCGTCCACAAGAGAGATGGAAGTGGCGCTACGGCGCTACACTACGCAGCGTTTGGCGGGCACTGCAAGGTCGCGGAGTTTCTAGTTCAGCATGGCGCGGAGATCGGCGTTCAGGCGGCTCGCCGAGGAGGGAGGAAATCCGGAGATTATTGGGCTTTTTGGTGTGGAGGGTTCTTAGTGGTGGTGGAGCGGGCTGTGGATTCGTCCTTTTCCACTCATGACGCAAATGCGCGTCATGAATGGGGCACCCACGTTCTGCGGTAATGTCAGGATTGCAAGGACGGGACTCGTGCTTTCCCACTCATGACGCGAATGCTCGTCATGAATGGGGCACCCACATGAGGAGAAGATATCAGCACTGCAAGAACGGGCGGGATTCGTGCTTTCCCGTTCATGACGCGAATGCTCGTCATGAACGGGGCACCCACGTTCTGAGTTGATGTCAGGACTGAAAGAGCACGAGGCGATGTCGGGACTGCAAGGGCGCGGGTCAATGCGGGGCGTTGCGTGTCTGGCTGGTAGAATCGGGGCAGTCCTTTTGAGAGAGAATTGATTGTGTCTTCAGCCCAGGTAGCACCTATTTCAAAAACTACAGCGCTTACGTTTCAGGAATTGTTGTTTCGCCTGCAAGGGTTCTGGGCGGAGCGCGGATGTGTGTTGCAGCAACCCTACGATGTGGAGGTTGGCGCGGGGACGATGGCGCCGGAGACCTTTCTGCGCGTGCTGGGGCCGAAGCCTTATCGGGTTGGCTATGCGCAGCCGTCGCGGCGTCCGGCGGATGGGCGGTATGGCGAGAATCCCAACCGGCTGTTCAAGCACACGCAGTTTCAGCTGATTCTGAAACCGCCACCTGTGAATGTGCAGGAGCTGTATCTGGAGTCGCTTCAGGCCATCGGCATCGATCTTGCCAGGCACGATGTCAAGTTTGAAGAGGACAACTGGGAGTGGCCGGCGGGCGGCGCGTGGGGAGTGGGCTGGCAGGTGATGCTGGATGGACTGGAGATTACGCAGTTCACTTACTTTCAGCAGTGCGGCGGGATGGACCTCGATCCGATATGCGCCGAGCTGACGTATGGGCTGGAGCGCATCGCGCAGTTTCTGCAGGATGTGGATTCGATTTACGAAATTGTGTGGGCGCGCGATGCTGAGACCGGCGCTGAGATGACGTATGGGGAAGTAAGGCTGGCCGAGGAGTTGCAGTTTTCGGTTTACAACTTTGAGGAGGCCGAGGTGCCGAAGCTTTGGGAGCACTTCAGGTTGTATGAGGCCGAGGCGCACGATCTTTTGAAGCGCGTAAATGAGTTGCTGGCCAGTGAGACGGCAATCGCGGCGGAGAAGAAGAGATTTCCTCTGCTGCCGACATATGAGCTGGCGCTGAAGTGTTCGAATCTGTTCAATGTGCTGGATGCGCGGGGTGCGATCAGCGTGACGGAACGTGTGGGCGTGATGGGAAGGATTCGCGCGCTGGCGGTGGGCGTGGCGAAGGCTTATGCAGTGCAACAGGCGGCGGGATAGAGCGGAGTTGGGCGCGCTGCGCGTGTTCGCGGAGCTAGCGGAGTTGGAGATTCGTGCTTTCCCACCCATGCCACGATGGAACCGTGTCATGGATGGGGCACCCAGAGTATCGATGAGTTTTGGTGGTTTCCCACCCATGCCACGATGACGCTGTGTCATGGATGGGGCACCCAAGGTTAGCGAGCTATCGGAGTTAGAGAGAAAGCAATTAAGTTTATGGCGGATTTTTTACTTGAGATTGGGTTGGAGGAAGTTCCGGCCCGGATGATTGCAAGTGCCGAAGCGGAACTGGGCCGGCGTGTGCAGGAACTGCTGACGCGGGAGTGGCTGCTGGAAGACGGCGCGAGCGTGAAGATGTATTCGACGCCGCGACGGCTGGCTGTGCTGGTGGAGGGCGTGCTCGCGAGCCAGGCGGACACTGAGGAGAAGCTGACCGGCCCATCCTGGAGGGTGGCATTCAAAGACGGCGTGCCGACTACCGCTGCTGAGGCCTTTGCGAAGAAGGCGGGCGTGGCTGCCAGCGATCTCGAAAAAGTGACGACCGCTAAAGGCGAATACGTTGGCGTGACGGTGAAGCGCGCGGGCAAGGCTGCGGCCGAGATACTAGGGAGCGAGTTGCCAAAAGAAGTTCTTGGAATCTATTGGGCCAAGAACATGTATTGGCGGGCAGGGAAGCCCGAGCGCTTTGTGCGGCCGGTGCGGTGGGTTGTGGCGATGCTGGATGCCGCGATTGTGCCGCTGGAGATTGCGGGGATTGCGGCGGGGAATGAGAGCCGCGGGCATCGCGTTCTGCATGGGCACTCCGTGCTTTTAACTTCTGCAAGAGAATACGTAAGCACACTTCGCGGCGCGAGCGTTGTGGTGGATGTGGCGGAGCGCAGACACATCATTCGGAAGGCGCTCGATGCGGCGACGCGAACGGTGCCGGGTGCGCGATGGCGCGAGGATGAAGGGCTGGTTGAGACGGTTGTGCATCTGACGGAGTGGCCGACGGTCATTCTCGGCAACTTCGAAGAGGAGTATCTGTCGCTGCCTGAGGAAGTGCTGGTGACGGTGATGCGCGATCACCAGAAGTATTTTGCGGTGGAGGATGCGAACGGAAAGCTGGCGCCGCATTTTCTGGCTGTCCTGAATACGAAGGCGGATGAAGAGGGACAGGCGATCATCCGGCATGGGAATGCGCGGGTGTTGCGGGCGCGGTTCAAGGACGCGCGGTTCTTCTGGGATTTCGATCAGAAGACGCCGCTGGTGGATCGGGTGGAGAGCCTGAAGGCGGTGACGTTCCAGAAGGAACTGGGAAGCTATCACTGGAAGACGGAGCAGAATCTGAAGGTGGCGCGTGAGCTTGCCGCGACGGTGAAGGCCGCTCGTGTGTCGTTTGATGAGGCCGCGCTTGCTGAAGGCGGTGGAACTCGCGAAGACGGACCTGACTGCTGAATTGGTGAAAGAGTTTACGGAACTGCAGGGAGTCATTGGCGGCCTGTATGCGCGGGCACAGGGGCTGGGTGAGCGCGTGGCGCTGGCTATCTATGAGCAGTACACTCCAGCTTCGACGGATGGGGAGATTCCGGTTTCTGTTGAAGGTCAGTTGCTGGGGCTGGCGGATCGGATTCAGACGATTACGGCGATGTTTGGAATCGGTCTGGAACCGACGGGATCGAAGGATCCGTTTGCTCTGCGGAGGGCGGCTAACGCAATTGTAAAGATCCTTGGCGAATCGGAATTACCGCTGGCGCTGAGCGACGTGGCTCATGCTGCTGCTTCCGATGCTGCGAACGAGACGAAGATTGCGGCGTTTTTGCGAGAGAGGCTGCACTTTTATCTGAAGGACTTCAGAGGATTCGCTTACGACGTGGTGAACGCGGTGCTGGCTGCGGGGGCGGATGATGTTCGCGATGCGATTGCGCGAGCGGAGGCGTTGACGGCGGCGCGGAAGTCGGCTGATTTCGAGGCGATTTCGGCGGCGTTCAAGCGGATCAAGAATATTCTGCGGCAGGCGGAAGAGAAGGGATTTGCGATTGGCTCGGCGGATGGCGTGAAGCTGGCGCCCGAAGCGCAGAAGCTGTCGGATGCTGCTGCTGCTCTTGCGCCGGAAGTGGAGAAGCTGCGGAGCGAGAGAGATTATGATAAGGCGCTCGCTTCCATTGCAACGCTACGGCCGGCGGTCGATGCCTTCTTCGACAAGGTGATGGTGCTTGATCCTGATCCTGCGCTTCGCGGAGCGCACCTGGGCTTGATCGATGGAGTCTTGCGCGGGTTCTCTGGAATTGCGGACTTCAGCGAGATTGTGACTTCGTAAAGTCGCGATGCGCTGCCCTCAGCGAAGGACTGCCGGGGGCGAGTTGACTGCGGACAGATCCTCAAAGACGCTGTTAGGCAACTTCAGTGCGGCCGCAGCGATGTTCTCTTCGACATGAGCTACCGACGATGTGCCGGGGATCGGAAGGATGACTTTCGATCTCTGCAGGAGCCACGCCAAGGCAACCTGGAGCGGGGTTGCGCCAAGTTCGCCGGCTGCCTTTTCGAGTGCATCGTGCGCCTGGCGGTTCTGGCCAAGGGGAGCCCAGGGGATGAAGGCGATGTTGTTCTTCTCGCAATAATTCAGAAGGAAATCCCACTCGCGGTCGGCAAAACTGTAGCGATTTTGCACGGAGACGATGGGTACGATCTTCCTGGCCCGCTCGAGATGCTCGAGGGTGACGTTGGAGAGTGCGACGTGCCGGATCTTCCCTGCGTCGCGGAGCTTCGCGAGGGTTTCCATCGAGGCGTCGAAGGATACGGCGGGATCGGGGATGTGCAACTGGTAGACGTCGATGCGGTCGAGGCGAAGGCGTTTAAGGCTGCCTTCGATGGCGGATTGCAGATGCTTCGGGCTGGCGTTGTGAATCCACTGGCCGGGGCCGACTCGTTCCCACCCGCCTTTGGTTGCAACGACGAGTCCTTGAGGGTACGGCGCGAGAGCCTCGGCGATGAGTTCTTCTGAGACGTAGGGGCCGTAGGAGTCCGCGGTATCGATGAAGTTCACGCCTAGTTCCGCTGCGCGACGCAGGGTGGCGATGGCTGCATCATGATCTGCGGGGGGTCCCCAGATGCCCTTGCCGGTGATTCGCATTGCTCCGTAGCCCATGCGGTTTACGGTGAGATCGCCGAGAGCGACTGTTCCGGCGGCAGAGGCGGAAACGGCGGAGGGGTTCTGAGGCATGGTGATTTCTCCTGTTTACAGGATGTGCGATCAGAGGCGGGGACCGCAATGTGGATTGCTTTGTCTTCGGCGTTATTTGACCGAATCGAGAGGAGGCGGCGCGCGTCTACAATCTATAGAGATGTCTGACACTCTTTATTTGAGCCTGTGGTACCCGAATTTGCGCCTTGCGGCGTTGTCGGAAAAACTCACGGCGGTTCTAGGCGCTTTCGCGACGCATGGGGGCGAGGCTCGCGTGTATTCGGCCACGGTGTGGCCGGTGGGTTGGAGTGAGTCGCCGGTTCTTCAGCGTGTGTATGGGCACGGGGATCGGGGCGCTGAGATTCGACTCGCTGTGGAAGATGCGCTGGAACTGCTTCACGACGATTACGCCTACGAATTTCAGATTGGCTGGAGCCTTTGGGAAGTCGAGCCCGGGGTGAACGGGCTGGATGCGCGATGGTCGCGCGAGTCACGGCTGGTGCGGGTGACCGGATTTGGGCCGCTGTTTGATGAGGGATCCTATGAGCAGGATGGACACATCCGACTGGACTTCGGAAGCGACGCGGCGTTTCTGGATGAAGACGTGGAACTGGACACGACTGCGGCCCGGCATGTTGAGGAGAATGTACGTCAGCTTGTGGAACTGACGGGAGCGGTCGAGAAGGATTCGGGCGCCACTGCGAGGCTGCTGTGGAGCGAGTTGGGCGAGAGCCTGGCGCAACGATTGGCGGCGCGACTTGGCATGGGGAATTGAGCCGCTGAGATGAAAGCTTCCAGGGTGCGATTCACGATTGAAAGGCTACGGACCCTGGTGCTGGCAGCGGGGATTTTGCTGATTGCTGCGCTGGTGGTGTTTCTTGCGATCGGCAAGTGGCGTAATCCTTTCAATAGCCGGGATATTCCCAAGCGATTAGGCGCAAACATTCAGGAAGAATCGAACGGGTGGACGTATACGCATCAGGAGCGTGGCCACACGCTGTTCAAGATCCATGCCTCGAAACTGGTTCAGTTGAATGTGAAGAAGGGCAACAACGTCTTTTTGCATGACGTGCGGATCGAGTTGTACGGAGAAGATGGCAGCCGCACGGACAGCATTGAAGGGGACGAGTTCCAATACGATCCGAAATCCGGGATCGCCAAAGCCACCGGCCCGGTCGCCATTACATTGATGCGTCCGGCTACTGCTCCGGCGATTGCGCCCAAAGCCACGCCGGCGGAGGTCGTCAGCGACAAGCAGAAAGGCGGCGCTCTGGCTGCGGCCGCGCAGGCTGCTTCTCTGGGCGAGATCCACGTAAAGACGAGCGGTCTGATATTTGACCGCAACAGCGGAGAAGCGACCACAGCCGAGAAAGTCGAGTTTGACCTTGCCCAGGGGAAGGGCAGCGCGACGGGAGCGTCTTACGATGCGCATCAAGGGCGGCTGGTGCTCAATACCGCGGTGCAATTGACGACGCTGCGAGGCAATTCGCAAGTGGTGCTGCTTGCGCAGCATGCAGAGTTTGAGCGCATAGAGCAGGCGTGTTCGCTGCGTTCCGCGATTGTGAAATACAACGATGGCGAGTCGAGGGCGGAGAAAGCAAAGGTATATTTTCGCGACGATGGCTCCGCGTCGCGGCTGGAGGCTGATGACGGGTTTTCGCTCAGCACCGCGACGGGGGGACGCATGGCGGCGCCGACGGGGCGGCTTGAGTTCGACGAACAGAATCAGCCGCGACACGCGCATCTGCAGGGTGGCGTCGTGATTGATTCAGACCGCGAGGGCAGGACGATTCATGGAACCGCTCCGGCAATGGACATGGCCTTCATCGGGCACGGAGAGCTTCGCAACGCGCACCTTGAGCGAGGAGTCAAGATTGTGAGCGATGAGTTGTCTGAATCAGGAGGGGAACAGACGCGCACGCATCGCTCATGGGATTCGCCTGTTGTGGACATTTCGTTCCGGAATACCGGTAAAGGAAGAGTGGAACTGGCTTCGGTGCATGGGACTGGAGGAGTAGTCGTGATGAGCGACAGCCGCCGAGGGGACGGTCCCAATTCTCCATCGCGCATGGCGGCGGATGACGTAACGGGAGGATTTGGCGAGGACGCGGCGCTTGAGACGTTGGTGGGAGTGGGTCACGCAAGCATTCGCCAGACGACGCAGGCTGGGGGGCGACAGACTACTTCGGGTGACAAACTGACGGTTCATTTTGCCGACCCCGGAAAGGCAGTCGCGAGCGGCAAGGGAGTGTCTGGCCACGCAAGCGGGATGCAGATTGCGTCAGCCACTGTGGATGGCAATGTCGTGATGTTGCAGGAGCCCGCGCCGAAGCCGGGTGCTGCGGCAGAAACGAGCTTGCGAGCCACGGCGGGGAGGGCAGTGTATGAAGGCGCAGGAGAGTGGCTGCACCTTACGCAGAACCCGCGCATCACGGATGGAGGGCTGGAAGTGTCCGCAGACAAGGTGGACGTGTCGCAGGCTTCGGGCACCTCGTTTGCACATGGAAACGTCAAGGCCACGTGGCAGGACGCGGGGGGCAGCCTGCGGGCCGGGCAAGGATCAGAAGAGCGACGGCGTCAAAGAGAGCACAGCGGGCGGCTCAGCGAAGTCCGGGTCGGTTCAAAGTGCGACGCTGGGTGGGGATGGGCCTGCGCATGCGGTCGCGGCGGAGGCACAACTGCATCGCGATACAGGTCAGGCAACATTCCAGGGCAAGGCCCGGCTGTGGCAGCAGGCGAACTCCATCAGCGCGCCAGTGATCGTGCTGGATAGAAAGCGCCAGACGCTCACGGCGAAGACTACGAGCGCCGCAGAGCCTGTGCAGGTGGTTTTGGTGAGTGCAGGGGGGCCGACGCCGGGAAAGCAAGTGTCTGACAAGCAATTGGCAAAGCCGACTGCCCCTTCGGTTGTGCGGGTGCGCGGCGGCGATCTGCGATATTCAAGCGCCGAGCGCAAAGCTGTGATGCACGGCGGGGCGGCTGGAAGCGTAACGGCGGCGACGGGCGATGCGAACACGAGCTCGGACGAGGTGGAATTGATTCTGCTGCCACCGGGCAATCATGCGGGCAAGGACGGCGAGGCGGCCCAGGTGGATCGCATGACCTCGAAGGGGCACGTGATGGTGGCAATGGGTGGCCGTCGTGGGACAGGCGAGCAACTCGTTTATACCGGCGAGACGGGCATGTATGTTTTGACAGGGACGGCCGCTGCTCCACCACGATTGACTGACCCCACCCGGGGCGCAGTGACAGGCGAGGCTTTGATTTTCAATAGCCGCGATGATAGCGTCAGTATCGAAGGCGGCGGTCGCAAGACGACGACCGTGACGACGGCGCCGAAGTGAACGGCAGAAGCGCTTGTGAGCGCCTGGAAGCTTGATGGAAACACTGATCGCTGAGGGAATTGGCAAGAGTTACAAGGGACGCCAGGTTGTTCGCGGGGTCAATTTGAGGATTTCCCGTGGCGAAGTGGTGGGGCTGCTTGGTCCAAACGGCGCCGGCAAGACGACCAGTTTTTACATGATCGTGGGCCTCGTGACCCCTGAGGCCGGCAGAATTCTCGTGGACGATGACGAGATTACCCGTCTGCCGATGTATCTGCGGGCGCGGAATTACGGGATCAGCTACCTGCCGCAGGAGCCCTCCGTTTTTCGTAAACTGACGGTGGAAGAAAACATTCTGGCGGTCCTCGAAGCTCAGCCTCTGGACAGCCGCGAGCGCAAGTCGAGAACTGAGCGGCTGATTGCGCAATTGAATCTGGGACATATCCGCACCACGCGGGGATACGCTCTGTCAGGTGGCGAACGACGCCGGGTGGAGATTGCGCGTTCGCTGTGCATTCAGCCCAACTTTATTCTGCTTGACGAGCCGTTCAGCGGGATTGATCCCATTGCGGTGCTGGAGCTGCAGAAGATCATCTTCGATCTGAAGTCAAGCGGGATCGGAATTTTGATCACCGACCACAACGTGCGCGAGACGTTGAGCGTGACGGACCGGGCCTATATCATTGCGGAAGGGCGTATTTTTCGCGCCGGAACGCCGCACGAACTTGGAAACGATGTTGAAGTTCGCCGCGTCTATCTGGGTGAAGGATTTTCGCTGGGTTGATGTGGTCCGTTTTAGAGCTGGAGTGCAGGCAGATAAAGCGATCCATCCAACGAACTTGAGGGTTGGGTTTCCCGGGGCCCGGCGAAGTTCACCGAATTAGCAATCGCCCGGTCCGGGATAAAGGTTTTGGCGGACGACGTATTCGCCTTTTAGCTTCCCTTACCCGATTACACTGAATGCAGATACTTACGGGAATCGAGTCCCTCCTATGGCGCTTTTGCAACCGAGATTGAACTTGAAGGTCGCACAACGCCAGGTCCTCACTCCGGGCCTGATGCAGATGGTGAGCGTCCTCGCGCTCAATAAGCTCGAGTTGAAGGAGATGATCGATGCCGAGATGGTGGAAAATCCCGTTCTCGAGGAAATCGACGAGACGGTTCCCATGTTGGACGAGGTGGCGAGCAAGCAGGAGCAGGATCTGCACGCGGAGCGCCTGGAACCGGGCGCCACAGAGCCGGCCGCAGAGCCCAAGGATCCGTTTAACGAGATTGATTTTGGATCGTATTTTCAGGAGTATCTTGATCCGGGCTACCGCACCCAGCCGGAGTATGAGGATAGTGAAAAGCCCTCGTTTGAGAATTTTCTCTCGCAGCCTACGACGCTCTCGGATCACCTGGCGTGGCAACTGGGAGCGCTAACGCTCGAGGAGAGTCTTGGCCGAGCCGCTGAGTTCGTGATCGGCAATCTCGACGAGGAAGGCTACCTGACCATATCCGACGAGGAGTTGGTTGAGGCCTTTGCACAGTTTCCTGAAAACCAGGGGATGGACCGGGAGGCATTGCTGGACGTGGTCCGCCGCGGCGTAGATCTTGTGCAGCATCTCGATCCGGCTGGAATCGCCACAAGGGACCTGCGGGAGTGCCTTCTGATCCAAATTGCAGCCCAGCAGGCGGAACTCGCGAAGGTGTATGCCCGCCACGAGGATGAGGACGACGAGAATCCGCACCGCGCCTTCAGCGAGGAAGCAGAAGCGAAACTCACCGAACGCCGCCGGAGCATGGAGGTGGCAGGGCAGATTGTTGAGGCGCACCTGCACCAGCTTCAAAAGCGGGATGTGAAAGACCTGGCGCGCTCGCTGCATACGACTCTCGAGGAGGCGCACGCGGGAGTGGAGTTTATTCGCACGCTCGATCCGCGGCCGGGCCGTCTCTACAATCGCGAGCAAACGCGGCTGATTGAGCCTGACGTGGTGTTCACGAAGCGCGGCGGCGAGTGGGTCGTCTCAATGAATGAAGAGGATCTGCCCAGCCTTCGACTGAGTACGCGCTACCGAAGGATGCTGGCGGCGGAAGGCACCGAGAAGGAAGTGAAGGAGTACGTGAAGGAGCGCTTCCGCTCGGCGATGCAACTGATGCGAAACATCGCGCAGCGGAAGAGTACGATCCTTCGGACCTGCGAAGTGATTGTCCGGCGGCAACAGGAGTTTCTGGATCAGGGTATCGAAGCGCTGCGGCCAATGATGATCAAGGAAGTCGCCGAGGAGATCGGAGTTCACCCCTCGACGGTGAGCCGCGCCGTGGCTAACAAGTACGCGCATACTCCGCAGGGAGTGATCGAGCTGCGGTTTTTCTTCTCTGAGGGTTCGAACGGACCGGAGGGCGCGGACACTCCGCTGCTGCTGCTCAAACGCAAGGTTCGCAAGCTGATTGACGATGAAGATCCCCGGCACCCCCTGACGGACGACCAGCTCGCCGCGATGTTGCAGGCCCAGGGAATCCAACTGACCCGCCGAACCGTTGCAAAATACCGCGAGGATATGAGCATCCCTTCGACCCACCAGCGTCGCCAACGGGACGCGTAAGGGCAGGGAACGGTTAAACTTGCCTTAGACTCAGTCCAGACGTACCATTCACAAAACCGTTCTGTGGCGTCCCCGCTTGTTTGCCCCAGTCGTCTTTGTTTGTCGTCGAGAGAGTACAACCAAGACGTTTTGAGGTTCGTGTGTGGCAGTGTTGAAACACAGCTTCTCTGAAGGTGAAGTTGTTGCCGGAAACTACCGCGTGCTTTCGATCGCTGG
The DNA here is from genome assembly GCA_963737915.1 of uncultured Acidobacteriaceae bacterium. Lineage (GTDB taxonomy): Bacteria > Acidobacteriota > Terriglobia > Terriglobales > Acidobacteriaceae > Telmatobacter. The sequence goes on along the minus strand of CAVTUP010000009.1, from coordinate 169,366 downwards.
TAGCGGGGGCATGGGTGTTGTTTATCGGGCGCTGGACCTGCGGCTCGATCGAATTGTGGCACTCAAATTTCTGCCGGCGGAACTGAACACAAGCGAGCGCGATAAAGAGAGATTTCTGAGAGAGGCAAGGACGGCCTCGTCCCTCGATCACCCCAACATCGGCGTCATTCACGGAGTTGAAGAGACTGAAGACGGCCTGACGTTTATCGTGATGGCCTTCTATGAGGGCTCTTCACTGGCGCAGCGGATCCAGGGCGGGCCTCTTCCAGTTTCGGAGTCGATCGAGATTGCGCGACAGATGGCGTGCGGTCTGGGCGAGGCGCATTCGCGCGGAATCATTCACCGAGACGTCAAGCCCTCGAATGTGATGTTGACCGGATCGGGTCTCGTGAAGATTGTGGACTTTGGGCTGGCCCGAGCCGTGAGCGAAGCAACTGCGTCGCAGACCGGGGTTACAGGCACGATTCGCTACATGTCGCCCGAGCAGGCGATGGACCGGCATCTTGATCAGCGCTGCGACATCTGGGCGCTGGGAGTGGTTTTCGCGGAGATGCTGACGGGGAACAGCCCTTTCCACGCGGAAAGTATTACGGCGATGCTTTTCGCAATTCTCAACGAGCCGCCCCAAAACATCGGCACGCTGCATCCCGCTCTGCAGCCGGTGCTTTATCGGGCACTGGCCAAAGACCCGGAGAGGCGGTATGCGTCTTGTGGCGAGTTTCTGCGCGATCTGGAGGGCGCGGCCAAGGAGATTCCGGCTGCAGAGAAATCGGGCGCGAATGCGACAGTTAAAGTCTCAGCTGCGATTCGCAACAACCTGACAAACGCGCAGACTCGTCGCGCGCTGGCGGATGCCTCTCGTACGTCGTGGGGACCTGCTCCGCGGCGGAACTCCGCGTTGACGAACTGGCTGCTGGCGGGGTTGGCGGCACTGCTTGCGGTGGCCCTGGCGCTTGGCTTTATCACGCCGTTGCGCGAGCGAGTGGTTGCGCTGGTTACGGGCAAGAGTGCTGAAAAGCATGTCGCCGTTTTGCCATTTGAGAATATTGGCAGCAATCCTGAAAACTCCGCGCTGGCAGACGGACTTATGGATTCGCTTGCCGGCCGCCTCTCAAACCTTGATGTTGGCAATCAATCGCTTTGGGTAGTGCCGAACAGCGAAGTGCGGCGGAGGAATGTAACGGAGCCTGCGGACGCGCTCAAAGAACTGGGCGCGAACCTGGTGGTGAAGGGGTCAGTACAGAGAGACGGGAACGACATACGGCTCACTGTGAATCTGATTGATGCGAAGAACATGAGACAGGTCGGATCGGCGGAGCTTGAGGATCGCGCGGGGGATTTGTCGTCGCTTGAAAATGAAGCAGTCTCTCGCCTCGCGCGCCTCATGAAGATTTCTGTGACGGCAGACATGCTGCGGAACACGGGTGGGTCGCTGAATCCGGCGGCCTATGAGCACTACCTGACTGCGCTGGGGTATACACAACGCTTTGACAAGCCGGGCAACCTGGACCTGGCTGCTGATTCGCTGCAGAAGGCGATCCAGACCGATCCTGGGTTTGCGCTCGGTTACGCGCAACTCGGAGAGGTATTCCGGCTGAAATATACCATTGAGCAGAATACGCATTGGCTCGATGAAGCACAGGCTTATGGTCAAAAGGCGGCAGAGCTGGACAACCGCATTCCGACGGTCTTTGTGACGCTGGCGAAAATTCATGATGCGCTGGGGAAGCATGATCTTGCGCTGCAGGAATTCCAGCACGCGCTGCAGCTTGATCCAAAGAGCGCGGCCGCACTGGGAGGCCTGGCGCGTTCCTATGAGAATTCGGGGAGGATCGCCGAGGCGGAAAAGACCTTTCTGGATGCTGCCGCGATGCGGCCGGATAACTGGTATGGGTATAACGAGCTCGGCGCATTTTATGGTCGGCAAGGCAAGTACCCGCAGGCCTTAACTGCTTACAACGAGGCGTTGCATATCACTCCGGACAATGCGGAGATTTATTCGAATCTTGCCGCAGCCTATCTGGATGCAGGCGGTGAGCAATCGAACAACCAGGCGGAGCAGGCACTAAGGAAATCGATCGCGCTTAGTCCGAGCTATCCCGCGTATGCCAACCTTGGACTCCTCTACATGCATGAAAAGCGTTACTCCGAGTCGGCAGGGGCAACGGAGCAGGCACTCAAGCTGAACGGAAATAACTACCTGGTATGGAACAACCTGATGCTTGCATACGAGGGAGCGAAGCAAAGCGACAAAGCGGAGGCGGCGCGACGCAAAACAGAAGAACTTGCGGAGAAAGTGGTTCAGATGAAACCGCAGGATGCGATGGCGCAATCGATGCTGGCTAATCTGTACGCAAAAGGCAAGCAGAATGAAAAGGCTGCTTCAAAGATTCGCACTTCGCTCCTGCTCGCGCCCGACGATCCCAATGTGCTCTCGAATATCGGAGAGGCCTATGAGTTTATGGGGGATCGAGAGAAAGCATTGCAATATATTGGTAAATCGATGCAAAAGGGATTTGCACTTGACGATATTGTCAACGATCCTAGCTTGCAGGCCTTAATCGCCGATCCGCGATTCAAAGCAGCAGGCAAATAGTCAACGCGTAACCCAAACCCGCAAGCACGAAGGCGGGCGAATGCGGCGCACACGTCCCGGAGAGGAAATCGAATGGCCACAAAGCGCATCAACATTCCCCAAGACACTCACGCTAACTTGAAGGTTGGTGATCAACTCAACATTGCAGTGATCGCGGACTGCGACTGGTGTTACTCGGACCCGAACAACTGCTTCTCCGGCGGGCTGCTCGCGCCTGGATGTTATACGTCAACTAATCCGAACACGGTGTACGGGCCCTACACGGCGACAGCAGCCGGGACCGTGGCTTTCAACGCTGTCACCAGTGGACCTTGCACCACCTCAGGTGTCACTGCAACGGGACACACAATTATTGTGAGTGGTTGAGACTGTGGGCCGCGATTTCTACCGAGTCTTTATCCCCAGCGATCAGAACCTGTCGCTGGGGATCAGATGAATAATGCTATCGCCCCTGATAGCGAATATCGAGAAGTGTCCAGTCATCCTGAGCTTCGCTTGAGGCTTGAAAGGCTGCGAGATGTTCCAGGATCGCATCGAGGCTGGGCAGGTGAACCAGCGAAGCCAGTCCCACTTCTCCAAACTGCTGCCCTTGCTTGTTCTCCGCCTCAGTAATGCCGTCGGTCGTGAGTAGAATGCGCTCTCCGCTCTTCAATCTGCATTGCGAAGAGGTATAAGTTGCTTCCGGAATGAGCCCGACAATGAGGTTATTGCCCTCGAGCTGCCGGGTTCCGGAGTCAGTTATGACCAACGGCGGGATGTGGCCGCAGTTGATGTATTCGACGAATCCATCGGGGAAGAGCTTGATAAGGACCATGGTGGCGTACTTGCCCACCTGGCGCGTACACAGGAATCGATTCACGAGCGCGGCAATTTCGGTGAGGCTCTGGCCGGTCAACATCAACGCGTGAATGATGCCCTGCAAGGTTGCGGCTACGATGGACGCAGGCACTCCTTTTCCGGAGACGTCCGCGATTACAACACACACGCAGTTTTCAAGGGCCAGTGCGTCGTAAAAATCGCCGCCAATATCCAAACATGGGACACTCTTGCCTCGCAGGACCGCATAGGAGAGCTTCGGCATGGTGATGGACATGAGGCTCGAATGAATGCTTGCGGCGATGGCGAGTTCTTCAGCGGCGTGGCGGGCCTTCAATTCAGTATCGGCAAGCAGCGCGTTATGGAGCAGGGTCGCCGCTTCGGTAGCTACCGTATCGAGTACCTGATGATCAATTTCGCTGAGGCTGCCGGGGCTGATCTGGCTATCGAGGTAGAGAAGGCCGAGAAGGCGGTTCGGTTCAGCCGGGGAGATGTGCTTTCGCAGGGGAATGCAATAGATGCTGCGAATGGAGTTGGCCATGACGCTGGCCCAGCCTGCGGCGCTGTCGTCGGCAAGGGTATCGCTGACGGAAAACTTTGATTGACTCTCGATGGACTTTTGCATTGCACGACGCGATACGGTCGAGTCTTCCTCGACAATGCTGCCGTCGGCGCGAAGGCCGAGAGCGAGGCGCATTTCGCCCTCTTCGCGAAGAAAGACGAAGCCGCGCTCCACGCCAGTGAGCTGAATGGAGAGCTGGAGAAGAGCTCGAAAGATGTCGGCGATGGCTCCGCCGGCGTTAAGTTGGCGTGCGGCATGAAGAAGGAAATTGAGCTTCTCCATCTCGCGGGCAGGTTGACGGATATTTTTGTCAGTTGGCGCAAATACCGAGAGGGCCGAAAGGAGGTCGTCGGCGAGTGAGGAGGATGAAGCGTCGGTGCCTTGCGCGGGCAGATGGAAGTGGAAGTCTGCAGAATTCAGTGAGCCGAATTGGAGGCGGTCGCCCGATTTCAGGATGGCGCGTTGGACTCGAACCCCATTCACAAAGGTGCCATGGGAGCTATTCTGGTCAACCAACTCATAAGAGCCACTCGTACGCGTGATGAGTGCATGGCGCCGCGATACAAATGCCTCGCGCAAGACCAGATCCTGATCGGGCGAACGGCCAATCGAGGCGGATTCCATGGCGAGCGGGAAGCAATGCTCGCCATCAAGATCGGTGTAGGTGATTGTCGGTAGTTTGCCTGGAGTAGCCATCGAACCCATCTTATCGCTTTCGTTTCCTGGGAGAAACGGGGCCCGGATTTCTGCACGCTCTTAGTGGCGGAGAACCTGTTCCACGGTGAGGATGTCGACGAGTCCATTGCATCCGAAGATTGCGGGGAGAACTCGATTGGCAGGATATGTGCGCCGAAGCTCGGCGACTTTTTCGGTGCCGGCGCGATAGGCGGGAAGATACATGCGGCCGAGGAGCGGATGGCGTCCCCAGGCGCCGGATAACTTGTCGGCACGCTCGTCTGTAACCAGGAAATCGCGGCGAAGCGTGGCGGCTACTTCTGCCTGGGGACGCTTTTCGCCCCAGGTCAGGTAGGATGACTGGTTTTTCGCGTCGTCCTGCAGGAGGGCCAGCAGCACGCCGATCTGCAGATCCTCGTCGGGAAGTTGTTCAATTTCGGTGACGCCATGTGCGATGAGGATCGCGTTGTTGGCTATGCCCTCGAAGAGAGTGGCGGCGCGGGTGTTCATGGTGAGTATGGTGGCCTCGAAGCCAGCCAGTCCGCGCACGTACAAGTCCTGGAGATAGGCAAAGGTGGTGACGTGTCCGGGAACGACTTCGTGACTTACGAGTTGCTCAAACTCCGGATAGGACATCTGGAGCGAGGCGTTGATCTCGTATGTCGCTTCGTATTGCGGTGTGCCGTCGGCGTTGCGGGCACGGCCTATGTAGTTCATTGAGCCGGAAAACCATGCGTCCTTGATGGGTAGAAAATCGATGTTGGCTCGGGGCACGCGTGCAAGAGCGGGAGGAAGGTGCGGCTCCAGATTCTTCGCACTCAGAGCGTCGAAATGAGCGATGACAGCAGCGCCAATTGCCTTGACCGAGGCCATCGGGATGACTCTGCCGCTGCGCCAGGTGTCGACTGCCTGCAAAAGGGCAGCGTGGGTTGAGACGTCATGTCCGGCGTGAGCCAGCAATTCGGCGACGCGGGAACGCTTTGCTTCGGGGTTCGAGGGCTCAGGCGGCTTGCCTGTAGAGGCTTCGACTGCACGCGAGTAAGGGACCGGATCGCCTTTGCCGATGGTTTCCATTGCGAGATCCCACATGACGTCGAGGCAGACTGGCCAATCCGGAGAGATATTGGCCGCGAGTGCCGCCGATCTTTTCTGCTTCGTTGCGCAGACCGGCAATTGCGCGCGGGAGATCGACGTCGCTTAGATACGGGCCCAACTTTGCGTGATCGAGACTCTTGCTTGCAACGCCGCCGCAACTCCTCAGATGCTCAGCGCCGGGATGCGTGTACGCGGCGGGAAGCGGCTCATTTGAGAACCACGAGTCGGCGATGAAGCGTCCCGTGCCAGAGGCGCACATGACATCGCCACCCCAGAGAGTATCGATGCCAAGGACGGCATCGGCAACATAACTTCCAAGCTGATCCATCACAACTTCTCCTTCTTGAGGGAGCCAAACCATACGTAGAAACAGAGACCGACAAAAAAGAGTGCGGATACCGATTGCGAAACCGGGTTAAAGGAATAGAACGGCGTCTTGATGAGATCTTCGCGGAACGAAGGAAAGAGGCGCATGGCCGCACCGATGACGCCACCGAGAGCGCCGCCTGCCATGAGTCCCGAAGCGATAATGACGCCGCGTTCGCGAATCCTGTTGCCGTTATGGCCACCGGCTTTTGCGGCGCGCTTGTTTAGAAAGTGAGACAAAAATCCGCCGACCAATGCGGGCGTATTCAATTCGAGCGGCAGGTACATGCCGAGCGCAAAGATGAGAGAGGGTTGTCCGAGCATCTCAAGCACAAGTGTGATCATTGCACCGACGCCGAAGAGGAGATAGGCGATTGGCTGGTGGCTCATGAAGCCCTCTACCAGCGCTTTCATGATGGAGGCCTGGGGAGAAGCCAGCACCGGACGCGCATCTCCGGCGATAGCCTCGCCGAATTGAAAGGTGTGGGCCAACATGCCGATCGTGAGGCCGACGGCGATGGCGGATGCCGCAACGCCGAGGAACTTGACCTTTTGTTGGGCCGCCGGAGTTGAGCCGAGCCAATAGCCGGCCTTGAGATCAGTGATGGTCTGTCCTGAGACGGACAACGCGGTGCAGACCATACCTGCAATTGCCATCACAAAGAACATTCCCGCCGTTCCCGAAACGCCGAATCGAAGCAGGACGGCGGAAGAGATGATGATGGTCAGCATGGTCATGCCCGACACGGGATTCCGGGCGGTGGTTGCGATGGCGTTTGCCGCCACAGAAGTAAAGAAGAACGAGAAGAGAAGTGTCATCAAGAGGCCGACTGCAACCACCGTCCATGAGACCGGAAGTTGCCCGAGGAAAGCAGCTACAGCGAGAGCGCCGATGACGATGCCGGAGAGGATTGCAATCATCGGCACATCGCGGTCCGTTCGAACAGGCTCGGACACCTCACCGTGACGAAAGGTTCTCAGAGCGATGCCGAATGATCCCGCGACAACTTTGAGGGACTTGATGATGCCGACGATGCCCGCTGTTGCAATGGCTCCGACTCCAATGAAGCGTACGTAATTGCGATAGATGTCGACGGCCGTCATTTTGGAGATTGGAATGATTGCAGGGTAGACGGAGATATCGAGATGACTGCCGACAAACCAAATCATCGGGACCAGTACCAGGTTGGAGAGCACGCCGCCGGCGCAGAGGATCATGGAACTGCGCAATCCCATGACATATCCAAGGCCAAGGATGAAGGAGATTGCATCGAATTTGAAAACCATGCGGGCGCGGTCTGCAAGGGAATGCATCAATGGTACAAATTGGAAATCTACGTATTCTTTCCAAATCTGAAACGTGGTGACGAAGAGATCGTATACGCCCGCGATCGCGGTTGCCTGCAGGAGTAGTCTTGCCTGGGAACCGCCCTTTTCGCCTGTGACGAGCACCTCGGTGATCGCGGTTGCTTCGGGATACGGGAGCACGCCGTGCATTTCGCGAACGAAGAATCTTCGCAAAGGGATGAGGAAGAGAACTCCGAAGCAGCCGCCGGCGAGGCAGATGAAGATGGTCTGCACGGGATGAGGATTCAGCTCGAGGATATAGAGAGCTGGAAGAGTGAAGATGGCGCCGGCAACCACGCCGCCTGCGGCTCCGCCGATTCCCGTGACGATGACATTTTCGAGAAGAGTCGATCTTCGCCGGTAGACGCGAGCGAGGCCAATGGTCAGGATTGAGATGGGGATTGCGGCTTCCATTACCTGGCCAACTTTGAGGCCGGAATATGCAGAAGCCACTGTAAAGATGACACAAAAGGTGATGCCCCAGAGTATCGATCTTGGCGTAAGTTCGGGTGGGGCAGCATCTGCAGGCACAATGGGCAGATACGTTTCGCCGTCTGCCATGGTCTGGTAGGCGTTTTCTGGAAGGGACTTCGCTTCGAGCTGAGTCATCGAATGGATGATAACTCGACTAGCCCGCGGGGAGTAGGGACGCACGTCACCGAAGACTACAGCGGGCCGTATCGACACCGCTGCAGGTCAAATGGCGTGGCGTCGTCTCACCAGGTCTTCTTGATGAGGGTGTCAACCGCGACGCCCCCATTAGCGTCACGAGTTGCACTGATGGCCACTCGAGGTGAAACCTGATATTGGCCCTGGACGGTTTGTCCTTGAGTCGTGGCGACATTTGTGGAGAAGGTGACGAACAGGTTTCCAGTGACACGCTGCTGAATGGTGATGTTTGCTCCGGCTGGTCCCTGGTTGCTGCTGCCTGCGAGAACAGGGTTGATGGAGAGTTGAGAGATTCCGGCGATTTTGGAGACACGACTGGTGATCTGGCTTGAGACCTGAGAAGCAACAACAGATTGGGCAGCCTGATTCGAAGGCGTGGCGCTGTTCGCGCTTGCTTCGGTCGTTTTGCCAAATGCCAACAAGTTAATGATGTCGGCTGATGGCAGGGAGGGGTCAGAACTGTACTGGGTGTGCAACTGTTCGATCGGTCCCTGGAATCGCATGCTGATGTTGTATTGCTGGATCGTGGTGCTCAAGGTGAGGTTGATTACCGGTTCCGTCTCGGATGGATTGACGAATTGAATCGTCCCGCCGGTGAGAAGGAACCGAGTGCCGTTGAGGATGATATCTCCCTGGCTCAGGATGGCCCGACCGAGGATCACCGGCTCCGCGACGGTGCCGCGTACCTGGAGGTTCGCAGAGCCGCCAACAGTCAGCGTTCTGCTGATCATGTTCACATTACTGGAAGAGCGCACGGCGAGATTGAGCGCGATGTTCTGGCTGAAGCCATGAGAAGGCGGAGCCTCAACACCGCCGGAGAACTGGTTGACGAATTCCCCGAGATCAAAGGCATTTGTAAACGAAAGGTCGGTCAGGTTTACCGATCCCCCGAGGGAGGCAGCCTCTGGGGTGCCCGTAAATCTCAAATTTGCATCAATGCCTTCGCGCAGTCCCTGGAGGTACAGCATTCGGACGCCCTTTGCTGCCAGACCAACATCGAAACGGATGTTTGGGCGAAGCGCAATTCCGCCTTGCGCAGTTACTGTTCCTCCGCCCATTGTGCCTTCAAATTTGGTGATATTGATTCGATCGGTGGTGACGGCAAGCGTACCATTGGCGTGCTGCAGGCCGACCGGCAAGTCGGCTGACGAGAAGTTGGCGTCGACTATTTCGATGTTGCCCCCGAGATCTCGTCCATTTGAACCGAAAGAATTGATGTTGAACTTCACCTGACCTGAACTCTTCAGATCAGGACTGAGCAATTGCGCGAGTTGAAGATTGATTGTGCCGACGAGCAACAACGACATCGGTGCATTTTTGTCGATGGGTATGGATCCTTGAAACTGCAAATCAGTATTTGTGCCGTGAATCGTAGATCGTTGCACATCGATTACGCCATTCTTGAAGTCGACATGGATTGGAGCGGCTGCTGAAAGTGAGACGTTCTTTCCATATGCCACATTGAGAATCGGAACAGTAACATGAGCCTCCAACTGTTCTTTTTTCTTGAGCGGACCGTGGAGGGTCGCATGGATTTCGGTTTGGCCCGTGAGGTTGGCTGCCTCACCCGGTGCATAGGCAGCTAAAAGCGGCCCGAGCGCAATTCCCTGGGTATCGAGAGTCGCGTCAGTTGGGAAGTCGTCGACCAGACTGACCTTTGCATCGGCTGTAATTGATGAATTGACCGCGGTCGAAGTGAGTTTGGCGGTTCCGACATGATCGGCAACGTTCGCTTGCAGTCGAATGTTGGTGATGGATTCCTCTTGAATCACCAACTTCGGGATTTCGACGGTGGCGTTCATCTGCGGGTTATCAAAGGTGCCCTGGCCGGTGGCGTTGATGTTGACCACGCCCGTGATGCCCATGTTGTTGGACTTGAGTGCTTCCAACTTGTCCAACTGGATATTGGCAGAGCTAATCTGCGCCACATAGGTTTTCTGCCTGGGTCGAATACTTACCTTTCCCTGGAGGGCGCCAGCAACTGCGCGAACGGAGAGATCGGCGTGGGCTTCTTCTCCGGTCCCGGAAAAAGCAATTTGCGCATTCGATATCGGCTCACCATAAGCAGTTGCGCCAGTGAGAGTGACATTGCCGTTTCCGATAGGACTCAGTTGGGTGCCATGAAAATTGAGATTCGCGCTTATGACGCCGGTCACAGGTATCTGCCGGCCCGACAATTTCTCCAGGTCTGACAAATCCATCTGCGTCGCGTTTAACTGAATTGCAACGGGGCTTGCGTCCGAAAAGGACCACTTCTGAAGGCCTGCTGTCGCGTTGAATGTGACTTTGCCACGGTCCGCCGGTTCCAGATCGCCCTGCTGCAAACTGATTTGCGAGGGACTGAGGTCGACGTGAGTCCGAAGGACTTTCCAGGTGGTTCCGTTGGCCTGGAGGTTCTGCGCCGCCAGTTGGCCGGTGAGATGTGGGACGGCTACAGAACCTTGTACGACGCCTTGAAACGAGGCTGTGCCGGCAAGGCCAATCGGCTGCAAGGGAGTGCCCGGCGCAGAGGATTGGAAAATGGCGGCAACGGTTTCGATCTCGCGCAGGTCATTTGCCTGAATCTGGAGTGCGAGGCTTGATTTATCGCTCACCACTCCGTTCATCGTGAGGCTTGTTTGGGGAGTATGCAGATAGCTTTTGTCGAGTGCCAGCCGTTGCCCGCTGCCATAGTAGGTCGCATGAATCGATCCTTCGACCGGGATCGCATTTGCGGGCATGGAGTTGTCAGCGCTATTGGAGCCCGGGGTGGCAGTTTGGTTTGCGTGGCGAGAATTGGCGACCTTGCCGCTCATTGTGACGTCTGCATGAGCGACCAGATCGTCGAAGGTTTTACCCCACGAGCCTGTCGCCGATGCATTCATCACGCCTTCTACTGCAACGCCGGAGCCAGCCGCCGTGGTGCCTGAAAGGCTGCGAATGCTGGCGAGCGAAACTCCGCGGACGACGGCGTTGAATCGTGAACTGGATTCGCCCGTGATGCGTTTCATCGTTCCCTGGGCCTTGATCTCGCCGCCGAGAAGGTTCGCGCGGAAATCGTTAAGGAGTGCGTCGCCGTTTGCGAGCGAGTAGTGAGCAATGACGTTGCCCACTTCAGTTCTTGCCTTCGGAGTCTTCACAATCAACCGTCGGCTTTTGAGGTCGCCGTTGATGATTAGGGCTTCAAGAAAGGAGCGACTTGCAACCTGTTGATATTGCAAGGAGCCGGTGGCCGAGACCATTCCCTCGGGAAGAGAAGGATTATGCAGGATCTGAGCCAACTCTCCGCCATCGACGGTTGCATTGTATTGAGCGCGTATGGTGGGCGCGTTGTAGTTGTCGATGGTGGCGTCAAGAATCAATTGCGAGTTGCCGCTTGTCAGTTTTGCCTGGGTCAGATGAAAAGTTGTCGGGGTGGCGTCAAACTTCAAGTTCACGGAATGTTCGGGAGGATGAATGCTTCCGTAGGTCAGGTGTCCTTCGGAGTACGCCAGTGTTCCGGAATATTTCTGGAGCAGGCTGTTGAATGATGCATTGAACGAAACATTGTGAAGATCGCCTGCAAGAGAAGCGGGCCGGCTGTTGTAGTAGACCTCTCCGTTCTCAAGGACCGCGTGACGAATCCCGAGATCGAAGACGCTGGTGTTGCTGCCATTACTGCTGCTTTTGAGTACTGGAATGTTCGAGACGCCGTTCTTGTCGACGAATAACTGCACTACGGGCCGGTCCACTCGAAAGCTGTCAAGGTACCACGTGCTTCGCAGGACAGACACGATGCGGACGCCTGCTTGCACATGTTGGACCTGCAGCAAGGGGGGATCGGGATAAGGAGTCGCGCCGTGAACTGTAAGTCCATAGAGGTCGACGCTCAATGTCGACAAGTGGAGCGTAAAGTTCTGCAATTCGACGCGCACGCCCAAACTCTTGCTGGCCTGCGTCTGTAATGTGGCGAGGAGGAATGCGTGGAAACGGGCATTGTTGAGGAGCGGGACGAGTACGAGTGCGCCGATGATGATGGGGCCGATGAAGAAAAGGGCGGTCCACTTGGCAGATTTCAAGAGCAGACGCTTGATCGTATGCGATCTCGGGACTGGCGTTCCTGGGGAATCGGAAGGGGAGGCAGTCTTGTTCACGGGAGCGCTCCTTTTAGAAGGCTTGTCCGATGCTTATGAAGTACTGAGTGGACTTGATTCCAGGCACGGGGTTGAGATTCTGCCCAACGTCGATGCGAACTGGCCCGACTGGAGTGGAATAGCGCAAACCTAGTCCAACGTTGTTTGAATAGAGCTCAGTGAAGTCGTTGAAACCCACGTAGGGGAATACGTTGCCGCCATCGTAGAACGCGACAATACTCAGGCCCTTTTTGAAAGGGATGGGAATGCGGGCTTCCGTATTAATAATCAGAAGTTCATTACCGCCGGCGGGCACCTGGATCAGTGAGCAGTCGGTGTTGGACCCAGTGCTGCAAACTGGAACCTCCCGCTGCGGGCCAGCGCCATCCAGGGGAAAGCCTCTCAAAGAATCGCCGCCTCCGGTGAAGAATTTTTCACTGAGCGGAACGCGACTATCGGCGAAAGGTTGAGCGAGACCAATGCGAATACTGTTGGCCCAAACGATGTGATGAAACTTTTCCTTGTAAAAGGCAGCTTGCAAATTCAGTTTTGCGAAGTTCACGCTGGAGCCGAGTTTAATGGCGTTGAGATCGAGCTCAATAGAACGCAGGACTCCGCTGTGCTCATCAAGGAAATTGTCGCGGGTATCGCGAGTAAAGTTGGCGGCGATAGTTGAAAGTCGTACGTGTTGATCTTCTGGTGGCACTAAATCCGGGATCTCCAGGCGAAACAAGTCCGTTTGACTAAAGCTGTAGCGAAAGGTCAGCAGGTCCTTCTTCTCTGGGTCGAGGAACTGTTGAAGCTGATAGCTGGCAATCTCCTGTTCTGAGGAGTAGACGGGATTTGATTCGTTTCGTTCGGCAGAGAGCGAGGTCGTGGACCTCCATCGAGTCCATCGGAGATTCGGGTCGATGTAGTAGAACGCCGCTTTTTGATCGAGTCTCCCTGCGAATGCCGTGAACGAAATCGACTCACCCTTTCCGCGTATGTTGTTGCGTGTGTATAGAACGGATCCTCGCGGGCCGTAGAACGTCTTCTGGCTTGTAGTGAAATCGGATGGCAGGCCGATCGGAGGAAGGCCTGGGAAGGCGACTGTCCCACTGGGTACGCTGCCGCCGCGGTTGATTACTTCAAATCCAAAGCTATAGGTGAAGACGTTCCTCCTTGCCTCATGAACCTTGACGAGAACGTCTTCGCTGGTCTGCGTCCTTATCTGTCGCTTTGGGTCAACCTCTGCCCAATCGAAGACGCCGGTGTGCTCATAGAGCTTGCTCCCGGCTGTCAGCAGGTTGGTCTCGGTAAGGGGATCGCCGGGCTTGATAGATGCGACATCCAAATCAATCAAATGCTGCTGCGTTTGCACCGGCCCCAATGTTATCCGTTGGGCGGTGAATACTCGCGGGCCCTCATAGATGTGGTAGACGACATCGATCTGGTGCGGATCTTTTTTCGAAGCAATTGCGGCAGTTTCTCGAAAGTTCGATTTGAGATATCCGGCCTTAAGATAGTTCGCCACTATGTTGGTGCGATCAGCATGGACGCTTGTTTGGGCGTACGGCTGTCCTACGGCAAGTTTCAACCCCGCTGGTGCGAACTGCGATTGGGGGAACGTATTCGCCCCCTCGATTCTCAGCGAGCGCACCATATCGCGGGGTCCTTCGGTTACATGGAATGTAACTCGAAGCTCGCTATCGCGATCAACCACCGACGGGGTGACCTGGACACTCGCGAATCCCTGCGACTGATATACGGCCGTTAGATTTTTAACGCTGGAACGCAAAAGCTCGTCGCTGAATCTTCCTGGAGAGAGAAAATGTTTCTTCTCGACGGTCAGGTGCGGAGTCAGATCGGAAGACTTCAACTGAGCTTCGCCCGACACGCCCACCGACGCCACCTTGTGCTTCTTCTCTTTCGTAACGCGATACAGAACAGTGCGGTCTTTAGAATCGCCGGACAATTGAGCCTCAACTTTTGCATTGAAGTATCCTTTGGCCTGGAAGTGCGACCGGAGCGCAGCTTCGCCTTCACGCACTGTTTCTTCGTCGACACCGATTCCTTGATATTCGGGGAGCAAAGATGTCTTGGTCCAGGACCATAGATGAGCGCCCTCGATGCGCACGTGGGTTCTTGGACCAGGGCTCACGTCGAAATGAATATCAGCGAGATTTGTGTCAGCGTGATATTCGGCACCGGACAGCTTTACCTGTGCACCAAGGAAGCCGTCCTTTTGCAGGCGTGATTGCAGGTAATTGGTCGCCCTGTTCAGTCTGGATCGGATGTAGGTCTTGCCGGTTTTAACAGACGCTCCTCGAGCCTGCGCAGGAATCGATTTAAGACGATTCTCAAGGTCGCGTTGCATTTCAGGCTCAACGCCTGCAATTTTGATCAGTCCGAATTTTGCCTTTTTGCCCAGGTTCGAATGAAAGGTTACGTTCGCGATTCCGTTAGCTGAATCCGTCTGCACCTCGGTATGAATCTCCACATTGAAATAACCGGCTTGGCGGAAAAAGGTCAGCAGCAGCAGGCGATCGCGTTCTATTTCGGCCGCGTTGAACGGCGACTGCGTTGTATAGTTGGCGACCTGTAAGAGCCGAGAGTACGGGAACTGCTGCGCACCCGGGAAATGAAAGATTCCGATATACACGGCGGGTTCGAGAATGAACATGACGCGGAGGCCGTCAGCTTCGGGGTCCACCTCAACTCTCACTTCCTCGAACTTTCCGGCTGCTTTCAATGCGTTCAGAGTCGCTTGCACCTTGTCCCGTTCGAAGGGCTTTCCCGCTTGTTGGACGAATGCGGTCGCAAATTGCTGCGCGTTGAGGTCGGGCCGACCTGCGATGTCGATGGAGGAGACGTTCTGTCCCTCATAGGAACTGAGAATCTGATCTGTTGGCGCTGCCTCAACGGAGCCTGCAACCTGCGCAATCGCTGGAGCGGCCAACGCGGAAAACAGCAGACAACAGCCGCACAGGATCTTTAAACGGCGCACGAAAGAGCGATGGCGCTTAAGTGCGGAAAACTGAGGGCTCTGCAGGTGCACCATTAGCATTTTGGATGCGCGGTGAAATAGAACTGGTTTGTCCTGAGCGGCTGAAAGTGGGTCGCGTCTTGTGCAATGTCGCAATTATACGCATCGTCAGCGGCCATACCCGGCATCCAAATCTGGAGGGTGTGGGAGATAGGCGTGGAAGTTAGCCAGGGTGGGCCACATTTCAACCGGAAATCCCAGCATAGATCAGCGACTGGATCGCCGAGAGCGACGGATCTGGGAGTTTGTCTCGCGTTCGCCGCTGGAATCTCTTTGGGACCTGCAGGGAGTTCCATTGGGTGTGGTGTTAAAGCGCACCTGGCAATCGATTGTTGAAGATCGCCTGTTTGGGCATGCGGCAGAACTGGGCTTCTATTTTCTCTTTGCTTTGTTTCCAACGTTGCTTTGCGCCAGTTCGATTCTGGGTTTGGCGGCGCGGTCCGCCTATCAGATTTACGAGCGACTTCTCGACTATCTTGCATTGGTGATTCCCACGGCGGCGCTCGGCACGGTGCTCAGCACGTTCAATGAGACAACCGCGGCCGCTACATCGGGGAAGGTGACATTTGGGCTGATCGCGGCGATCTGGTCTGCGTCAGTCGGCGTTTCTGCGGTTCAAGACACCCTTAACGTGGTTTACAAGATCGAAGATACGCGTTCGTACTTCATTGCCCGAATTCATGCTATTGGTTTGACAATCCTTCTGACGATTATCATCAGCCTTGGTCTGGCTTCGCTTTTAGGCGGAGACTTTATGGCGCGCATGATGTATCACCAGATTCACGATCAGGTCATGCGGGTGACTGCCGCTCTTTCCGTCCGTGCCATAGCGTGGATGATCGCCTTCTCTCTGCTCGCGCTTTCGTTTGCAGTGGTCTACTATTGGGCGCCCGATTACAAAACACGGCGCTGGCATTGGCTGACGCCAGGTGGTGCAGTAGGGATCATGGGGTGGGTTCTCGCATCCCTTGGATTGCGTGTCTATCTTCACTTTTTCGATTCTTACACCATCACTTACGGTTCATTGGGAGCAGTGATAACACTTCTGACATGGTTCTATATCACCGGCCTGATGATTCTGCTGGGCGCAGAGCTTAACAGTCAGATCGAGGCCGCCGCTGCAGAAATGCAATTGGGCACTCGCGAAAGCGCTGCGGATATATCGGACACCCGATGAAGACTTGATGTATGTAGTGAAGTTTGGCTCGAAAGAACACTGTAGCTTCGTGCCTTGCAGGATGAAGATTTCTCGATGTTTCCTCGAAATCGCAGGGAAAGCGTTCCACTCGCAGGGGAAATGCTATAGAATCCGAAGTTCTCCAGCAGGAACATCATGCCGGAGGACCAAAAGCGGAGGCTGACCATGGAAGTGGAGTTCACCGCGAGACAGGTAAGCATTCCCAAGTCGCTGCGTACGCAGGCCGAGGAGGGACTGGAACGGATCGCCCGCATTTTGGGCAAAACCGCGCGCGCCAGCGTCACGTTTCGCGTGCAAAGGCATCTGCACATTGCGGATTTGACAGTGAAAGCCCGGGTGCAGACGATTGAGGCCGCTGGAAAAGCGGACACCCTGGAAGCCGCTTTGAGGATGGCTATCCAACATGCAGAGAACCAGGCGCTCCGATACCGTGACCGGCAATTCGAGCGGAAGCGGTTGCCTAAGTTGGAAAAGGTATTGACTGCACCGCCTGTGACCCGGTCCAAGACCCGAGGCGCTGAGCCCGATGGATTGGCGGAGAACGGGAAACTGACCAGGGCCAAGGCCAGCACCTCGATTGCGGTTCACTCGTTTCCAGCGAGTACCGCGCTGGTTGAGCCGCATATTCTTTCGAGTGGCGAGGCGATTGCGATGAAAGCGATGACGATCGAGGAAGCTGTGAAGGATGCCGAGTTTCGGGATCGTGACCTACTCATCTTTCGCAATCGCGCGGGAGATCTTTACGTTCTGCATCGCCGCCGCGATGGACAGATGGAACTGGTCGAAGTTCCGTAACAAGACTTGATAACCTTCGTGCCGGGGTGCCCGGATACAACACTGCGCCCCGGCCGCTTCCGGTGTACGATTTGCCCATGGGTTCTTTAAAGTCAGCTCGTGTCAGGAACTCTCGGCGATCGGACGCCAAAAGCAACGGCGCAAAACGGTCTGGGAAAGAACTGGTAATTTTGACAGGCATTTCCGGTGCCGGCAAAGCCTCTGCCCTCAAAACATTTGAAGATCTGGGTTACCAGGCGGTGGATAATCTTCCGTTGGAACTATTGCCGGAATTTGCAGGCCTTGTAGCGAAGTCGGCAGAGATTGAGCGAGCGGCGATCGTGGTCGACGTGCGAGAAGGGCAAACGCTCGATCGTCTTCCAGACATCATCAAACGCGTCAAGCAGGTTCTGCCGACGCGCGTGGTCTTCCTGGACGCGCAGGACCCGGTATTGGTGCGGCGCTACTCGGAGACTCGTCGTCCCCATCCTCTGCGGAGGTCGGAGACGGTTTCTCGATCCATTGTGGAAGAGAGGCAACTGCTCGACTCCATTCGCAACGTGGCTGACACGCTGATCGATACATCTAAGTTCAACGTGCACGAATTGCGTTCGCACATTCAAAGCCGATTTGGTCACGAAGATCAAAGTAAACAACTGCTGGTTTCGTGCCTCAGTTTCGGATTCAAAAACGGTGTGCCATTGGACGCCGATCTCGTCTTCGATGTACGGTTCCTCCCGAATCCGCATTTTGTGCCGGAATTTCACGACAAGACCGGTCGAGATCCGAAGGTGGCCGCATACGTGAGAGGGTTTCCGCAGACTGAGGAGTTTCTGAAAAAGGTAACGGATCTGATGCTTTACCTGCTGCCGCACTATGTCGGGGAAGGCAAGAGCTATCTGACTGTGGCTTTCGGCTGCACGGGAGGCCAGCATCGAAGCGTCATGATGGCGGAAGAGATGACGAAGCGGTTGAATAAGGCGGGCTACAAGGTGAAGGCGCTGCATCGCGATATGCCGCGGAAGGCGTGAGGGTGCCGCTCGAGATGAGTCGCCGCGGAGAACGAATTCCTAGCGGCTGTTGCTGTTTGATTCGAGATCGTCGAGCCATCGGGAGAGGGTATCCGCATAAGTTTTTGAGGTCCCGGCCGAGTCTGTCATCCATGTCAACATTTTTCGAGCAGTGACCTGCTGATAGGCTTCCGGTTTGTCTTCCTGATCTGTGTTTTTCGATGCGTTCGTCCAATAGATCCACAATGAGGAAATGCGCAGATTCGCCGCAGAAGCACTCAACTGCCAGCGATCGCGAACGAGGGCGTGCGCAGGAACCAAACGTGCCCGTGAATCACTGAAGATTACGGCTGACGGGAACTCGAGTGGCTCCTCCAGCACAACACCCGCCAACTCAGGGTGCGCCGCGGCCGTCGCGACGGCGAGGTTGGCGCCGAGATTTTTTCCAACCAGGATGAGGGAAGTGGCAGGGATGTGGCGCGTTCCGACGAGGTATGCGATGGATGATTCGGCATCTTCGCGCCAATGTTGTTCGCTGGGATGGACAAAGCGACTTTGGCCGTATCCGCGATAGTCGAAAGCAAAGACGTTGAGTCCAGCGTTGTGCAAGGGAATCAGCGCATCAATCGTATCGCCGAGGTTGCCGTCGGCCCCGTGAAGATAGATTGCCGTATAGCGCCTTTGAGTCGAGGCCGGTACCCACCAGCCTCGAAGTTGCGCAACTCCGGCTGCGTCGCTTGCGAAGCCGATCGAGTCAAAGGGCAATCCCACGCTGGCTGGAGTGCGCTCGATGGCGGAAGTTGGATGATAGAGAAGCTGCCAGCTACCTTGCCAGAAGAGAATGCAAAGAGTGGCCCAGGCGCAGGCGATGGCGGCAAGAATGGCTATGCCAGCTGTCGTTGCCAGCCAGCGGAACGAAACGGTGGATTGCGGAACGGCGGATTCGCGCAGCGGGCTGCGTGATTGGTTGCGCTGCGAGGCTGAGGAGCGCGGTGGCTTCGATCTGCCTTTTCGGGCTGGCATGGGCTTGCTCAATTGCGCTTGGCTTCAACATGTCGGCGCACTATTATGCTAATTGCACCGTCTCAAGGATCAGAGCTATCCGGCTCCCGGGGTGATTGATATGTCAGGGTTCGTGCGCATCTGTTCGCAATCAGAGTTGCCTCCCGCTGGTGAGGTTCGGGAATTTGTCGCCAACGATCACCCGTATTGCGTGGCAAACGTAGACGGTACGATCGCTGTACTCGACGGAGTTTGTCCGCACGAAGAGGGGCCGCTCAGCGAAGGCACGATCGAAGCGGGGCGCGTTGTTTGCCCCTGGCACGGCTACGCGTTCGACATCCGTAGCGGCGAGTCGGAACAAGATCCGGATGTGAAGGCCCGCGTCTACGAAAAAGTCATCGAAGACGGCGAACTGCGCGCGAAGATCTGAAGCGCAAAGGCGCTCAGGATTTCTTTGCGGGCACTTTCTTGCCCTCTTTTCTCGCCTCGGAAAGACCAATGGCAATCGCCTGTTTCCGGCTGGTCACTTTCTTTCCACTGCGCCCGGACTTGAGCTTGCCCTTCTTCATCTCTTTCATCTCGGTCTCAACGTTCTTTCCCGCAGAGGGAGAATACTTGCGAGATGAGGACTTCTTCGCTGCGGATTTCTTTGCAGTGGACTTTTTGGCTCCGCTGCTTTTTTTGGCGCTGCTTGATTTCTTTTTGGTTGCCTTCTTCGTTGCCATAACTATCCTCCTCGACCGTCTGATGAGGCGAAGCTTCGAGCAAGTTGTATGGAGGGTGCCAGGGCACGGAGCACGGGTTATACGATGCGGCGCACTCCCGGGATGCGAACAAACGGATCGGCAACGAGCCATGTTGCAACGCACGCAAGAATTCCAGTCACGCAGAACTTGAGCAACGCAGGCGCGACCCAAGGATGGAGAAGCAGGCTCACCCCAACGAGCACTGGCGGATGGATGATGTATGCCGCGTAGGCGCGTCGATTGAGCCACGACCAGAATTGCGACGGCTGATTCATGCGCGCGCGGGCGAAGAGTAGCCACGCGGCGATCATGCCCCAGGCTACGAAGGGCTCCCAGAACGCGTAGAGGATGGCGGGCCATGTGAATCCGCCGCCGAAGGTGGCTTTGCCGGGGCCGTAGATCCTGTTTGCGTAGGCGATGCCGATGGGGAGCGTTGGCCACGCGATGACGAGGGCGATGATCCACGGTCGCACGTTCTTCCATTGGAGTTGCCGAAGCCAATCATATTTCCATGCTGCGATGCCGAGGGCGAAGAGGAACGTGTAGCTGGAGAAATATCCGAGTTGCAGGCCGATGATGTTCACGCCTGAGGGGACGAATTGGCGAATCGCGAGTGCTACAGCGCCAACACCAACAGCACAAAGAAGCCACCAGCGAAACGTTGGAACTGGCTTGGGAGATCGACCGGCGTTGTTGATAGAGGGGCCGAGCATTGCGCGCCATGCGCAGTAACCAAGGCTGAAGATGAGCAAGGCCTGCGCGAACCACAGTGGGCCGTTGATGAATTGTTTGTGATTCCAGAGCCAGGCAATTGTAGACCAGAATCCGCGGCCTTCGGCAGCGTTAACGATTGCGGCTGTGAACGGGCCAAGCACCAGGCCGAATGCGAGAAGCGGCAGCCCGAGTCGAAGAAAGCGATCGCCGACGAAGCGCGCGTAGCCTTTGCGCTCCAATGATGCCGGTGTGAAGTAGCCGGCCAGCAAAAAGAAGAAGCCCATGAAGTAGGCCTGTTGCGTGGCGCAGAAGAGCGTGAGCAGCAGGCTGGAGGTCGAGCCGGAGGGATGGAGTTCGTTATAAAACCAGCCACCGACGGCGCCGTAAGTGATGGCGGTGTGGTGCAGGATGACCAGGGCGGTCATGACGCTGCGCAGACGATCGATGTACAGATCGCGTGCCGGAGCTAACCGTGTGCTCTCAGCAGTCTTTATGAATGGGAGATCTGCTGTTTGCTGCATGAACCATGATACGGAGTTTGATGGGTCTCAGTTCAGAGGAAATTGGATCAGTGTCGAAGATGAGGTTCGTGCTTTCCCACCCATGCCGCTGCGATGCAGGGCATGGATGGGGCACCCATTCCTAGTGGGATACGGAGTGAAGCGATGGTTAGTACTTGGCGATGGCGGTGAAGGAGTCGGGCTTGAGGCTGGCGCCGCCTACGAGTGCGCCGTCGATCTCTTCCTGGCCGAGGAGCGCTGTGGCGTTGTCGGGCTTGACGCTGCCTCCGTAGAGGATGCGCATCTTCGCTGCGACGTCGGGGCCGAGGAGTTTGGCAACTTCGGCGCGGATGGTTTTGTGCGCGTCGACGGCCATCTCGGGCGTGGCGGTCTTGCCGGTGCCGATGGCCCAGACGGGTTCATAAGCAATCACGACGGGAGCGGCGGCTTCGGCCGTGATGCCGGCGAATGCTCCGGTGACCTGCGTCTTGAGAACGGCTTCGGTCTGTCCGGCTTCGCGCTCGGCGAGCACTTCGCCGATGCAGACGATGGGAATGATGCCGTGCTTGAGCGCGGTGTGGAGCTTCTTGTTAACGATCTCGTCGGTCTCGGCGAAGTACTGACGACGCTCGGAGTGGCCGATGAGCGTGTGCGTTCCGCCGACGGCCTTGAGCTGGCCGATAGAGGTTTCGCCGGTGTAGGCGCCCTCTTCGGCGAAATGGATGTTCTGACATCCGACGGCGACGTTGGATGCATTGCATGCAGCGGTGACCGTTGGTAATAGCACTGGGGATGGAAACAGAGCGATTTCATCGCGGTCGTGGCCGGCAACGAGCGGCAAAAAGGCATCGACGAACGCCTTGGCTTCGGCAGGCGTCTTGTACATTTTCCAATTGGCGGCAATCAGTTTCTTGCGTGACATTTTGTGAAGTCCTCAGGGTGATTTTATCGGACGGAAACTGACGGATAGGGTGACACGGCGCACAAGGGAAGGGGTGGGCGGAGATATGCAACTGATTTGTTGCGGGTTGGTACCCCCCGGACTCTGTAAAGAAATTCCCTGCTTTCAATGGGTTAGAGGCGTCGGGTGGCTGTAGGATCCTGTTTTTATTGGACTTAGCCGCAGAATCCTCTCAGGAAAGGGGTTAGGGTATTCCCAGGAGATCTCGTCGGTTTCGCAACTCTTTCGGAGGCATTCGATCGAGAAGTGCACGAGGAAAATCTCATGTATCCATTGTGGACCTGGAGGCCGAAATTATCTGCAAAATTAAGCGAAGTATTCTCGTGGTCGAGAGAAGGGCCCGGGCCTAAAGGCCCTCGTGCAGGGGAGAGGGTCTTCAGGGGCCTGAAGGCCCCTGCTCCTTCCGGTGCGGGAAGTTGGTGGATTCCCACATCTCAGAATCGAGATGTGGGGCACCCGGCTGTCAGCCTCTAGATTTCCCACCCATGACGCTGTGAGACTGTGGATAGATGAGGCACTCGCTTCGTTGGCTGATTTAGCTTTTGAAATGCGAGGATGGGCTACGCGCCTACTGAGGCTGGAGCCTCTTTGCCGAAAGAGCTGGAGGGCTGAGATAGGCGGGCCGAATTGGCGAATGTGTTCCTGCTGTTTGTCGAAGGCGCCGAATGCATCTCTTCGTCGCCGACTAGCTCTTCAAAGATCTTTTTGGATGCGGCGTCGAGATTCTCGGCGCACTCACGAGCCCACTTGTTGTAATCGCGGGCGCTGTTGCTCTCCATCTCGGCGGCCTTGGCATAGAATCTTGAACGGGTCGGTGAGAGGCTCGACTGCAAATCCGGCGACCATCTCGACATCGCCCTTGAGAAACAGAATTCGTTCGGCAAGCTTCTCAATGTGCCCCATCTCGGTGAATGGCGGTGCGCTTGAAAAGCGTTGCCAGCGGCTCGAATCCCTGATCGTCCAGATGGAAATGGAAGTACATGTATTGGTGAACCGTGGCCAGTTCATCCGCTACTGCCTTGTTCAGCAATTCGATACTCTTCAGTTCGCTCATCGCTTCTCCTCGGCATCGATCATCGAAGGCGGAGGGCGATGGCATCCGTGACTCGCATCACAGGCCGGGCTTATGGGTAGATCAGAGCGGGCCTTGCGGGTTGGAAAGGCGGGTTACGGAGAGATCAGAGGGCATTTCACCGGCGAGGAAGGCGGCGCGATGATCGGGGTCGCCGAGATCCATTTCGAAGTGGAGCCAGGTTCCTTCCTGCAGGACGCCCATGTTCCAAGGGCCGGTGACGGTATCGGAAAACTGCCAGACGATGTGAAAGCCCTCTTCGTTGGTGAATCCTTCGAGATCGGCTTGGATGATGGAGTCGCCGCGCTCCCAGATATGCGCGCGCAGGGCGTGGAGGGCGTTGCTGCCTTCTTCAGTATTGTCTCCTTGCAGGTGCTGGAAGGCGTAGACGGTTTTGACGTCGGCAAGGTATTCGTGGAGCCAGGCGACTCCGCTCTCGGGCAGGCAGTCCTGGGTTTCGTCGAGGAATTCGGCGATCTCATCCTGGCCCATCGAGCCATCGAAGACAGGATTGCGCTCGAGGATGGCGACTTCGACGCCGTCGGTGCTCGAGATGAGGATGGAGTCCCACTCTTCTTCAGTGCCTTCTTCAACGGTCAGCTTGAAGTTCTGGTGCGCACCGCTGAGGAATTGCACGAGTTCGTCGAAGGAGGGGAACTCCTGATCTTTGGATAGAACTCGGGTGTAATAAGCCACGGGCTTCTCCGGTTGTTCCGTATTGAGTTTAATCCTGTGGAGGTGCGGACGCTTCACTGCGTTCGGGATGACACGGAGGATTTCAAGATAACGCGACCCAGGTTGGGTGCGTGTTGAGGGGGCGTTAGCGAACGAATCTGAAAATAAGTTGTCTTCGCCAGTTCAGAGGTTTTTGGTGTCCTTTGACTTGATTGACGATGGCCGACAATTTCGCCAGCGCTTCTTCGGGAGTTTTGCGGCCGTCTTCGACCAGAGCCTTGAGGCGCTGCACCGTCATGCAATTAAGACGAAGCGGTTGCAGTTCCAGGCTGACATAGAAGAGCTCCCGGTTCTTCTCCCAGAAGTAATCAAACGCCGGGAGTTCGACTTCCCGCCAGAATTCCGATGCCGGTACGTTGTCTTCCTCAACCGTCTTCATTGCCATCCAGAGGTTTAGAAAGTCGAACTGGATTGCTCTCTCCATTCGGACTGTATTGATCCGGATCTGTATGAGATTTCGTATGGGGTCAGCAAACAATCCAACAAATAGACCGACTGTCGCAGACGCGAGAATCTTGAGCCACTCGTGGTCGGGAGGAGCTTGAGCCAATGGGCTTGATGGATCGATTAAGAGCATAGCTATCCGAGCGCTCCAAGTATCGCAGGTGCGGGTTAGGTCATCTTAAATGAAAGAGCCCAAGCCTCGATTCCGAGACCTGGGCTTGGTTGATCCACCCATTGAATTCCTGCTTGAAAACCGGCACCTACGGCGATTTGGCCGCAGCGGGCGCTATTTGTTCGTCAGGGCTTCTACGCCGGGAAGCTTTTTGCCTTCGAGGAATTCGAGGCTGGCGCCGCCGCCGGTAGAGATATGGGTGACCTGGTCGGCATAGCCGGCCTTGTTGATGGCCGAGACGGAGTCGCCGCCGCCGATGATGGAAGTGGCAGCCTTGTTGGCGGCGACGGCCTTCGCGATCGCGTTGGTGCCGACGGCGAAGCGCGGAAACTCGAAGACGCCTGCTGGGCCGTTCCACACGATGGTGCGGGCGGTGGAGACGACTTCTTCAATAGCTGCGATCGACTTGGGGCCGATGTCGAGCCCTTGCCAGTCGGCAGGGAAGTTGACGGAGGTGTCCCACGGCTGGGTCTTGGCGTCGGGGGCGAAGTTGTCGGCAAGAATGTTGTCGACGGGGAGGAGCAGGTTGACGCCCTTTGCCTTTGCCTTGTCGAGTGCGGCCTTGGCCATGTCGATTTTGTCTTCTTCAACGAGCGACTTGCCGGTGGTGACGCCGAGGGCGCGCTGGAAGGTGTAAGCCATGCCGCCGACGATGACGAGGGTGTCGACCTTGTCGAGCAGGTTGTCGATGACGTCGATCTTGCCGGAGATTTTGGATCCGCCGATGATGGCGACGAAGGGCTTCTCGGGCGATTCGAGCGCCTTGCCGAGATAGGTGATTTCCTTTTCCATCAACAGGCCGGCAACAGCGGGCTTGAGGAAGTGGGTGATGCCTTCGGTGGATGCGTGGGCGCGGTGCGCGGAGCCGAATGCGTCGTTGACGTAGACCTCGGCGAGCGAGGCCAGGGATTTGGAGAATGCCGGATCGTTGGCTTCTTCTTCGGCGTGGTAGCGCAGGTTTTCGAGAAGGAGCACCTGGCCGGATTCGAGTTGACGTGCGAGCTCGGATGCGATTTCGCCAACGCAGTCGGGTGAGAATGCGACGTTGACGGATTCGCCGATCTCCTTGTCGAGCAATTCGCGCAGGCGATCAACGACGGGGCGCATGGAGTACTTCGGATTTGGCTTGCCCTTGGGGCGTCCGAGGTGGGAGGCGAGGATCACCTTGGCGCGACGCGCGAGCGCGTACTTGATGGTGGGCAGCGTGGCCTTGATGCGGGTGTCGTCGGTGATGGTTGCGCCGTCTTCAGTGAGCGGGACGTTGAAATCTACGCGGATGAAGACGCGCTTGTTGGTGAGATCGATGTCGCGGATGGAGAGCTTGGGCATGGAACAAAACCTTTCTAAGGGGCTAGGTACTGGGGACTGCGGCGTCGATGACGGCGTCCATTTCGATCTCGATGCGCCATGCGGGGTTTAGGAGTGCTGCGACAACGACCATCGTGGCGGCGGGGCGGGTCGCCGAGAAAAATTCGCCGTGAACGCGGCCGATCGCCTCCCAATCTTCAACGTGGGTGAGGAACATGCGGGTGCGGACGACGTCGTTGAATGTTGCGCCGGCTTTCGCCAGGGCCTCAGCGGCGATCTCGAAGATGCGGCGCGTCTGTCCGGCGGCGTCTTCGTTGTCTGCACCAACTGGGCCGGTTCCGGCGAGGTGGACGGTGTTTCCTACGCGTACGGCGCGGGAGAATCCGATGATGGGCTCGTAGGGAGAACCGCCGGTGATATTTTTTCGCATGGGATTGGGCTCGTGGTTTCCCACCCATTTCGCAAACAGCGCGAAATGGATGGGGCACTCAAAATTCGCTAGTCAAATGTCCGGTTCCCAGGCGATCCCACCCATGCCGCGATCAAACCGCGTCATGGATGGGGCACCCAGGAAAAGTGGTTGGGGTTAGAGGCCTTTTTTGACCAGGAAGCCGACGAGGTCGACGACGCGGTTGGAGTAGCCCCACTCGTTGTCGTACCAGCTGAGAACCTTGACGCTGTTGCCGATCACTTTGGTCAAGGGGGCGTCAACGATGGAAGACAGCGGGTTGCCCTTGAAGTCGGAGCTGACCAGCAGATTTTCGTCGTATCCGAGGATGCCCTTGAGCTCGCCTTCGGCAGCAGCCTTGAGTGCGGCGTTGATGGAATTGACATCGGTCGTCTTCTCGCTGATGAAGGTCAGATCGACGATCGAGACATTGGGTGTAGGGACACGCAGGGAGAAGCCATCGAGCTTGCCCGAAGTTTCAGGGAGGACCAGCTTGAGAGCCTTGGCTGCGCCGGTGGAACTGGGGATCATATTGATGGCTGCGGCGCGCGCACGGCGAAGGTCCTTGTGCGGGAAGTCGAGGATGACCTGATCGTTGGTGTAGCTATGAATCGTGGTCATGATGCCGCTGACGATGCCGCAGTGAGCGAGCAATACCTTGACAACCGGCGCGAGGCAGTTTGTGGTGCAACTGGCGTTGGAGATCACGTTGTGCTTGGCGGCGTCGTACTTATCCTCGTTAACGCCGAGCACGAGCGTGACGTCTTCGTTGGTAGCAGGGGCCGAGATGATGACTTTCTTCACGGTTGTGCCGAGGTGGGCCTTGGCCTTGGTGGCATCGGTGAAGTGTCCGGTAGATTCGATAACCACCTGTGCGCCCACCTCAGCCCAGGGCAGCTTTGCGGGGTCGCGTTCGGCCCAGACCTTGATCTTCTTGCCATCGACCGAGATGAAGTCGTCGCCAGCCGTGATTTCGTTCTTAAGATTGCCAAGAATCGAATCGTACTTGAGCAGGTGAGCGAGGGTCGCGGGGCTAGTCAAGTCGTTGACGGCCACAAAATCGATCTCGGGATTGCCGAGCGCGGCGCGCAAAACATTGCGGCCGATGCGGCCGAAGCCGTTGATGCCAACCTTTACTGCCATGTGTAATCTCCTTCGTGATTGGTGAATCTTGAGGTTCTGAGGTGAATGGCGTTCGGCGACTGAAATCCATCAGCAGGCAATTCCACCAAACCCATGATGCTAACACTGTTGTCAACGAGAACCAAATGAATGCCGGATGAATCGCGTTCCCGCACTAAAAACCGCTCAACGCTAGTTTGCTGTTTTTGATTCAGGACTGTATGTGACGGAGTGCACACAACTTGCTCCACCGCGCGCAAGTGTGTTATCCCGGTATCACGGTAAAGGTGTTGAAAGCGGATGAGAAGACGTACACGACGCAGCGCAAATATTTCTGAATCCACTGGCAAGATCGGCCAGGAACTCCCATCGAATCAACCGCGCCCGCTGGTACCTCTGTATCCAGAGGAATCAAGGGCGGCGGAGCCTCGCGCTCCAAAGCCTGTACCAGTGCCTGCAGCTGGCGAGGCCCGCGCGCCTCGTCCGCCAGCTCAGTCGCGGCGGCCAGCTCAGCAGGAACGCCCGGAGTGGAATGAGCCCGCGGGATCAGGACGGCTGGAGATGGAAACGCAGCCGGAGTTGCCTTCGGTGCCTCCACCGGAGGCTGAAGCCGCCTCGCGCTCTCCGCAGGCTCCCAAAGGCTTTGTTGTGCTGGCCATTGGAATGCCGGGGTCAGGGAAGACTACATGGTTCAGGCGTCGCGGAGTTACTCCACTGTCAAGCGACTTGCTGCGCAATATTCTCTTTGACGATGTGGAAGAGCAGCGCTACCAGGGGCTGGTTTTCTCGACGCTGAGGTCGTTGCTGCGAGCGCGGCTGATTGCGCGGATGCCGTGGAACTACGTGGATGCGACCAATCTGTCTACGCATGAGCGCAGGCAGTGGATCAAGATGGCGAAGAGTTTTGGGTACGAAGTGCAGGCGGTGTTCTTTGATGTTCCGCTTGATGTGTGCCTCGAGCGCAACCGCCAGCGCGATCGCTCGGTAAGCGAAGACATCATGCGCAAGATGGCTGAGAAGCTGAAGCCGCCGGTGTTTGAAGAGGGGTTCGCGAAGATCACCGTGGTCAGGGTGAAGAGCGCGGGATAACATCCAGCTGGTGACGAGATGCCTGACTCGTTGCAATACGTGACGGGCGAAGAGATCTGCAAGGGTGATCGCGTGCGGTTCCACGGGCATGATGCGCAGATCGAGTTTGCCGCCGCAGATCTAGGCGATCCTGAACATAGCTGCTTTGTGCGGCTATATGGCGGCGGGGTGATGGTGAACGACCCCGCGGTTTCAGGTCATACGTTCATTCCGGTCGATCAACTGAAGAACTACGAAGACCTCGAGTTTGTTGCTCGCGGTTGAATTGGAGACTTCCCCCTATGAGCACTTCCCCTGCTTCTACTCCTTATGTTGAGCCGTGGCTCAGCGGCACGCACGCCGAGGTGCCTGCGGTCGGGCGCGCGGTGCTGCACGCGTTTGACCTGGCGCTCGATGATCTGACCAAGTGGACTGAGGGGCTGACCGATGCCGAGGTCCATCTGGAACCGCTGGGGCTGACTTCGATTTCATTTCATCTGAAGCACATTGCGCGGTCGACAGACCGGCTTCTGACTTATGCGGAGGGTGGGCAGATTTCAACGGAGCAGTTGGCTTTGCTGAAGATGGAAAAGGGCGGCGATGAGACGCTGGCCGAATTGCTGGCTGAAGTTGAGACGTCGTTCAGCAATGCGGCGAATCGCGTGGGCGTGCTGGCGACGGCGGATTTCGGCACGTTTCGCGGCGTGGGGCGGAAGCAGTTGCCGACATCGATTGGCGGAGCGATGGTCCACGTGGCCGATCACACGCAGCGGCATGTGGGGCAGGTGGTGACTACGGCGAAAGTGCTGAAGGCGATGCGGGGGTAGGTTCGCGATTCCGTCGAGACTCGCTGAAGGCGTGTCATGTCACTGAGGAGATTCAGATTTCCCAGGTCTCAAAGGCGAGACCTGGGGCACCCAGCGGGGTAGTTGAAACGACCATTTGGCACGGCTGAAGCCGTGCCCTTTTCAAAGCGACAGTGCTCGCAAATAAACCCAAATCACGTTGCAAAGACAGTCAAAAATTACGTCACTGCGAGGAATCGGGCCTCGGGGTATACTTCCGCGCATCCTGAGAATTCAAGTGGGTGCGCATGCAAGAATCGCAAGTTCGCTTTCTGCCTCTAGCTGCAAAAACCGTGGTGTGCCACACCATCACTTACATGGTGATGGGCGGGCTCGCGTATCACTTTCTGCATTACGCAGACACGATCAACAATCCGTGTTCGGGGATGCGGCCGACGACCAGCATGTGGGTAATGCTTGGCGCGCCGTTGCAGCTGTTTCGTGGCGTATTGTTTGCGGCGGTGTTCTTTCCGCTGCGGAGTTTGCTGTTCGGTCGCAGGCACGGCTGGCTACTGATGGCCTGGATTCTGGTTGGGGTCGGAATCCTGGGGACGTTTGCCGCGCCGGCTGGATCGCTGGAAGGATTCATTTACACGACGACTCCGTTTTTGATGCAGGTGCGTGGCTACCTTGAGGTCGTGACGCAGGCGGTGTTACTTTCGGCGTTGCTCTGCTACTGGGTGAACCATCCGGATAAGAAGTGGCTGAACTGGACTCTCTCTGCGTTATGGGTGGTGGCAGCGGTGTTGCCGGTGCTGGGGCTGATGGCGCAGAACGCGGTGAAGAAGTAGCGCGTGACGAGATTGTCAGATCTCGCGGAAATTTATTGCTTTCCCAGATCTCAAAAGCGAGATCTGGGGCACCCGGCTGCGGGGGTAGGTTGTGTTCGTGATTCTCAGGGGCTAAAGCCCAATCTGTTGAGGCGAGAATTTGGCACGGCTGAAGCCGTGCCCTTTCAAAGCGAAAGCCATCGGTGGCGGCAGCGTTGCCGGTGTTGGGGCTGATGGCGCAGAACGCGGTGAAGAAGTAGCGCGTGACGAGATTGTCAGATCCAGGCGAAATTCATTGCTTTCCCAGATCTCGAAAGCGAGATCTGAGGCACCCGGATGCGGGCCGAAGAAGATGGCATTGCGAAACCAGATCCTGGCGGGGTTACTCGTCGCTGACGAGAGTTTCGACGATGTGGCCCATCTTTTCCTGCTTGGTGCGGAGGTATGCGGCGAAGCTCTCTTGTGGCACAACTTCGGCGGAGATGCGCTCGGTGACAGCGATGCCGGCGGATTCGAGTGCGGCGACCTTGTCAGGATTGTTGGTGATGAGGCGAACCTTGGTGAGGCCGAGAAGCTTGAGCACCTGCGCGGGAAGTTCGTACCCGCGGCAATCGGCGGCGAAGCCAAGCTCAACGTTGGCTTCGACCGTGTCCATTCCGTGATCCTGCAACTCGTAGGCTTTCAGCTTGGCCATGAGACCGATGCCTCGTCCCTCCTGCTGTTCGTAGAGCAAAACGCCCGCGCCTTCTGAAGCGATCTTGCTCAAGGCAAGTTCAAGCTGAAGGCGGCAGTCGCAGCGAAGCGAGCCGAAGACGTCGCCGGTGAGGCACTGCGAATGGATGCGGACGAGTGGTGGCGCGGCATGGATGTCTCCCATGACGAGGGCGACCAGACCTTCTACCGATTCGCCGTTGCCTGCGGTTGCTGGGCTGCAATCGCTTTTCTGTGCCGAAAGGGTTCCTTCAAAGCCGAAAATGCGGAAGGCTCCCCAGCGAGTCGGGAAATCCGCTTCTGCGACCTTTTTCACGCCTTCAAGTGCCATGCATCTATTTTACTTTGCACAAGCAACGGCCTCTGCGTCGTGCGTCACAGCATGGAATAAAACCGTGGGCCGTGGCCCGCAAACTGCTGAATGACCGCAGCTTGACGGCGTGGAATGCTTGGGGTTCGCGCATGGGCGCGGTACATTGGTGGGGTGACGGAAAAGCTGATTCTGATTACGCTGCTCGTGAAACTGGGGGTGGTAGCCTCAGTGGCCAGCGTGCTGGCGAGGTCGAGCAGCTTCCGTCGGCTGTTTTTTGCGGAGCACCGGCGGCCTCGCCAAACTGTCGCGTTGCTGGCGTTCTTCCTGGTGCCGCTGACGCTCGGTGTGTGGGTGCGAACGACGGTTCCGAACTTTCTGGCCGCCGATATTTCTTTTGAGACGGTGATCCTGCTGGGGCTGCTGGTTGGCCCGTGGTGGGCCGCGCTCGGCGGTGTGGTGCTGTCGATACCGGCGATATTTCACGGCGAGTATCTGGCTCTCCCTTTCAATGCCTTGCTGGGGCTGCTTGCGGGATTGCTTGGCACGCTTGTCGAAGACGACGATATATGGTCGTTTACACCGTTTGTTGACCTGAGTCTCTATCGCTGGGTGCGCCGCATTTTGCGGAGGCCGCGCATCGATCGCCAGTTTCTGATGCTGTTTCTGATCGTTGCGGCGGAAGCATGCCGCGACTGGCTGTCTCACGAGTTTCCGCGGCGCCTGTTTGCCTTGAAGGCCTCGGAAATATGGGTGCAGGTTCTGGTGTGTTTCAGCGCGCCGATCGTGGTGGGAATTGCGCTCAAGGTGTGGAATGCGCTGCGAATGGAGATCAAGCTGGAAGAGCAGAAGCGTCTGCTGCTGGAAGCGAGGCTGGATGCGCTGCAGCGGCAGATCAATCCACACTTTTTGTTCAATACGCTGAACTCGATTACCTCGCTGGTGCGCATGAAGCCAGAGCTGGCGCGGGAGATGACGGTGAAGCTGGCGAACATTTTGCGCGCGCTGCTGAAGGATCACGATACCTATGTTCCGCTGAGCAACGAGCTCAGCTTTACGGATGATTATCTCGACATCGAAGTGGTGCGCTTTGGGGCCGACAAGCTTCGCGTGGAAAAAGAAATTGATCCGAGGACACTCGACGTGATGGTGCCGAGCATCCTGTTGCAGCCTCTGATTGAGAACAGCATCAAGCATGGGCTGGAGCCGCGCATCCAAGGCGGCACTGTCACGCTGCGCAGTAAGTTGTCGGGAGATCGCGTGCTGATCGAGGTGGCCGACGATGGGGTGGGTATGGGAAATCGGCCCCGATTGGGATCGCGAAGCAATGGCGCGGGCATCGGGATGAAGAACGTTCGGGAACGCCTGGAGGTGCTTTACGGAGCGCAGGCGAGTTTCAGCGTCGTAAGCAATCCGGGGCGTGGGACCTTGGTGTCAATTGAGATTCCGGCGAACTTGTCTGATACAGCGTAGTGAATGCCTGGAGTTCGTTAAGGAGGAGGAATTCATGACCAGTAATCGAGCAGAGACTCAATCTGCGGTGCACCTCGACAAGATTGGACAGATCGCCATTACGGTTGACGACGTGGCGCGCGCGAAGGATTTCTACCAGAACACACTGGGAATGAAATTTCTTTTTGACGCGGGCAATCTTGCGTTCTTTCAATGCGGAGATGTGCGGCTGATGATTTCAACGTCTGAAAAGCCGGAGCCGCGCGGCGGAACAATTCTTTACTTCAAAGTCGAAGACATTCAGGAGACTTTCGCATTACTGAAAGAGAAGAATGTGGAGATTGTGCAGGCACCGCATTTGATTGCGAAGATGCCCGATCATGATTTGTGGATGGGGTTCTTGAAGGATGGGGAGGGCAACACGCTGGGTGTGATGTGTGAGATTCGGCCGAACTAGTTGGAGAGTGCGTGTTTGCTTTTCAACTCATCGTTGCTTGTCTTCGAGTGCGAGAACCGCGTAGCTGGTTGCGGCGTCGCTCATGAACTGGCCTATGGGGGACTTGGGGTCGCGGTTTTTGTTAAGCGACCATGCGGGCCACGCACCGGTGGTCTTGTCCTGGTTGGCTTCGAGCCACGTGCGGCCTCGAGTTACACGGGAATTCGTCTTCGAGGTCGAAGTGACTTCTTCGAGGACCAGCACGATGAGTCCGGTTGCGTAACCATCGGAGCGAGTTTCAAGAGGCGTCTTGTCTCGGCGCTCCCATGTACCGAGGTTTGAAAGGCTCCAGCCGCCGTCATCCTGCTGCCGGCGAGTGATTGCATCGATGAGTGCGGACATCTGATCGGAGCCGATGATACCGGGAAAGTACTTGTTGGCCCAGAGCGCGACGACCTTGTTCACGGTTGGCTGCGAGTTGTAATGGCTGCGCAGATAGTCGAGCAGCAGTTTGAGATTAGGAGCAATTTTCGGGTCGGCGCAGTAGGTTTTTGATTCGCTAGGCGTATTTACAACAGCGTCGCGTAGTAGCTGGACATTGCGGCATTGCTTTCCTAATGTCACTGCCATCAAAGCGGCCCAATGATACTGCGATTCCTTCGATTCCCATGGCGTGTAGTCGAAGTCCTGCCAGACCCATGCGCCTGCATCGGGGCCGGTTTTTGATTGGAGTGCCCAGGCGTTGTCGAAGGCCATGCGGGTGCGCTCGCTCATATTCTGCCGAGGTGCGTCGTAGCTCGCGAGGATGATTGCGTTCAGCACCGACTCGGCGTTGCGAGATTCGATTTCCTTGCCAGTGCCATAGAGGGCGTCGCTGTAGAAGGGCTGCATATCGCGCCAACCGCGTACGCGCTTCTCGATGCTTGCGAGCATGATTTGTTCCTGCGCGGAGGGCTGGCGCTCGCCGAGTTGATGGCGCAGGGCTGGGCGGGCGAGTCCAAAGGTCGCCTGGGTGTGGCAGGAGATGCAGAGGGTGCCGTGGTCCTTCTGCGTACGGTCCCAGCTTTGCCACCAGACCTCACGGCTATCCATGTAACGAGCAGCGGCTTCCGGGCTCCACGAGGCGGAAGGAGGAGCGTCGGGTTTGTCTGCAGCCAGCACGATGCGGGCGGGGAGGTTCGCGAGGGAAAAGATGACCGCTCCGGCTGCTACGCAGGTCCACGCCATGCGGGTGTAGAGCGGCTTCAGGCTCTTTGCAGGGAACCTGCGATCGCTGGCGACGGATGGCATGTTGACAGATTAATGCTGTCGGGGCGTGGCGGGGAGTTTTTCCATGAGGTCGTCACATTACGTTCCCAGGCGGGTTCCTAGCAAGTAACCGTTACGACGCTGAAATGCACAGGGATGCGCTGTATGCTCACACTATGGTGCGTTTCACAGTGCTCGCGTCGGGGTCGAAGGGCAACTGCACAGTTGTCTCCGGTGGGCATACGCGAATCCTGGTGGATGCCGGGTTGAGTTGCCGGGAGCTTTTCAGGCGGATGCGCCTGGCCGGGGAAGAGCCGGAGACGCTGGACGCCATCATCATCACCCACGAGCACTCCGACCACATTACTGGGCTTGCCGTTACCGCTAGAAAACTTGGAATTCCGGTTTATTTCACTCACGGAACTCACCGCGCGTGGATGCGCTGGATCGCACCCAGACGGCAGATGACGTACACCCAATGGCTCGAGCAGTGCCGGCAGCAGGCTTCCGCGCGGCAGGCCGAGATCGACTCCGCTGCGGAGGTGGATTGCGACGAGGAACTCGAATGCGTTGCGGCGGTTGGAGCGGGCGGATCGGAAGCGGTGCAGGCCGCGGGAGCGGGGAAGGCCAATGCTGCTGTTCTGGAAAAAGAGGCTGCGAGGGCTCCGGCTGCCCCTGAGAAAGACCCCACTTGGCTTCCGGCTGTCGAGTATTTTGAGGCGGGGCAGCCGTTCCAGATCGGGGATATTGGGGTGAGCCCGTTTACGATTCCGCACGATGCCGCGGACCCGGTGGGTTTTGTTTTTCAGGCCGAGGGGGTTCGGATGGCGGTTGCCACGGATTTGGGGTACATTCCACCGAATGTGAAGGCGCAGTTGAAGCGTGTAGACCTGCTGCTGCTGGAGTCAAATCACGACCTGGAGATGCTTCGGGATGGGCCTTATCCGTGGTCAGTGAAGCAACGGGTGCTGTCGCGGGTGGGACACCTGTCGAACGAGGCAACGGCGACGTATCTGGAAACTGAATACGACGGCCAGGCGACTTATGTGATTCTTGGACATCTGTCTGAGAGCAATAACCTGCCTGAGCTGGCCAGGATCACCGCCGAGCGGGCTCTCAACGGGCGGGCCAGCTTGTTGGCGAATCACCTGTTGCTGGCAGCGCAACAGGAACCATTGATGCCTATTTCCTTTTAAACTGGGTACGTTACAATGGAAAGTGGGCCTGTACCCTCCCGGGGAATTTGGTAACTGACGCGAGTTGGTTTTGCATCGGCCTGGAAATTTGATTGAGTTCCACTGAATCATGCAAGACAGGTGGAGCATCAAGAGGAAGAGCTTTTTTGCCACGTAAGCCGCGCTAGACCAAAGCGGTTTAACTGATCCTTTGCAAGGTGAGTCAAAATCTTATGGCAAGTAGCCCGTGTACCGACCGAGTTGTGGGTGCGATCCTCGCTAGTTGGCGGTATGACATTTCAGGTATTTCTCCAGAGATGCGTCAGGATTACGAACAGCATCTGACGGAATGCCACCGCTGCCGTGCCCGCCTGAAGTTTCACCGAAGCCTTGATGTCTCGCTGGTTGTGCTGACAGCCTTGTCAGTGTTTTTCTCGCTTTTTGCGCTGGCGGTCCTCAGGCATATCAAACCGCTGGAACACGTTGCGTTTAACGTGTTTGGCCTCGACATCATCGACACATACCACATGCTGGTCTCCGCGGCAGTCGCCGGAGTTGTGTTCTCGTTGATTGCGTTTGTCCTGGTGCTGACGGCGACGCCAGTGCCGTCGTATCTGGGCGGAATTGCTGCAGAGCGCGCAAAGATGATTGAAGAGCGCCTGCCGGCGGCGATCAAATCGCTGCGACCACGGTAGCTGACACGAGATCGACAAACTAAAAAGGGCGAAGCTTATGGCTTCGCCCTTTTTGTTTTGGTGGAAGCGAAGTTATGCCGGGATCGGGATGCGCAGGTCTCCGCCGGTCATCTGCTTGGGCAGGCCGAGCTTGAGCAGGTTCAACAGGGTCGGCGAGATGTCGCGGAGCGAGCCGTCGGGGCGGAGACGGTAGTGCAGTCCGTCTTCAGCTATGTAGACCATGGGCACCGGGTTGGTGGTGTGCGCCGTGTGAGGGCCGCCAGTGACGGGATCCACCATCAGTTCGGCGTTGCCGTGGTCTGCGGTGATGAGCCAGCTTCCGTTTCTTTCCTTGATGGCCTTGTAGATGCGGGCCAGTTGCGCGTCGACGGCCTCGACGGCGCGAATGGTGGGCTCGAGTTTGCCGGAGTGGCCGACCATATCGGCGTTGGCGAAGTTGGCGACGATAAGGTCGAATGTGGTGTCGTTGACGGCTTTGACGATGGCGTCGCCGATTCCTTCGGCGCGCATCTCGGGGGCGAGGTCGTAGGTCGCCACTTTGAGGGAAGGCACAAGCTCGCGGTCTTCACCAGGGAAGGGAACCTCGATTCCGCCATTGAAGAAGTACGTTACGTGGGCAAACTTTTCTGTTTCGGCGACGCGCAAGTTGCGGAGATTGTGCGACGCAAGAATGTTCGCCAGGATGTTGTCCATCGATTCCGGCTGGATGACGAGCGGCAACTCATAGAGCTTGTCGTACTGCGTCATGCACAGGTAGAGCAGATTCTTCGGAATCTCGGCGCGGGGGATCGCCTGGTCAAGGGCTTCCCAGCCATCGAGATTGCGACCGCCTTGCTTGTTGAGTCCGCTTTCGCGGGCGAGGACGCGGGTGATCTGACGGGCGCGGTCGGCGCGGAAGTTGAAGTTGATGCAGACGTCTTCGTCGCGAATCTGTCCGACGGGCTTTCCAGCAGCGTCGACGACTACGAAGGGGATAAGAAATTCGTCGGTGACGCCGTTGTTGTAGTTCTCCTTGATGCGCGCGACGGGATCGGCGTAGGCGCCACCTTCGGCTTTACCGTTGACCATTGCGTCGAAGGCTTTGCGCTCCCGCTCCCAGCGCTTGTCGCGATCCATCGCGTAGTAGCGGCCATTGATGCTGGCTACTTTGCCCACGCCGTATTCGCGCATCTTCTGTTCGAGCTTTGCGATGAAGCCGGCGCCGGAGTCGGGTGCGGTGTCGCGTCCGTCCATGAATGCGTGGACGAAGACGTGTTGCAGTCCGTATTCGCGCGCGGTCCGGAGCAATGCGTAGAGGTGTTCCTGGTGGGAGTGGACGCCTCCGTCGGACACAAGTCCGAAGAGATGAAGCTGCCGCTGGCCTTCGCGGGCGCGCTGCATGGCTTTGGCAATAGCAGGATCTTTTTGGAATTCGCCGGAAGCGATCATCGCGTCGATGCGCGTGATGTCCATCTGCACGATGCGCCCAGCGCCGATGTTGAGGTGGCCGACTTCGCTGTTGCCCATCTGCCCGTCAGGGAGTCCGACGAAGTGGTCGGATGCCTGAATCAGGGTGTTGGGATACTCGCGCAGCAGCTTGTCGTAGGTCGGCTTCTTTGCGAGCGCGATGGCGTTGTTGGAAGTTTCGGCGCGATAGCCCCATCCGTCGAGGATGGTGAGAACGAGAGGATGCTTGGTTGAAGGCACGGGCGGATTCCTTGGTGCTAGCAAATGAGCGGAGCCAGCGAAGATAACAAATGGTTGGCGAATCAATGGGGGGTAGAGCAGATCCCAGGTCTCAGAAGCGAGACCTGGGGCACCCAATTCCATGTTGCGAAACTAGTCGTTGTAGTTCAGCGATTCGAGGCCGAGATAAACCGCGCCTGCGCCGAGTTCTTCTTCGATGCGGAGGAGCTGGTTGTACTTGGCGATGCGATCGGTGCGGCTGGCGGACCCGGTCTTGATCTGGCCAACGCCGGTGGCGACAGCGAGATCGGCGATGAAGGTGTCTTCACTCTCGCCGGAACGATGCGACATGACCGCGGTGTATCCGTAGCGACGGCCCAGGTCGATGGCTTCCAGCGTCTCGGTCAGGGTGCCGATCTGGTTGACCTTGATGAGAATGGAATTGGCCACGCCTTCTTCAATGCCGCGCTGCAGGCGCTTCACGTTGGTCACGAAGAGATCGTCGCCGACGAGCTGAATGCGGCCGCCCATCTTGTCGGTCATCATCTTCCAGCCTTCCCAATCGTCTTCGGCAAGGCCGTCTTCGATGGAAACGATCGGATACTGGCGGCTCCAGTTGTCCCAAAAGCTGACCATCTCTTCGCTCGACAGCTCGCGCTTGTCGCTCTTTTTGAAGACGTACTTTTTCTTGTCCTTGTCGTAGAACTCGCTGGACGCGGGGTCGAGCGCGATAGAGATCTGCTCGCCGGGTTTGTAGCCGGCAGCTTCGATGGCCTCGAGGATCAATTCCACGGCTTCGCTGTTGGACTTGAGCGAAGGTGCAAAGCCACCTTCATCGCCAACCGCGGTGCTGTAGCCCCTTTTCTTGAGCACGCCCTTCAGCGTGTGAAAGGTCTCTGCGGACCAGCGCAGCGCGTCACTGAAGCGCTCCGCGCCTACGGGCATGATCATGAATTCCTGGAAGTCGACGTTTGAGTCGGCATGCGCGCCGCCGTTGAGCACGTTGAGCATGGGTGTGGGCAGAATGCTGGCATTGACGCCGCCAAGGTAGCGGTACAGCGGAATCTCAAGTGTCTGCGCCACGGCGCGAGCGGCGGCCAGAGAGACGGCGAGAATGGCGTTGGCGCCGAGCTTGCCTTTGTTGGGCGTGCCATCGAGGGCGATCATTGTTTGATCGATGAGGCGCTGATTGGCCGCATCCAGCCCTTCGAGCTCAGGGGCAATCACGGTCTCAACGTTCTCAACTGCCTGCAGAACGCCCTTTCCCAGGTAATGGCTCTTGTCGCCATCGCGCAGTTCCACGGCCTCGTGTTCGCCGGTGGAGGCGCCTGAAGGCACGATCGCGCGGCCCAATGCGCCACTTTCAAGGATTACATCCGCTTCCACAGTAGGATTGCCGCGCGAGTCAAGAACTTCGCGTGCACGAATAGCAACAATCTCGGTCATATCATTCCTCATAATTCGGTGGTGCAGCCGGTCATTCAGTTGGGGACGGCGATCCACGGCGAGAGCTTCTCCGGCAGCGCTTCGAATGGTTTCCAGAAGCTCATGCACGCGCTGAATCTCCTCTCCGTCCAGCCTTCAAAGGGTTGACGTGTCGTACGGATTCTAACAAACAGGACCGTATCTTCCCGTGTGGCGACGGTCACAGCGAGTCAAGCCACTGCAATGACAGGCGATGAGTTTGCGGGTTATCTGACTTGATTCGTGCTATCCGAGGCACGGGGGCGAGGGGCTGCCACGCTGACAGTTCGCCATGCGGTCTAGCATTAAGTTGGGTGAGGTATCTGCGCGGCGGTTGTTTTGCAGGCTTCGCACAGAAACATTTGTTTGCCGACAGGGTCTAAGGACGCATTGGGGGAGCCCTGCCGTAAGAAGGAGATTTCGATGAACCGGCCGATTCTTGCATGTGCATTCTTTGCGTTAGCCACCGTTGCCCTGGGGGCCCAGGACGCAAGCCAGTCGAGCCCTTATCAGGGAACTTCCAATCCCCCTGCGGACGACAGCATTACAACAACCGAAGTTCAAGCAAAGCCACCGGCAGGGCACCCGATGGAGGAAGCAACTCCGGTGAAGGCCACGGTTGTGGTGCAGCCTCCTGCCGCGGTTGCGATGCAGCCGTCGAGTTCCAATGGTGACGGTACGGATGCGGGCATCGTGGGAGAGGCTCCGGTGCCAACATCTCCGGTGCTCACGACGCGCCGTGGCGGCCCCGATCCGGATAGCGATATCGTCCATCCCGAGGCGCTTCCTGCGGGCACACTGGGAGAGGGAACTGCGATTCGAGTTCGCCTGTTGACTGAACTCTCCAGTTCTTCTGCGCAAAGAGGGCAAGCGTTTCGCAGCCGGGTGGCGTCGGACGTTTTACAGGGTGGACAAGTCGTGATTCCTGCGGGAGCTGAAATCAGCGGCAGAGTCGCGGATGTGTCGACCGGCCATTTTGGCGGGCATGGCTCCCTGCTGTTGCAGCCCGAGACGATCACGATGGCAAATGGAACGAGCTACAAGCTGCACGCGCAGGTCGATTCGACTCCGGGATCCCACACCAAGGTAGGGTCGGAGGGACAGATCAATCCGGGTTCGAGGAAGAAAAAAGCCGCCATTGAATATGGCGCGGTGGCTGGCGGTGGCGCAATCGTGGGCGCTGTTCTTGGCGGACCGGTTGGCGCGCTCACGGGCAGCCTGGTCGGAGCGGGTGTAGTGACGACTCATCTGCTGGTGAACCATCCGCAGACAAAACTTGAAGAGGGCACGGTAATGATCCTGACGCTCACGGAGCAAATGCAAATGGCTCCGGTTGGCGCGCCGGGGAATTGAAGGCTGGTGGGGAAAGCATGCGGCGCGGCTTCGGCTGCGCCGTTTCATTTTTGGGGCAGGTTGCTG
This sequence comes from uncultured Acidobacteriaceae bacterium, assembly GCA_963737915.1. Classification (GTDB taxonomy): domain Bacteria; phylum Acidobacteriota; class Terriglobia; order Terriglobales; family Acidobacteriaceae; genus Telmatobacter. The sequence continues at coordinate 128,657 of CAVTUP010000009.1, read as the reverse complement.
CTTGCATTCTTTTCGCGTGCTGCTAGACTTCGTGTCAACTTGAGGACTGTTGGAGAGCTATGCGGAGCGTGTTTTTCATCGGACGAGCGGGGTTGATAACAGCGTTACTGTTGGCGGGGCTGGGCGCTGCGGCTGCGGAAAAAGATTCGATCACTGTCGGGGGAATCACTTTCGACTTCGGCGCGCCGGCCGCGCCACTCACGGCTTCGCAGCAAGCCTTCTTTCACCAGTACAAGGATGCGGTGAACGGTCACGATCAGGCGGCGTTGTTTGGGCTGCTCGACTCCGCGCGAAGCAGTTGTAAGTTTGATGGCGATCAGATTCTTCTTCGCGATCTTCAGAAGACAATTCCGGATAATGCGCAGGTAAGATTCTTCGCGTCGAATACGGACTTCGTCAAAGCTTTCGGATTTGGAGACATGGCGTATTTTCCCGTTGCTCCGACGGCAGTTCTCGGTATCAGCTTTCGATCCGCGACAAAAGAACGCATTAGCGTCACGCAGATTATGCGTCCGGTGAGAGAGAGCGGAGGGCATTACAAGCTGGTTCCTTATTGCCTGACGGAAAAGGGAAAGAACGCGATGGAGCAGAAGCAGCATTCAAATCCGTAGTCGCTTGCAAATGTGGCTACTTCGGAGATTTCAATTTTCGGTGAATTGTTTAGGGCCTGATAGCGCCTGCCACTGGCAGTTTTACCAGTGTCGAGTGGTAGGATTGCGCCATAAACTTTGATGGAAGCTGCGGTTAATGGAGAGACAGGCTGTTGATGAATTCAGATATGAGAAAGCTAAAAATTGTTCTGGTTGTCATGACGTTGTTAATCCCGTGCGGCTTCGCGCAGAAGATTAAAGTGGGCTACGACAAGGGTGCGGATTTTTCAAAGTACAAGAGCTATACGTTGCAGCTACCGGCTACCGAATCGAGCAGGCCGCTTCTCTACGCATCGGTAGTGGGTTCAATCAGACAGGGGATTGAAGCCAAGGGACTGGTCAGCAAGGAGAAGGACGGCGACCTCACGGTCATTGCGGCCGGCGGCCTGGATTACGGCCTCGGCACGAAGGATGTTCTCGCTGATACCTGTGAGAATTGCAAGGCGCCGTTGGTAGATCCGATGCAGTGGGCCGGTTACAACCCGCCGGTGGGATCTTCGGGGAAGCCTCGCCCCGACGGAGTTCTCGAACTGCAATTTGTCGATCGGGCAGGGAACAAGGTGGTCTGGACCGGTTCGGTCATCGCAGAAGCTCGATCCCGCCAAGAGGGATCAGTCGCTGGAAAAGATCGGCGCGGCGATTAACAAGTTGTTGATGGAGTATCCGCCGAAAGCAAGTGAGCGGCGGAGCAGTCGCTGATGCCCGATGTCTGTCAAAACTAGCAGTTCCTAATCGTCACTGGCAATCGTAGTGGACTCAAATGTGCCGAAACATCTGTTGCCGGCCAGGAGACCCTTTGTGACCACCGCGCTGGGAATGCCTCCTTGCGTCGATCTTCGAGTGGGTGTTGTGTTTCTAATGACAACGGGACCGACAAGGATCGTGATCATCCGGCATGCCGAGAAGCCGGTTTCCCGCAAGCCTCATCTGGCATTGCGCGGCGAAATGCGCGCCATCGGTCTGGCAAAGCTGCTTCCGAAGATTGTCACGCCCGATTTCGTTTTTGCGTCGACTTCAACAAAGCACTCCGCGCGCCCGTACCAGACTATTCGCCCTGCGGCCGACAGGATGGGCCTGAATGTGAGCACAGTCTACGCGGACAAGGACACCAAGAAAATCGCAAGAGACTTGAAGAAGAAAAGGTACTCGGGCAAGACGATCCTGTTTTGCTGGCATCACGGTCAGATCCCCAAGTTGATCCGCGAACTGGGTCACCCGCCGCCTTACGAGCAGTGGCCAGAGGAACTATACGATCGCATCATCAACATCGAGGCAGGCGAGATTACCAATCTTCCTCAGCGGCTTTTGTTCGGAGATGCGATGGAGTAATGGCGCAGGATGATCCGTCTCGTCTGCGCGACGCGAACTGATTCCTTAGCGGGGTTATTTGGGAGGCTTGGCGGGAGCTTGCGCATCGAAGGCCTTCTGCATCTGACTCAGTTTGAGAACCCCATACAAGACGGTCAATGCCATTGCGACAACCAGAATCGAGGCGAACCTTTTCTCCATGTCGTACGCGCCCTCGCGGTTTGCGACATAGGTGGCGATAATCAAGCTGAGAATGGCGATGTTAATGGCCCAGTTCACCGGCTTCGGTACAACGTAGGCCAGGGTGCCGAAGCCGGCAAGCTGGTAGATCATGAATGGCAGGATCGCCATCATCGGCAGAAGTTCTGAGGCGCCAAGGGTCACGTCAATGGTTGCAGGCGCCACCGCGTGCAGCAGCCTGCTGTGCGCCAGTTCATGAAACAGACCTGGAATTGCGCAGAGCAGAGGCACTACGGCGAGTAATTCGAGCACCAGTGACCCGCTCCAGGTGCCGATCCTGGACACGTGATCGGACCCTTCGCCGGTTCCCTCCGTCCCGATGTACAGTCCGCCGACGATGGCCGCCGCGCTCGACAACATCAGCAACTCAACCGTGATTCCAAAGCCCTCTGGTTCTCCGGCCTTGAGCAGCAGCAGCGCCATGAAGCCGGGGGTGTAAAACATGATGCGTACGAGCTTGGCCCACACGCGCGCGTCGCGCTGTGGCGGCAGGATTGGGAGTGGTCGTCCGTCGATTCCGACGGTTGGTCTCACTTTGGACATGAAGACATCCTCGGATTCAACAAGTCTGCGACGCAAAGCCCTCACTGGCGGCAAGTGAAATCAATGCGAGACGCGTACTCTATACGATCTGCGTGATCTGAGAATCTGTCAGAAATGACAGTCGGCTGAAGGCCGCCTGATACACTCCGTGTTGCTCGGAGGCTTTGGGATGGGAGACATTAAGACGGCCGGAGTGATTGGTGCAGGAACGATGGGGTCAGGGATTGCCCACGTGTTCGCACGCGCCGGGTTCAGTGTGCTGCTTTGCGACGTCGAGCAGCGCTTTCTCGAGCGCGCGCTGGGGCAGATCCGTACCAATCTCGGGCGCGAGGCTTCCAAAGGCAAGCTGGCGGAGTCGGAGGTCGAGGCAAGCGTCGCGCGCATCAAGACTACGGTTGATCGGGAGGCGCTCGGCGCTGCCGACTTCGCGGTAGAGGCTGCTCCTGAACGCTTCGACCTGAAGGCAGACGTGTTTCGCGCGATGGACCGCATTCTGCCGGAAGGCGCTGTTCTGGCTACGAATACTTCGTCGATCTCGATCACAAAAATAGCTGCACTCACGAAGCGACCCGAGCACGTGATTGGGATGCACTTCTTTAACCCGGTGCCGGTGATGGCGCTGGTCGAGGTGGTGCGCGGCATGGCCACGAGCAACGCCTGCTTCGAGACTGTTCGTGACCTGGCAGTGAAGCTAGGTAAGACGCCAGTAGAAGTAAACGATGCGCCGGGGTTCGTCTCAAACCGCGTGCTCATGCCGCTGATCAATGAGGCGGCATTTGCCGTCATGGAGGGCGTGGCCACGCCGGAATCGGTGGACCAGGTGTTCAAACTGGGAATGGCTCACCCGATGGGTCCGCTGACCCTGGCAGATTTCATCGGCATCGATGTTTGCGTGGATATCCTTCGCGTTCTGCATGAAGGGTTCGGGAATCCGAAGTACAGCCCCTGTCCGATGCTGGTGCGCATGGTGGACGCGGGATGGCTTGGCCGCAAGACGGGGCGCGGGTTTTACACCTACGAGAAGTAGCGTTGGCGAGATGGGCAGATACAAACAGCTTGCCTGCTCTCAAATATGCGCATTCGCTCATGGCTGATCGAGTTTCTTGTGGGTTTGCTGGGATGCCACGAGACGGGAAACAGTGATCGCGACGTACAGAACGCCTGACGCCGCTTCGAGCGTCGCAAACATCCGTGCCGCAGGTTTCACCGCAACAATGTCGCCATATCCCAATGTTGTCAGAGTCGTGAGGCTGAAGTAGAGAAATGTACTCCAGTGTGCGTTCGAGGGCAGCGGCACTCCCTGTTCCTTGAACGATCCTGGCAGAACGATGTTGACTACGTAGTAGATCGCAAACCAGCTAAGGCCCAGCAGGAAATAGAGACTAACGGAGGCATAGAGACGTTCCGACGAGAACGCACTGTCACTGCCCAGGTAGTTGAACAGGCCGACAGAAACGAGGGTTAGAAATACGGCCAGAACGATACCGTTCGCGATCAAGAAGGATGGCGTCTGATGATAGTGACTAACCGAGAGAAGAACCATCGAGGATACCGCGATAGGAATGGCACTCCAGAGCAAGACCGGTCTTCCGGCAAGTTCCATCGTTGCCGCAACCAGGGTCAGGTACAAGTTCAGGATAAGAACGATCCTGCCAATCTCACGATCCTCCACGAGCGGAGCCAGGACGAAGAAGAGTACCAACGAAACGAGCAAGAGTTTTGAGGTGCGGCCTTTTTTGAGAATGCCGGTTTCGGCGAATTTTCCCTTCAGGCTCATTCGCATCTCGCAGTCTGCAGCAGCGGTCTTGCAGAGTAGGATCGCCTCGGATACATGCAAACTTTCGAGATATGGCTCTCGCGAAGTCGCAGGATGATGTCAGGCTACTTCTGTCGAATGCGCGGGAGAACTGGCAAAACTGTCAGTATGTCGAGAGGCTTAGCTCTGTTTCTATCCCTGCGAAAAGCCTGCGAGGGGGAGGTATTCGGTTCAGATCGAAATGCGCGGGCAAGGAGCCCAGGTTCTGACCAGGGATTATTTGCCGGTTGCCATGACTCTGCGGAGCGGGTCGTTGTCGGCGAAGACGCGCCATTCGGATACAAGGCCGTCTTCGATGAGGGCCCGAATGGCGACGGGTGTTTTCCAACGGTTTTCGGGGTGCAAGACGCCATTCCTCGTATAGGTGCCCTGGGCAACACCGAGCATTACAACGACGGGGCCGCTGGGGTAGCTTTCTTCAATGGCTACAGCGTAATCGGGAACCATGCGGAAGTAGGCTGCCCAACCTTCCCGCAACTTCTGCTGCCCTTCGATGGTGTTGCCCAACGAATCAACGAGGCGGTGGCCGGGAGACATCAAGGCGACGATTCCGTCGACGTCGTGCCTGTTGATGAACCTAAGGAAAGCATTTGCCACCGATTCTGGCGTGCTGCCTATAGACTCCATGCGGCCCCCCTCCGGTCATTCTAAGCATCCGGTGCCGGGTCGCACTCATTTGGTCGAATCGGCGGAACCATGAGGCTTCGCGACACGTATTTGGATTCAAGCGCTCATACTTGGGCTTGCACCCGTTTGCGACCGCGGGTGAAAAGCGACGGACAGCTATGCAAAGCTTCTCGGACACTCTCGGCGAAGTATTTCGCTCAATCGGAGCGAACAAGCTGCGCAGTTTTCTCACCATGTTTGGTATTGCGTGGGGAGTGGGATCTCTGCTGGTGCTGGTGGGGCTAGGAGAGGGTTTTCGAAGCGGCCAACATCGCCAGCTGGCGACTCTGGGCAATGACCTGGTGATGATGTTTAACGGCAATATTCCCGCCGTCGCCAACCAGCACACGGGGATGCGGCCTTACCAGTTGACGCTGAGAGATGCGGAGGCCCTGCGGAAGCTGCCTCAGTTGCGGGCTCTCACCATTGAGCTTGGCCGGTCGGATCTCTATGAAGTAAGCCAGTGGAGCAACACCTCGGCCAACGTGATCGGAGTAGACCCCGAATACACGACAGTGCGATATATCCCCATGGACAAGGGAAGATTTCTTGACTATTCGGATCTGGCCGAGAGTCGGCGCGTGGCCGTGCTCGGATCCAAGGCCGCAGCGCTGCTCTTTAACGGGCGTCCGGATATTGGCGAGGCCATCACGATCAACGGAACGGCGTTTGTGATTGTGGGCCGGGTCAAGAAAATCAGCATGCGCACGTATGACTACGACGACCGCAAAGTCTACATTCCCATCACGACTATGCAGGATTTGTTCGCGCTGAAAGGGGACAATATTCCGCGCGATGCGCTCACTTCGATTCAATACCAACCGTCAACAAGAGGGGATGCGACAGCGGCACTTGCGGCGGTGCATAGCGTTGTAGCGCAAAGGCACGGTTTCGATCCCGCAATGAAGGAAGCCTTCAATGAGTTCGACACGATCACAGAGCAGAAGATGATTGGAGCGATCTTTACCGCGATGGATGTTTTTCTCGGTGGAGTGGGGATCGTGACGCTGGCGCTTGGGGCCGTAGGCATTATCAACATCATGCTGGTCTCGGTTTCGGAGCGCACATCGGAGATCGGCTTGCGCAAGGCCCTGGGCGCCACGAAGCGCAGCATCCTGGGCCAATTCTTCTGGGAGGGCCTGCTGCTTACGGGAGTCAGCGGCGGGATTGGGATTCTGGGTTCAGCGGGACTGATGTGGGTGCTGCAGGAACTGCTGACGGGCAAGATGCCGGGCTGGGATCCGCCACGGCTGGTGCCGTGGTCTGCGGCGCTCGCCATGGGTTCGCTGGTGCTCTGCGGCGTGGCTGCGGGACTTTATCCAGCCAGCAAGGCTGCACAGCTGGATCCGGTTGAAGCGCTGCGGAGAGAAGGCTGATTACCAGCTTCTAGCCGCTAGCTACTAGCTTAAGGTGGTGGAGAGCTGGATCTGATGTTGAAAGTTGAAAGCCGGGGTTGAGGATGTTCAAAGATATTCTGGGGCAATCCTGGGAGGCGATGATCTACAACCGTCGCCGGACCGCTATCACCATGATCGGCATGGCGTGGGGCATCGCCACGGTGGTGTTGCTGCTGGCTTACGGTGCGGGCTTCAGTCATGCGATTGAAGCGATCTTTGCAGAATGGGGCACCAACACGATGGGCACGTTCCCGGGACGCACAAGCGAACAGGCGGGCGGAGAGAAATCGGGCGTCAAGGTGCGCTTCACACTGGACGATGTGGACCGCCTTTCGGCGGCCGTACCGGGCATTATTCATATTTCGCCACAGGTGAATAAGGATGTTCCTGTGCAGAACGAGCTGCACACATACACGTGGCCGGTGAATGGAGTCCGTTCCTACTTCAGTGAGATCTGGGCGCTGGGAGTGGATCAGGGCCGGTTCTTCAATGGAGCCGAAGATCAGCAGCGCGCGCATGTTTGCGTGATCGGCTCCGAGGCGAAGACTAAACTGTTCTCGGGGACTTGGGCTGTGGGTGAGACGATTCGCCTCAATGGGGTGATGTTCACTGTGATCGGTGTGCTGAGTCCAAAAATGCAGGAGGGAGAGAACAACGATCGGAACCGCCAGATTTACGTGCCCTTCAGCACGATGAGCGACATCAAAGACACGAAATACCTCGACGGCATTTGGCTCAACTATCACGGCGACTATCAACTGATCGAGAAGCAGATGCGTGACACGCTGGCGGAAGCGCATCACTTTCGACCGACCGATCACAGCGCGATCTACGTGGCAAATTTGATGACAGAGCTGCACCAGTTCAGCATTCTCTCGCTTGCGCTGCAGGTATTGTTGTCCCTAGTGGGGGCGCTGACGCTGGGGATTGCGGGAATCGGATTGATGAATATCATGCTGGTTGCTGTACAACAACGCACACGCGAGATTGGTATCGAGAAAGCGCTGGGGGCGCAACGGAAGCACATTCTCACGCAGTTCCTGGCTGAGGCATTCGTGATCACGAGTGTTGGCGGCTTGAGCGGAATTGCGCTCGCGTATGCCGTTTCGATGGCAGTGGGGCGCATTACGTTCTATAGTGCGCTCGCCAAGAATGCAGAGGCCGCGGACATCTATCTGAGAATCTCGCCGGCTTCGATCATCGTTGCCACGGTGATTCTTGCGGTGACGGGATTGGTGAGCGGGATGATTCCGGCGATTCGCGCGGCGAATCTCGATCCGATCGAGGCGCTACGGTACGAGTAGCCTCCGTCATTCCTACTTCGAGCGGCCTGGGGAGTTGTTGAGCAATAGCTTGAAGTGATGCTGCAATTGCGCGACGGCGCGATCGTAGGGGTCGACGGAGCGATACGAGCGGGAGAGCATGACTCCGCCCTCCATTACAACCAGGACGTAGGTGGCGAGCGCATCGAGATCTGTCTCTGAGGGCAGGGAATCTCTCATCTCTTCGAGGCACTCGCGAATAGCTTCGATCCAACCCTGAAAATTCTGAGCAATCAATGCGTGGGCAGGTGCGTTTTCGGTGTCGATCTCGAGGGCGAGGCGGCCAAGAGGACATCCGAATCGGCAATCTGTTCCGAGGATTCGTTCGCGATAGCCAGCGAGAATCGCAAAGATGCGGCCGAGCGGTTCCTTTGCGGTGGCGAAAGCCGGGTCTACGACCATGGGGCGGAGAAGGTGGAGATAGCCTTCGAGAACGGAACGCAGGAGAGCTTCTTTGCTGTCGAAGAAGTGATAGAAGCTGCCGGAGTTTACCTCTGCGTGCGCCAGCAGCTCTGCCATGCTGGTGCCGGCGAAGCCTCGATCCCAAAACAGAAAGCGGGCGGAGTCAATGAGTCGGTCGCGGGTTGAGAGTTGGGATTTCGTCATCTTTACAAGAAATTTCTTGACAGAACAAATTCTACTTGCCAGTATCTTACTTGAACGTTCAACTAAATGCCATGAAAATCCTTCTGATTTGCACCATTCTGGTCGTATCTCCCTTTGTTTCGGCCCAAACGGCCGGAGCAAAGATCCAATCATCTGCTGTTCAACATGAACCTCCTCAACAGTTTGTCATCGAGGTTGAAGTTCCCGCGCCGGTCGGCGAGGTGTGGCGGGTGTTTACGACGAGCGACGGGCTGAGCACGTGGCTAACGCCGAATGCGACGGTAGATTTGCGGCAAGGGGGCGAGTGGACTGCGCGCTTTCCCGGTGGCAGCACGGGCGGTGGAACCATTGTGAGCTTTGTGCCGGAGAAGGAAATCGTGCTTTCCGCGATGGCGCCGAATCAGTTTCCGCATGTGCGGGCAGAACGAACGCGCGCGGCATTTCAGTTTGAGCCAAGGGGCAACTCCACCGTGGTGCGGTTGACGCAGAGCGGCTGGAAAAGCGGAGCGGAGTGGACGAGCGCCTACGGGTACTTGGTTGCGGGCAATGCGCAGTTGATGGCGACGCTGCACGAGCGCTTTGTGAGTGGCCCGATCGACTGGAAGAAAGTCTTTGGTGAGCCTGCAGCTTCGAGCAAATGACATCGCGCCAATAATGTGCCGAGCGAGTGAGGAGCAAGAAGGATGAACCTGAACACGCTAAACATCTGGGCGGTCGTCGCGGCTGCCGTTTCCGCGTTTTTGATCGGGGGATTGTGGTACTCCCCTGTGCTACTCGGCGCTGCGTGGAAGCGCGCGAACGGGTTCACTGCCGATCCCCCTGCGGCAGGAGCGAAGGGATTTGCGATTGCGTTTTTGCTGAGCGTGGTGATGTCGTTCAATCTTGCGATGTTTCTAAATGCGCCGGGCACCACGCTCGCGTGGGGCGCGACTGCAGGCTTTCTGGCGGGATTCGGATGGGGAGCGATGGGGCTGGGGATAATCGCAGTGTTTGAACATCGGCCGTTAAGCTACGTGCTCGTTAACGGCGGGTATCTCACGGCGGCGTTGACGGTGATGGGAGCGATTCTAGGCGGGTGGCGATAAATTTCGAAATGTGCGAATCGCCGGCGAGGATCCGATTACACCGGCGATTCAGCGTCAACGATTGGAACTCCGTCCGGCGGGGTGAAGCGGAATGTGTTTGCGGGGACGGGAGCGTTTGGTTCTTCGCCGGTGAAGGTGAAGTGAGTCATGGCGCCATCGGTTTCTTCTATTTGGATTGCCAGGATGGTTCCTTCCGTGGTGACGGTCAGGGTTAGGAGGCGAATGCGTTTTTCCTGTCCGTGGGGCACGCCGGTTAGAGTGTAACGGCCGTTGGGCGCGGCGGCGAGGGCGAGGTTATCCAACTCCTTTTCGAGCTTCGTATGGCCGAGAAGAAAACGCAGCGGTGAACGCAGATCGTCGAGTTTTTTTGCTGAAATACGCTGTACCTGGGGATCGCCACGGGTATAGAACCACGCATACTTTCCGTCGAGCAGGAACAGCTTTCCCGCGGGAGAGGTGTAGTCCCATTTCATGCGGCCGGGCTTGAGCAGCAACAGCGTGCCGCTCTCGGTGCGCGCGCGGCCGAAGCCATCGTAGCTCTCGGTGAATCCCGCCTTGAGAGACTTTAGTTGGTTGTAGTGAAGGTCGACGCGTTGCGCGACGTCGTGTGCAGTGACCTTGGCGGACGATGGAGGTTGTTGTGCGTCGATGCAGGGGGCGAGAATTGGGATTAGGAGAAAGACGCTCAAGCGACGAATGAGAGAGCGCAAATCAAGGTCTCCCACCCTTTCGGCAAAAGAGACCGAAAGGATGGGGCACCCGGTTCTCAGGGTATCGATGATGTAACTGAAGCCGCGTTTCTTCAAAAGCGTGTCTGCAATTCGACTTGGGGTCATTGCACCATCTGGGTGCAGTTGGTGCCGCCTGCCGGATCAGCTTTCATCGCGCCGCCTGAATCGAGGCAGAATCCGCGATCGCCCGTCTTGCCGGGAGTGGCAGGAACGGCGGTGATGGTGAAGCTGGTGATGCGGTCGGTGTTGTTCACGGTGACCTTGGTGCAATTGCCGATGGAGAAGATGTAGCCGTCTTTCACGCCGGTCGCCAACTCACCGTTGATGACTTGTGCGCCTGCCGGGCTTGGCGGGCCAGAGGCGGGGTCGCCTGCGAGCGCCGGCAACGTGCATGCGAATCCATTGACCGGGTAGGTCGTCTCATACATCGATTCGCCCTGTTCGATGGTCTGGAGCGACTTCTGCGCGGAGAGCTCGTTGGCTTTTTTCTTGATTGTGCGCGAAGTGGGAATCGCGATCAGCATCAGGATGACGATGATGGAGATGACGATCAGCAGTTCCATCAGCGTGAAGCCGTTCTGCCGCTTCCTGATTTGTGGATTGCTTTCTACTTTCGCGGTTTCCCGCGTTTTCCGCGAGAAGCGCGAAAAGGATGGGGTACCCAAACGGATTTCTGAAAACTTGCGATTCATGCGACTCCCGTGGCTCAGGAACCGGGCCGAATACGACGACCCGTCCGAGAAAATCCTACAACTTACAGACGCGAAATGGAAATGGGGCGCTCGGAGAAGCAGCTTCTAGCTTCTAGCTGCTAGCTTTTAGCTCTCGAAACAGCTTCTAGCTCCTAGCTGCTGCCTTGACTTGCTAATGCATACGATTGCTTCCGAAGTTGGCCAACAAAGTTGAGAAAGCTGGCAGAAGCAAGGCACAGCTGGAGGCTAGAAGCTAGTGGCTAGAGGCTGCCTTTCAACACACGAGGCGGGAGCGGTTCAGCTTGATGCCACTGAGGCGGCCGAGGAGAGTGATGGCGATGCGATCGGGGTCGAACAGCCGCTGGGCCATGGCTTGCACCTGCGCAGCGTCCACGGCGCTGATCCGGGCGATGACTTCTTCGACTGTCATGAAATTGTGGAAATACATCTCCTGGCGGGCGAGGTTGGCCATGCGCGAGTTCGAGCTTTCGAGACCCATCAGGATGTTTCCTTTGAGCTGATCTTTTGCGCGGGTGAGTTCCTCGTCACTGAGAGGTGTTTCCTTTAAACTGCGGAATTCCGCCATGACCAGGTCTACCACTTCGAGCGCCTTGCCGGCGGAGGTTCCCGCGTAGACGCAGAGTGAGCCTGTATCGCTGTAGGGACTGAGGTCAGAGTAGATGGAGTAAGCCATTCCGCGCTCTTCTCGAATCGTCTGAAAGAGGCGCGAACTCATGCCGCCGCCCAGCACGGTATTGAGGATGAGGGTCGCGTAGCGATTGTCGTCGGTAATCGGAGGCGCGGGTACGCCGAGGCAGAGCTGCACCTGCTCAAGAGATTTCTTGTTTTGCAGCAGGATGCGTGCGCTGGCCTGCGGTGTCTGCATCTCCTGCGCCGCTTCGCCAGCCGGCAACGCCGTGAATTTCTGCGATATCGCTTCAACAAACTGGTCGTGCTCAAGACACCCTGCAGCGGAGAAGACCATGTTTCCGCCGCGGAAGCGCCCGGTGTGGTAATCGAAGAGCTTTTCCTGATCAAGCTTGCCAACCGTGGTCGTCGTTCCCAGGATCGGTTTGCCTAGCGGATGATCTTTCCAGAAATTCTGTGTGAACAACTCGTGGACGAGGACGTCGGGATTGTCTTCGTCAATTTTGATTTCTTCCAGGATGACACCGCGCTCCCGTTCGATCTCCAATGAGGCAAAGACCGGATTGAGCACCAGGTCGGCCAGGACATCGAGCGCGATCGGCACGTGGTCAGCGAGCGACTTCACGTTGAAGCAGATTGTCTCTTTGCCGGTGAAGGCATCGAGGTTGCCGCCGATGGAATCCATCTCGCGCGCGATGTGTTGTGCGGACCGGGATCGGGTGCCTTTGAAAAGCATGTGCTCGACGAAGTGGGAGATGCCGTTGATTTCAGCAGCTTCACATCGAGAGCCGGATTTGATCCAGACGCCCATGGCGACAGAACGCAAGTGATCCATTCGCTCGGTCAACACGATGAGGCCATTCGGCAGTACAGTGCGGCGAAGATTTCGCTCGTTATTCATTTGTTTTCCGGTCAGGTTGATTCAGGTTAAGCGAGCTGAAAAGGCGCCGGTCAACCGGCTGCGCACGTCAGGACAAGGGAAAGCTTTGAGGCTGGTGACACCGCGTCAAGCTGCAGGGTAGGTAGAAATGCTCTATTCTGAGCCAAGCCGTGAGCGCAAACCCAAGTCAGCTTGTTCCATTAGACGCCAATAAACCGCCGAGCGGAAGCCTGAGGTATTTATTTGGTTTGGAGACCGCCGCCCTGTCGGATCAGATGGTGAGCGTAGGCGAACCGGCCTGGCGCGGTCGTCAACTGGCCGAAGCGCTTTATCGTCAACGCATTGCGGACTTTGATGGGATTACGACTCTGCCTAAAATCCTGCGTCGAAAGCTGGCGGATCAGGGTTGGCAGGTGGGACGGCCGAGAATTGCGCAGGTTTTCACCTCGGTGGATGGGACCGAGCGCTACCTGGTGCAGGGGCAAGGAGTGGACGCCCTGACTGTGGAAACCGTCTGGATGCCGGAGGGCGATGACGGCGAAGCCGGCGACGATGGGTCGGATAACATCGCTCCGGCGAACGAGCAGGGGAAGGAGTGGCACCGGGCTACCATCTGCGTGTCGAGCCAGGTTGGCTGCGCTGTGAACTGCCAGTTTTGCCTTACGGCGAAACTCGGCCTTCAGCGCAATCTGAGCGCGGGTGAAATCGCAGGACAGGTTGTCGCCGTCTTTGATCGCCAGGCGGTTGAAGTGGGACGGGACCGCGTGAACCTGGTTTTCATGGGAATGGGCGAACCGTTTTTGAACTACGACAATTTCATGAGCGCGGTGCGGCTGCTGGTGGAGGAAGTAGGTCTGAGCCCGCAACGAATGACGGTGTCCACATCGGGGATCGTACCGGGCATCGAACGCTTTGCCGAGGAGCCGCCGGAGATCCGGCCTAAGCTTGCCATCAGCCTCAACGCGCCAAACAATGAGATCCGCAGCGAGATCATGCCGATCAATCGCAAATGGCCGATCGAGGCCGTGGTTGACGCCGTGCGCGGAATTCGATTGCGTTCTCGGGAGCGGGTCACCTTTGAGTACGTCTTGCTGGGCGGAGTTACGGATCAACCACACCATGCTGCGGAAGTAGCGCGCCTGGTAAGACGCACGGGTCTGCCCGCAAAGGTGAATCTGATCGCATGGAATCCGGGGCCGGGAATTCCGTACACGATGCCACCAGCCGAGGGCGTTGAAGCGTTTCGGCGCGCGCTCGCGAACGAAGGAGTTCCGACATATCTGCGGCGGCCGCGGGGGCGCGATATCTTTGCGGCATGTGGGCAACTCAAGCGCACGGTGGAAGGGTGAGGGGATTGCGGCTCGAGTTGACTCAGTGCGGAACAGTAACCGTTCCGATACAATTCCATGAAATTGAATGCTGAGCAGGCAAAACCGGTTAGATTGAAATTGTCACCGGGCGTAATTATGTGTTGTTGCGTACTGTTTTCGACCTCAACCCCGGGGGAGAATCAAGCATGAGTCCGGAAGCGGAATCCAAGCCATGGTGGCAGACATTACCGGGTCTTCTGTCCGCCGGCGCAGCGATCATTACCGCTGCCACGGGGTTGCTGATTGCCCTTCACCAGACGGGCTTCTTCGATCGTGGTCATCAGGCTCCCACTCAGAGTGAAAGCAGGCCGCAGCCAGTCGGAGAGAAAACACAAGCGGTCGGTGCGCAGAGTGCAGCTTCGCATCCTGCGGCGAGTACTCCATCGCCTGGGTCGCTGAAGCTTCCGGAAATGAGCCAGGTGAGGGTGGGGGATGCGATCATCTACAAACTTGTTTCGGCGCGGGTCGAGCCGATTTTGCCGGGCAAGGTATCGCTCCGCCTTACAGTTCGCTTAACGAACAATGGTCGCTACGATACTATTTTTGGGACTTCTTCGTTTCGTCTGTTGGTAGACGGATATTTGCAGGCCCCAACGAACAATGTGAGCGAAGTTGTAGCTTCAAACAGCTCAAGGGTTGACGACATTGAGTTCCAGGTTCCTGCGAACGTCTCGACTGTGGGTCTTCAGATGGGCGACGTTGGAGAGGGCAAAGGAACGATCGATCTTAACCTTCAAAAACCGTAGGTGAGATCGCTGCACAGCTTCAACGCGGTTGGGCTGTCGCCGTCCGGCCCAAGGCCAGCAAAGCGCCAGTGACTCGGCCTGCATCATGGCGAACCACGGTATCTTCGATAGCAAAGTCTCCTGCGATACAGCGCACTCCAAGCGCCTCGATGCGCTCGATGTCCGCTTCGATGGGCGACGCACGTTCCACTGCGTACCGCGCCAAAGTCTCCTCGGAGAACTGACTTGTATTCACGATTGCATAATCGAAAATCGGTGCGCGTGTGTGCTCGTAGATGCGTTCGATGTGTTCTGAAGCTTTGAGTCCTAGGCTTTCGTTTGCCTGGGTCATAAGGTTGCAAATGTACACGCGAACGCCACGCGCATTCGCCAGGGCGGAAGGGATGCCTTGCACCAGAAGATTCGTGATGAGCGATGTGTAGAGCGAACCCGGACCGACGGAGATGAGGTCGGCCCTTTCGATCGCGTCCAGCGTTTCCGGCATTGCCGCTGCCGTCGGAGGATCGATCATTAGCTCGGAGATACGCTGCCGGCTGGCGGTGATGTTGGTCTCGCCCCGCACTTCGGATCCATCGTCCATTCGGGCGACTAGGGTGGCGTTGGTGGTGGTGGCGGGATAGATGCGGCCTCGTGTGGCCAGAATCTTCGAGGCAAGTTGAATAGCATGGGCAAAGTCACCGGTGATCTCGGTCAATGCGGCGACAAAGAGATTGCCAAAGTTGTGGCCCCCGAGCCCGTCGCCTGAGCGGAATCGGTAGGCAAACAGTTTGGCGAGCAAATCCTCTTCGGCACTGAGCGCAACCATGCAGTTACGCAGATCTCCCGGGGGCAGCATGTTGAAGTCTTTTCGGAGCCGGCCCGAGGAGCCGCCATCGTCTGTTACGGTGACGATCGCAGCAAGATCCGAGATCTCCAACGGGACGGAAGCAGCCCAATCCGGAAAGCTTACATGACGCCTGAGCCCGCGCAACAGCGTGGAGAGACCGGTGCCGCCGCCGATGGCTACAACGCGCAAGGGCGACGGGTGTGCGGGCGTTCCGGGCAACTCAGAGGCGCCCGGATCTGATTGGGAAAAGGTCGAAGAAAAACCAAGGTTCACAGAATGCCTGAGTTCAGTGTGCAGACCCTATGGAACTTCGGGATACAGTAACTCCGTGAACCGCGGGTCGTCCACCATGCTTTGAAAGTCATTATCGGAACGAGCCTGAACTCGGTTTTTGGGGTTCAGGTCGATCGCTTTCGAGAGACTATCAAGGCAATCCTGCGTCTTGCCAGTAATGGAATAGATCACCGCAAGCCCGTAGAAAGCGTAATCCGCTTCCGGATGGTCTGTCAGCAAGCCTTTCAGTTGCGCCGTTGCTTCTTCAAAATCGCCGGTATTGAGCTGTGAGATCGCATAGTCGTAGCGTTCCCCGGGTGTTTGGAATGCGAGACCGTGCTTATCCAGTTGACGCTGGCAGGTGGTGATGTACATCCTGCAGCGCTCAACGATTTCAATGGGTGCGACAGGCAACAGTTTTTCCAAGGCGACGAGCGCCTTATCGTATTTGCCCTGTTGCACCAGTTGTACAGCGGCCTGGTAGTGCTGGAAGACAGGCGCCGTTGCCGTGGTTGAGTGGCTGCCGGGTTTGACGGTAGCCGGTGGGGGAGTTTTCTTGCGGCTTGTCGCCGCGGACCGCGCCTCTTGCGTCATGGATTTATTGGGGGCGTCCATTCCCTAACACGAGTTTGAGCCGGACAATTCCGGTCTGAGCCTTGGGTTTGATAGTCGCACCACTTAGGCCCTCTTTATACCCATAACCCTGTTTCTCGTCAATGGGCAGCCTGTGAAGATGGAGTCATGAAAATGGTTCATTGACTAACTTGCGGTAAATTGCCGGGTTCAATGATGGATCGTTGTACATCTTCAATTGCCGGTAAAGCTTGAAGCGACGCGTGCTTGCCAGCGTCTCGGCCCACAACGAATCAAGACATCCGGCGAGGTCGGTGCGCTGCTCATCTAGTATCGCAAGCCGGGCCAGGTTTCGCTCAGTGTGGTTGGATGTGGCGTCGGGGCGCTCTGCCTCTTCGCGTGTGTGAAAGATTTTGAGCGCCAGGATGGAAAGCCGGTCGATGATGAGGCCGGGCGACTCGGAGTTCAGCGGTGCGTTAGATGAAGGCAGACTCTGCGGGGCGAGCCAGTCGAGGAGTGCCCGGTCGAGATCTTCGGCGAGGTCGTTGCGCAGTTGATTGGTTGAATCGATGCGGCGCTTGACTCCAGCCAACTCAGTGTCTGTCGCTCCGGGAGCGCGAGCCTCGTCTTCGATATGCCAGAGGTCGAAGTTGGCGCGGTGATGGCGCGCGATGCGTTGCAACCAGTCCACATCTACCGACTCGCGGACCGTCGGATTCGCATGCCAGGTGCAGGTCAGCTCGTCGTGCAAATCGACTATCGCGTCTGCTGAAAGCATTGGTTCGATTCCCTCGAGTGCGCAAGTCTGGCTGGATGCAGCGTCTATGGTAGAACTATCCTCACTGTTGGGTCCACTCGCGGATCGCGAAAGAAGGATTGCATGGAGAGGATTCTCTGCATATCGAGCTACGAGAAGGGGCAGGACTTCATGCGTCAGTGCGCGGAGATGGGCGTGAAGCCTACGCTGCTCACGGTGGAGAAGCTCCGCGACGCGCCATGGCCGCGTGAAGTACTCGAAGATGTTGCCTTGCTGCCCAACGAGTACACCAAGGAGGCGCTGATCAACACGGTGCTCTGGATGGCGCGGGGGCGCCGCTTCGACCGCGTGGTTGCGCTTGATGAGTTTGACCTGGATGTTACGGCGCAGATTCGCGAGCAAACGCGGATTCCGGGGATGGGCGTCACCGCCACGGCGTACTATCGCGACAAACTGGCCATGCGCACCGGCGCGAGGGAGTCGGGCTTTCTGGTGCCTCGGTTTTGTCGTGTTTTGAACTACGACGAACTGCGCGACTATATGGCTGTGGTACCCGCGCCCTGGCTGCTGAAGCCGCGCGCGGAGGCCTCAGCGCTGGGAATTCGCAAGATCCAAAATCCCGAGGAGCTTTGGCGAGCGCTCGATGAGCTTGGCGATCTGCAGACGAATTATCTGCTTGAGGAGTTCGTTCCCGGGGACATCTTTCACGTTGACTCGATCGTGAGTGAAGGCAAGGTCGTATTCGCGGTAGCTCACCAATATGGGCGGCCGCCGATGCAGGTGATGCACGAAGGCGGTGTGTTTACGACTCGCACAGTGGATCGCACGAGCGCCGACTGGCGAGAATTGACTGCGCTGAATGCTCGTCTCGTGCCGGCTCTCGGCATGGCTCGCGGCGTGACTCATGCCGAGTATATTCGTGCGCATGCTGATGGACGGTTCTACTTTCTTGAGATCGCGGCACGGGTCGGCGGAGCATTCATCTCCGATCTGGTTGAGGTTTCCTCGGGTGTGAATCTGTGGCGCGAATGGGCACGGCTTGAAGTGGCAGATGTGCGCGGCGAGACCTATGTCCTTCCGACGACATTCGAGAAGTATGCAGGCAGCGTGCTGTGCCTTGCCAAGACTGCGGAGCCCGACACGACCGGCTTTGATGCGCCTGAAATTGTGGTCCGAATGAAGAAGCATCATCATGCCGGCCTGATCGTGCGCTCTGAAAAGGCGGAACGGGTGAGGGAATTGCTCGACCAGTACAGTACAGAGTTTGCGCAGCGATTTCTCGCCTCGATGCCTCCGCCCGACAAGCCTACGGCCTGACGTTGCTCCAGATTGCATCGACCATCTTCGTCGATACCGGAGCTACCCCTTCGGCATCCAAAATGGGACAAGGAAGACCTGAACGGGAGATGCTATGAACCTGAATGAACATCCAGAAAGCGTTACCTGGCCCGCAACGCACTATGCATTCGTCGAAAAGATTGGGCCATTCAAGGACACCGCTCAGCAGGCGTGGCAGGAAGTGCGGAGTTTTTCACGGGAGATCGCCACGAACAACAAGATCACGGGAGCCATGAGCCTCTACAAGATGGGGCCAAAGATCTATCGCGCCGGATATATACTTGCTGCGCCGCCGGTCCAATTGCCGGAAGGGATCTTGTATGAATCGTTTGCGGGGGGAAAATATATCCGCTTCGTTTTGAACGGCTCTTACTCGAATCTTCCTGAGGCGTCTGGGCGCGTGTGGGCGATTGCGGCGGAAATGAAGATTCAGCTTCGCGATGACTATGCCATTGAAAACTATCTCAATGACCCCGATTCCACGCCCGAAGACCAGTTGGTAACTGAGATTCTTATTCCCACTGCCTGACCCTGGCTTCCCCGCCGGCGATGGCAAACTCCAAGGAGGTCCATGATGTCGATGGCAAACCCAAAGGGCCGACCTTCTCTGGTCGAGAATTCCGGCCGAAACGAAACCAACCAAACCAACCCGCCTGCAGGTCGCTCGAGCGGCGGTTCATCGGGACTACTTTGGACCGGCCGAATTCTGACAACCCTGGCCACGCTGTTTCTGCTCGTCGATGCTTTTGGAAAATTTGTGGTGCCTCGACCGGTGGTGGACGCATTTGTGCGGCTCGGTATCCCGATCACATTGAGCGTCAGCATTGGCGTCCTGCTGCTGGTCTGTACGATCCTGTACGTGATTCCGCGCACGTCAGTGCTGGGAGCAGTGCTGCTCACCGGGTATCTGGGTGGTGCGGTTGCGATTCACATGCGTGCCGGCAGCACGATGTTTGAAACGGTCTTTCCGGTTATTTTAGGCATCATTGCATGGGGCGGCATTTATCTTCGCAGCTGCCGATTGCGCGAAATCTTTCCGGTGTGGCGATAATTCATTCCGCGTTCCTGCGTGAGGAAGCCGTGCCGTTACAATTGCTCCTGAACTTCTGGAGCAAGCATGGACAAGAGCTGGCAGTTTCCGCATCGCAGGTGGAATCCGCTGCGGCAGGCCTGGGTGATGGTTTCGCCACATCGCACCCAGAGGCCATGGCAGGGTGAAGTAAGTTCGAAGATCGCGCCGAGCGGAATCAGCTACGATCCCGCGTGCTATCTCTGCCCCGGAAATGCGCGCGCCGGCGGAGCGGTCAATCCCGCATACGAATCGATTTTCACCTTTGTAAATGACTATGCAGCGTTGCTGCCCGATCTGCCTGCAGCGACAGAGAAACCCGCGTCGCCGCTACTGGTTGCGGAGCCGGCGCGCGGACTTTGCAAGGTTCTATGCTTTCACCCCGATCACAGCCTGACCCTGGCGCGGATGACACGGCCGGAGATTCGTCGCGTGGTGGATGCGTGGACGCGCGAGTACGAAGAGCTGGGCGGCATGGATTGGATCAAGTACGTGCAGATCTTCGAGAACCGCGGCGCGATGATGGGCGCAAGCAATCCGCACCCTCACGGGCAGATCTGGTCTACGGGCTTTGTGCCTGACGAGCCCGCGGCCGAGACGCTTGCGCAACAGGAACATCTCGCTCGCACCGGGCACTGCCTGCTGTGCGATTATCTCGAGGCGGAGCACGCAGCGGGCGAGCGCGTGATCTTTGAGAACGAACATTTCGCGGCCCTGGTGCCTTGGTGGGCTGTATGGCCGTTTGAGGTTCTGCTTGTGAGCCGCCGTCATGCGGGCGCGGTGCCGGAGTTTACCGCCGATGAGCGGGACGGGCTGGCGGATGCGCTGAAGAGGCTGACGACGCGCTACGACAATCTCTTCGAGACGAGCTTTCCCTATACGATGGGCTTCCACCAGTCGCCGACGGATGATGAGAAGCATCCGGAGTGGCATTTTCACGCACACTTTTACCCGCCTCTGCTGCGGTCGGCAACGGTCAGAAAATTTATGGTCGGCTTTGAAATGCTGGGGATGCCGCAGCGCGATATCACGCCGGAGAGCGCGGCGGAGCGCCTTCGCGCCTGCTCGGAAGAACACTTCTGGCCGCGCGACCTAAGCTGAGAACAGTAGAGAGCGCGAGTTCAGGTCGACGTTCGCCGCGTCTCGGGCGCTGGATCGCCTATACTCGTGCCCATGAAATCTGCACGTTCCCTCGGACTGTTTTTGTGCGCAACTGTTCTGATGCTCGCTACCATGCCGATCCGTGGTCAGGAGCGAGCCATCATGCCGCCGCTCCACACCGAAGGTTATCGAATTGTGGACGCCTCAGGTCACGCTGTGCGGCTGACGTCTGTGAATTGGTACGGTTTCGATCAAAAGGAGTATGTGGCCGGGGGCCTCGATCATGCGCCACTGGAGACGATTGTTGAGCAGATTCGGCAAATCGGCGTGAATTCAGTGCGGCTGCCGTGGGCCAATGAAACGCTGGAACATGATCCCGTGGTATCCGACTACGCCGTTGCGGCGAACCCGCAGCTCAAAGGCAAGCATGCGATGGCAGTGATGGACGCGGTGATCGCCGCGTTGGCACGCGCGCACATCATGGTCATTCTCGACAACCACATGAGCCGTGCAGATTGGTGCTGCAGCGAAACCGACGACAACGGGCTCTGGTATAACCGCGAATATCCCGAGACGAAATGGCTCGCGGACTGGAAGACAATCGCGCGGCGCTATCGCAAGCAGCCGTGGGTTGTGGGCGCAGATCTGCGAAACGAACTGCGAAGTGGTGCGGCCTGGGGCGGCACCGATCCGAAACTTGACTGGCACGCTGCGGCGGAACGTGGCGGCAAGGCGGTTCTTTCCGCCAATCCCCGACTGCTGATTATGGTGGAGAGCCCCGAGTACTCTACGAACTTTGCTGGCTTCGACAAGCTGCCCGTGAAGCTCTCGGTTGAGCATCGGCTGGTCTACTCGCCGCACGCGTATTACGTCGAAGGCCAAAACCTCTCGAGCGTCGATGAATTGAGGAAGGTCTACGATGCGCGCGCTACGTTCTTGCTGCGCACCAAGCCCGAGACTCCGCTATGGGTTGGTGAATTCGGCGCATGCCAGAACCTCGATTGCGGGGCAAACGCTGAGTGGCTCAAACTGTTCGTTCAATTTCTCAAGGAGAATCCGCTGGTCTCATGGAGTTACTGGCCGCTCAA
The DNA here is from genome assembly GCA_963737915.1 of uncultured Acidobacteriaceae bacterium. Taxonomy (GTDB): domain Bacteria; phylum Acidobacteriota; class Terriglobia; order Terriglobales; family Acidobacteriaceae; genus Telmatobacter. The sequence continues at coordinate 106,932 of CAVTUP010000009.1, read as the reverse complement.
CGGTACGCAATCCACGGGCGTGGGACGCAAATACGACTCGGTTGAGACCTATGGCCTCTTGTCGACCGACTACCAGCACATCGCGGCGCCAAAGATCGTCGAACTCCTGCGCACAATAGAAAGCCAGCCGTAGCGAGACCGATTCAGTGCATTCAGGTTTAGGTTGGACGGGTCGCCAGCCTTTCAAAGGAGTGGATAGATGGACAAGATCAACAGTTCAAAACCCGGCCATCGCTCCGTGGCACTCGCAGCATCGTCGAGCGGTGCGGTGGCGGTCGGCGCGTTCGCGGCTGGTGCGTTCGCGATCGGCGCGTTGGCCATCGGCGCATTGGCGATTGGGCGGTTGGTCATTCGCCGTGTCCTGGTCGACAGCGTCAAGTTGAGATCGCTTGAGATTGAAGACCTCACCGTGACACGGCTCCACGCACGCGAGATTACGTGCAGCGACTCGCTCAAGCTGCCGAGTGGCAGTGGCGATCACGCGATCTCATGAAATGTCGAGGATTTGGGAGTGGTGAGCTCGCTGGGACTCGAACCCAGGACCCACGCCTTAAAAGGGCGTTGCTCTACCAACTGAGCTACGAGCTCTCACCTTGATGAAATTGTTTTGGATGTACCGCTTGTTTCTATCGTTTCTTCATGCACCTGGGTGTCCAGTTTCGTCGAAAGAAGCACTGAATCCCTGAGAGGACTGCTCCTTAACTGTAACAGATTCCTGAGTCTGAGGTTGGCTTCCGGCGGGCGCGTCGGTGCGTTCGAAAATGACAAGCTTCGATCGATCAAGTTGACCTTTCCTGAAAGAACGATAGACTTGTGCAACCCATCGCATTGATCAAAGAAAACTCTCATAGCAAAAGGACAAAACAAAAATGACAGGTCGGAAGCAAACGTCTGTTCCCCACGAGAAGCCACTTGTAATTCGCCGTGCCACGGCTGCAGATGCCCAAGTCTGCGGGAAGATCTGCTTCGATGCCTTCGGAAGCATTGCCAGGCAGCACAATTTCCCAATTGATTTCCCCTCGCCTGAGGTACCCATTGGGGTGTTGTCCTGGATGTTTTCGCATCCTGCGTTCTACTGCGTGGTTGCGGAGCAGGACGGGAAGATCATCGGCAGCAACTGCCTCGATGAGCGGACACCAATTGCCGGCGTCGGGCCGGTCACGGTCGATCCCACGGCGCAGAATCACAGCGCGGGCCGCCAGTTGATGGAGGCGGTCATGACCCGCTCCGCGGAGCGTAACTTCGCGGGTATCCGGCTGGTGCAGTCGGGATATCACAGTCGTTCGCTTGCGCTCTATGCGAAGCTTGGCTTCGTCGTTCGCGAGCCTCTTGTTTGTATCCAGGGGACACCGATCAACAAGACTCCCGTGGGGTACGAGGTTCGACCGGCAACCGCGGAAGACGTCGCTGCCTGCAATGCCCTGTGCATGAGCGTTCACGGGCACGATCGCGGAGGGGAATTGAAGGACGGAATCCTGCAGGGTAATGCCGTGGTGGCCGAGTCGAATGGTCGCCTCAGAGCCTACGCTTCAGGAATCGGCTTTTTTGGCCACGCGGTTGGAGAAACAAATCAGGACCTGATCGCTCTTCTCTCAGCGTCATCGCAGTTTTCGGGCCCTGGCATTCTTGTTCCTTCGAGGAATGCGGCGCTGTTTCGCTGGTGCCTCGAGAATCGGTCTGCGGGTGGTTCAGACGATGACCTTGATGACAATGGGGCTATACAACGAGCCCGCCGGCGCCTATCTTTGCTCGGTTCTCTTTTAGCGTTTGGTTCAGTCGGGATTTCGGAAATTCTCGGCCTTCGGAACTCTCCAGACTTGCGGCCTTGGCGATTCGTGGGGTTCAGTGCCTGCGACGCGGTGAACCGGCCCTTGACGGCTGAAATGAGCTAGGCCAAAATACTCTATTTTGGAGTCTGTTAGTCCAATTTATTAAATAAATCAATTTTTACTATTGATTTTCTTAATAAACTTGATTATTGTGGTTCTCGTGAGTGAGAAACGAGATCCTCGGATGGCTTCAGAAACTAAACCCGCATCGGACTGGCAGGATTTGCTGCGAATCGCTCAAGGCACACCGATGGTGATTGAGCGGGTCAGAATCCCCGAGAAGCAAATTGCGATCGAGGGCGCCTTTACTCTGCCAGAGCTGGCGCGGATCAGCCTTGAAGACCAGGTATTCATCACGGCTTTCCTCCGGTCCCACGGGTCGATCAAGGAGATGGAGCAGATTTTCGGGGTAAGCTACCCGACCATCAAGGCACGTCTCAACCGCATCGCGGGCCTGCTGGAGTTCGTGGATACCAATCCCTCACCGTCCCGCTCTGACGTGCTCGACCGGCTCAAGAGCGGGGAGATCACAGCCGCTGAGGCCATCAGCGAACTGGAGGCTTTGAAATGACTCCGAATATTGCAATTGTCCACATCGACTACCCGCACTCGCGGAGAATCCGGCTCTGGCTTCCGCTGTTCCTGCTCTGGATTCCCTCGATCCTTCTGGCGCCGATCGCGTTGATCGTCCTGTTGATCGTGTGCCTGGCCCTTGGCATTCCGTTCGGCCGCTCGATTGTCGCTTTCTGGAACCTTCTATGCAGCCTGCCGGGAACGGACGTTCGCGTTTGCACGGAAGGAAACAAAGTCATGGTTCGCATTCTGTAGAGGTTGCTATGCAAACTGATCGCCGCACAATTTTGTCTCTCGTTGCCACAGGTCGCATTACTTCGGCCGAGGCAGAACGACTGCTGGTTCTTTCGAATGAGAGGGCCGAAACGATCTGGACTCTCGCGGTTTGTTTTGCGGCTGTGCTGCTGTTGAAGAGCCCTTCAGACCAATTGCTGTCGGGTATTTTCGATATGTTCCGCGTGTTGCCGGCAGCCATTCCGAGAGCAATTCACCAGGTCCAGATTGTCCTGACGCAAGTTATAGGAGGAATTTTATGAACGAGAATCGCCGTCAAATATTGGAAATGCTGGCAGCGGGCAAGATCACCGCAGATGAAGCAGAGCGGCTGCTCGTTGCGCTGGAGCCGGATACGAGCGCCAGGGCGGGGCAGTTTGGTGGCAGCGCCCCAAGTGGCAACGGAACGAAATCGGGAGCTGTCGCTTCTCGACCGAAGTACCTGCGCGTGCTCGTCGAAGCTGACGAGTCCATGACCGGGAACAAGGGCCTGACCACAGTGAATGTTCGCGTGCCGATGCAACTGCTGCGCGCGGGCGTGCGATTGGCGGCACTGATTCCGCAGCAGGCTCACGACCAGGTCGACGCAGCGCTCAACAGCCACGGTGTTCCGTTGACGCTTTCGCAGATCAAACCGGAAAACCTTGAAGAGCTGATCGACAATCTCGAAGATCTCACGGTCGATGTCGACGGCAAAGAAGGAAACGCGACGAAGGTGCGCGTGTTCTGCGAATGAGGGCAGTGGAAGTTGTGCCTTAACAGGTGAGCCACCCGCGGGGACCTGCCCCGGGAGGGACTGGGAATAGGGAAAGGCAAGCGGCGCGGCCGCCCGTTCTGGGGGCCGCGACAGGTCAACAACGAACAGAGAAGAGTGAACCGTGCGCAGCGAAGACGCTGCTCATACAGGGACAGTGCGTCCCCGAAAAAGGAGGAATGATATGACAACGATGACGATGAGGAAACCGCATGCGGACAGGCCGATAGAGGGGATGATGGCGAAGTGGTACGCGGCCAACACGGCCGAGATGATGAAGGAATACGTCGACCTTGCCTGCCGGATATCGAAAGAGATTCCGCAGGGGAGCGCTGTTCTTGAGGTTGCGCCGGGGCCGGGCTACTTCTGCATTGAGCTGGCAAAGCTCGGCTCGTATGCCATTACGGGGATGGACCTGAGCCGCACGTTTGTGAAGATGGCCGCGCAGAAGGCGGAAGAGGCGGGTGTGCGTGTGGATTTCAAGAAGGGCTCGGCGTCGAACATGCCATTCCCGAAGAATAGCTTCGATTTTCTGTTGTGCCGGGCGGCCTTCAAGAATTTCGCCGATCCGGTAGGAGCTTTGCGGGAGATGTGCCGGGTGCTGCGGCCTGGCGGACGTGCGTTGCTGATCGACCTGAGCAGGGATGCGCGGCCGGAAGTGGTGAGCCGCGCGGTCGACGAAATGGGGCTGACCACTGTGAACCGGCTTCTGACTAAGATGGCCTTTCGGACGATGCTGATTCGAAGTGCCTACACGCGGGCGGAGTTTGAACAGATGCTGGCGCAGACGGAGTTTGCGCAGGTCGAGATCGACGAACAGGGGATGGGCTTCGAGATCACCATGCGGAAGTGACGGGTCAGCCCTTGCGCAGCGGCTTTGCCATCGGCACGACCTGAACGGTGACGTCGCGTACTTCTGCGAGGAAGCGGTTCAACACCGATCCACGCAGGAGAATGTCGAAGCGCGAGCGCGCCGATTGTCCGAAGATCACGTGCGAAATGCTCTCCTGCTGGGCGAAGCGAATCAATGCGTCTGAGACGTTCTTATCCGTAAGATTGACAACCTCCGCACCGAGATCGCGCGCCATGCGCCGATACTCTTCGAGGCGCTGGAATGCCTCGGGATCGCCGTGGCCCTTGTCATCGTCGGGCCGAGTTACGTAGACGGCGTACCAGTTTGTCGCAAGCCGACCGGCCACGCGGGCGCCAACACGCAGAAGGCGCTCCGTACCCGGCCGAGTGCTGAGGCAAACCATGACCTTCTCTGGAATCGGGGCCTGCTCAAGGCCCTGGGTCCGGCGGTAGTCAGCGGCACGCTTGCCTACCTGCTCGGCTGTCGTGCGCAACGACAGCTCGCGCAGCATGTTCAGATTGCCTTTGCGAAAGAAATTGGCAAGTGACTGCTCGACTTTTTCCGGCGCATAGATCTTGCCCTGCCGCAGGCGCAGACGCAGTTCATCGATCGGGATATCGACGTTCAACACCTCATCGGCGCGTTTGAAAAAGCTGTCTGGAACGGTTTCACGAATGACGGTGTTCGCAGAGCGATTCACCGCGTCGTTCAGCGTTTCGAGGTGCTGAATATTGACGGATGTCCATACATCAATTCCCGCATCTAGCAACTCGAGCACGTCTTCGTAGCGCTTGCGGTTTTTGCTGCCGGGAACATTGGTGTGGGCAAGTTCATCGACGACAACTGTTTGAGGACGCCGGGCCAGAATGGCGTCCACGTCCATCTCTTTTAACTCGACGCCGCGATAGGGAATTACGCGCTGAGGAACAATTTCCAAATCGCGGATTTGCTCGGCGGTCTCTTTGCGGCCATGCGTTTCCACCAGCCCAATGACCACATCTTCGCCCTGCTGTCGCTTGAGATAGGCATCGTTGAGCATGTGATACGTCTTGCCCACGCCCGGCGCTGCTCCGATGTAGACACGAAGGCGAGCGGGCTCCTGCTGGCGTTCGAGTTGGAGTTCTGCCATGGCTCAGCCCACCTCGACCGGATGCGGGATTGTCTCCGCCACCGCGACGGGAAGCGTAAAGCGAAAAGTGGTGCCATGGCCCAGGCGGCTCTCGACGGCAATCTGGCCGCCCAGCGACTCGACGAGTCGACGTACAAGCGCCAGTCCCATGCCGGTGCCGCTCTCTGAGAAAGGGTTGAATCGATCAAAGATGGTGCTCAACCGGTCGGCCTCAATCCCGCGGCCACTATCGCGGACGGTGAACTGTACATAGTCCTTGATCTCCTCCGCAGTCAGCAGAATTTCGCCATTCGCCGGTGTGTATCGCAGTGCATTTGAAAGCAGGTTGTCGAGGATGGTGCGAACGGCGCGCCGGTCGGCGCGCACCACCGACAGATCTGCAAATGCCTTGACGTCCACGCGGATCTGCTTTCCCGCGGCCTCGTCGACGTAACGATTTCGTGCCTCATCCAGCATCGGCAGAGGACGCAGACGCTCCAATTGCAGGTCGCGTTTTCCGGTGTCGAGTTCGGCAACTTCAATGAGATCGGACATCAGATCATTGAGCTTTTCTGATTCGTTGCTGGCCGAGGTTACCAGTTCAGATTGCAGCGGGAGCAGGTCGCCACCGAAGCCCTGGCTCAGCGCATAGAGGCCGCGCCGCAATTGCAGCAGCGGGTCGCGCAGTTTCTTGCTCGCAATGGAGATGAACTGGGTCTTGAAGCGGTCGGTATCCTGCAGCGTGGTGACATCTTCAAGGGTGGTGACTGTGCCCAGGAGGCGCCCTTCGGAGTCGCGCATGGGCGTGGTGCGCAACCGGTAGCTGCGCGATTGCTTGCCGATGCGCATGGGCAGCATGGCGGCGTCGCCTTCGGCAGCGACGGCCTTCTGCATGGAGATTGCATCCCGGATCGCGCTTAAGATTTTGTCGCCGCCCGGAGTGTTGGTCAGGGCCATACGGTCGCCCGCGGCCTCGCCCAAAACCTCGGCCGCAGCCTGATTCAGTTTGAGGATGTGCCCCTTGGCGTCGGTCACAATGATGGGCTCAAAGATGGATTGCAGCACCGCGTCGGAAAGCTGGAACTCCATCTGTCTTCGACCCGCCTCGGAGTCGCGCAGATCGCGCAAACGCACGGCAATGCGATTCATCTCTCCGGCAAGTACGCCGAAGTCATCTCGGCTGCTCCACTCCACGCGATGTTCCAGGTTGCCGCTCGCGATCTTCTTTGCATCGTCGGCGAGCATCTTGATCGGGTGAAGTACGAGGACGATTGTTGCTATTTCGACGAGGACAATTGCAAAGATAAAGGCCACGGAAATGAAGGAATCCCCGGCTGCCGCCAGGGCGCGATGGGTGATAGCCACAAGGCCTACCGCCAGGGCGGCAATCACAACACAGCCGAGCATGAGACGCTGCGTAAGATTCAGCATGAACCGGACTCCGCGCCGGAGAGACTCTCTTTCATTCTGCGGTATCAAGCCCCAACGCGCAAAACTGCTGCGTAACGGCTCTTTGACGCTGCCAAAATATCAGGGAATGCGGCAGACCACGAGAGTGTCGTTGTGCCATGGGCAGGCCAGGCCCGCGGTCTGCGGATAGGACACAATCACCCAGTCCACGCCAAAGTCCGTCTTCAGGCGCCGAAAGTCGGCAATCTTGAAGTCTTTCCATCCGGACTGAGCTGCGACCTGCCGCTCCCAATCCGGTCCCAGATCGGGCACCTGGGTTACGACGGCAGTGTCTTTGAGGGCGTCGGCCAACTGGCTGCGCTCGGCCAACGCGCGAAAACTGTGATAATCCTCGCCGGGAGCCTCAAGATAGCGGGGATCCATCGCAAAATAGGCGTCGACAGGGGTGTTCAGGCGAATCCAGGCAAAGGATTGAAGCCATGCATTGCCAGGGTGTCTTCCCGGCACTTCAAGATGCAGGCTGCCGCTATAGAGTTCCCGCTGCGACACGTACATCCCGGCATTGATCACAACCAGGAAGAGGGCCCATCGCCACGCGCTGGCTTTCAAAAAGTATTTGCCAATCAGGCATCCGCCGACCAGTGTCATGAAGAAGTAGATCAGATGGAGAAAGCGCATCGGCTGGAGCGGAGTCAATCGCACCAGTGAGGGCGTACCCAGCATGATCAGGGCTACTCCGAACTGAAATATTCCGTAGGAAAAGATCGCCAGCCCGAACCGAGCCAGCACTGTCTCACCGCGGCGCAGCGCAATGCGCCATAGGAGACAAAAAAGAGCTAATGGTGCAAGCGCTCCCAGCCACTCGTACCACGTCCACCTGTAAAGAAAGTAGTAAGCGCGCGTTTGAAGCGCCTTATGCCATACCGGCGTTGGCGATTCGAAAATCCATCCCAGCGGCACCGCCGAGGCGAGCGAATCGCGCAAAGAGCGAAGCCAGACGTGAACCGGATCCAGCATCGCCACGGTGAGAAAGAAGCAGAAGGAGATACCCATTGCAGCCATAATCGGATGCAGCACAAACGACAGCAACAGAAGGGGCACAGCCTGCCACATCTTTTTTTCAAGAATGCGTGAGACCGCCAGCAGAATAATTGCGGTGGAAACGTTGCGTGGATGCAGATGCTGATCTGCGAGATAAAGCGCGGTGCCGGCAACCGGCAGCGTCATCATTGCCGCGGTAAGGGCGACACCAGCCCATCGAGCGCGCTCCTCTGTAAATAGAACGCGAGCAATGCTCCAGCACCCGAGAATGATCAGCAATATCGACACGAACTGCAGAAGGAGTTCTGTGACATCAACCGGAATGCCGGTGAAATGAATGAAACTGGCTACCCATTTGTCGAAGAGAGTTGCCTCGAGCTGTACCCGGAAGAATTCGGCATCATGCGGGTAGAGGGCGGGGTTCAGATCGCCCTTTACGGCTGTCAGATAGACACCGTCATCTTCAATGCCGGGGTGATAGCCCATCACCGCAATGGCGATCAGCGAAAAAGCTAGAATAAGCAGGATATTGCGCTTCCGAAGTTTCTCCACCTTATTGAACCCTACACTCCTAAGTTATGATGATGACCGCAAAAACGGGATATCTTCGATCCGCTTGCGTCCAGGGTGTAGGGAAGTGAACCGACCCTCGGCGTAAACTGGAAGCCCAAGCGTCGCCAGATGGTTAGACTCATCGGAAGCAGGGAAGTCTTATCTCTGGCGTTCAGGAGGCTCTGTTAAAACTATAATCTAAACTGTAAAGAAGCTCTAATCGAATTCCTGGGCTCAAGGATGAGCCCCACTTCGATTTACCCATTATGGGGCCATTGTCAGCATGGGTGCGTCAAAGGTTTAGTCGATGAAACTCAAGACAATGCGGGCGGTGGACTACTGGATAGGGATACCGCTCTGTTTTTTGTGCACCCAGGTGGTTCGGCTATTTGGGGAGCCCAAAGGCCCGGAAAAGGCTCGCAAAGTCTTATTCATCGAACTGTCTGAGATGGGCAGCACGGTAATCGCGAATCCCGCACTCGAAAAGGCCAGGCGCGAGCTAAACGCCGAAATCTTCTTCCTGATCTTCGAGCGGAATGTCGACTGCCTTCGTTTGCTCCCTACCGTTCCCGAGGGCAATATTGTCACGATCCGCGAGACCAGCGTCTGGAACCTGGCGCTCGACTCAGTCCGTTTTCTGCGCTGGGCGCGCAGAGCCAAGATCGACACCGTCGTGGATCTTGAGCTGTTTTCGCGGTTCTCTGCGATTCTCACGGGCCTCTGCGGCGCACGCAGGCGGGTGGGCTTTCATCGCTTTCACAGTGAGGGGCTCTACCGTGGCGAGATGATGACACACCGCGTGAGTTACAACGGCCACATTCATATGGCCAAGAATTTCATCTGCATGATCAATGCGCTACTCGCGCCACAGGCAGAAGTCCCTTACTCCAAAACCAATGTTTCCGACGCGGAGATTCGCGTTCCAATTCAGCCGGTCTCCGAGGCTGAAAAAGAGCAGGTGCGCGGGTTGGTGCGCGAGGTTTATCCCGACTACCTGCCGGACTACCATCGCATCGTTCTCATCAATCCCAACAGTTCGGAACTGCTGCCGCAGAGGCGCTGGGCACGAGAGAACTTCAGCGCGCTGGCCAACATGGTTGTGAATGAGTGGGAAGACACACTGGTACTTATTACAGGTTCCCGCAGTGAGCGCGAAGAAGCTCTCCATATGCAGGAGAAGCTCGGTCATCCACGTTTCCGGAGTTTCGCGGGCATGCACCGGCTGACGGCGATCACGGCACTCTATAACATCGCCACCGTTTTGGTGACCAATGACAGCGGGCCGGCGCATTTTTCAGCCATCACGCCCATTCGATCGATCGTTCTATTTGGACCCGAAACACCCAGTCTATACGGCAGCCTTGGTAATACCGAGTCGATCACCGCCGAGCTTTCCTGCTCGCCGTGCGTTACCGCCGCGAATATGAAGAACTCCGCTTGCAATGACGCTGTCTGCATGAAGCTGATTACGCCGGAGCGTGTGTTTGCTTCTGTTCGGGAAGTGCTCAACGGCGAGGCGAGAGCAGCCAGGGGGTTGGTGCAGTTGACCACCGTGGTTGGATCATAACGCCGGTAGCAGGACACGCAACAGCAGGAAGCCACCGACACCGCAGAAGAAGATCAGCGCCATGCGAATTCCCGGTTCCCGGTTTACCTCGGGAACGAGATCACTGGCCCCCACATAAAGCGCCACGCCCGCCGAGACGGGCAAGCCATATGCCATCCAAGTGGGCGCGAGTTCAATCACCAGCACTCCAGCCAACGTTGCCGCGGCAAGGGCCACCGCAGAATAAAACGCAGCTTTGCGGCTCTGCCCGCTGGCCAGCATGACGCTGGCCATGGTGAATCCTTCAGGTGCCTTGTGCAGAAAGATAGCCAGGAATATCAGCCAGCCCAGCGCGTTTGAAACTACAAATCCAGAGCCGATGGCTACGCCATCGAACAGCGCATGCACGCTCAGCCCTGCAAGAACGGAATAGCCAGTGCGCCGGGAAACGAACTCATCGTGGTGCGTTTCTTCGCCGTAGTGAAAGTGCGCGTTGATTGTGTGTTCAAGCAAGTGAACCACGGAGTAGCCGGCCATGATGAGGATTGGCCCCAGCGTCGGACTCATCTTCAGGCTCTCGGGAGTCATCTCCAGAAGAGCTGTAGCCATCAGGAAGCCGGCGCCAAGGGCCACGAAGTAGCGCAGATAGCGCTCGACGCCGCGAGCACGTACCAGCACCAATCCGCCAGCCACATCTGCCATCGCCGCAATGACGCCGAGAACCAGGGAGAGCCTGAGCATGCTTTCTTACCCGCTGTGCCTGATGTGCATCACGTCGCCATCATGCACAACATACTCCTTGCCCTCAAGGCGGAGCGTGCCCTGCGCGCGCGCGGCCGCTTCGCTGCCCGCGGAGAGAAGATTATCCCAGCGAATCGTTTCGGCGCGAATGAAGTGATGTTCGAGATCGGAGTGAATCGCGCCGGCTGCCTGCGGCGCCTTCGATCCAGCGGGTACGGTCCAGGCGCGGCATTCATCCTCGCCGGCCGTGAAGAAGCTAATGAGCCCCAGTAACTCGTAGCTCTTGCGAATGAGGCGGACCAGACCGCTCTCATGCAGTCCGTAGCTCGAGAGAAACTCCGCAGCCTCTTCTTCGTCCATTTCGGCCAGTTCAGCCTCGACTTTGCCGCAGATTGCGGTGGCGCCGGCATTAGGCCGATGGGCAACTTCGTCAAGTTTGTAACGGCTCACGGCGGAATCAAGGTCGTCGCCGAGTGTGGTGCTTTCACCAATATTAAGTACATATAATACAGGCTTTTGCGAAAGGAACATGAACCCCTTGATGAGCTTCTTTTCTTCCGGTGTCATCTCCAGCTCGCGCAGTGGCATCTCTTTCTCAATCGATTCCTTTGACCGCAGAAGCAGTGCGTGTTCGCGTTCCAACTCGCCGGTGCGGCCCTTCTTCAGATCCTTCTCAACTCGTTCGATTCGTTTTTCAACCTGGGTCAGATCGCTGATCATCAGGTCGAATTCAACGTTCTTGATGTCACGCAGGGGATCGACGGGGCCCACGTGTGGAATGGAATCATCCTCGAAGGCACGCAGCACATGGATGAGCGCATCGACATTGCGCAGGCTGGTGAGGAAGGCGGTTTCCTTGAGCGCCTCTTGCCCGATAGCGGCTACGTCGACGTACTCGACGGAGGCGTAGGTGGTCTTCTTGGGCGAGTAGAGGGCCGACAATTTATCGAGCCGCTCATCGGGGACACGCGCTACGCCGATGTGCGCCTCACGCGGGTTCGAATAACCCCGGTCTTCGAGCTTGGCCTTGGTCAGAATCTTGAATAGTGATGTCTTGCCTACCTGCGGCAGGCCGATGATGCCAGTCTTCATTTGCTCCAGTTTCGGCTCCTGCACGATGCGTTGCGCGCTTCAGAGCCTCTTCGATGATACAAGACGCACACTCTGCCATCGTCCGGGAGGATGATGAAGGCTTCGTGACTTCGTTCTCAGTGGAGATTCGTCATCAGAGCGCCAACAATATCCATTGGCCAATGCGCAACGATCAGGGGCGCCAGGCGGCGCGTGCGCCAATAGATTGTCATCGCTGCCAGTACGCCGGGCAGAAATGCGAGGAAACGAAAGAGCACGAAGCGGGCGTCGGGAATGAACGGTAATGCGCTGTGCTGCACCGCCCACCAGAAGCCGACGATGACGAATGCGAGCCAGGTCCGGCCTGTGAGTGCCTTGAACCGCGGCAGTGCATAACCTTGATAGGTTATCTCCTCAGTCGGCGACCAGATCATCCACCAGAGGCTCAATGCGTAGATGGTGGCCCACACCGGGAAAGCGTGAGCCTCGAAGACATACGCTCCCGGGTTCTGACCGGAAGCGCCGTAGAAAAATCGCTGTGCAAAATACCCGCCGACAACAAAGCAGGGAAATATGAGGGCGAAATAGCCAAGTCCGACAAGAACGTCGCGACCGTGGCGCAGGCGAATGGGACCGATGAGATCGCGAACCCGAATTCCTTCTCGCTGAGTGAAATAACGCAGACCAACAAGGCAGCCGATGTCAACGAGAGTGCCGTAGACATTCCACCAATAGCCGGCTTCGCGCCATGGCGAGGGATGATGCCGGGCTAGCAGAATCAGCGCCACGAACCCCTGCGACACGATCAGCAGAATCGATCGTGCGCTCACCAGCAGCAGGGGACCGAACCACGAGATACGCCCGCCGGCAACGCGAGCTTCGATCAGCGCGAGGGAGTTTGGAATTGCGGTTGTGTCCGGAACCGAAACAGTGGCGCTCGACATCGGAATTGCCTCTGGCGAGCCATCGTACTACCGGCAGGGCGTGAATGCCTGTGACGACGGGGATCCGCGCTCACGACGAGATGAATTCGCCACAGCTTCCACCTGCAAAAAGTGGAACGGGAACGCGTCAGGCGCGTGAGGATTCGGCTCGGGCGACCAGCACAACCATGATCAGGCCGAATAACAGGATGGCTTCTTCCACATGCTCGCTGCGATTGTGGAGCTTGTTGAAGTGCACCGTGATCGGATTCGTGCTGTCGAGGGTGTCAATGGCGCCACCGGCGCTGGCTCGATCGCGCTCCATCGCGGGAATGATTGCGAACTGCGAGTAGGCAGTACAGGCAAGCATCAGCACGACGAGCATCATTGGCGCCAACACCGAGTGCGGCTTGTAGATTCCCCAGGCAGGAGCAAGCGCCATCAGCGCCAGCACCACAAGGCCTGACACGATCCCCATACCGTGCAGAATCCGCAGAAGCTCACCCACTATCGTGCCCGCGACGTGCGTATCCGGTTGCAAAACCGTGAAGGTAATCGCCGCAACAACAGGAAAGAAGATTTCAGCGCCCAACCAGACAATGAGGGCCAAATAGAGCAATGTGCGGAGCAATGTCTTCATGGGGCAAGAATACTAGGAACTGAATCAGAAAACCGGAAACAACTTGTAAGAAGATTGTTAGCGAATAGTCTCCGGATTGACGCCAGGGGCGCTTATCGAAGAAACGTGCAATAGAAAACCGGGCATGAAAACGTCGTTGGACAAAAAGGATGGCCGGGTGCAAGGCACCCGGCCGGATGGCAAATGTCATCTTGCTAGCTTGCTTGACTGTGCTTCAAGGCACGCTTCAGCACGGTCTCGAGCGCGGCCTTCACCTCGGTGTATTCCGCAGGTGCAATATTGCCGGTGAGTTTTTCGCTTTCCAGCGCGAACAACTCTTCCTTCAACGCATTCAGCAACGCTGAGTTTTTATTCACAGGAGCAGTAAATGCCTGCCCATGAACCTGAGAAGACGCGACTGCCCTCGCTGCGTCGAGTGTTGCGATGACGGGCATGCCGGCGGGTTTGCGCAGCAGAAATGCTGCGGCCGCGACCAGGACCAGCGCGAGACCGCCGAGGATCCACCATTTGTATTTGCTTAGCGGATCAGGATCGCCGATGGGCACGCCGATGCCACCTCCGGGCTGATTGCCAGGCGCGCTCGCGGTCTGACCGCCGCTGGCAGCCGCACCCTGCTCCTCGCGCGGCATCGATCCCGTTCCGGTGACGGTGAACTCCAATGCCTTGCCGGGTACAGCATTCTTCGCTACGAAGGTTTGTATATTCGGGTCCTGATTGATTGTCTGGAAGACAGATCCGGAACCAGCGGCGAATTTCATGGCCTTGGGAAGCAGCACGCCGACGCTTTGTGCGGGCAATGTCACTTCAGGACGGAAAGTAAACTTGTCGCTGTACGGCAGAGAGTAGGTGATCTGAAACTGCGTATCTTTCTCGCCTTCATCCGGCAGGATAGGAAAACTGAATGCAAAGTGCCCCTTTGGCCCGTTGGGCTGCAACTTCAGGCTCGTAGGCAGGCTCCCTGTGCTGGGTCGCTGCGCTTGAGCCGAGGCAACGACGGCCTCTTCCGGCAGAATAATTTCAAAGCTCCTCGGACTCCACTGCGCGCGCGGAGGCATGCTGGTGTTGTGCACGAAATAGCGTTCGATAACGCGTAGCTGGCCGTTGTCGCTTTCGAGCTCCAACACGTCGGCCTCAATGAATACGCCTTCGACCTTCGCGGCGACATCGTACACAAACATCGGACGAACAGCGCCATCCTGCGGCGCATCCGCAAAGAACTCCGCGCCCTGGTGCGTGACCTTCACGAGCGCCGGATTGTTGCTGGGGCGGTTGAGCGAATATTGTCCCTTGGTGTCAACGGTCGTGTGGGCCACTTCAGCCATACCTGCCATTGGTTCAACGAGGACGACCGGATCGCCCGCGGCCGGCTTGCCCGTTGTTTTGTTGGTCACGGTCCCCGTTACAGGAGCGGCCTGCGCCCAGGCGCCTGCAAAAAGTGAGCAAGAAATTGCAGCATACAGAAAAGCCTTGATCGATCTCATAGTCTTAAAGGGAATCCTTTGTGTGTAAGTAGCTTTTTGCACCAGGCTCAAGCCTGCTGCAGGTGCTCAATCTCCGCCAGCAACTGCGCCGTTTCGTTTTCAAGTTGAGAACGCTGCACCAGAAAATCCTCTTCAGGATATTTTCCGGCGCGGTATTCAAAGTTCAAGTCGCGCAGGTTTTCGTAGAGCTGTTCCTTGCGCTCCTCGAGATAGTCGAGCCGCGTCTTCTGTCGTTGGCTTGCGAAGACGTTCTCGGGCCAGAATGTGTAAATCAGCAGTGCTGCCGCCAACACCAATCCGGTTGCCAAACCCAGCGTCTCGTTCATAAATCACAAGCCTCCGTTTCCTGATTCCGTTTCGCGCCGCACCCGCTCCCGCAGCGCGTCCATCTCAGGACTGCTTGCCGGCACGGTTGCCTGAGTTCTCCCAACCGACCAATGGCGAACCAGCAGGATGGTTCCAAGCAGCGCTGCCGCGAAAACCGCGAATGGAGCAATCCAGGCCACCAGGTCAAAGCCGTGCGTGGTAGGCGCCGCCAATACTGTTGCGCCGTATTTGGTCGAAAACGAAGCGAGAACGTCGGTGTCACTGAGGCCCGAAGCAATTGCCGCGGTCAGTTCATTCCGCTCGCGGCCGCTTTCCGGGCAGCCCACATGGTTGCATTCGCCGAGCAACTGCGCGCATCCGCAGGTACACATCAGCCGATGTCCGAGGTCGTTGAATCGCGAGCCGGCGTCCGTTGCTCCCATTGAAAAGCAAACCGCGAGAGCCAATGTTGTTGCTTGAAGAAACTTGATCCATCGGGTCGAACGTGCGGGAGCACCCATCAGTCGCCACCTTTCAGGACTGGCTCGGCGGGCACTGTCCGCGCCGCTGGAACTCGCAGTGCAGCTGTGGCCGGGGTGAGGCTCGGAACCAACGCGATGAATGTGCCGAAGACGATCAGTCCAACGCCCGCCCAGATCCAACTCACCAGCGGATTGAGGAAGGCCTTGATGATCGGCTGGCCGGTGTCGGGGTTCGTACCCTCATACACCACATACAAGTCCCAGCTCAGGACGGAATGAATGGCTACCATCGTTTGCGGTTGACCGCTGATCAGGTAGACGCGCTTTTCCGGGGACATCTGGAATTGCTTCTTGCCCTTCTCGTACACATCGAGCATCGCGTATTCGGAGTTGTAGTTGAGATTCGAATCCTGCGTGAATCCCGCGCACTCCAATGTGTAAGGGCCGATCATCATCTTGTCGTGAAGTGCCAGTTCGCGTTCCACGTTTCGGTTGAACGCCGCGCCCGCGAGTCCGATCACCACAATCACTACGCCGATGTGAATGACGTATCCACCATAACGGCGTGTATTGCGGCGAATAAGCAGGTAGGTTGCGGCGAAGAGATTCTTCCCGGTCTGCCGCGAAATGACGCCCGCTCCGCGCAGAAACTCAGAGAGGATCGCGGTCATTACGCTCGCGCTGAGTGCGAAGGCGACCAGAGCATAGAAGTTGCCGTTGTCGAACTCGCCGTCCTTCCACGGCCGGACGCCTACCGCCAGACACACAACGATGGTGGCAAACAGTGCAATCGAAGGCACGATGAAGTTGCGTCGGATGCTGCGCAGCGAGGTAGCCCGCCACGGAAGCAGGGGACCGACGCCAGTGAGGAAGAGCAGAAACAGACCGATGGGAATGGCGACGCGGTTGTAGAAGGGCGCGCCCACCGTGACCTTATTGCCTACCACGTATTCACTCAGGATCGGGAAGAGTGTTCCCCAGAGGATGACGAAGCACGCAACAAGCAGGACAAGGTTATTGAACAGGAAGCTGGATTCGCGGCTCACCAGCGACTCGAGATGGTGCTCGGCCTTCAGATGGCCGCGCTGCAGGATGTAGGTGAAGATGCAGACCGCCAGCACGATTCCCATGAAAATAACGAACCATGTGCCGATCGATGACTGCGCAAAGGCATGTACCGAACTCACCAGGCCCGCGCGCGTAAGCAGAGTACCCAGCAGCGTGAGCAGGAATGTCGAGAAGATAAGCCAGACATTCCAGCTCTTCATCATCCCTTTCTTCTCCTGCATCATCACGGAGTGCAGAAAGGCGGTGCCGGTCAGCCACGGCATGAAGCTAGCGTTCTCAACCGGATCCCATCCCCAGTATCCGCCCCAGCCAAGCACGGCATAGGCCCAGTGCATGCCCAGAAAGATTCCAAAGGTCAGGAACAGCCAGGTCACCATCGTCCATACGCGGGTAACCTTGATCCATTTTTCGCCGGGGTAGCGCATCATCAACGCGCCAAGCGCAAAGGCGAAGGGAATCGTGAAGCCGACATATCCCAGGTAAAGCATCGGAGGATGGATCACCATCTCCGGATACTGCAGCAGCGGATTGAGCCCGTTGCCATCTTCTGGAATCGCGCCTTTCATCAGCGCGAAAGGCGGTGCTGCAAAGTTGACGACCGCCAAAAAGAAGACCTGTACACCGGCCAGGATCGTGCCCGCGTAGGCGTAAAGCTTGACGTCGGTCTTGTGAGTCAGCCGCAGCACGAAACCATAGGTCCCAAGCAGCCACGCCCAGAGCAGCAGTGAACCTTCCTGACCGCTCCAAAGGGCCGAGAACTTATAGGCGCCGGGTAGCGCCCGGTTCGAGTGCTCCATGATGTAAGTGATCGAGAAGTCGTTTGCGAAGACTGACCAGACCAGCGCAAAAGCCGCAGCGGTGATCGCCACGAAGCCTGCGATGCCTGCCCGGCGTGCCGTGTCAGCCAGACGCTCGGGCGAGATGCGTGCCGGCTGCTCCGTGGCCAGCAACCGCAGCGCAAAACTCCCAGCGAGCAGGTTGTAAGCAGCTAGCGCTAAAGCAATTAGAAGAGCAAAACTTCCAAAGGTTGCCATCTGGACTCCACCATCATTCTTGCACCCGGGCTCGGTGCAACGACCTTATTCTCAATCATTCTAGGCCTTTGAAATGTGATTTGCCTCACACTAGAGATGGACTTACGCAGGTCGAGGCGTGGCCGCCGGAACTTGTCGTGTGGGCTGGATCCCTGCCGTGAGGTCTTCGTATGCAGGTGCTACGACGGTTTGCGGGTCCGGCCTGCGTAGGCAAGCGCCAACTTGCCCAGTTCGTGCCCGCCGCCGAAATCCATTGATCGTGGCGTCGTACCCCGATAATTCAGATGCCGAACCAGCCTTTGTTCCTGACGGCCTCGAGGCGACCTTCGAGGTACTGCCAGAGTGCGGGGCAGCCTGCCTTGATCTCCGGGCCTATGCGACGCACGACGCGCTCATAGCTGATGCCGTTTTCACGCCAACTTTGACCCTCATTCGCCAGGTTCAGCAGAACGGGCATCGCCCGATCGACAGCATGCGCAAAATGAGAATCGGCTGTATTGGCGTCTTCGAATTCCATCCATAGCGCCAGGAATCCACTTCCCTGGTTCTCCGGCAGCATTCCGAAAATGCGCGTTACCGCGGCAAGTTCCGCCGCCTTGCGCTCCTCCCAGCCGCCTTCCACGAACACCATCGTGTCGCCGGCGTCGATCTCGCCGATATCGTGGACAAGGAGCATGCCAATGACACGCTGAATATCAACTGCCTCGCCGGCATAGGGAACCAGCGCAGCGGCCAGCATGGCGATCTGCCAGCTATGCTCCGCGGAGTTTTCATAGCGCATAAGGCCCACCGGCCGAACTTTGCGTGTTACGCCTTTGAGCTTGTCCAGCTCCAGGATGAAATCAACAATCTGTTGCACGATCTATACCTCGAAGGAACCAACTGAGAATGATACAGAGGACGCGTTCTACACAGCCGAACAGAAGACCGGTTCGGAGTATTCTTTCTTAAAGGATCCTGCTGCAACTGCCGTCCAAGTCACGATGCGTTGCATCGCGAGCGTGGACCGTCGTGCCAGTGAAAACGAAGTCTTGAAGATGTTGGAGAGAAGTGTGCCAGGCAAATTGGAACTCATCATAGGGCCCATGCGCAGCAACAAGACTGCGGAGCTGCTGCGCAGAATTGAGATTCGAAGGCAGTACGCAAAACAATACGTCATGCTTCTGAAGCCAAGCGATGACACCAAAGCGGCGGCCGGACTCGTCGAAAGCCGAAACGGAAACGGTTGCGGAAAGATGAAAGCTGTTGAGTTCCGCTCCGCTGATCCCTGGACGGTGTTGCCGATTCTCGCCAGTACGGAACAGCGAATCGGCAAGCGTATCGAATGTGTGGCGATCGATGAAGGACAGTTTGTGCAGGACCTCTTTCTCTTCACGAAGCGTCTGCTGGAGGCAGGCTACGACGTGATGGTATCTGGTCTCGAGCTTGATTTTCGCGGCTTGCCATTTGGCGAAATGCTCAACCTCTCATGGCTGGTGCGCAACTACGCAGGCAACATCACTGAGCTTGTTGCCTATTGCAGTTGCGGCGCCAAGGCGCATTTTCCGCAGCGGCTGATTGACGGGAAGCCCGCTCCCTATGCGAGCCCAGTTATTATGGCCGGTGACTTCTACGAACCTCGCTGCGAGGAGCACTTTGTGCTGCCGGGAAGGCCCCACTGAACCAGCAGGAAAGTATGAGCCACTAGCAATCAGGTAAATTAATTAAAATCAACCGAATAGAAACTCTTTCTCGCGCAGTTCTTTAATGTTGTCGCGAATCCGTGCAGCCCGTTCAAATTCGAATTTCTTCGCGGCTTCACGCATATCCGTTTCGAGCTTGGCGAGGAACGCGTCAAGATCCGCCTGCGAAGTGAATTCCGGCATGGTCGTTACTTCTTCTTCTGCAATCTCGCCGTACTCAGCCTTCATAATTTGCGCCAGGCCCATATCCATCTTGTTGATGATGGACTGAGGCGTGATGCCATGCTCCTCGTTGTACGCACGCTGAATCGCGCGCCGCCGATCCGTCTCGCCGATGGCTTGCTTCATCGAGTCCGTCATCCGATCTGCGTACAGAATCGCCCGGCCCTCCAGATGACGCGCAGCGCGGCCCATTGTCTGAATCAGCGAGCCGCTCGAACGAAGAAATCCTTCTTTGTCCGCATCGAGAATGGCGACCAGGGAAACCTCGGGCAGATCGAGTCCTTCGCGTAGAAGATTGATGCCGATGAGTACATCGAATTCGCCTTTGCGCAAACCGGCCAACAGCTTCACCCGCTCCAGCGTTTCGATTTCGGAATGCATGTAGCGGCATCGCACTCCGACCTCGGTGTAATAGCCCGCAAGATCTTCTGACATGCGTTTAGTCAATGTGGTGACCAGCACACGCTCGTTGCGCTTGGCGCGGTCACGAATCTCGGCTAACAGGTCGTCGATCTGGCCCTTTACGGGACGAATCTCAACCTCTGGATCAACTAATCCGGTGGGGCGAATGACCTGCTCCACCACCACCCCGGCGGCCCGCGTTAGTTCATACGGCCCCGGAGTGGCCGAGACGTAAATCGTCTGATGGATGCGGTTCTCAAATTCATCGAATTTCAGCGGCCGGTTATCCATCGCCGAAGGCAGGCGAAATCCGTAATCGACCAGGTTCTGCTTGCGGCTGCGATCTCCGTGCCACATGCCGTGCACCTGCGGGATGGTCGCATGGCTCTCGTCGACGAAAAGCAAAAAGTCGCGGGGAAAATAATCAAGCAACGTGGGAGGAGCTTCACCCGGCAAACGCCCTGAAAAATGGCGCGAATAGTTTTCGATTCCGTGGCAGTATCCCATGGACTTGATCATCTCGAGATCGAAGCGAGTGCGCTGATGCACGCGCTGTGCCTCAACCATCCGACCTTGCGACTCAAGCTCGCTGACCCATGAATTCAACTCGCTCACAATGGAGTCGATAGCCTGGGCTTTGCGCTCAGGCTGCACCACGTAGTGGCTCTTGGGATAGATAGGAAGCCGCGAATACTTCTGCTTGACGGTGCCGAAGAGAGGATCGATTTGGGAGAGCGATTCGATCTCATCCCCGAAGAGCTCAATGCGGTATGCCGATTCGTCGTAGGTTGGATAGACTTCGATGATGTCACCGCGCACGCGGAATGTGCCGCGTCGGAAGTCCGCATCGTTGCGCTCGTAGAGAATCTCGACCAGCCTGCGAGTAATGTCTTTGCGGCTGATGTGCTGGCCCTTTTCGAGAAGCAGCAACATTCCGTAGTAAGCTTCGGGGGAACCGAGACCGTAAATGCAACTAACCGAACTGACGATGATGGCATCGCGCCGCTCAAAGAGACTGCGCGTCGCAGACAGCCGAAGCTTATCCAGTTCCTCGTTGATGGTTGCTTCCTTTTCGATATAGAGATCGCCAGCCGGAATGTAAGCCTCGGGCTGGTAGTAGTCGTAGTAGCTGACAAAATACTCGACGGCATTTCCGGGAAAGAACTGTTTGAATTCGTGATAAAGCTGGGCGGCGAGAGTTTTGTTATGGGCAAGGATCAGCGCAGGCCGATTGGACTGCTCAATGATTTTCGCCATGGTGAAAGTCTTGCCTGAGCCGGTAACGCCGAGCAACACCTGGTGCTTCTCACCCGCACCCAGCCCGTCCATTAATTCCTCAATGGCTCGCGGCTGGTCTCCGCGCGGTTTGTAGCTCGTCACAAGCTGAAAATCCATTTCGAGATTATACCGGAATGGCGAATATCTGGCGAAGATTCGAAAATCGAGAATTTCCGACTCACGGGAAGGCTTTGGAAAAATACCTTCGCGTCGTTCACGAATAGCTGAGTCGGCTAAGGTAATTGCAGCGATTTCATGCGACTTGACTCACAGGGACTGGTTTCGGGGGGCAGACGGATGATCCACGACTTTCTCCATCAACTGTTTCAAATTCACTATATCCACGAAGTTCTTCATCTCCTCAGCGGGTGCTTTGGCTCATTTCTTGGAACCTGGGCCTGTCTCGCCATATATGAAAAGCGCAAAAGAGCAAGGCAGGCCTCTGACTAGAACCTGGATCGCGAGCCTGCCTCCGAGAGACGAGCCAAATGAGATTTGTCTACCAGGGTAACGGCTTCCCCATGTGAAAGTAGCCACCAGTCGGACCGTCGTTTGGCAGCAGTGCGAGTGCAGCGCTGGTCTTGCCACCCTCGCTCAATTCCATGGTGGCGCTTTGGCCTCCCATGTCGGTCTTTACCCATCCGGGATGCGCGGAGTTGACCTTGATATTCGTGTTGCGCAGCTCGTAGGCGAGATGGATGGTGAAGGCATTGAGTGCCGACTTTGAAGCATCGTACGCGAAGGACTTGGCGTCGTAGATAGGCGATTTCGGATCGGCATGCAGCGTGAGCGAGGCAAGGATGCTGGAAAGATTGACGATTCGACCAGCCGGACTTTTCCTGATGAGGGGCAGCAGCGTTTCGGTTAGCGACACCTGCGCGAAGAAGTTCGTCTCGAAGACCTTGCGCAGCAGATCCAGCGGAACATCGGCAGCCCGGTGCTCGGGGCCCGTACCCGGAAAGGTGCCGCCGGCGATGCCGGCATTGTTCACGAGAATATCGAGGCGCCCGTAATTCGAATCGAAATAATCGTAGGCGGCTTTGTAATCTGCGCTCTTTGTAATGTCGAATTGAAGTACATCGGCGTCGACGCCCGCGCCCCGCAATTTGGCAAGGGCCTCTTTTCCCTGCGCCAGATCGCGCGAACCGATAACGACCTTCACTCCGGCTTTCTTGTCGAGTCCGAGGTCAAGCGCAGTCTGGAAGCCGAGGCCGCGATTTCCACCAGTAATGAATGCAATCTTCTGAGGCATTTTGCGAATTCTCCTGTGCAGCTTTGGATTCGCGCTGGGCAAAGAAGGTGCAGGACTTTGCCGTTTTCATTGGTCCAACGTGGCGGCGGAGTAGGCGATAACGCAGGGTTGCTTCACAGGACCGTAATATAGGAAATCGAGGGTCCCGTTCGTGAAGCACAAATCACTGCAGCAAGCGTGCCTTGCAGTTCTGGCCGTATGCCTGGTCTCTGTGCCGGCAAACGCGGCCGAAGAGCGCACCCCCACACAAGATGGCCTGGTTTACGGTTCGGCAGACGGTGAGCAGTTGACGATGGATTACTATGCGCCGAAGGGCGGCGGCCTTCACCCGATAGCAGTTATCATTCACGGCGGCGGATATCACGGTGGTGACAGCAAGAGCGGGAGCGAAGCCTACGTCGCGGACTTTCTCGCGCCCGCGGGATATGCAGTGTTCTCGGTCAACTATCGCCTCGCTCCCTGGTATCCGTATCCATATATGGTGCAGGACGTGCAGCGGGCCGTACGCTACATCCGCCACAACGCAGCGAAGTGGGACGCAGATCCAAACAAGATCGCACTCGTCGGCGGCTCTGCGGGTGGATTTCTAAGCAACATGGTGGGCCTGCTGAACGCGCCCGGCGATCCAAGAGCGTCAGATCCTGTCGATCGCGAGAGCGCACAGGCTCAAGCCGTGGTGAGTCTGTATGCGCAGAGCAGCTTCGAATTTGTCCCGATGAACTCCGCAGTTCATATGCTGCTCGATCCGCTGATCTCCGAGAAGGGTGAGAAGGAAGCGATTCGCGAGGCCTCGCCGATCACTTACGTTTCGAAGGATGATCCGCCGTTTCTCGAGGTACTCGGCGATCAGGACGAATACATTCCATTTTCAGAGGCGACAAATCTGCAGGCGGCGCTCAAGAATGTCGGAGTGGATTGCGACATCATCCGTATTCCAGGTGGACACCATGGCACGGGTGACTGGAACAAGCTGCCAGACGTCCCTGACTGGGAGCGCCAGATGACGGAGTGGCTCAACGCAAGGCTCAATCATCACGGCCCCGTCGGCGAGGGCATCAGGCCGCGTGTGGTGGCAACCGCCCCTCATTAAGGCTGCCCCCGCAAAAGTCCGCAGGAGACGCGCTCGCCTGTCACGGAAGCTTCTTCGCCGAACGCCGACATCCCACAAATTGCATCAGGCATCGAATCCGACGAAAGCAAATACGCACTCGTCCAATGGAGGGACCCATGCCTGAGAAAGCTGTCACCGAGAAAGCGAAAAAGGATTTGCGCGAAGGTAAGTCTGCCTCAACGGCAGCGGGTGAGTTTGTTCGCGAAGAGATTGAGCATGTGCGCGAAGGAAAACACGGTGCTCGCTCCCCGCAACAGGCAATTGCAATCGGGCTGAGCAAGGCGCGACGGGCCGGAGTGCCGCTAAAGCCACCTGCCCGTGGCAAGACCAGCGAGGAGACACGGCACAAAGCAGAGAAGGACTACGAGACGGGAAGAACCGAACCCAAGACCGGAGAAGAGGGTTCTACCCGACGTGGCCGGTCGCGCATGAAAGTCATGCAAAAGGAACCAAAAAACACCACTTCGCACGACGCCCTTTCAAAGCATGCGAAGAGCGTGGCCCAAAAAGAGCGGACGACGTCTTGAACTCTGGACAGTGTCTGCCAACGGATTTTGGAGAGTTGGTCCTTAAGGTCGCTCGTGGCCATGTGTTAGTCTGCGACCGAGTATTGGAGAAGTTCTCGCAGGATTTCTTTTACTAATAGACGGCTGGATGTTAATTGCATTCCTGTGTGAGAGCGAGTATTTTTTCCATAAGGTCAAACGCCAAGAATGATGGGCCCGTCCGATCCCCCGGAAGAGCAAGCTGTATCCAAACGAGACCAGGCGGATTTCGCTCAGTTTGCATGGGAGAACCTCTTTGAGGTCTCTCCTGACGCAATTTTTGTCACGGATACCCAAGGAGTCATCCGTGGCGCTAACCCGCGTGCTTCGGAATTATTTGGTTACACACAGGCCGCACTGATCGGCCAACCCATCGAAAGCCTCGTTCCGGCGCGTTTCCGTTCCCGTCATCCCAGTCATCGCGAGAACTACAATGCACACCCACGTGCCCGACAAATGGGCGCGGCGATGAATTTGTTCGGATTGCGCAAGGATGGTAGCGAGTTTCCGGTGGACATCATGTTGAAGCCCCTGGAGATGCCTTCCGGCCCAATCGTGCTGAGCTTCGTGCGCGATGTGACGGAACAGCATTCCGCACAAGAGGCAGCGCGCCGGAGCGATCAGCAACTCCGGTCGCTGGTCGAAGGTGTCAGGGACTACGCGATTTATCTGCTCGATCGCGAAGGTTACATCACAACATGGAACCCGGGTGCAGAACGCATCAAGCACTACACCTCTGACGAAATTATTGGAAAACACTTCTCGCGTTTTTTCACGCAGGAAGATGCGGAACGGGGCAGACCTGCGGAATTATTGCGTTTGGCTGCGGAGCGAGGGCGAATCGAAGAGGAGGGTTGGCGAGTTCGCAAAGACGGCTCGCGTTTCTGGGCAGACGTAATTCTTACGGCGATTCGAGACACGACTGGCGAACTCACGGGATTTGCCAAGGTGACCCGCGACTATACCGATCGCAAGCGTGCCGAAGAAGCTGTGATGCTGCAGCTGAGCGCAGCGCTTCTCGCCAACATGGATGTGCGGAAGCTGCTTGAAGCGATCTCTGCAAGTTTGCGCGAGGTGGTGCCTCACGATGCCGCGACCCTTGGCCTCTATGAGGCTCAGTCGGAAACGATGATGGTTCAATTCCTAAGCGCGACCGGCGGGGAACCCCTCCGCTCTGACGTACGCCTGCCCGTCGATGGCTCGCCGGCCGGGTTGGCCTTTAGAACCCGCGAGACTGTCCTGCTCGATCGACATGCAGGACTCTCACGTTTTTCCCGGCGGGCGTACATCACCTGACGAATCTTGGGATGTGTTCCGGCTGCTGGGTTCCGCTGATACATCGCGGCGAGGCTGTGGGAGCACTGGCCGTGGCCAGCCGAGTTGAAGCGGCATTCTCTCAGCACGACGCCGAAATGCTCTTGCAGATCGCGGGGCAAGTCGCAATGGCGGTCGCCAATGCAGTGGCCTTTCGACAGATTGCAGATCTTCGCGACAAGCTTAGCCAGGAAAAACAATATCTTGAAGAAGAAATCAATCTCGAGAACCGCTTCGAAGATATTGTTGGCGAGAGCGGCGGCCTGCGACAGGTGCTGAAGGAGATTGAAACTGTTGCGCCCACCAACGCCACGGTCCTGATCCAGGGTGAGACTGGAACCGGGAAAGAGCTGCTGGCGCGTGCTATTCACCGGCTGAGCCCGCGCAGCGATCGCACCTTTATCAAGCTCAACTGCGCCGCGATTCCGTCTGGATTGATCGAGAGTGAGTTGTTTGGACATGAGAAAGGCGCATTTACTGGCGCCATCGCGCGAAAGATGGGGCGCCTGGAACTGGCTCATGAGGGCACGCTGTTTCTTGACGAGATTGGTGAGTTGCCTCTCGACTTGCAGCCGAAGCTGCTTCGCGCATTGCAGGAGCGGGAGATCGAACGCCTTGGCGGCAACCGTTCTATCTCAGTGAATGTTCGCCTGATTGCCGCCACCAACCGCGATCTGGCCCAAATGGTGGCCGAGAAGCAATTCCGCAGCGACCTCTATT
Source organism: uncultured Acidobacteriaceae bacterium (assembly GCA_963737915.1). Lineage (GTDB taxonomy): Bacteria > Acidobacteriota > Terriglobia > Terriglobales > Acidobacteriaceae > Telmatobacter. The sequence goes on along the minus strand of CAVTUP010000009.1, from coordinate 80,721 downwards.
ATCGGCTGAAGGTGTTTCCAATTTTCTCGCCGCCACTTCGCGACCGGGTGGGGGACATTCCGGTGCTCGTGAGGCATTTCGTATCGGCTCACAGCCGTCGCATGGGCAAAGCCATCGAGACGATTCCGCAAGAGACGATGGATGCTCTCACCCGCTGGCCCTGGCCCGGCAACATCCGAGAGCTGGAGAACTTCCTCGAGCGCGCCGTGATCCTTACGCGTGGACCGGAGCTATACGTTCCTCTGAGTGAATTGGAAACGAATACAGCCGAAGAACAAGATCAGTTGGAAAGGAATCCCACGCTGCAGGCCGCCGAGCGCGATCACATCTTGCGCGTTCTCCGCGAGACCAAGGGCCAGATCGGCGGCTCTGATGGTGCGGCCGAGCGACTGGGCCTCAAGCGGACTACATTAAATTCAAAACTGAAGAAGCTCGGTATCGAGCGCAGTGACTACATGTAGTCTCAGTGACGAGATATCGTCATCGTCACTTCGTCACTTGCCTTCAGCCATTGGGAATCGCAACCTCTGACATTTTCTCTTAAACCCTTCCAATACAATCGCTAACCCTCTCAGCGTAGATCCTCGCCGCGTTTGGCACGCCGCTTGCACTTAGTGAAGGCGAGGCCGAAGGGTGGGCCACGATGTTGCGAATCGACATAAAGCAAACGGCAGACGTCATGGAGCTGAGGTTGGAAGGGCGACTTGCGGGGCCTTGGGCAGAAGAACTAGACCGCGTATGGGTGGAGACCGCTCCGCAATTAGCCCCTCGAAAGCTGACGATTGATCTGCACAACGTCACCTATGCGGATGCCAGAGGCAAGCGCATTCTGAAAGCGATCTACGCACAAACGAATGCAGTGCTTGTAGCGAGCACTCCATGGACGCAATTTCTTGCCGCAGAAATCGCGGCAAGCAACCCCGAAAGTGATGAAGAGGAGACGGGACATGCAAGCAATGCGTGAGACAAATAGCGGTTGCACAAGCCAGACTCAGCGGACCGGTGAATTCTTCAAGAAGTTGACACCCTCGGCATCGCGTGACCTGGAGTCAATGGAGTTCCCAACCTCGTATCAGCCAGGTGTCCTGCTGTTCTCTGAAAAGACAGCGTCTTCAGGGCTCTTCATCATTCTTTCGGGAGAAGTGAAGCTCTCGATCAACTCCAGCGACGGCAAGCGTCTGATCCTCAGCATCGCCAAGGCAGGCGAGATTCTCGGGCTATCGTCGGCGCTCTCGGGGCTCCCCAGCGAGATGACGGCCGAGGTGCTCTATCCTGCGAAGATCGCTGTTATTGAGCGGACGCAGTTTCTCAACTTCCTTACTCGCCATCCTGAGGTCTATCAAACCGTCACTCAGGAATTGAGCCTGCAATACAAGGTGGCATGCGAGCAGCTCCGTACTGTGGCGTTGTCTTCAACGGCTCCCGAAAAACTGGCCCGGCTGTTGCTTGACTGGAGCGAGAGCGGCCAGAAGACCGAGCACGGCACCCGCTTCCGTTTTTCTTTGACGCATGAAGAGATCGGCGAGTTTATCGGAGCTTCGCGCGAGACCGTGACACGCACGCTTAGCACATTCAAAAGCCGGCACCTGGTGGCCTTTAGCGGATCGACCTTGACCATCCCCAGTCGTATGGCGCTGGAATCGCTCGCCGGCGTCTAGCCGTGGTTCTCCGCAGTATTCGGGGAAATTGGCAGTAGGGACTATTTAATTCCGCAGCGGCAAGAAAGCCTGGGCCCGTCGTCGCGGCTTATATACATCATCCTGGGCAACGTGCATGATGCCTCCAAGGTAGAATGGCAACCAACATTCCCAAGGAGGCTTCATGCGCAGGATCTTCGCGGTATTTCTCGTTGTGTTCTTCGCCGGCTCGGTTGCCGCACCCTTGATAGCGCAAGGCGCGCCTGCACAAGGCACCGCCGATCAACCCTACACGATCGAGTATTACTACAAGGTACAGTGGGGCCATCAGCAGGAGTTCCACGACCTGTTTCTAAAGAATCACTACCCTCTATTGCTGAAGATTGCATCGACCGGGCGCATCCTGTCCGTGAAGATCGAAACACCGGCCTATCACACCACAGAGGATGGTCGTTGGGATTATCGCGTCACGATTCGTTATAAGAACTCAACGGTGGCGACTACGACGAATCCCGACGAAGAAGCACTGGTCAAACAGCTTTGGCCGGATCAGGAAACCTACAAGCGAGAAGAGCAGCGCCGTTTCGAGATCCTCGCGTCGCACTGGGATCTGCCTGTCACCGACATCACGCCGCAAGAAATGAATTGGATCAATCGTGTCTGTGGCGCCATTGCTCAACCAGATCTTCCGCAGCGTGGGGCCAGTTCGGAAATTCGAATTTGAATCCGGCATCGAGCAGGCGTCGAGGGACGACCCGCCGGCTTTTCAGCACAAGTTCCGTTTCTGTGCGCATGAAGATCGCACCGAGTTCGAGAAGCGGTGCGGGAAGCGGCAAACCATTCGGCATTCCCCATGCCTCCCGCAGCGCAGACATGAAATCGCGATTGGGCTCGGGGTTCGGCGACGCGATGTTGACGGGTCCAGACAGATCTTCGCGTTCAATCAGAAACTCGACGGCACGGGCGAAGTCGTTTTCGTGAATCCACGACACAAACTGTCGTCCATTTCCTTGCTTGCCGCCGAGGCCGACGCGAACGAGATTCAGCAGGACGGCGAAGGCATTACCGGGCTTCGGGCTAAACGTGATGGCGGAGCGCATTGCGATCTTGCGGGTAAGCGGTGTGGGCGCCTCGAAGAAGGCTGCCTCCCAATCTTTTGCGACGCGAATTGAGAAGTTCCATGTATCGGGAGCGTTAACTTCGTTGCCGCCCAGTTGTCCGGTCGCTTCATCCATCGGCCTGTCGAGAGCGTGCCGATAGATCGTCGCCGTCGATGCGTTCAGCCAGACTCGGGGCGGATTGGACAGCCCGGCGATGACCCGGCCCAGCACTTGAGTCGAGAGAATCCGGGAATTGTAGATCGACTCACGATTTTCGGCGGTGTAGCGGCAATTGACGCTGCGCCCGGTGAGATTGATGCATACGTCGGCGCCTTCAAGATATTGAGTCCAGAGGCCTGGATTCTTTCCGTCCCAATGAACTGTTTGCCACGGAGCGGTATGAGGACCACGTGTCAGAACCGTGACGTGATGGCCCTGCTCCTGAAAATGTCGCGCAAGAACCTGTCCAACCTGGCCGCTTCCGCCGGGAATCACAATTCGCAAGGGACGTGCAAACATTCATTGCTCCGAAAAAGAAGGTGCCGCGCCCCATCGGGAAGGCACTCACCCGATTCTACGGAGTCTTGAAACGCCGGAAGCACTATTGGTGTGCTTGAGGCGGAGTCGGCGGCATCGGCGGATAGGGCGGCATTGAGTAAGCCAGAAGTTGCCGGCGGCGGTGGCTGCGAACCTCGTGGACGATGAAAATAATGATCGAAGCGAGGACCAACAGAGGCATAAAGAACAGCCAAGCCGGCTGTTGTACGCGGTTGCCGCCCACCGTGACAGACTCGGGCGCGTTCACCCCGCCAAACATCGCAACAAGATCCTGCCCGATCGAGACGTTTTCCCCGAGCCGTACAACGCCGAAAAAACTCACCAGGCTGTGGCCAATCGTGGCATCGTCTTCTGCTGTTACATTGCCGAAGAAATCGACAACATCGTGATGGGCCGCACCAGCTATGTGCACGTTCCCAAAAAACACGACAACGTCTCCCTCAACTGTGCCATCGGCATGGACACTGCAGAAGAAGCACACTGCGTCATGCACTGAAGTTCCGGAGCGCACGTGGATGCTGCTGCCGAAGGAAACAGCATCGCCTTCGCTGTGAGCTGGTGTCGCAGAAAGCGCGAATATTGACGCAAACATGCAGGCAGTAAGCAGTCTCTGAATCATGAGGGGCGCCTCCTCACAATGTTACGCCCGGAGGGTGATAAAAGTTCCGCACAATCAACAGTGCAAATCCAACTAAAATTCCAGACGCATTCCCAGTTGAATCCGGCGGGGCGGACCAACGGCGGTAACCTCACCGAAAGACGGCGAAGTGATCACCGTATCGATGCTGGAAGGGTTGTCATGGTTGAGCAGGTTGAAGGCCCCCGCGGAAAGGCCCACTTTGGGCGAGTCCTCGCTCCTGCTCGGTATGACCGCGAAATCGTGTCCCCAGCGCAGATCGACATCCACGTACGAGGGAGCGGTCTCGGTATTGCGGTCAACGCCCTCCGGGCGCGTGTTGAAGAGCGAGTCGCCGTAAGCGTCCGTTCCAGTGAGCACCGTCCACGGCCTTCCGGTATTGGCAAAAACGCCAGCCGAGATGTTAAAGACACTCTCAGGATTCACCGTCGCATACATTCCGACGCGGTGGCGGCGATCAAAGCTGGCGTTCGACCACTCATCGTTGGGAGCATATTGGTTCTGGGGAAACCAGCCGATGCCACCGGTATTTGACTCAAAGTGGGACCAGGTATAGCGACCAAATCCGGTGAAATATTTGTTCAGGCGGCCCCGGTAGGAGATGTCCATTCCGCTGCCTTCAAAGAACGACGCCGACTGCATCTGGCGCACGAGGCCATGGTCCTGGTCAGGTCTCGTGGTATACCCGGACGCCGGTGTTGGCGCATTCACATCTACTGAGCGAAATTCGTGGATTCCCCGCGTTGAGTAGACGCTGGCGACGGCGGTGGCACGCTCACCCAGTTGCCGTTCGATGGAGAGGCCGTACTGGATCTGATAGGGAAGTGCGGCATGGGGAGCGAGCCTCGCCAGATTCGGTGGCTGCTCTGTGATCGCCGTGCAGTTCGTAACAGGAACGCAGCCTGTTTCCGGCAAGCTCGCCGGATCGAGGGAAATCTGCACCGAGCGCCGGCGCGCGTCTTCATACCGTACCAGGTCAAGCAAGGGGCCGGACCCGAACCGATCGTAGTAGATGCCACCCCCGCCGCGGACAACGGTCTTTGATTGCTCGTCGAGCACCCAGGCAAACGATACGCGCGGAGCAAAGCCGAGGCGGCGATCTGCGAGGAAGTTCTGCCAGTCATAACGAATGCCGGGGGTGATCGAGAAGCGGCTATTCAGCTTGAACTGGTCCTGGATGAAGGCGCCAGTCTCCTGCTGGTAGTAGACGAAATGCACGTCGCCCATGCCCTGCGAAAAAGACGATGGCAAGTTGTTCGTGTAGTTGTCGAGCGCCGACTGTTGCACGGTCCCGTCCGCCGCGAGCGTGGGACCGAACGTGTATGTTCCCAGGGAGTTGGTGTTGTCGTCGTAGGCGCGGCGGGCCATGTGGGGAACGCCTATGCCGAATCTGACCAGATGCCGTCCGTGTGTCCACGTGACCATATCAGAGACGCGGAAGTTGTTTTCCGTGGCGTAAGAATCATTCTGCGCCGAACCTCCGTTGAAGTAGCCGCGAACCGAAACACGCGAATCCTCCACAACATTGGAGTGGCGATTGAAATCATGCTCGAAAACCATCGAAAGCTGGTTCAGCAATACGGCCGAAAGAGTTGCATCGACGTGAGCGGTGATGTCGTCTTCGCGATACTCGCTATTGAAGCCATTGCTGGCGAGCGACTGCCCGCCGACGCCTTGATTCTGCCCACTCCAGTCTTCATAGCTGTATTGGAGATATGCAGAGTGACGGTCGCCGAATTGGTGTGCAGCGCGGACGCTGAACTCCGTATCCCGCGTCGGGGAAGGCACATTAACCTGGTAATCACCGCCTGCGTTGCCGGGGGTTGGAACAACATTTGCATTTACGACGGAGTTGAGGTCTTCTTCGGCGCGGTTGAAAGTGGCGAGAAAGCTGCTCTTGGGTGCGAAGAAGATAGGCCCTGTTATGTGGCCCTCATAGATTCGCCGCTGCTCGTATGGCTTCGAGGGCGCCAACGCATTCTGCGCATTCAGAGCTGAGTCGCGAAAAAGGAAATTGAATTGGCCGTGGTATTTGTCAGCAGCGGACTTTGTGATGATTTCCATCTGACCGCGTCCGGGCCAGTAGTAACGGGCAGAGTAGGGGTCCTGGTTAATGCGCACCTCTTGCACGGCGGAGGCGGAAACAGTGGCTCGATTGGCCTCCACGCCATCGACCATCAAGCCGGAACCACCAGTACCCGAGGCGCTGTCGTCAAGGAACGCGCTCATCGCGCCGGCATAATCGTTGTCAAAGATGGGCAGCGCCTTTAAATCCGTCGCGCTGAGAAGTGCGGAATCTTGATTGTCGTCGGGCGCTGTCAGATCCTCGCTCGAGTCCGCATTCACGCGCACGCTGGTGGCTACTGACGCAATTGGAAGCGTGATCCGCAAGGGCGCAGCGATCACATGCACCGTGCCGGCAGACGCCGATGTCACGTTTGGCGCGATCATAACCGGCATCTGCACAGTTTCAAATCCCGGCTCTGAGATCACCAGTGTGAAATTGCCTGCGTGAGGAGCTGCCAGTTGAAAGTTTCCGTCGTCGCCGGAGCGGCACGTTCCCGCGATTGCGCCATTCAATTCCACCAGGTCCACTTGAGCGCCGGAAACAATTGCCCCGGATGCGTCGGCAACCAAACCCTGTAAGGCCGGTGGTGGTGCGGCCGGCCCAGCGGATGCGTCGTTCGCGAGGACAACGGCAGGACTCAACAGGAGGAACAACCAGGCAAGAAAGCGCAGCATGCGGAATCTCCAAGGAAAACTAAAAATCAAAGCCAATCGCGCAAGCCGCTCGTGCTGCCGCAGAAGAAAGTGTCTTTGCTTTGGTCAAGCATTCGCAGCCCAAACGTCGTGAGCGAGACGACCGTCTCCGACACAGCGTGCGTCCAAGCGTTGGCTTTGGGTGCGACTCCAGTTTAGGTGCTCATTAACTGGCTCGGAATGCGCGCGGGCTAAATTTCATGCGGTATTCACATTTGCGAATGATCCGCTTATAAATCGATTTTCGCAGGACTCAGTGCCGCTGTCCAGTCTGCCGGAGAGTCCACCAAGACATCTGGCGGAATGACTTCGAGGCTGCCGGGAGCCAGGCCAAACGTGCAGCCGATGCACCATGCTCCGGCGTTCCGCGCCGCGAGAACATCAACCTGGCTGTCGCCGATCATGACAGTCTCGGCGGGGCTCGCATCAGCCTCTTTCATTAGCGCGAGTAAGCCTTCGGGATCGGGCTTTTTCGTGTTGAAGCTGTTGCCGCCGTAGATATTCAAAAAATAAGGAGCCAGACCCAGCGCTTCGCAGATTGCCTGCGCGGGGCGAACGGGCTTGTTGGTCAGCACGGCCATGACTCTGGCGGGCGATTCGAGTTGATCGTGCACGAGGCGCAAAGCATCGAGCGCTTCGAGCACACCCTCATATGCGTAGGTGTAGTCGAGTTTGTGTTCGCGATAATAGTCGAGAAAAAATCGATGTGCCTTGGCGAGAAACTCATCCTCAGGTTCTGCACCGTCGTCGAGGCCGAAGGCACGGCGGACGAGCATTAAAGCGCCATTGCCGATATACGTCGCAATCACCTCGTCCGGCAATGGATTGCGGTTGAAATGAACGAGGGTTGCGTTCACGCTGTTGCAGAGATCCTGCGCGGAGTCAATCAATGTGCCATCGAGATCGAAAACCAACAGCTTTAAGGACTCGACAGGAATGGGGCGAAGAACCCGGATCATGGTTTCAGTGTAATCGGAAGCAGTTGGCAGCCAGGCCTAACGTCTTTCGACGTGCGAACAAGATTCACGCCGGCACTTAACGGCAGGTGGAATTCCTGGCCTCTGGAATGGAGAAGAAAGTAATGCTTGCTGCGTCCAGCGAAACCTGGCCCGCGTGTTCCGGAGCACCGGCAATCCCGGGCAGATTCCCATCAGAAGTGAGCTTCAACTCTGCGCCGTTCAACATCACGGTCGAACCCATCAGGTCTTTCGCGGTCAGGCTGTAACGGCTCGAGGCCCTCGGCAAAGTTAGATTTTGCGCCTTCGATCTGTCTGCATTGATAGCCAGCAATGCAACGCCACCCGGTTTTCCGCGAAGGCAATGCGCATAGAGATGCAGGCTCGAAGTAGTAGCAGCGCCCACATCGAGCACGGTAGTTCCCATCAGTCGGCGCCATAACACCGCGGACCAGTAATTGGGGCGAGGTCGCAGTGTTGCTTCGTCGATCAATGCGTAGTCGCTCGCGGCCAGGGTGTTGTGGATGACCACCTGGACACCACGTCTCGCGAGCGTGCCGAGCTGGTTAAGGTAACGAAAGCTGTCGATGAAGTCCGCGGCCCAGGGATTTCCGCCGCACGCCGTCTCCCCGGTTTCGGTGAGCCAGAGAGGCAGGCCGGGAGTATAGCGATCGCGCAGTGCGGCGTAGAAAGTTTCGTCGTGCTCCGTGCGCGAAAGCCACTCGTCTGAAAGTGCGGTCTCCGGCGACGTTTGTGCGGCCGCACCCAGCATCCCACAGCGCTTCGAAACACCGCCATAAAAGTGATAGGAAAACCCGGAGAGCCCCGGCCCTTCGTCTTTCAGAATGTCTTCTGACTTCACAAGCTGCATGCCGCTGACAGAACCGAGCGACCCTCCTTCGCCGACACCACCCGGTCCGAGAACCTTCAACTCGGGAGCGGACTTTGCCATGAATGCATGAAAGGCACGAAAGTCGCGATCGTATGCGACAGAGTCATAGCCTTTGGGAGCACCACCCATCGCGGCAAAGGTTGGCTCATTGAACATTTCAGCGGCAACAATGCTGCCACCGGCATTCCTGGTGAATTTCAAAATCTTCTCGGCTTCCACCGGAGTCCACACACCGTTGGAGTCTCTCACGCCCGCACTAATTGCAAACGACGAGACAAGTTCGGCGTTCACAGCGCTTGCAAAATCGATGACGCCACGCCACTGCTTTCGCGTCAGCACTCCGTTAAAGCCAACGGGCGGGGTTGCTGGCGCAGCATCGTCTGAGTCATGAAAATATGTGGAGTTCGCCCAGGTTCCGCTGACGCGAATGTAGGCCGGGCCGAGCGCGGCTGCAAGTTTGCGCAGTTGCGGATTGGCGAGATCGATGGGTGCTCGATAGCGATACAAGGAAGCCGGCATTCCACCGGGTGTTGCCTGGTTTGGTGTCGGCTGGCGCATCAGCCTGTGCTTTATAAGGTGCCCAGAATCGGCCGCCCGTCACTTCAAGCATTTCCACGTTGTAGGACTGATACCGCTCATCCACGGTGCCGATCTTTGACATCTTCTCCGGCTCGAGTTTGATTGACTGGGCAATAGCCGGAAGACGAATTGGACAGCAATCCGGCACTGAGTAGAGATGCGGCGCCAATGCCAAGGACAAACGGAAATTCTCGAATCATCGATATTCCTGGTAAAGAGGTCTCTCCGGCGCTATACAAAGCAAGGCAAGGAGGGTTGCAGCACGACCTGTCAACTCTAGATTGCGAAGATGGGCATTAGCAAACGGGGAAGCTGGTTTGTTTGACGCTCACCGTGCGCTGCATTAAGCGCGAGGGATAAAAAACAGGCGAGGCCTCCCAGGAATCTTGCAGACCTCGCCTGAGGATCAAACTCGATTGCTAACTTGTTCTTACTTTGCACCAACTCGTGCGAGGCTGATGACTAGACCTTTCCATGCGTGCGAACGGCTTCCACTACATCTCGAATCGCCGTTGTCACAGCGTCAGGGGCTTCGAGATTCATATTGTGGCCAGATTGAACGATCACCTGCTTGCTGTTGCTTGAGAGCGACACCAATTTCGCTTGGCCGTCCTTGCGCTCCTGTTCCAGTTGCTTCGCGGGAACGTCAGCGTCGCCTTCTTTGTATCCACCCTCAGCCCGCGATAAAACAACAACTGGAATTGCGCCTAGCGTACCAGCCTGCGGAGCGGCCAGCAGCTTCGCGAAATACTCGTCTGACCATTCTCTCTCGCTGTCCTCGGCGTCATAGAGAGCGGTTTGCTGCTGTGCCCAAAGCTGCATCTTCTGGTCATCGTCAGGCAGCACCTTGAACATTGGATCGGGGGTTTTCAGTTCCGCAGGCAAATCTTTCGCCTCGATCGTCGGCTTATCCGATGCACTCAATTCCTCATGGGCCGTGGGAATGCCCTTGCCCTTTGCCCCTTCGCCCAGACGGATCGTCTTGCCACCTCCAATGCCGACTCGCAGGCCTTCGTGGGCGGCATCCACAAAAACCAACCCCGCTACATCCTTCGGATAAGTCATGGCGAAGTTCCTCGCCACCGGACCGCCATAAGAATGACCTACGAGTACGAACGGACCATGCTCGCCGAGTTTCGCAAGGGCATCGCGCAGTTCAAGGTTCAGTTGCGCAAACGTTCTTGGCTTGGGGCCGGGATCGCTCCACGCGTAACCACCCCTGTCGTAGGTGCAGACACGCGTGAAGGACGAGACCCGAGGCTGCACAAGAGCCCAGTTGATAGAGAAATCACCCAATCCATTTTCTACAACTACGGTGGGGCTGCCTTTGCCGGTGCAGTTCAAGTGAAGCCGGTGACCGCCTAGGTCCACAAGCGTTCCGGGCGGCTGCGGAGCAGACGACGCTGCAGCGAAAACGGAACACGCGCTGAGAGTGATCGCGCCGATGAAGCGCAGTGGCCTGAAGAGCGTTGGTCCGAAATTGAACCGCAACGAGTATTGCACATTCATTGGACGAGATTCTCCCTCCTGACCGCGATGGAGAAGGATTCGCGGTCAGCGGTAGTACACAAGGAATCTACGAAGCCGGATGTATGCTCTTCAGCGCCACCGAAGCGCTTTCTCTCAAAACGAAATCAATGAACGCGAATGTCGCCCGATCCCGTCTCGATGCGAACCGTTGGGCCGCCACCTGAGATTTTGCCAGTGATGTGGTGGCGATCAGACGATCCCTGCGTAAGCATCTCGCGGTCGGTGTGAACGCTGCCCGATCCGGTGGATGCATCGAGTGTCAGCCCACCATCTCCCGGCCAGAATTCGACATTTCCGGAGCCCGTCTCGATGTGCCAGGGATTCGAAGGTATGCCTGCAATCTTGATATCGCCCGATCCCGTACCGGCGCGAAGTCCGCCATGTACACCGCGAAGTTCAACGTTGCCCGAGCCGGTTTGTGCCTTCACATCCCCTTGTCCAGTCTGCTCAATATAGATGTCGCCGGAACCGGTATTGGCGATGAAGCCGCTTTGCAATCCCGTTGCACGAATATTGCCAGAGCCGGTCGAGAGTTTTGAGTTTTCACCCACGCCATCGTCTGTCACATTGCCCGAGCCCGAGTTGGCCTCGAGAAATGCATTGGAGGGAGCTTCAATTTCGTAATCAATGCTGATGTTGTGATAGTTCTCGTGGCGAGCGCCGATGCGGACAATGTTGCCCGTTTGATCGATCGGAGGGTTGTTGGCGATGTCCTTGACGCGCTGGTCGTTGTTTCCGGAGCCCCAGCTTGATTTCACGCGGCCATGGATGTGGATGGTATTCCCGGATCCGTGAGTCAAGTGGATGTTGCCCGATCCTGTGGATACTGAAAGCTCCACCCGTCCGTTGACTGTCAGGTTGCGCTCAAACGTGGCTTCCGTAGCCAGCGCCGGAAGTGCCGCCATGGCCAGGACTGCGGTTGCTATCCCGAAAATCTTCATTGTGGGTTCCTCGATTCAAAACTGTTTTCTGTGATCCTGTGATCCATTGTTGAATTCAAATTCGAGGTGCTTGGGGGAGGGCATTTTCAGGACCACCTATCCACCTGCACCCGGTCTGCCAATTCGAAGCCGTTGCAAACAGAACAAACTCAACCGATTAGAGAACTCCGTTCTAACATTCGTCGATATCCGATGTTCGCTTCCGGACACCAGTGTGCGCCGATGAACAGATTGCGGCAAGTTGTTTTGCCGCGTTGATTATTCGATTTCCGTGCTCTACATTTGACCCGAATGCCTCGAACACTGACGACATCAGCCCTATTGCTGCAGAACCACTTGCTCGCCCTCTTTCAACCCGCTCACGATTTCCGTGACCGATCCATTCGATAACCCAACCTTGACGGCAAGCTTGCGAGTGCCGTCCTTTTGGTTTTTGTCTGGAATCTGGACGAATGCGTTCTTCTGTGCGTCGTAGTTGACGGCGTTTTCAGGAACCGTCAAAACGCCCTTGTGCTCATCGAGCATGATCTCGGCGTTGGCCGTCATGTTGGCCTTCAACTCGCCGCCGGGGTTATCGATGCTGACGCGCACTTCAAAGGTTGTCACGTTGTCCTTCTCGACACCGAGGGGTGCAATCTTGGTCACCTTGCCATTGAAGAGGCGATCTCGAAAGCTCTCCACCTTAATTCGCGCGGTCTGGCCCATGTAGACATGCGCAATGTCGGCCTCGTCTACCTTGCCCTGAACATAGACCTGATTGATGTCACCTTCCGTCATCACGAGCGTGGCCGTTGAGCCGAGCACGAGGATCGAGCTGACCGCGTCTCCGATTTCAACGTCCCGAGACAGAATTACGCCGTCCATCGGAGCTGTAATGGTGGTGTAGCTAAGCTGCTCTTCAAGCTGTTTCAAGCTCGCCTGACTCTGCTGCACCTGTGCCTTCGCTTGTTTGAGCTTGGCCGCGTCTACACCGATTTGAGCTTTTGCCGAGTCTCGCCGTGTGAGCGCCGCAAGGTAATCCTTGTTCGCATCATCCAGAGCCTGTCGGCTGACGATGCCTTCCTTTTGCATCTGGAGACTTCGGTCCAGTGTCGCCTTATACATAGGTAAATCGGGCGCCGCCGCGTTCACCTTGTCCTGTTCGATATTGGCCTCGTAAGTCGCTACGTTGGCTTCCGCAGCTGCGAGTTGTGCGCGCTGCGCTTCAACCTGCGCGACGATCTCCTGCTGGTCGAGCAGAGCGAGTTGCTGCCCTTTATGAACTCTGTTGTTGATGTCGACGAAGAGCTGCTGCACAATGCCGGAGGCCTTGCTCTTTACCTCAACTTTTGTGATGGGTTGGATCTTGCCGGTTGCGACAACCGACCGCGCAACGTCTCCACGCTGAGCTTTAGCCAGCTTGTTCGGATCGATTTGGGTCCCTTTGACCATTCGTGCAGCCATAACGCCAAGCACAATCATGACAAGCAAAATGGCGGACCCGAGCCATATCCAGAACTTCCTGCTTCTTCGTGATGCAGCCACCTGGCACCTCTCTGCGACGGATGGGGAGCCACCGCTCCCGAAAGAATGAAAATCGATCTGTTCACCAAACCGGTCCGCAACGGAACTGACGTTACGGGCCGCCCGGCGGAAGCAAGCCAAGAATGATCGAGCAGCACGGAGAAGCTTCGCATTGTGTTCCGTTGTCTGCTGCTGTTTCATACGCAATCGCATTGTGGTTGGTTCCAGGGAATGGTTTGCATTCCTTCTGTCGGCACCCGGAGCCTGTATCTCGTTCTCAGGCCTGCAAATGCTATTCTCACAACCGAGATGCACGGTCTTCCGCTGCTGCAGGTTGTCGCCGTGGCCATGCTCATTCTGGCCAACGCTTTTTTTGTGGCCGCTGAATTTGCACTGGTCAGCGTTCGCGACACACGGATTGAGCAACTGCTTGCCGCCGGGGTTCCCGGCGCGCGCGCCGTTCGTCGCCTGCAGCACAGCCTGGATGATTTCCTTCCGGCTGTCCAGTTGGGCGTGACCCTCTGCTCCCTCGCCCTGGGTTGGATTGGCGAGCCATTGGCCGCTGGAGTGTTTCTGGGCTGGATGTCTGCGCTACCGCAGCCCCTGGCACATGCGAATGCCGTTGCCCATGTAGCAGCAGTCGCCGCTGTCGCCCTGGGATTCGCCGTGATTACTTACTTCCACGTAACCGTCGGGGAACTCGTGCCCAAGTCATTGGCCCTGCGCCGTGCTGACGCAATTGCAGTCGCCGTGGCCCCGGCAATGCTTTTGTTCATTGCCCTTGCGCGCCCCGCTGTGCGGATTCTACGTGGGTCAGCCGCGGTGATTTTGCGTGGCTTCGACATCCAAATGACCGAACGAGGCGGTGTTCACTCGCCCGAGGAACTCAAACTCATTGCAACCGCGGCTCGGCGTCTTGGTGTGCTGCCGCGGTTTCAAGAGACACTGATACACCGGGCAATTGAACTCGATGACGTGCCCGTTCGCGAGATCATGACCCCGCGCCAGAAGATATTCTCCCTGCCGTCGAACATGCCGATCGAGCAGGCCAGCGCACAAGTGATCGAGCATATGCACTCGCGCGTACCTGTCTACGACGAAACGCGCGGTCCGGAACATATTATTGGCGTGGTCTATTCCAAAGACCTTTCCCGCCTTATGTTTTTCCGCCCGGCGGGGCAGCGTGGGGCCGCTCCAAATCCGGCTCCCGATGTTGCACCCTCGGCGGCGGAGTTCCGTGAGACTTCGGCTGTGCGACCGGTTACCACGCCCTTCGTCGAACTCAAGTTGAGCCAGGTCATGCGCGATGTCCTCGTCGTGCCTGAGACCAAGTCCGCCCTCGGCTTGCTGCGCGATTTCCAGCAGCGCCGCCGCCAGATGGCTATTGTGGTGGACGAGTATGGATCCACAGTCGGACTTGTGACGGCGGAAGATGCAATCGAGCAGTTGACCGGCGAACTTGAAGACGAATTCGACGACCCGGCCAGGCCTGTAGTCTCGACGTCATCGGGAACGCTATTGCTTGATGGCGGCGCGAACCTTCGCGACCTTGAAACTCAGATGCAATGGAGCCTGCCTCGAGAAGGCGGAGTGGAGACTCTCGCCGGCTTTGTTCTTGCTCGTCTCGGACATATTCCGAAAGAGGGCGAAAGCGTGGACTACGAACGACGACGCCTCACCGTCATGGAAATGGAAGGCCGCCGCATCAGCAAAATCCGTGTCGAGCCGATCGACATGAAGCCCGTATAACCCCTCGTCGTCCTGAAATTCCTGAAGAGCCACGCTCCTGAATCCCGCGTGAATTCGTCTACACAGTGGCGTATCCTTATCCCCGTCCTGGATCCGGTATTCGTTTCTGATTTGACGGCGGCATTGGAAAGTACGTCGTAAGGAGGGATCTTTGAAACTGAGGAAGCGAGTTGCCTTTCTCCTGTTGCTTGTTGCGCCGATTGCGGTAGCGCAGCAGAAATCAAAGAAACACTCCGATCTCCCCGCAGCCTTTTCGAACGCTCGATTTGTCTACGTTCAGGCCGAAGACGGAGACATCATGAGGCCAGGCCTTTATCCAGAGGACCGGGAAGCGATCTTTGACGTCCAGCAGGGCATACGGGACTGGAATCGATACGCGGTTGCAACACGGCGGGAAGATGCCGACCTCATTTTTATTGTGCGAAAAGGCCGCATCGCTGGTGCCCAGGGCAGAATTGGTGTCTCCGGAGGTTCGCCACGTCAGCCGGGTGCTCCGTTGCCGGGCAGCGATCCCCGTCAAGATGGAATCGGGACATCGGTGGGCGCCGCCGGAGAAGTTGGTCCGCCGGATGATCTGATGCGGGTCTATATGCAGACTCCCGACGGAAAGCTCACCGGCCCGCTTTGGTCCCGAGAGATGAAGGACGGTCTGGATAACCCTTCTGTGTTACTGCTGCAGCAACTCAAGCAGGCAGTGGAGCACGCTTATCCGCCAGTTCCACCTGCGCAGCCCACTCAAAACTCAAAACCCTGACCGCTTCACTCGCGGCTTAAATCCAATGCGATCCATGGCATGAACGCCACGCCAAGTGCAGATATTACTAAGGTTACATAGGTACTTCATTTGTAGATTACTTTCCTCTTGTTTAGTAACACCTCAGTGCTACACTGCGGCTCTGGGGTTGACTATGAGACAAGAAACGTACCGATTCGCATTGGATGAAGCGAGTGCAGAACTTCGGGATATTCTCCAGCAGTTTGACGCGCTTCGCCTCCGGAAAGAACAGATTGAAAAAGTCGTTGAAGCTCTGAAGCCGTTCCTTAGCCTGCAGACCGAAACGACTCCCGCCGTATCAGAAGTCGCATATGCGATGCCTGAAATGGAACAGCCAGTTTCCGAACCCGTTCAGTTCACCTATATGTCTGGACCATCCACGGAACCGGTGGTCGAGCTTACCGCTCAGGAAATCGTTGAGCCGGAACCGGTCCTTGCCCTGGTAGGTGAGGAGGAGTCCGAACAAGTGGCGTTCTTCCGGCAGCCTTCGCAAGACCCGTTTCAGCGGAGAATTGACGACGCCCTCTGGGGATGGCAACAGAGACCCGAGGGTCTCCTGTCGCCGATCTAAAAGGCGGCACTGAGTCTTAAGTGGCCGTGGCTCGGACCGGACACTAGGAGAGCAGCGCACTGGTGCGGTGCTCTTAGGTGGACCGAAATGGCCAACCCTGCAGGCGCTCTTCGTCAATGGCGATGAGCGCCTGATTCTTTGCTTCGAGAGCTTCGCAGTTTCAGGGCCCATAGCATGATAGTTGCAGACGGAAAATATTTTCAAACAAATGAAGCGTGCTAACCTACGCCTCTGGAGATCGTATGAAGCCCAATGGAAATGGTGACGTCTACCGCGTTGCATTCGACTCGGCGAATTCGGAGCTGAACCAGATTCTCGTCAGCTTTGAAGAATTGAAAGCGAGAAAAGAACGAATCGAGAAGGTCGTTTCGGCTCTCAAGCCTCTACTGGGAGCAACCGACGAATCATCGGCGTCTTATGACCCCGCCAGCTCGTCGCCGGACTCGGGTCAATCCGAGGAAATCCCCACTTATCAATACCAGGCCACGAACGGCTCGTCCGTTGACCCCTTTCAGCAGCGGATCGATCAGGTCCTGGGTCAGGGAGCAGGAGCGAGAGACCCTCGCAGAGCCCACCGCCAGTTCTAGAGTCATCGCGAGTCGGAGTATTCAGCGTTCTCCAGGCGTCAGCCGATCCTTCGGTTGACGCCTTTTTCATTTTGCCCATCAAGCAAATTCCGACAATGCGACTGCAAGCCTCTCGATCCCCTTGCACTCCACTCCCTTCAACCTCTCAGGCAGGTTACGAGGAAACTGCGGTAACTCTTACTATTGGCTTGTTTTTTACGAGGTCGGCGCGTGCTAGACTACGCGCTTGGAGAGGGCATGAAACAGGACGTGAACGACAATGTCTATCGTGTAGCATTTGAATCTGCGAAAACGGAACTTGGTGAAATCTCCGCGACCTTCGAGCAACTGCGACTCCGCAAAGAGCGTATCGAAAAGCTCGTCACCGTACTGAAACCCCTTGTCGGGGTGGAAGAACAAGCCGGACCCGTGGTTCAGAATGCGGACGAGCACTCCGAAGAAGCGAAAACGGCCACGGACGGAGGTTCAAGCGAGTCCCTTCTGCCGGACCCATTTCAGCGCCGCATTGATCACGTTCTCGGGATCGGCGCCGGAGTCAGAGACATCACCAAGTACAGCCGCCAGTTTTAGAAATTCATTGAGCGGAGTGCACACGAGCACGATTTCGGAAGGGGAATCCCAGTCCCCCATTACGTAAGGGATTTTGCGCCTTTAGAGTTTCCACATCACAAACCGGTCCCGCAACGCCTCACCTCAACATTACCCACCCAACACCATCACGCCGAATGGTGCTGGCTGATTTATCGTTAATCTCAGCCAATGAAGCAGATTTTGATTCGCCTCGCCCTTACACTCCCGGTTGTCTGGCTGGTAGTGTCGCTGGTCTTTCTGCTCATTCACCTCGTTCCAGGTGATCCAATTCTGCAGATGCTCGGCGACGGCGCCACCCCTGCTGACATTGGTGCCTTGCGTCATCAGTACGGGCTCGATCTGCCTTTGTGGAAGCAATACGTTCTCTACTGGAATGGAGTCATTCACGGCAACCTGGGCAATTCCATCAGGCTCCACGACACAGTGGGCCATCTCATTGCCGCGCGCTATCCGTATACGCTTGCCCTCACGGTGGCCGCACTGGCATTGGGCTTGGTGCTGGCCCTTCCTGCCGGAATTTTCGCCGCGGTACGCCGCGGTCGCTGGCTCGATCAGACCCTATCGGTTGTGAGCCTCTTTGGCTTGTCAGTGCCGGGCCTCGTACTTGGCCCTCTGCTCATTCTCGTGTTCGCCATATTTCTGGGTTGGCTTCCCGTCTCCGGGGCAAACTCGGGCGGCACGCGTGGAATCGATTGGCCGTATCTCGTGCTGCCATCGGTGGCGATGGGCGCCTCGCTCGCCGCTATCCTCACACGCATGGTCCGCACCGCGATGCTCGAGGAACTTGGCCAGGATTACATCCGCACCGCAAGAGCCAAGGGCCTCACCGAAACCGCCGTCGTTTGCCGTCATGCGCTGCCGAACGCCTTGGTCCCCATCATCACCGTTGTGGGGCTGCAGTTCGGCGCCCTTTTGGCTGGCGCAATCGTCACCGAGACCATCTTTAGCTGGCCGGGTCTGGGCAGGCTTGTCGTAACGGCCATTTCAAACAGGGACTACGCGCTGGTCCAGGGCTGCCTGCTTTCCATTGGGTTAACTTACGTCCTGGTGAACCTTCTCACCGATATCGTCTACCGGTGGGTAAATCCGCGCATGAGGTAGCGCAATTCCCGGCCCAGGGCACAGATACGAATAAGTTTTACGTCGGCGTATCACGGTTTCGCACGCGAGGCGATCAGCGCACACAGATGGAACTACGTTGACGAAATCTCAAGATCGAGGACCTGTGCTTGAGGAGCCACTCCCTGCTTGAGAGTGAGCAAGCCCACTGACACTGGCAGTTCGAAACGGCGTGGCCCGCAGGACCCCGGATTGAAATACAGCACGCCTTTATGTTGCGAAATCTTCGGCTTGTGGGAATGGCCGTAGAGAACAACGGAGAACTTTGCCGCGGCGGGATCCAGATGCAGCGTGCCGACATCGTGAAGCAGATAGATGTAGTGCCCTTCAAACAGCAGCACCTCGGTCTCAGGTAACTTGCTGCACGGTCCTGTGCGATCCACGTTTCCGCGAATCGCCGTGACGGGAGCAAGTTCTTTGAGGGACTTCAGAATGGCGGGATTACCCACGTCGCCGAGGTGCAGAATGTATTCAACCCCCGCGAGAGCTGGAACAACTTCGGGTCGAAGCAGCCCGTGCGTATCGCTGACGACACCAAGCTTCATCTGCCCAGACTAAACAATAAGGACCAGCGGCTCTTGGCTTTCTTTTCTGTTTCCGTCGTCTTCACGGGGTCGATCATCTGACGCAAGGTGCCGGGATCGTGCGGATCCTCGATCGCGAGACAATACACGCCGTGCCAGTTTCCTTGCCAGTGCCAGCCCTTTGGCGCGCCCACTGCTTGCTTTTCCATATGCGCCGCGGCATGACTTGCAGACAGAGGTTCATTGCAATGGGGGCAGCGCGGAGCGGCGCCTTTGCGGAACCGTCCGCCGCACTCGCAGTGACTGAGCAATGGCTCCCACTGCGAATCGATCTCTTGATACTTCGCTGTGGGGTCTGGAAAGTCAGCTACGCCGTCGCTTGAATAATTGACCGTGGCGAGCATTCCGCAGTCATCGCAATAGGCGTAGGAAGTATCGCCAAAGCCGCAGTGCCAGAGCGAGTAGCGATAGACCCGCCCGCAGTGCTCACAATCGCCCTTCTTGAGCATTACCATGATTGCCTCACAATCCCATTTCCAGACGCGTCCGCGGATCGAGCTGATCGCGCAGCGCATCCCCCAGAAAGTTGAATCCCAATACTGCTCCTGCCACAGCCAGGGCAGGGAAGAGAACGAGGTGCGGAGAGTCGAATAGATGAAGCCGTGCATCGTTCAGCATCGCGCCCCAGCTTGGCGCCGGAGAAGGAATGCCGAGGCCCAGGAACGAGAGTGTCGCTTCCGCAAGAATGACTCCAGCCATGCCAATCGCCGCTTGAACCAGTATCGGTTGCACAATGTTGGGCAGTATGTGGCGGAAGAAGATTCGGAGTCCGCTGGCGCCCAGTGCGCGAGCCGCATCCACATATTCGCGATCACGGACCGACAAGACCTGTGCCCTCACGAGGCGCGCATATCCGGCCCAGCCGCCGATGGCGAGCGCCAGCACGAGGTTTGAGAATCCCGGCCCCAGGAACGCGGCGAACGCAATTGCCAGCAGAATGCCGGGAAGTGCCAGGAAAGTATTCATGGCGAACGTGGTCAGCGCGGTATCGATCCAGCCGCCAAGATAACCGGCAAGCCCGCCGAGAGTGATTCCCAGTGCCAGCGAAACCGTTACCACGCTGACCGATACTGCGAGTGAAATGCGCGCTCCCCAAAGCAGGCGCGAAAGGGTATCCCGGCCGAGCTCATCGGTTCCTGCGAGGTGCGCGATTGAAAGTCCCTCGAGGCGATGAACAAGGTCGATGGAAGAGGGGCTGTACGGTGCGATCCACGGTGCCGCGATGCCAGTGATAACAAAGCCCGAAAGCAAAACAAAACCCACCATCGCCAGCGGCTGGCGACGAGCGCGTTTGCGAAGCCCGTCGATCAAATCGAGCATCACCATTACTTAGGTCATAATAGCGCGACCAAGCGCAAAAATCGGGGTATAAGAGAGTGTGAATCTTTCTCGTAAACTCCTGTTCTTTTCTTTGGTATTAATCTCGCTTCCCTTCAGTGCATGGTCGCAGCTCCCGGAATCTGCAACCGTTTCACAGTCCGATGCCGAGCAGTTGATGGCTCTGGCAAACCAGTCGCGAAAGGCTTCTGGAGCCGGGCCCCTCAAATGGGATGGCGCGTTGGCCATCGCGGCTCGAAAACATTGCCTTCGCATGGCGGCCGAGGGTCCAATCTCGCACCGTTACCCCGGCGAGCTCGACCTCTCCGAACGTGCCGGTCAAGCCGAAGCGCACTTCAGCCTGATTGAGGAGAATGTAGCCATCGGTCCAAGTGCGGCGGGGATTCACGATGAGTGGATGCACTCCAGCGGTCACCGGACCAACTTGCTCAATCCCGAAGTCGATCGCGTGGGAATTGCCGTTGTCGCCAGCCGCGGTGTGCTCTATGCGGTGGCTGACTACGCGCGAGGTGTCCAATCGCTCAACGCAACTCAGGTTGAAGCGCGCGTCGCGGGACTAATCCGACAGAAGGGCCTTTCGATCGCAGGCGATCCCGCGTACGCACGCGCTGCCTGTGCAATGAATAGTGGCATCCCGCATTCCGCGGACGGTTCCCAGCCAGGCTTTATCATGCGCTGGCAAGACTCGGAGATGAACGTCCTACCTAGTGCGCTGACCGGCCGCCTCGCATCGGGCCAGTATCATCAAGCCGCCGTCGGAAGCTGCAGCCCCGCCGGTGTCGACGGCACATTTACCGCGTACCGCGTGGCAGTGTTGTTGTACTGACCTGCGCGCATCTGCAGGGATTCGGACTCAGGACCCCGGAACAGCCCCGGGCTTGGGCGCATGCCTCTTGTATGTCAGGTCGTATTCGACGCTCCAGGTCTTGCCGCCGTCGCTAGATCCCTGGCTGAATTGGCGAACCTGATCCGGTGACAGATTGAAGAACTGCAAATGACGGCGAAGTTTTTGCCCGTTGGGCTGCGGAACATCGTCTGTCCAGTAATCCATCACACTGTCTTTTAGATTGCCGTGAAAGAACATGACTCCCGCGCCATTATCGACCCAGTATTGTTCCCATTGCTTGAGGTTGACGTTGTAGGTGTTGTAGCTCTTGCCAAAATAGCCGCTCCCGGCTGAGGTCCAGTTCTCCCAGACGACACAGCCGCCCATTTCGCGGGATATGTGGCTAGTCCCACGCGGAACTCCATCTGCAGTTGAAGTTACATCCCAGTCTCCGATCCAGAAATCAAATTGCTTGAATTCAGGGTCCTCGCACGGAGCGGCGTTGTGTTTCACTTGTTTGGCGAGATTCACAAACTTCGGATCATCCCGCACCGCCTTCCACTCAACATCCTCGCTGAGACGGCTCGTTTGCTGGAAACCTCCGTCCGCCGATGCCGCGAGAAGTTCAAGAGCACGGGCTGAGTTGCCCATCGCGGCGTAAGTCGTCGCGAGTTCGTAATCCACCACAAAGCCGGGAAGACCCTTTCCTGCACCAAGAGACTTTGCCTTCGCGAAGGAGTCAAGTGCCAGGTCGTAGTGCTTGTTGCCGCGCGCGGATACTCCAAGGCGATAGGCAAAACGAGCGCTCTCCGGATTTGTCTTCGCCAGCGAGGAGTAGAGCCTTTCGGCTGCCGTCCAATCATGCCCCTGATACGCAGCGTCTGCTGCTGCCTCTGCAGGATCGGCGATTGCCGGCGTTTGCGCAAGAAGCAAGGTGGGCAACAGGGCTGATAGCAAAACGCAGATGCGGACAAAAGACATTGGTCCTCTTCAATGACGAGCGCGGATAATCCCGACAAGCAGTATGAGCCACGGTGTTCGCAGTTGTATTTGGATTAGCAGGGAATTGTGACGAGTCACCAATCCTGAGTGACGCGCAGTCGCGCTGGAAATCAGCCGAACCTTTGGTGGTCCTTCCAGAACTCCGGCCACGGCGTGCGAGGCGGGCCGCAGAGGAAGATATCGGGATGCGCCTCGCTCTCCTCGTTCTTCACGCCAATGGAATTCCAGATATGTCCGGCAACGCGGCAACCGGTAAATGCGCGATCTGCACCTTCGCGCGAAAATCCGAGCACGATGAGAGTTGTTGGCGTCGGTGTTGGATAGCCGCGAAGCCAGGCGGAATTAGTCATGCTGATCGGCGCCGGCAAGTGGTAGGCGCCGCCCAGCATCTCTATTGCACCCTGCTCGCCATAGTTGCCCACCAGGACGCCAACGTTCGTCTGTTCATCCGGGGGCAGGGAATCGCGAATGTCGGCGACGGTCTTCACCATCTCATTCCATCCGAATTCTTCGCGCAGATCTCCGTTGCGAGCAAGCGCAAAATCCCGAAGCGGACCTGACGAGGCCAATGGGATAACCAATGCGGTGATATAAACAGCGCCGACGGCAAGTCCGGCATAGAAGACGCCAACCACGCTGCGCCGGCCCCAATTAGGCAACGTTTGCAACCAGCGCTCAGCGCCTGTCGCGCCCATGGCCAGCAGCATCGGATACGCGGGAGACATATAGTATCCGCGCCCTTTGCCAATCCAGAAGAGTGCAAACGGAACCACGAACATCCAGCCCAGCATTCTGTAACGGCGATCGCGCAGGAACAAAACGAGCCCGGCGACAGCAAGAGGGGCGGCGAAGGTGTTGATGCAAATGAGTACCTGGTCCTTTAGGAATCCATCCGCGCGTCCCTGGCCCACGTCGCGCGCGTGGATGTGTTGAAGGAAGGTATAGGAGACAAAGTCGTGACGAATCAGCCACAGAAAATTTGGAACGAAGATCAACAGCGCGATCGCGATTCCGCCCCAGAACCAGCCAGTTTTGAGATACCGTCGCGCCTTGGTCAGGACGATGCCGGTCAGAATGCCGGCGATGAGAAACAGGATGGAATACTTCGTCAGCAATCCGAGGCCGACAAATACGCCGATCGCCAGCCACCAGCGCGGATTCTCAGTCCGAAGCAATCGAATCACGAAGAATGCGATGAGCAACCACCATAAAAAATCAAAGCTGGTGTATTGAAACTCCGTTCCGCTGAAGAGCGGCAGCGGTGAGAAAGCGACTGCCAGCGCGGCCGTTATCTGTGCCAGCCGACCGCCGCCAAGTTCGCGCGCCATCAAGCCGGTGACAATGATCGCCGCGGTCTGCGCAACAACCGAGAAGAAGCGGAGACCCGCCATCGACAAGCCAAAAAACGCCAGGCTGATGTGCTCGAGAAAAGGAGTGAGAGGCGGATAGGAGACAAATCCCCAATCCAGGTGCCGTGCATCGCTCAGGAACTGCAGTTCGTCTCGATGGAAGCCGTAGCGACCGTTGGTGCAGAGGTGGAGCACCATGACGGCTCCAGCGATTGCGGCAAGCGGAAACCACGCAATTCGTGGCGGCGCCTCCGTGCGAAATGTCGAATGCTCAATCCTCATCGTCGACACATTCGCATCTTGCATGTTCAAGTCTCCTGTGTTTCCCTTACGCCGTCCCCGTCAAGGTTGTTCCCGAAGCTCTGTCGAAGGGCTGTGCAACCAGCACCGAGGCCATTCCCGCGGCAGTCGCCGCTTCAATCCCTAGCTCGGTGTCTTCAAACACGAGGCAATCAGCCGGAGCAACTCCAAGTCTCTCCGCTGCCAGCAAGAAGCCATCCGGAGCGGGCTTTCCATGTTTGTAGTCCTCTGCGCAAACCAGGGTATCGAATTTCTCGAGCAGTCCGAGCACCCTGAGCGAGCCCACCACCGACGCACGTCTGCTGCCTGAGACGACTGCAAACGGTATGCTTCCGTGCTTCGCGTCGATATGTTCCACGACTTCTGGAATCGCCTTCAGCTGCGAAAGTTGTTCATGGTAGTAGCTCTCTTTGACAGCGGCGAGGTCGTCGACGGGCATGCTGAGCCCGTGCATTTCATTCAATTCGGCCACAATCTTTCTTACCGGCTTTCCACCCCAGCTATAAAACAGATTCTCATCAAAGTCGCAGTTCCACTCCTTGAGAGCCCTCTTCCAAGCTACATAGTGCAGCGGCATCGAGTCGGCAATTGTGCCATCACAGTCGAAAAGATAAGCGCGGAAGTTACCGGCGGGCAGTTTAAGCTTCATGCGGAAAGCAGACTCCTTGGTGAAATGTTTCGGATAAGATTTTTTGAAGATCGAATCGTGAGATACGGGTGGGGAATCGGCTGACGATCTCCAATCCTGAGAAGCGATCAGTCTTGATTGGCCACAGCCACCTGCGGCGTCGGCGCTGCGCAACCGCCTTCTCCGGGCTTGGTCGGCTCCATCTTCAGCGCATTGTTGAAGCGATTGAAATAATTGAAAAGTCCAATCGCACAAAGAAGCTCGACGATCTCGCCCTCAGAATAGAAACTGCGCAATTCGGCGAACTGTTCGTCGGTCACCGCGTGCGCATTGCGCGTTACCGTCTCGGCCAGGCGCAGAGCGGCTTTCTCCGCGGGCGTAAAGTCCTCGCGATTCGACCATTGAGCCAGATTTGCGAGCTGGTCGTCACTCCAACCCAATCCCTTGGCGAGAATCGTGTGGCTGGCAAGACAATAGGGCGTCTCGTTCACCTGGCTGGTGCGCACAATGATCAGTTCTTTGAGCTTCGTCGAAACGGTGCCCGTGTTCAGAACCGCACCAAAATGCGCCTGCATCGTCGAGAATATCTCCGGCCGATGAGCCATGACGCGAAACATATTTGGTACGTTTCCGCGCTGCGCAAATACCTTGTCGAAAAGCGCAGCCAGG
This sequence comes from uncultured Acidobacteriaceae bacterium, assembly GCA_963737915.1. GTDB lineage: Bacteria > Acidobacteriota > Terriglobia > Terriglobales > Acidobacteriaceae > Telmatobacter. The sequence goes on along the minus strand of CAVTUP010000009.1, from coordinate 55,540 downwards.
TCTGGAGTCACTTCGCTGCGGTCAAGTCTCGAAATCCGGGACATTGCGCCTCCTCTGCTAGATACCAGAATAGCGCGGCAGCAATGAGGTGTGACACGTGCCCTGCTCGTTAGCTGCCTGCCAACGCTCCAGTCTGATTGTAGCGGCGTGCTGCGTGAGAGCCGATTGTCTTCGCAGGAAGCCATTCGCGCTCACGAATATCCGCGCCTCGGTGCGTGGCAGATTCCCCCGGCAATGCTGAGGGCAGCAGGAGATTCATCGCACGCATCGCAAGGCGGGTCAGTTCCGGCGACAGGTTCCCGAGTCGCGCCGCAAAGAAGGCCTGCGGTGTAATCACGATTTCGGCTGCCCCGGAAGCGATGCCATCGGCAATCTGACGTGCGGCACGGCTGGCCGCGATCGAGACGCCGGGAAGATTCGCCGCCAGGCTGAACCACCGGTATTCGCGCGATGCATCCCCTGTGAAGAGCGCATTCTGATGCGAGCCCGTCCGCATCAGCCCGGGGCAGATCGTGGTCACACGAATGCCTTTCGAGCGCAACTCCGCGCCTAGCCCTTCAGAGAATCCAACAGATGCAAACTTGCTCGCCGTATACGGCAGCAGATGCGGCACCGCAACCTTGCCACCGATAGACGTGACATTGGCGATTGCCCCGCTGCCCCGTTCGAGCATCTGAGGCAGAACAGAGAGCGTGCAGTGAAGCCCCGTAAAGAAATTCGACTCCATCACGTTGCGGAAATGCTCAATCTTCTGATTCTCGATCGGCCCGACGGTGATCACACCGGCATTATTGATGAGAACGTCCACTCGGCCAAACTGTCGAGTCGCTTCATCGATCAGGCCTTCTGCCTCTTCTGACTTGCGCAGATCCGCAGGGACAATCAGCACGTCCTCCTCGTCACGGGCGGCGCCGAGGCTCAAGAGCTTCCGGCGAGCTCGAAGAAGTTCCCCCGCATCCCGCGCTGCAAGCACCAGCCGCGCGCCGCGCCTGCCAAATTCCTCCGCCAGCGCAAGCCCCAGACCTCTCGAGGCGCCGGTGATGACGACAACTTTGCCTCGCGCCCATTGGGAACGGCGTCGCGATCTGGCTCTTGCCCAGCCCACACCCGTGCAAGCCAACCCAATTCCGAGATACGCTGCATTGCGAAGCAATGAAGTCTCTTTGGCAGCCATCGAGGTCCCTCCCATTCCGTTGGATGTCTTCTGCGCCGAAAATGCAGCCCTTGATTGCAGGAAGTGATGTGTAAGATGTGCTGTCGGAGCGATGCCGCGGCTCAAGTTGGAGCGATGCTGTGGCTCGACCGGAGAGCCTCGGCATTTTTGACGCCATCCGCCCACTCTGCTAACTTTATAGAGGACAATTCATCGCCAGACACTCCTCAGTAGCTCAATGGCAGAGCATTCGGCTGTTAACCGAAGGGTTGTAGGTTCGAGTCCTACCTGAGGAGCCAGCCTTTTCAGATAAATTAAATAAATAGAATCGTTTACGTGTTACCCTTCCACGCGTACCCCAATAGATACCCCTGAACGTTTTGGAACACCAAAATCCCTCCGATAACTGGCGGGATGGTCCGCCGCCTTTTGACTACTGGCATGGTCCGCCGCCTACCTTCCCGAAGGTGTAGAGGTAAGCACAGGAGGTGTTCCATGGAGATTCGCACGATTGGTGTCGATTTAGGGAAGACAGTGTTTCACTTTGTAGCCGTCAACGCACGTGGCGAAGTTGTGGTTCGCAGGAAGGGCTCGCGGACTCAGCTGCTGCGCTTTACCGCGAACCTTCCTCAGTGCCTGATCGGCATGGAGGCCTGCGGAGGATCTCATTTTCTCGGCCGTGCATTGCGGGAACAAGGCCATGATGTGCGCCTGATGCCGGCGCAGTATGTGAAGCCATACGTAAAGACGAACAAGAACGATTACATTGATGCCGAAGCGTGCGCCGAGGCCGTAACCCGCCCGACGATGCGTTTTGTGCCGATCAAGACCGACGATCAGCTCGACCTGCAGTCGCTGCACCGCGTGCGTGAGCGGTGGGTTGTGCGCCGCACCGCGGTGATCAACCAGATGCGCGGGATGCTGCTGGAGCGCGGTATCACCATCCGCAAGGGACGCCATTATATTGAGGAGTCTCTGCCCAGTATCCTGGAGGACGCGGACAACAAGCTGTCAGGCGCATTGCGCGTACTTCTGACCCAGCTGCGGATGGAGATGCAGTACCTGCACGGGCAGATCGAGGAAACCGACAAGCTGATCGCGCGCATCTGTGGCGAACTTGAACAGTGCAGGCGCCTGGTCGCGATCCCTGGAATCGGACCGATCACAGCCACGGCCACAGTGGCAGCCATCGGCAACGGTGCAGCTTTCAAGAAGGGGCGCGGATTTTCTGCCTGGCTGGGAGTGGTGCCTGGCGAGCACTCCACCGGAGGCAAGCAAAAGCTGACCGGCACCAGCAGACGAGGAAACAAATACCTGCGCAAGCTCTTCGTGCAGGGAGCGCACACTGTGCTGCTGCAGAAAACCAAGCAATCTTCCGGCTTGAGTATGTGGCTGGTCAATCTCACCGCACGCAAGCGCCCGCAGGTGGCAACAGTGGCGCTAGCTAACAAGATGGCGCGCATGGCCTGGGTACTGCTTGCCAAAGGAGAGGCTTATCGCCCGCCAACAGCACCACAAGTAATCGCAGCCTGATGGCCTGCACATGACGCCTGGCACAAGCGCCAGGCTTGGAAATCGCTCAAGCGATTCCCACATCTGCAGTCCAACGGCGACTGATCTGAGTTTTGAGATTCCTGCCAGGTTTGCTGGCGAAACATGAGATGGCACAACGGTCGATCCCGGCGCTCTCGAGAACCTGTACTCGGAAAATGCCTTAAAAGGCAGCGTTACTAAAAAGGACGAGGGCGCAGCGCATTCCATTCAGGCCAGGAGATCGCTACTCCGACAAAGGCCGAATACATTCGCGCAGACCAATTCTGTCATCTTCATCTTTCGCTTGCAAAACGGCGGCGGACCATACATTCCGAGTAGTCCACGATACATCCGGAGTGTGAATGAACTGCCGCAGTTCGGCTCAAGAAACTCTTTGGCCTGGTTGCGACAGGCCACAGAACCGACCTCTCAATTGAGGATGACCTTGAGAACTCCACACGATCCAGTTTCCGGAGGCTACTTTTGCCTCCGGAGACTAGTTCAGGAATCGATGTGAGTCTATTCAGTTTCCGAGCCGAGTTTCCAGGAATCGCTACGAGTCGTATTGAGCGTGGGCGCTGCAGCGAAGGGAGCGGTGAACTCGGAAACAACAGCGTGGGATGCGCGGCCGTTGTCGGTGATGATGAACATCAGCTTGATTACGCCGCTGGATAAACCTGGGGGAGCCGGGACGTTCAGATGGACTTCGGCGCTGCCTGTGCAGTCCGGATTGACCTTGTATGTCCCAGTCTGACCGTTTGAGAAAGTGAAACCAGTCTGAGCGTCGCCCGTGCCGGGCTCCGGCAAGCCGCCTGTCATGACGAAGTCCCGCTGCGTGAAGCTGCCGTGACCGTCGTCTTCCACAATGGCAACGCCTTTCAATGGGCTTGTGGTTCCGTCGGGATTCGGCGCGGTTCCCACGATCGTGCTACCGAAGTCGCCCTTCAGGGTGGCGTTGCTGCAGTGACCGGCGATCCGTCCAATTCTCGAAGCATCGCTGCGAGTGGTGTTAAGTAGGGGTGCAGTGGTGAAGGGAGCGGTTATTTCGGACACCACGGTGTGGATCGTCGCACCATCGGTAGGGACGATGAACATGAGCTTGATCACGCCTCTGGAGAGTCCAGGAGGAGCGGGTGCGTTCAAGTCGATCTCCGCGCTACCCGTGCAATCTGAATTCACCGAGTATGTGCCCGTCTCGCCGCCTGCAAAGTGAAAACCGGTGGCCGCATTGCCATTGGCCGGCGAGGGAACGCCGCCGTCTACCGTAAAGTCTTTTTGCGTAACTTTGCCCGCGCCATCGAAGTGCGTGATTGCCACTCCCACTACTGGGCTCGTAGTGCCGTCGGGATTGGGTTGATCTCCGAGGATCGTGAATCCATAGTCGCCCCGGAGGGTGGCATCGCTGCAGCCGTCATTGTCTGCTGCAAAGCACCTGGAGTTCAGGACAAGCATCAGACTGAGGGCTATCAAACCGCGAACCACGAGAGCCGTCAGGCGATCATTCAAAGGGGAAGTTGTCTGTCTCATTGGGGGCCTCCTTCAAGACCTGAGGCACACCATGAGGCGACAGAGGGAAACTTTCAACATGCGACGACATAATCCATTCATCCCGTGGCAACCACCCGATTTGTCAATGGTTTGCGCAACAGTCTCCCCCGAAGCCATTGCCACATCGAGAGCAATCACAGAGACGCAATGTTCCGGTAGTATGTCCGCATGGCTTTATGGAAGAGCTAAAGCGCCCCAGAATTCGCTTTGGAGTCTTCGAGGTCGATCTTCAGGCTCGCGAACTGCGGAAACAGGGATTCAAGGTCAAACTTCAAGAACAGCCTTTTCAGATTCTTTCCATGTTGCTGGAACGCCCCGGCGCAATCGTCACGCGGGAGGAGATCCAGAAGAGGCTCTGGCCGGCGGACACATTTGTCGATTTCGACAGCGGCCTCAATAGGGCGACCAACCGGCTGCGCGAGTCCCTGGAGGACGATGCGGAGAACCCGCGTTTTGTGGAAACAGTGCCGCGGCGCGGCTATCGATTCATTGCGCCAGTTCATATTCCGGATGAGGATCCTGTCGAAATTGCGGCACCCAGGCTGCAGGTCTCGGTGCCTCCTGAAATCGCCGTCCCGCGAACAGCTCGACGGAACGGGTGGATCTTCGCGTTCGGGGCGCTGCTCTCGGCGGCAGCCCTTTTGGGGTTTGCGTTCGCTCCGCCGAAGATTCTCCGCTATTTCGAGTTTTGGCGAACGGCGCCAACGATTACGTCGATCGCCGTGCTGCCGCTGGCCAATCTCTCAGGCGATCCGGCACAGGACTACTTTTCCGACGGGCTCACAGACGAGCTGATTACCGAGGCAGCCAAGATCGGTACGCTCAGAGTCATTTCGCGCACATCGAGCATGCAATACAAAGGCACGCATAAATCGCTGCCGGTGATTGCAAAAGAGCTCGGCGTCGATGCGCTCGTGGAGGGCTCCGTAGTGCGAGTGGGCGACCAGGTGCGCGTCACGGCTCAACTCATTGATGCTCGCGATGACCGCCATATCTGGTCCGAATCCTACCAGCGCAATGTTGTCGATGTCCTGATGCTGCAGTCGGAAGTGGCCCAGACCATCGCGGACCAAGTCAGGATGAAACTAACCAGCGAACAACATGCGAGCCTCACACGTGTACACCGAGTCAATGCCGCGTCGCTTGAAGCTTATCTGAAAGGAAGCCTTTTCCTGAACCAGGGAATGGGCAGCCTGGACAAGAGCGTCGAATACTTCTCTCAGGCTATTCACCTCGACCCCGCCAATGCTCAAGCGTATTCGGGTCTTTCTCAGGCATACATGATGATCGGCATCTTCGGGCTTCGCCCTTCCCAGGAGGTTTACCCCAAGGCCCGGGCAGCGGCAATGAAAGCGATTGAAATTGACGCGACTACCGCGGATGCACACGGTGTGCTTGCGGAGATTGCGAAGGGATACGACTGGGATTGGGCGGCTGCGGAATCGGAGTACAAACGCGCTCTTGAACTGAATCCAAGTTCTTCTGCGATCCACGCCTGGTATGCCGACTATCTATCGATGATGCAGCGGCACGATGAGGCCATCGTGGAACTGCGCCGTTCCCACGACCTTGACCCGGTTTCAATCGTGAGTGAAGCTTTCTTCGGATTTCTTTTCTTTCGGGCGCGCAGGTATGACGAGGCGATTGCAGCCTGCCGGAAGACGCTTGAACTTGCCCCGGACTATCCAAATGCCAACTGGTTCATGGCGCTCGCGCTGGAGAAGGAGGGACGGATTCCGGAAGCAATCGCGAGTCTCCAGAGTGCGGTGATTAATTCAAGGGCCCCGCTCTTCAAGGCTCTGCTGGGCCACGCATATGGTCTTGCAGGGGAACGGGCGAAAGCACTGGGCATTCTAGAGGAGATCAAGCTCCTTTCAAAGCAGCAATATGTATCGCCCATGGATTTCGCAATTATCTATACAGGACTAGGTGACCGCGAAATGGCGTTCCAATGGCTGGAGACTGCGTACTCCGATCGCGTGATGCGGATCCAGGAACTGAATGAGCCGCATTTCGACTCCTTGCGCGGTGATCCTCGCTACGAGGATCTTCTGCGACGGATTGGCATTCCTCGTTAGTCTTCAGGTCATTGCTCGGCGCCCGACGAGAGGTTGTGCCTGAATTACCTCCTACTCGGAAGTTTGCCGGATTTTCGCTCGTCAACCCTCTCACGCAAAAAAAAACGCCAGCTTGATCTGGCGCAACGACCACCATCAGAGCCGCTGCTACCGTAATGGTACGCGCAGGTCTCCTCCGGCTAAGGGACGGGGTCTGCAAGAGAAAGACTTGATTCCGTCCGCGCGTTTTCGCCAATAATCGCTATATCTAGTTGGACGTGCTACCGAAGCAGATTCCAATTTTCGCGCGATGATGGGCTGATTCAAACAAGTTCCTCGCCTATGCCAAAGGGCTACCCGAAAAATAAGTCGCACGCTTGAAAGGCAGCAGCGCTCGGACTGTCGTGCCCTCTCCGAATCCGGAATGAATCTTGAAGATCCCACCTAACGAGATTGCGCGCTCCTCCATGCTGCGAATACCGAGCCCTTGTCTCTGGTTCACATGCGACAAATCGAAACCATGACCGTCATCTCGAATGGAAATCTCCAATTTGTCAGTAAGTGTCAATTGCACAAATGCATTCTTCGCGTCGCTGTGCCTCTTTATGTTGCGTAGCGCCTCCTGCGCTATTCGAAATGCGCATAAGGCCACGTCTGGCGCCACACTTCGCGGCACTTCATTCGATGAAAAACTGACCTTGACTCCCTGTTGGGTAGTGAACTCCTTGCACAACGAAGAGACTGCGGGAACCAGTCCCAGGTGCTCGAGAGTGGAGGAATGCAATCGGTATGACAGGGAGTGAAGCTCTGTGGCCAGCTCGCTCGCTGATCCTTCCACTTCAATGAGCTGACGGTGCACCTCTTCATATGAGGCAGGGACTGCTTCGCCAATATTTTCCAATTGCAGCGCGACCACGGCCAATCTTTGACTGAAGTCATCGTGGATCTCGCGCGCCAGCCGGCCCCGCTCTTCCTCCTGTGCATTGATCAACCTGCCGCTGAGCAGCCTCTGACTGTCTTTGGCCACTTTCAATTGCTTTCGGCTGTAAAGCAGATATCCGGCAAAGATGGAAAGAGCGAGAATAATCGCCCACAACCATTTAGTTCGTTCCCAAAGGCCTGGTTCCCGAAACAGGATGGCACTTTTTTGCGGAAGCCTGCTTTCGGGTATGTCCCATTTTTGCAGTTCACGCCCGTCGAACACGTATGCGCCGGGGAGGGTTTCCGTTGGGGGGCTTTGCACCTTCTTTCCTTCCAGTGCGTCCGAGACAACGAGGGCAGTGGCCTTCACTTGCGTCTCAAACGTCATCAAATACCCACCGACAATTCCATGCCCCATATAGGTGTCCATCATTCCAAAGGTAGGTCTCTTTGAAGCTGAGGCAATCATCGGCAGTCCCTTGGTCGCATCGAAAAACGTGACTCCGGCGGAGTCTCGAAAAAAGGAGGTGTAAAGCAAGATGGATTGCTGCGGTAACTGTTGCAGTCGTGCCACTAATTGGCCCATTTCCATTTCAGGGAAATAGTGAATCTCAGCTTTTGTGTTGACGCCGCTAAGCTTTGCTTTCGTCAATGACATCAGTTTCTTGTCAAAGGCGGAGGAGCCGCCGACAACAAACACGTGGCTCGTATCCGGAAAAAGACGCAGTGCAACGTCGATTGTTTTCTCAGGCTCGAATTTCAGCCACGTTCCTGCAAATCTGGGGCCGAGCTTTGGATTGGCCAGTTGCTCCGCACTCGTTCCGCAAATAATGATGGGAATCTTCGCGAATGAGGCCGGTGCGTAGGTTGAGAGAAAATCGACTGTCTCTGGGCCCACGGCTACGATGGCGTCCAACTTATACCGGCTATACTTCGCGGTCAGCCAATCTCTCATCTCCTCTTGCGAAACCTGATCGGGCAACGACATCAGATTGAGGCTCTCGGTGTAGAGCTCGACGTGGCGACCGGGCACCTGGTGCACCTGGTCGTCAATCTGCTCCACTATCAAATTAGTGAGGGAATACGAAATGCCCACTTCCGAGATGATCAGGACGTTTTGACTCTGCTGGATCTGGCCGGAAGCAATCGTTGCCGTAAACAACACACACAGAAATAGTGCAATCACTCGAGGGACATCCCATCGGAGACGATCCCACGCTGAGGATGCGATGTGCGGATTGTTCTCGCCAGCTACTTGCATTTCGACCAGTCCGCTCCAGAACCAATAAGCCAGGTAATGAAATTACGCAGGATATTTGATTCCGACTGCAGGGCTTTCCTGTGCAGACGCCTCACGACATCGCCTTACTGCCAGCTCGACACTGAACTGCATCCTTTCGGCCCCAAGCAACTTCCCAAGCGGCGATTTCTTGACCATCCGCAGCACTTCGGGATTCAGTCCGACGAGCCAAAGCAAAATCCCTTGTTCACGGATTCGCCTCTCACCTTCGCTCAACATCTTGAGAGCGGTATATTCAAGATCGGACACAGCGGTGAGATCGAGTACCAACACCTTGGGTTTGGCTTCATCAACCAGCGATCTGATCTTCTGTCCCACGTGTTCGGCGTTGGCAAAGAATACCCGCCCCTCGATACGCAGCAGCAGTAGCCCCGGAAATGATTCGTCCTCGGGATGCTCCTTGGAGCGTGGCCGGAATACATTCGTTCCGGGCTTGCGGCCCAGGACGTAGACAGGCGGATCAGCCGCCTGAAACGCCAAGGCGACAAGCGACAACACGATCGCTACGAGAATTCCTTTCAGCGTTCCAAGCAGCATGACACCCACAAATGCCGCAAGTGCCCATGTGAATTCTGTCCGCCGAACCTGCAGAATTAGCGAAAACTCTGCCGGCTTAATTAATCCAATTGAATAGACAACGACAACCGCCGCAAGCGTAGCTTGGGGCATAAGTCCAAGCAGTGGCGCGAGCAGCAAGATAGTGGCCAGGCCAACCGCGGCTGTTACCAGCTCCGCCATCTGAGTACGTGCGCCCGCAAGCCGGTTGACGGCCGTCTGGGTCGTACCTCCGCCTGCGGGCATGGCCCCGAAAAACGCGCCTCCCGCACTTGCCAGCCCCGTGGCAAGCAGCTCCCGATTCGCACGAATCGGGGGTTCCTGACTCTTCGCGAAGGCTCGACCGGCGGCGATAGTCTCGGTGAAACTCATCAGCGCAATTCCCAACGCGCCAGGCCAGAGGGTCTGCGCCATCGAAATGTCCGGAAGTGTCACCGAAGGCAGCCCTTGTGGGATCCGACCGACGGTTTCAATTCCCAATGCATGCAGCCCCAGGAAGCGCACGCCGATGATTCCCGCAGCCACTGCGATCAATGGCGCTGGAGCTTTTGGAAAAAAGTGTTCGGTGCCTACCAATATGGCTACCATCACTATTCCAACAATCAGTGTCGGCAGCGACGCCTCCGGAATGCCGCGAACGATAGCCAGAATATTGTGGAAGAACGAGCCTCGGGGAAAATGAATGCCCAGAAGCTTTGGGAGCTGGTCCAGCACAATTACGACCCCTATGCCTGCCTTGAACCCGACGAGAACTGGTTCAGAGATGAAATTTGCAATGAAGCCGAGCCGCAGCACCGACGCCAGAACGAGCACACCTCCAACGAGGAGCGTTAGCATCGCGGCCGCCCTCAGAAGGGATGCGGGGTCTCCGCCTGGGGACAGCGCGGCGAGTTCGGTTGACGTCAGGACTGCGAGGGTAGTGGTTGTGCTGACGCTCAGCGGGCGCGACGTGCCGAGCAGAGCGTATAAAGCCATTGGAATTATGGTCGTGTACAGCCCTGCCTGAACAGGCAATCCAGCAATGGTCGCGTATGCCATTGCCTTTGGGATAACCACGGCTGCCGCAGTTACGCCAGCCATCAGATCTGGCCGCAACCATTTCTTCTGGTATCCGAAAATCCAGTCGGCAATCAGAAGCGAGCCGTGATTCTTGCGATCGGTTGACATATTCTCCCGTTTCAAAACGCTGGGTGCAGTTATGTGGCTGGGTCCGGGCAACCGAATCGGATTCTAGAGGGGGCGAATTTCCACTAGCAACTGTCAACTGTGACAGTTGTACGAGCCACCTGACGGCCACGAGACTTGGCATAATGCGCCGGCAGGCAAGTCCGAAATGGCGTTTTTTCGTCTATTAACGTAGAGCGTCCCCAATGGCCCGTGCTCACGGGAAAAGGAGAAGCTAGATGAAGACCACTCTCCCTGGTGCATCTCGTCCGCGCATCTTCATTGCTGACGATCACGTGATGTTTGCTGAGACTTTGCGTGCCTATCTCGAGAGAACGTTTGTCGTTGTTGGAATGGTGGCTGATGGTCGTTCCATGGTGGAAGAATCCCTCAAGCTAATGCCGGATCTGGTCGTGGCAGATGTCTCGATGCCTCTGCTGAACGGGCTTGACGCTGCACAGAGAATTCAGAAGCAAGCTCCCAATATGAAGTTCGTATTCCTGACCATGCACGAAGATCCGAATCTTGCTGCAGCGGCAGCGCAGCTCGGGCACGCTGGTTTCATTCTCAAGAACTCAAGTGGAAGGGAATTGCTGGAAGCGATTGAGCAGGTCTTGCGTGGTCGAAGCTATATGACACCCAAGCTGCAAGCTACAGATTGGGTCGAAGCCAAGGCGAGGGCACGTCAATTCTCAAGGGAGCTGACCAAAAGGCAGTGCGACATTGTGCAGTTGGTCGCCGAGGGCCGGCCGATGAAAGAGATTGCTTCAATCCTCAACTTGAGCATAAAGACAGTGGAATTCCACAAGTACCACATCATGCATGCGTTCAACGTAGCGAGTAACGCTGATCTTGTCTTGTTCGCGTTGGAAATGGGCTTGATCAAAGTCGATCCTGGAAACAAATCGAGCGCGCAGGCCAGTCAATATACCCTTTGAATACTCTTTGATCGCATCGCATCTCCCCCGCGTCTCCCCAGTGCGACGTCGTGATCGCCCACTATGCACGCAGTTGACCTAGGGTTTCTCCCAGTAGATTGATCGATTGACATCCACTAGCGTCCATTCATTCGGGTTGACAGCTTTGAACCCTGGCGCAACTAGATTGAATGCGCGACGGAATGGATGGAGGCGGGGATATGATCCGCCCACGCATATTTTTGGCCGACGACCATGCCGAGTTCCTCAAGGCGGAGATCGCACTACTGCGGCCCGACTTTGATCTCGTTGGCACAGCGAATAATGGGTCCTTCCTGGTGTCGGAGGTCCAGCGTCTCAATCCGGACGTTGTTGTTGTGGATATAACCATGCCGGGAATGACCGGTATCGAGGCCGTCCACAAACTCGTTCAAGCCGGGTCTACGGCCAAGTTCGTATTTCTGACCATCCATGATGGGGAGGAGTACGTCAAGGCTTGCTTGGAAGAGGGTGCTCAGGGATTCGTTGCGAAGCCCCGAATGAAAGCGCATCTGATCCCGGCGATCCATGCGGCGTTAGACGGTCGACAATATGTTTCGTCTTCTGTTTTGTTTTAGGCGTCTTTCGTTCGATCACGAACTAATTTCGATTCGGAATGCGCTCGGCCATCATCTACGCCGACTCAGTTTTAGCGGCTCGCTCGTTCGTGATTCCCTGACAATTGTCTCGTGGTCCTCCAGCGGCCCCCCACCTGTCAAATATCACTGGGGATTCTCCTAGGTGTGGAACACGGTTTTCGATGGTAGTTTCCGATCTTAAGTCTGAATTTCGGCCGGAACGGCGCAAGGACAGAAAAGCGGGATAAGCATGGGCTCGATCGCCTGACGCCGCCCGGGACATTCTTTGGCTGCTCCCTAAGTCGACGATGTCATTATCTGAAGCTGTCAACAAAGAGATTCCCGTCGCGAATTACGAAGGATGACGAAGGGTTGTCATGAGGCAAACGAATGACCACTGAATTTAGCTGCCGTGCACTGTTGCAGTCGAGAAATGAAGTAGCCTCGACACTGACTTCGAGGTCATCACGCGAGCGCGTTGGTCCCATGCACGGAAATGTCGCCATGAAACTCTTCGGCACGATTCTCCTCGGGCTTGTCACGCTGGTTGGATGTTCAAACAAGGAAGAAAAGCCGTCTCCCCCTCCACCCGGCGTAACAGTTACTCCTGTTGGGCAGAAGGATGTAGAGGTCCAGCAGGAATGGGTGGGAACGATGGTCGGCAATATCGATGCCGAAATTCGCCCCAAAGTCGAAGGGTTTTTGCTGGCGAAGCTCTACACCGAGGGCTCTTATATCAATAAGGGCGAGCCGATGTACCAACTTGACAAGCGTCAGGCTGAAGCCGCCCTGCAACAAGGGCAGGGAAAGCTTGAGCGTACCCGTGCCTCTCTTGAGCAGGCAGAGATAGACGTGAAGCGGTATACGCCGTTGGTCGCTCAGCGAGCTGTGAGCCAAGCCGAACTCGACAAAGCCCTAAGTATGCAGCGGGCGGCAACAGCGGAGATGAATGCCGAACAGGCAGAAATCGATAACGCAAAGCTCAATCTGGGTTGGACAACGGTAACTTCGCCGATTTCTGGAGTTGCCGGCATTTCAAAAGTTGGCATCGGAGATCTCATGACCCCCAATTCGGTCATGACGACGATTTCAAATGTAGATCCCATCTATGTGGACTTCAACATCGCCGAACAGGATTACATGCGATTCATGCGCGCCAAATCCGCACGGACGTCGGCTAGATCCTTGCAGATGATTCTTGGTGACAGCACGGTATTTCCTCAAACCGGCCACGCGCTTCTCGTAAATCGCGAGGTCGACCCAAACACCGGAACTATCCAGGTACGAGCGGTATTTCCGAATCCGAAAAGCATTCTCCGACCCGGTCAGTACGCCCGCATTCGAACAGTTACGGACACGCGCAAGGCAGCATTAGTGATCCCGCAGCAGGCGGTTTCTGAGTTGCAGGGTATCTACCAGGTTGGAGTCGTGGGCCCCGACAAGAAGGTGACGATTAAGACTGTGACGCTCGGCCCCCAGTCCGGAGATATGTGGGTCGTCGAATCAGGTCTCCAACTCGGCGAGAGCGTAATTGTCGACGGATTGCAGCGTGTGAAGACAGGCGTAACGGTTGCAACGACAGCTTTCAAAGACACCGAGGCCAGCGCCAACGAGAGCGGGAAGTAACCATGTCTAAATTCTTCATCAATAGGCCAAACGTCGCCATCGTTATCGCAATCGTTACCGTGATCGGTGGCCTTGTGGCTATGTTCAAACTGCCAGTAGCCCAACTTCCCGATATTGTCCCTCCACAAATCAACGTCTCCGCCACCTACACTGGCGCAGACGCGCTAACGATTGAACAATCTGTTGCTACTCCCCTTGAGCAGCAGATGAATGGCGTCGACAACATGCTCTACATGATGTCGACCAATGCAAACGACGGCACGATGACACTGAAGGTCACCTATGACGTCGGCACAAACGTCGATATCGACCAGGTGAATACGCAAAACAGGGTGTCGCAAGCCAGTCCGAACCTCCCCACCTCGGTCAATCAGTATGGCGTGACCGTCAAGAAATTGATGGGCCTCCCGTTGCTCGTGATCGCTCTCCACTCGCCTAATGGCAACTTCAGTGGTCAATTCCTGGGGAACTACGCCACCATCAACGTGAACGACGCCCTCCTGCGCGTGCCGGGCGTCGGACAGGTTACGAACTTCGGTGCTTCGGATTATGCAATGCGAATCTGGGTCAAGCCGGACCAGCTCACCAAGCTGGGCATGACGGTTTCAGACCTGACAAACGCGGTTCAACAACAGAGCGCCGTAAATCCCGCAGGCCAGATCGGCGGAGAGCCCGCCCCCAAAGGCCAGCAGTTTACCTATTCAGTTCGCGTTCCAGGCCGGCTCGTCAACGCAGAAGAATTCGGCAACATTATCGTTCGTCAAAACAAAGACGGCTCGACGGTGAGACTGAAGGATGTTTCGCGCATCGAGTTGGGTTCGCTGGTCTATCAACAGATCGGTCGTTTCAACGGAAAACCCGCAGTCATTATTTGCGTTTATCAGGCGCCCGGATCGAACGCCTTGGCGGTTGCAAAACAGGTCAAGGAACAAATGGAGGAGATGAAAGCACGTTTCCCCGAAGGCCTGGAATACTCCGTCGCCATGGACACGACTCTTCCAATCACCGAGGGAATGAAAGAGATCCTCACGACGTTGGGCGAAGCTATCTTCCTGGTCATCATCGTAGTATTCCTCTTCCTTCAGAACTGGCGTGCGACATTGATTCCTTTGTTGGCCGTTCCAGTTTCTCTCATCGGCACCTTCGCGATCTTCCCGATATTAGGATTCTCGATCAACACGCTCTCTTTGTTTGGTCTGATCCTCGCCATCGGCCTCGTGGTGGATGACGCGATTGTTGTCGTGGAGGCGGTTGAACATCATATAGAACACGGAATGTCGCCGAAGGACGCCACTTTCAAGGCAATGGAAGAGGTCACCGCACCGGTGATCGGAATCGCCTTGATTCTTTCTGCAGTGTTCGTGCCCATGGCTGCCATGGGCGGCATCAAGGGTCTTCTCAATCAACAATTCGCCATTACCATTGCGATTTCAGTGTTGATCTCAGCCTTCAATGCTTTGACTCTTTCGCCGGCGCTTTCTGCATTGCTCTTGCGCCCACGCAAGAAGACCAGGGGCCCAATCGGAAAGTTCTTTGACTTGTTCAATCTGTGGTTTGGAAAAATGACCACCGGCTACGTGAACTGGAGCGCCGTTCTCATCCGCCGTTGGGTAATTGCCATGCTCCTTCTCGTGGGAATATCGGTGATTGCGGTGGGCATGGGCAGAAAGCTGCCTGCCAGTTTCATTCCCGAAGAGGATCAAGGTTACGCCTTCCTCCAGATCCAGTTGCCCGACGCTGCCGCTCTGCAACGCACCGACGCTGCCATGGTCAAGATAGATGACATGTTGTCGCATACCCACGGGATCAAGAGTTTCAGCGGAATCTCTGGCTTCAGCCTCCTATCGAATACTTCTGCGTCGTACACAGGCTTCTACTTCCTCCAACTCGAGCCTTGGGAAGAACGCGTGACTGACGAGCTTTCTGCCGAAGGGCTTATGCGCAGCCTTAACCAGAAACTGAGGGGAACTCTCCCGGAAGCGATTGCATTCGCCTTTGGGCCGCCAGCAATTCCAGGACTCGGCACCGCAGGCGGGTTTACCTTCATGCTGCAGGATCGAAGCAGTGGCAGTGTTGCACAACTCTCCGAGACTCTGGAGAAGCTGACTTTGGCCGCGCGAAAGCGGCCCGAGATTGCCTCACTGGTAAGTACCTTCCGTCCCACGGTGCCCCAACTTTATGTGGAAGTGGACCAGGACAGGGTACTGAAACAAGGCTTGCAGTTTGGAGAGGTCTACCAGACACTGCAGGCGTTCCTCGGTGGGTCCTACGTTAACCAGTTCAATCGGTTCGGACGCCAATGGAAAGTCTATCTTCAGGCGGAGCCGGAATATCGCACCAGTGCTGAGAAGATCAACAGCTTTTACGTTCGAAACTCCAAAGGGGAAATGACGCCCCTCGCATCTCTAGTCACGATCAAGCGAGTGTCAGGACCGGAGTATACAAACCGCTTCAACCTCTTCCGAAGTATTCAGATCAACGGTTCGCCTGCTCGCGGATACAGTTCCGGACAGGCGATGGCCGCGATGGAACAGGTTTCCAACGAGGTTCTTCCCGCGGGATTCAGCTATGCCTGGAGCGACATGTCCTATCAGGAGAAGAAGGCCGAAGGTGGACAAGCAATGGTCTTTGCCATGTCGTTTGTCTTCGTCTTCCTGATTCTGGTTGCACTCTACGAAAGCT
Source organism: uncultured Acidobacteriaceae bacterium (assembly GCA_963737915.1). Taxonomy (GTDB): domain Bacteria; phylum Acidobacteriota; class Terriglobia; order Terriglobales; family Acidobacteriaceae; genus Telmatobacter. The sequence continues at coordinate 39,467 of CAVTUP010000009.1, read as the reverse complement.
GGTCCCTGCCGTTCAGCGTGTTGCTGTCTGTACCTGTGGCTGTTCTCGGAGCCTACGCTGGACTGCTGTTACGCAAGTTCGACAACAACGTTTTTGCTCAGATCGGCCTCATCATGCTGATCGGGCTAACTGCCAAGAACGCAATCCTGATCGTCGAGTTCGCCATCCTGGAACACTCAAAGGGAAAGGGGCTGGTCGAAGCCGCTCTTGAGGGGGCCCGTCTACGATTGCGTCCAATCTTGATGACTTCTTTCGCTTTCATTTTGGGATGCGTACCGCTCTGGACTGCCAAAGGCGCGGGAGCAATTGGTCGCAAGGTGTTGGGGAGTTCTGTCATCACGGGCATGTCGGCTGCAACTGTCCTGGGAATCTTTCTTGTTCCCGTCCTCTTTGTAGTCGTTGAGCGCATCGGGGGAAAGAAGCAGGTACACCACGCGGAAGCCAAGGAACTCGCCCCGGCCGAAGGGGGGCACGACTAATGCGAAAGCTCATTAGAATTGCACTTCCGGCGTTCCTCATTGCAGGTTGCACAGTCGGACCCAACTACAAGAGACCGACACTCAATCCTCCTGCAAACTTTTACACCGCACAGCAGGCAACGAACGATTCTGCAGCCGATCTGGCGTGGTGGGATCTCTTCAAGGACCCGGTTCTGCAGAGCCTGATCCGCGAGGCTTTCACGAACAACTACGACCTGAAGCTGGCGCTATCGCGCGTCGAAGAGGAACTCGCGTTACTTGGTGTCGCTCGTTCGCAGTACTACCCGCAAGTGGGCTATGACGGAAATATCTCGGGCCGGCAATCCGCTCAGATCGCGAATCACACCTACTATGCATACAACTTCAGCACCTTTTGGGAAATTGATCTATTCGGACGACTTCGAAGAATGAACGAAGCCCAGCGCGCCGTGTACCTCTCCACCGAGGAAGCACGGCGAGACGTTCGGCTTCTGGTCATGTCAGAGGTGGCCCAGGGATATTTCCAGTTGCGCGCTCTGGACGCTCAGTTGGAAATAGCGCATGAGACCGTGGTCGGCTTTCAGGAAACTCGGGATCTCTTCCAGCATAAGTTCGAAGGCGGCGCCGCTTCGGGGCTTGAGACAGCTCGTGCGCAGGGAGCACTCTCTAATGTTGCCGCGGGCATACCAGACATCGAGCGGCAGATCGTAGCCCAGGAAAATGCTCTGAGTCTGCTTCTAGGCCGGAATCCCGGCCCGATCGCAAGAGGCGCAACTCTCACAGATCAATATGACCCGCCACAAGTTCCCGCCGGCTTACCTGCGGCGCTACTCGAGCGGCGTCCGGACTTACGCGCAGCGGAACAGAACTTGATCTCCGCGAACGCCAATGTCGGTGTCGCCAAGGCGAATTTCTTCCCGACGCTTTCTTTGAGTGGACTGTTTGGCGGAGTTAGTCCTCAATTGTCTGATCTCACAGGCGCAGGTAAAGCCTGGAGCATTGCCGGAGATTTGGCCGGCCCTATCTTTACCGCTGGACGCCTGAAAAACGAGTATCGCGCTTCAATGGCGAGGCGCGAGCAGGCGAAGATCGAATTCGAAAAGGCGGTGACGCAGGCCTTTGGTGAAGTGTCGACGTCTCTTTCGGCTCATGAAAAGCTAGCCGGAGCCTATCGCGAAGAGACCGTCAGTGTAGAGGCCTACCGCGAATCCGTCCGCTTGGCAAAGATTCGCTATGACAGCGGACTATCCAATTACTTCGAGATTATTGATTCTCAGTTGGATTTGTATCCCGCAGAAACGTCCATGATCCTTTACGATCTCGGACGCAAACTTGCACTGGTCAGTCTCTATCGTTCCCTCGGTGGTGGCTGGAACCTGACAGACACGCAGTGGACAGCAGCCGCAGGTACTCCTGCGACGACGCAACCTCCTGCGCCATGACGCAACAAAGGGAATCGCACTAACAGAAGTTCGCAGTCGCGTGAGGAAGAATCCAATGGCCGATAAAAAGGAAAAAGCAGACAAGACCGAAGCAAAAGCAGACAAAGCTTCAAAGCGCAAAGATTATGAAAAGGAATTGCGGCGGCTACAGGGAGAACTCTGTAAACTGCAGGACTGGGTGAAATACAAAGGCCTGCGCGTCATCGTCATCTTCGAGGGACGCGACGCCGCCGGCAAGGGCGGCACAATCCGAGCGCTTACAGAGCGCGTGAGTCCACGCGTGTTTCGTTCGGTCGCCTTACCGGCTCCGTCAGACCGCGAAAAATCCCAAATGTATATGCAGCGATATATGCTTCATTTTCCCGCCGCGGGCGAAATCGTGATCTTCGACCGCAGTTGGTACAACAGGGCGGGCGTTGAGCATGTCATGGGATTCTGCACGGAAGAGCAGTACCGCCGATTTTTGGACCTTGCCCCGACGTTCGAAAAATACGTTGTAGACGCGGGGATCCTTCTTATCAAATATTGGCTTGAAGTTGGAAAAAGTGAGCAGGAGCGCCGATTCAATGCTCGCATCAAAGATCCACTTCGCCAGTGGAAGCTCAGTCCCATGGATCTGGAATCCTTCCGAAAGTGGAATGAATTCTCAAGAGCGCGGGACAAGATGTTCGAGGCCTCGGATACCGAGCATGCGCCTTGGCACCTCATTCACTCAGATAACAAGCGCAAGGCTCGCCTCAATTGCATCTCTCACCTGTTGAGCATGATTCCCTACAAAAAGGTGCCACGCGAGAAAACGGAGTTGCCGAAGCGCTCCAGCCGACATTCTTATGACGATCTAAAGCCCCTCGAGGGTCGTAACTTTATCCCCGAGACCTACTGACGTGATCCGGCGAATCCGTTGCAGGCGTTTCGCCGCGCCGAGCTTGAACCTTCAGAACTTCAACACAATGCCGGTTGAGATGCGCCCGTTGCTGTTGTTCGTGGCGCCTTCAAATTGAGTGCGGAGCCAATCCGCCTGGAAAATGCGAAATCCGAGTCCCCTGCGGAAGCCGAAATCCAGGCCCCCACCCAACATCATCGCAAAGCCAGTGTCGGAGACCCCGCCGCCCGAAAGAGTAGCTCCGCCGAACAATGCATGGACGAACGGTTGCACTACTGGCAGACGCGCAGTCAGAACCGGCCCGAATGTGTACGAGTGAAAATCACCCCTTGACTTGTAGGCTCCGCTGAAGTCGCCCGTCACGCCCAGAAAATGCTTGAAGTTTCCCGTGAGCGCGGCGTTCCAGCCGACGGAATTGTACCCTGGTTGAAGGTGCGTGTACTGAAAACCGCCATAGGCCTCCACTCTTTGAGCGACTGCGGGCAAGGAAATCGGGGCGAGAATCAAAAGACACAAAATCAACTTCTTCATGACGACCTCCCTTGTGTTGGGGAAACACGGTTAGGTGCTGACTCGAGCCCTTTCTGAGAAATCAATTCTGCTCTGGAACTTGCTTTTGCGCAAGGTGTGGCGCTCCCAAAGGCCCGTTCCGTGCCGATCTTTCCGGATCTTGCAACCACACCATCAGTGATGGCCCAAAATCAGTGATGAATGGATATAGCCTGAACCGAGTACGGTTCAATGGTTACCGTCGTGGAGTATGACGTGCCGCCCAGGGATTGCAGCGAGACGGGTGAGGCCTGGATCGACTGCCCATTCACGATCTGATAGAGCGTTCCCTCTGGGGAAGTCAAGCCGGTATTCGCAACGCTGACTGGGATATTGGTGAATGTCTCCTGCGTTGGATTGATGAGAACGACCGCGTCAAGGTTCGTTGTGTAGAACGCCGTCACGACCAGGCCGTTCCCAAGCGTTGACGGCGAGATGGACTTGGCCATGTAGCCACCTTCCTGCAGCCCAAGATAGTTGGTCGCGCCGAGCAACTGGTAGAGGAAGTACTGGGGATACGGCTGCGGCACGCTTCCTATCGGATACGAGCAATCCATGTTTGCGTCGATCTGTGCAACCAGACAAAAGTACGGCTGTGCGACCGCAGCGAAGTACACCATCTGGCTGGGCGTGTTTGGAGCTCCGACGTATACCGAATTCAGTACGTCGGCGATGTACATCCCGTTCCAGACCGGCGAATAGGTGTAGTCATTCGCGCAGCAGTTCTTCGAAAAATTCCAATTGAGGTTGTATTCACTGTTGTAGATGGGCAGATTCTTCCCCTGTGGCTGCTTACCTAAACCAACAAGTTTTGCTGCGTTCAAATAGACATCGAGCGGGCCCGCGCCTGTATTCTGCGTCTTTTGATAAACGGACATCGTGCCGTTGTAGGTGTTCCACTGCGCGCCTGACTGCACGTTGCTGAACATGTAATCGTGATAGCTCAGGTAATCGATCTGCTGAGAAATCAGGGGATCCGCGAGCATAGCATTGATCCACGTCGACTGCATTCCTGCTGTCGCAGGTCCGCCGACTCGCGCGGAGGAGCGGTCAGTTTTGATTTGATTCCGCATGAGAGGCGCTGCGGCAGAATATAGCTTCATATACTGAGTCAACCGCTGATCCGCCGGAACGCAGAATGCCGTAGTATTTGGCTCATTCCAGATCTCGTAGTCCGTCACGACTCCCGGGAACTTCGTGTCCATATGCTCCACATATTGCGCCGCGATCTTTCCCCACGCATTCAGGTCCGTCGGCAGGGCATTCGCGTTTCCCGCACCGCAGGGATTGGACGCCGGTTGCAGCCATGGCGGCGTCTGGTAAATCTGCAGCATCACTTTTACTCCACCGGCGCTGATTCTCTGAACTGCTGCGTCAATGCTTGCCCAGTTCGGTGTGCTCGTCTTGAACACCGTCGGAATCAATGCGTAGAAGCGCGCATAGCGGATGCCGCCGGCTTTCACCAGGTCGAGATCGGCAGTGGTGCGAAGCGAATCCATACGCTCAGTGCCGAAAATGTGTGGAGGAACAACATGCAGAGTTGTGGCCCTTGCGGCAAAGTCAACAGTGACCTTCGAGAAAACAACAATCGTCGCCGTCGCCGTTGTTCCAAGCAAATTATCTTTCACCGTTAGATGATGTGTGCCCGCCGTTGTGGGAGCGGTGTACACTCCCACGTTCGTAATTGTTCCGGTCGTGGCGTTGCCGCCGGTGACTCCGTCGATGCTATAGGTCAACGAGTGGCCATCTGGAATGGTTGAGAGCTGCGCCTGGAATATCTGCTCGGTTCCGACATAAACAGCCGCTGAGGTTGGATACACCCCCAAAGTGCCCGATGCCGGACTGCTCGTGATCTTGGCGCTCGTGGACACGGCCGCATGTGTCGCCCTCGAGTTCGGTGGCAGTTACAGTGCACGTTCCTGTTGTGGAAGGGGCCGAGAAGATCCCGGATGTGCTGCCAATCGTGCCGCAGGTCGTGGCCCAGGTTACATCCGTAGTCGCAGAGAATTGAAGCGCATCATTCACAATGACTGTCGGATTCGTGGGCTGAATCGCGAACGGTGCGGCGCTCGAACCAGAGAGCGCGACATGTTGCGGGCTTCCCGTACCCGAATCCGTAAACAAGAGAATGGCGCTGCTCGTGCCCGCGACGGTTGGTTTGAACACCATGCTCACGGTGCAACTCGCAGACACGCCTAAGGTCAACCCACAGGTCGTGCTTGAAATCGCAAAGTCTCCCGGGTTCGTTCCTCCAAGTGCGATGCCGCTGATCGTGATCGCTGCCTTTGTCCCGTTATTCAACGTAACGATCTGGGCGAAACCGTCGCCCCTGGCGCTGTGTTTGAAAGCCCAGGCTCGTTGGAGCAACGGTCACGCTTTCCATTGGAGCTACGCCTGTCCCCGACAAAGAAACAGTCTGGGGGCTGTTTTTCGCCGAATCGACGATGCTCAAAGTTGCCACGCGGGTTCCAGCCACCGCAGGCTTGAATGTAATCGACACCGTGCAACTCACAGATGCCGCGAGGCTGGTTGCGCACGTCTTGCTCGAGATCTCGAAGTCTGCGGCGTTGGTGCCGGAGATGGACACGCTGGTGATGGTTATCGAAGATGTGCCGCCGTTCATTGAGCCGGTGACCAAGTTCAACGCCACGGTCGACGACGTGGCGCGCTTTCCCGACATGGTGCGGCCAGCATTGCGGTGGCGACCTCGAGGCACGCCCGGCCCCGTGCACCTGCAGTTCCGCGGCAATGAAGGCCAGGTGGATGCCGACGAGGCGGAGATGGAGCCGCTGTGGCGAGCCGCAGTTCGCGCACGTGCCGGGGTTTCGGCCGGCGCCGGACGACGCCCAGCGTAGATGGCGGCGCTCAAGCATCTGCAGGAGAATTCGCAACGCCCGGTGATCGTCGCCGGTGGCGGTGTGCGCGCATCCGGCGCAGGCCGCCGATCTGGTCGCGCTGGCCGAGGCGCTGCAAATCCCGGTCGCGACCTCGCTCAACGGCAAGGACGTGATCCCCGGCAATCATCCGCTCGCGGTCGGCGTCGTCGGCACCTATTCGCGCCAGAGCGCCAACCGGGTGGTCAATGGCGCCGATCTGGTCTGCTTCATCGGCAGCGAGACCGGCGGCATGACCACGCATTTCTGGGCGGTGCCGAAGATCGGCACGCCGGCGATCCAGATCGACATCGATCCCGAGGCGCTCGGCCGCAACTATCCGCTTCTCGCCGGCGTCAACGGCGACGCCAAGGTCGACGCTGGCCCGCATGCTCGCGGCGGCCGACCGCGCACGGCGCCGGCAAGCGCAAAGCCTGGGTCGAGGAAACGCCCACAGAATATGCCAAGGAATGGGCGGCGAAGTACAAGACCAACGCTCGACCTCCGACGCCGTTCCGATCCGCCCCGAGCGCATCTGCGGGCGAACTCACCCGGCACGTGCCGGACGACGGCATCGTCGTGGTCGATACCGGCCACGGCGGCATGTGGATGGGGGGTTTCTACGATCTCACCAGTCCCCGCGCAAAGCTACATGCGCAGCGCCGGTCATCTCGGCTGGGCGTTCCCGGCCGGGCTCGGCGCAAAATGTGCGTGCCCCGACCGCCCCGTGGTCACCTTCACCGGCGATGCCGGGCTTTTGGTACCACATCGCCGAGATCGAGACGGCGGCGCGCTGGCGCATCAACGCCGTCACCGTGGTCAACAACAACTACGAGCGGCAACCAGTCGAAGCGCGGTTTCGACCGCGTCTATGGCGGGGACCCAGACCGAGCAGGCGCGGGAGATGTGGGCCTTCAGCAAGGTCAATTTCGCCCGCATCGCCGAAGACATGGGCGCGGTCGGGATCCGGGTCGAGCAAGCCGGCGGATATCGAGACCGGCGATCGCGCAGGGGATTGAAGGCGAACCGTCCGGTGATCATCGATGTCGTGACCGACATCGACGCCCCGCGCCGCTGGCGGTGAGCTGAGGTTCGCCTAGTCGGCGATTTTGGATGAAGTTGCGTCATTTATTCGGCGTGTCATTCCGGGGCCCGATGCGAGAAAGCCCCGGAATCCGTAACCGCTACCTGCGAATGCCTGCGCACACGCTTGCTTAAAAACTTCGCTGTGCGCCGCAACCAGAATAGGCGGACAGCCACATTGCCACTTACGCGCGATATGATAAACTGTCGAGCAGCCTTGAGCGCTCGGAGGGTAGACATGCGCTTCCGCATTTGGCTGCCAGTTCTTTGCAACGCTCATACAACGGTATTTTCGCACGACCGGGGGCAGCGTCGCACGCCAATTGCAGGCGCTCGAAAGGTTGAAAGCACGGATTAGTTTGGCTCCGTCCCTGCCGCTCCTTGTCTTGATCGTTTTGCTCGATCCAGCGAGCCGGATTTCGGTCGCGCAGGCAGCGAACATCACGGCGCCGGCTCTGCATCAGAAAGCCACCCAAGCGAGCGACAAGGTCAGCCGGTTTTGGCCGAGCGATCCGGTCCTTTGCGACCTCGTTCTCGAAGGCGTCGTTCAGGAGGGCGATGCCGCGGCGCTCGAAAAAGCCTTCGCGACCATCGTCAGCAACGCTAACGCGTTTTCGTTCTTCCTGTGTCTGCGCAGCCCCGGGGGCGACTTGGCCGAGGCGGTCAAGATCGCTGAATTCGTCTTGCGGACGCAGCGCCCTTCGATTGCGACTGTCGTCGAGGACGGCCAAACCTGCGCATCGTCGTGTGCCATCATCTTTCTCGCGGGCAATGCGCCGGCCCGCGTGGGCGCCTGGCCGCAACGATTTCTTCATCCGCGCGGAAAGCTTCTCTATCATTCGTCCCATCTCGATCTGGACCAATTCACCGACAAGCAGCTGCTTGAATATCTCACGGAGCCGCCAGCGACCCGCGCGGGCTCAAGCGCAAGATCGTCGACCTGCACAAGGGAGGATTGCGCGACGTCCAGAGCGTGATTGCCACGTACCAAGGGTTCATCCATCAGCGCGAGGACCTGGGCGACCGATGGGTGCGGCCAAGCCTGTTCCTGGAAATGTTCGCGCAGGATCCGGATGAATGGATTTGCATCGACAACGTCGATACGGTCGGCCGGTGGAACATTCAGGTCTTTGGATATCGGCCGCCGAGAGCGCCGACGAAGCAGGATTACTTGAATGTTTGTCGCAATGCCTATCAATGGCGGTCGGACGAATTCGCGGCCGACGCCAGGGACGACACGGAGGAGGGAAAGCTAGAAAGACCATCGCCTGCCGTGACATTCGCCGGGCGTAACAAGGGTAGCCCGAGCTCTTCGATGATCGCGTCACCATGCCATTTCAGGCCACCCTGGCCCCGCTCACCTGCGTCATCGAGATCAAGTACAGCGACAGCGACGACACCAAAAAGCAGCTCGAGGCCGAAATCGACGCTGACAGTTTTCTTCATGCCAGTTGCCGGTGCCTTCTCGCAATTGGCTCCAACCGCATTCTTTCCGGCATCCAAGGTGCTGCGCGACCTGCCGGGCGTGCGCCCGCCGCAGGACCGGGGCTCGATCAGGACGCGGCCCGCGGTGAATTTCACGAGCTATCCCAATAGCCTGATGAACGGCTGCTCTTATAAGTCCGTCCCGAAGGTCGAGCGCGAGGCGTGCGAAGCGGCCTGCTCGTCAAATTCGATGTGTCAGGCCTACAGCCACAACAAGATCACCAAGGCGTGCGAGCTAAACATACGTTGATCGCGAGGAGGCGCGATCCCCTGTGGACATCCGGCGCCCCATCGACCGGCCCCAGGCCCGCACAATCAGCGCGCACCGATGTCATGGTGACCTACTACGACCTCGGGCACAACCAGCGGTTCGAGGGTACTCCTGATCGCTGCCGACAAGGCTGAAACCATGGACTTGTGCTCGGCGCGCTGTACATCCGACAATCGTGCAAGTGGAGATCAAGTCATCCGCCGAGATGTGCCGGCGGTTTTCCGAGGTGACGGGATTTCAGGACGCGCCGCCGAACAACCAGAATATGATCGACGCCAAGATAAAGCGGCAACGGTAGCGATACCGGAAAGCAGGGTTTTCGGATGTGCGGCGGATGACGTCTCTTTCGCGTTCACCCGCAAATCTGCCACCGCTCAAAAGCGTGGCAACAGCAACTCAACCGCGGTCAAACTTTGCGGCCGTAAGCTAACGCGAACGAAAGCCGCCGGCCGCCGGGCCACTTCGTCGTAGGGAGCGATCGCCCAGCGACTGAGCCCGGCGTTCCAGTAAAGGGCATACGTTGTGCCGCGGTTGAGCACGAGCGATTTCGTCTCCACGCCGTCGTTGAACGAGACCGAAAGACCGGTGCTCTGGCTCGCAATGGTCGACGTATTGGCCGGACGGGATTTCACCGACTTCCAGTCGCCCTTCAATACGCAATGTTCAAGGCCGCGTTGCCGATGTTCGAGATGGCGACCTTGTCGGCGTTCTGGCGACCATCTCCGGCATTTAATTCGTGCTGCGAAGCTCGATCGCACGCGCGGTCGTCGCCGGGTTTGCGGACGCGGCGGCGATGGAAACGGCAATGGTTAGGATCGGCGTGGGCCAGCTCATCTCGCGTCCTCCTTCGCAGGCGGCCCGGCGGGTGTACTTTCTGCCGGTGCACCGGCTGCCGCCTGGCTCATTCGACCCAGCATGTATCCAATCACTGTTCCGAAAAGACCGAACGCCGGGGCAATTTGCTCGTTCGAGTACCCGGCGGTGATGAGAACCAGCGAGCCGGTGATCACGGTGATGACGATCAACGCGCGCGATACGTCTTCCGGCCTGCGATCGTGGATGTTACGTATCGCGTAGATGTAAAGCGCGAGAACGGTCAGGCCGAACGCGATGATCAGGCATGTCAGCCAGAACTCGTAGGGGGACTTCTTGAAAATGAAATCGATGAGGTTTCCGCCGGAGCCCGGGTTCGGAGATGGGTTGGCGAGCGGGGTTGGCGGCTGCTGGGCCAGCGCTTGATCGACCGATGCATGTCCGGCAATGAGCAGAAGGAATAGGTTGCGTCGACACCTGTCGAAACTGTGCAATTTCATTAACGTCCCTCCTCGGCCTCCATAAATTGGACCTAGACGAGCCTAGTGTCCCGATTCGAAGTCCGCATCATCCTCGCGGCAACGCTGAAATGCGGACTTCTGAACCGCCATACTAGTGGAAAACGCCCTTCCACGCGAGAGTTGCTGCGCGGTGCGCCGAGCTCGATCGCTTATATGGTTGATCTGTAGCCGCATGCGCGCCCTGATATCTGTCGGCTATGGATTTGGGCCTCTGGATGGTCTGAAGACCCTCGACAAGTTAGTGTGGAGCCGTTGCTTGGAGCCGACTTCTCGACAAGCAAGCTGTCGCGCCTCACCCGGACTCCGGCCGGACGATGATGTCCGGCCTATGTCGCCCGATGCTCGTCCTCGGGTGCGTGCATTGCTTCGAATATCCGATAGGTACTTGAAGCTGGCGCCTGCCTAGCCATACGTCGAGCATGTTCAGCAGGTCGCGCGTCTTCCGGCAAGGCGACGTCTAGATGATGGGCGAGTTCGCTTAGTTCGAGCGTACCATGCTCCGCGAGCGGTCAATGCCGGCATTGCGCGCGCAAGGCCAGGCAGGCACTGCGGGCACCCCTTTCGACCTTGAGCAGCGCGCCGTTGAACGTCTGGGCCAGCCCAGACGTAACCTGTATGGGACCTTGTGCGGCGGAGCACGCGCTCAAGCCGGCTCGACCAAGACCATGACACCCGGCGTGGCAAACGTCGCCAGTCCATTGAAACTGTCGAATTAGCTGATGCACGTATTGCTTGCAGCATGCTATTAATGCAATCTGTAGCCTTATTCCTGCTTTCACATCAGGCTCTCGCAGGGCGGCTCAACTGGGCCGCGATCGGGCCTGACAAAGGGAGGGGTTGAACATGTCGCGGGCCACCGACATCGTGCGAAAGGTCGCGCCGAAGGCGCGCGAGAACTATTCTTTGGCATTTGAGCGAGGGGACTCGCTGCTGAAGTCGCACGGCATCACGACGCCGCCGCGCTTGGCCCATTTCCTCGCGCAAGTGCTGCATGAAACCGACGGGCTAACCATCGAGTGGGAGAGCGGGAGTTACAGCGCGCCGCGGCTCCTTCAAATATTCGGTGTCGGGAATCATTCGGCGGCAATCACGCCAAGCGAGGCATCAGAGCTCGCCCGTCAGCCGATGCCGCGGCGTGAGGAACTCATCTTCGAGCGGGTTTATCGGGCTTGGTAATCCCGAAGAAGGCGAGAGAGTCGGCAACATCAATCCTGGCGATGGCTTCCGATATCGCGGCGGCGGCATCCTTCAGACCACGGGGCGAGGCAACTACCGGCGCATGGGCAGAAGTGCGGGGTCGACTTCGAGGCGCACCCCGAGTTGGTTGTGTCGGCGGAGCACGCGCTCAAGCCGGCGCTCGCAGAGTGGAGCGAAGGTAACCTCAACGCCGCGGCCGACCGAGACGACATCGTGGCAATCACTCGCAAGATCAACGGCGGGCTTAACGGCCTCGACAGTCGTCGCGAATGGCTCGCGAAACTGAGACCGCTGATCCAGTCGGTCGAGTTTGACGAGGTCGAGCCCGCTGACTTGTCCTTTCGCGTCCGCCGCCGCCAGCCCTTCAGTTCCTGGTTCCCCCGACGCCGTCTCCGGTCGTATCGGATTTGGCCCATCTCGTCGTCGCCGCCATGGAGCGCAAGGGGTATCAGGTCGACCGCGGCCCGGGCGAGGTGAACATCGTCTACGTCGAGGGCATGAACCCGGACGGCACCCCGAATGCGGACGAGGCCAACAAGTGGAACGACCTGCGCCTGCTGATCAGGTTTGAGGGCGGCGAGCCGAAGATCGTCGGTAAGTGGGCGGCCACGACCGAGCCGGGCCGGTACTGGACCGAAAATCCGATGAGCCCGCTCGGCGCCGCGCGCATCGAGTTCGGCCAGTACAAGGCCTGGCAGGTCGGGATGCACCGCAATAACCACGAGGCGCTGGTGCAGACCGGCGGACAGCTGACGGTCTGCCGCGACCTGAACAAGGATGGGCAGCGCACCGGCGACAAGCGCCAGACCGGCGAGTTCGGTATCAACCAGCATTGGGGCTACGACCTGCCCCAGGTCGAAAAGGCGAGCGCCGGCTGTCTCGTCGGCCAAAGCAAGGACGGCCATCGCCAGTTCATGGCGCTCGTGAAGTCCGACCCGCGCTACCAGGCCAACCGCAAGTATGTGTTTGCCACCGCCATCCTGCCGGAATCCGACGTCCTGACGGGCGGCGTGGTCGAGGCGACGCACCGCCGCCGGCCGAACTGCCGGCAGGGTCGGTGGACGGCAGCGACGCCGTTCGCCGCTTGCAGAAGCTTCTCGGCTTCTCCGAAGAGGAGCAGGACGGCATCTTCGGCGCGATCACGGAGGAAGCCGTCAAGCAGGTTCCAGCGCCGCCATGGGCTGACCGTCACCGGCGACGCCGACGACAAGACACTGGAACAGCTAATTCGTGAGGCGGCGGCCGCCTCGAGGGTTCCGTTGACAGACGAAAAGCCGCTCAACGCGAGGCCGGTCGAACCAAGCGTTACGCCCAATGTGCTCGAGCCATACACTAGGTATTCTACCGACTATTCTACCAAGCATTATACCGAAGATCATACCCGGTGCCCTGCCGGGAGTTGCAGCTATGAATCCTTTGATTGGGCTTGCGGCGGCCGTTCTGCCGGACATTCTCAAGGCGGTCGTGGGCGACAAAGCTGGTACGGTCGCAGGCGCCGTTACCCAGGCTGTCACGCAGATCACCCAGACGCAAAATCCCGAAGAGGCTCGCAACAAGCTCGCCGCCGATCCTGCGGCGGTCGCCGCGTTGCAGCTCAAGCTTGCGGAAATCGCGGCGGCTCAGGAGGAAAAACGTGAGCAGGCTCAACTCGCGCTGCTGAAAGAGCAAAATGAACAGGAAGGGAAACGTCAGCAGGCTCAGATGGCGATGCTCAAAGAGCAACACGACGCGGAGGCAAAAAAGCGCGAAGCGCAACTGGAGCAAATTCGTGCCGAGATCGAGGACACGAAAGGCGCGCGCTCGACCTTCGCCGCGCTGGCGCTGGCGAACAGTCCGATGGCGTGGGGCGCGCCGGTCGTATCGGTCCTCGTGACGGTCGGCTTTTTCGGTATTTTGCTTATTCTGGTCCTTAGGGGCATGGCGCAAGGCGAGCAAGTCGCCCAGATCATCAATATCACCGTCGGCGCCTTGGCCGCAGCGTTCGCTACGGTCGTCAGTTTCTGGCTCGGGTCGTCGCAGGGCTCGCGGCAGAAGGATGCCGCGACCACCGCGGCGATGGAGAGCCAGGTCAAGCAAAGCGACGTGTTGCAAAGCACCATGTTGCAGGCGCAGGCCAAACAAGCCGAAGTCCTGCAATCCACCGTGAGGACAGCCATGGCGGCGGCGCCGGCAAGCGCAGCGCCGAAACCTTCGAATTTCCGACGATGCATGGACATCGTGATGGCGTACGAAGGGGGCTTCTCCGAAGATCCAAATGATCCGGCCGGAGTCAGCCAGTTCGGCATCAAGATCGGCACTTTAAGAGACTGGCGGCACGATGACGGCCTTACGGTCGAGGATGTAAAGAAGCTCGGGCGCGACGAAGCGTGCGAAATCTACCGGACGCGCTATTGGAATGTCTTGCGGTGCGACGATCTTCCCCTGGGCGTCGACCTTGTCGCCTTTGACTTCGGCGTCAACGCCGGCACGGGGCGGTCGGCCAAGATGCTGCAGCAGGTTGTCGGCGCCGCTGACGACGGCTCAATCGGCGACGCTACGCTCGCGGCTACCAAGGCCATGCTTCCGAAGGATGTCATAAAGGAGATGTCAAATCGCCGGCTGGACTATTACCGGGATCTACCGAATGCGAATCTCCTTAGGAACCGAACCGCCGCGGTCGAGAAGACGGCCATGGAGATGATCAATCCCGGCGGAGCGGGCAATCCCCAAGCATGATCCCGATCTAGTGCGGCGGATTTGAAGTTCCTATCATTATGGCCGCGAGCTCGTTTAGGAACTTCAAATCCAAATGCCGCACTAGAATCATAAAGTTGCTAGTGTCCCTTTGATTCCGAAGTTCGCATCGGAGGGTGCCGCGAGGGTGTGCGAACTTCGGAATCGGGACACTAGCGTTTTGGAAATGACAGCGCTTTGGTGGTCGACGCGATGGCCGCGGCACCATAGGTCATTGGATAACGTGCCGATTTCGCAAACCTGCCAGGACCGTCCATATGCGACGCAGCCTCCGAGCTTTCTGGGGTAGGCTCATGTTGGCGTGTTTCGTCGCGGCGGCCATGGGCCCGGCTCGGGCGCAAGGGGTGGCTGCGTCTCCTGTCGCGCCCGCTCCCAGCCAGGTTACACCGCCCGCTCTTCCGGCTCTCCCCCAACCCTTTCCGGAAACGCCCCCGTTTCCAAAGTGCCGGAGCACGACGCTGAAGCGTTCGCCGTCGTTCAAGCGCCCGCGCCGGTGTCGTTCCTGAATTTGCTGGAAGCCCGTTACGCTCGCCTGCCGCGCAGGACGGCATTGCATTACGATGGCAGGCTGGTTGCCGTGCTACACCCAATAAATGGGAAGCGGCACCAGGACCCTGAATTTTTGGACAAGCGCGGATGACCTACATCGAGCAAGCGATCAAAGAGGCGGTCGACCACGGTTATCAACCGAACGTGGAGCGATATCCGGAGATGGAGGGTATCTCACCATTGCAGATTGCCATCGCAATGCAGGCCGATGTCTTCATCGACCCCGCATTCTGGAAAGCCCTGGGCAAGAAGCGGGGCTGGACCACGGACGACGATTTCAAATATTGGCAGAAGTCTGTCGCGGAATGGGAAGACAAATACTGGAAGAAATTCTGGCACCGCTTCATCGACCATTTGGCGGACGACAAGGATGCGGAGAGTTTCTTCAAAGCACTCGAATTCGCCGCCCCGACAGCGGGCGGACAGCCGTCATTGACGTCGACGGTTCGGCGCGCCGGGACTGCCGCCCAGCCACTCACCAGCGGGATTGCTGTCCTGCTTCGCGGCAATCGTGCTCACGGAATCTCATAGACCGTCATCTCGTCGGCAATGCCGCGCAACGCCGCGCGTTGCGCTTCCGGCGAGAGCCCCGCGGTCGACAGCAGCTTTGCCGATACCGGGTGCTCGACCACCGGTCCAGTCGCGAATATTGAGGTCGAGACGGCGAGCCCTTGCACGCGCGCCGCGATATTCACGGTCTGACCGAAGTAATCCAGGCGGTCATTGAGGGTAACCGCAAGGCAGGGACCCTCGTGTATGCCGATCTTGAGGAGGAGTTCCTCCACGCCCGAGGAGTCCTTGATGTCGGGTATTGCATCGCGCATACGCAACGCCGCAGCGAGCGCCCGGTCCGGCGTCGAAAACGTCGCCATCACCGCATCACCGATCGTTTTCACCACGGCGCCGGCTTCTGATGCCACGATCTCTTGCAGAAGACGAAAGTGCGCGCGCACCAGGTCGTACGCCACGAGGTCACCGACGCGCTCATAAAGCCCGGTCGAGCCCTTGAGGTCAGTGAACAGGAAGGTGAGGCTTGTAATCTTGAGTCCCTGATCTACGTCGAGCGTATCAGTGCGATAGATGTCGCGAAACGTTTGGTTCGTTAGCAAACGCTTTGCGGTCAGGAAGGGCTTGCGCTTGCCGAGCAAGTCATGCAGCGGGTCGCCCGCGATCCACACCGACGGCAGCACACGCACATCGGTACGATTATCGATTGAAAGCCGAAGCGGGCCTGGACGCAGCACCATGGTTCCGGTGGGCGCGCGCACTTTGTTGTAGGTGATCAGCAGGGTCTGGCGCTCTCGCGTCGGTTCTCCCTGTACATCGAGGAACTGTGCCGCGTGCGTTACCGGTTCAAAGACGATCACGAACTCGGCCGGCAATTGTAAGGAGATGAGTGCTCTCTCGCCGGGCGGCAGCTCGACCGCATCGATGGTGATTTCGTCGATCAGCTCGTCGAAATTCCCGGGGAGATCGATGCCGGAGCTCCAGAAGATCTGGCGAAAGTAGTCCCAGATCGGAAGTGTATTCGGATCGTGCGCGGCGATTCTGCGCACCTGCGGGCTCACCGTGAAGGTGACCTCGACCATCTCATCGAGTGTCGGCTCATAGCCCGCTGCACAGAGGGCGCACTCGTAGGCCTCCTTGTGTATACTTCTCAGGGTAGCGGTGGCGTCGAGTACGCCGCCGCAGCCGGGACACAGGACGTTCCAAGACAGCTCGAAAATTCCGACGCGGGCTGCGTGCAGGAACGCGGCGATGACGCGCTCTTCGTCAAGGCCCCGTTTAGCCGCAAAATCCAGAACGTTGACCCGGCAAAGCTCGCGATCTGTGCCGTTGCGGATCAGCGCTTCCATGGCGGCAACCGCCTCCGCATCAGCGGACTGCCGCACTATGCTGAACAAGCTTTGGGCGCGAGCTTCGCTCAATGTATCCCGGTTCCCAATCGCTCAGACGAGATCGGATACTAGCGGCTTTCTGGCGGCCCTTGAAGACAGCCCGATGTGCGGCAGCTAACGCGGTTCCTGACGTGTCCCGGATGCGGTGCAGCGCGAGCGATAGCGAAGCGGTGCACCGCTGGTCCGGGACCGTCGCGAAGGCGGTGTGTGTGTAACGGTCCACGCAAGTCGGGTTTACCCGACTTGCGCATATTTGAGTGCCGATCTCGGGTAGACCCGAGATCGGTGTCTGCAGCGCATCATTCCGCCATAGCCCGCGAAGACATAAGGGCGTAGACGCCCGCCTTCGCGGGCTGACGCTGTAAACGCCCTTAATGCTCCATGCTGCGCAGCGCCCGGGACACGCGCTTATCTTAGCGCCTACTCCGGCGGAGTCGGCTCGGCATCCTGTGCCAGGTACACAATCGTCAGCATGCGCTGGAACAGGACGCAGCGCGACTTGTCCGGCAACGTGTTGAAAACCGCCTCGATGAAGGGCTCTATCAATTCCGCGCCCTCCGCCTGCCACAGGTACCTGCAGCATTCCATGAACTTCATTTCGGCAGCGTCGCCGCCGGCTCTCAGCAGCGGTTCAATTTCAACGATAGAGAGCCCAAAACCTCGTTGAAGCTCTTCGTCTACATCATCCCTGTCGAGCATTGTCCGCTCCTGGCTGAATCAGATCGCTTCGGACCCAGAGCAACTGCACGCAAACGATACAGCAATCCCACGTTCAGACGAGCCGTTAAACTTGATCCAACCGCGGTGGTACGTCTTTACGCCGCAGTCTCCATGGACTGCGGCTGCGTAATTGACGACCCGGGGGCAATCGCCAGAATGGCCGCGGCGCGGGTTGCAAGATCGATGACGACGCTTGAAAGGAACGACAGCGGCCATGAATAATCAAGCGAGAGCATCGAATGCCTGGCTTTGGGTTTGCATCGTTCTTTATGTGCTGCTGGGTGCCGCGCGGTTCCTGCACAATAGCCATTTGGAACGCCTCACCCCGTTCATTTCGGTGAGCATACTCATGGGCTTTGCCATCGTGCATGGGATTCGTCGATACGGTTGGAAACATTTTGTCGTCTTCTTCATCGTCACCTTCGTCGTCAGTTGGAGCTACGAGACCTTGAGCATCCTGACCGGATTTCCATTCGGCCACTACGTCTACACCGACCAGCTCGGTCCAAAATTGTGGCTGGTGCCGTTGCTGATCATGCCTGCCTATTTCTCGATGGGCTACATCGCGTGGACGCTGGGACATGTTCTTTTGGATCGGTTCGACGACCGGCTGACGGGTGCGGAGGTGGTTCTCGTCCCTGCGCTTGCGAGCTTCGTGATGGTGATGTGGGATCTGTGCATCGATCCGGCGAGCTCGACGATTTCAGCTGCCTGGATCTGGCGTGACGGCGGCGGCTACTTCGGCGTACCCCTGGTCAACTTTCTCGGCTGGTACCTCTGCGTGTTCACGATCTATCTGGTGTTCGCATTGTATTTGCGGCGCTCGGCCGATTGGACGAGAGCGGAAAATCTTGGCGATCGCTCGACATGGGTATTGCCCGCGGTCATGTATGCAGCCGTCATGCTGCCCAGATTGATGGAGCCGCTCGCGGGCGGCGATTCCGTGGAGGTCACCAGCCATGACGGTCACGTCTGGTGGACCGGAGATATTCACACGGCGTCGGCGCTCGTTGCCTTGTTCACGATGCTGTTCGTAACGGTCCTTGCGCTGGTCCGAGTGAGCCGGAGCCCGGCGCTGCATTGAGAACATGAACTCTGGCGACACGTTCAGACGTACGACCATCCGTTCGCGCCGCGGACGATCGCCCAGGATGCGTCGCGTCTTAAACCATTGTTGCGACTATCGTTTCTCGCCCCTTCTTAGATTGTCTTGCTAGCAGGACCAGACCGAGCAACCTTCGGAGAGGGAATTTGAGCCTCCATGACGCGATGGCGCACCTATACCGACCGGCTGATCGTGCTCGCCGTCATCCTGGCGGCGTGGCAGGTCGGTAGCGTTCTCGTCGGCCCTTACTGGCTGAGCTCGCCCGCCGCGGTCGCCGCACGCTTCACGGCGCAAGTGCTCAATGGCGAACTGATCGTGCAGGGCGGCTACACCGTCGAGGAGGCGCTGCTCGGCACGGTCATCGGCGGGGTGCCGGCGGTGCTGCTGCCGTTCCTGCTGCGGCGCCATCCCGTAATCGTCGCCATTCTCGATCCCTTCATGGTCGGCGGCTATGGCGCCCCCAAGCTCGCCTTTGCGCCGCTGTTCATCCTCTGGTTCGGCATAGGCATCGAATCCAAGGTCGCGCTCGTAGCGAGCGTGGTGTTCTTCATCGTTTATTTCAACACGCTGTCGGGCGTGCGCGCGCTCGATCCGCGGCTGGTGCAGATGGCGCAGATCGCCGGCGCCGGCGAGCGGCATGTCGCCCGCCACATCGTCTTCCCCGCCGCGGTGCCGCATATTCTCGCCGGCTTTCGGATCGCGGTGCCTTACGCCATCGGCGGCGCCATCATCGCCGAACTGATCTCGTCCAATCGCGGGCTCGGCTATCTGGTGCAGACCGGCGCGATGAATTTCGACACCACGTCGGTGTTTTCCGCGATCCTCGCCGCCACCCTCATCGTGCACGCCGCCAACTGGCTGCTCAACGCCGCCGAGCGGGCGCTGCTGCGCTGGCGGCCGCCGCCGCAAGCCGTGCTGGACACCTGGACCTGAGCATGAGCGACACGCCGCTGCTCGAGATCAGGAATCTGGGCAAGCGTTTCCCCGCGCGCCAGGGCCGCGAGCCCTCGCCCTGGGTGATCCAGGAGCTCTCGTTCTCGGTCCGCGCCGGCGAATTCCTGACCATCATCGGCCCCTCCGGCGCGGGCAAATCGACCTTGCTCAACATGATCGCGCAGATCGACACGGTGAGCGCCGGCGAGATCGTGTTCAACGGCGAGACCGTGACATCGCACGATGCGCGGACCTTGCGTCCCGGCTTCGACCGGCGCATCGGCTATGTGACTCAGGACGACAACCTGCTGCCGTGGCGCACGACCATCGACAACGTGCTGTTTCCGATCGAGGTCCAGGGGCGCTTGAACGCCGAGACCCGGGCGCATGCCGAGGTGCTCTTCCGCGCCGTCGGGCTGGCCGGCTTCGAGCGCTATTATCCGCACGAATTGTCCGGCGGCATGCGCAAGCGCGCGGCGCTCATCCGCACCCTCGCCTACGATCCGCCGGTCATCCTCATGGACGAGCCGTTCGCCGCCGTGGATGCGCAAACCCGCACGCAGCTGCAGGCCGACCTGCTGACGCTGTGGGGGCTGGGGCGCAAGACCATCATCTTCGTGACCCACGACATCACCGAGGCGATCGCACTCGGCGATCGCGCCCTGGTGCTCAGCCGGCAGCCGACGCGGATCGCCGCCGAGCATGCGATCCCGATTCCGCGCCCGCGCAACGTGCAGGACATCTTTGCGCTCGAAGGCTTCGCCGCGGTCCACCAACGCATCCGTTCGGAGATCCAGTGACCAGCGCGGGATGGAACGCTCCGATGGTCTCCGACGCGCCGATCGCGGCGCGCCGGCGGGCCGTGTTCGCCGGGCGGTGCCTGCTCGCCTTGCTCCTCCTGCTGGGATGGGAGCTGGGCGCGCGCACGCTCGGCTCGGTGTTCTTCGCGGCTCCGCTCGACGTCGCCATGCGGATCGTGACGCTGGCGCGGAGCGGGACGCTCGCCGAGGACGTCGCGTCGACGCTGCGCGTATCCGCGCTCGGCTTCGCCATCGCCTGCGTCGCCGGCGTGCTGCTGCCGTTCCTGCTGCACAGGTCGCCGCGGGTGAGCGCGGCGGTCGAGCCCTACATCATGGCCTCGATGGGCATTCCCAAATATGCGCTGGCGCCGTGGCTCATTCTCTGGTTCGGCATCGGCGACCTGCCCAAGCTCGTGGTGGTGACGCTGATGGTGTTCTACATCATCTTCATCACGACCTCCGCGGGCATTCGTGCCGTCGATCAGCGCCTGATCGACATGGCGCGCATCGCCGGCGCGGGCGAGACCGCGATTGCCCGTGAGATCGTCTGGAAATCGCTATTGCCGTTCTTCTTCACAGGCCTGAAAGTGGCCTTGCCGCGCGCGGTCAGCGCCACCATTGTCGGGGAGTTCCTGGTCGCGACGCAGGGGGTGGGTCACTACATCGAGCATTCCCGACAAGTAGCGGATACGGTTGGCGTTTTTGCCGGCATCGTGATTGCGATGGTGCTGGTCCTGTCGATCAATGCCGTGGTCAATGTCGTTGAACGTCGCGCCCTCGGCTGGCGGCCGGTCGAGCGCGACATGGAGTTGTGAATGAAGCTTGCGAGCTACATGGCCAATGGCAAGGCATGCTTTGGCGTGGTGACCGGCGACGGCGTGGTCACCTTGAATGAGCGTCTCGGCGGCCGCTATGCGAGCTTGCGCCACATGCTGGCGGCGGACGCACTGGCCGATGCCAGAAAGGCCGCGGACGGGGCAAAGCCCGACCACAAGCTCGCGGAGATCCAATTTCTCCCGGCGATCCCGAACCCGGAAAAGATTCTCTGCGCCGGCATCAACTACCGGTCTCATGCCGCCGAGACCGGCCGCGAGCTGCCCAAGCAGCCGAGCATGTTCATCCGTTTAGCCAATACCCTGACCGGGCAGGACGGCGAGATGATCCGCCCCTCGGTGTCACAACAGTTCGACTTCGAGGGCGAGCTTGCGATCGTCATCGGCCGCGGCGGCCGCCACATCCCGGTCGCGCGCGCACTCGATCACGTCGCCGGTTACACCTGCTTCGTCGACGGCAGCGTGCGCGACTACCAGAAATACTCGGTGACGTCAGGAAAGAACTTCCCCGGCACCGGACCGCTCGGACCGTGGATCGTGACGTCAGACGAGATTCCCGACCCGACCCGCCTCGTGCTTACCACGCGCCTCAACGGCGAGGAGGTGCAGAAGTCCGGTACCGACCTCCTGATCTACTCCGTGCCGCAGATCATCGCCTTCTGCTCGGATTTCACCTCGCTCGTCCCGGGCGACGTGATCGCGACCGGCACGCCTGACGGCGTCGGCCACCGTCGCACCCCGCCGTTGTGGATGAAGCCCGGCGACGTGCTCGAGGTCGAGATCTCCGGCATCGGCACCCTGCGCAACCGCGTCGTGGACGAAACGTGACGCGGTCTCTCTCGCCTCATGCCTAGCGTGAGGCTCCACGGCGGCCGACGCTCTCGTGTCCCGGCCGAGCGAGCGTCAGCGAGCGAAGCGCCGGGACCCAGGGGCGACACGACGGGTCGCAATCAAACCATGTCGTGCTTCGCGCGTGATCGCGCTGGGTCCCGGCTCTCGTTCCCCTCGCGCAAGGGCGCTCGCTGCACTCGGCCGGGACACGAGAGCAATGGTTGCTGCCGATCCGCCTTGGTCGCATACGGGGGTGCATGCGAAAGCGCGGCGCGTGCAGTCGTGGATGAGACGTGATTGCCCACCCTACGCCACTCGCCTCACTTCACGTATTCATCCGTGTAGAGCCCGTCATACGACTTGAGTTTCTCCTCCGGCTTCAACAGGCCGGCGCCGATATTGTAGAGCTCGGCATTCTCCAGATCGGCCTTGGTCACGACCGGCGGGCGCGGCGTGCCCTTGCGGATTTCCGCCAGACCGGCGGCGAGCAGCTTCTCGTCGAGCGCCTCGAAGCGCTTCTTGATCAACGGAAGCACCTCGGCCGGCCGATCGAGCAGCGCGTCGATCGCCTCCACCATGGCCTTGCCGAGCTTGACGCAGACGGACTTGCGCCGTTCGCACGTCTCCGGCTTGGCGACGAAGGTGTTATGGCCGAAGGGATACATGTCGGGCGGGTCGCCGTCGGAGCCGCTGGCGATCACGACGGCGCTGCCCTCCAGCACGGCTTGCAACGGCCACGGCATCGACATCGCAAAACCGTCGACCTGGCGCGTCTGGAACGCCGCGATGGCGCTGTTCGGCGCCATCGGCGCGATGCGGATATCGTCGGGACTGTAGCCGGCGCGGCGCGCCAGCAGCAGCACATAGGCGTGGATGACGGAATTGATGGAATCGACCGCGATGGTGCGGGAGCGCATGAGCTGCGCGCGCCGCTCGAGCGTCGCCTTGGGATCGAAGCCGGCCGCTGCCGCGATCTCCTTGCGCAAAACGATCTGGATGGTCGGCCGGTTGAGCGTGCTCACGATGCCGAGCAGCCGTTGGCCGCGCGCGGCGGCGCGGGTGAGCGTCGCGCCCGATATCTGCGCAAAGTCCGCGCTGCCGGAAATCACCGCGTTGGCCGAGCCGATGCCGGTGATCACCACGCTCTTGACGTTCAGTCCGTGCCTGGCGAACAGGCCCAGGTCTTCCGCGAGATAACCCGGCGCGAACGTGAGCGCGACATTGGGCACCGCCAGCACCACGTTCTCCGCGCCGCCGCCGGGCTGGGCGTGAACTGGAGCCGCCAGCAGGAGCATGGCGGCGAAGGCGGCAAGACGGCTGATTGCGGGTGCGGGCATGGCGATCTTCCTGCTACGACTGGAGTGTATGCCGTTGGGCTGCCTCGACGCTATGTGATCTTCGGCGGGTATCGCTGGTGGAAGAATAAGTTTGGCATTAGCCCGGACCAGCCGAATGGATACTTCGTCGGTACCGCGGAGAGCACCTGGTTGGCGGGGACGGCAATGAAGTTCTGACAAATCCTCGGTTCACGAATGTGCTGATGGGACGCGGAATCGCTGTAACGTCCTGCGTTCGGGAGGGCTCGTCAGCACGAAGAATTCCAGCCTTGCCCGCCCACGCCGCATGCGTTACGGCGCGTCGTGTGTCCAGACCACAAGCAACTGCCAGGCGATCGAAAGCACAATCGGTCCAACAAATAGACCAATCACGCCATGCATGAGCGTGCCGCCGAGGACCCCGACCAGTATGACCGGCATCGGTGTCGTCAGGCCTTTCGCCACCAGCGGTCGCATGATGTTGTCGATCAAATTTACCGGCACCATGTAGCACGTAAACAGAATGGCCATGGTCGTATCCATCGCAAACCAGCTCCAAATGATCAGCGGAACCAGGACGACCGACGGGCCGATTTGAACTATGCCGAGGAACAGAACCAAAAAGCTGAACAGACCTGCCGCGGGAACGCCGGCGAACAGCAAGCCGATGCCCGCCAATAGCGCCTGCAGGATCGCGATGCCGATAATGCCGCGTGAAACGTTGCGGATTGTCGCTCCCGCCAAATCGACAAACTCTTCACCCCGCCCGGCCGCAAGACGGCCGAGAACATTCTTGGTGGAATGGATCAGTGCCGGGCCCGGAATAAAAAGAAAACCGGAAATAACGAGTGCAAGAGTGAACTTGAGCAGATTTAGACCCACGCTGCCCGCCGTGTTGAGCAAGGTGGTGCCCAGGGGCGTGAGATACGGGACCGCGTCGATGACGAGGGCGTGAAGGTTGGTCGACGCGAGCTGCCACGTCTCATAAATTTTTTCGCCGATGAGCGGCCACACTCTTACCGCTTCGGAAGGAGGAGGAACTGCCAGACTCCCGTCGCCGAAGCGAGTAAGCAGCGCGCGAACGGTTTCAGCCAAGCTGACGGCGAGCCACGTCACTGGTCCGAGCAACACGAAAAACATGAAAACAGTAATTGCAATCGCTGCCAGTGCGCGATGGCCATAGAGTTTCGCCGAGAGCCAATCGAAGACCGGGTAGAGTGCCACGGTAATGATGACGCTCCAGACAATGATCGTCAAAAATGGTCTGATCAGGATAAGCGACCAGTATCCTAGCAGTCCGAGGCAAACGATTCGAATGACGAAAAGCACAAGCTCATCATTCGATGCCCCGGGCTTCAAAGATCGATCATCGTCATTCACTGCCGAAGTCCTCTTTGCCTTAAGAACAATTCGCCGATGCTCAAGCTACAGCCTCAGCCATTCCGGCCGGCCTTACCGCCCCGGCTCGTCTTCGGATGGCCGGTTCATAACGCATTGAGTTTCCTTGCATCAATGCGGACGGCGTATCACCGTCGCTCCTGTCATTTCATTCTCGGTGCTACCTATGTGAGGTCAAGGTAGCACTTGCGCCAACCTCTTTCACATGCTGCAGGCGTCGGCGCGGGCGGAACACACGGGCGTGCCGGCGAAAGGCCTGACCGGCCAATCGTTCGGGTGCTCAGCCACTACCGGGACGCTCCGGCCATCAAGGTCTGAGCGCTCCACTCGCGTCGACCAGGGAAGCCGGAGTCCTTCTTGCCCTGCCGAATGGCCGGACCGCGCATGCTCAGCGCAAGCGAAGCGTGACATGCACCACGCCGGGCTCGCGCCTGGACGTCAGCGGGAAGCCGCTGTTCTCGAACACCTCCAGCATCGGCGTGTTGTCCGGCAAGACCTCCGCGACCAGCTCATGAATGCCGGCGCCACCGGCGACCGCGGCTAGATGGCGCAGCAGCACAGTGCCGAGACCCCGTCCCTGGAACTGGTCGACCACGGTAAAGGCCGCCTCGGCGCGTCCGGGCTGCAACATGACGTAACGCCCACCGCCAACGATCTCCTCTCCGCCATCGTCGTGCTTCACCACCGCGATCAAAGCCACGTGGTTGGTGAAGTCGACGTTCACGAAGAACGCGATTTCCCGCTCGGTGAAGCTGCGTCTCGCGGCAAAGAAACGGCGGTAAAGGGACCTCGCGCTGGTATGGTCGACGGCGGCGAGGACCGCGGCCCGGTCCTCTGGCCTGAGCGCGCGGATTTCGACGCGAGATCCATCGCGCAGCACTTCAATCGCCGAATACCTGGCTGCTTCGGGCATTGGTCGTCACCTCGCGCCGATCGGCGGGCCGAGCGATCCGGATGCGAACGCGCCGGGCGCGTGCCCACGCCGCACTGCAGGCTTCAGTGTTCCGCGCGGCCAGATTTGACATCGCTCGCATGCAGCGCACAATGGTGGACCGAAACGGCCGCATGGCGATGAGATATGCGACCAGAACGATGAACCCCAAACCGAACATCGCCCGGATGGCAGTGAAATTGGGCGACTTTTCATCCACGAATACGGCGGGTAGCAGCGTCATCAGCGCCAGGATTTTTGTCCCGATCCAATCGAGCATCGGCTTCCTCCACGGGATCCCAACAGCCATAGCGCTATTTTGGCTGCTGCGGAACGGCCGTTGCCGCATGCACGGTGGCCTGTCACCGGGCGTCCCTGACTGCGAGTGCCATTTTGGGTAAGATGTTCAATGGCGGCGATACGGTCGTCTCAATGCAAGGGAAAATGCCGAAGTCACCCCGGCCGCCAACGAGTGATCGAACGATGTCGGCTATTATAGGAGAGAGACATGAAAGATGATGATCATCCTCTTACTCAAGATTGGTTAGAAAAACAAATGGGACATAAAGCTTACGGACATATGCGGAATTGGGGATCAATCATACTGTGGTTGCTATTGATTGTCGTAGTGTGCGGCCTTGTTTTATTTTGGATTTTTGGCGAATGATTGCCGCTGCAAGCATTGAGTTGATTCTCAACCTTTTGACCGCGAAGGCGTCCAATCGAGCTGATCGCTCATCATTCGCCAGCACGCTCGGAACCTGAACTA
The DNA here is from genome assembly GCA_963737915.1 of uncultured Acidobacteriaceae bacterium. GTDB lineage: Bacteria > Acidobacteriota > Terriglobia > Terriglobales > Acidobacteriaceae > Telmatobacter. Next base: position 13,076 of record CAVTUP010000009.1, on the reverse strand, counting down.
GCGCTTCACGCTGTCGGCCCAGCTCTGCTCCGCGCTGTGTGCTGGTATGACCCCTGACCAGGCCCGGCGCTAGTGACGAAGTGACATGTCTCTTGATCGAGCGATCAACGTCCTCGTCACGATCACGCTCATCGAGATGATGGTGCTGCCCGTTACGTCGCAGTAGGTTCCCGATACCGAACTGTTGCTGATGTCGAGCAGCAGCGGTCCGCATCGGATCACTTCCGCCTCAGCCGCCCCCCGCGAGCCGGCACCGGCTTCAACCGTCAATGGCCCTCGAGGAAGATGTAGTTCTGCCAACTGCGCATGCGCAGCAGGATTTTGCGCAACAACGAGACATGGTGCCAATGCTGGGTATAGATGGCGACCTGCGCGGCGGCGCCGAGCGGAATCTGATAGGGCGACATGTCGTCCTCGATCTCGATGACAGCCAGCGCCCGGCCGCCTTCCGTCCGGGCGCCGAGATCCACGAGCGTTCCCGTCGCCGCGAACTGGCCGGCGGCGATCGCATCAAGCACGAGACTGACTTTGCCCTTGAACACGCGGCCGGGCACGGCATCGAAAGCGGCCTCCGCCTCGTCGCCGGCCTTCACCCGTTGAAGGGAATTCTGCTGGAATGCCGCCGTGAACTGTTGGTCGCGCTTGTCGGTGTTAACGAAGACCATGACTGGCCGCAACGGCGCGGGTACAACGTACATTCCCGGCCGCAGCCCGACCTGGGTGATGAACCCGGCCGCGGGCGCCCGCGTCACGGTTTGGTCGAGATCCCATTGCGCATCGGCGAGCTCGGCGCTCAGGCGGGCAACTGACGTATTGACCCCTTCGATGTTCGAGGAATAGGCAAGCCGCGCCCGCTCCTCCTCGGCTCTCGCCCCCAACAGCGACTGGTTCGCCGTTTCGAGATTGCGAGTAAATGTGTCGAGCGTCGCTTGCGCGATGATCTTCTTTTCGAACAGTTCGGCTTGCCGATCAAAGTTCTGCTGCGCCAGCTCGCGCTGCGCCTTGGCCCTTTCGGCGGCTGCCGTCGCCTGATCGAGGCCGGCCTTGAGCTGCTTCACATTTTGCTCGGCTTCCGCCAGCGCAGCCTTCTTCTGGTCGACCACGAACTGGTACGGCGCGGGGTCGATCCGAAACAACACATCTCCTTCCTTGAGCGGCGCGTTCGTCGGCGCCGGCACGTCGATGACGCGGCCCCTGACCGATGGCAGAACCGGCGTCACGGTGAAATAGATACGAGCATTGGATGTGAAAGGATGATTGTAGTTCATGATCAGCAGCAGCAAGGCAATACCGATGATGCCCCCCAGAGCCGCGGTCGCGAGAGACCATTGGTTGACCGGTATCCGAAAAATCTTGAAGACGGCATAGCAGATCGAGACGTAGATCAGGATCAGCAGGAGTTCCATCAATCGCCTCCTGCCTTGATGGTGCTTTCGAGCTCTGCGACCCGCCGCTTCAAGTCCTCCAGCTCGCTCGCGTTGGCCCGCGGTTCGGGACCACCCCCGCGGGACGTTGCCGAGAACCCCCAGCCGCGCTCGGGGCGGTACGCCATCGCCCAGATCCAAAGGAACGGCCACAGGACGTGCAACGTGAACAGGCTCACCCAACCAGCGGCGTGGATCGCGTCCCGGTGGGGATGATCACGCGACTCGGCGATCTGGGCTGGAATGTCGTGGATCGCGATGATGCCGTAGAACAGCACCACGACGACGAAAATCAGCAGGAAAAGTGCAAAATAGTTGAGAAACGGATCGCCCATGAGCGGCAACCTCTTCGCTGCCCTTCGCCAAAGGGCCGAAGGGAGTTAGCTGCATTACCCGCCACACGTCGGCCTCACGCCGCGAGGCCCGTGGTCACTCATTTTCGGCGGCCTGCCAGTACCGCTTCTACTGCATCCATGACGAGCGTCTGACCGTGTCGAGCGCAGTAAGTTCGCAGCTTTCTTGCACTGGCGCTCAGTTCTTGCGCGTCAAGCGAGGTGTTGCCAGCCTTCCCACTATGATAGCCACTCAACCACATCGCGATCTTTTCCGAAGTCGTAATCTTATAACCCACCAATTGCTCGCACGTGAGTTTTGAAACCTCGAGTGTGACCTGCGCGTGAACAACAGATGCTGGTTCCAGACTGAAAGCAAATGCTACCCACAACATGACACGGACGTATTTTATCGAGCTGGTCATGAGCTTGTCTCCTGGCAGCCCTGGTCTGAAGACGAAACATCGGTCTCGACCTTGAACGGGCGTCAAGCCGCGCGATGCCTTGCTGGTTCAGAGCCTAAAACCATCCTACATTAAACGGCCGTTCCGGCAAGGAAGCTCCAACCGATCGCTGCACTCGTTAAGGCTCGCGGTCGACGCCCTAGTGTTCATGTCGGCTTTGAGCCGTTTTACTGCGCTGGGCAAGGTTTCGCATTCCAGATTTCAGCCGCGTACTGAGCGATCGTCCGGTCGCTCGAGAACTTGCCCGAGGCGGCGACGTTCACAATCGCCTTGCGGGCCCAGCCGTCGCGGTCGGCGTACAGCGAACAGAGGGTCCGGTCCGCCTCCGCTGCACTGCGAGACTTCAGCGCTTCCACGCGGCCAGATTTGACATCGCTCGCATGCAGCGCGCAATGGCGGAGCGAAACGGCCGCATCGCGATGAGATATGCGACCAGAACGATGAACCCCAAACCGAACATCGCCCGGATGGCGGTGAAGTTCGGCGACTTTTCATCCACGAAGACGGCGGGTAGCAGCGTCATCAGCGCCAGGATTTTTGTACCGATCCAATCGAGCATCGGTTTCCTCCGCAGGATCCCAACAGGCATAGCGCTATTGGCTGCTTCGACTTTTGTCAAAGCCCCTTCGCTCCGGCCCCAATCCGGCCGGCGGAGACATCGACGGCCGTCATGCTCAGATGTCGGCCCTTTGAGGCAGCGGTCTGTGCCGATTTCGCCTCTGGTGCCCCCGCTCGATGATCATCGCGATCTACCATTTTTCGGCTAAGATCGCCTGGTCGCACCCCTATCCGTAGCGGAGCGCGCTTGACATCCTGGCAGGCCATTGCGCTCCATGCGCGATGGGGATGAGATCGGGACCGAATGCCGATGGCAGTCAGCAGCGCTTAGACATTGTTGGTCCCCGTCACGGAGGTCGTCACATGCGGGCTATCATCCTGGCGGCATTCGTCTGCGCGTATGCGCCGAACGCGCATTCGCAAGGGGCTGCGGCCGTTCCGGTGGGCGTCGTGCAAGCCGAGCTGCGGCCGATCGCCAAGACGCTCGACTTCGTCGGAAGGGTCGACGCGATCAACCGCGTCGACATCCGGGCGAGGGTGAAGGGCTACCTGGAGGCGGTCCTTTTCAAGGAAGGCGATCTGGTCAACGAGGGGCAGCCTCTCTACCGCATCGAAAAAGGCCTGTTTCAGGCAGCGGTCGAGCAGGCCCAGGGCAGATTGCAGACCGGCAAGGCCCAGCACGAGCTCGCGGTGAAGAACCGGCAGCGGCAGGAGGAGCTCTTTGCGAAGAACGTAAGCGCGGGCAAGCAATTGGACGAAGCCGTCGCGTCGGAGGGGGAAGCGAAGGGGGCCATCATGACAAATGAGGCGGACCTGCAGACGGCGCAGATCAATCTGGGCTACACCGACATCGTTGCGCCGATCGCCGGCAAGATCGGGCGAACGGCCTTGACCAAGGGCAACGTCGTCAGTCCGGACAGCGGCGTCCTCACGACGATCGTCAGCTTGGATCCCATGTATGTGACGTTCCCGGTGAGCCAGCGCGAATTCCTGCGCGCAACTCAGACCGGCCGTGCGACCGATGTCAAAAGCATCAAGGCACAAATCCGATTCTCCGACGGATCGCTGTACGACCAGCTGGGTGAGATCAATTTTGTCGACGTGACGGTCGATCGCTCGACCGACACCGTCATCGTACGGGCTACGATGCCCAATCCGAACGGCCGCCTGATCGACGGCCAGCTGGTGCGCGTCAATCTCGAGAGCGGGACGCCCGACGAGAAGGTCATGATTCCACAGTCAGCCCTGATCGCCGATCAGAAAGGCGTCTATGTATTCGTGGTCGAGGACGGCAAGGCGGTCACCAGACGGATCAAGACCGACGGCGAGCATGGAGCCAACGTCGTCGTCGAGGCAGGCCTGACCGCCGGCGAGCAGGTCATCGTGGAAGGCCTGCAGGCGGTGCGTCCGGGCGTGGCGGTGCGGGCCAGTCCGGTGCCTCCTGCCGTGCGGCAGGACTGATCGATGCTCTCCGCCCTGTTCGTCGACCGGCCGCGGCTCGCGATCGTCATTGCGATCGTGACCACGATCGCCGGCGCCTTGGCGCTGTACTCGATCCCGATCGCTCAATACCCGGACATCGTTCCGCCGCAGGTCTCCGTCACCGCCAGCTTTCCCGGCGCGTCAGCCGCCGTCGTCGACACCACGATCGCTCAGCCGATCGAAGCCCAGGTGGTCGGCGTCGACAAGATGATCTACATGAAGAGCGTGAGCGGCGACGACGGCAGCTACACCCTCACCGCGTCATTCGAGCTCGGCACCGATCCGGATATCAACACCGTCAACGTCAACAACCGGGTCCAGATCGCCCTTGCCAGCCTGCCGGAGGAAGCACGCCGCCAGGGCGTCACGGTCAAGAAGAAATCGTCCGCGTTGCTCGCGGTGATCGCCGTCTATTCCCCCAAGCACACGCACGATCCGCTGTTCATCTCGAATTACGTCACGATCAATCTCCTCGACCAGATCAAGAGCACGCCAGGGGTGGGAGATGCGACGCTGTGGGGCCCGCAGGACTACGCGATGCGCGCCTGGGTCAGGACCGACCGCCTGACCGGCCTCGGGCTCACCACCGGCGACGTCATCGATGCGATCCGGGCCCAGAACGTCCAGGCCGCGGTCGGCCGCGTCGGTGCCCGGCCGATATCCGACGACCAGCAGCTGCAACTCAACGTCCAGACCAAGGGACGGCTCACCAGCGTTCCCGAGTTCGAGAACATCGTCGTGCGCACGAATCCCGACGGATCGGTATTGCGCCTGCGCGACATCGCCCGCGTGGAATTGGGCGCCGCAAATCTCGATCGGGAGACGCGATTGAACGGCGGACCGGCGTCAGCGGTGGCGATCTACCAGACTCCGGGCGCCAACGCGATCGCCACGCTCAAGGCCGTCCGCGACCGTATCGGCGAGCTTGAAAAGCGCTTCCCCGAGGATCTCGCCTGGAAGGTCACCTACGACCCGACCAGCTTCGTCACCGCGACCATCGAAGAGGTGAAGAAGACGCTGGTCGAGGCGTTCGTCCTGGTGGTGCTGGTGGTCTTTCTCTTTCTTGGAAGCGTCCGCGCGACGCTGATACCGACGCTGGCCGTGCCCGTCAGTCTGATCGGCACGTTCATTGTGCTCAAGGCCGTCGGCTACTCGGCAAACTCGGTCTCGCTCCTGGCCTTGGTGCTTGCCATCGGCATCGTGGTCGACGACGCGATCGTCGTCGTCGAGAACGTCGAACGGGTAATGGAGGAACACCCCGAATTGTCACCCTCGGAGGCGACCAAGCGCGCCATGCAGGAGATCACCGCTCCGATCATCGCGATCACGCTCGTGCTGCTGTCCGTGTTCGTTCCGGTCGCTTTCATCCCGGGCATTTCGGGCGAGTTGTTTCGCCAGTTCGCGGTCACCGTGGCGGTGTCGATGTTCCTGTCGGCGATCAACGCGCTGACGCTGTCTCCGGCGCTTTGCGGCGTGCTGCTTCGTCCGCATCACGGGCCCCGGCGGGGGCCGATCGGATGGGTGATGCGCTCGATCGACCGCGTGCGCGACGCCTATGGCGGCGCCGTCGCGCGGCTGCTGCGGGTCGCAATCATCGGACTGGCGATGGTCGCGGTCGCGAGCGTCGGCATTGTCGGATTGGCCCGCGTCGCGCCGACCGGCTTCCTGCCCGAGGACGACCAGGGCGCATTGTTCGTCGTGATTCAGACCCCCGGCGCCGCCTCGATCGCGCGCACGTCCGAGGTGGTGCGCCAGGTCGAGGAGATGCTGCGCGAGGAAGAGGCGGTTGCCGATTTCACCTCGGTCATCGGATTGAACTTTATCGACAACTATTCGCAGTCGAATGCGGCCTTCATGGTCGTCACGCTCAAGTCCTTCGAGGAGCGCAAGGACCGCTCGCTCGGGGCGCCGGCGCTGATCGAGCGTCTCGGCACCAAGTTCCGTCAGATCCAGGGTGGAACCGTGGTCCCGATGTCGCCGCCGCCGATCCTCGGCCTCGGCACGGGCGGCGGCTTCACCTATGTCGTGCAGGACCTGCGCGGCGGGGATCCAAAGGCGCTGGCGCAAGCGCTGCGCGGCCTCACCGTCGCCGCCAACGAGGACCCGAAATTGACGCGGGTGTTCAGCACGTTCTCGGACGCGAACCCATCAATCTACCTCGATATCGATCGGGACAAGGTGCAGGTCCTCGGCGTGCCGCTGAGCAACGTATTCCAGGCCTTGCAGGCGTCGCTGGGTGGGTTCTACGTCAACGACATGAACCTGTTCGGCCGCCGCTGGCAGGTCCAGGTTCAGGCCGAAGGCGCCGATCGGCGGAGCATCGACGACATCTATCGCATCAACGTGCGCAATGCCGAGGGGAAGATGATCCCCTTGCGAAGCCTGGTGGAGATCCGCGTCGTGGTCGGTCCGCCCGCGCTCATTCGCTACAACAACCTGCGGGCGGCGACCGTACAAGGCGGCCCGGCGGAGGGCATCTCCTCCGGGCAGGCGCTCAGGGCCATGGACGAGGTTGCAGCGCGTACGCTTCCGTCCGGATATGCCGGCGAATGGACCGATACCGCGTTCCAGGAGAAGCGGGCCGAGGGCAAGACCACCATGATCCTCGGGTTTGCCGTGCTGTTCGCGTACCTGTTTCTGGTCGCACTGTACGAAAGCTGGACCATTCCGGTGCCGGTCCTGCTGTCGGTGTCGGTCGGCATCCTCGGATCGTTCGCCGCGATCGTCCTGGGCGGGCTGACGCTCGATCTCTACGGCCAGATCGGAATGATCGTGCTGATCGGGCTCGCGGCGAAGAACGGCATCCTCATCGTCGAGTTCGCAAAGGAACAGAGAGAGCGAGGCGTCCCCCTGCTCGAGGCCGCGACGGAAGGCGCGCGGCTGCGCTTCCGGCCGGTGATGATGACGTCGCTCGCCTTCATCCTCGGCCTGCTGCCGCTGGTGGTCGCCACGGGCGCTTCGGAGCTGGCGCGCCGCAATGTGGGGACGCCAGTGTTCGGCGGCATGATCGTGGCGTCCGTCATCGGTATTTTCGTCATCCCGCCGCTCTACGTAACGTTCCAGGGCATCCGGGAAAAGCTCAGGCCATCCGCGCGCCCGAAGCTTCAACCTGGCGGCCCGGCGTCAGCCGGTGCGCGCGATGCCGAGCCGCGGCCGCACGCGGCGGCGGAGTAGCCGCGAGCGTCGAATACGGCGGCCGGATGCTGGAGCCGCTGGCCGCCTACGAGCTGGATTTGATCCAACAGAGCTTCGACGCCGCAGCGCGACTTTATCCGGTGTTCAAAGGGGTTCCCGTCGCCGAGCTCATCAAGCCAAGGAATCCAGAGCGCGCCTCACCAGGATATCGAGTTAACGCAAACGGAACGCGCTCTAGTATCTCTCCGCGACGAATTTCACTCCCGTCAGTGAAGCTTGATCATCATATCTTCCCTTGTCCGATCGCTTCGGCAGCTTGATCTTCGGGCGCGGTACCTTCTCGAACGGAATCCGCTTCAGGATATGGGAGATGCAGTTGAGCCGTGCGCGCCGTTTGTCGTCCGAGCGTACGACGTGCCAGGGCGCGTGTTTGCTGTCCGTGCCCTTGAGCATCATGTCGCGTGCGCGTGAATAGGCATACCAGCGCCGGAAGGACTCGAGATCCATCGGGCTCAACTTCCACTGCCGCACCGGGTCATCGATGCGCGCATGGAACCGTCGCTCCTGCTCCTCCTTACCGACTTCCAGCCAGATCTTGATCAGGATGATGCCACCGTCGACGGCATATTTCTCGACCTGCGGGCAAAGCTCGAGAAACCGGCGATGCTGCTCGTCGCTGCAGAAGCCCATGACGTATTCGACGCCGGCGCGGTTATACCAGCTGCGATCGAAGATCACGATCTCGCCGGCCGCGGGGAATCGCTCGATATACCTCTGCATGAACAACTGGGTCCTTTCCCGATCGGAAGGCGCCGGCAGCGCCACCACGCGAAAGACGCGCGGGCTCACCCGTTCGGTGATGGCCTTGATGGTGCCGCCCTTGCCCGCGGCATCGCGGCCCTCGAACACGATGATGATCCGCGCGCCCTTGGCCTTGACCCAGGCCTGCAAGTGGCAAAGCTCGACTTGCAGCTTGCGCAGCTCCTTCTCGTAGGCTTTGCGCTTCATCCCGGCGTTTTCATCAACGCCGGCCGGCCGTTTCATCGCCATGGGATCGTCCATCGGTTAGGTGCGGACCTTGCAGGACTCGCGGTGCCCCGATGTGTCGGGGATGCGCCTTGGTGTCGTCGGGCGAGCTAGTCGATAATATGATAACCGCCGTCCACGTACAGCGTCTCACCGGTGAGCAGGCGCGCCGCGTCGTGCGCCAGGAAGGCAGTGGCGACGCCCACGTCGTCGATGCTCACGAGACTGCGCGCCGGCGCCTTGACCTTGGCCTTGTCGAGCAGCGCGTCGAACTCCGGGATTCCGGAGGCGGCCCGCGTCGCGAGCGGCCCGGGTGAGATCGCGTGCACGCGGATGCCCTTGGGACCGAGCTCGGCTGCGAGGTAGCGCACTGCGCTCTCGAGCGCCGCCTTCGCGACGCCCATGATGTTGTAGTTCTTCACGACCACCTGGCTGCCGTAATAGCTCATCGTGAACAGGGCGCCACCCTTGCGCATCAGGGGCTCCGCCAGATGCGCCATGCGAATGAAGCTCCAGCAGGAAACGTCCAGGGTGGTCAGAAAGCCCTCCCGCGACACATCGACGACCCGCCCCTGCAGTGCGTCCTTGGGCGAGAAAGCGATGGAGTGGACGACGAAATCGAGGCTGCCCCACTCCTTGGCAATCCGTTCGAAGACCGCTTCCATCTGGCCCGGGACGCGCACGTCGAGCGGCATGACGATCGGCGCCTCAAGCTCGCGGGCGAGAGGCTCGACGTATTTCCTGGCCTTGTCGTTGAGATACGTGACCGCGAGCTCGGCCCCGAATGCCCGGAATGCCTTGGCGCAGCCCCAGGCGATCGAGTTGGCATTGGCAATGCCGACGACGAGACCCTTCTTACCCTCCAGCAGCTTGGCTTTCGCAGCCGGGATCATCCTTCGGCCTCTTGGTCGGCGTGATGAAAGCGCATGCCGGCCGCGGCTGCAAGAGAACCTTCCGCAGCCTGGGACCCCACCGATACGCGGCCTTGTTCCTCCGCCGGGCGCGTGCTCACGCGCGCGCCGTGCTGCGGGAACTTCCCGGTTCCGGTGACGACCTGCGATCGACGCATTCCGTTTCCTTGTCACCGGCACGTACCGGGGCGGTTTCCGTCTTGCGCTTATTCTCAGGCGTTGCGCGGATGCAAAGCGTGCGTGGCCGCCTTGCAGGATCGCGGGCTGTCAGGTGCGATCGGTCACCCAGGCATCGTTGGGCGCGGGAACATCTGCAGCAGCTTTGGTCATTCATCGGACATCCGGCGCGCCTGTCTGCCCCCCCTTTGCATGCGCAGTATCACGCATTCTTGATAGGACCCCGAGGCCTCCGGAACGGAACTCGTTACCACCGGCTTGGCTTCGCGCCCGCGCTCTCCGCTGACTTTTTGACCATGGCAACGCCTCCAACTATCTTCTTGTGTGTTGTTCTATTGTTATGCATCCTCGTTACAGGTCGTTGATGAAAATCATCCAGCTTCGTTGCGAACGATACTGATGTCGGCCAAGGAGCAAAGTATGGCGAGCAAACCCGACGCGCTGTTGCCGAGCGCCGGCGATTTCATGACCAAGCTCGCACTTGCAGAAGCCGAGGAGGCAGCAAAACAAGCGAAGAAGCTCGCCGAGGCCGAAGCCGAGAAAAGGGCATTGCTCGACCAGCTCAATAAGCCGTCGGGCCTCTCCGACGAGGAGGCCATCCGACGCGCCATCAAGATCATCGAGCGCGCGGTGAGCAATGGCCTTACCGAGGTGCAGGTGCATCGCTTTCCCAACCAGCTCTGTACCGATCGCGGCCGCGCCATCAATCAACAGGAGGCGGGCTGGGAAAGCACCCTCACGGGTGTGCCGAGAGAGATCTATGAACTGTGGGCCAAGTACTTCCGTTCGCGCGGCTACACGCTGAAGGTGGAAATTCTCGAGTTTCCCGGCGGCATGCCCGGTGATGTGGGCATGACGCTGAAATGGGGTTGAGCCCTGTTCGCCGCCGCGTGAACGGCAGGCAAGCGTCGTCTCGCGGCAACGGCGTAGTCCGTTCCGTTTCGACCGCCCGCATGGCCCGCGCGCGGAATGCTTGCCGACACGGCGCGTTTCCATCCGTAACGGAGGTCGGGCATGAAGCTCGCGTATATTCTGGCGATCATGATCGCCACCCCTGCTTCGTCCGCTCTCGCGGCGCCCGCGCGCGAGGCCCCGTCGCAGCCTCTCCTACAGGCGAAACCCCATGACGCATATGGTCGCCAACGGCGGCACACCGATCCAGACCCCAACGTTCAGTTCGAGATGATGCGGCAGCGGAATTGGCGCAAGGGTTGACGCCGCTCGCCCTGCCTCGCCTGGCAGAGCGCAGCGAGGAGACAGCAAAAGGAGCGAGACGATGCCATCCGATCCAAGGCCGTCATCCCCGGCAAGTTCATTTACTACGTCTACCTTGCCGCTCGGCATGTTCGCGCCGGCGATGGAATACATGGTCGATGCGGCGCAGCGCAGCGTGCTGTTCTGGGACGTAATGCGCCGACGCAGCGACCAGTATCGCGAGCACATCGCCAAAACCGCTCCGCACGTGCTCGACTACGACGTCGAGCTCGTCGTGGACGGCAGAAACCTCGCTCGTCCGGTCAACTACTGCCTGGCGAGAGTCATTCCGCCGCCGGGCATCGAGCTCGATCCGGGGCGGCGTCCGTTCATCATCGTCGATCCGCGTGCCGGCCACGGGCCCGGGATCGGCGGATTCAAGGCCGACAGCGAGATCGGCGTCGCGTTCAAAGCGGGGCATCCCTGCTATTTCGTCGGCTTCCTGCCGGACCCCATGCCGGGCCAGACCATCGAAGACGTCGCGCGTGCCGAGGCGGTGTTCCTCGAAAAGGTCATCGCGCTGCATCCGGAAGCCGACGGCAAACCATGTGTCGTCGGCAATTGCCAGGCGGGATGGGCGATCATGATGCTCGCCGCCATGCGCCCCGAATTGTTCGGGCCCATCATTATCGCCGGCTCGCCGCTGTCGTACTGGGCTGGCGTGCACGGCAAGAACCCGATGCGCTACAGCGGGGGCCTCCTGGGCGGCAGCTGGTTGACCGCCTTCGCCAGCGATCTCGGCCACGGCAAGTTCGACGGCGCCTGGCTGGTGCAGAACTTCGAGAACCAGAACCCCGCCAACACGCTGTGGACCAAGCCGTATAACCTGTATTCCAAGATCGACACCGAGGCGCCGCGCTATCTGGGTTTCGAGCGCTGGTGGGGAGGTCACGTCAACCTGAACGCGGAAGAAATCCAGTTTATCGTTGACGAGCTGTTCGTCGGCAACAATCTGGCAGCTGGAAAGATCCAGACTTCGGACGGCGCCGCGATCGACCTTCGCAACATCCGCTCACCCATCGTGGTGTTCTGCTCGAAAGGCGACAACATCACGCCGCCGCAGCAGGCGCTGGATTGGATACTCGACCTGTACGACGACGTCGACGAGATGCGATCTTATGGTCAGACGATCGTCTACACGGTGCATGAGAGCGTGGGTCACCTCGGAATCTTCGTGTCCGGCGGCGTGGCTCGAAAGGAACACGGCGAATTCTCGAGCAATATCGACCTGATCGATACGCTGCCGCCAGGGCTCTACGAGGCCGTGTTCGAAACCAAGACCGAGGACACCACCAACCCGGACCTCGCGGCGGGAGACTGGGTGATGCGCTGCGAAGCGAGGACCTTGGACGACATCCGGGCGTTCGGCGGCAACGACGCGGCCGACGAGCGCCGGTTCGCGACCGCCGCCCGGGTATCGGAAACCAACCTCGCGCTCTACCGCACGTTCGCGCAGCCCATGGTTCGCGCGCTCGTCAACTCCCCGATGGCAGAATGGATGCAACAGCTGCATCCGCTCCGGCTGCAATACGAGCTCTTCTCCAATGCTAACCCCATGATGGCTCCGGTCGCGGCCTTGGCCGAGCAGGCTCGCAAGACCCGAAAGTCCGTAAGCGCCGGCAATCCATTCGTCGCGCTGCAGGAGAACCTATCGCGCCAGATCGTCGCGACGCTCGACGCCTGGCGGGAGGCAAGCGAGACACTGGCCGAGCGCACCTTCCTGGCGGTATACGGCCTGCCGGCGGTGCAGGCGGCGGTCGGCGTAAACCCCGCCGCGACGCGTCCGTTGCGCAAGGCAGCGAAGAGCCCGCTTCACGGCGAGCTGCTGCAGAGCAAGATCGCCGACCTCAAATCGCGCATCCCCCTCGGGGGCGTGCGCGAAGCCGTCATCCGCGCGCTCATCTACGCCGGCATGGGGCGGGCTTCGGTCGACGAGCGCGGCTTCGAGACCGTGCGCCGCCTTCGCGGCGCGCACGGCGACATGCCGTTATCGATCTTCAAGGCGCTGGTGCGCGAGCAGTTCAACATGCTGCTGCTCGACCAGAATGCCGCGCTCGCCGCAATTCCGTCGATGCTCCCGCCCGATGCCCAGACCCGGGCCGCGGCGTTCGAACTCGTCAAGCAGGCGCTCGGCGGGCGCGGGGAATTCTCCGCCGAGGACAGGCGGCGAATGAACGAGGTCGCGCAGCTCTTTGGCGTCGACGCGGGTTCGGCGGCGGCGCGCAATCTCGCGCTGGTGCCCTCCGCCGGCACCCAGGTCCAGGAGAAAGCATCCTGAGGGCCACGTCCACCAGGAGGCAGCGGAGGACTTTT